>CAZHHD010000004.1:0-6380 GCA_964531795.1 uncultured Polyangiaceae bacterium | reverse complement strand
TCGGCTCGCGTTCGACGCTCGCGGCTACTTCGCCGGGGCGGCGGGAGCAGCAGGCGCGGCCGCCGCGGGATCGGCACCCGTCGGCATGTCGGAGCCGCCGTCGGTGGCGGTCGGGTTGTCTTGATCCGGCGTGAGCGGGGGCTTCTCCGAGCCACCACACGCCGCGAGCACGAAGACCAACGTGACCACACCCAGGACAGCGAGCTGCTTCATCCGTCGTTCCTTTCCCGATCGAAAACGGCGCTAGCGAGAGCTCGTCCACCCCCTCGCATAGGCCCAAGGCCACCTACGAACTTCGACGAGTAGAGCACACAAAAGCACGCAGGGCCTCGCTTGTGGAGGCCCTGCGCACTTCCATCGCTCGAGTCGCGCCGAAGCGCGGTCCCGAGCTCTGTCGAGCTACGCGCTCCGAAGAGCGCGACGGCTCACTTGCCGGGGGCAGCCGGCGCAGCCGGGGCAGCCGGAGCAGCCGGGGTCGCCGCACCGTCGGTGCTCGCGGGGGCCGCGCCCGTCGCGTCCGGGGGGGTCGTGGTGGTGGTGGTGGTCGAGGGGTCGGCCGCCGGCTTGTCGCTGCCGCCACAGGCAACCGCGCCGAGCGCGAGCGCCGCAAAAATCGCAACTTTCTTCATAATTCTCTCCTCCTAAAACGAACGGGCCCTTTTGTGCCCGAACATCGGGGGGGACGTCAATCGGATTTTCCCCCGAACCCTCTCATTTTCTCGATCGAGCCGGGGCGTAGCACGCGAGGAACAGCGGAAAACAAGGCGTTTTCTCGCTCCGTCCCCCGAGCGCGAGCGGACACCAAAAGACGGCAAGAGCCGCCCCCCTTTGCGCCGACGCCCCGGCGCGGAGGCGATCGCGGTGCGATCTACGCGCACGAACCGCTGCATTCGGGGCTAAGGTAGTCGGGAGCGTCGGCCGCGCAGCGGACGTCCGACGTGCAGGTTTTTCCCCATGCCCATGATCAAGTGGTTCCCGCCCGTCGGCGCTCCGCGTGCGTACGTCCTCTACAAGCCGGTCTCCACGATCGGCCGCGCCCTCGGCAACGACGTCGCCATTCAGACGGCGGGGATCGCCGAGACGCACGCGCAGGTGCTCTTCGACGGTCGCGACTTCAACCTCGAAGAGGTCGACAAGAGCGGGGAGATCCTCGTCAACGGCAAGAAGAAGCGGCGCGCCCGTCTCGTGCACGGCGATCGCCTCACGCTCGGTGACGCCGAACTCTCCTTCAGCATGTTCGACGAGCCGATGCGCGAGCCCCCCCCCGCGCCGCACAGCAAGCCGGACCTGACGCCGGAGGCGCCGGCGCTGTCGTCGACACCGCTCGCCGGGCTCCGCAAGCTCTACGAGTTCAGCGAGAAGCTCATGACGCAGAAGCAGCTCAACGAGCTGCTCGAGGCCATGCTCGACGCCGTGCTCGAGGTCACGGGCGGCGAGAAGGGTCTCATCCTCTTGATGGACGACGCCTTCGGCAACAGCGGGAGCGACGGCGTCCCCGCGAGCCAGCCGGCCTCGCCCGATTCGTCGAAGAACGAGCCGCGCCCCGTCGTGCGCGCCTCGCGCCACGTGAAGCGCGAAGCCATCACCGACACCGCCGGCGTCATCTCCGACAGCATCGTGAAGCGGGTGCTCGCCACCGGGCGGCCCATCATCGTCTCCGACGCGCTCTCCGATTCGCAGTTCGGGTCGAGCGAGAGCGTCCTCGCGCTCCGCCTCTCCAGCGTCATGTGCGCGCCGCTCGTCAGCCAAGGTCACGTCATCGGCGCCATGTACGTGGGCAACGACCGCGTGAAGGGGCTCTTCGAGCGCTCGCAGCTCGACGTGCTCTCCATCTTCGCCGGGCAAGCGTCGCTCATCTTGCAGAACGCGATGCTCCTCACCGCGCTCCGCGCCGACAAAGAGAAGCTCTCCGCCGAGCTCCAGGACAAGCGCTTCGGCGAGATCATCGGCGTGTGTCCCTCCATGATGGAGGTCTTCCGCAAGCTCCAGAAGGTCGCCACCACCGACATCTCGGTGCTCATCACCGGCGAGACCGGCACCGGCAAGGAGCTCATCGCCCGCGAGCTGCACCGCCGCTCGAACCGCGCGAACCAGCCCTTCGTCGTCATCAACTGCGGCGCCATCCCCGAGAACCTCATCGAGAGCGAGCTCTTCGGCCACGTGAAGGGGGCCTTCACCGGCGCCGTCGCTTCGCGCCCGGGGAAGTTCCAAGCGGCCGACAAAGGGACGCTCTTCCTCGACGAGATCGGCGAGCTGCCGCTGAACCTCCAGGTGAAGCTGCTCCGCGCCCTCCAAGAGCGCATCGTCTTCCGCGTCGGCGACAGCAAGCCGGAGAAGGTCGACATCCGCATCGTCGCGGCCACGAACCGCGTGCTCGAAGAAGAGATCCGCGGCGGGCGCTTCCGCGAGGACCTCTACTACCGCTTGAACGTGGTGAACCTCTGGCTCCCGCCGCTCCGCGAGCGCGGGGACGACGTGCTCATCATCGCCAAGGCGCTCCTCTCCAAGTACGCCGACGAGCTCGGCTCGAAGGTGGCCGGCTTCACGCCGCAGGCGCTCGGCGCCATCAAGAAGAACAACTGGCCGGGGAACATTCGCCAGCTCGAGAACCGCATCAAGAAGGCGCTCGTGCTCTGCGAGAAGACCCTCCTCGGCGCCGAAGACCTGGATCTCGGCCCCAACGCCGAGAGCCCGATCCTCCCGCTGGAGAAGGCCAAAGAAGAGTTTCAGCGCAAGTACGTGCTCGAGGTGCTCGAGAGGAACAACGGCAACCGCACCCAGACGGCGCGGGACCTCGGCGTCGATCCGCGCACCATCTTCCGCTACCTCGAACGCGAGGCGAACCCGATGCCGAGCGGCGCGGTCGGCGGCGGCAACGGCGATCGCAACCCGTAACCCGCGGACGTATTCGCCGGCAGCGTGGGCGTCGTGATGTGGGAAAAGACCCGGCTCGATCTCGAGTGGGACGCGGTGCTCGCCGCGCTCGCCGCGCGTTGCCGTGGACCGATGGGGAAGCGCGCGGCGCTCGAGCTCCCGCTCGCCGAGACCTTCGCCGAAGCGAAGGCGCGGGCCGCCGAATCCGAAGAAGCGGCCCGCCTCGCCAAAGACGGTGAGCCGCTCCCGGCCTTCGACGTCCCCGACGTCGAGGAGCCCCTCAAGCGCCTTCGCGCCGCGGGGGTGCTCGGCCCCGAGGAGCTCCGCGCGGTGCAATCGCTCCTCGGCGCCGCGCGCGCCACGCGACGTTTCCTCGGCACGCGCAAAGGGCGGCTCCCTGCCCTCTTCGCCGCGTGCGCGACCGACGCCTCGCTCGACGATCCGCTCCTCGAGCTCGAGTCCTCGTTCGACGCCGACGGCACGCTGAACGACCGCGCGAGCCCCGAGCTTTCGCGCCTGCGCAGCGAGCAACGCGCCGCCCGCGCGAGGATCCTCTCGCGCCTCGAAGACCTGATGGGGCGCTACGAGAAGGTGCTGCAAGAGCGCTTCGTCACCGAGCGCGAGGGGCGGTACGTGCTCCCGGTCCGCTCCGACGCGCACGAGCGCTTCCCCGGTCTCGTGCACGCCACGAGTGGCAGCGGCTCTACGCTCTTCGTCGAGCCGCGTGCCGTCATCCCCATGGGGAACAGGCTCAAGGTGCTCGACGCCGAGGTCGTGCGCGCGGAGATTGCAGTCTACACGCGTCTCTCCACGCTCCTCGCCGACATGCTCCCCAGCCTCGAGGCAGCGCGAGAGGCGGTGGCCCGCGCCGACGTGCTCGCCGCCACGGCGAAGCTCGCCGAGGACATCTCGCTCGTCTTCCCCGACATGGTGCCCGAGCCGCGGATGGATCTGCGCGCGGCGCGCCATCCGCTCCTCGCCCTCACGCTGCCGAAGGTGGTTCCCAGCGATCTCGCCGTCTCGCGCGGACGCGCGGTCGTGGTGAGCGGCCCCAACGCCGGCGGCAAGACGGTGGCGCTCAAGTCGATGGGGCTCGCCGCGCTCATGATCCGCGCCGGGCTCCCCGTGGCGTGCGGCGAAGGCTCGACGCTCGGCTTCTTCTCCGAGGTGCTCACCGACGTCGGCGACGATCAGAGCCTCACGAAGAGTCTCTCCACCTTCAGCGCGCACGTGGCCAACGTGACGCGCATCCTCGAGAGCACCGGGCCGGGGACGCTCGTGCTCTTGGACGAGCTCGCCGGCGGCACCGACCCGCGCGAAGGCGAGGCGCTGGCGGCGGGGATCTTGGACTCGCTCTCGGCGCGCGAGGGCGCGGTCGTCGTCACCACGCACTACGAGGGGCTCAAGGCCCTGGCCCTCGCCGACACGCGCTTCGAGAACGCGTCGGTGGGCTTCGATCTCGCGTCGATGGAGCCGACGTTCAAGGTGACGGTCGGCATCCCCGGGAGCTCGAGCGCCCTCGCGGTCGCGCGCCGCTTCGGCATGCCGAGCACCGTCATCGAGCGCGCCGAGCGGTTCCTCTCGCGGGAAGATCAGAGCTTCGAGACGGTGGTGCAGAAGCTCCACGACGAGCGCGCCGCCCTGGAGCTCGCGCGCGCAGCGGCGGAGCGCCGCGAGCAAGAGGCGGCTTCGCACGCGGCGCGCCTGGAGGAGGAGCTCCTCGCGGCGAAGCGGCGCGAAGAGCGCGTGGTGTCACGCGAGGCCGAGGCGGTGCTCGCGCGACTCACCCGCGCGAAGGAAGATCTCCACGCGGCGCAAGCCAAGCTGCGGCAGAAGAAGCTCGACGAACGCGAAGTGAAAGAGGCGGCCCGCGCGGTGGAGCGCGTCGCCAGCGCGTTCGCCTTGGGCGGCGAGCTCGAGCCCCTCGTCGTCCCTCGAGCCCACGCCCGCGAGCGCGAACCCCTCGATCCATCCCGCCTCAAGAAGGGGGCGCGCGTCTTCGTCCCGCGCCTCCGCGCCGAAGCCGAGGTGCTCGAAGTGGGGCCGCTCGGGGTTCGTGTGCGCGCCGGCGCGCTCAAGCTCACCGTCGCGGCTGCCGAGCTCGAGAGCGTCGACGAGGCGCCGCGTCCCTCCGCGGCGACCCCCAAACGCGACGCCGGTCGGGGCGAAGCCCGGGGCGAGGTGCGCCGCGAGGTGGCCATCGCCACGAGCGACAACACCTGCGACCTCCGCGGGCTGCGCGTGGACGACGCCTTGGCGATGGCCGGTCAGTTCATCGACCGCTCCATCAACGAGGCGCGGAGCGTGGCCTTTCTCGTCCACGGGCACGGCACCGGCGCGCTCCGCGACGCCGTCCGTCGTGAGCTGAGAGACAATCGTTTCGTGGCTTTCTTCCGCCCGGGAACGCAAGACGAGGGGGGCGACGGGGTGACCGTCGTGTGGCTGGCGTGAGAGGCGCGAAGGGCAGGCGCTGCCCCTCCGCGCCCCCGCCGAGAAGTTGACGAGCGCCGGGGGCGTGCGATCCTAGCGGAGTGACAGGGGGGAACGACGACGACGACGCGTTGTTCGAGGGGACGGAGACCCGTCGACTCGAAATCGCGGAGCCCGAGCCGCTTTCGCGGCGCGATCGTCCCTACCTCATCGTCCTCTCCGGCGCCGGCGTCGGGCAGATGTTCCGCGTCGACCCCGACGGCACCGTGCTCGGCCGCGGCTCGAAGGCCGACGTCCAGCTCGACGACGACGGCATCTCGCGCCGCCAAGCGCGCATCTTCGAGGATGGCGGTCGTCTCATCATCGAAGACTTGGGGAGCGCGAACGGGACCCTGGTCAACGGCGTGCGTCTCGAGGGTTCACGCCCGCTCGACGACGGCGACAAGATCCGCCTCGGCACGACCACCATCCTCAAGTTCACGTACACCGACGATCTCGACGAGTCCTTCCAGCGCGAGATGTACAACTCGGCGCTGCGCGATCGGCTCACGCAGGCCTTCAATCGCTCGTACCTGCTCCACCGGCTTGAGAACGAGTTCGCCTACGCCAAGCGTCACAACGATCCGCTCGGCGTCATCATGCTCGACGTCGATCACTTCAAGCGAGTGAACGACACCCACGGCCACCTGGCAGGCGACTTCGTCCTCGCCGACATCGCCGGGCGCATCCACGAGACGCTCCGCAGCGAAGACGTGCTCGCTCGCTACGGCGGCGAAGAGTTCTGCGTCGTGTGTCGCGGTACCGCGCTGCTCGGCACGGCGCAGCTCGGCGAGCGCCTGCGCAACATCGTGGCCGCGACCCCGTTCGAGTTCGAGTCGAAGCGCCTCGACGTGACCATCAGCCTCGGCGTGTGCTCTTTCCCCGAGCACCAGGTCGTGGAGGTGAACGAGCTCGTGGCCGCCGCCGACGCCGCGCTGGTGCAGGCCAAGCGCTCCGGTCGAAACCGGGTCGTCGTCTTTCGTCGCTAGTGTCCTGAGTCCGAAGTTCGTCGCCTTCGGCGCCGAGCCTTCTGACTC
>CAZHHD010000003.1:0-323974 GCA_964531795.1 uncultured Polyangiaceae bacterium | reverse complement strand
CAGCGAGGCGGTGCCAGTGAACGGCTCGTGCAGCGCACGAGCTCGCCGAAGGCGATGCGGGGGAGGCTCATCGCGAAGCGATGAGGGGGAACGAAGTTCCCCACGAGGGTGGGCTAGTGTCCCGAGTCGAAGTTCGTCGGCCTGCCGAAGAACTTCAGACTCGGGACGCTAGACCGCGGCGATCTTGAGCGCCCTTCGCGCGCGCGTGGGGGCGAGGGCGGCGAAGGCTTTCTTGTAGTGTGCAAACTTCCCCCCGGCGCGCGCGGCGTCGATCGCAGCGTGCCCCTCGGCCTCGCCGCCTTGAGCCAGCACGTACTCGACCCAGGCCCAGCGCGCGCTCGTGGCGCGCACGTCGACGCGCCCCTTGAGGCCGCGGCGCAGGCGATCGAGGCGGTCGTCGACGACGTCGATGCCGGCGAAGGGCTGACCGTCGAGCGGCGTGTTGCGCTTCGCGCAGAAGGGGGCGATGCCGAGCGAGAGGGGGACGATCTTCGAGAGCTCGGCGGAGAAGGCGATGCACTCGTCGATGTCCGAGTCTTCCTCGCCGGGGAGACCGATCATCAAGTAGAGCTTCAGCCGATCCATCTTGTGGGCCTTGGCGAGCTCGGCGCACTTGACGAGGTTCTTCACCTTGGCGCGCCGCTCGAGCGACTCGCGCATGCGCTCGCTCGGACCGTCCATGGCCGTGGTGAGGGTCTTGTAGCCGCCGCGCTTCAGCGCACCCACGAAGGCGTCGGTGAGCCGGTCGGGGCGGAGCGAAGAGAGCCCCACCTCGACTCCGCGATCGGCGAGCGTGTTCACCACGTCGACCACGCGCGGGTGATCGCTCACCGCCGCGCCCACGAGGCCGACGCGCTTCGCGTCCTCCGGGATCGTGGCGAGGAGCTTCTCCATGGGGACCATGCGCATGCCGCCGTTGGTCGAGCGGCGCATCACGCAGTACGTGCAGGTGCGGGAGCAGCCGCGCTCGCTCTCGATCAAGAACATGTTCGAGAGGACGGCGTGCGGCGTGCGAATGGGGCCCCACGCGGGGAGCTGCGAGTTGTCGACCTTGGCCACCGGCGGCATGAGCGCGCCGTGCACCTCGGGGACGAACACGTGCGGGACCTTGGCGATCGCTTCGAGCTGGCGTGCGCGGAAGCCCGGACCAGGCGTCACGTCACGGAGCGCGTTCAGCGCGACGACGACGAGCTCCTCGGCCTCGCCCATGATGACGGCGTCGGCCATCGCCGCGAGGGGGAGCGGGTTCGAGAAGGTGAGCGGCCCGCCGCACAAGATGAACGGGTGCCGATCGTCACGCTCGCTCCTTCGTGCGGGGATGCTGGCGGCGTCCAGCATGCACACGAGGCCTCCGAGCTCGATCTCGTAGGCCACGCTGAAGGCCACGACGGGGAAGTCCTCGAGCGGGCGGAGCGACTCGTAGGTGAGCGGCCGGCCTTGCAGGGAGAGATCCCCCTCGGCGTCGTCGTCGAGGAAGGCGCGCTCGCAGCCGAGGCCCGAAGCTTCGTGGAGCGCGCGGTAGATGCGTTGGTAGCCGAGCGAGCTCATCGCCGCGCCGTAGGGCGAGGGATAGGCGAGCGCGACGGTGTACGGCGCTTCCTTCGTGAGCCGCCCCACCTCGTCGGCGAGGCGGCGCCTCGCGAGCGTGGAGAGGGGAGGGGCCGACATGCCCGGGTCTTCCTACGAATTTTCGGGGAAAATGCAAGGAGCCGGCGCCGATCCGCCGGGCCTTTCAGTCGTCTTTGCCGCTCCGCCGGGTCGCCTTCTTCTGGCCCTGGTGGCGCTTTTCGTCGAGCCTCCGCGCCTTCGCCGCGCGCGAAGGCTTGGTGGCGCGGCGCGGCTTGGGGCGCTCGAGGGCGCGGAGAACGAGCTCACGGAGCTTCTCCCGGGCGTCGGCGAGGTTCTTCGCCTGGTCGCGCGTCTTCTGGCTCTTCAAGAGGATGCGCCCCTCGGCGTCGAGGAAGCCGCGCGCGATACTGCGCAAACGCCCCTTGGTGAAGACGTCGAGGGCCGTCGTCCCCGCGAGATCGAAGCGGAGCTCGACGCGCGAAGAGACCTTGTTGACGTTCTGACCCCCGGGGCCGCCGGCGCGCGTCGCCGTCCACGTGAGATCGGCCGCGGGGAGGACGACCGCCGAGGTGACGAGGAGGGGCTCGCTCATCGCACGACCTCTCGCGCCCTGTACACGAACATGAGCACGAACATGATCGACTCCTAGCACACGCACAGCGCACGGAAGGTCGGGTAACCTACGGCCGTGGCCAACGATCTGACGTCGCCGCTCGGTCGCTTTTGTCTGGGGCTCGAAACCTTCCGCCGCACGAGCGAAGGGCGCGTGCGCGGCGCGCGCGAGCTCGTCACCCACTTCTTCCCCCACGGCCCGGAGGGGGCCGCCGATCAGATCTTCCGGCATCTGCCGCGCGAGGTGCGCGGGCCGATCTTGTCGGAGTGGAAGATCCGCGGCCCCAAGGCGGCGCTCAAAGACGACGACGCCAAGGTCGAGGAGGTCGTGCACGACGCGTTCGTCGCCGGCGACCTCACCGACGCCGCGTTCGAAGAGGGGCTCACCGCCGAGACGATCGTCCGCTTCGCGCCGCTCTCCGAGTGGTGGATCTTCTGGCGTGGGGACGCGCCCGCGTCCGCCGGTGGTCGCGCGCTCTCCGAGGCCGCCTTGCTGCGTGCGCTCACGAGCGCGTACGACCTCGCGCTCTTCGACGCCGCGTGGTTCTTCGAAGCGCTCCACACGCCGGCGGCGGCGGGGAAGCCCGCGCTCACCGGGACCGACGTCTTGGCCGAGGGGCTCAGCAAGGCGGACCTCACCGAGTGGGTGCGCCGCGTGCGCGAGTCGGGCGACGGATCGCCGAAGGGGCTCCTCGACGGCATCGGTTGGGAGAAGATCGTGAAGCAGACCGGCGCACCGGTGCTCATCGGTGCGCTCGACGCCCTCGCGCAGAAGCTCGGCTTGCGCGTCGAGGCCGCGGTCAAAGACCCGCTCGCGGTGCTCGAGGACATCGAGACCACGGTCGTGACGAAAGGGAGCCTCACGTCGACCGGCGCCCAGCCGGTCCTCAAGGACCCGCCCCCGGGGTGAGAAAGCCCCGGGTGGGGTGAAAGATCGCACGCGTCCATGGCGCGTGGCCCAAACTTCCTTCATTCTCAAGGCCTCGGCTCTGGGCCGCGGGTTCTGTGCCGGCGGGGGCTCGGCTTTCCTCTTTTTTCCAGGGGTTTTCGGCAATGCGTCTTTCGCTCCTTCTCACGCTTCCGCTGCTCTCGTTCGTCATCGTCCCGGCCGCCTGTAGCTCCAGCACGAACGACAAGCCCGGCGGGGGGACCGACGCAGGCGAAGGGGGCACTGGGGACGACGCGGGGGCCGACGCCGAGCCGGTGCGTGGCGATCCGGTCCTCAAGCCGAACGACAACGTGAAGGTGACCGAGTGCTCGCGCGCGCCGCTGACGCCGCCGGCCACCGGAACGTGCAACGTCGCCAAGGCCGGCACCGGCGGGAAGATCTTCCAAGGCACGGTGCTCGCGCCGAACGAGGTGCTCCACCGCGGCGAGATCGTGGTGAACGACAAGGGGGTCATCACCTGCGCAGCGTGCGACTGCTCGCAGACGCCGGGCTACGCGGCGATGACGCAGGTCACGTGCGCGAACGGCGTCATCTCGCCTTCGCTCATCAACCCGCACGATCACATCTCCTACGCCAACAACACGCCGGCCTCGCACCCCGGGATCCGCTACGAGCACCGAAACGATTGGCGCAAAGGGGCGCACGGCGCGACTCCGCTCAAGACGAAGAGCGGCGCTTCGCAGAACGTCGTGCGCTTCGCCGAGCTCCGCTTCGTCATGGGCGGCGCGACGGCGACGGCGGGCGCCGGTGGCACGCCGGGGCTCCTCCGGAACCTCGACGACTCGGATCCCTCGCTCTTCCAACAGCTGCCGATGCAGGCGGCGAACTCCGACACCTTCCCGCTCGACGACAGCAGCGGGGCGATGCAGACGTCGGGCTGCTCGTACGGTCCGAACCGCACCAAATCGGGATCGATCTCGGGCCTCGACAGCTACCTGCCGCACATCGCCGAGGGGATCGATCAAGAAGCGGAGAACGAGATCCGCTGCACCAGCAAAGACGATCCGACGAACGGTTATTACGACCTCATTCAGCCGCAGACGGCGATCATCCACTCGATCTCCGCTGGCCCCGACGACGCAGCGAACTACCAGCACGACGGCGCCGAGGTCATCTGGTCGCCGCGTTCGAACGTGGACTGCTACGGCAACACCGCTTCGGTCACGATGCTCGACGCCTCGGGCGTCCCCATCGCGCTCGGCACGGACTGGATGCCCACCGGCTCGATGAACATGCTGCGCGAGCTCAAGTGCGCCGACGGGCTCAACAAGAGCTACTTCGCCAAGCATTTCTCCGACTCTGACTTGTGGCGCATGGCCACGCAGAACGCCGCGTTCGCCGCGGGGATCGGCGACAAGATCGGTTCGCTCAAGACCGGCTACATGGCCGACGTCGCCATCTTCGACGGATCGAAGAGCAAAGATCACCGCGCGGTCATCGACGCCGGCGTCGAAGACGTCGTGCTCGTGCTCCGCGGCGGCACCGTGCTCTACGGTGACACGGCGCTCTTGAGCGACGCGGCCATCGGCGCCGCCGACTGCGAAGACATCAATGCCGGCACCGGCGACGTCTGCGGCGTGCCCAAGAAGGCGTGCGTGGCCAAGGACATCGGCGGCGGCATCACCCTCGCGGGGATCAAGACCGCGGGCGAGGCGGTGTACCCGCTCTTCTTCTGCCGCGACACCGAGCCGACGAACGAGCCGAGCTGCGTCCCCTGGCGCGACGAGTACAAGGACGGCATCACCGCGCAGGACAAAGACGGCGACGGCATCCCCGACGCCAAGGACAACTGCCCGGACTTCTTCAACCCGATCCGCCCGATGGACAACGGCAAGCAAGCCGACGCCGACGGCGACACGGTGGGCGACGCGTGCGACCGCTGCCCGCGCGACGCGGGGAACGACTGCACGAAGCCCGACGCCAACGACTTCGACGGCGACGGCGTGGCCAACGGCGACGACAACTGCCCCGACGTCCCCAACTCGACGCAGACCGACGCCGACAACGACGGGCACGGCGACCAGTGCGACAAGTGCCCGACGGCGAACCCCGGCACCCAGCCGTGCGTCACCACGCTCGCGGCGATTCGCAACCCGGGCGATCCGAACCACCCCAAGCCGGGCGTGGCCGTCGCCATCACCGACGTCTACGTGACCGCGCTCTCCCCGTCACCGAACGTAGGGAGCTCGAAGGGCTTCTTCGTGCAGACGGGGACGACCGACTTCAGCGGCCTCGCGGTCTTCACCGGTTCGGCGCCGCAAGGCGTCGTCATCGGGAACAAGATCAGCTTCACCGGCTACTACGCCGAGAACTTCGGCATCAGCACGGTGTTCGCGCCGGTCATCACCGCCAACGACAACGGCACCACGCTCCCCTTCGCGCCCATCACCGTCGCCGCCGGCGACATCGCCACGAACGGCGCCAAGGCCGAGGCCTACGAGTCGATGCTCGTCACCGTCACCGGACCACTGACCATCACCAACGCCATCCCCGACGGCGCGACGTCGAAGTTCTACGAGTTCCTCGTCACCGGGAACCTCCGCGTCGACGACTCGATCTTCACCCGTTACGGCACCCCCGCGGCCGGCACGGTGTATCCGCCGACCGGCTTCGAGCAGGGGCAGGTGTTCCAGAGCCTGACCGGCATCGTCAGCTACTCGTTCGGAAACTCGAAGCTCGAGCCGCGCACCGTCGCCGACATGCCGCGCTGACCTCGTTCACGTCACGCGTCGTCGAAGTCCGCCTTCGGGCGGGCGAGGCGACGCGTCGCTCCAACGAGGAGCCGATAGGCCACGGCGCACACGAGGAGCGCCGCGATGTACGCCCACGCGAGCGGGTGACCCGCGGGATCGTACGTCGTCGGCACACGATGGAACGGCGCGGCCACGCGGTCGGCGATCTGCACGAGCTCCACGAGCATCGGCTGCACCGTGCGGTGCCCGCTGTACGCGAGGAGAAACCGCCCGAGGAGGAGCAGCGCGACGACCGCGAAGACGAAGTCGAAGAGCTGCACGAGCCGCACGGCGAACATCGACCGCGTGAATCGGCCGCGATGAAGAATCAGATCCGTTTCGGCATGCATGGCGAGCCTCCGAAGAAGACGATGCGAAGGGGCGAGCCGAGTCGTAGCACCGCGCACGCCCAGGGGCGCGTCTCGACCGGACAACCTGCAAGAAGCGAGCAAAGTATGAATCGCGAAGCTCGGCCGTGCACCGAAGGGGCGAGCGTGATCCGCGTGCACGCGTGCCGCACGCTCGAAGACGGCACGAAATGCGACCGAAGAGCTTCGTCCAGACGCCAGGGTCGCCGCGCGCGGACACGCGTCGTGCCGCGCTTTTCCTCGTGCTCGCGGCGGCAACGCACGGCGGGGCAATTTGGGCGACCGGCGATGTTGCTGCACGATCGCAGGTCAGCGTGCCGCCCGCTCCCGCTCCGTCCGAGCCGGAGCTGACGGTCGAGGTGGAGCTCGATCGGCCCGAGACCCTGCCGGTCGGTCCGGTCGCTCCGGCGTTCGCTCTGGAAGATCGACCGACCGATCCGATCCGCGTGACGGCCCACGCCGAGGTAGCGGCGCGCGAGCCGCGCGAGGCGCGCCAAGCACGCGTCACCGAAGAGCTCGACGAAAGACCAGCGCCGACCGCTTCGAGCACGCCCAGCGCATCCACCGCGTCGCCCGCTTCGACCGCCGAGCGAGGGCGTGACGACCTCGTCGTTCCCCGCGGCCCGGTCGATCTCGGGCTCGCTCGCGCCGGCGCGCGTCCGCTGCCGCTGGTGCTCGCGCCGAGCGACTCACCGCGAGACGCCCACGGCGCCCACGGCGCGATGATCGGCGCGCTCGACGCGCACGACACCGAGCTCGGCACGGGCCCCGGCGGCGTGGTGGTCCGTGTGACCCACGACGCGATCCACGCGAGCCTCGCGCCGAGCCGGGGCGAGGCGACCTTCGAAGCGACGACCGACGAGCGCGGCATCGCCGTGAGCGTGCGCCTCCTCGACGCCGACGCGGAGGAGCGCGCGTGGGAAGACCTCGCGCGCGTCGTGCTCCGCGAGCTCGCCAAGAACCCGCTGCGCGTGCACCCCGGCGCGCGGGGCACCCGCGTGGTCTTCCGTGTGCGCTCGCGCGTGCGCTTCCCCTCGGGCACACCGGAGAAGGGGAGCTCGATCGTGATGCAGGGGCTCGGCTTCGGCGGCGCCTTCGACGTCACCGATCTCGGCGCGCACCCAGTGCGCCAGGTCGACGTCGTCGTGGTGAGTGAGACGCGGATCTAGCGTCCTGAATCCGAAGTTCGCCGCTTCGGCGCCGAGCCTTCGGATTCGGGAGCTAGGCCACTCTGGTGGGGAGCATGCGCTCCCCCTCGCTCGGTCGCTGTCGCTCCCTTCGCGATCCTCCCCCGCCTCGCCTCCGGCGACGCGTGCTTCGCACGCGCGCGAGCCCCACACGCCCAGCGTTGGGGGGGCGCACAAGTTCGCAGAACCCCACCAGGGTGGGCTTAGGGCCTCAGCCCCTCGCGGCGTACGAGGCGAAGGTGGCGACGTCCTCTTTCGATCCGAGGATGAGCGGCGTGCGCTGGTGGAGCTCCTTCGGCTGCATGTCGAGGATGCGGTTCTTGCCGTCGATGGCCGCGCCCCCCGCTTGCTCGAAGAGGAACGCCATCGGGTTCGCCTCGTAGAGGAGGCGGAGCTTCCCCTTGGGGCTCTTCTCGTCGGCCGGGTAGGCGAAGATGCCGCCGCGGAGCAGCGTGCGGTGCGCGTCGGCGACGAGCGAGCCGACGTAGCGGTGCCCGTACGGGTAGCCGCGCTCCGGATCGTCCTTCTTCATCATGTCGCTCCACTCGCGGATCCCCTTCGACCAACGCGGGTAGTTCCCTTCGTTGACCGAGTAGGTGTTGCCGCGGTTCGGGATGCGCATGTTCGGGTGCGAGAGGAAGAACTCGCCGACGGCGGGGTCGAGCGTGAAGCCGTCGACGCCGTGCCCGGTGCTCACCACGAAGAGCGTGGAAGGGCCGTAGAGCGCGTAGCCCGCGGCGACGAGCTCGGTCCCCGGTTGGAGCGCGTCTTCGACGAGCGGCACGAGCTCGCCGGGCCTCCGGCGGAGGATGGCGAAGATGGTGCCGATCGACACGTTCGTGTCGATGTTGCTCGAGCCGTCGAGCGGATCGAAGAGCACGACGTATTTGCCCGAGCGCTCGGCGAAGCGTGCTTCGTCGAGCTCTTCGGAGGCGATGATGCCGCAGTGACCGCTCCGCTCGAGAACGTTGACGAGCACGTCGTTGGCGTACGCGTCGAGCTTCTGCACCGCCTCGCCTTGGACGTTCGTCTCCCCGGTGTAGCCGAGGAGCCCGGCGAGGCCGGCCGACCGCACGCGCGACGTGATGATGCGCACGCCGAGCGAGATGTGGTTCAGGAGCGACGTGAACTGCCCGGTGGCGCCGGGCGCCGCTTGCATCCCCGCGAGCACGTGCTCGCGAAGCGTGGTGCCCATCACAGGCGGCGCGGCGGGCGCGCGGATCGAGTCGGTTGCCATCAGACGCTCTTGTAGATCTGCATCACGCTGGCGAGGAGCTTGAGAGCCTCGGGGCGCGGGCGCTGGAAGGCGTTGCGACCCATGATGCTGCCAAAGGAGCCGCCCGCGGCGAGCCCCTTCACTTCCTCGAGCACTTCGTCCGTCCCCTTGGCCTCGCCGCCGGAGAAGATCACGATGCGCTTGCCGTTGAATGCACTCTGCACGCAGTGCTTCACGCGGTCGGCCAGCGTCTTGGTCGGGATGCCGCACTTCTCGAAGACCTTCTTCGCCTCGGCCTGCTCGATGAAGTCCTTCGGCGGCTTGATCTTGATGACGTGCGCGCCAAGCTGGGCGCTGATCTGCGCCGCGTACGCGGCGACGTCGACGGCAGTCTCGCCGTCCTTCGAGATGCCGGCGCCGCGCGGGTAGGCCCAGAGCACCGTCGGGAGCCCGTGCTCCTTGGCCTCCAAGATGAGCTCGCGCAGATCCTGGTACATCGTGTTGCGCTGCCCCGAGCCGGGGTAAATCGTGTAGCCGATGGCCGAGCAGCCGAGGCGCACGGCGTCCTTCACCGAGCCGGTCACCGCGCTGCACGGTTGGTCGACCTTGGCGAGGGTGTCGGAGTTGTTCAGCTTGAGGATGAGCGGGATCTGTCCGGCGAACTTGTCCGCCCCCGCCTCGAGGAAGCCGAGCGGCGCCGCGTAGGCGTTGCACCCGGAGTCGATGGCGAGCTGAAAGTGGTAGTCGGGATCGTACGCGTCCGGGTTCGGCGCGAAGGAGCGCGCGGGGCCGTGCTCGAAGCCCTGATCCACGGGGAGGATGACGAACTTGCCGGTCCCCGCGAGGGTGCCGGTGTTCATCATGCGCACCAGGTTGGCGCGAACGCCCGGGGTGTCGGAGCCGTACCAGGAGATGATTTGCTTGACGCGATCGGTGAGCGGCATGCGCGTAATCCTCTGTCGTTCGAGCGCGCGGATTTCGCGCGTCCCGTGAAGTGGGCGGCGAGCGTAGCTTTGGGGCGGAGGCCGGGCAAGGGCCGGCGGGGCGCGGCGTCGCGTGCTACTTTGGGCCGTGTCGTGGCTCTTCGCTCGCATGCCCTCGGTGGATCCGCGCAGGTCGGCGCGGCTCGCGGCCTCTTCGCTCTCTTGAGCGCGGTCGCCGTCGCGGCGTGCGGTGCATCGCCCTCGCCTCCCGTCCCTGCGCCGCCGCCTCCGGCGCGCACGAGCACGTCCGGCCAGGGCGCGATCGTCGCCACCCTCGCGCCGGCCCCGGACACGTCGGGCGGCGCGCGGTCGGTGCGCTTGCACTTCGAGCTCGACGGCCATCCTTTCCCCGTCCCCCTCGTGCGCGGCACGGTGGGCGGTCAGCCCACGTGGATGCTGGTGGACACCGGGAGCACCGGGCACACGGTGGCCGGGTGGCTCGCGCGCCAAGCGCACCTCGTGACCCGCGGGGACGCGAGCGTCGGCGTCGACCACGCCGGGCGATCGATCCTCACGTCGCGACTCGAGCACGCCGATCTCCGCATCGACGGGTGGGGCGCAACTCCCGACGGCCCGGTGCTCGTCACCGAGATCCCCGAGGCCATCGAGCGCCTCGGCATCGGCGCGTTCATCTCGCCGCAGCACCTCGCGAAGATGGGCGAGACCTTGGTGCTCGACCTCGCGCGCGAAGAGATGCACCTCGTCTCCAGCGAGCGCGGTCGCGGCGAGCTCGGCGGGGGCGAGGGGGCCTCGCTCTTCGGATCGCCGCCGCGCGTGTGCAGCGACGGCGACGCGATGCAACCGGGCACCGCGTTCGTCCTCACGGCCACGGTCGACCGCGCACCGGCTGCGCTCCTCGTCGACACCGGGTCGCACAGATCGGATCTGCTCGACGCGAGCGATCCCGGCCGGCGCCTCGCGGGGCGCACCGTACCGGGGAAGGAAGCGGTGTACGCCGCCGGCGGCAAGGTCCCGACGCGCACGCTCGGGCACGCGAAGCTCATCGCCGGAGAGGTCACCCGAACGGTCGACATGGACTTCATGCCGGGGAGCGGAGGCGACTCCGAGTGCCCTCGTGATGGCGTGATCGGCATGGACGTGCTGAAACAGTGCGTGCTCT
The DNA here is from genome assembly GCA_964531795.1 of uncultured Polyangiaceae bacterium. Taxonomy (GTDB): domain Bacteria; phylum Myxococcota_A; class Polyangia; order Polyangiales; family Polyangiaceae; genus CAZHHD01. Next base: position 313,238 of record CAZHHD010000003.1, on the reverse strand, counting down.
TCCTCCAACCGAACCACGTGGCCGGGCGATGCGCGCGCTAGCAGGGGTCGTCCTCCTGCTCGGCGCGTCGTCGGGGGCGGTGGCGGCTCCGAGCGGCGCGCCGTCGAGCAACGCGGCGACGAACGCCGCGTCGTCGAGCGGCGGTGTGCCGGCCGCTTCGTCGTCCGCCCTGCCGGGGAGCGCGTCGAGCGCCGCGACCAAGCCCGCTCCGCGCCGCGCACACGTCGAGCTCGGCACGCACGATCTCGCGCCTGTCCCTCTCGTGCGCGGCACGCTCGGCGGACAACCGACGTGGATCTTGCTCGACACCGGCGCCTCGGTGCACGTCGTCGCCGGATGGGCCGCGCGGAAAGCGCGCCTCGCGACGAAGGACGGCGGCGGCGGCGTGCAAGATCACGCCGGGGTGAACATGGCCGGGCGGAAGGCCGATCTCGCGTCGGTGCGCATCGACGGATGGGGGGCGCTCCCCAGCGGGCCGATGCTCGTGCTCGAGCAGGACGCGCGCGGTCTCGGCGCACGCGCGGGGATCGGCGTGGTGCTCTCGCCGCAGCTCCTCGCCGACGAGCACGAGACGGTGCTCCTCGATCTCGACGCCGGCGAGCTCCGCGTGGTCAGCGAGGACGAAGCGAACAAAGCGCTGGCGACGCGGAAGGCCGACCTCGCGCCCAAAGGGGCCGACGCGTGCGGCGGCATTTTTACCGTGCCCGGTGCGGTGGAGGGGCAGCGCGTGAGCCTCGTCGTCGACACCGGCGCGGCGACGAGCGATCTCTCGTCCGGCGCGCGTGCGGCGCGCGGCCTCGCCAAGCGAAGCGCGCCGAGCACGCGTCGTCACGACGCCGCTTCGGGGGCGCTGGCGATGCGGACCGTGCGCGGCGTGCGCGTGCAAGCGGGCGAGCACGAAGTGGCGATCGATCTCGGGCTCTTCGCTTCGCAAGCCGACGCCGAGTGCCCGAGCGACGGCGATCTCGGCGTCGACGCGTTGAAATCGTGCGTGATGGTCTTCGGCGGCTCGCCGGCGAAGATGCGCGCCCGCTGCGGGAAGTAACCCGTCGCCGACCGGCCTCAGGCCACCTCAGTCCACGTCAGGCCATCCTCAAGCCACCACGGGGAGGCGCACGCGCTTCGTCGCCAGGTGCGTGACCTCGGCGCGCGCGCGCGAGGCCTCCTCGAGCCGCCGCGCGGACTCGGGCATCACGATCGTCCCGAGAGCTTCGGGGAGCGGGAGATCCTGGTTCTTCGCGTAGACGGGGTGACGCCCGTGCTCGCGGTACCACTCGGCGACGCTGGCGTTGGCCTTCATCTTCTCGATGACGTTCCGGAAGCCGACGCCGGTGTTGTACGCGCAGAAGCTGATCTCTCCCATCTGCGTGCCGTAGGGAATGATGCACATCTCGGTGCGGCGAAAGTCGTAGTTGAAGAGATCCTGAAACCACATGCCGGCGACGAAGAGCACGCGCCAGGGGAACTCCTTCGCGTCTTCGGCGAACTCGCCCACCTTGGCGCCGCGGTTCCCCGTCTGACTCAAGAACTGCTTCACCAGGTGGTAGAAGGTGAAGCCGCGCGGCGCCTTCTCCGGACGGAAGTTCTTGAAGAGCGCGAGCGCCACCTCGGCGAGCGTCACCGTGCGGCTCTGCGCGGCGTCGGTGATCTCGCCGATGTCGCCGAGGAGCCCCTCGAGATCGAGGAACTCGCAGAGAGGCACCATCTCCTTCGTCTCCTTGTTCACGAAGAGCGCCGTGCCGATGCCGCAGTTCGGGTGGCAGCCGCACTTGAGCGCGCCCCAGTCCGAGCCTCGGTCCATGAGCAGATCGGTGAGGTCGCTGAAGGGGCCCATCGCCGAGAGGGGGAACCAATCGCGGAGCGGCTCGGTCGCGCCGAGCTGCGTCTTCACGTCGTGCGCCAGGTGGCTCAGCGTGTACCTTTGCGCTTCGCGCGTGGTGTCGTCGATGTCTTCGTCGCGCCCGGTGAAGCTCACCGGCTGGAAGCTGACGACCGTGACCTTGTCGGCGTTGGCGATGGCGAAGTCGACGATGGGGCCCACCTGGTCGTTGTTCACGCCGTTCACCACGGTGACGACGAGCACCACGTCGATGCCTGCAGCATGCAGGTTTTCGATGGCCCGCTGCTTCACGTCGAACAAGTTCCCCACCTTGCGGTGGGCGTTGGCCTCGTTGGTCACGCCGTCGAACTGCAGGTACGCGAGGCGGAGGCCGGCCTCCTTGGCCTTCTTCGCCAGCTCGGGATCTTGCGCGAAGAGCACGCCGTTCGTGGCGCACTGCACGCAGAAGTAGCCGACCTCCTTCGCGTAGCGGATCGCGTCGAGAAAATACGGGCTCAGCGTGGGCTCGCCGCCGGAGAACTGCACGCTCATCTGCCTTCGCGGCGTCACGGTGAGCGAGTCGTCCAGGATCTTCCGGAGCTCGTCCCAGGTGAGCTCGTGCACGTAGCCCACTTGGTTCGCGTCCATGAAGCACGGGTCGCACATCATGTTGCAGCGGTTCGTGAGGTCGACGGTGAGCACGGCGCCGCGGCCGTACTTCACGCTCGAGCTCCCGTGCTGGCGGAGCGGTGAGTCGGGGGCGAAGAAATCGCGCCCCGGGTAGAGCCGCTCGATGCGCGCGAGAAACTCCGGGTCGATGGCCATCACGTCCTCGAAGCGCCCGTGCGTCGGGCACTCCTTCACCATGACGATGCGCCCGTCCTTCTCCACGATGCGCGCGCGGATCTCGCCCGGCTTCCCTTCGATCAAGGTCTCGAGCTCGCGCTCGCCGCTCAAGATCTCGGTCCTTACCTCTTTCACGCAGCGCGGGCAGAGCGAGTCGGTCTCGCGCGGCCAGCCCAAGGTGGGGAAGGTGCGCTCGCGTCGCTTGAGGAGCGGGCCAGGGGCCCACTTCGGCGTCGGCGCGGGGCGCTCGAAGGCGCGGTTGGCGCGCTTGACCATCGGCCACGCAGCGGACGCGGCACGGGTGAGCACGTGCTCGACGGCCCGCGTGGCCGTGAGACCGACGCGGCTCTCGAAGAAGCGAGATTCCAAAGGGGCGACGAGGCGTTCGAACATCGCGCGAAGGGTAGCCGACCTTGGCGAGTCGTGCAGCGTGCGACATGTCACGCTGCCTAACCGACCCTCGCGAGGCTTTGACGTGTGCGAACCTGCGCGCCTCAGTCGAGCTTGGAGCTCAGCCACGCGCGCGCGTCGCTCCACAGCGTGCGGCGGAAGCGCGGCGCGAAGAACCCGAAGTGCCCAATCTTGGTCACGCCGACGTCGCGCGGACGGACGCGCACCACTTCGCGCGCGGCGAAGGGGTAGCAATCGACGAGCGCGCGCACCGCCCGCGCCGGAGCGTAGGCGTCGTCGGCGATGGTGAGCGAGCGGAGCGGCCCTTCGTAGGTGAGGAACGCGCCGCCGTGGCGCTCGCGTGCATGGAGCAAGAGGTAGTCGGGATCGCGCCCCCATCGTGCCCACTCGGTGGCGACCCCCGCGGGGAGATCTTCGCCGAGGCCGAGCACCCTCGACGGGAGGTAGCCGGCGAGCGGCACGATCCCCGGGATCGCCGCGTGCCAGAGCGTGGCCATGAGCGCGAAGCCGAGACCGTTCCAGTGACCGAAGTAGCCGCTCTGGCTCGCCACGAACATCGCCGCGTGCACCTTGGCCTCGGGGACGAAGCCCATGAGCTGCCCGCCCACGCTGTGACCGACCCAAAGGAGCGGCAGATCCGGGAAGCGCGCGTGGAGCTCGGTCGCCGCGGCGGCGAGATCGAGCTCGGCCCAGTCGTGCAGCGTCGTCTCGAAGCCGCGGAGCGAGGCCGGGCGCGAGTCGCCGATCCCGCGGTAATCGAGCGTCAAGGTCGCGAGCCCCCCTTCGGCCAGGTAGGTAGCGAAGCGCGCGTAGAAGCGGCGCTTCACCCCGATCGCCGAGGCGAGGAGGACGACGCCGCGCGCGGGCCCCTTGGGGGCGAAGAGCGTCGCCGCCACCACGTAGCCGTCCTTGGCGGCGATGCGCAGCTCGGTCGCGACGGTCGTCTTCTCGCCGCGCACCCACGCCGCCCCTTCTTCGTGATCGAAGTAGGCGTCGAGGTTCATGCCGTGCATGGCCGCCGCGTCGTCGGCCCCCCGCGCACCCAGGGCTCCGCGCGGGCTCATGAGAGCCTCTCCACGACCAAGGCGATCCCTTGGCCGCCGCCGATGCACATGGTGACGAGCGCCGTGCCGAGGCCGCGCCGCTCGAGCTCGTCGATCGCCGTGCCGAGGAGCATCGCCCCCGTTCCGCCGAGCGGGTGGCCGAGGGCGATCGCGCCGCCGTTCACGTTCACGCGCGAAGGATCGATGTCGAGCGCGCGCACCGTCTGGAGCACGACGGCGGCGAAGGCCTCGTTGATCTCCCAGAGGTCGATGTCCTTCGCTTGCATGCCCGCCTTGGCCAGCGCCTTCTGCGAAGCGGGCGCGGGGGCGGTGAGCATGATGAGCGGCTCGCTGCCGATGGTCGCCATCGAGCGGACGCGCGCGCGCGGCTTCCTGCCGCGCGCCTTCACGTACTTCTCCGAAGCGACGAGCACCGCGCCGGCGCCGTCGGCGAGGCCGCTCGAATTGCCTGCGGTATGCACGTGACGGATCGCGCCGGCCTTGGGGTACGCCGCCAGCGCCGCCTCGTCGAGCGTGCGCCCGCTGGCGTCGAACTGCACTTGCCCCATCCCCACGAACGACGGCTCGAGCTTGGCGAGCCCCTCTTTCGTGGTCGCGCGCGGGAGCTCGTCCTTCGCGAGGAGCACCGCGCCGGTCGCGCGATCGATCACCGGGACGATCCCCTTGGCGAAGCGCCCCTCCTCGAGGGCCACGCGCGCGCGCTCCTGCGAGGTGAAGGCGAAGGCGTCGAGCTCCTCGCGGGAGAAGCCCTCGAGTGTGGCGATGAGATCGGCGCTGATGCCTTGCGGCACCTGGACGACGCGCTCGCGGAGCTTCACGTTCAAACCGTCGGTGCTCCCGCCGTCCGAGCCCATGGGGACGCGCGACATGCTCTCCACCCCGCCGGCGACGACGAGATCTTGCGCGCCCGACTGCACGCCCATGGCGGCGAAGAGGACACTCTGAAGACCCGAGCCGCAGAAGCGGTTCAAGGTCGTGGCGCTCACCTCGTTCGGCCAGCCGGCGGCGAGGACGGCGTTGCGCGCGAGGTTCGCCCCTTGCTCGCCGACCTGCGACACCACGCCGACGACCACGTCGTCGACCTCGGCCTGCGTGAGACCGGTGCGCTTGGCGAGGGCCCCGAGCGTTTGAGCGAGGAGCTCTTGCGGGTGCACCGCGGAGAGGGCCCCCTTGCCGGCCTTCCCGCGACCGCGGGGGGTGCGAACGGCGTCGAGAATGTAGGCGTGGCTCATGATGGTCTCCTTGGCAAAGGACGTGGGGTTTCCGGGGCGAAGTTTCAAGCACGAACGGTCGTACTAATTTGGGGGCGGAGGGTCGGCGGGGAGGAGCGGGAAAGCGGCGTTCGCGTAGCTTGCGGCGGGGAGCGCGAACCCGCCGAGCGCCCGGGCGGCGCGCGGTGGGCGTGTGAATCAACTCTTGGCGGACGCGGAGGCGAGGAGCCGCTTGAAGGCGGCGCGGGCGCGCTTCTCCGCCGACTTGTCGCGGAGGAGCCGGCCGGCGTGGTTCATCCCCAGCATGATCGAATAGAGCTCGAAGGCGAACTGCTCGCAGTCGAGCCCCTTCTTGAAGTCCCCCACCTCCACCGCGAGCTCGGCCGAGTGGGCGAGGGCGTCGAGGAGGCGCTTCTGCGAGCGGACCAAGAAATCGCGCGCGGGGCCCTCTTTGTCGTCGAGCTCGGCGCTCGCGGCCATGAAGATGCAGCCGCCGGGGACGGAGGGATCGACCATCCATTTGAGCCAGCCGTCGATCCACCGGCGGATGCGGGCGACGCCGCGCGGGGCCTGGAACGCCGGCTTCACCACCACCGCCTCGAAGCGCGCGGCGGCGGCGTCGAGGATGGCGATCTGCAAATCTTCCTTGGAGCCGAAATGTGCGAAGAGCCCGCTCTTCGACAAGCCGAGCTCGGCGGCGAGCCCGCCGATGCTGAGCCCCTCGAGCCCGTTCCGACTGGCCGCGCGGAAGGCGTGGTCGAGGATGCGCTCGCGGGTTTCCTCGCCCTTGGACATCCTCAAATAAGTACGACCGTTCGTATTATTGTCAAGGGACGGTGAACGGCGCGTCGCGGCCCAAGGGGCCGCGCGCTCGCGGTTCCAACCGTCCTACACTCGGCGCATGAAGTCGTTCACCGAGTACCTCGTCATGCACACCGAGAAGCAGAAAGAGCTCGTGCACCTGACGCCCAAGCTGAAGACCATGCTCGCGTCGTCGAAGATCCAAGAAGGCTTCATGCTCGTCTCGGCGATGCACATCACCGCCGGGGTCTTCGTGAACGACAACGAGCCCGGGCTCCACAGGGACATCTGGAAGTGGCTTCAGCACCTCGCCCCCCAGGGGCCGGACTACGAGCACCACCGCACCGGCGAGGACAACGGCGACGCGCACCTGAAGTCGCTCTTGATTCACCACGAGGTGATCCTCCCCGTCACGAAGGGGAAGCTCGATCTCGGCCCGTGGCAGGAGGTCTTCTACGCCGAGTTCGACGGGCAGCGCGACAAGCGCCTCATCGTGAAGGTGCTCGGCGAGTGAAGCCCCCGGCGTCGAAGCGGCGGAGCCCGCTCGCGCGGGGATCTTGGGCGGCGTTCGCGCTCGCTCTGTGCGCGTGCGCGGGTTCACCGGCGCCGCAGGCGGTGGTCGTTCCGCCGACGTCGCCTCTGGACGGGGGAAATCGCGATCGGCTCGCGCGCGACGAAGAGGCGCTCCTCGGCGCGCTTGCGCTGGGTGACGCGCGCCTCGCCCGCCGCTTCGAGATGGCGCCGAGCAAGGGCGCGGTGAGCGAGAGCGCGCTCAAATCGATCCTCGCCGAAGATCCGGGGACGCAGATCGTCGACGGGCGCATCGACGCGTTCTCCTTCGCCGCGCGCGAGCGGCTCCTCGACGAGGCCGAGGCGCGCATCGCCACCTGGAAGTACCCGCTCGAGAAGGAGGGGGCGCTCGAGCGCGATCTCTTGAAGCGCCTCGTCGAGGAAGAGCGCGCGCGCGTGAACGAAGAGCGCGACCTCCCGCGGTCGGCGAGCGAGCTCGTGCGCGGCGCGCTCGTCACCTGGGCGGCGCCCGAGGGCGAGGTTTCCCTCCGCGCGCGCGACGCATGGCTCGCCAAGCGCATGGACGAGGTGCGCGCCACGCTGCGCGACGGCGGGCTCGCGACCTCGGAGCTCCAGGAGCTCGACGACGCGCTCGACGCGCTCGAGCGGCTCGCGACCGGCTACAGCGAGGCCTCGGCGGCGCTCGCGCGCTTGCGCCTTCGGCTCGACGAGGTCCCTCCGGCGAAGAGCGTCGACGGTCGATGGGAAGAGCTCCGCGCCCGAGCGAAGACGCACCTCGGGCTCGACGTCGACGCCACGCGCGATCGCCGCGCCCTCGAAGAGGTCGAAGTGGCGCTCCGCCGTGAGGTGAAGGAGCGTCGCGCGACCTTGAAAGAAGACGAGGCGCGGCGTGAGGAGCTCGCGGCCGAGGCGCGCGTTCTCGCCGAGGGGCGCTGCGCACCGAGCGGGCACGGCGTGCGCGGCTTTCTCCCGCCGCCCGAGCGCGCGGCCATTTGCGGTGCGCTCGAGGGGGTGCACGGCGGCGCGGCGCACGAAGAGGCGCTCTTGCCGGCGATGATGTCCTTGCACGACGACGTGGTGGTCGCGCTCTGGGCGCTCGCCGTGCACGCCGAGGGGGTGACGCCGGAGGTGGCGGCCTCGCGCTATCGGCCGCTCGCCTTCTTTCCGCCCGAGCGCGAGGCGAGGCTCCTTCGGCTCTCGGCGGTGCGCGCGACCGTCGCTCTCGGCGCGGGCCTCGGCGTGGTGATCCTCGCGCGCGGCGGTGTGCGCGAGATCCCGAAGCGCGCCGAGCGCTGGCTCGCCTTCGGCGACGCGCCGCTCGACGTCATCGCGCGCGAAGTCCCGTGAAGCGAAACGCGCGACGGCGCGCGGAGGGCTCGGCGACCCCGCGCCTCAGCCCCCGTCGGGGTTTCGCACGCAGATGCGGCCGACGAAGCTGATGTCCTCGCAGAGCGGGAGCTTCGTCTTGCAGTCGCTCGGCGTGAGGCACTCGCCCGAGCAGTAGTACGCCCCCTTGTTCCCCTCGGCGCAGACGGCGCTCGCGCATTGGTTGCCGCTGTCGCACCCGTCGACGCCGTTCTGGCCGGTGCCGCGCACGCCCACCTTGCAGGTGCACGTGCCGCCGTTGCACTCGCAACGATCGGCGATGACGCAGTCGCGGTTGAAGCTGCACGTATCGCCGGTCTTGCCCGGGCCGTTGGCGTCGAAGGCCAAGGTCGCGTCGCCGCTCCCACCGTCCTTCGCGCCGCCGCCGTCCCCCGCGGCGCCGTCCTTCGCGCCTCCGCTGTCGGTCTCTGCGCCGTCGCCGCTCGCCGCGCCGTCGTCACCAAGGGTGCCGTCGTCGCCCGCGTCCATGTCGGAGGCGACGTCGTCGGCCACCACCGAGCTCGAGCACGCCAGCGCCGCGCCCCCGAGCGAGAGCGCGGCCCCCGCGAGGAGCGCGAGGCGGCGGTTGCTCGTCACCTACCGACCTTGGCGAGCTTCTCTTCGACGATGATGTCGGCGATCTTGTAGGTCGGCGAGTTGAGCTTCTTGCTGCGCTCGGCGATGTCCAAGATCGTGTCGTAGATCTTGAGTGTCTTGTCGCGCGACTTCTGCGCGTCGTAGCCGAGCACTTCCTGCGCGACGTTGACGAGGCCGCCGGCGTTGATGGCGTAGTCGGGCGCGTAGAGGATGCCGCGCGCGTGCAGATCGTCCCCGTGGCGCGGCTCGGCGAGCTGGTTGTTGGCCGCGCCGGCGACGATCTTCGCCTTGATCTGCGGGATCGTCGTGTCGTTCATCGCCGAGCCGAGGGCGCAGGGGGCGACGACGTCGCACTCGATCGCGAAGATCTTGTCGAGCGGTACGATGGTGGCCTTGAAGTCGCGGTGCGCGCGCTCGGCCTTGAGCGGATCGACGTCGGCCACCGAGAGCTTCGCGCCGGCGGCGTGGAGCTCTTTGCAGAGGTGGTAGCCCACGTGGCCCACGCCCTGGACGGCGACGTGCACGCCGTCGAGCGACTGCTTGCCGAGCTTGTGCTGTACGCAGGCTTCGATGCCGCGCCGCACGCCGAGCGCGGTGAAGGGGGAGGGATCGCCCGAGCCGCCGTGGGAGACGTCGACGCCGGTGACGTGCTTCGTCACCGTGCGGATGACTTCCATGTCCTCGAGGCCGGTGCCGCTGTCTTCGGCGGTGATGTAGTGCCCGCCGAGATCGTCGATGAACTTCCCGAAGGCGCGGAACATGGCCACGCGGTCGAAGCTCCCCGGCGGGCGGATGAGCACGCTCTTGCCGCCGCCGTGGGCGAGGCCGGTGATCGCCGCCTTGTAGGTCATGCCGCGCGCGAGACGGAGCGCGTCGATGACCGCCGCTTCGTCGGTCTCGTACGGCAAGAAGCGACAACCGCCCAGCGCAGGCCCGAGGCGCGAGTCGTGCACCGCCACGATGGCGCGGAGCCCGGTCGCCTTGTCGAGCTTGAAGTGAACTTCGCCGTAGTCGTATCCGCGCAGATGTCCGAAGAGATCCATCGCGCGTGTCTTTAGTGCACGCCCGCGCGCGCGCCAACGGAGATTGCGCGTCGGCGTGCGTCGCGTGACGCGCCATGGAGCGCCGCGTCACGCAGCGATGCGGTGCGAGCTCGCGTCAGGGCATGCTGGGGTGACCGGGCGGCATCCCCGGCATGCCCATCATCCCCGGGGGCATGCCCATGGGGCTGGCGGCCTGCTTCGGCGCGCCGCCGTCGAGCGCCTTCTGGAACTTGCTCGTCTCGGCGAGCGCCCAGTCGGAAGCGCCGTTCGACACCACGAAGATCGTCGCGTCGCCGTCCTTCTGCGCGTAGTGCGACGTTCCGCTCGAGACCTTGCCGAGCTTGAGCACGTACTTGCCGGCGTTGTCCTTGAGCGAGATCGTGACCGTCGATTCGGGGGCGTCGAGCCCGGTGTCCGCAGGCGACTTGCCGTCGCCGAAGTCGTCGGCGTTGAGCGCGTGGAAGGTGCGAAGGAGGTCCTTCACCTTCTCTTCGTCGAAGCGCTCGATGGCCTTGCCGTTCCACGTGCCGGCCCACTTGTCGCCGTTCTTCGTGAAGCTGAAGGTCCCGGCCTCGGTCTTCTTGGTGCCGCCGTCGGCGCCTGCCGCCGTCCCTTGCGCCTTCTCGATGGTGATCTGCGCGGCGCTGGTGTCTTCGAACTTGAAGATCTCGGTGTCGCGCCAGCTCTTCACTTCGCGCCCGTAGAGGTACGTCGAGTAGCCGGTCGCCGCGTACACGCCGGGGCGCCCCGCGGTCATGACCATCTGCCCGCGCGCGCCGCTCTTGCCGAAGGTGTCGTCCACCTTCTTGTCGGCCCCCTTGTAGGCGACCACGTGGAGCGCGTGCTCGGTGTCGAATTGGTAGGTCTTCTTGTTCTCGTCGGTCAGGTTCGTGTCGACGAGCTCTGTGACCTTGAGCTCCTTCATGTTGTCGAGGAGCGACTTCACGTTCTGCTGGTTGGCGGGAGCCTCGACCGGCTTCGTCACCATCCACTTGTCGCCCTTCTTCTCGAGGGTGACCTCGCCCTTGTCGCCGTGGGTGATGACGATCTTGTCGAGGTCGTCCGAGCCCTTGATCTCGGGGAGATCCACGCTGTCCTTCGTGGCGGTGCCGATCTTCTCGTCCTTCTGCTGCTGCTTCCACACGGCCACGCCCAAGAGGGCCAAGACCACCGCGCCGATTCCGATCTTCTGCGTACCCGACATCGCCATCTCTCGAATCTCCGTTGTGAGAGAGCTGGGCCGCGCCGAACGCGGCCCACACTCCCGATGCTCGTTCAGGCCAAGCTCACCTTCTCGCGCGCGGCGAGACGCATCCTCCAGCGGAGCACGCCGTAGAGCGCGAAGAGGAGGGGCACGCCGAGGATGAGCACGATCTCGACCGATCGCTGCGTCCCCTTGCGCGCTTCCTTCATTTCGTCGTCGCGCTTCTTCAGCTGCTCGTCGGTCTCGTTCTCGTCGAACTTGGGCTTCGACACGTCGCCGTAGACGAGGCCCGGCTCGCTCAAGATCTTCGCCGAGACGGCGAGGAGATCGGTGTCGCCGGTCAGCCAGTCGAGCGTGTTCTTGAACGCCAGGATGGTGCCGGTGAGCGCCTGCTGCGCGTACGGCTGCGCGAGCTGGAGGAGCTGCTCGTCACCGCCCATGGCGCCGAACTGCGCGCCGAACTGGCCCATGTCCGGGCCGTTGCCGGCGCGAGCGAAGGGGTTCGCGAGGAACTGGCTCGAAGAGACGACGAAGATGCGCGCCGGGTGCTCGGCCTCGGCCGGCGCATCGACGCCCTGCTTGTCGCCCGCGGGGAACGCGGTCTTGAGCTTCCCTTCGAGGGTCGCGGCGACGCCGTACTGCGCCCACTCCGGCTTCTTGAGCTCGGTGGCCCAGCTCTTCAGCGGCTTGAGATCGACCGTGTCGCCCTTCACGACGAGCGAGCGCGGCGTCGAGCGCGCGATGATGCGCGGGTTCGCCCCCGGCTGCTTGTCGGCGTGGATGACCAGGCTCGACGTGAGGGGGATGACCATCTCCGGGATGCGGAAGAACCCGGGGAACGAGGTGTCGAGCAGCTGCTCGTCGCCGGTGAAGCGCGTGTCGTCCTGCACGTCCAGGAACTGCGGGAAGCGCGCCGAAGCGACGCCGCCCTGGGTGAGCACGTTCACGCGGAACGAGCGACCGAAGTCGAGGACGACGTCCTTCTGCATCTCGACGCCGTAGCCCTCGAGGAGCTTCTCCAGGCCGTGCGCCGAGAGCGTCGCGCTCATCGAAGCGTCGCTCGCCTTCAGGTTCACCCAGCTGGCGAAGATGCAGAGCGATTTGCCCTTGAGCACGAACTGGTCGATGCGGCGGAGCTCCTTCTCCGTCAGATCCTTGTTCGGCTGCGTGATGATGAGGCCGTCGAGGGACGAGTCGATCTCGTTGTCGCCGCCCTTCAGGTCCACGTCTTGGAGGCTGTAGAAGGGGAAGTTCTTGGTGATGATCTCCTGCATCGAGGGCTTGCCCATCGACGCCGGGACCAAGTTCGCCTCCGAGAGCTTCATCTCGTCGTGGCCGGTGAGCACGCCGATCTTGTGCTTCACCTCGTCGCCGCGGTCTCGGACCTCACGAATCTTGTTCGTGATCCAGAACTCGAGACCGTCCGAGCGATCCGGCGGGAGGAACTTGATGGCGTCCTTCTCCGCGCCGTACTTGAAGACGAGACCCATGTAGCCCTGGGTCACGGCCGCCTTCTCTTCGGTGTCGCTCGCTTCGCCGAACGGCTGCTCGATGAGCCCCGCGTCCTTGGCCGCCTTCTTTTCGTCGTCGGTCTTGGGCTCGAGGATCTCGTAGTCGAATTTCCCGCCGCTCGCGTCCTTGTACTCCTGGAGGAGATCGCGAAGGTCGCGCGTGAACGCGTCGAGCTTGGGCAAGCCCTTGGTGACGTAGGCGTCGACCTTCATGTTCTGCTTCATCGAGCGAAGCAGGTTGCCGCTCCCCTTCGAGAGCGTGAAGCGCTCGGCCTTGGTGGTGTCGACCCGCTTGTAGCCGCCGAGGGCGGAGAGCGCGTTCACCGCGACGAGGATGCCGGCGATGATGAGGAGGAGACCGCCGCTCTCGGCGGCTGCGCGTGCTTTACGTTCCATGTTTCAGCTCCACTTCCTGCTCTCGAGGGAGCGGAAGGAGACGAGGAGGCAGATGATCGCCACCGAGACGAAGTAGACGATGGCGCGGGTGTCGATGAGCCCGCGCGCGAAGGGGGCGAAGCGGCTCTGGAAGCTGACGAAGGCGATCGCGTCGCCCACCGCTCCGTGAAGCAGCTCGACCACGCTCCCCAAGATGTAGAGGAAGAGCAGCGAGCCGGCCGTGAGGAAGAAGGCGATGATTTGGCTCTCGGTGAGGGCCGAGAACATCATCCCGATGGCCACGCCGGCGAAGGCGAAGAGCGCCAAGCCGAAGTAGCCGGCCATGACCGGACCCCAGTCGAGCGCGCCCAGGTGCCACGGCCACACGAACATGGCGATGGGGTAGAGCAGCGTCACCGCCAGGAGCACGAGGCACATGACGACGGCGGCGAGGTACTTGCCGAGGATGACCTCGCTGTCCCGCACCGGCATCGTGATGAGGAGCTCGATGGTGCCCGAGCGCTTCTCTTCGGCGAGGGCGCGCATCGTGACGAGCGGGATGACGAGAGCGGCGAGCGCCCACGGCATGAACTCGAAGAGGCGCGACATCGACGCGCGGTCGACCTGCCAGAAGCCGCCCGACTGCATCAAGAAGAAGTAGATGCCGAGGCCGAGCGTGCTGCCGCCGATGACCACGTAGGCCACGAGCGAGTCGAAGTACGCGCGGGTCTCGCGGCGGGCGATGGTGAAGGTGGTGCGGAAGCCGGCCGAGCCTTCGGCCTTGGGGCTCGCCGCCTCCGGCTCGCGCGCAGCGCTCGCCTTCATCTTCGGCTTCGCCTTGCCCTTGGCTTCGGCGCGCTCTTCTTCGTCCGAAGACTCTTCGTCCTCGTCCTCGTCGCGCTCGTCCTTCTCGTCCAACTCTTCGCTCATGCGAGCACCTTCTCCGTCCGACGATTTCGCTCCGTTCGGCTTCTCTTGATCAAGACTCATCGTCGTCCTCGCTGTCTTCCGACTCGTCCTCGTCCTCGTCGGTCTCGTCCTCTTCCTCTTCTTCCTCTTCCGGCGCGGGCTTGCCGAGCTTTCGGTTCCTCTTGGAGTCGCCGATGGTGAGGTTGCGGAAGACGTCTTCGAGCGTCTGCGTGTCGCGGTGGAGCTCGAGGAGGACCCAGCCCTTGTCGGCGATGAGCCGGAAGAGCTCGGGACGAAGATCACGATCGGCGTCGCTGGCGATCTCGTACGCGTGCGCGCGGTCGTCGGTGGGAAGCTCGGCGATCTTGCCGACCCCCTTCATCTTGGAGAGCGCCTCTTCGACCTCGCTCTGCTTGGGGAACGAGCCCGAGCCACGGTACGGCTCCTTGCCCGCCGACTCCTGGATGGAGACGACGTAGCGGACCTTGCCGCTCTTGGCGCGGATCTCGTCGAGCGGGCCGTCGGCCACGATGCGACCGCGGGAGACGATCATCGCGCGGGCGCACGCCTGCTCGACCTCGCTCAAGTTGTGCGTCGAGAGGAGCACGGTGCGCTCCTGGCCGATTTGCTTCAAATACTCGAGGAATTCGGCCTTTTCGTTGGGGTCGAGGTCCGAGGTCGGCTCGTCCAAGATGAGGATCGGCGGGTCGTGGATGAGCGCCTGCGCGAGCCCCACGCGCTGGCGGTAGCCGTGCGAAAGGTGGCGGATCTCTTTGCCGAGCACCTGCGCGAGGCCGCACACCTCGACGACGCTGCGCGCGCGCTTCTTGAAGGTCGACTCGTCGAGACCGCGGAGGTCGCCGGCGAACTTCAAGTACTCGAGCACGCTCATCTCGAGGTAGAGCGGCGCGCGCTGCGGCAGGTAGCCGAGGCTCCTCCGCACCGCGAGCGGCTCGTCGAACACGTCGTGCCCCGCGACCTTCGCCGTGCCGTCCGTCGGCGCGATGAAGCACGTGAGGATGCGCATCGTCGTGGATTTTCCGGCGCCGTTGGGGCCGAGGAAGCCGACGACCTCGCCTTTCCTGACCTCGAAGTTGATCTTGTCGACCGCGCGGAACGTCCCGAAGCGTTTGCTCAGGTCGTTCGCGTAAATCATCACGTCGGTGGCCATCCGAGAGCTCCGGGTCCCTTCACGGGGGACGAAACGGTGGGTGCTGCGTGCGAAACGCGGCGCTCGTGAAGACGCGCCGATTCAAGGGGTGAGTAGAAAGCCTATGATTTTAGATAGGATTTCTCGCTGAGGGTCTGGTCCTTCCGCGGACCGCCGCGCATCCTAGCGACGGTGGGGGGGCTGTCAATCATCCGGCCTGTCCCTACGTCGCGGCGTTCGCTCGGGAAAACGGGCGAAGAGGCGGCGCATGCGCGACCGAAACCGCTGGCGGCGACGTCTATTCCCGCGGCGTGCGCGTTCGTGACGGCGACGCCACCGGCGCCCTGTCGGCGCTACTTCGCGAGGCGCACGAGCGAGGACGCGGTCCCCACGTAGGCCCCGTCGGCGACGACGAGGTCCACCGGCGCGCCAAGACCGTCGGCCAAGCTCACCGGATCCCCGCCGGAGAGAGCGAAGCGCGCGAGCGCGCCGTTCCCCGAGGCGACCACGGTCATGTACGCGAAGCTCCCGTCGAGAGCCATCGCCGTCGGGGTGAAGCTCCCGCTGCCGAGCGGCGTGGTGGTCGCGGGGGCGGCGACGTGGACCGCGATGAGACCGCCGTCGGTGCCGGTCGCGCCGGCGGCGATGTAGACCGTGCCGGCGGCGAAGGCGAGCGCGATGGCGTGCACCGAAGGCGACGACCAAATGACGTCGACCGGACCGCCGCCCGCGGGGACTCGTACGACCTCGCCGCCGGCGAGCCCGTTCGCCGCCACGTAGAGGCTCGTGCCGTCGGTGACGAGCGGGCCGGCGGTGAGCTCCCCGGCGACGGTGGTCACGTTGCTCGCGCCGCCGCCGGCGAGGCCCGCGCGATCGACGGTGATGCCCGACGCGCCCACGATGTTCGAGGCGAAGAAGACGTTCGTGCCGTCGCTCACGAAGGTGACGGGCCCTTCGAGGCCGCTCGCGACCGGCGAGGCGGCGCCCGCGGTGCTGAGCGACGCGCGGTAGACGACCGATTGACCGGGCGCGCCCGAGCTGTCCGACCAGACGAGGAAGTTTCCCGCGACGAGGATCGCATCGGGCGCGCCGCCCGACTCGATGGTGACAGGTGCTCCGCCGTTGCGCGGTACCGCGACGATGCTGCCGCTGGGTCCGGCGTCGCCGCCGGCGTCGCTGTCGAGCGTGGGGGCGATGGTCGCGTAGACCAAGGTCGAGTCGATCGCGAGGTGGCGGACCGCGGCCCCGAAGGTCGCGAGCACCCCCGCGCCGCCGTCGCCGCTGACGACGCTGCCGCCGTCGTCGCCGACGACCGATCCGCCGCCCGAGCGATTGGGATCGTCCGTCACCGGAGGGTGCGCTTCGTCCTTCTTGCAACCGCCGGCGAAGGCGAGCGGCGCGACGGCCGCGAGCGCGAGGACGCCTCGCGTCAGGCCGAGCCCGGACCCTCGACTCGCGCGCGCGTTCGGTCGGAAGAAAGCCATGCTCTCAATGTAGTCCTCTTGTGCGGAGGGCCAAGGAATCGGCGGCTCGTCGTGTCTCTCGCTCGTCGGAGCTTCGCGCCCAGTGCGCGCCCTCTGCTCCAAGGAGAGCCCTCATGATCCGTGTTCGCCCCGCTCGGTGGCTCGCGCCGCTCCTCTTCGCCGCGGCCTCCCTCGCTTCGTGCCCCGCCTTCGCCCAGGCCTCGACCGACTACGTCGACCAGACCGACGGCAGCGGCCAGCGCGTCGTCTTCAAGGACGATCCGCTCGGCGCCGACGGCAACGCCTCGACCGGCGCGACGATCGTCGTGCGCCCGCGCGCGGCGCGGGTCGGCCTCCTCCGGCCGCGCGTGCACTTCATCCCCGAGATGCTGAAGAGCGTCGAGAACCTCTGAGACGAGCGACGCGTTTCCACGTCGAACGCTCGCCGAGTCGCTCGGCGCGCGCTCAGTTGCCGTAGACCTCGATCTCGGCGAGCCCCGGCTCGATGCTCTCGTCCATCTCGGAGACGACACGGACCGCCGTGCCGGTCACCGGCGGCGACACGACGAGGTCGACATCGCGCATCGGGTTCGACAGCGCGACCTCGCGCGTGAAGACCACCGGCGCGCCGGCGTCTCCGGCATCACCCGCGTCCGCGGGGTCCGCGCCGAGGATCTCGACCCGCGCTCGGAAGATGTCGTACCCCGACGCGTACTCGCGGTTGCCGCGAATGGCCACGTGGTTCACCGCCTTGGGCGCGCCGAGGTGCACCACCACGGCGGGGACACTCGTGCACGACACCGACGAGGCGCAGTCGAAGTTGGCTGCGAACCAGCTCGTGCGCAGATCGTTGTCGATGGCGCGCGTGACCGGCCAGCCGCCGTATTCGGTCGTCGCCGTCGCCGAGCCGCTCGGCGACAGATTCGTCCCGACGTTGAAGACACGCGTGCGGAAGGGGGCGCCGGCGTCGCTCGAGACGGTGAGCTGTCCTGACTGCCAACCCTGAGGCACCGTGAAAGAAGCCACTTCGCTCACGCCGATGTTGGGCCAAGAGATGGTCCCGCCGTCGCTGCTCGCCGCCGTCACCGCGGCGTTCGGTCCGGTCACGGTCACTGACGTGCCCAGGTTCTGCCCGACCAAGAGGGCCGAAGATCCGGCGATGCCGTTGTCGGTGTGGATGTCGTAGACCACGGGCCCGCCGCCGGTCTGCGGGATCTCGACGAAGAGCGCCGCGCTCTGGGAGCCTGCGTTGCCCGGTGCGTTCTCCACGACGACGGCGATCGAGCCGGCGACGTTCACGAGCCCCGCGGGGACCGTTCCGTAGAGCGACGTCACGCCGCTGCCTGCATCCGCGCCTGCATCCGCGCCGGCGTCGGGCGCCGACGTCGACGTCAGCGCGGTCCCGCCGAAGAGGATGCGCGCGCCGGGGAGCACGCCGAGGGCGTCCGCGCGCAGCACGAAGCCGCCGCCGAGCGCGCCGGTTTCAGGGGTGATCGCGAGGAGCGTCGGCGGCGCCACGTTGGCGTCGGCCGCGTCACTCGCGTCGCCGGCGTCCTTGCCGCCGTCGCCTGGCGTCGCGTCGCCCGTCGTGCCGTCGCCCGTCGCACCGTCGTCGCCGCTCGATCCGTCCGCCGAGGATCCGTCGTCCCCCGTGCCGTCACCGCTCGAGCCGCCGTCGTCGAGCGGGCCGTTCGTGCCGCTCGTGTCGGTGGTGCAGGCCGCAGCCCACACGAGAAGACCAGCCGTCCCGAGCGCAAGGCACGTACGAATCCGCATCTCACCAGATGAGCATGCGTCAGCTTCGTCGAGCAAGGCCCTACCGCGCCGTGCCGCGCGAGACCTCGAGCACGCGGATGGTGCGGGGCAGCGTGTGGGTCGAGGGATCGATGCCCGGCGCCTCGGTCGTCCACAAGCGCTCGCCGCGCAAGGTCTCCAGCGCCGAGCGCACCTGCTCGCGCCGCCACGCGACCTCCTTGGGATCGTTCGTGTCGGTGAGCGGGATCTTGGTCAACGCGCGCCTCGCGAAGAGCGCAGCGTCGCGGCCGAGCGCGGTCCGCCACGTCGGCGGGGTGCCGAAGGCGTCGATGAAGCGCTGCACGTCGGGATCGAGCGGCGCGCGACCGTGCGCTGCGCCCTTCGCGCTCGGCGCGCCGCCGTCGGCGCGATCGCGCGTCGCGCTCTTTTCCCCCCCGAGCACGGGCAACACGCCGGCCGAGGTGGCGATGACGTGCGTCGAGAGGTCGTCGTCCAGGTTGCTCGAAGCGTCGAGCGTCAGGGCGACGAGCCCGCCGCGCTCGCTCCCCACCTCGCGCAGTAGATCGCGCGCGCACTGCTCGGGGCCCGCGACGAGCCAGGTGCGAAAGCCCGCGCGCTCCCAGGAGACGATGGGGAAGCGCGTCCCTTCGATGCGCTGCACGTCGAGCTCGCACCCCACCGGCTGAAACGGCGTGAGCGACTTTCGCGTGGCGAAGGCCTTGGCCAACGCGATCTGCTCGGCCCGCGCTGCGACGGGCGCCACCTTGGTCTCGTGCCGCGCGACGAGCGCGCTCGCCAAGGCGTTTACCTGGTTCTCTTCCGACTCGCCGAGCACGAAGGCCCACCGCGAAGGGGTCTGGGTTCGCGGCGCCGCGAGCACGAGGACCGGCACGCCCGAGGCCTCGGCCCAGCGCACGGCGACGTCGGCGGAGCGCGGATCGAAGCCGGCGATGAGCACCACCGCGCCGTCGCTCGCTGCGTCCTCGAGCACCGCACCCACGTCGTCGGGGCGTCCGGTGTCGTCGCGCGTGAGCAGGCGCGTGCCGTCTCCTTCCGAGTCGAGGCGTCGCGGCAGATCGAGCGCCCACGCCGCCCCGCGTGCCACGTCGACGGCGATGTCGCGCGACGTCGTGCTCCGCGTGGGGAGCACGAGACCCACGCTTCGCCCGCGCACGAGGGTGACACCGCGCTGATGCGTGGCCAGCTCGCTCACGCGGATGCCCGCGTCGCCGGTGAGGACCGGTGCGCCGGCGTCGGGATCGACGAGCCACTCGGCGAGGCGCGCGTCGCCGCGATCGACGGCCACGACCGCGAGCTGTTGCGCGACGAGGCGCTGCATCTCGGTCGAATATCCGCCGCTCTCGCGCATCGCGCGGAGCGAGCCCTCGAGGACCTCGGGGGAGATCTTGGCGAGCGCGGCGGGGATGACCTCGCGCGCGCGGCTTCGCTCCGAGTCGTCGCCGGTGCGGAGCCACGCGTCCATGTACGCGACCGCTTCGTAGTCGCGGTGGGCGGCGATGGCGTCGAGCGAGATCTCTTCTTGGAACCGCGCGCGCGCGTCGGGATCGACCATCTTCCCCGCCAGCGGGCGCAGGATCTCGAACGCCTCGGGCGCGCGGCCACGACGTCGCAGGATCTGCGCGCGGGCGACGGCGGCGAAATCGGCGGTCGCGCCGGGGGCGAGCCCCGCGAGCGGCGCGAGGTGCGTGTCGGCCTTGGTCAGATCGCCGTCGTCGAGGGCGAGGAACGCGAGGTACACGTGCACGAGCGGCACGGCGCCGTCGTCGGGGTACTTCGTGAGGTAGCGCTGGAGGCGCAAACGAAGCGCTTCGCGACTCCGGTGCGCAAGGTCGCTCCACTCTTCGCGGATGGCGACGATCTCGGTCTCGGCTTCGGGGCTCGAGGCGAGCGTCGGCGTGGGACGATCCGAACGGCGGCGCCCACCGCACGAGAGGAGGGCCAAGGACCCGAGCGCCCCGGTCGCGAGGAGGGCCCCCACGAGCCAGCGGGGAGGCCGGCGCCGCGCCCGGCGTCGAGCCACAATTTTCCCACGATTTTCCGTGGTTCTCGCGGCTCCTCGGCTTGACGACACGGGCCCCTTCTCCTACTTCTCACGGCAATGGCCGTCGAAAGCTACACGACGCACGACGCGAGCGCACAGACGCATCGCGCGTTCGTCGTACGGCGGCTGCACTCGCTCTCCGGTGTCGTCCCCCTGGGGCTCTTCCTCGTCGAGCACCTGTGGACGAACGCCCGCGCCATCGCCGGGGAAGGGTCCTTCGCCCGCGGCGTCGCCGACATCCAGCGGATCCCGTTTCTCCCGGCCGTCGAGCTCTTCGGCATCTTTCTGCCGCTCGCCTTCCACGCCCTCTGGGGGATCGCGTTCATGCGCACCTCCCGACCCAACGCGCTCCGCTACTCGTACGCGCACAACTGGCTCTACGTGCTCCAGCGCGTGAGCGGCATCGTCGCCTTCTTCTTCATCGTGGCCCACCTCTGGGAGTACCGCGTGCACAAGGCGCTCTTCGGTCTCCGGAGCGAGGCCTTCTACGACACGCTCTCGGCGCATCTCTCGTCCACCGCGGGGGGCGTGCCGCTCCTGGCCCTCGCCTACGTCGTGGGGCTCGCGGCGGTGGTGTTCCACTTCGCGAACGGCCTCTGGGGCTTCGCCTGCACCTGGGGGCTCGCTGTCTCGCGCCCGGCGCAGCGTCGGGTCGGGATCGTCGCTTCGCTGCTCGGCGTCCTCCTCTTCGGCGTCGGCGCCATGACCATCGTCAGCTTCGCCACCGGCAGCCACTTCGGCATGACCGAGGCGCCGGCGATGGCGGGGGACGTCTCCTCTTGCCCTCCGAAGGCGCCGTGAGGTACGCGGCACTCAGCGCGCGTCCGATCGACCGAGTTTCTCCGCTTGGATCCGCTCTAGACTGCATTTCCCCGAGGTAACGTCCCATGGCCACGAAGAGCTCCATCCGTAGCGAGTCGAACAAAGTCCGCCGCGTCATCGTGGTGGGCGGCGGGCTCGCCGGTCTCACCACCGTCATCAAGCTCTGCGAGGCCGGCGTGCCGGTGGATCTCTTCTCGCTCGTGCCCGTGAAGCGCTCGCACTCGGTGTGCGCGCAGGGCGGCATCAACGCCAGCGTGAACACCAAGGGCGAAGGGGACTCGCCGCAGGTGCACCTCGAAGAGACGGTGTACGGCGGGGACTTCCTCGCCAACCAACCGCCGGTGAAGGGGATGGCCGACGCGGCGCCGGGCATCGTCTTCATGCTCGACCGCATGGGGGTGCCGTTCAACCGCACGCCGGAAGGGCTCCTCGATTTCCGCAGGTTCGGCGGCACGCTCTTCCACCGCACCGCCTTCGCCGGCGCGACCACCGGGCAGCAGCTGCTCTACGCGCTCGACGAGCAGGTTCGCCGCTACGAGACGGTCGACGTCGAAGACGACAAAGGGACCGTCATCAAGGGCGAGAAGATGGTGCGGAAGTTCGAGTGGTTCGACTTCCTCTCGGTCGTGCAAGACGACGACGGCGTCGTGCGCGGCATCGTCGCGCAAGACACCAAGACGATGGAGATCCAGGCCTTTCGCGGTGACTGCGTGTGCCTCGCCACCGGAGGCCCCGGCATCATCTTCGGCCGGTCGACCAACAGCGTCATCAACACCGGCACCGCCGCGGGCTCCGTCTACCAACAGGGCGCGTGCTACGCGAACGGCGAGTTCATCCAGGTTCACCCCACGGCCATCCCCGGCGCCGACAAGCTTCGCCTCATCTCGGAGAGCGCGCGCGGCGAAGGCGGGCGCGTGTGGGTCCCGAAGGATCCGAAAGAGAAGAGGAAGGGGAAGGACGTCCCCGAGAAGGATCGCGAGTACTTCCTCGAGGACAAGTACCCGGGCTACGGCAACCTCGTCCCGCGCGACATCGCCAGCCGCGAGCTCTTCTTGAAGTGCTTCCACGAAGGGCGCGGCGTCTTCAACGCCAAGAGCGGCAAGAACGAGAACGAGGTCTACCTCGACCTCACGCACATGCCGGAGGAGATGCTCCGGAAGAAGCTCGCCGGCATCCTCGAGATCTACGAGAAGTTCGTGGGCGAGGACCCGTACCACAACCCGATGCGCGTCTTCCCCGCCGTGCACTACTCGATGGGCGGGCTGTGGGTCGACTTCGAGCGCGCGCAAAACGGCGGCCTCGTCATGGGCTCGCCGCGGAACCAGGCGACCAACCTGGACGGTCTCTACGCCGCCGGCGAGTGCGAGTACCAGTACCACGGCGCCAATCGCCTCGGCGCCAACTCGCTCCTCTCGTGCATCTGGGGAGGCATGGTCTGCGGGCCGGCGATGGCGAGCTACCGCAAGAACATGAAGAAGAGCTCGTTCGACGTCGCCGAGAGCGTCTTCGCCAAGGCGATCGAGCGCGAAGAGAAGCGCTACCAGAGCATCTTGGAGATGGACGGCGAAGAGAACCCGTACCAAATCCACGAAGAGCTCGGGAAGACGATGCTCCTCGACTGCACCATCGAGCGTCACAACGACAAGCTCGACGTCGTGCTCCAGAAGATCGACGAGCTCGAGGCGCGCGCGCGAAAGAGCGGCGTGACCGACACCGCGACGCACGCGAACCAAGGCGCGCCGTTCATCCGCCACCTCTTCAACATGCTCGTCCTCGCGCGCGTCATCGCGCAGGGGGCGAGGAACCGCGACGAGTCGCGCGGCGCGCACTTCAAGCCGGACTTCAAAGAGCGCAACGACGCCGACTGGCTCCGCACGACGCTCGCCTTCCACGAGGACGGCGGCAAGGCGAACCACCGCATCAAGTACGTGCGCGAGTTCGACTACAAGCTCGTCGGGCAGAGCGTCCACGCGAGCGACGCGGTCGACATCAGCCTGGTGAAGCCGCGCGCGCGCAAGTACGAGACGGCCGGCGCGGCGAGCGCGACGGCGACCGGCAAGGACGGCAAAGACGCGAAGACCGCGGACAAGCCGGCGAGCGCCAGCACCTGAAGCGCGGGCGCGCCCGCCTCGGGAAAGCCGAGGAGGGCGACGCCGCGGGCAAACGACCCTAAGATTCGAATCGTACGAGCACGAGGAGCCTCCCGAGATGGCCGAGAAGAAGACAGTACGGCTGAAGATCAAGCGCCAGGACGGCCCCGACAAGCCGGAGACGCGCCGCTGGGAGGAGTTCGAGGTCTCGTGGCAGCCGCAGATGAACGTCATCAGCGCGCTCATGGAGATCCGCAAGCACCCGAAGACCACCGACGGCAAGACCACCACGCCGGTCGTCTGGGAGTCGGTGTGCCTCGAGGAGGTGTGCGGCTCGTGCACGATGGTCATCAACGGCCGCGTGCGTCAGTCGTGTACCGCGCTCGTCGACGCCATCGCCCCGAACGGCGAGACCATCACCCTCGAGCCGATGAGCAAGTTCCCCCTCGTGCGCGACTTGGTCGTCGACCGCTCGCGCATGTTCAAGGACCTTCAGAAGGTCCACGCGTGGATCCAGCTCGACGGCACGCACGAGCTCGGCCCCGGCCCGCGCCAGTCGCAAGAGAACCAAGAAGAGGCGTACCCGCTCTCGCGCTGCATGACGTGCGGCTGCTGCCTCGAGGCCTGCCCGCAGGTGAACGACTCGTCGAGCTTCATCGGCCCTGCGGCGATCAACCAGGTGCGCCTCTTCAACCTGCACCCGAGCGGGAAGATGCACGCCGCCGAGCGCATCGAGTCCCTCATGGGCGAGGACGGCGTCGCCGGTTGCGGCAAGGCGCAGAACTGCGTCGAGGTCTGCCCGAAGGAGATCCCGCTCGTCGACTCGATCGCCGTCGTCTCCCGTCAGACGACGAAGCACATGCTCTTTGGCTGGCTCCTGAAGTAACCGCGCGAGCCGAGCGCGCGATCAGATCGCGGCGTCCCCGTAGAGCTCGAGGTAGTCGGCGTGGCTCCGCCGAATGATCTCGTGAGCCTCGCTGCGCCCGTAGATCTCCACGATCTCGCAGGTGGCAGGGCTCGCGGCGTCGGGCGCGCGCTTGTACGTCAGAAAGTAGTGGCGCAGGCGATCGACCAGCGCCGCCGGCACGTCGGCGATCTCGGCGAGGTCGCCGAAGGCGGCGTCCCCCTCGAGCACGGCCACGATTTTGTCGTCGGCTTCGTTGCCGTCGATCATCCGAAAGCCCCCCACCGGGATCGCCTCCACGAGCACGTCGCCGTGGGTGATGGCTCGCTCGGTGAGCACGCAGATGTCGAGCGGATCGTCGTCGCCGACGATGCCGGCGCGGCCCGTTCGCTCGGCACAGCGCGCGGCGACCTGGGTCTTGCACAGGGTCCTCGGCACGAACCCGTACAGCGAAGGGCACACGTTGGAAAATCGCTGCGGGCGATCCACGCGCAAGAGCCCGGTGGCCTTGTCGAGCTCGTACTTGACCGTGTCGGTCGGGACGATCTCGATGTACGCGGTCACGACGCGCGGGCTCGCTTTGCCCATCGAGACGCCGTGCCAGGGGTGCGCCTGAAAGACCGCGTGGGGAGCGCCGGGGCGGGGAGAGGTCTTCGCCATGGTGAAGAAGAAGATAGCGCGCGTGCGCTCTTCTCGCGCCGAGAGGCAGCAGATAAGCTCGCTCCGTGCGCGCGGCCTCCGCTCTCGTCGCCCTTCCGATCCTCGTCGCGTGGGGTGACGCGCGCGCGGCCGGCGGAGAGATCGGTCTCGGCGCGTCGGCGGACACGACGAGCCCGGCACCGGCCGAGCTCGACCCCGAAGGCGCGGCCACCGCCAATCCTCCGGCCGAATCGACCACGCTCCCCGAAGCGCCGCCCGAAGCTCCGCCGCCGCTCCCGCACAAGAAGGGGCTCGTGCTCGAGTCGTCGCTCGGCGCGCTCGGCTTCCTCGGATCGTTTCGTCGCGTCGCCCCCACCGCGCCGTGGCTGCACACGCAGCTCGGCTACGAGCTCTTCAAGTGGCTCATGTTCTTCGGCGAGGGGGAGCTTGCCTTCACCGACACCTCGAACGCACAAGACGCGTCCAAGACGCGCGCCTTCCCCATCTTCGCCTTCGGCGGCGGCGGGCGCTTCACGCTCCACTTCACCGAGCGCACCGCGATCTTCGCCCAGGGCGATCTCGGCCTCATGAAGGCGGACGTCGCCAACAACGCCTTCGCGCTCCTCGGCTACCGCAAGGCCGAGCGCCTCGGCCTCTACTTCGGCGGGCGACTCGGCTTCGAGTGGTACCAAATCGATCGTCACCTCGCGCTCGGGGTGCAGGTGGGCGTGCGCGACGCGACCGGTTTCGCCAAGACCATCGGCGGCGGGGACACGCCGGTGATGTGGGACGGTGGCGTAGCGCTTCGCTACACCTTCCCACTCTGATCGCTTCGCCGCGCCTTTCCCCGATGCGACGCGCGATGCGCGTCTGGTAGCTTCGAGCCATGTACCTCAGCCGTACGCGGATCGAGATCCTCGTCGCCCTCGCAGCGCTCTTCGTCGCCGGTTGCGCGTCGACCAACAGCTCCGGAGGCGGCGCGGCCACCGCGTCGAGCGCTCGCGCGTCGAGCGACGACGACGGCGACACGAGCGACGACGACGACGACGCCCCGGCCGCGCGCCCCACGCACCACGCGTCGAAGAAGGACAAGGCGAGCGTCCACGGCAAGTACTCCGGGCTCGTCAAGACGGTGAACGTCCCCGGCGATCGCGATCAGTACGGCGACTTCAACGACTACGGCATGTGGGGACCGGGCGAGTGGGCCGGCGAGATGCAGCCGCAGGGGTACTGGGTCTACGTCTATCCGAATTGGTACATCTGGAAGACGCAGGGCGGCGGCGGCAGCGACGAAGCGGCGGCGGCGGGTGACGACGGGAGCGACGACGACGAAGACGAGGCGCCCAGGCCGAAGAAGAAGAAGAAGCACCACGCGAGCGGCGGCGGAGAGAGCGCCCCGGCGACGGCGTCGGGGAGCGGCCAAGGGGCGAACCGCGATCTCGCGTGCGCGTCGGCGAAGCTCCAAGCCACACAGAACGCGAGCTGCTCGAACATCGGATCGGCCATCGGCGGCGCGGCCTGCGACTGCAACCAGCTCGCGCCGACGATGTGGATGTGCTCGACGCAGGTGACGTGTCGCTGAGCGCGTCGTAGGCGAGCCCGCGAGGGCCCTCGGGCGTCGCCCTTGACATAGTTCGACGCGTGTCTAATTTGATTCTCGTCGAATGAAGACCAGCGCCTTCTCCGCCCTCGGCGACCCCACGCGCCGCGAGATCTTGCGGCTCCTCCGCTCGGGCTCGCGCACGGCGGGGGAGATCGCCGAGAAGTTCCATCTCTCGAAGCCCACGCTCTCGCACCACTTCCACGTGCTGAGGAGCGCCGGGCTCGTGCGGTCGGAGCGTCGCGGGACGAGCGTCGTCTACACCCTGCAGGCCAACGCCATCGAAGAGCTCGCCGCCGAGCTCTACGAGCTCGCTGCTTCGGTCGGCGGTACGAAGAAGAAGGCACGCACATGAAACGCATCGACGTTCTCTCGTTCGCCATGCTCGCCGGATCGGCCGCACTCACCGTCGCGCTTTGGGATCGCTTGCCCGATCCGTTTCCCATCCACTTCGACGCTCACGGCGTGGCCAACGGCTGGGCGCCTCGCGCGTGGGGCGCGCTCTCGGTCCCCGTGATCGGTGCGCTCACCTTCGCTCTCGTGCGGTTCGTCACGCCGCGCTTCGGGAGCGCCCGCGCCTCGGTCGGTGCGCTCGCGCTCGTCGCCGCGTCGCTCGCCGTCTTCTTCGCGCTCGTTCAGGTGGCGATCCTCGGCGCCATCACGCACGCCTTCGCGCTGGCGCGCTCGCTCCCGCTCCTCGTGGGTGGCCTGTGGCTCACGTTGGGGCTCATTTTCCCCAAGATCCGTCGTAACCCCTTCGTGGGCTTTCGCACGGCGTGGTCCATGGCCTCGGACGAGAACTGGGCGCGCACCCACCGCGCGGTGTCCCCCTTCATGGTCTTCGGCGGCGCCACGGCGGTGGTCGCGGCGCTCGTGGGGATCGAAGCGGCGCTCCCCGTGGCCCTCGCGGCGATCCTCGCCACCGCGGTCCTCGGCACCGTGGCCTCTTACGTCGTCGCGCGTCGTTGACGGATCACACGCCGAGGTCGTGCTAGCTCTCGGGCATGATCGCGCGCTCTCGCCGCCTGTCGGCCGTGCTCCCCGTCCTCGCGTTCCTCGTCGGTTGTGGCGGCGGCGCACGTGAGCCCGAGACCCCCGCGCCGAGCCCCGCGCGTCTCGCCGACGTGGCGCGAGCGCGCGCCGCCGCGACCAGCGCCGACGCGAAGCCCGACGACGCGACGTTGCAGCGCGCCGCCTTCGACGCCGCGGCGGTCCTCTTCGCCACGAAGGGGCGCTACCCCGAGAGCTTCGAGCGTGAGGCGTGGCCCGCGCTTCACGCCAGCGTGACGCGCGTCCTCGACGCGGCCGACGACTGCCCGACCTTGATGCGAGGCGCGGCCATCGAGACCGGCGCGGGGGCGCGCGAGACGGCGGTCGCGATCTACACGAGCGCCAAGGGGCGCGTGTGCATCACCCAAGACAACCTCGTCGAGGTGACGCAAATGATCCGCGAAGGCTCTCGCCCGCACTGCCCCGAGGGGATCGAGATGGGGCCCGATCTGTGGCAAAAGGCGCCCCGCGGAGCGTTCGTCTCCGGGACACCGCTCAGCGTCGAGCAGATCAACGTGCTCGACATGCTCCTCGATTGCGGCGCGACCAACGCCGGCTCGTACGTCCCCGCCGCCGACCTCGAGGTCTTTCGTCGCTACAAGGCCGAAGGGGCGGCGAAGCAAGCGGGTATCGCACGGGACTCGGCTCGCCAGCGCGCGGCCGACACCTGCGCCGACGGGTGCCTCGCCGCCTACGGCGAAGGCGACAGCACCTGCATGCAGGATTGCCACCGAAGGAACGCTGGCTCGGCGTGCGTCGCGCAGTGCCGCGCCGCCCTCGACGTGTGCAACGGCCGCTGCGGGATGTGAGCCGCGCGCGAGGAGCGCGGCCCGAGCCCCGAGAAGGAGCGACCCTAGGTTCGCCGCTCGCTCGGCTCGATGACCATCATGCGCACGGTGCGGGCGCGCACGGCGACCTCGAAGGCGCCGCTCATGCGCGAGATGCGGGGGAGATGCGGATCCACCGCGTCGGTCAACGCCTCGGCGCCGGGGATCGCCACGCGCGCGGTGATCTCCCGCTCGGTGGGGTTCATCACCATCGCCACGCGCGGGACGCCTCGCTCGTCCTCGTGCACGGCGACGTGCACGTCGTCGGGATCCACCGTGTAGGTCGGGAGCCCGAGCTCCTCGATGTGCCGCGCCACGCGCGCGTCGGCGGCGACGGCGTCCACCAGCGGCTCGAGATCGAGCCCCGAGGTGACGAGCGGCGCGTCGAGGCGTCGCATCGCCCCGTCGTGCTCGGGCACCGTCGGTCCGATGGTCACGCGCGCGCCGCCCGCCGCGGCGTCGCGGAGCGCGGCGAAGAGATCCGGCTTCAGCCCGCCCGCCGTCGGACACAAGATCCACTGCGCGCCCGTCGTGCTCGGCGCGAACGACTCACCGCTCGCGTAGGCGAAGGGGACCCCGCGCGCAGCGAGTGCCCGCTCGAAGGCGCGGAGCCACGCTTCGCCGGCCATCGTCGGCGGCGTGCCGAGGCCGAAGTCGTCCTCCAGCACGCTCTCGCGGAATCCGGCGCCGAGCACGTTGAACACCGCCGGCGTGAGCGGGCCGAACGCGTGCGTCACGCGAGCGAGGCGACGGAGCGCGCGCGGCACGACGAGGCGCACCGGCGCGCGTCTCCTCAGCGTGTGAAAGCGGGTCTTCTCGAGCGCGCGGCACAGCGTGAGGTAGCGATCGGCGAAGGGGCGCGGGTGGCCGTGCGCGTCGATGGGGGCGCCGACCCAGCGATCGCGCTCGACCGCCATGTACAAGTTGAAGCCGCGGAGCCCGTAGGCCATCGCCGCCATCAGCGCGTAGATCGAATCGTCCTCGTCGAGCGGTGCGAAGAAGGGCGGGAATCCCGCGCCGACCTCGGCGCCGTAGGGAGGCGCCGCGTCCCCTTCGCAACGCGTGACGAGCTCGCTCGTGCGACGAAAGATGGCCACGTGCTCGGTGGGCGTGGCCTTGTGGTAGTAGTCGAGCCCGACGAGATCGACGCCGCGGTGAAGCCGCGTGGCGTTGAGCGCCGTGGCCGACTCGCCGAGCGGCATGTTGTGCATCGTCGGCACGGAGCCGAAGCCCGCCGCCTTCATCGCGCGCGCCATGCGCTCCATGCCGGTCGCCAAGAGGTGCTCGTGGAACTCCATCCAATCGAGGTGCGGGCCGAGCTCCTCGGCCTTGGTCGCGTCCATCTTCACCGGCGGCGTCACGGTGGCGAAGGCGAGATCGTCCTTCCCCCAGGCCTCACGAAGGCGCTTGGGGGAGCGGTAGCGGCTCCGCAAGAAATCGCGGAAGAGCGCGACGGCGTCGGGGTGGTAGTCCTGATCGTACGGCCCGTCGCGAAAGTAGAGCGCCCCTTCGTTGTCGACCTGCACGAGGACGATGGGCCCGTGCGGGTGACACAAGGGTGCAAGCACCTCGCCCATCGCCTCGAACCAGCGCGCGGTCTCTTGGTGGAACGTCGCGCTCGCGTAGCTCGGCACCGGGAAGGCCACGGGGAGCATCGGCAGCATCACCGGGTTCCCTTTGGGGGTCTTCGCTTGGCACTCGTGATCCCACACCACGCGCTCGGGCAGGCCGAAGTAGGTGAGCTCGGCGTTGATGTGTGGGCCCGGTCGCAAGATCACCTTGAGCCCGCGCTCTTCCGCCATGCGGAGGAAGCGCTTCACGTCGAGGTGCGCCTGCGTCTCGCCGAAGTCGAACTCCCCCTCCGAGACCTCGTGCACGCCCCACGGCACGTACGTATCGAGGAGGCGAAGCCCCATGGCGCGTAGCGCGTCGAGCCCCGGCCCCCACTCGTGGGGGTGGTGGCGCCAGTAGTGCATCGTCCCCGCGTACAAGGGGAGGATCTCGCCCCCTTCACGCTCGGGGGCGAGGTCGAGCCCGTGCGGATGAATCGCCACGCGTCGCACGTCGCCGGCGGCGCGCTCGGCGGCGGTCTCGCCCGAATGGCGCGTCGAGGGTTCGCGCGTGCCCATGCGCTACTGGAGAATGGTCGAGCGGCTCTGGTGCGCGCTCTCGTCGCCGCTCGAATCGACGACCCACACGTCGTAGTCGAGCTTCGTCCCCGCCGGCGCGCCCTGGGCCGAGAGCGTGAGCTTGGCGGTCGCTTGCTTCGGGTGCGGCGCGCCGTTCTGCGCCGTGTCGATGGTCTGCTCGAAGCCCCCCTGGCTGAACTTCACGTGGACGGCGTCGACCGTGCCGTCGTCGTCGTGGAAGGTGATGTTGCCCACGATGGAGTAGTTGCCACCGGTGCCCGTCACCGTGGCCGGCATGTCGAGCGCGTCGATGACCGGCGGCTTGTTGTTCGAGCTCGAGCTCGAGCCGCACCCGGCGAGGGCGAAGAGCGTCGCGACGGCGAGCGGCGCGACGAAGCGCGAAGGGGACGTAAGGTGGTGCATCGGTGCCTCCGAAGGGAGCGCACTTTAGCACGAGGGGGCGCGCGCTCGCGCGGGGGAGAGGCGCGAGCTTCGCCTCACTGCCATGCTTGGATTTGCGCCTCGAGCGCGTCGCGATGGAGCACGACGTCGCCGAACTCGTCGGGGAGACCGAAGCCGAAGATCTCGAAGTAGTGCACCGTGCTCGAGACACGAAAGACCGGTCCGTCGGTGCCGACCACGGTGGGCCCGCCCGAGTCGCCGGGGCAGCCGTAACGCACCGGGCCCATTTCGAAGGAGCGGCTTTGCTTCTTCAAGACGTGGTCGTCGTCGGTGGATCCGCCGAAGATCCCGGGGCGCGTGCCGCAGCCGAAGCCGAACATGGTGACGAGCTGATTGCTCGCGTCGGTCGGTGCTTCGGTGGCGAGCGGCGCGGGCGTGGCGCGATCGGAGGGCACGGCCTCCACGAGGTGCATGAGCGCGATGTCGTCGCTCCCTCCGCGCGAACCGTAGGCGACGTAGCCGTCGAACGCGTGCTCCGAGGTGTCGTCGGCCGCGTGCAAGACGACGAAGTGCCCGAGCACGTCGCCGCCGATCGGATCTTGGCCGTAGCCCACGCAGTGCGCGGCGGTGAGCACGGTGTGGGGGCCGACGAGCGTGCCCGAGCAGAGGACGCCGTTCGAGAAGAGGAGGTAGCCGATCTCGGGGCGGGCGAAGGTGAAGACGCCGCCGACCAGAGGCGCGTCGTCTTCGCTGGTGGTGGTGGACGCGTCGTCGGCGCTCGCGCAGCCCGAGGTCACGGCAGCCAGGGTGAGAAGCGCGAGCGGTGCGCGGAGAGAGAGCTTCATGCGCAGTTGTTCGGGTTGTCGGTGCAGTACGAGCAACCCTCGGCCGGCGCGGCGGCGAGCCCGGTCGCGAGCGCGAAGAGGACAATCCAGAAGGAGCGGCGGTTCTTGATCACGGTGGTCACCCTTGGTGTCAGCAAAACATGATTGTTTTGATGTGACCTCCGAAGGTGCAACACGAATGCCACATGTAGGCAAAGGAGCGCATCAAGTGGTTTCGACTACTTACGACGCGCTCGGGGGGCTTCCCCCGAGGTCGTGCGGATCCAATTCGGATCGGGAGCGATCCAACGCGGGGGGGCGAGACCCTCAGCCGAGCACGTCGGCGAGGAGCTTCGCGAGCGCGCGCATGTCGTCGTCCGTCGAGGCGAGGCGCGCCAGCGAGCCCTTCACCTTTTCGATCGTCGGCTCGACGAACTTCAAGAAGGAGGGGTTCCCCTTCACGCGCTCGATGAACACGAAGCGACCCGCGTCTTTGAGCTTCCGCTGCACCGTGACGAGATCGAACTGCACGCCGAGATCGGCGCGCTCCTCTTCACGCATCTTCGCTTCGCGGGCGAAGTCGTCGAGGCGACTCTCCACGAAGGGGCGGTCGAAGACTTGGTAGCTGTCGTTGAGCAGCGCCACGAGATCGTAGACCCGCGGGCCGAGCAGCGCGTCTTGGAAGTCGATCCACGCGAGGCCACCGCCGGGGCGCACCATCAGGTTGCGCGACTGGTAGTCACGGTGGGTGAAGCCGTAGGGGAGCGCGGCGATGCGCGCGGCGAGGCGGGCGGCGATGGCGTCGAAGGTCGCCCGCGCGGCGGACGCGAGCACGATGCCGCGGGCCTCGAGCCCCCACTCGCGGAAGTGATCGATCTCCCAGCGGAGCAGATCTTCGTCGAAGGACCGCGTCTTCACCACGCACCCCTCGGGGAGCGCGGAGAGGCGCGCTTGGGCGCGCGCGAGGTCGACGACCGCTCGTGTGTAGAGTGCAGCCTTGTCGCCGGGCTTCTGCAGGAGGTAGTTGGCGAGCGTGTCGTCGCCCAGATCCTCGAGCACGAGCCAACCGGCGGCGGTGTCCTCGGCGAAGATGCGCGGGACGTCGATCTCGCGCTCGCGGAGAAGATCGGCCACCTCGAGGAACGGCCAGCGGCGGTGCTCGGTGGTCTTGCCGATCTCTTCGGGCTTGTCCCCCTCGGGGACGAACATCGCCACCACCGTGTCGCCCGAAGCGAGGCGCACGCGGAAGTACGAGCGCGTGGAAGCGCCCCCCGGCATCGGTTCGACGGCGCGCTCCTCGAGCCCGGCGCGCGCGAGCACGGCCTTGAGGCCTGCGAGGTTGGGCTCTTGCATCGCCTTCTGCATCGGGGCATGCGTGCTATCACACGTCGCAGCGATGGGGCTCAATTTACGGCCATCTTCCGGCGCTCCGTGGCCCATTGGGTCGGTGGCGTCGCACTTCGGCTTCGAGCCCTCCGAGCGCGCGCTCCGCGACGTTTCGGCGTGGCTCGACCTGCTCGTCACCTGGAACGCTCGCCACGATCTGACCGCCGCGCGGAGTCACGACGAGCTCGTCGATCTGCTCCTCGCCGACGCGGCCTTCTTCGCGGCGCGGCTCCCTCACGGAGCACGGGTCGTCGACGTGGGGACCGGCGCCGGCGCGCCCGGGCTCGCGCTCGCCCTCTTGCGGCCCGACCTCGCCGTGACGTTGGTCGAGCCGCTCACGAAGCGCGTCTCCTTCATGCGGACGACGCTGGCCGAGGTCGATCGGCTCGACGTCACGCTGCTCCGTGAGCGTGGCGAGGCGCTGGTGCGAAGCGCCGAAGAGCCGGCGCGTTGGGACGTGGCGATGGCGCGGGCGACGCTCCCTCCCGAGGCGTGGCTCGAGCTCGGAGGGAAGCTCCTCGCCGGACGACGCGAAGCGGGCGAAGGGACCACGTGGGTCTTGCTGGCGCAGAAGGATCCCCCGACGGCCGCGGCGGCGCGTGTCCTTCACGACGAGCGCTACACGTGGCCGCGCACAGGGCACGAGCGTCGCGCCATCGCCTACGCCGCGCCGTGAAAGCGCGGCGCGGCGATCGCGCGCTTCATTCGGCGGGGGACGACGCCGGGGCGACCGGGGCGACGGCGTGCTTCGGCCTGAGGCCGAACCAGCGCGCGAGCGTGGCCTTGGCCCCCTCGATGGCGAGGTAGAACGCGGGGACGACGACGAGCGAAAGCAGCGTCGAGCTGACGACGCCGCCGATGACGGCGATGGCCATGGGGGCGCGGAACTCGCTCCCTTCGCCGCGACCGATGGCGGTGGGCAGCATGCCGAGGATCATCGCCGCCGAGGTCATGAGGATGGGACGGAGTCGCTCGGGCCCGGCCTCCAAGATGGCTTGGAGCGGCGTCTCCCCGTGCTCGCGGACGCGCACGATGGCGCGGTCCAAGAGCAAGATGGCGTTCTTCGTCACGAGCCCCATCAGCAAGATGATGCCGATCATCGAGCCCATCGCCAGCGAGGTCTGCACCAGGAAGAGCCCGACGATCGCCCCGACGAACGCGAGGGGGAGCGTGAGCATGATGGTGAAGGGGTGGATGAAGCTCTCGAACTGCGAGGCGAGCACGATGTAGATGAAGATGACCGCCAAGAGCAGCGCGAGCCCCATCGAGCTGTTCGACTCGTTCATGTCCTTCACCTGCCCGGCGATGTGAAGGCTGATGCCGGGGGGGAGCTTCTCCTTGGCGAGGTGCGCGTTGACCTCGACCATGATGTCGCCGAGGGAGCGCCCCATGGGGAAGGCGTTGATGGCGATTTGTCGTTCGCGGTCCTCGCGCTCGATGACGTTCGGTCCCTCGCCGCGGCCCACGGTGGTGAGATCGGAGAGCGCGACGGGGCCCTTGGGCGTCCAGATCGTCATGCGCGTGATGTCGTCCACGGTGCGGCGGTCGGACTCGCTGAGGCGCACGCGAATGGGGATCTCGTCCTTCCCCTGACGGAGCTTGCCGCCTTCGTCGCCTTCGACCGAGGCGCGCACCGCCATGGCGATCTGCCCGGCGGGAATGCCGGCGAGCGCGGCCTTGGCGCGATCGATGCCGATCTGGAGCTCGGGGCGACCGGGGGTGAAGTCCATGCTCACGTCGACGAGGCCGGGGACCGACTTCAGCATCGCCGTGAGCTTGCGTCCGGTCTGCTCGATCTCGGCGTAGTTCGTCCCGCGCACTTGCAGGACGATGGGCGCGTCCTGCTGCGCACCTTCGATGAACGAAGGATCCGACACCGCGACCTTCGCGCCGGGGATGGCCAGCGCCGCGGAGCGCGCCTGCGCCTTGAGATCGACGACGCCTTCGGGGCGCTGATCCTTGGGGACCGCGACGACGCGCCACTGCACCTTGTTCTCGTCGCCGTTGGGACCGAGCGTCGAGAGCACCGTGAGGATGTGCTTGTTCTCGAGGATCTTCTTCTCGGCGGCGAGCGTGAGACGCGCGGTCTCGGCCAGCGAGGTGCCGGCGGGGAGCTCGACGAGCACGTTGAACTGCCCGCGGTCTTCTTGGTTCACGAAGTCGGTGCCCGTGAGCTTGGCGAGCTGGCCCATCATGATGAGCGAGAGGATGGCGATGCCGCCGACGACGAGCTTGTGGCGCACCGCCCAGCCGAGGACGACGCGGTAGACGTCCTCCACGCCTTTGTGCACGGCGTTGAACGGCGCCTTGAGGCGCGCCCACTTTTCCGGCCCTGTGTGCGACTTGGAGAAGCGGCTCGAGAGCATGGGATCGAGCGTGAAGGCGACGAAGAGGCTCATGCTGACCGCCGCGACGATGGTCAGCCCGAATTGCCGGAAGAACTGGCCGACGATGCCGTCCATGAAAGCGACCGGGAGGAACACCGCCACGACGGTGAGGGTGGTCGCGAGCACGCTGAGCGAGATCTCTTTCGTCCCCTCGAGGGCTGCGGTGCGCGGATCGACTCCGCGCTCGAGGTGCTTGGAGATGTTCTCGCGCACGACGACGGCGTCGTCGATGAGCAGGCCGATGGCCAAGCTCAGCGCGAGGAGCGTCATCATGTTGAGCGAGAAATTCAGCAGGTACATGAGGAAGAACGTCGACACGACGCTCGTCGGCAGCGCCACGGCGCTGATGAGCGTCGAGCGAAGGTCGAGCATGAAGAGGAGGATGACGAGGATGGCCATCGCTCCGCCGAAGACGATGGCGACCTCCACCTCGTGCGTGTTCTCGCGAATGAACCGCGACGTGTCGACGATGAGGCTTGCGTGCATTCCCGTGGGGAAGGTCTTGTCGATGGCGGCGAGCTTGGCCTTCACGGCGTCGGCGACGGCCACGGTGTTCTTCCCCGATTGCTTCCGCACCGAGAAGGCCACCGCCGGCTCGCCGTTGGCGCGGACGCGCGTCCGGAGCTCTTCGTAGCCGTCCTCGACTTGGGCGATGTCGGAGAGGCGGACGCTCGAGCCGTCGGGGGTCACGGCGACGATGACGTCTCGGATCTCGTCGACCGATTTGAACTCGCCGATGGTGCGGACGCCGATCTCGTGCGGCCCTTCGTCGAAGTGGCCTCCGGGGACGGTCAGGTTCTGCTGGCGGAGGTGGGCCATCACCTCCACGGCGGAGAGGTGCAAGGCGTCGACGCGCGCCATGTCGAGGTTCACGTGCACTTCGCGCTCGGCGCCGCCTTGCACGTCGACCGAGGCCACGCCGCTGACCTGCTCGAGCACCGGTTTGAGCTCGTCGCGGGCGTATTTGGCCGTTTCGGCGAGCGAGCGTCCGCCGCCCGAGAGGGTGTAGATGGCGACGGGGGTCGCGCCGACGTCGAGGCGTGTGACCGAAGGTTCTTTCACCTCGTCGGGGAGACGGCTCCGCACTTGCGCCACGCGCTCGCGCACTTCGGTGGCCGCCTCTTGGAGATCGACCCCGAGCTTGAAGATGATGAGGACGGTCGACGACCCTTCGCGCGAGTACGAGCGCATGCGGTCGATGCCGTTGAGCGACACGATCGCGTCTTCGAGCGGCTTCGTGACCTGGAGCTCGACCTCGTTGGGGGCGGCGCCGGGGTAGGGGACGGTGACCGTGACGACGGGGAAGTCGACGTCGGGGAAGAGATCCGTCCCCAGGCGCGAGAGGCCGAGGAGCCCGAAGACCATGAGGGCCAGCGTCACCATGACGGTGAACACCGGCCGTTTGATGGCGATGGCGGAGAGGTTCACGGGGTGCCTCGCTTCACGGAGCCAGCGGCCCGATGGGGTCGCCGTCTTTGGTCTCGGGATCGGGATCGAGGAGGAGCACGTCGGTGGGCGCGAGCCCCTTCCGGACGAGCCACGTGCCGTCGGTGTCGACCGAGTGGAGCACCGAGACGACGTGCGCCTTGCCGTTCTCCACCTTCACGACGTCGTCCTGCGAGCCGGGGCGGCGCGCGCTCGAAGGGATGCGGAGCGCGTCGATCTCTTTGCCCGAGTCGATGCTCGCGCGGACGAAGCCGTAGGCGAGGATCGGATCCTTCGGATCGTTGGGCACTTCGATCTCGACCGGGGCGCGGCGCGTGGCCTGATCGAGCGAGGGGACGACGGTGGTGACGCGTCCCGTGACCCGCCGGTCACGAGTCTCCACCGCGACCTCGGCCCCCGGGCGGACGAGGACGACCTCGTCTTCCCCGAGCGTGGCGCTCAGGCGAAAGCGCGTGAGATCTTCCACGCGCACGAGCGTGACGCCTGGCTGCATCACCGCGCCCGCCGCCGTGGGGGCACGGGTGACGACGCCGTCGAACGGCGCGACGAGCGAGTGATCGCCGGCGCCGGTGGCGGCGAAGCGCGAGGCCGCGCGGGCCCCCTCGAGCTGGGCCTTGGCGAGGGCCACCTGCTGCCGATCGTGCTCGGCCTGCGCCTCGGGGATCGACTTGGTGGCGATGAGCGCTTCCGACCTCTTCAGGTTGTCCTCGGCGAGCGCGAGCTGCGCTTCGGCGGCGTGGGCCGCGGCTTCCGCCTGACCGAGCTGCGCTTCGGCGCCGCTGCCGTCGAGCACCGCGAGGAGCTGTCGCTCCTTGACGTGATCGCCGGCGCTCACGGGGACGCGCACGAGGCGCCCGCCGAGGGGGAAGCCGAGATCGGCCTCGCGCCACGGACGGAGCGTCCCCTGAATGTCGACGTGCGGCCGATAGCGCGTGGGCTCGGGGTGCGCGACCTTCGAAGGAGGCTTCACCTGCGCCGAAGCTTGGGCCGAGGCGCGCTCCGCCTGGAGCGAGTCGCGCTTGCCGACCGCTTGCTTCACGCGCACGCCGATGAACCCACCGAGCCCGATCGTCGCCACGAGACCGAGCACGAGCACGAGACGTGCGGCGCTGCCGCTTCGCGGCGCAGATCCTTCAGGCGCCAGGCTGTGGGTCGCCGGAGCTACATCCCTCTGATTCATCGTTCATCCTCGTGCGGTCGCGACGCGAGTCGACTTTCGCGTCTTGGTCGGGTGTCGTGACGTCTCTCCCACCCCGGAGCTGGACAACGTGGCGGCGCTTTGGTTCCGCGCGTGCACCGCGGCCACCATTTGCGACGTGCCCATCCCGGCGACCAGGATGGACTGCGCTTCTTGAAGCCAAGCGCGAATGGGCGGCTTCTCCGCCGAGGCGAGCATGCGGTGCACGAGCTCGTGGTACGCGCCGCACAAGAGAGGAGCGAGCACCGGCGTCGGGATCTCCTGCCGGACGAGCCCCACCGTCTTCCAGGTCTCCACCCACGACTCGGCGTTCCCCTCGAGCTCTTGCTGGAAGGTACGGAGCAGGTAGACGTGCGGGCCGTGGCAGCCCTCGAGCATCGAGAGCAGGCCGCGGCTCTGCCAGAGGTACTCGAAGATCTCCACGTCCTTGTCCAACGCGAAGGCGAGCATCCCCGCGGCGCTCTTGGGGAGGTCCTCGTAGGCGCTCGGCGGCTTCAGCTTCGCCACGCACTGGGCGACGAAGGACTCGACGACGTCGCGGAAGGCGATCTCCTTGCTTTCGAAGTGGGAGTAGAAGGCCCCCTTGGAGGTCCCCGCGCGGCGCGTGATCTCTTCCACCTTGGTCGCTTCGAGCCCCTTCTCGGCAAAGACCTCTTGAGCTGCGCGAAGCAGCGCGATGCGGGCCTTGGGATCGGCGGGTCGGGACACTGTGTTTTCGGCTTTCTGGGGCCAGGGGCGCAGGAGCGGCAAGCCCTCGCGACGGACGAACGCGTCGCGAGTTTTTGACTCGCCGGTCAATATAGGCCGCCGCGCCCCTTCGGCAAGGGGGGGAGGGCGACTTCGGCGCATTCTTGGCCCGGCTCACCCAAGCATGACAATGCTCGACCGTTCAGCATGACCGCACACGTGTCGTCGCCGCGCGGGGAGTCGGAGCTCTTGGCGCTCCGTAAGTTGGCCGAAGACCTCGCCGAGCGTCGGGGGGAGCGCGCCACGACGGGCCATCTCTTGGCAGCGATCGCCTCGCGGCCAGGGCCTGCGGCGGATCTCTTGGCCGAGCGTCGCCTCGACACCGACATGCTGCTTCGTGCGGCCCGCGTCGTGACCGACGACGCCGGCGACGCGCTCCCTCGCGCCGTGCAGCGCGCGCGGGAGTTCGCTCTTCGCGCCCCCAGCCGCGATGCCGGCGCGCTCCACCTCCTCTTTGCGCTCTGTCAGGAGCGAGCCTCCGCTGCCTATCGTGCGATCGAGCAATGCGGGAGCGACGTCACCAAGCTCCGCACCGCCGCGATGCAAGTGGCGATGGGGATCGCCGCGCCGCGCCGGATGCCGCCGCCGAGCGCGACGACCGGAGCGCCGAGCCCGCGCTCGGGGACGATGCCGGTGCGGCCGCCCGCGCCTTCTTCACCGCCCAAGCAGCTCACGTTGACCCCGCCCTCGCAGGCTTCGCGCCTCGCGCCGCCGGAGATCACGAAACCGATGCACGCGCGCCCGGCGCCGCCGCCGCCGGTGAAGGTGCCGCCGCGCAAAGACCGCCACGTCGCGGTCCCCGCGGCAAAAGCGAAGACGACGCGTCACGCGCACGAGGACCGCTTCGCGCTCGATCCGAAGAAGATGCCGCTCCTCACCCAGCTGGGGAAGAACCTCACCCTCGCCGCCGCGCGCGGGGAGCTCGATCCTGTCGTGGGGCGCGAAGAAGAGATCGACCGCACGCTCGACGTGCTCGCCAAACGCCAAGCCAACAGCGCGTGCCTCGTGGGCCCTC
Organism: uncultured Polyangiaceae bacterium; assembly: GCA_964531795.1. GTDB lineage: Bacteria > Myxococcota_A > Polyangia > Polyangiales > Polyangiaceae > CAZHHD01. The sequence goes on along the minus strand of CAZHHD010000003.1, from coordinate 273,655 downwards.
CGGGCGTGGGGAAGACGAGCATCGTGCGCGGGCTCGCGCAGTGGATCGCCGCCGGCAAAGACGTGGACGCGCTCGACGAGCGCATCATCGTGCAGATCGAGCCTTCGGCGCTCCTCGCCGGCACGGCGGTGCGGGGGAGCTTGGCCGAGCGCATCGGTCAGCTCAAAGAGGAGGTGCGCTCGAGCGGCGGACGCATCGTCCTCTTCTTCGACGAGATCCACACGCTCTTCGCCGACGCCGGTGACGAGGGGCTCGCCGAGCTCAAAGGCGCGCTCACCCACGGCGAGCTCGTGTGCGTCGGCGCCACCACACGCGAAGACTTTCGCCGCGTCCTCGAAGCAAACCCGGCGATCGCGCGTCGCTTCACCCTGGTCGAGGTCGAAGAGCCGTCGCCCGAAGAGGCGTTCTTGGCCCTCGAGTCGATCGCGCCGCTCTTCGAGGCGCATCACAAGGCGAAGGTCGCAAAGGAAGCGCTCGGCGCCACCATCACCTGGAGCCGGCGCTTTCTCCCCGGCCGCGCGCTCCCCGACAAGGCGGTGGAGATCCTCGATCTCGCCGGCGCGCGGGTCCGCCGCCGCGGCCTCACCGAGATCACCGCCGAGCACGTGGCCGAGGTCGTCTCCGAGCTCGCCGGTGTGCCGGAAGAGCGACTCTTGGAGAGCGACGGCGAGCGCATGCTCCGCTTGGAGTCGCTCCTCGCCGAACGCATCGTCGGTCACACGAGCGCCCTCGCGCGCATCGCCGCCGTCTTGCGCCGCAACGCTTCGGGCTTCGTCGCGCGACGGCCGATCGGATCCTTCCTCCTCCTCGGGCCGACCGGCGTGGGGAAGACCGAGACGGCCAAGGCGATCGCCGAGTGCCTCTTCCACTCCCCGGACGCGATGACGCGGCTCGATCTCTCGGAGTACGCCGAGCCGCACGCCATCGCGCGTCTCGTCGGCGCGCCTCCCGGCTACGTCGGGCACGAGTCTGGAGGCCAGCTCACCGAGGCCGTCCGTCGTCGTCCGTACCAAGTCATCCTGCTCGACGAGATCGAGAAGGCGCACCGCGACGTGCTCGAGGCCTTCCTCCAGGTGTTCGACGAGGGTCGTCTCACCGACGGGCGCGGCCGCACCATCGATTTCACCAGCACCGTCATCTTGCTCACGTCGAACATCGGCGCCGACATCGCGGTGCCGTCGTCGTCCTCGCGCGGTCGCATCGGATTCTCTTCGCGCGCACCTGCCCCTTCGGCGACCACGGTCTACGAAGACGCCGTCCTCGCCGCGGCGCGCGCCGCGCTTCCGCCCGAGCTCTACAACCGCCTCGACGAGGTGATGGCCTTCGCTCCGCTCGGTCGCGTCGACGTGGCCGAGGTCGCGCGTCGCATGCTCACTTCGCTGAGCGAGGAGCTCGAAGCGCTGCGCGGCGTGCGACTCGACGCCAGCGAAGCGGCCATCGAGCTGCTCCTCGATCAAGGAGGCTTCGATCCTTCGCTCGGTGCGCGCCCGATGCGCCGCGCCATCGCGCGTCTCGTGGAGGCGCCGATCGCCGAGATGATCCTCCGCGGCGAGATCACGCGCGGCGACGTGGTGACGCTCGACGCCGAAGAGGGCAAGATCGTCGTCGACGCGGTCACCCCCGAGGACGAGTCGTCGCCGCGCGGACGCGGCGGCTCCCGCACCGGATCGTGACGCGCGCGTAAGCGGCCTCACGTGGAACCCGACGAAGAACGCGCCCTCGCCCTCGCCCTCCTCCGGAGGTACGGCTGGAACGCAACCTCGTTCCAGATCCTCGAGCCGGGGTTCTCGTATTGGTTCGACGAAGGGGGAGATGCCTGCGTCGCTTACGTCGACACCGGCGCGGCGTGGGTCGCCGCCGGAGCGCCCATCGCCAGCGACGAGGCCTTGCCGCGCGTCGTCGAGCGGTTCCTCGCCCTCGCCGCCAAGGCCGGTCGACGCGTCACATTCTTCGCCGTCGAGGATCGCTTCCGACGCGCGGTAGAGCTCCACACGATGCAGGTCGGTGAGCAACCGGTGTGGGATCCGCGCGGGTGGACCGAGATGCTCAAGGGCGCTCGCCGTGTGCGCGAGCAGCTGCGGCGCGCGCGGAACAAGGGGGTGACGACACGCCTCGTCGCCGCCGAGGAGATCCTCGACGTCGAAGGGGCGACGCGCCGCGGGCTCGACACGCTCATCGCTCGATGGCTCGGGTCGCGCCCGATGGCGCCGATGGGCTTCCTCGTCCTCTTGCACCCCTTCGCCTTCGCCGAAGAGCGCCGCTACTTCGTGGCCGAGTGGCAGGGGAGGATCGTCGGCTTCCTCGTCGCCGTGCCGGTCTACGCGCGTCGCGGATGGTTTCTCGAAGACTTTCTTCGCGACCCGCGTGCGCCGAACGGCACCGCCGAGCTGCTCGTCGATCACGCGATGCGCTGGACGGCGGAAGACGGTGCCCCGTACGTGACGCTCGGTCTCGCTCCGCTGGCCGGCAACGTCCGCGGCTGGCTCCGCGCCGTTCGCAACGCGAGCCGTGCGCTCTACGACTTCTCCGGCCTCTATTCCTTCAAGGCCAAGCTGCGCCCAGATGCGTGGGAGCCCTTGTTTCTCGCGTGCCCGACGAACGAGCGCGGGTTCGTCGCCGTGGGGGACACGCTGGTGGCCTTCGCGCGGGGGAAGATCTTGAGCTTCGGGGTGGAGACGCTGCTTCGCGTCCCTACCATCGTGGTGCAGGTGCTCGCCGGGCTCCTCGTGCCGTGGACGCTGCTCCTCGCGTGCGCGAGCGGAGCGCGCTACTTCCCCGCGCCGTGGGTGCGGTGGGCGTGGGCGGCGTTCGACGTACTGGTCTTCGTGGGCCTCTTCGCCCTCGCCAAGCGATGGAGGACGTGGCTCGCAAAGGCGATGGCGGCGCTCGTCACCCTCGACGCGCTCGTGACCGCCGTCGAGGCGCTCCTTTACAACGTTCCGCGCGCAGCGTCGTGGATCGACGCGGTGGTCATCGGCGTGGGCGTGGGCGCGCCGACGGTCGCGGCGTATCTCCTCCATCGCGCGCGGGCGAACCGGGCCACATGGCAAGACGAGCTATGAGGGCGAGCACCGCGCGGAAGGGGGCGCCGCCTCGCGCGTTCACGCCTCGGGCGAAGCTTCGATCGCGCGGCGGTAGCGCTCGCGCCGCGCGCCGTCGCGGAGGATCTCGTACGCCTCTTCGAGGATGGTCACGATGCGGCGCACTTCCTGGGCCAGGTCGAGCGTCTCCGGCGTGAGGAGGCGCGAAGGATCGAAGGTGCGCCGTAGATCGAGGAACGCGCGCCGAATCTCGTAGCCGGTGGCGTCGCGGGCCACGCCGAGCACGGCGAAGTAGTCCCCCTCGTCGACCAAGGCCGAGCGCGCGAGCACGCGGGCACGCACCGCGTCGGAGTCGAGCGCGTCGGCGTCCACGGCCTCACGCGGCACCGGCAAAGGGACGGGAGCCTCGGTGCGCCGCGCGATCGACACCACGCCGAGGAGCGAGAGCGCGTAGAGCACCGACGCCATGTCGGTGTCGTGCACGCCGGAGAGCGCCTCTTCGAGCGAGCGTCCGCGCGCTTCTTCCAAGAGGCTCACCTCCGCCGCGCCGAGCGCGCACTCGGTGAGCAGGGCCTCGTGCCCGCCCGCGCCGAGGAACGCCGAGGGGCCGCCGAGCCGGGCGAGCGCTTCGTCCGGCGGGATCACGCGGCGCACGACCTCGACGAAGACTTCTGCGCCGGTCGATCCGCCGAAGACGCTGGGCTCGCCACGCAAGCGCCCCGGCGGCTCGTGCTCCACCGAGAGCGTGCCGTCGCCCATGACCATCGCCCGCGCCAAGATCCACTCGGCGTGACCGCGGAGCACCGTCCACAGCTGGTCTTGCCGAAGATGTCCGTGGGCGACGAGCGCGGCGCCGGCGTGGCGTCCGTAGGCGGCGAAGCGCCCGCCGAGCTGCTCGAGGCGCTCGCGGGGGAGATCGCCGCGCGCCACGAGGAAGGCGATGAGGCTCTCGCCGTCCACGCCCGAGGCTGCGGTGACGAGATCTCCTTCGCGCAGCACCGCGCGCCGGACCCCCTCTTTCGAGGCGAAGCACAGCGTGCCGGTGACACGGCCGGCGATGGCGGTGGCGAGCGCCTCGGGGGCGTCGCGCATGCCGAGCACGCTCGGCAAGACCACCGGCGCGGGCACGCTCTCCGCGCGGCGCGAAGGCTCGACGGGCGGCGCCCCGGGGGACTCTTCGAGCGACGGACGCAAGCGATCGATCCCCAAGCTCGCGGCGAGCGCCTCGCTCCCCAGCGTCGTCGAGTACGTGCTCTGCGGAGGACCGTAGGCCGTGGGCGGCGGGCGCGAGCTGAGTCGTCGCTCGTTCGTCGGCGGTGCAGCGGGCGGCGGTGCGGTCCCGAACGGGGGAATGCTCCGCGCCTCGCCCCCTTGCGCCGACGTCACGCCGAGCGCCGCGGCCGGGAGCGCGGATTCGACCGCGCTGATCGCGGCCTCGGGCTCAGGAGCTTCTGTCGGCGGGGTCGTGGCGCCGCGCGGGCTCGTGGGCGCGGGGCCGGCGGCGCTCGTCTTGGCGCTCGTCGTCGGCTCGCCGCCCGATTGCGCCACGCCGGTGCGCATGCCGGTGGTCATCTTGCTGCCGCCGCCGGAGGTCGTGCGCGCTTGCGATCCGGCGTTGCCTGGATCGACGTCCATGTCGTCGTCGGCCTCTTCGAGCGGCTCGTCGAGCGCGGCGAGGACCTCCTCGGGGAGGACGGCTTCGATCTCTTCTTCCGGCGTGGGCGGCGTGGAGCCGTGCGCCTTGGGAACGCTGACCCGATCTTCGGCCTCTTGCAGGAGCTCGCGGAGCTCCGTGCTCATGAGGCCTTGCTGCTGTCCGCGTCGCGTCCCCGGAGTGGCCGGATTCGACGCCGGCGCCGGCACCTGCGAGATGCGCGGCGAAGACGCCACCGCGGGCGGCGGTTGGCTCGGTCGCTCGGCGCGGATGCTCGGCGGGGGGAGGACCGCGCGCACGGAAGCGGGGAGCGAAGGGGGTGGAATCGATCCCGTCGTCAGCGCGCCTCCCGACTCCAGCGCCACGGCGGGAGTGCTCGCGGTGAGCGCTTCGATCTTCTCGATGAGCGACGCGACCTCGACCGGGCGTGGGAAGAACGCCGAAGCCTCCGCCGTCAGCGCGAGATCGGTCCCCTCGCCGGGGGTCGAGCGGCCGATGAAGATCACCTCGATCCCTTCGCCGTCGGGGAGCTCGCGCAACCGAGTGATGGCTTCGACCGCGCCGCTCGTGTCCGAGTCGACGAGGACGACGTGCGGCCGCTGCACGGCCACGCGCGCGACGAGCATCGAGAGCGGCACGTCGACGACGTTGTAGCCGGCGGCGCGCAGCGCCTTGGCCACGCGCTCCACCTCGGCGGAAGGGTCGCTCACGAAGATCGTGGCTCCCTTTCCTTTGAGTTGTCCCTCCCCCTCCATCGGCGGGGGAGGCCGGCTCCCCATCGTCATCGTGGTCGTGTGCCCGGAGGACCCATGATGCGAGCGATCGCGCGCGCCGCCTTGGGGAGGAGCCCCGCGGAGTACACCAGCGCGAAGATGAAGACGACGAGCCCAATCTCGCCGCGCGTCATGCCGAACAACACGAGCTCATGATACGCCGGGGCCCCCTCGACACGAGAGGGGAATGCGCTCGATCAGTGGATCTCGTGCGCCTCGATACGTGCGTTCGGTGTCAGCGTCGCGGGGGGCGTCAAGATGACGCGCGCGTCCTCGTCGAGCCCCGCTTTCACCTCGGTGAGATCGTCTTGCACGGTGCCGATGGAGACCGTCCTGAGCTCGGCGCGGTCTCCCTTGACCACGTAGATCTGCCGTTCGGTCCCGCTGCCGAGGAGCGCGTGGGTCGGGACGCACAAGACCCCGTCGCGATGGTTCACGACGACCTCGGCGCGCGCGCTCGCCCCCACGCGGAGCTCCACGTTGGGCGGGAACGTGAGCTCCACCGGGACCACGCGCTTCCCTTCGGCGCCCGCATGGACGACGTCGCCGATGCTCTCGATCTTCGCCCCCACCGGGGACGTCGCGCCCGGGAGCCAAATTTGCGCGCGCGCCCCTACGTGCATCCTGCCTGCCGCCGCCTCGTCGAAGCTCACGCGCGCGCGGAAGATGGTGTCGTCGATGAGATCCAGCACCGGCGCGGCCGGCTCGAGCAGCTCGCCGTTGTGCACGAGGAGCTCGGCGACGACGCCGTCGAAGGGGGCCTCGATCTGATTCCGCTTCAACTCGGCCGTCGCCGTGTCGAGGGACGAGCGCGCGTCGACCATTTGCGCGCGAGCGCGGGCGAGCGCGTCTTCCGACTCGCTGATGTCGGTGCCCGGCAAGTTGCGATTGCGCATCGCCGCCGCTTCGTCGCGCGCGCGTCGGTAGATCGCCTCGGCGTTGGTCATGCGGCTGTGCGCCCGCCCGATGACGTCTTCGATGGTCGCGTCGTGCGAGCGCGCCAGCACGTCGCCCGCGCGCACGCGTTGGCCTTGGGCCACCTCGAGGCGAATGACCTTGGGGCCGGGCAGCGTCGACCGCACAGTGACGCGTTGGGCGGCGATCACCTCGCCTGGCGGGAGTGACGTCGCGACGTCGTCGATCGGTGCGCGCGCGGCGTGCACCACCGTCACCGGCACGCGCGTGCGCGTGAGCAGGGCGACTCCGAGGAGCGCGGCCACGGCGCAGATCAGCGTCGCGAGGAGCGCGATGAGCGCGACCTTCACGCGCTGCGGCGTCAGGAGCGGCGCGCCCGAAGCCCTTCCGCCCCCCTGCTCCATCGCGTGGGAGAGCACGGTGTGGAGGCGCTCCTGTTGATCGCGCGTGAGCATCACGACCTGGAGCGCGAACGCCGAGGCGAAGCCGGGGGTCTCGCTCGGATCGACGACGCGCACCACCTCGGCGTCGAAGTCGACCGTCACGGTGCCGTGGACGAGCAGCACCTGGCACGTCCAACCCGGCCGCACGTCGATCTGCGTCTGACTCGAGCCCAGGAGGAGCCCGCGCGACGAGGCGTCGATCGTCTGCAGCACGTGGCGATCACCTTGCGGCGTGGTGACCACGGCTTCGATGGCGAGCGCGCGGCGCGTCGCCTTCCTTCGCGTCGAGGCGCTGACGTGAAAGCCGCTCGGTGAGGCCGCGCGATTCTCCGCGGGCGCCGCCGCCGTCCCCGCCGCCGGTCGCGGCGCGGCGGGGCGCCCCTTGGCGTAGACGTCGTGATCGACGACGCGCGTGGCCAAGTCGTCGCCCTCGTCGTGGCCGCCCGGTCGCTTCGCCGGGGGAGGCGCCGCCGGTGGTGCAGCCTGAGGGGAGCTCTCGGTGGAGAGCACCTGCGTCGCGACGAGATCGAGTCGCTGCGTCCCGTGCGGCCCGCTCGACGGGAGCACGAACATCTCCGGGTGGGCGGTCCCCGTGTCTTCGTCGGCATCGTCGGTACCGCGCGCGATACCTGACAGCTTGCCGACGACTTCTGGCTTCTTGGTTCCTTCGGACACCGCTACCCCAAGACTATCCGAGGGTCCGCGGGCGGGCCACGAAACGGCAACTCGAGCGACCACGTTCGCGAGGTGATGCTCGCACAAAGACCTCCGTGAACGCGTCTTCAGCCCGGCTTTTTTCCGCCGTTCTCGCGGCGTCGTCGCGGGCGCTGGGCGTTCGGCGGCGGGTTCGGCGCCAGGTGAAATCGGCTCGACGAGCGATTGGCGGCGTCGAAGGCGCGCACCCGCTCGCGGGCGATCTCGATGAAGCGGGTCTGCGCGCGCACCGGCGGCTGACCTTCGCTGGGCTGTACGCGTGCGTAGCTCCCGTCTTCGCGGAGCGACCAGGATTTGACGTTGTCGGCGCACTGCACGTGGAGGATCTCGAGCAGGCGCGTGCGCAGCGCGGGATCTTCGATCGGGAGCATGACCTCCACGCGGCGGTGGAAGTTGCGCGGCATCCAGTCGGCGCTCGAGATGTACACCTCGTCGCGACCGCCGTTGGCGAAGTAGAAGATGCGCGCGTGCTCGAGGAAGCGATCGAGCATGGCGCGCACTTCGATGGTCTCGCTCAGCCCCGGCACGCCGGGACGCAAGCAGCAGATGCCGCGCACGAGCAGCGTCATCGGCACGCTCGCTTGCGAAGCGCGGTAGAGCGACTCGATGACGTCGGCGTCCACGAGCGCGTTCATCTTGGCGATGATGCGCGCGGGCCTCCCGGCGCGGGCGTGCTCGGCCTCGCGCGCGATGAGCCCGAGCACCGCCTCGTGGAGACCGAGCGGCGCGACGATGAGCGAGTTCCACTTGGGCGGCGCGCTGTAGCCGGTGAGCAGATTGAAGAGCGAGGAGGCGTCCTCGCAGATCTGCGGCTTCGAGGTGAACATCGACACGTCGGTGTAGAGCCGCGCCGTCGTGGTGTTGTAGTTGCCGGTGGCGAGGTGCACGTAGCGGCGAAGCCCGCCTTTCTCCCGGCGAACCACGAGCAGGCACTTGGCGTGGGTCTTCAGCCCCATGAGCCCGTAGACGACGTGCACCCCGGACTGCTCGAGCGTGCGCGCCCACACGATGTTCGACTCTTCGTCGAAGCGCGCCTTGAGCTCGACGATCGCCGTCACCTGCTTGCCGGCCTCGGCGGCGCGGGCCAGCGCCTTGACGATGAGCGGATCGCCACCGGCGCGGTAGAGCGTCTGTTTGATCGCGAGGACGTCGGGGTCGTCGGCGGCGCGGGTGATGAAGTCGACGACCGGGTCGAACGACTCGTACGGGTGATGCAAGAGCACGTCTTGCTCGCGGATCACGGCGAAGGGATCTTCGGCGTCGCGGAGCGGCGGGACGGCGAGCGCGGTGAACGGCTCGTCGCGCAGATCGCGTCGCTCGTCTTTGCCGACGAGCTGGAGCAGATCGGCCACGTTGAGCACGCCGCCCGGCCCCATGCGGTAGACGTCGCGCTCGGCGTCGAGCTTCAGCGCCTTCACGAGCTTGGTGAGCGAGGCCGGCGTCGGCTCCCCGGCGACCTCGAGGCGCACGGCGTTGCCGCGCTCGCGTCGGCGAAGCTCCTGCTGGATCGTCTGGAGGAGATCTTCGGCTTCCTCTTCGTCGATCTCGAGGTCGAAGTTGCGGGTGACGCGGAAGGTGTAGACGCCTTTCAGCTTCACCCCGGGGAAGATGGCCCCCACGTGCCGCGCCACGAGATCTTCGAGCAGCACGAAGGCGTGACGCGCGGGCTGTCCGTCGGGCACCGTCACCCCCGACACCTCGAGTAGGCGCGGGAGCATCATCGGCACCTGCACGACGCCGAAGCCCGACTCGTGGGCCCCCTCGCGCGAGAACATCACGCCGAGGTTCAGGCTCTTGTTGCGCACGTGCGGGAAGGGGTGCCCGGGGTCGATCGCGATCGGCGTGAGGATCGGGAAGACCTCGTCGTGGAAGCGCTTGTCGAGGAGCGCGAGCTCCGCCGGCGGGAGCGCCTCGGGCTTCACCAGGAGGATCCCCTGCGCCGCGAGGTGCGGGAGGAGCACGTTCACGAAGGCGTGCGTCTGATCTTCGACGAGGGCGTGCGTGCGCTGCGCGATGGCCGCGAGCTGCTCGGCGGCGCTCATGCCGTCGGGCGGGAACTCGCCGACCTCGCCGGTGAGCTGCTGCTTCAGCCCGGCGACGCGCACCATGAAGAATTCGTCGAGGTTCGAAGACGCGATGGCGTGGAACTTGAGTCGCTCGAGGAGCGGCACGCTCGCGTTCTCGGCCTCGGCGACCACGCGCGAGTTGAACTCGAGCCACGAGAGCTCGCGGTTCAAGTAGAGCGCGGGCGAGCGCGGATCGATCCCTTCGGCGTTGCCGTTCGCGCTGGTGGGCCCCGACGTCGTGCTCGGCGGCCCGGGCGTCAGCGCCCCCGACGAGAGCGGCGCGACCGGGATCGCCGACGAGGGCGGAGGCGCGGGGATGAAGGGCTCTTCCATGGTCGAAAAACGCGAACTCCCATCCTACCCCCCTTCCGGGCGGTCGCGTGACGGGCGGGTGACGGATGCGTGACGTCGTGCCGATTCCGCGGTCCCGCGGCTCGATCGGCACTAGGGCGTGGCGGCGGGAGCTTCTTCTTCTTCTTTCGGAGCGGCGGGGACGAGCGCGGCGGCGCCTTGAGCGTCGGCCACGTCGTTTCTGAGCCACACGTGATCCTCGCCGAACGCGGCGGTCTCCCGGTAATGCGCAAGGACCCACGGCGAGGCCTTGGGGCAATGCTCGGTGAAGTCCTCCCACGCGGTCGCGAACGAGGTGAGCGGCGCCTTGTCGAAGAAGACGAACGCCGCCGGAGGCTCCTTCTCGAGCTCTCTGAGCATGTCGGCCTCGTGCGCGTCGCGCATCGAGCGAATCACCGCCGCCTGGGCTTGGTTCGGGCGGAGGCCGGTGGGGATCCACGAGCCGCCGAGCGCTGCGTCGGCGTTCAAGTCGTACACGTAGATGTACGGCGTCGCGCTCATGCGCTCGGCGAGGAAGAGCACGTAAGGATCCATTCCGTACGTCTGCACGCGATCGTCGGGCTTCGTGTGGGCGCGGAGGTAGCTCGCGGTCTCGCGCATCTCCCAGGGGAAAAAATCGCGATCGCGGAAGTAGACGAGGTAGTCGTGGCTCGCGCGCGCCTCGGCGTCGTCGGCCTTGGCGAGGATCCAGAGGTCTTGGATGTGCGGCGAGCTCGGCATCACCGCGGTGATCTTGAGCGCCAGCGCCGCCGCCCCGCACAAAGGGAGCAGGCGCGGGAAGATGCGCGCGCGCGGCGCGAAGCGGTACTTCTCCCAGAGCCACACCACGAGCAGCAGCCACTGAACGTGGAGCCCCGCCGTGACCGGATGAAAGTGGTAAGGGAAGCCCTTCCCCTGCGCGAGCACGCTCACCATCCCCGCCACGGGGAAGAGCGCCACCGCGAGCGCACGCCGCGGCAGCTGGCGGTCGTAGACGAGGCCGAGGAGGAGCGCGCTCGTCGCGAAAGCGAAGCCTGCCGTCGTGCCGCCCCACTCGAGCGAGAGGATCTCCACCGCCGAGCGCGGGAGCATGAAGCGGTACATCGCCGGAACGTCGACGAGGTAGATGTGCAGGAAGGCGCGGATGTCGCCGCACACGAGCAAGAAGAGGATCTGGCTCGCCCACCCCACGAGCCCGCCGAGGAAGAACGCGGCGAGCGCGTCGCGACGACGGAGCGAGAGCTCGTTGTCGAAGAGGATCGCCAGCGCCTGGACGACCGAGAAGATCGCGAAGGTGGGCTTCCCGAACCAGGTGACGAAGGTGAGCGCGCCGGCCACGGCGAGGAGCGGCGCCGCGCGGACCGAGGCCAAGGGGGAGAGCGCGCGGGTGACCTCGCCGCGGAGGCTCCTCTGCGCCACGAGCTGGAGCCCCACCGAAGCGAGCACGAACCAGTCGAAGAACGTCTCCCGCTGGGCGAGGTCCCAATACAAGTAGAGGAGGAGCTGCCCGCTCATGACGACCCACGAAGCGAGCCCCCACGCCGCGCGCTCGACGAGCGGCACACGGGCGCGCCGCGCGATGCCGGGAAGGCACGCGCCCACGAGGGCGAAGACGAGCCCGGAGATGAGAAGATCGAGCGAGCGGAAGCGATGCTCGTCGGCGCCGCCGAGCGCGAGCAAGATCATGTGAACGATGTGCGTGAGCGGACCGTTCACGTCGCGCACGTCGCGGTAGTCGACCGCGCCGTGACGGATGGCCCAGGCGACGTACTGGAAGATCCCTTGGTCGCGACCGAGCGTGGTGAGCGACGCGCGATGCGTGGCGTCGAGCACCCACGCCATCGGGGGGAGCGCCACCACGAGAGGCACCGCGAGAGCGCGACCGTGGCGATGCGCAAAGCGTGCGGCACGCGCCAGAAAGGCTCGCGATTTCGAGTGCGTGTCTTCGGGTGTTGCGTCGAGGGCCATCGGGGCGCCCCAAGGAGCTGGGGTAAGCGGCGGGGGTCGGCGGCGCGACGTTAGCACTTGGCTCGACGCCCGCCCCCAAAAGGGGCCACAATTGTCCGCATCATGCCCGATCCGGTGCGTCGTCTCCCAGTCAGTGCGGTCTCTTCTGGCGAGCGCTGGAAGGCGTTCGGCGACGCCCTCGCGCAGGCGAAGGGGAAGCACCTGCTCATCCCCCTCCGCGGGCACCCCGATCCCGACGGGATCGCCAGCGCCCTCGCACAAGCGCACATCGCCGCGCGGCTCGGCGTGGCCAACACCACGATCGCCTACTGCCACGATCTCTCGCATCGCGAGAACCGCGCCCTCGTGAAGCTGCTCGGCGTCGAGCTCCGCAAGATCAAGAGCGTGAAAGAGGTCGGCCCGGTCGATTTTCTCGGCCTCGTGGACGCGCACGATCTCGATCCGGATCTCGCCGACGCCGAGAGCGTCGAGACGCTCACCATCGTCGATCACCACCGCGCTTCGGTGCAGCCGCGCGGACGCTTCGTCGATCTTCGCCAAGAGGTCGGCGCGACCGCGACCATCTTCGTCGAGTACCTCGAGAACCTCTTCCCCCTCGATCCCGAGGCCGAGGAAGATCGCCGCGTGGCGACGGCGCTCATGCACGGCCTCTCCACCGATACGGACGACTTCACCTTGGCGCGCGCCACGGATTTTCGCGCCGCCGCGCAGATCTCGGAGTGCGTCGACCGCGATCTCCTCACCGACTTGAGCCGCCGGCTCATCGGAGCCACCGCCATGGACGTCATCGCCCGCGCGCTCGGCTCGCTCGTCGTGCGCCGCAACTACGCCATGGCCGGCGTCGGCTTCGTCCCCGAGGGGGACCGCGACACCATCGCTCAAGCGGCCGATTTTCTCGTCCGTCGTGAGGACATCGACACCGTCGTCGTCTACGGCGTCGTCGGCGAGCGCTTCATCGAGGGCTCGCTCCGCACCCACTCGCCGAGCGTCGATCCTGCGGGTTGGCTCGAGCAGGCCTTCGGTCACGACGACAAGGGGCGCGCGTACGGCGGCGGTCGTCGCGACAAGGGCGGCTTCCGCATCCCCATCGGCTTCTTGGGTCGCGTGACCGATCGCGCGCAGCTCTGGACGCTCGTCGAGCACGCGATCCGCAGCTCGCTCATGCACCAGATCGGCGACGAGGCGCCCACCGGCGTGCACGGCCAGACGGCGTCTCTGCTCGGCAGCACGACGAGCTCCTAGGCTCTCGGCCGACGTCACACCACGCCGAGCGAGCGGTCGTACGACGCGTGAAAATCGCCTTCCTCGGGCTCCCGCTCGCCGCGCTCCTCCTTCGCTCCGACGGGCACGAGATCGTCTACGCCGGCGTATGCCGGAAGGACGCGCTCGGCGTGCGGCGCCTCAAGAGGGCGCTCGGCCCGAGGGTCGTGCTCGTCCCCGATCTCGCCTCGAAGGCGGCGGCGGCGCGCATCGCCGCGAGCGCGCCCGATCTCCTCGTGAGCTGGTTCTGGACGAAGCGGGTGCCGCGCGCGGTGCTCGACGTCGCGCCCCTCGGCGCCGTCGGCGTGCATCCTTCGCTCTTGCCGCGGCATCGCGGACCCGATCCGTACTTCTGGGCGGTGCGCCAAGGCGACGCCGAGACAGGCGTCACCGCGCATCGGCTCGCCGAGGAGTACGACACCGGCGCGGTCCTCGCCGCGCGTCGCCTCGCGCTCGACCCGGCGTGGAACGCGTGGACCTTGGCCAAGCGGCTCGATCGCCCGTCCCTCGCGCTACTTCGCGAGGTCGTCGCGTCGTTCGCGCGCGGCGCTCCTCCGCCCGACACGAAGCAAGACGAGCGCGACGCCACGCTCGCGCCCGCGCCGAGCGACGACGACCTCGAGATCCGTTGGCACGAGCAAGACGCCGAAGAGGTGGTGCGCCTCGTCCGCGCCGCGAGCCCGTGGCCGAGCGCCTTCACCGACATCGCCGGCGAGACCGTGGCGATCACTCAAGCGAAGGTAGCGTCGAGCTTTCCGCGCGTGCTCTTGCCGGGCGAGGCGGCGGTGGTCGACACACCCGCGCCGCACGTCGTCGTTCGCGCGAAGGATGGTGCGGTCGAGCTGTGCGCGGGGCGCCTCGACGCGGGGGAAGACGCCGAATTGACCCCCGAGGATTTCGTCCGCCTGGTCCGCGCGGACCCGGTATCATCGTAGCGGCATGTCCGACCCCGCAACCGTCGCGCGTAACGCTCGCGAGCTCCTCTCCCGAGGGCTCAGCGCCCTGCAGTCCGATCCCAGCGTGCCTCCGCACCTGCTCGATCTCGCCGCGCCTGTCGCGCAGGCGATGGGGGCGCTGCATCAGATCGAACGCTCCAACGGCACGCAGCTCGTGCCGCACGCGCAGGTGGCGCTCGACGCCGTGCGCTCGGCGCTCTCGCAGCTCCAGGCGCAGGCGCACGTGCACCCTGCGGTGGGGACCGCGGTCGAGTCGGTCGCCGGTTCGCTCTCGCAAGTCCACGCGCTGAGCCGACTCGCTGCGCCGGCACCTGCGCCGCAAGCTGCGGCCCCGGCGTATGCGCCGCCGCAGCAAGCGTACGCTCCGCCGCCGCAGCCCCAGGCGCCCCCGCAAGGTTACGCGCCCGCGGCACAGCAAGCCTACGCGCCCCCGCAACAGCAGCAGCAGCACGGCTACGCGCCGGCGCAGCAGCAGCAACCGAGCTTCCCGCAAGCCGCGCGTGATCCTTTCGCCGCGCCGGCCGCTTCCCCCGGCCCGAAGCAGCCGAGCATCCCCGTGCCTTCGCCGGCCGCGGTCGGCAACGCGCCGGTCGTCGAGGCCGATCTCGGCGCGCAGAGCTTCACGAACTTCTACAAGGGGCTCTCGGGCAACGACATCATCGACCACGGCGGGCTCTTCGTCTCGACGTACAAGCTCCTCAAGATCGGCGCGCCGGTGCGGCTCAAGGTGTCGCTCCCCGGTGGCTACGAGTTCATGGCGAACGCGATCGTCCGCTGGTGCCGCGAGCCCAACGACGCGAGCAGCGACGCACCGCCCGGCTTCGGCGCGCAGTTCACCGAGATCAGTCCGGAAGCGCGCCAGCTCGTCTACCGCTACGTGCGGAACCGCGAGCCTCTGTTTCACGACGATCTCTGATCTCTCCCGCCGCGGACCCAGGTGTAGACTTCGCGCGTCTCGTGCGGCGTCGCTTCTCCCTCAAGGTCCTCACGCGCGCGCTGTGCGCTCTGTGCGTCGCCCTGGCGATCGCGCTCACCGGGGACGCGCGCGCCGCCAACGATCCGAACCTCGTCTGGCACACGCTCGACACGCCGCACTTTCGTATCAGCTACTACTCGGGCGAAGCGGAGCTCGCGCAGAAGGTCGCTGACCTGGCCGAGTCGATCCACGCGCGGCTCTCGCCGATCCTCGGCTGGGCGCCGGCGGAGAAGGTCGAGATCTCGCTCACCGATCAGACCGACAGCGCCAACGGCATCACCAGCACGCTGCCGTACAACTCGATTCGTCTCTTCGTGACCGCGCCCGACGACATGTCGCCGCTCGGGGACTACGACGATTGGTACCTCGAGCTCATCACGCACGAGTACACGCACGTCCTTCACCTCGACAACATCCACGGCATCCCTTCGCTGGTGAACGCGATCCTCGGCAAGACCTTGGCGCCGAACCAGCAGCAGCCGCGATGGATCTTGGAGGGGCTCGCTGTCTACGAAGAGAGCCAGCGCACGAGCGGCGGACGTCTCCGCTCCTCGATGTGGAACATGTACATGCGGTCCGACATCCTCGAGGGGAACGTCGCGCCGCTCGACGTCTTCACCAACACCCCGCGGAGGTTCCCGCAGGGGAACATCTGGTACCTCTACGGCTCCTTCTTCCTCCGGTGGATCGCCGAGACCTACGGCGACGACGCCATCCGCAGGATGATCCGCGACTACGGCGGGCAGCTCATTCCCTTGGGCATCAACCGCTCGGTGCGCCGCGCCACCGGGCACACCTTCGAAGAGCTGTATCCCGTGTGGATCGCCTCGCTCCGCCGTGACTACGAGGCGCAGGCGAAGGAGATCGCGAAGAAGGGGCTCCGCGAAGGGACGCGCCTCACCCACGGCGGCAACACCGCGCAACACCCGGTGTGGATCCCCAAGACCGCGTGGGGCGACCACGGCGGCGACCTCCTCTACTTCCGCGACGACGGGCACTCGACCGGTGGGCTCTACGCCGTGCCGGTGCTGCGCGACCCCGCCGGGAACATCGGCTCGGTGCGCGAGGACAAGCGCGAGCTCGTCGTCCGTACCAACGGAGCCGCCGACGCGAGCTTCGCCCCCGACGGGAGCGTCGTCTTCGACTCGACCGACTTCACGAACCGCATCTTCGCCTTCAACGATCTCTTTCGCATGGCGCCGGGGATGAAGGGGCCGCGCGGGCTCGAGGGGAACCGCGAGCGCCTCACGAACGGCTTCCGTGCCAGCGAGCCGAGCGTGGCCCCCGACGGGCGCCGCGTCGCCTTCGCCACGAACCACCGCGGCACGAGCTACCTTCAAATCGCCGACCTCGGCCCCGACGGCGTGAGCCACGTGCGCGCGCTCGTGCCGAGCAACCCGTACGAGCAGGTCTACACACCTACGTTCTCGCCGGACAATCGTCACCTCGCCTACAGCGTGTGGACGCGCGGCGGCTACCGCGACATTCGCTACGTCGACACGCTCGACGGCAGCTACGTCGAGGTCACGCACGACCGCGCCATCGACGGCGACCCGAGGTTCTCCCCCGACGGCAAGTGGCTCTTCTTCCACTCCGACCGCACCCACGTGGCGAACATCTACGCCTGGGAGGTCGCGACCGGCCGCTTGATGCAAGTGACCAACGTGATGAACGGCGCCTACCAGCCGGCCATCTCCGACGACGGCAAGACGCTCGCGTACACCGGCTACACGCACGACGGCTACGACGTCTTCGCCATGCGGCTCGACCCCTCGCAGTGGACCCCCGCCGAGCCGTGCTTCGACGACCGTCCGGCGATGCCGGCCGATCCGCCGCGGCGCCACTACGCCGTCGAAGACTACAACCCGCTCGAGACGCTTCGTCCGCGCCGCTACTCGGTGCAAATCACGCCGGGCAACTACGGCCAAGCGGTGATCGTCGGCGTCGACGGCACCGACATCGCCGGTCATCACTCCTTCGCCGCGACGATGACCACGGAGGTGGAGAAGCCCGAGCTCCAGCTCGACGTCGGCTACACCTACGGCCGCTTGCCGGTGGATCTCGGCATCCACGCCTTCCGATCGATCGCGCCGCGCGGCGGCTACCAGCTCGGCCAAAACTACAAACCGACATGGACGCAGGAGTCGCTCGGTCTGCAGACGGGCGTCGGCTGGGGGCTCCCCGGGCCCTTCGACGCGCAGTCGGGATCGATCACCTACACGATGGCGCGCCTCGGCGGCGATCTGCCCGTCCCGAAGGACAAGCTCGATCCCTACGAGACGCCGCAGTTCCCCACGCGCGGGCTCTTGGGCTCGCTCGATTTCTCGTGGGGGTACTCGAACGCGCAGCGCTACTTGTGGAGCATCGGGCCGGAGGACGGCTTCTCGCTCGGCACGTCGTTCGACGTCACGCACCCCGACTTGGGGAGCGAGTTCTCGGGCTTCGCGGCGCAGGCCGACTTCACCACGTACTTCACCATGCCGTGGCTGCGGCACCACTCGCTGGCGCTCCACGGCGGCGGCGGCGTGAGCGCGGGGAATTTCCCCGGGCGCGGCCCCTTCTACGTGGGCGGCTTCGTCGACCTGCCCATGTACGACACGGTGAAGAACATCCTGATCCAAGGCGGCATCACGCTGCGCGGCTATCCCTCGGTCATCGAAGCCGGGCGCAACTACGCGCTCATGAACGCCGAGTACCGCTTCCCCATCTTGCAGCTCGACCGCGGGCTCTCCACGCTCCCCGTCTTCTTGAACCGCATCAGCGGGGCGGTGTTCGTCGACTACGGCAGCGCCTTCAACGACGCCGACACCGCGCTCTTCAAGACGGGGACCGGCGCCGAGCTCTGGTTCGAGTCGATCCTCGGCTACACGACCGGCTTCACCTTTCGCCTCGGGTACGCGCGCGGCTGGGCGAGCGGCGGGCTCGACAAGGTGTACTTCGTCGCCGCCGTGCCGTTCTGAGGCTTTCGGCGCGCGGAAACTTGGCCCCGCGCTTCCGTCTTGCCTAGGGTCCTTGCATGCTCCGAAGCCTCGCCGGCGTCGTCACGCTCCTCACTCTTGCGGCTTGCGCTGCGCCGCAGTCCGCCGCGGCCCGCGCGCAGGACTCGGCGCGCGAGCTCAACTTGAACGCGCGCTTCGGAAGGAACGAGCTCGTCGTCGAGCACCTCGCCCCCTCGGCGCGCGAGGCGTACATGGTGAAGCACCGGGGCTGGGGCGGCGCGATTCGCATCGCCGACAGCGACCTCGTGGGGATGAACCTCCCCACGAAAGAAGAGGCGATCGTCACCGTGAAGATCGCGTGGTACCGGCAAGACGAGCAAGAGCTCCGCATCACCACGCTGCGGCAGCGCTACCACGACTACAAAGGCGAGTGGCTCCTCGTCGCCGAGGACCGCGCCGACGGCGACATCGGTCTGCTCGGCGAGAAGGTCGTCGTGCCCGCCGAGGCCTCCGAGGGGAACGGCGGGGGCAGGCGCCAGAGCGCGCAGTTCCCCACCATCCACCTGAGCGAGTGACCGGCGCGCGCACGCGCGCGGTCCTCGACAGGTCCTCTCTTCGCCGCGCATCCTCGCGTGCGCCTCGCGCCGAGCGCGTCGCCGATCGAGGACGCGTTCGGCCTTACGCCTTCGCGCTCTTCTTCGCGGTCTTCTTCGCCGGCGCCGGCTTCTTCGACTTCGCCTGCGCCTTGCGGACGACGCGGGCCTTCTTTTTCACCTGGGCCTTGCGGCGCTTCATCTTCATCGAGTTGCGGCGATCGAACTTACCCATGGGGTCACTGGCTCCTAGCGTTGCGTGAGATGAGACAGACGAGGTGGCGCGCCGCCGGGGGCCCGCGCGTCGTGACGCGCTGAAGCAGGACCAGAGGCACCGGGAAAAAACCGTCGCAGAGTCGTGGCTTTTGCCCCTCGCGTCAAGCACGCGTCGTCGGCGAGCCCTCGCGCCGGAGCGCCGGCAGCGTGGCCGGCGTGTCGCACACGCACCTCGCTCGAAGGACATCCCCCCTGACGTGGGCGCGCGCATTTGGCGTGGTCGCGAGCGTCTCGCGTGGAGCAAATCAAAGGGGGAGACAAGACGGGCGTCCAGTAGACGGCGGGGGTGGCGATGCTAGAGTGGTGTCGTGGACGTCGTGCTCCGGAAGCTGGGAAAGGGTTCCAGGGCCGTCGCTGGTCGACTTGTGCGGGCGCCGCGCAAAGGCTCGGTGGTCGTCATCGAGTTCCCCGACGGAATGCACGAGTACGTCACCACCCCGGTCAAGCGCGTGCTCCGCATCGCCGGCCGCGAGGTCTTCTACATCGAGACGATCAACAGTCGCTATCGGCTCGAGGTTCGCGGTCGCGAAGACGCCCTCGCCGAAGGCACGGGTTAACGTAGCGCTCGGGCTCGCGTTCGACGCTCGCCCTCGCTGCTAGTAGCGCTCGGCTCGCGTTCGACGCTCGCCCTCGCTCCTAGTGACGCTCGGCTCGAGCGAGCTCTCGCCTCGCTTGCCGGTGACCTTTCGGCGCGCGTGAGCCTCGAGGTCTCGTCATCTCCCCATTCGCGCCGGGGAGTCGCTTGGCACTCTTTTCTGCGCGGCGGGTTTGGACTAACTCCCTCCGCGGGATGGAACAGAGCGGCGAGCACCTGGCCTTCACCGGCACCGCGGGCTGCATCGAGGTCGTGTGCGGCTCGATGTTCAGCGGGAAGACGGAGGAGCTCCTCCGTCGCATCAAGCGCGCGCGCCTCGCGCGTCAGCAGGTGCAGCTCTTCAAGCCGCGCGTCGACGACCGCTACGACGCGGTGAAGGTCGTCTCGCACGAAGGGGCCAACGCCGACGCCATGCCGGTGGCGAGCACCGAAGAGATCCGCGCGTGCGTCGCGCAAGGGACCAAGGTCGTCGGCATCGACGAGGTGCAGTTCTTCGACGCTAGCGTCGTGCGCTTGGCCGAGGAGCTCGCCGACCGCGGGATGCGGGTCATCGCCGCCGGTCTCGATCAGGACTACCGCGGATACCCCTTCGGGCCGATGCCCGCGCTCATGGCCGTGGCCGAGTACGTCACGAAGCTCCACGCCGTGTGCGCCTCGTGCGGCGCCACCGCGTGCCGTTCGCAGCGCCTCGTGGCCAGCGAGGGGCAGCTCTTCGTGGGTGGCGCCGCGGCCTACGAGGCGCGCTGTCGCCGCTGCTTCGTCGCCGCCGTCGTCGAGAAGTAGAACCGGCGCTTCAGCGCTTTTCGCGCGTCGCTTTGCCGAGCTTCGGCGCGGTGACGTGCTCGACGTCGTGCTCGGCGAAGTAGGCGCGGAGCATCTCGCGCGCGATTACGTTCGCCTTCACGTGCCACGTGGGCTCGTTCACCACCAGCACGGCGATGGCGACTTGAGGCACCGAGGCCATGGGCTTGCTCGGCGCGAAGCCCGCGAACCAGGTGTAGAGCTGCTGCTTGCTCGCGCTCGCCAAGGTGCCGGTCTTCCCCGCCACGGTGATGCCGGGGAGGTAAGGCGAGCCGTTCACGTCGTGGAACGCCTTGAAGCTCGTCCCCTCGGCGACGGTGTGCTCCATCATCGCCGTGACCGCCTGCGCCGTCTCGACGGTGGTCGCGCGATGCACGATCGAAGGCGGCGGCGCCGAGTAGATGACCGTCTTGCCCTGCGTCACCTCGCGCACGATCGAGAGCCGCGGCGCTTCCCCGCCACGCGCCACGGTGGCGCCGATCCACGCGGCCTCGAGCGGCGAGAGCATCGAGTTCCAGAAGCCGGCGGCGGTGCGCGCGTAGCCGAGCGAGTCGGCGGGGAGGTGAAGCGTGCTCGCTTGGTTGGGCGCGTCGAAGGGGACCGGCTGATCGAAGCCGTAGCTCTCGGCCATGTCGCGCAGCGTGTCCGGCTTGAGGTGCTTGAGCGCGAGCCGGGCGAAGACGGTGTTGATGCTACGTCCCATCGCGCCGCCGAGCGTCGTGCACGAGCGATCGCGCGCCGAGTCTTCGAGATCGCGCGCCACGACCTCGTGCTCGCCGCCGGAGTAGCACTGGCGCGTCTCCGCCCCGAGCCCGGCGTTCTCCACGAGCGCCGAGCCGGTGATGATCTTGAAGACGCTCGCCGAGGGCTTGCTCGCCTCGGCGCACAGGTCGCGCGCCCGGCCGTGCTCGACGTGGCTCGCGTAGACGAGCACGTGGCCGGTGGCGGTATCGACGAGGACCACCGCTGCCTCGGGGAGCTTGTGCTCTTCGAGGAGGCTCGTGGCGGTGCGCTGCAGCTCGGGATCGAGCGTCAAGCGCGCCACGCGGTCGCCGGAGACGACGCTCGTCCCTCGATCGTCGAGCCCAATGTGCGTGAGCTCCAGGCCAGCGGGGAGCGCGGCAGCGATCGTCAGCACCGGAGCCGGAGGGGGCGATGGCGGCGGCGCGGTCACGCCGGCGTCGCCCGCGCTCGGGCGTGCGAGCGAAAGAGCTTCGGCGCTGGGCTCGCTGGGGAGCTCGTCCCCTCGGGCCACGCTGGCTCGCGGAAAGTGCCGCCCCACGAGAGGCGCCGCCCCCGCGGCGACGGCCAAAGCCACCGCGCCGAACCACCAGCGTCGCATCCTCGTTCGTGTGACATACGCATCGCCGCACGGGCAAAATAATGGCTGGTGTATCGTTCTCGGCGTGGATGCCGAAGGACACGCCAGGCGGGCGAGCGGCCCCAGCTCGAGGCTCGCACGGCGAGGAATCGCCCGACGCCACCTCGCCGCCGCAGGGTGCGCGGCGCTCGTCGTGGCCCTCGCGCCTCGCCTCGCCCGGGCCTCGCTCGAGGGGACGGCCACGACGCCCAGCGGCCCCCTCGCCGCGCGTGTCGACGTCGCCGCGGGGACGCTCCGCTACAAGGGATGCGCCGCGCTACCATGCCGCGCCGACGGAGGGACGGAGCTCCCCATCGCTCTTCCGCGTGCCGCGTGGGCCGACGCGAAGGAGATCGTCGTCGAGGCCGTCTCCTTGGAGAAGGAGCGCCAGGTCCTCCACGTGCGCGTCCCCGCGCGCGGTGGCGCGACGGCATGGGAGGCGCTTCTCGGTCGCACGGCGGCGGCGCCCACCGTCCTCTACAGCGGCGTGACGGGGCTCTCGCGCGGCGAAGACGGCGAGCGCACCGGCGAGGCGATCCAAATCCTCCCGCGCGACGACGAGAGCCGCTCGGTGCTCGTCGGGACCGTGCGGGAAGATCTCCGCCTGTGCGGGCAGCCGTGGACGCTCCTCGCGCCTCGCGGTCTCGATCCGCAAACGCTCACGCTCCGCGGCGCGAGCGTGCAGCGCCTCCCGCGCGCGCAACGCGCCGAGGCCGCGCCCGTCGTCGCCGATCCGAGCCCCGCAGGGTCGCCGCCGCCGCTCGCGCCGCTTCTCTCGGTAGTGGGCGCGAGCACCGCTCTCGGCCCCCCGCAGGCGCTCTTGGACGGCGATCCGAGCACGAGCTGGAGCGAGGCGCGCCCAGGCGCCGGCGCCGGAGAGTTCGTCGTGTTCCGCGCGCCGGCCGAGCTCGCCATCTCGCGACTCTCGCTCACGGTCACGCCGCCGAAGCCCTCCCCCGACGGTGCTGCGCCGCGCACCCTCTTCGTCGTGACCGACACGAAGACCTTCGCCGTCACGCTCCCTGGCGACGCCACCCTGACGCCTGGCGCGTCGTACGACGTGCCGCTCCCCGAAGGGGTTCGCACGTCGTGCCTCGCCCTCGTGCTCGACGAAGCCTACGTCCGCTCGGCCCCCGCGGTCTCGACCGCCGAGTCGGCTCCGCGCGTGACTTTGTCGGAGGTCTCTGCGTATTCGGAGCTCGACACGAAGGGGGCTTCGCTCGAGTCGATCGCGCGTGTGCTCGGTGGCGGAGCAGCGCGTGCGGAAGCTGCGGCGGCGCTCTTGAAGCGCGCGGGCGAGCGCGGGCTCGACGCGGTCCTCGGCGCCTACGACACGCTCGATCCGAGCGGACGCGCGCTCGCCGTCGACGTCGCCGCTTCGGCCCCCTCGTGCAGCAAGAGCGCCGCGCTCTTCGTGCGCACGCTCGACGACGCCGATCACGAGGTCGCACGAAAAGGTCGGAGCAAGCTCGAACGCTGTGGAACGTCGGCGGTGCCCGTCCTGGCCGAGACGTTGCGCGGAACCGATATGGCGCGTCGCGCCGCCGTCGCGCCGCTCCTCGCCGCGCTGTCCCCCAAGCTCGCGGTCGCGCCGCTCGCCGCCGCGCTGGGGGAAGGCCCTCCGAAGACGCGCTCGGCGATCCGCGGCGCCTTCGGGCGCGCGGCGCGCGGCGTCGACGCCGAGGTGCTCGCCTCGCTCCTTCAAGACGCCTCGCGTTCGCCGCTCGCGCGCCTCGATCTCTTGCGCGCGACGGGAGCGCGCCTCGCCGACGTACAACCGGCGGCGGATGCGACCCTCGCGACGCTCCTCGCCGGAGCGCCGCCGCTCGCGACCCGGTATCTGGCGCTCGCGCCGCTCGCCGAGCTCGCGCACGCCGGCGATCACGACGCGACGGTGCGCTTCACCGCCATGCTCGCGCACGATCCGGAGTGGCCGGTGCGCGCGCGGGCGGCCGAGCTCGCGACGAACCTCGCCGCGGCGCAGAGCGAGCTCCTTGGCGCGCTCTCCGATCCCGAGCCGCGCGTGCGCGAAGCGGCGCTCCACGCAGTGGGCGAGCGCCACCTCTCGGCGCCGGCGGTGGCGGTGATTCGTCTCCTCGAGCGCGACGTGTGGACCTTCGTGCGCACCGAAGCGGCGTCGGCGTTGGGGGCGATGCCTCCCGCGGCCGACATCGATCGCGCGCTCGTCGACGCGCTCGAAGATCCTTCGCCGCGCGTGCGCGTCGGGGTCATCGACGCCCTCGCAGCCCATCGCGCGGGAGGCGCATCCCCCAAGATCCAGGCGCTCCTCGTGAGCGACGATCAAGATCCCGAAGTGCGCCTCGCCGCCGCGCGCGCGCTCGGCCCGCTCTGCGATCCCGCGGCGCTCGACGACCTCTCGAAGCTCGCGCTCAAGGCCGCTTCGCCCGTGGCCGAGGATCGTGAGCTCGCGCTCGGTCTCGCCGCGATGCAGGCGCTCGGCGCTCAGCACCCCACCGATCTCGCGCGCCGACTCGCCAAGCTGCGCGACAAGTCCACGCGCGCCCCCGTCCGTCGCGCGGCCGAGGAGGCCTTCGCGGCTCCCGGCATGTGCAAGTGAGCGCGTGACTCGCGCGTCACGCCCGGCGAGCCGGCGTCGGCTTGCCTGGCCCCTAGCTCGCCGCCTGGCCCTTCGACTTCTTCATGGCGAAGAAGGCGGCCACGAGACCGAGGAAGATCATGAAGGCGGCGATCCACTTGCCGATGCCGCCGTGACCGTCGGCGTACTTCGCGAGGCCGGTCGCCGAGACGTCGCCGCCCTCTTTGGGCTTGGGGCCTTGCGCGACCGCACCGCTCGCCGCGGGGCCACCGCCGCCGCCGCCACCGGCACCGCCTGCCGCGGCCGGTGTGTCGCCGCTCCCCGACGTGCCACCGGCGCCGCCGCTCGCGGTCGTCCCCGATCCGCCGCCGCCGCCCGCCGCTCCGCCACCTGCACCGCCGCTGCCGCCGCCACCGCCGGCGACGGACCCACCGCCACCGCCGCCGCCGCCACCACCAGCGCCGGCCGCGGCGACCGTGCCACCGCCACCACCACCGCCGCCGCCACCACCGCCCGCGCTGCTGCCGACGTGGCTGGCCGCATGATCGACGGTCCCGAGGATGGCGGGGCCGATCAGGCGCATCGCGCCCGCGCCAACGAGGAGCACCGCGAAGAGAATCAACGCGTACTCCGCGGTCGACGCCCCGCGATCATCGAGGGCCACACGATGCATCTGCTCTATTCTAGGCGCCTTCCCGGGAGGGCGCTCCTTTTTGCTGCCGGCGCGCCAAAACACCCCACTTTCCCTCCGCTTGAGCAAATTCCACGGTGGGCCGTTCGGGGCGTCGATTACCTTGGGACAATGACCGTTCAGCGCGTCTCCCCCGCCGAAGCGCACGCACTCGTGGGCAAGGGCGCGGTTCACGTCGACGTCCGTACCGAGGAGGAGTTCGTCGCCGGGCACCCCGAAGGGGCCCTCAACGTGCCGTTCCTCGTGTCGAGTCCGGAGGGGCGAAAGCCGAACCCGCGCTTCCTCGAGGTGATGAGCGCGCTCTTCAGCAAGGACACCGCGCTCGTCCTCGGGTGCCGCTCGGGGGCGCGCTCGCTCAAAGCGGCGGGCGAGCTCCTCGCCGCGGGCTTCACCTCGGTCGTCGATCAACGCGCGGGGTGGGACGGAACGCGTGACGCGTTCGGAGAGATCCAAGAGCCGGGCTGGTCGCGCACCGACCTTCCGAAGGAAGACGGCGCGACCACCGGGCACACGTACCCCGACCTGCTCAAGAAGATCGAAGCGCGCTGACGCGTCACGATCCGCGTCGCGCCGCTCTTCACTTCTTGGCGCGGTCGTAGTCGTCGGCGGCGCTGCTCACGACGGCGAGGTCGCGCGTCGCGCGCTCGGCTTCGGCGACGAGCTCGGCGGTGAAGATCGTCAGCCCCCAAATCCCGTTGTCGCGCTTGCGGAACGGATAACGGGTGCCGCGTGCGGTCGTCACGCTCGCGCGCTCGCCTTCGATCTCGACCTTGGACACGCCGGACAGATCCTTGCGGAGGCGCGTGACCCAGCCGCGCTCGCGGGCGAGGAGCGCGAAGACGTCGGGGCCGTCGGGGGCGCTGGCCTCGGGCTCGTAGGCGGCGAGGAGCTTCTGGCGCTCCGGCTCGGGGTAGCTCGCACGAATGCGATCGCAGGCCTTCTTCCTCATGTCGCGGATCGTGAACGACGCCCACTGCGCGTCCGTCTCGAGGTAGGGAAACACCTCGCCCACGTGATCCTCCGACACGCTCCGCGCGATGCGGACGTAGGCCCCCTCCGGCGTGCGATCGGAAGGGAACGGGCGATGAACGACGGCCAGCACCACGCCGATGCCGACGACCAAGAGAGCCAGGGCGAGCCACAGCTTGTAGCGCACGGATCGCGTGATACTACAGCGCGGTGCTCCTCGGCTCGCGCGTGACGATCGTCGTCCCCGCCCACGACGAAGAGGAGCGCTTGGGGCGCGTCCTCGCCACGCTCCCTCCGTGGGTCGACGCGGTGATCGTCGTCGACGACGCCAGCCAGGACCGCACCCGCGACGTGGCGCTCGCCCGTGCCGCCGAGGATCCGCGCGTCACGGTGGTGAGCCATGCGACGAACCGCGGCGTCGGCGCCGCCCTCGTGACCGGCTACCGCGCGGCCTTCGCCCAAGGGAGCGCGCCAGAGGACGTGTGCGTGGTCATGGCCGGCGACGGTCAGATGGATCCCGCGGACCTCGACCGCGTCGCTTCCCCGGCGGCGCGCGGCGACGCCGGCTACGTCAAAGGAGACCGCTTCGGCGCGCCGGACATCTGGCGCGTGATGCCCTTTGCGCGCCGCGTGGGGGGCGAGGTCTTCTCGCGGCTCACGTCGTTGGCCATCGGCGTGCGCATCTCCGACAGCCAGTGCGGCTACACCGCGCTCACCCGCTCGGCCTTCGAGAAGCTCGATCTCGACGCGCTCTGGCCTGGCTACGGGTACCCCAACGATCTCTTGGCGCAGATCGCGCGGTGCCGCGTCACCATCGCGGAGGTGCCGGTGCGCCCGATCTACGCCGGCGAGGCCAGCGGGCTGCGCGCGCGGCATTGCGTGCGGATTGCACGCATCGTCGGGCGCGCCTTCTTGACCCGACGCTTCGCCGTCAGGTGACGGGATCGGCCCAGACCGCGGTGCCGTAGGCCAGCACCTCGGTGAGGCCGCCTTGCCCGAGCTCGGTCGCGTCGTAGCGGACGCCGATGATGCCGTTGGCCCCGGCTTGCGCCGCGTGCTGGAGGAGCTGCATGTACGCGTCGCTCCGCGCGCGATCGCACATCGACGTGAGGGTCGAGACGTTCCCCCCCCCGAGCGCCTCGAAGCCGGCGGCGATCCCCCCGGCGAAGCCAGGCGATCGCACGACGATCCCGCGCACCACGCCCAGGTTGCGGACGATCTTGAAGGCGGGGATCTCGAAGGCGACGGTCACCATGGCCGGGTGGATCGGCCAGCCCGGCGCAGGCGGGAGGTTCGGCGGATGGTTCGGCGGCATGGGCTGTTGCATGCCGCCCAGCATATCAGCGCGCGAGGGCGCGTTCGACGATGCCCCCGACGTGCGCGAGCGCGTGATCGAGATCGAAGCACCTCGTGAGGACCTCTTCGGAGAGGCGCGCGCGGACATCGGCGTCGGCGGAGAGGTTCGCGCGGAACGAGCCGTCCCCCTGCCACGCGCGCATCGCGTTCCTCTGCACGAAGACGTAGGCCTCTTGCCGCGCCATCCCGGCCTCGACCAGCGCGAGGAGCACCGCCTCGGAGAAGTAGAGCTCGGCGGCGCGGTCGAGGTTCTTCTTCATGTGCGCGGGGTAGACGACGAGCCCCTCCACGAGCTTCGTCGCGCGCTCGAGCATGTAGCCGAGCGTCGTGGTGGCGTCGGGGGCGATCATGCGCTCGACCGACGAGTGCGAGATGTCGCGCTCGTGCCACAGCGCCACGTCTTCGAGCGCCGGGATCACCGCGGCGCGGACGATGCGCGAAAGGCCGCACAGGTTCTCGCTGGCGATGGGGTTTCGCTTGTGCGGCATCGCGCTCGAGCCCTTCTGCCCGGCGGTGAAGGGCTCTTCGGCCTCGGCGACCTCGGAGCGCTGCCAGTGCCGCACGTTGGTGGCGAAGCGCTCGAGGGTGGCGGCGAGCAGCGCCATCGCCGAGAAGAACGCGGCGTGACGATCGCGCGCCACGACCTGCGTCGACACCGTCTCGGCGCGGAGGCCGAGCGCGGAGAGCGCGCGCGCCTCGATCTCGGGGGTGAGGTGCGCGTAGGTCCCGACGGCGCCGGCGATCTTGCCGACGGCGATCTCTTCGCGCGCGGCGGCGAGGCGCGCCCTTCCGCGCGCCACCTCGGCGTGATGGCCGGCGAGGGCGAGACCGAAGGTGACGGGCTCGGCGAAGATGCCGTGGCTCCGGCCGATCATCGGCGTCGCGGCGTGCTCGCGCGCACGCTTGGCGAAGGCGTCGAGCAGGCCGTCGGTCCGCGCGAGCAAGAGATCGGCCGCCTCGCGTAGCAGGATGGCCAGCGACGAATCGAGCACGTCGCTCGACGTCATGCCGCGGTGCAACCAGCGCGCGTCCTCGCCGGCGAGCTCCTCCACGTGCGTGAGGAAGGCGATGACGTCGTGACGGGTCGTCTTCTCGATGGTCTCGATGCGCTCGGGGTCGAGGACGATCTTCTTCGCCCGGAGGCGCGCGGCCACCCCGCGGGGGACGAGGCTCGCCTCCTCCATCGCCTCGCAGGCCGCGAGCTCGACCTCGAGCCACGCGGAATAACGGCGTTCTTGCGACCAAAGGCGGGCGAACTCGGGGGGCGTATAGCGAGGGATCACGCGATGTCCTTCGCACAAACACCGACGTTTTGCCACTGATTGCCAAGCTGGACCGTGTCGCCGTACGATCCGAAATGCTGGGTGGGTTGGATTGGGCACGCATCGAATCTCTCCGATGTGCGGCCCCTCCGCGACGTGCGGTCTCGCGCCGGCAGATCCTCGCTTCATGGGGAGGGGATCCGGGGAGAGTCGGGGAGCGAGTCAGATGGGAACCAAGATCTACGTGGGGAATCTTCCTTACACGTGCGACGAGGCGCAGCTCCGTGAGCTGTTCGCCGACGACGGACGAACGGTGACCGATGTCGCCATCATCACCGACCGCGCGACCGGTCAGCCGCGCGGCTTCGCCTTCGTGCAGATGGCGACCGACGACGACGCGAAGAAGGCGGTGGACGCGCTCCACGGCTCGGTCTTCGGCGGTCGCACGCTCACCGTCAACGAGGCGCGCCCTCGTGAAGGTGGCGGCGGAGGTGGTGGCGGTGGCGGGTTCCGTGGCGGGGGCGGCGGCGGTGGTCGCAGCCCGCGCGGCGGCCGCGACCGCGATCGCTGAGCGCGCGCTTCTCGCAAGTCGCTTCCGCGCCGATCAGTCGGCGTGGAAGCGCTTGCCGGTGGCCGCCAGCTCCACGAGCATCGGCGCCGGCTCCCACCGCGCGCCGAAGCGATCTTCGTAGCCGCGCACGCGCTTGAGGATCTCTCCTGCGCCCACGCTGTCCACGTAGCGGAACGGTCCGCCGCGGAACGGCGGGAAGCCGAGGCCGAAGATCGCGCCGATGTCGCCGTCGCGCGGCGTGCGGAGGATCCCTTCGCCGTAGCAACGAAGCGCCTCGTTCACCATCTGGAGCGAGCAGCGCATCTGCAGCTCCTCGACGGCGACCTTCTTCTTGCTCCCCTTCGGGTCGAGGCCGAGCGTCGCGTACACGCTCGTGTCGACGAGCTTCTTCTTCGCCTCCTTGCCGTAGAGGTAGAAGCCCTTGCCGTTCTTGCGTCCCTTGCGGTCGTCGGCGAGGAGCTTCTTCATCACGTCGGGCGGCGTGAGCCGCGGACCGAAGGCGTCGACCAGGATCGGCCCCACGTGCGCGGCGACGTCGATGCCGACCTCGTCGAGCAGCGTGATGGGGCCCACCGGCCAGCCCCAGTCGACGAGGGCCTTGTCGATGGTCTCGACAGGGACGCCTTCGGCGAGGAGGTACGCCGCTTCGTTCATGTACGGCGCGAGGATGCGGCTCGTGTAGAAGCCGACGCCGTCCTTCACCACGATGACGGTCTTCCCCTGCTTCTTCCCCAGCGCCGCCGCGGTGGCGACGACCCACGACGCCGTCTTCTCGGTCTCGATGATCTCGAGCAGCGGCATTTTGTGAACGGGGCTGAAGTAGTGCATCCCCACCACGGTCTCGGGGCGCTTGCTCGCCTCGGCGATCTTGCCGATCGCGATCGACGAGGTGTTCGAGGCGAAGATGCACGTGTCCTTCGTCACCGCCTCGACGTCGCGGAGCACCTGGTGCTTCAGCGCGAGATCTTCGAACACCGCCTCGATGACGACGTCGGCGTGTGCGAGGCCGCTCATGTCGGCCGTGCCGGTGAGGCGGGCGAACACTTGGTCCCGCTCTTCGCGGGTGAGCTGCCGCTTCTTCACGCGCTCGTCGAGGAGGTCCTTCACGTACTTGAGGCCGCGCCCCACGCCGAGGTCGTCTTTGTCCTTCAGGCGCACCGGCAGGCCCGCGTTCTGGGTCGTCACGTAGGCGATGCCGCCGCCCATGAGCCCGCCGCCGACCATGGCCACGTGCTCCACCGTGCGCGCGCGCGCCTTGGGATCGCTCGTGCCGCTGTCCTTCTTCAGCGCCGTCGTGGCGAAGAAGATTTCGATGAGGCGCGCCGCGGTCTCGCTCACCACGAGCTCGCCGAAGGCCTTGGCCTCGAGGTCGGCGGCGGCAGCGAAGCCCTTCTCCCCGAAGCGCTCGAGCACGTCGAGGATGCGCTCGGTCGCCGGGTAGTGCCCGCGCGTCTTCTTGCGCGTCGCTTCGCGCGCCTTCTTGAAGAGCAGCCTTCGACCGGCGGGGTTCCCCTCGAGCGCCAGCTTTTGCAGCGTCTCGACGTCGAGCTTGAGCTTCTTCTTCGCCGCGGGCTCGCCCGCGCTCGCCGCGAGCTCGAGCGCTTTCTTCACCGCCACGTCGAGGAGGAGCGGCGTCGGACACACTTCGTCCACGAGCCCGAGCTTCTTCGCCTTCGCCGCGCGTGTGTTCTTCCCGGTGAGCGAGAGATCGAGCGCTACCTCGAGCCCCGCGCGCTCGGCGATGCGCAGCATGCCGTTGGCTGCGGGGACGAGGCCGAGCTGCACCTCGGGGAGACCGAAGGTCGTCTTCTTGTCGTCGCTGGCGACGATGGCGTGACACGCGAGGGCGATCTCGAAGCCGCCGCCGAGCGCTTGCCCGTGCACCGCGCACACGATCGGCTTCTCCCCCCGGCGGGGACGACGAAGCGCCCCCGGCGGTTTGATCGCCGAGAGCCGCGTCGCGAGCTTCCTCGCCAGCGCCTCGGCTTCGGACGCGAGCTTGATGCTTCGAATCATGTCGATGTTCGCGCCGACGACGAAGCTGTCCTTCTTGCCGCTCACGATCACCGCGGCGCGCACGGCGGGGTCGCTCTCGACGCGATCGAGCGCCTCGACGAGCTCGTTGCCGAAGCGTTCGGTGATGGTGTTGAAGGTCTCGCTCGTGTCGTTCAGGGTCACCAGGCCGACGCCGTCGGGGCGCACCTCGAAGGTGACGATCTTCGCTTGGCCCATCTTCGTCTCCCGCGTCTCCATGCTCGCCGCTTTCATTCCGCCGCCTCCAGGACCACCGCCGCGCCGAGGCCGCCGGCGGCGCACGCCGTCGCCAAGCCGAACTGACCGCCCCGCCTCTTGAGCTCGTGGAGCACCGTCGTCACCATGCGCGCGCCGGTCGCGGCGAAGGGGTGACCGATGGAGATGGACCCGCCGTGCACGTTGAACGTGGCGTCGTCGATCTCGCCGATGGCTTCGCTCCGCCCCAGCTTCTCCTCGGCGAATTTCTTCGAGCCGAAAGCCTGCACATTGCACAAGACCTGCGCGGCGAAGGCTTCGTGCATGTCGACGAGGTCGAGGTCTTTCAGCTTGAGCCCGGCGCGGTCGAGCGCGAGCGGCGTGGCGTAGCTCGGCCCCATGAGCATCCACCCCGCGGGATCGAGCGCGGCGTAGGCCCACGAGCGCAGGTAGCCGAGCGGCGTGTAGCCGAGCGCCTTCGCCTTCTTCTCGGTCATCAAGAGGAGCGCGCTCGCGCCGTCGGTGAGGGGCGAGCTGTTCCCCGCGGTCACCGTGCCGTACTTGCGGTCGAAGGCCGGCTTGAGCTTCTCGTAGCTCCCCTCCGCCGAGTCTGCGCGCACGGTGTTGTCTTTGGCGATGGGCGCGTCGAAGCGCGGCGGCGGAACGACGTGCATCACTTCACCTTCGAATACCCCGTCGGCCCAGGCCCTCGCCGCGCGCGTGTGGCTGCGATGGGCGAACGCGTCCTGCGCCGCGCGGGTGATACCCGCTTCCTTGGCCATCTTCTCGGCGCTCTCGCCCATGGTGAGGCCCGTCGTCGGCTCCTTGAGCGCGGGCGGCACGGGGATGAAGTCCTTCGGCGTGAGCTTGCTGAAGACGCGGAGCTTGTCGCCCAAAGACTTCGCCTTCGACGCGTCGATGAGCGCGCTGGCGAGGCGCTTCCCGACGGCGATGGGGACGTCGCTCGCGCTGTCGGCGCCGCCGGTGATGGCGACGTCGTGCTGGCCGGCGAGCATCGCTTCGGCGGCGCTGGTCATCGATTGGAAGGAGGTGGCGCACGCGCGGCTCACGCTGAAGGCCTCGATGCTCTTCGGCAGGTTCGTGCCGAGCACGACCTCGCGCGCGATGTTGGGCGCGCTCAGGGAGGGGACGACCTGGCCGTAGACGCAGAGGCCGATCTCCTTCGGGTCGATCTCGCTCCTCTGAAGGAGCTCGGCCACGACGAGCCGCGCAAGGTCCTGCGCCGAGACGTCTTTGTACGCCGTCCCCGATTTCGCGAAGGGGGTGCGGAGCCCTTTTACGATCGCGATCCTGCCGGGGCCCTTGCTGCTTCCGTTGCCGTTCTTCGCCATGGCGCGCCTCGCGTGACTGAATGGTGGTTCATTCATGAAGGTGGGCCCTGTGACGCAATGTGTCAATGGGCGAAATGTCGCAGAAAAATCGGGAGCTTCCCGGCGCGGGATCGCCAGCCGGGGAAAATGTGGTATCGCCGAGGACCCCTACGAAAGAGGTTCGCCGAGATGTCCAGTCTCCCCGCCGTACTCAACGACGAACAGAAGAAGCCCGCGGTCGTCGAGGACTGCCTCGCCCTCATCGACGCCGAGGTCGCCGACAAGGGCGGCATCTCCGGCCTCGCCATCAAGGCCGGCTACGCCGCCGTGAAGGGGGTCAAGCCCGGCTTCATCAAGCAAGCGGTGAGCGACCTGCTCCCCGAGTTCGCCGAGGCCCTCGACCCCATCTACCAAGAGGCCAAGGGGGGGAACAAAGGCGTGAGCGACTTTTTCAGCTCCCACAGCAGCCGCGTGGCCGACGCGCTCCTCGCCATCACCGACGCCAAGGCGCAAAAGTCGAAGAGCGGCGTGGTCAAAGGGACCTACGACAAGCTCCGCGGCACCGCGAAGAAGAACGTCGAAGCGGCCGTCCCCCGCCTCGGCAAGATGATCGAAAAGCACTCGAGCTGAGGCGGCCCGGGCGCCACGCCCCTCGCGTGGCGATCCGCTTGCGTTCGGCGCGGCGCATCGTAAGTTTCTGCGCATGTTCAGCCTCCCGCGCCCGCAGAAGTCGCTTCGCGAGTACATGACCCAGTACGCGTCCGAGCACACCAAGCTCGGCACGAAGATCACGCACATGATCGGCATTCCGATGATCGTGGCGTCGATCCCCACGGCGGTCGTGAACCCGCCGCTCGCGGGCGGGCTCTTCGTCGGCGGGTGGGCGCTGCAGTTCGCCGGGCACTACTTCTTCGAGAAGGAGAAGCCGTCGTTCTTGAGCGACCCGTACTACCTGCTCATCGGCCCGGTGTGGGTGGCGGTGGAGTACGCGGAGCTCTTCGGCCTCCCCATCCCCGAGGCGCTCTCGCCGCTCGACGAGATGGAGCCCGGCGTCCACGCCGTGCGCACCGAGAACGGCGTCGTCGCGCAGGCCTGACGCTCGTCAGAGCGCAGCGTGCACGCTCGGCGGGGGAACCCCCTCCGGCGGCGCGCCGTGCTCGTCGAGCCACGCCAGGAGCTCTCGTACGCTCCCGGTCGCGAGGGCGATGCTCGTGTCGGCGGCGCCGTAGTAGAGGCGCAGCGTGTCGCCGTCGGCGCCCAGCGTCGTGCCGCAGGGGAAGGCGACGTTGCCCACGTCGCCGTTGCACTCGTACGCCGTCTCCGGGCCGAAGACCCACTCGTCGCCACGGAGCAGGCACACGTCGGGGCGGTCCAGCGCGAAGAGCGCGAGCCCGAGGCGGTAGAGGCTCCCCGCGGCGGTGTGGCGGACGCCGTGATAAATCATCAGCCAGCCGCGCGGGGTCTCGATGAGCGGAGGGGAGAGGCCGACCTTGTTCGCGTCCCACCACGCCCCCTTGCGCGCGCGTAGCGCCAGCTTGTGACCGCCCCAGTTGCGAAGGTCGGGCGAGAACGAGATCCACACGTGGGCGCCCGACTCGTGCATCGGGCGGTGCACCAAGGCGTAGTTGCCGTCGATGCGTCGCGGGAGGAGCGCAGCGTCCTTGTCGTCCGGCTGCATCACGACGCCGCAGCGCTCGAAGGTCTTGAAGTCCGAGGTCAGCGCCAGGGCGACGCCGGGGCCGCTCTTGCCGAACGCGGTGTACGCCACGGCGTACTTGCCGAGCTCTTCGAGGTACGTGATGCGCGGATCTTCTACGCCCCAAAGCTCCTCCGGGTGACCCTCGGGATCGGGGAGGAACGTCGGCGCCACGTCGATCTGCCAACCGTCGATGCCGTTTTTGGATCGCGCGGCCGAGAGGTGCGAGTGACCGCGCCGATCTTCGACGCGGCAAAGGAGCAACGTCGTGCCGTCTTTGAGGAGCGTCGCCCCCGGGTTGAACGCGGTGTGCACGGGATACGGCCAATCGGCGGCGGTGAGGATCGGGTTCGTCGGGTGCCGGTGAAAGAGCGTCGGGTAGATGCGTCGTGCGGTCATGATTCTAGGGCCTCCGTGGCGCGGCGAACGTCGCGCATGGCGCGCGGAGCGATGCTGGTGAGCGCCGTCCGCTCGGCGAGGCGCAGCTCGAGCAGCGACGTGACGAACGAGAGCGTCGACTCGGCCCCTTGGTTCTCGTTCACGCGCCCCTCGTGGAGGCCGTCGCGGCAGCCGCCGGTGCTTGGATCGTAGAGCGACTCGCGGAGGTCGTTTTGTCCGACGAACCAGTTGAACTGCCGTCGCGAGGCGTCGCTGAAGCGGCGATCTTGGGTGACGCGGAAGGCCTCGAGGCACGCCGCGATCATCGCGCACGCCTCCACCGGCTGCTGATCGAACGCGGCCTTGGGGCCGCCGCGGACGTAGAAGCCGTTCGAGCCGATGGGGGAGAAGTCGCCGGTCTCGGAGAGTTGCACCGAGATGAGCCACTCGAGCGAGCGAAGCCCCACCTCGGTCATGTCGGCGCGCTCGGCGCGTCGGCCGAAGGCGAGGAGGGCTTGGCAGAGGCGCGCGTTTGCGTAGGTCAGGCGATCTTCGAACCAGGGCCAGTCGGGGGTGCTCGTTCGCTGATGCAGCGTGAGGAGGCGACCGGCCAAGGTGGAGGCGATGGACTCCACGCCGGTGTCCCCAGAGAACGCGCCGAGGTACTCGTCGATGCCGAGGAGGGCGTACGCCCACGTCCGCGGGCTCGTCGTCTCGAGCACGCCGGGGAGCGCCGCGTGGAAGAGGCGGCGAGCGAGCGCTTGATGCGCGGGGGTCGCCGAGCGCCCGACGACCGTGCCCAGGGCCCAGAGCGCGCGACCGTGGCTGTCCTCCGAGCCGCGCTCTTCGAGCCAGGTGCGTCCGTAGGAGAGGAAGTTGCGGAAGCGACCGCTCGCCTCGTCGAAGGCGTGACTCACGAACGCGAGGTAGCGGGCCGTGAGGAGCCGCGTCACTTCGGGCGGCTCGACGCCCGCCTCTTCGGTCAAGATGGCGAGCCGGAGCGCGCGAGCGTTGTCGTCGAGGCAGTAGCCGTCCTCGTAGCGCGGCACCGTGAAGATGGCGTGCTGGAGCATGCCGGTGTCGTCGGTCATGAGCTGCACGTGCCGGAGATCCACCTCCGGGAGCTCCGCCGGCCGGCGCGCGAGCGTGCGTGCGGCGAACGCCGTGCGAAGTCGGTTCCGGTGCTCTTCGCGGGCGCGCTCGAAGGTCGCGAGGTACCCGCGGGCCACGATGGGCCAGGTCATCGTCAGACCGTGGGCGAGCGCGCGCGCGCGCAGGCTCGAGCGGCGCCCCTCGTCACCGAGGAGGGCGTTCACCTCGGTCGCGATGGCGCCGGCGTCGCGCCAAGGGACGAGCACGCCGCGCCCTTCGGCGAGGAGCTCGCGCGCGTAGCGGTACGGCGTCGAGATGACAGCCTTTCCGCTGCCCAGCGCGTAAGCGAGCGTCCCCGAGGTGATCTGCTCCTCTTTGAGATAGGGCGTGATGTAGATGTCCGCCGCCGACAGGAACTCGACGAGCTCCGCGTGGCTCACGAAGCGATCGTGGAACATGACGTTCGCGGCGACACCGAGACGCTGCGCGCGTGTCTCGAGCATGAGGCGGTAGCTCTCGCCCGATCGCTCTTTGATGTGCGGGTGCGTGGCGCCGAGGACGATGTAGATCGTCTCCGGGTAGCGCTCGAGAATGGCGGGGAGCGCGTCGATGACGTGCTCGACCCCCTTGTCCGGAGAGAGCAGCCCGAAGGTCAAGATGACCGGGCGGCCGTCGACGCCGAGCTTCACCTTGCTGTGGCTCGTCTTCGGTACCGCGGGGATCCCGTGGGGGATGATGTCGATCTTGTCGAGCGGCACCGCGTGGACCTCGTGGAGCAGGTCTTTGCCGTTCGCGCTCATCACCACCAGCCGGTCGGAGAGCGTCGCCAAGGCGCCCATCACGTCGCGCTGCGCCGGGTTCGGCTCGGCGAGGATGGTGTGGAGCGTCGTCACCACCGGCATGCGCAGCTCGCGGAGGAGCGTGAGCACATGGCTCCCCGCCTTCCCTCCGAAGATCCCGTACTCGTGCTGCACCGAGAGCAGCTCGACGTCGTTCACGTTCAAGTAGTCGGCGGCACGCCCGTAGGAGGCGATCTCGCTCTCGGCGATCTCGAAGCGGACGACCTCGGGGTACGCGTAACGTTTCCCGGTGTCGTTCACCGCGAGGACGAACGCGTCGAGATCCGGCCGCTCCCCGAGAAGCGCGGCGGAGAGGTCGGCGGTGAACGTGGCGATGCCGCAATGCCGGGGGAGGTGATTCCCCAGCATCGCGAGCTTGTGGAGCGCCGGCGAACCTTCACGCCGAGCGACGTCGTCGCTCGTGGAGCTCACATGAGCCCCGTCAGCACCTTCCGCGCGTCTTGGATCCGCGCGTGTTGCTCTTCGAGGACGTGGTGCATCTCGCCCGACCACTCCTTGTCGGCGAGCGCCTCGGCGAAGCGCTCTTCGACGCGTCGTTGCGAGCCTCGGCAGGCGAAGATCACGTCGCCGGCGTTGGTACCGCCCACGGCGAAGCGCAGGTCGAGCATCAGCCCGCGCCACATTCCGAGGATGGAGCGCCGGCCCTTCGGTGAGCCTTGGAGCGTCCGCCCCGCGGTGGTCATTTGGTCGATGGCGGCGATGCGCTCGTCGGCCAGACGGCGGAGCGCGTCACGCCGTATCGGGTCGAGGAGACGTCCGTAGTCGAGCAGGTGCTCGTCGTCCTTGCACGCGCCGATCAGTCGTTCGATGGGAGTCATGGATGGTCCTCTCTTCACGATCTCTCGACCGTGGCGGACCTTTCCTGGAGGATCGACGCGGAGGGAACGTAACCACGTTTCGACCTCGTGCTTCGCGCGCATGACACGATCGTGGCGATAAGTTTCGCGCCGCGAGGTGCAAGAGCTGCGCGTGCCGACGAGAGGGCCGCTTTCGTCGCATGCTCGACGGCAAAGCGCGCGTCACCTGGACACGGAGCGCATGCACGCGCGTCCACCGACAGGCTTCGTGACGAGGGACCGGGGAGCTCCTCGTGAAGAGGTATGCTCCTTCGCATGCGAACTCCGTGCTTGCGTGGCACCGCGCGAACCTCGTGGGCCACGTTCCTCGCGCTTGGAGCGCTCGCCGCTTCGCATCTCGTGGCGTGCGGGAAGCACGAGTCGACCCGCGCCGCGCCCGTCACGAGCACGAGCGCCCCTTCGAGCGCTCCGGCCCTCGCCGCACCCGCGCCGAGCCCGCCGCCCGAGGCGCCGGCGGGGCTCACGCCTCCCGACTTCGGTCCGCCCGGCGAGATCGTCCTGAGCCCCAAGCTCCCGCCGCTCGAGAAGGGGATGATGGACCACGTCGATCTCTCCGGTTGGTCGAAGGACGGCGCCGACTTCGTCTACTGCCAGACGAACGGCGGAAGCGGCGGGCGACAATGCGTGCTCACGCCGCCGGTCGCCGGCGGACAGAGCGGCACGGGCCGGTCGATCACCTTGAGCGACTTCGACGGCGCCAAAGGATCGCCCGATCCGAAGTTGAGCCAAGCGCAGAAGGACAAGACCGCGGCGCTCGGCGTCCCCGCTACGCCGGGCGTGTTTCGCTTCGCCAAGGATCTCGAGCTCACCTGGCGCGTGAACGATCCCGTCCCCGACAAGAAGGAGGCGACGCTCGAGGTCGGCGCGCACGTCGCTGGCGAAGCCCCGTCGTGGGCCGTCACGCTGACCGCGAGCGGCGGCGGCTCCAAGGGGATGGCCAGCATTCACCCCGAGGCCGTCGCGCTCTCGCCCGACGGCGAGCACCTCGCGGTCGTCGGCCACTCCTTCGCGGGGGAGTTCAGCGACACGTTCTCGCTCGGCGTCGCCACCGCGCGTGACGTCGCCTCACGCGCCTACAACGACGCCGGCTTCGCCCACCACAAGAGGAAGGACTACGCCAAGGCGGTCGAGCTCTTCACCAAGGCGACGTTCGCCGACCTCGGCAACAAGGTGGCCCCCTACAACCTCGCGTGCGCCTGCGCGCTCGCCAAGAGCCCGTGCGCCGAGCCCGCGCTCCGCGAGGCGGTGAAGCGCGGCGGCGACGCGGTGAAGACCCGCGCCAAGAGGGACCGCGACCTCGCCGGCGTGGCCGCAGAGCCGTGGTTCACCGCGGTGACCGGCTCCTGATTAGTGGGGCATGACAGACTTGAACTGTCAGCCAACGGATTAAGAGTCCGCTGCTCTACCAATTGAGCTAATGCCCCAGCAAAAGCACGGGCGTAACTAGTGTGACGCTCCGAGGCTGTCAAGAGTCGACGTCACGCGCGCGCCGTTCGCTCCTCGATCGGTGCACTTTTTCGCGGCGTCCTCGCTCGGCCTCGTCGCGCAAAATCGCATGCGCTCAGGGGAACGCCTGCACGAACCACGGCGGCGGCGGCGTGCATCCTCCGTCGCGCTTCAAGAGGTAGTACGTCTTCGCCGAGAGGCTCTTCGCCGGGAACGTCGCCACCACGCGGTAGCCCGGCGGCGGCGGATAGCCCTCGGGGTACGCGGCGTAGTTCGTCGCCGAGAGATCGAACATCGAGAGGATGGGGACGTTCTTGTGGAGGTAGGTGTACCCGCCCGTCGAGATGAGCGGCGTGCCGACCATGATGATGCCGCACAGGTCGTTGTGCTGACCCGCTTCCCAGAAGCAGAGGTTGGGCCCCTCTTCGTGGTTCCACGGTGGCCATTGGCCGTCGGGTGAGCCGACGCTCTGGCCCATCTCCTCGAAGGTGATGTTCGCGCTCTTGTGCGCGAGGAAGAGCCCGAGCGCCATGGCCATCGCGGTGGCGAGCCACCCGCCGAGCGGGCGCGATCCCGCGGCCTCGCGCGTGAAGGCGAAGGGGCGGAGCGTGACGCGCGGGAGCTTCTCCAAGAGCCACCCGAGCCCACCGCTCGCCAGCGCCACGAGCGCCGGCATGATGGGCATCAGGAAGCGGTACTCCTTGTGCGGCACTGCGTTGTGCGCCCCGATGTACGCCGCGACGGTGAGCGTGAGCACGATGGCGCGCGGGAAGACGAGCAGCACACCGAGGAGCAGCACGACGAGCGGCCAGCCGGTGGAGGTCCAGAGCGTCTTGGCGTAGTAGTCGAAGTCGGCGACGCCCCAGCCCGAGGCCTTCCCCTCGATGAGGTTGAACTTCACGTAGACGATGAACGAGTGAAACCACTCGCCCCACGTGAGCTTGTCGAGGTAGCCGCCAGCCATGCCGAGGGTGAACGACGAGAGGCCGTAGTAGAGGCCGTCCTTCCACCTTCGTGAGGCGGCGAGCGCCACGAGCAACCCGACGGCGAAGAGCCCGTTCTGGTAGCGGAAGTAGATGGCGATGCCGGCGAGCGCGCCGGCCAAGAGCTCGCGCCACCGTCCGCCGACGAGAGCGAGCCACGCCGCGGTGACGAGGAACGGCGCCGAGATCATCTCGGTCATGCAGCGCGATCCGTAGACGAGCGAACAGGGCAGAAGCGCCGCCATCGCCCCGGCGAGGAGCGCGGCGTAGCGCCCGTCGGTGGCTTGCATGCGCCACGGCTTGGCCCCCGCGCGCGGCGGCTTTCGGTTCGCGTTCGAGCCGAGGATGCGCGCGAGCTTCATCGTCGCGTAGACGCCCCACACGCTCATCGCCGCCATGAAGAGGCGCACGGTGTGAACGAGCTCGGGCCCAGTGCGCAGCCCCAGCCACGAAGCGACCTTGAGCACCGCCGCGAGCATCCCGGGGAAGACCCACGAGCGCGCGCCGTCGCGGAACTCCCACGGCACCATGCCGTAGCCGAAGACGAGGCGGTGGGCCTGCTCGACGGTTTGGTAAATCTCGTCCGGCCAGAAGACCCCTTGGTCGGCGTAGACGGTCCATATGCGCGGCGCGGCGGCGAGTGGGATCAAGAGGTAGGCCGCGGCCATCCCCGGCTCCTTCGTCGCGAGCCGCGCGAGGAGCGGGCGGAGGCGTTCGACGAGCGGGCCGAGCCGCGCGAGGAGCGACGTCTTCGCCGCGGCCTCCGCGGGCGAGGGCTCGGTCGACGCGGAGCTTTCGCGGGACGGCGAAGACGGCTCCATGGGCCCTCGGGTGTTACACCACGAACGCGCGTCCGTGGAGGCTTTCCCGCGCGCGGGTCAGGGGCACGTCGGCGGCGCTGTGTCGTACCAAGGGTCGCATGCGACGTCGCTCGGGCACGTCCACACCTTCCCGTCGCAGACGCAGCGCCCAACCGCGGGCCCGAGCCCCATCGGGCACGAAAGGCATCGATCGGTGCAGGCCACTCCAGGACCACACCCCCCTTCGGGCATCGGTCCCGGATGTGACCCCGGGAGAGCGCCGAGAGGACTCGGGTAGCAGATAGGGGCTGCGTCGGCGTCGGCGCCCGCGTCGAGCGCCGCGTCGGTCGCTGGATTGCTCGTGCTGGTCTGACACGCGCCGAGCCCAGCGAGAGCTCCGACCACCGCGCACGCCGTTCCCATAACGAAGACGCCACGCATCGAACACCTCGAAGCAAAGGCCAAGATTAGGAGGAGTGACTAGATAGTCAGAATAGCCGAAGTGATCTTGGGGGTCGACCCGGCGCCGCGTGCGTTCCCCGCGCCCGCGCTTTGTCGTACAAGAGTCGACCGGAGGTCTCCTTGAAGGCGGTCATTCTCTGCGGCGGGCAAGGCACGCGCATCCGCGAGGCGAGCGACATGCTCCCGAAGCCGATGCTCCCCATCGGCGGCAAGCCCATCGTCTGGCACATCATGAAGGGCTACGCCGCGCACGGCGTGACCGACTTCGTGCTCTGCCTCGGCTACAAGGGCTGGCTCATCAAGGAGTTCTTCCTCCACTACCGCGCGATGACCGCCGACATCACGGTGAGCCTCGCCAAGCACGACGACATCGAGTTCCACGGCGGCCACGACGAAGAAGACTGGAAGGTCACGCTCGCCGAGACCGGCGAAGACACCATGACCGGCGGCCGCGTCACCGCCATTCGTCGCTACGTCGAAGAGGACGCCCTCTTCCTCCTCACCTACGGCGACGGCGTCTCGGACGTGGACATCGGCAAGCTCATCGCCTTCCACAAAGCGCACGGCAAGGTGGCCACCGTCACCGCGGTGCGCCCGCCCGGCCGCTTCGGTGAGATGGACATCCAGAAGGGTCGCGTGAACGAGTTCAACGAGAAGCCCCAGACCTCCGGCGGCTTCATCAACGGCGGCTTCTTCGTCTTCGACACCAAGCGGATTTGGGATTTCTTCCCCGCGGGTCCCAAGGTCGTCCTCGAGCGCGATCCGATGCAACGCCTCGCCCGCGAAGGGGAGCTCGTCGCCTACGAGCACGAGGGTTTCTGGCAGCCGATGGACACGCTTCGCGAGTACACGATGTTGAACGACCTCTGGGCCAACGGCAAAGCGCCCTGGCACACGTGGCGGAAGCAGAGCGCGCGCATGAAGACCGCGCCGGTCGCCACCAAGCGAAGCGGCTCGTGAGCACCGAGGGGAGCGCCGTGGCGGGGTCGAGCAGCGCGCCCACCGATGCCGAGCTCCGCGCCGCCTACCAAGGCAAGCGCGTGCTCCTCACCGGGCACACCGGCTTCAAGGGGAGCTGGCTCACGACCTGGCTCCACGATCTCGGCGCCGAGGTGACCGGCTACGCGCTCGCGCCCGAGGAGCCCTCGCTCTTCGCTGCGCTCGGGTTGGATGCACTGTGCAAGCATCACGTGGCCGACGTGCGCGATCTCGCGCGCTTTCGCGAGGTCGTTCGCGCGTCACGACCCGACTACGTGCTGCACCTCGCGGCGCAGGCGCTCGTTCGCGACAGCTACGCGCGCCCGATCGAGACGATCGAGACCAACGTGATGGGGACGGCCAACGTCCTCGAAGCGGTCCGCCTCGAGAAGCAGCCGTGCGCCGTCGTCGTGGTGTCGAGCGACAAGTGTTACGAGAACCGCGAGTGGGTGTGGGGCTACCGCGAGGAAGACCCCATGGGCGGCCACGACGTCTACTCGATGAGCAAAGGCGCCACCGAGCTCGTCACCGCCAGCTACCGCCGGAGCTTCTTCGATCCCGCGAAGGCGAAGGACCACGGCGTGTACCTCGCCTCGGCGCGCGCGGGGAACGTGATCGGCGGTGGCGACTGGGCGAAGGATCGCTTGATCCCCGACATGGTCCGCGCGGTCTCGAGCGGCGCGCCCCTCGTCGTCCGGAACCCCGACTCGGTGCGGCCGTGGCAGCACGTGCTCGAGCCGCTCTCCGGCTACTTGCTGCTCGGCGCGCGCCTCGCCGGCTTCGGCCTCGGGCCGAGGGCGACGCGCGAGAGCTACTGCGAGGGGTGGAACTTCGGTCCGCGCCTCGACTCGACCCGCAAAGTGCGTGAGCTCGCCGACGCCCTCGTCGCCGAGTTCGCCGCTGCGCCCTGGGTCGACGGGCACGATCCGAGTGCGCCCCACGAAGCCGCGCTCTTGCGGCTCTCGATCGAGAAGGCCTTCGCGCGCCTCGCGTGGCAGCCGCGCTGGGGCTTCGAAGAGACCGTCGCGCGCACCGTCGCGTGGTACGCGGCGTACCGTCGCGAGCCGAGCCGCGCGTCGATGCTGAAGCTCACGCGCGAGCAGATCACGGCCTACGTCGCGGCGTGAGCGCGGCTCACGGGCACGACGGACCGCGCCCCGATCCAATCAGGCGATCCGAACCCACTCGGCCACGGTGCGGAGGCCGTCTTCGAGCTTCACCTCCGGCGACCACCCGAGCTCGCTCTTGGCGCGGGCGATGCTCGCGAAGGTCGCGTCGACGTCGCCGAGGGGGACGGGCGCCTGCGAGAGCACCGCGGTCTTCCCGGTGGCCCTCTCGATGCCGCGCACGAGATCGTCGAGGCGAATCGGCGCGCCCGAGCCCAGGTTGTAGACCCGGTAGCCGGGCTTCGCGCCGCGCGTGGCGGCGAGGATCCCGCGGACGATGTCGTCCACGTGGGTGAAGTCGCGGCGCATCGAGCCGTCGCCGAACATCACGATGGGGTCCCCCTTCATCACCGCGCGGGTGAAGAGGGTGATGGCCATCTCCGGGCGC
The DNA here is from genome assembly GCA_964531795.1 of uncultured Polyangiaceae bacterium. Lineage (GTDB taxonomy): Bacteria > Myxococcota_A > Polyangia > Polyangiales > Polyangiaceae > CAZHHD01. The sequence goes on along the minus strand of CAZHHD010000003.1, from coordinate 229,923 downwards.
TGGCGCGGGCCGTACACGGTGAAGAAGCGGAGGCCCACGCACGCCATCTCCGGCGCGCGGCGCGAGAGCGAGCTCACGACCAGCTCGGCGCCGCGCTTCGACGCGGCGTAGGGCGACTCGGGGACGATGGCCGGCGCCTCTTCTTCGGCGGGGAGAGGCGTGGAGTTCCCGTAGACCGAGGAGCTCGAGGCGAAGACGAGCTTCGGCACGCCGTGCGCTTGCGAAAGCTCGAAGACGTGCGCCGTCCCTTCGACGTTCACCCGCGCGTAGCGGGCGGGATCTTTGAACGAAGGGCGCACCCCGGCGAGGCCGGCGAGGTGCAGCACCGCGGTGAGCGGCTTTCGGCGCGTCGCCTGCTCGAAGGCGCGGGTGAGCGCCGCGCGATCCGAGATGTCGGCGGCGACGATCTCCACGCGGTCGCCGAACTCCTTCACGAGGTCGCGCTCGTTTCGGCGCTTCTCTGCCTCGGGGTAGGGGGCGTCGCTGAAGTCGTCGACGATGGTGAGCGCGCCGCCGATCTCGCGGAGCAGCGCGCGCGTCAGGTGGTAGCCGATGAACCCGACGCCGCCGGTGACGAGCCACTGAGGGGAAGCGGGGACGACCATGGCGCGCTCAGAGGATTCGATATTGGTGCGAGAAGAGCCAGAAGAACATGCCTTGGAGCAGCAACAAGAAGGCGTAGAGCGGCCCCTGCATCCAGGTGCGACGCGACATCCAAATGCCCAGCGGCAAGAAAGCCGGCCAGCACGCCGCCGAGTAGCGGCCGATGCCCACGCCGCCCGAGCCGACGACGACGCACATCAAGATGAACGAAGCGAAGGCGAGCTCGAACCACTTCTTCCTGAAGAACAGCGCCACGGTGCCGGCGAGGGGGATGAGCAAGAACGGCTGGTAGAAGAAATACTCCGGGTGCGCCTCGAAGCTCTCGTGCTGCCAGATCTCGCGCACGCTGTACCAAACGGCCGGGCCCCAGTTCATCGAGCGCGAGTGCCAGAAGGCGAGGGCGTCGCCCGACTCGTGCTTCAAGTAGAGCGAGAAGGCGGCGACGTAGAGGAAGGGGACGACCAACCCGACGAACCCCCAGCTCAGAAAGAAGCGCTTGGGGCTCGGCCACGTGTTGCGGAGGTGCGCCGCGAGCATCCCCGCGCCGCCGAAGATGGTGAGGTGCCGCGCCATGATGCCGACGCCGAGCGCGTGCCCCGCCCAGATCGGGCGCGCGTGCATCGCGCACCAGATGGCGACGGCGCTCATCAGGATCATCGTCGACTCGGGGTAGCCCGCCGCTTGGAAGAAGGCGAAGGGGTAGGCCGTGAAGAGGAGCAGCCCCCAGCGCGCGCTCGCGCGATCCGAGAGCTCGCGGAAGATCGCGTAGATGACCCAGTAGGAGAAGAGGCTCGCGACGTTCGCCAAAAGGACGAGCGCCACGAGGCGATTCAGCCCCGTGTACTTGTGGAGCAGGTGCGCGAGCAGCGGGAAGAGGGGGAAGACCTTGGCGTTCTCGACCTTCTCGTAGCCTTCGCGCGCGACGATGTCGAACCACGCGCAGTCCCAGCGGCAGAGCCCGTCGATCGACTTGTACGGCTGGAGGAACTGGTGGCGCCCCTCGTCGTGCTCGAACAGCGGGTTGTGCATCCACAGCCCCATGTACGAAAACGTCATGTACGCCGCGCGGAGCACCACGAAGAGCCCGAGCGGGAACAAGCAGTCCTCGCGCCGCACCCACGCGCGCGCCCAGGCCTTCTTCTCAGCCACGAAGCCCATTCGCGGCGCACGTTACCCGGATTTGCCGTGCTGAGAAGGGGTTCAGCCCTCGACGCGGCGGCCCGAAGCGCGTTGCGCGGCGCCCGAAGGTGCAATAGGCAGTAGTCCGTGGTCGATCCGCACTTTGCCCCCAAGCCCGAGAATCGAACGAACGGCGCTCACGCTGCCCTCACGTGCCCCGTGTGCGGCGACGCCGATCACGCCGTGCTCTTCATGTCGGCGAACGGGTACCCCATCGTGCGCTGCCACGCGTGCGGCGTGGCCTTCACCGACGACCGCGAGGCGCCGCCGCCGGCCACGTTGTACCCCGCGTTCTCGCAGACGAAGAGCGGGGTGCAGGAGGCGGTGCGCTCGGCCCTCGCCGTCTTCTTGCGCCAGCGCGAAGCCTTCGTGCGCGAGGTCGCGCCGCAAGGGCGGCTCCTCGACTACGGCTGCGGCAGCGGGGCGTTCGCCCGTTGGATGCGCCGCGGCGGGTACGAGGTCGTCGGCCTCGAGCCGTTCAGCCTGGGCGATCCGCTCGAAGAGCCGGGGCTCCTCCTCGTGCGCGAGTCGCTCGAGTCGGCGTCGCGTCACCTCGGCACCTTCGACGTCATCACGCTGTGGCACGTGCTCGAGCACCTGAAGAACCCGGTCGAGGTCCTGAAGCAGCTCGGCGCCATGCTCCGCCCCGGCGGGCGCATCATCGTCTCGGTGCCGAACTTTGGCAGCATGCAGAGCAAGATCTTCAAGGGGGCGTGGTTCCACCTCGACCCGCCGCGCCACTTGATCCACTTCGACGCCCGCACGCTCCGCACCTGCTTCGCCAAGGCCGGGCTCGCCGCGGCGGAAGAGAAGCGCTTCTTGCCCGAGTACGGCGGCAGCGGATGGGTGCAGAGTGCACTGAACAAGGTGCTTCCCCACAAGAACTTCCTCTTCGAGGCCATCAAAGATCGCGGCGCGCTCCGCGACATGGGCGCGGCCAGCTCGGCGGCGCACCTCGCCGCTTCGGCGGCGCTCGGCACCCCCATCTTCGCTGCGTCGCTCCCGCTCGAAGCGCTCGCCAGCGTGCGCGACGAAGCCGCCGCGCTGACCATCGCCGCGCGCCGCCAGGGCGATCCGTGAATCGCGCGGCCGGACGGGCCGCGTTCGCCACCGCCAGCTCCCCCGCTAAGGCGCAGCCGGCGCTTGCAGCAAGCGTTCGACCGCTTCGAGGAGCGCGCCCGCGCCGAAGGGCTTCGTGAGCACGACGGCGTCGGGGCCGAGGGACCGGAGCACCGCGTCGGGCGCGTAGCCGGTGGTGAAGAGCACCCGCGGGACGGTGCCGCGGTGCCGTAGCTCGCGCACGAGATCGGCGCCGCTCATCTCCGGCATGACGAGGTCGGTGATGAGCAGATCGAATGAGTCCGTCGACGACGAGCCGAGCGCCTCCGACGGCCTACGTAGCTCGGTCACGGCGTAGCCCGCGCGGGTGAGGGTACCGTGCATCGCGTTGGCGACGATGGCCTCGTCTTCGACGAGCAAGATGCGCGCGCTGGTCGTCGCCTGAACCTTCACCAGCTCGGGCCGCGCTCGCACAGCGGGGAGCGCGCCGATGGGGAAGTACACGCGGAAGCGCGAGCCACGACCCAGCTCGGACCAAAGATCGATCGCGCCGTGTGCCTGATTCACGATGGATCGCACGGTGGCCAAGCCGAGGCCGCTCCCCGTGCCCACCGGCTTCGTCGTGAAGAAGGGCTCGAAGGCGCGCGCCCGCGTCGACTCGTCCATTCCCGAGCCGTGGTCTTCGACTTCGACGACCGCGTAGTCCCCGGCCGCGAGCGGCGGCGAGGCGTGCGGCGCGTCGCCGAGGCCGATGTGGCGACGCGCGACGGAGACGCGGATTTGTCCGCCCGCGGGCATGGCGTCACGCGCGTTGATGAGCAGGTTCATCAACACTTGGTGGAACTGCGTCTCGTCGACCACGACGTGGACGCCTTCCTCGGGGAGCTCGCAGGAGAGCTCGAGGTGCTCGCCGAGGAGACGTTCGAGCAGCGCGATGGTCCCCCGCGTGCTGTCGACGAGGTTCGTGAGGTGCGGCTGCGCGACGCCGTGGCGACCGAACGCGAGGAGCCTTTGCGTGAGCGCCTTGGCCCGCGCCGCCGCGTCGAAGACGTCGCGCGCGCCGGGGTGCCCCTTCCCTTGGGCCATGACCTCGGTCGCGAGGATGATGACCGTGAGCAGGTTGTTGAAGTCGTGCGCGATGCCGGCCGCGAGCTGGCCGACGACCTCGAGCTTCTGCGCTTGGAGGAATTGCTCTTGGAGGTTCCAGCGCTCGGTGATGTCGAGGAGCGTCCCCCACGCGCCCACGACGACGCCGTGGTCGTCGCGGACCGGACGCATCGAGGCTTCGAAGCGTCGGACGATGTTGTCCGGACAGGTGAGGGTGAGATCGATCGGCGGGGCTTGCTCGCCACGGCGCGTTTGGTCGAGCACACGTTCCATGCGGGCGCGGTCGTCGCGCGAAGCGAGCGTCACGAGGTCGCGCACCGTGGGCGGCCTTGTGATCGGCCACCCGAGCAGGCGGAACGTCTCTTCCGAGAGCTGAAACCGGTCCTCGGCGAACAGCCATCGCCACGAGCCAAGGTGCGCCAAGCGTTGCGCGTCGAGGAGCTGCGAGGTCGTCGTCTCGAGCGCCGCTTGCACCCGGTGCGCGTCGGTGACGTCGAGGAGCGTTCCCACGATGCGCCGCACGACGCCGCTGGGATCGCGCACGACGGCGCCGGTCAGGGTGACGTAGCGAACGACGCCGTCGGGGAGAAGCAGCCGGCAGGAAGCCGGCTCGGGATTGCCCCCCGCGGCGGTGCGCTCCGACTGCTCGCGGATGCGCACGAGATCCTCGGGGTGAATGCGCGCGAAGAACGCCTCGGCCGAAGGAGGATGGTCGTGCGGGTAGCCGAGGATGTGGAAGAGCTGATCGGACCAGCGCACTTGGTTCGTGGCCACGTCCCAGAACCAGCTGCCCATCCCGACGATGCGCTCCGCCTCGGCGAGGAGCGCTTCGCGCTCCTCGAGCTCGCCATCTCGCGCGTTCCCCACCTAGCCCCCCAACCGACGAGCCTACGGCGACCGGGGTCGAGGTCAAGAGCGCCGGAAGCGCAGAATCTACGCCGCCTCGGCTCGCTCTTCGGGTCCTCGTTCTTCTCCACGCTGTTCAGGGGCGCGGTCGTGGAAGGCCAAGGCCCCCGCCAAGGCCGCGAGGCCGCCCACGAGGAAGTAGTAGTTGGCGAACGCCCACTTGTTGAAGGCGAAGAAGAACAAGTACGTGGTGACGAGGGCGACGCCGAAACGCGCCGCCGAGTCGCGCACGCGCAGCGACGTGATCGCGACGGCGCCTCCGGCGAGATAGAAGGCGATGGCGCCGGTGATGGGCTCGCCGAATTTCCGCTGGTACCAGTTCGTGAGGGTGAGCGCGTCGGGGCGCGGCGGGAGGTCTTTCAGGAAGTCGAAGTTCGCGTACTTGAGCGCCTTGAAGTCCCACAGGATGAACGGGAGCTCCATGCCCAAAGCCACGGCGCAGGCGAGGATCCACTCCTTCAGGCGCCATCGGAAGACGAAGCCGGCGAGCGGAGCGATCCAGAACATCGTCTGCTTCGCCGAGAAGACCACGCCGAAGAGCACGAGGCTGAGCGTCCGTCGCTTGTGCACGTGCGCGGTGACGGCGAGGGTGATGAGCATCAGTTGGACCGGATCGACCCACGCTTGCTCGAGGATGAAGAACAGCTTGGGCGAGAGCCACAAGAAGAGCGCCGGCGCGTCGGCGGCGAAGGAGGGGATAGGCAAGCGCGCGCGCTTCACGATGGCGCGAAAGCACGCCCCCGTGATGACCAGCGCCGCGAGCATGCTGTAGCGGACGTCGCCGAGCAGCTTGCCCGGCAGGGTCATGTAGATCTGCGTCGGCGGGTAGACGTACGGGACGTTGTCGCGCACGACGCCCGGCGCCGTGTCGTGCACGGCGACCGCGTGGAAGGGGTTGTGCCCGGCGAGGAGCGCATCGGCCCCTTGCATCTGCACGCGCCACACGTCGATGTCGGGCGTGGGGGAGACGCGCATCGTGGCGATGCCCGCGGCCACGACCAGCGCGCCGAACGCGGCGAAGCGGAGATCGGCGACGAGGCGCGGCTCTTTGAAGCGGCCCGAGAGCCACGGCAGGTACGTGAGGAGGAGCACGAGCGACGCCACCTCCACCTGACGGCCCGTCACCCACTCCGCGTGCGCGTAGATGACGATCTGCGGATCGTTCCAGGCGTGCCACGTCATGGCGAAGGCGCCGATCCACGCGACGCCGAGCACCAAGTTGGGCTCGGCGGCGAAGGGTCGATCCTTCGGGACCCAGGCCTCGAGGAGCCGCCACCCGAGGAGCAACACCGAGATGAGGACGAAGTGAAGGGCGTACTCCGAGTACGCGCCGCGCGAGAAGGTGTTGGTGATGGCGAGGCAGTAGGCGGCGAGGAGCGCCGGCCCGAAGCGCGTAGGGAGCCGCGTGGTCATGGCCCTTGGACGACGTCTTGGCGGCGCGAGGCCTTCTCGTCCACGACGTAGAGCGGGAGGCCGATGGTGTCTTTGTAGACGCGCGCGAGGTAGAGCCCCACCGCGCCGAACGCGAGGAGGATCCACCCGAGCTGCAAGATCACGAGGCCCCAGAGCACGCGCTCGGAGAGCGAGAGGCCGAGGCACTGCCCGGAGGTGAAGATGCCGATGGCGAGGCCGATGTCGGCGAGGAACCCGGCGATGCCCACGTAGGCCAGCGTGCGGAGCGGCATCGTCGACGACGAGAGGATGCCGCCGATGCCGAAGCGCCCGGCGGAGATGAGGTTGTAGTGCGTCTCGCCGCTGATGCGGCGCTCGCGCTTGTAGGGGATCCCCTCGCGGCGGAAGCCGACGTAGCCCACCTGCCCGCGCACGAAGGGGAAGGTGGAGCGCGTCGAGAGCACGTGATCGCGCACGCGCCGGTCGACGAGGAAGAACTCCGCCATGTCGAGCACGATCTCGTGATCGGCGATGCGGCGCGTGACGCGGTAAAAGAGCTTTCGCCCCCAGTGCATGAGGAAGAACTCCTCACGCTTGTCGCGGATGCCGTAGGCGACGTCGGCGCCGGCGAGCCAGCGCTCGATGAGACGCGGGAGCATCTCCGGCGGGTCTTCGCAGTCGACGTCGATGTTCATGATCGCGTCGCCGCGCGCGTGGCGCATGCCGGCGGTGATCGAGGCTTGGTAGCCGTAGTTGCGGCTCAACGTGATGACGTTGACGCGCGGGTCTTTGGCTTGGAGCTCGTGGATGGCGGCGAGCGTCCCGTCGGTGCTCCGGTTGTTCACGAAGAGCAGCTCGAAGCGGACCTTCTTCTCGATGTCGGCGATGGCCGGCATGAGGCGCCCGTAGAAGAGCGGGACGGTCCCCTCTTCGTTGAAGACGGGGCACACGATCGTCACGAGCGGACGCGCGGCGTCGCCGGACGGTTCTTCGGGGGCGCGGACGTCGGTGCTCATCGCGTCGAAGGGGCGGTCACGAGGAGCTTCAGACGACGCGCGGCGCGGGGACGGGGAGGACGAATTTGCCGCCGCGGGCTTCGTGGGCCTTCTGCTGCTTTCGGATCTCGTCGAAGAAGTTCCACGCCAAGACCACGAGGAGATCGGGCGCGTCCTTCTCGATGCGGTCGGGCGAGACGACGGGGATGTGCACGCCCGGCATCAGCTTCCCCTGCTTGTAGGGGCTCTTGTCTGCCACCCACGCGAGGAGATCGGTGCCGATGCCGCAGTAGTTCGTGAGCACGACCCCCTTGGCCGCGGCGCCGTAGCCGGCGAGCTTCTTCCCTTCGCGCGTGAGCGAGCCGAGGAGCTCGGGGACGGAGGTCTTGAGCTTGCGCGTCCCTTCGGCGAACTTCACGAGCGGCGCGAGGGTGTCGAGCCCCGCGGCCTTCTCCTTGGCGAGGAAGCGCGCCACGTTCTCGGTGGGCTTGTGCGAGGGCTTCTTGCCGCGGGCGATGAGCGAGCCGCCGTGGAGGCCGATCTCCTCGACGTCCCAGAGCACGAGGCCGGCCTTCTGGAACAGGTGCGAGAGCGCGGTGACCGAGAAGTAGCTGAGGTGCTCGTGGTAGATGGTGTCGAACTCGAGCTTCTCGACCATCTCGCCGAGGTACGGCACCTCGACGTGGAGAATGCCGTCGTCGGTGAGCCAGTGGGCCGCGCCGGCGATGAAGTCGACGACCTCGGGCACGTGGGCGACGACGTTGCGCGCCATGATGAGCTTGGCCGGGCCTTGCTCGCTCCGCACCTGCGCGGCGGTCTTCGAGTTGAAGAACTCGGCCAGCGTGGGGACGCCTTCCTTGTTCGCCACCTCGGCGATGTTCTTCGCCGGCTCGACGCCGTACACGCGAGAGTGCGCGCGAAAAGGCTTCAGGATGCATCCGTCGTTCGAAGCGAGCTCGGCGACGAGGTCCCCCTTGGCGAGCGAGATCTCTTTCGCGTAGCGGGCGGCCAGCGCTTCGCCGTGGCGCACCACGGTCTCCGACATCGACGAGAAGTAGATGTAGTCGACGAAGATGTCCTTCGGGTCGAGCATGTGCGTCAGCTGCACGTGCGTGCACGAAGGGCAGAAGCAGATGGCGAGCGGGTGCTTCTGCTCCTTTTCGATGTCGGCCGCGCCGCCGAGGAAGCTGTTCACCGGCGGCAAATTGCCCAGCGAAAGGACGTCTTCGAGCCGGGTCGAGCCGCAGATCCGGCACGCGGTGACGGGGGTAGCCATGTCGCCCGCGTTCTAGACGAAGTCACCCCCTGGCGCACGGGGAAAGGGGCCTGTTCGGCCGAGCAGGGGAGCGCTCAGCGCGGATCGGGCGGGGCGAGCTTCGGACGGAGCGCACGGAGGAGGCCGCGCACCTCCGGCTGGACGAGCTCGTGGCGCTCGCTCGCGAGGACGACGCGATCGGGGCGCGGCGCGACCTGCCCGGACTCTTTCCATCCCATCTCCTCGACCCGCAGCGGGCCGAGGCCGAGCTCCTCGGCGATGGCGCGCGCCCACTCGCCTTTGGTGAAGGGCTCGTGTCCGGTGAGGTGCACGATCCCCTCGAGCCCGCGCTCAAGGAGCGTGAGCGTCGCTTCGGTGAGCCAACCGGTCCACGTGGGGCAGCCGGCTTGGCCGACGGGGACGCGGAGGAGCTCCCCCTTCGCCGCCGCGTCGAGCACACGGTAGACGAAGTTCTTCTTCCGGAGCTCCTCCCCGAAGACCCACGCGGTGCGCGCGACGAGGGCGCTGCCACGCGCGAGGAGGATCTCCTCCACCTCGCGCTTGTGGCGCGCGTAGACGCTCATCGGGTTCACCGCGTCGCTCTCGACGTAGGGCGCGGCCTTGGCGCCGTCGAACACGTGGTCGGTCGAGTAGAAGACGATGCGCGCTCCACCGCCGGCCTCGGCGACGAGGTTCGTCACCGTCTCGACGTTGTCCCGGTGGCTCCTCTCCGGATCCATCTCGCAGCCGTCGACGTACGGCCACGCCGAGCCGACGACGACGTGCGTGGGCGAGGTCTCGGCGAGCCCGCGGGCGATGCTGCCGCGGTCGGCGAGATCGATCGCCAAGGTCGCTTCGCCCGAGAGGCTCCGCGCCGCGCCGACGACGTCCACGCCGCGGGCGCGCGCGCGCCGCACGAGCTCGGCGCCGACGAGGCCCGAGGCGCCGACGACGAGCAGCTTCATCGCCCGTGCGCCGCGCTCGCGTCGAGGCTCGCCTTCACCTCAGCGATCCTTCAGCGCCCAGTCGTAGGGGATGTGGCTCTTGTGGGGATCGAGGCGCTCGATCTCGTGCGGATCGTGGGGGATCGTCGCGCAGTTGGCGACCACCGCCGGCGTGACGCCGACCCCTTTGAAGCCGTTCCACACGCGCACCGGGACCTTCACGAGCACGTGGTTCTGCTCGCCGATGTAGATCTCTTGGATCTCCCCGTGGGTCTTCGAGCCCGGGCGATCGTCGAAGAGCACGAGCTTGATCATGCCGACGGGCACCGCGTAGTTGATGACCATCTCGCGGTGGAGGTGCCAGCCCTTCACGATGCCGGGGTAGACCGTCGAGAAGTAGATCTCGCCGAATTTCTCGAACTCCGGATCGGTCGCCTTGAGCATGTGCAGGACCTTCCCGCGGTCGTCGGGGATGATTCTGCGCGGGCTGATGACCACTCCGTCGATCATGATCGTTTCCTCTCGTGCGCACTTGGGCGCGGCGATGGATCTATCGCGAGTCGCTCTCCGACGCGAGGCGCATCAAGTAGGCGCCGTACGGCGACTCGCCGCGCGCACGGCCGAGCGCCGCGAGCTTCCCGCGGTCGATGTAGCCGAGGCGGAAGGCGATCTCCTCGGGGCACGAGACCATCAAGCCTTGGCGCGCTTGAATCGCCTCGACGAAGCTCGTCGCCTGCGCGAGCGATTCGTGCGTGCCGGTGTCGAGCCACGTGAAGCCGCGCCCCAGCACCTCGACCGAGAGCTCGCCCATGCGGAGGTATGCCGCGTTCACCGCGGTGATCTCGAGCTCGCCGCGCGCCGAGGGGGTGAGATCCTTGGCGATGTCGACGACGCGCGCGTCGTAGAAGTAGAGCCCGGTCACGGCGTAGCTCGACTTGGGCTTCTCCGGCTTCTCTTCGAGGTGGAGCGGCTTCCCCGCGGCGTCGAGCGTGACCACGCCGTAGCGCTCCGGGTCCTTCACCACGTAGGCGAAGATGGTCGCGCCGCGTTCGCGCGCCGCAGCGCGTGCGAGCACCTCCACGAGCCCGTGGCCGTAGAGCAGGTTGTCGCCGAGGACGAGGGCGACGCGGTCACTCCCCACGAAATCGCGCCCCACGACGAAGGCGTGCGCCAGCCCCTCGGGGCGCGCCTGCGTCGCGTACGAGATGGCGAGGCCGAGATCGCTCCCGTCGCCGAGGAGGCGATGGAAGTCGGCCGCGTGCTCGTTCGTGGTGACGACGAGGATGTCGCGGATCCCCGCGAGCATCAGCGTGCTCAGCGGGTAGTAGATCATCGGCTTGTCGTAGACGGGGAGGAGCTGCTTGCTCGTCGCTCGCGTGAGGGGATACAGGCGCGAGCCCGTGCCTCCGGCGAGGATGATCCCCTTCATCCCGAAGAGTGTAGCCCGAGGCGCTCCCGCGCGTACCCGCGGGCGGTGACGGCGTCGCACCACGCGCGGTGCCCGAGGTACCAACGCACCGTGGCCGCGAGCCCCTCTTCGAAGCTCGTCTCGGTGCGGAAGCCGAGCTCGCGCTCGATCTTCCCCGGATCGACGGCGCAGCGACGATCGTGCCCCGGCCGGTCTTTGACGAAAGAGATGAGCCGCTCGTGGGGCGCGCCCTCTGGGACGAGCTCGTCGAGGATCTTGCAGACTGCACGCACCACGTCGAGGTTCTCGCGCTCGCATCGCGCGCCGATGGCGTACGTCTCGCCCACGCGGCCTCGCTCGAGCACGGCGAAGAGCGCCTTCACGTGGTCTTCGACGTAGAGCCAGTCGCGGACGTTCTTGCCGTCGCCGTAGAGCGGGAGCGGTTTGCCTTCGAGCGCGTTCAACACCACGAGCGGGACGAGCTTCTCGGGGAACTGATAAGGGCCGAAGTTGTTCGCCGAGTTCGTGGTGAGCGTCGGAAGACCGTAGGTCGTGTGGTACGCGCGGACCAGGTGATCGGCCGAGGCCTTCGACGCCGAGTAGGGAGAGCTCGGAGCGTAGGGGGTGGTCTCGGAGAAGACCCCCGAGGGGCCGAGCGACCCGTAGACCTCGTCGGTCGACACGTGGAGGAAGCGGAACGCTTCGCGCGCCTCGCGCGGGCGCTCGGCGAGGTACGCGCGCGTCGCCTCGAGCAGCTCGAACACGCCGAGGATGTTCGTGCGCACGAACGCGTCGGGTCCGTCGATCGAGCGATCGACGTGCGACTCGGCGGCAAAATTCAGGACGGCCGAGACGTCGTGCTCTTCGAGCAAGCGCGCGACGAGCGGACGATCGACGATGTCGCCGTGCACGAAGACGTGGCGCGGGTCGCCTTCGACCTCGGCGAGGTTCTCGCGGTTGCCGGCGTAGGTGAGCTTGTCGAGCGTGACGACGCGGTAGCGCCCCGAGCGCACCGCGTGGAGCACGAAGTTCGACCCGATGAATCCGGCGCCGCCGGTGACGATGACCGTGCGCATGCTCACTCCTGCTTCGGTCCTTCGTTGTAGCCGCGGGGGCGGTACTTGGGGTCGACCCCTTTGTGCTCTTCGCCGTGGTCGATCGTGTCGCGCGCGAGGTACGCGACCCACGAGCCGGGGAACTCTTCGGCGAGCTCCTCGAGCCCCGCGCGCGCCTCGGAGTCTTCGTCCATCCCCTTCTCGTCCCACAAGCACTGCACGCCCAAGGCGACGAGGTTCTGGTCGTTCGGCGCGAGGGCGAAGCCGTCTTTGTAGTGGGGCCAGGCCTCCTGTGGTCTGTGCAGTCTGCACAGAGTGTCGCCGAGGTACACGTTGGCCATGGGCCACTTGGGGGCGAGCTCGAGGGCCACGCGATTGGCGCGGAGGCGCTCCTCGAGGTTACCGCGCGCCCCCTGCATCACCGAGTAGTTGAGGTGCGCCTTGGCGCTCCGCGGCACCGCCTTGCGTGTCGCGTCCCAGAAGGTGAGGTCGTCGGTGTAGTCGTTGGCGTGAAGGCGCGCCGCGACACTCTGAAAGAGGAGGAAGGCGACGAAGGCCACGCGCGTCCCCGCCCACACCGGCCCGGACCTTTTCAGGCGGAAGAGCCGGACGAACACCATCGCCAAGAGCACGCTGGTGGCGATGGCGGGGAAGTACCAAAAGCGCTCGGCCCGGACCGTGGGGAGCACGATGGGGATGTTCGACACCGGGAAGTAGGAGACGACGATGAACACGAGCGCGAGGGCGATGAGCGGGCGAAGGTCGCTCACGTAGCGCGGCACCGTCGCCGCCAAGCGCGCCGCGGCGTCGTCCTTCGATGTCGCCGGCGCGGGCTCTTTGGTCTTCCGCCACGCGCCCAAGGCGAGCACGGGGGCGACGAGGAAGGGGAGGACGAAGAGCGCGCCGCCGAGGATGCTCTCGGGGGAGAAGAGCCTGTCGGGGATGGGCTCCTGCGGCGCCGAGTAGTCGCCGGAGAGGGTCTTGGGGAAGACGATTTGTCCGAGGCCGCGGAGGTAGACGCGGAACGCGCCGGCCACGCGGAGCGGCGGCGAGGCTTCGGCCAGGGGGTTGTTGATAGGATCCTTCGGGAGCCCGGGCTGCGCGTACCAGCGAAGCAGCGCGGCGAAGACGCGCGCGCCGAGCCCCTTTTGGGCGTTGGCTTCGACCGAGAGCTCGTGGGGGAGCGGCGCGGGGAAGAGACGCCTTCGCGCCTCGACGTAAAAGACGAAGGCGAGGCTCGTGGCCACGAGCGCAACGCCCGCGCGCGCCCAGGCGCCGTTCCACGGGTCGCGCTTCTTCGCATGGGCCAGCGGCCAGATCATCCGCGTCGTGAGGAGCGCCGCGAGAGGGACGAGCGGCACCGCGCAGAGCGCGCTCTCTTTCGAGTAGAGGCCGAAGGTGGTGGCGAGGAAGACGAGCACCGGCATCTTCCAGCCGCGGGTGCCGAGGGCGGCGAGCGCCCCCAAGACCCCGAGCGCGCCGAGCACGTCGGCGATGCCGACGACGCCGCTGACCGCCTCGGTGAGCACCGCCGAGGCGACGAAGATCGCGCCGGCGAGCCACGCGAGCGCGCGGTCGCGCGTCACGCGGTGCACGCACAAGACGAGGAGCGCGCCGTTCACGCCGTGGAGGAGGACGTTGACCCAGTGATGGAGGAAGGGGGTCTGGTCGCGCGCGCCGAGCCCCCAGAGCGCGCGCCACACGAGATCGGGGATCGGCCGGTACGAGCCGATGCTGCGATCGGCGGGGAGCCCCCAAAAATCGCGGCGAAACGCGTCGAGCCAGTGAAGCTTGCTCGTCGGGTCGGCGATGCTCCGCACGTACGGGTTGGCGAGCAGCGCCTCTTGCTCGTCGAAGATGAAGTTCGTCTTCAGAGGATGGCGCGTGAAGAGCGCCATCGAGAGGAAGCACATCGGCACCACGGCGAGGCCGAGCGTGGGATCTTCACCGAGGAAGTAGTCGCGGATCCACGACCTCAGCGTGATGACGAACGGACGCGACGGCGCCTCGTGCGCCACCGGCTCACGCACGCTCGGCGTGGGGACCGCCGGCGCAGGGTCGGCGATCGCGCCGCCGCTCGAGGGCGCGCTCGAAGGAGCGGTCTCCTCCGGCATGCTCGCGTCGCCCTCGGGGAGCATCGGTCAGCGCGCGCTCTCGGAAGGCTCCGGGATGATCCAGTTGTCCCCCCAGAGGTGCGCGCCGCCGTCGATGTACCAAGTCTCGCCCGTCACGTAGTGGGCCGCGTCGCTGACCATGTACACCGAGAGATCGGCGACCTCGGCCGGCGTCCCGCAGCGCTTCATGGGCGTCCGCTGGCGGCTCATCTCGAGGAGCTCGGGCGGGTACTGATCGGTGCCGCTCGACTTGATGATGCCGGGGGCGATGGCGTTGACCTGGATGTTGTACTGCGCCCACTCGATGGCGAGCGTCTTCGTCATGTTCTCGACGCCGGCGCGCGCGGCGCCGGTGTGGATCATCCCGGGGAAGCCGCGGTGGATGTTGGCGATGACGTTCAAGATGCGGCCGCGCTTCTCCGGGATCATGTGCCGCGTCCCCACCGCCTGCGTCATGAAGAAGGTGCCGTTCAGGTTGTTGCGGATGACCGCCTCCCAACCCCTGGGCGAGACCGTCTCGGCGGTGGTGGGGAACTGACCGCCGGCGTTGTTGACGAGGATCGTCGCCGGCCCGAGCTCGGCCTTCACCCGATCGACGAAGGACTCGATCTGCGCGACCTCGCGGATGTCGCAGGTGGCGGCGAAGACCTTGGGCGCGACGATCTCTTTCACCGCGGCGTCGAGGCGCTCTTGCTTGCGTCCGCAGATGGCGATCTTGGCGCCGAGCTCACCGAGCTGTTGCGCGAGGGCGAGCCCGATACCGCTCCCGCCCCCCGTCACGATCGCGACGTGACCGTCGAAGAGCCCCGACCGATAGATGCTCGCCATGAGGCGGATCTAGCACCGGGGGACGCGCCGCCTCAAGCGACGGCGACGCGGGGGCGGCGCTTCACTTCGGCTTGATGCAGAAGACGTTCTGGATGAGCCCCTGGTTGTTGGTCGTGTCGCATTCGGCGCTCTGTGCGCCGTCGTTGGGGACGACGGTGATGGGCGTCCCGGTGGAGGGGGGCGAGGCCCAGGTGCACGAGACCTGCTCGCACTGGCCAGGGTCGAGCGGCGCCGCGGTGGTCCCGGTGCACGCCTTCGTGGCGCCGGAATAGAACCCGACCGGCACGCCCGCCGCGACCGGTGCGCCGCCGCGGTTGCAGACGAGCGTCGAGAGGATCGCTTGGCCCTGCGCGTCGCACAGATTGCTCTGCGAGACGGGCGCGGTGAAGTCGCCGAGCGCGCGGCCGTCGCGCGAGCCGGGGACGTTCTGGCGGAAGTTGTTCAGCCCCTGCTGCGTCCAGTTGGTGAGCCACTGGCTCGTCCTCGGGATCGTGCCGTCCTCGTTCACGTGGGTGACGGCGTAGGCGTGCTGGTTCCAAATGGTGCGCGAGCGGACCCAGCGATCGGCGCCGTCTTGGTAGATGCGGATGCCGTGCACGCCGTGGGGGTGGTTGGCGCGGCAGGTGTTGCCCGTGCCCGGGGTGCCGGCGGGCGGCGGCGCGCACTTCACGCCGAAGTCTTCGCACGCGGCGTCCGTGCCGCCACCGCAGCACTGCGAGCTCGTCGTGCAGCGGCAGTAGCCGTTGTCACACGTGCCCGAGGCGCAGTCGGTGTTCTTCTCGCAGATGAGCCCGGTGAACTGCGAGTCGACGCCGTTCGCGTCGAGGCCGCCGCACGTCTGCCCGACGCCGGGCGTGCCGCAGGCGATGTTCGAAGGGACGACGAGATCGGCGCGGAAGTTCCCGTCGGTGTCGGCCACGACCGGGTTCTCGAGCCAGGTGCACGAGGAGCGGTACTGCGAGAAGAGGACCTTCCCGTTGAGCCCGGAATACACCCGGGTAAAACACTCGTCGGCGTAGACGACCTCGGCCTTGCCGTCGGCCTCGAAGTCGAACACCGAGCTGCCGGTGATGTTCGACGAGTGGTCTTGGGTCTTCTTCGACCAGAGGATGTAGTCGGGGCACGTGGCGCTCCCCGCGTCGCCCGCCCCCGCGCCGCCGTCGGAGACGCCCGCCGCAGCGCCGCACGAATTCGTGGCGATGCAGTCGCAGTGGGTGCGGTCGTCGCAGTGCCCGCCGGGCCTCGGCGTCGCGCTGCAGTCGGGATCGAAGACCGTGTAGTAGTCCTCGCCGGCGAGACCGATCTCGGGGAGGCCGTCACCGTCGTAGTCGGCGATGGTGGGCGGCCCGCCGCCGAAGCCGGGGACGTTCAAGAGGTACATCCCCATGAACACCGAGCGGTCGGCGTTGTAGACGCTGAGCTTGCCAGCGCTCCCCGAGGTGTCGGAGCCGACGACGATCTCGGGCTTCTTCAAGTTGTCGTACGGCGTGAAATCCGCGACCGCCGCCCAGCCTTGGTGCGCGGCCGCGCCAGCGTCGTTGTTCTCCCAGCCAGAGTCGGCGACCCAGGCCTTGCCGACCGGATCCCACTCCCACACGTGCTTGCCGTTCGTCAGCTCGACGCGCGGATCGGCGTCGATGTTGGCGAGCACCGGCGGAATGCCGACGCTGTACGACTGGTACCCCGCGGGCTCGCTCGAGATGAGCTTCCCGGTCGCGCCGTCGATGACCGCGCCTTCGCGAATGACCTCCGGCTTGCCGTCGTCGTCGAGATCGTGAATGGAGGGGCCGGCCCACGAGCTGGCGATCGACGCGATGTACGTCGTGGTGCCGTCGGCGAGCGTCGCCTTCACGTGCGGCCAGAGCGGCTTCCACACCCCGCTCTTCCGCGTGAAGGCGACGGTCGACTTGTCGGCCATGTAGACGACGATGTCGGCCACGCCGTCACCGTCGAGGTCCCCCACCGCGACCGGCGAAGAGGAACGCGTGTAACCTACACTGTTCGTCTGGCCGCTCAGATCCACGCCGCCGTCGGGGAGCGGACCGCCGAGGTTCGCCTCGAGCGTGCAGTCGGTCCCCTTGAGGACGCGGACGATCCCTTCGACCTCGCTGTAGCTTCCGCCGGTGTAATACGGGCTCCCGGCGTCGGGATCGTTGGTCGGCGGATCGAACGGCACGACGATGCTCGGCGGGCCGGAGAGTCCGCCGTCGCCGAGCTGATTGAAGTTCACCACCATGGGCGTGGCCTGCACGTCGACGTGGAAGGGGAACGTGTCGCCGTTCGCCGGCTTGAACTCACACTTGATCTTGGGCGCGAAGACGCCGGCGGCGACGAGCTGCTGGCACGCGTTGCTCGACGTGCGGTTGTCCGGTTGCGTGCCGAAGGGGACGCACATGCCTTGGCCGCCGCTGTCGGGGATGTCGCAGTACGTGTCGTACTTGCAGTCGTTGTCGCTCGAGCACGGGTTCTGCGGCGGGAGGCACAGGTCGCGCACGCACACGAGGCCGCTCGGGCATCCGGCGTCGCCGGCGCCGCACGAGATGGGGCCGCTGTCGCCTTGGGGGTTCGGGCTCCCGTCACCGAAGCCGGGGTTCGTGCCGGCGTCGAAGTCCACCGTGCCGTCGTCGCCGCCGTCGGTCCCGCCGGGGAACGTCGAGTCGTCGCCGCCGCAGGCGTAGAGCGCAAACGCCGCGAGCGCCACCACCGCCCCCGCGCCGAGGCAACGCGTAGCCATGCTCCGTCGACGCGTGTTCCACGTCTGCGCTCGTCCCCTGTCGCTCATCGAGGGTTCTCCCGTCGGCTCGGTCGTGAGGAGCCGATCTTCGTTCTGGGTCTCACGTCCCTGCGCGATCGCTCGCGCGCGGCGCATGAAACACTCTTCAGTCTACCTGAACGGTCTTCGAGCGGCCCGTGCGAATCGCTTCCCGCGCGAGCTCGTCGGCGCGCTCGTTCAGCGGCACGCCGGCGTGGCCCGGCACGTACACGAGCGCCACCTTGGGGCGCGCCTTCAGCGATTTCTTGATGCCGGCGATGAGCTCTTGGTTCGCCTTCGCCTTCCACCCCTGGGACAAGACGCCGATGGCGTACTTGCTGTCGGTGTGGATGACGATGTCCTCCACCCCCGGCGGGATGGCTTCGAGGGCGAGGCCGATGGCGGTGAGCTCGGCGATGTTGTTCGTGCCCGTGCCGAGGGACGCGAAGCCCTCGCTCATCTTGCCGCTCGGAGCGATGACGACGAGCCCGGAGCCCGCGGGGCCGGGATTCCCCGTGCAAGCGCCGTCGGTGTAGGCGACCCAGCGCGGCTTTTTGGGGTCGGCAGCGGGGACGGCGCCGGCGCGGGGCGTCTTCGCTCCACCCTTCTTGGCGTCGTCTTTGGAGGCGACCGCCTCACCCGGCACGCAGGTGTCGTCGGGGAGGAGCGAGGCCCCGGGCGCCCGCGCGAGGTTCGCCGCCGCCGCGCGATACGCGCGCGGATCGGTCTTTTTGTAGCGGATTTCGACGCGGCCCCCCTCGGCCTCGAAGGCGCCGTCGGCTTTGGCCCGCGCAAACACCTTCTGCCCTCGAAGGAGCGCTTCCACCCACGGCATCGGCTCGCGGATGTATCCTTCTCGCCCCGCGATGTCGACCCCTCTCGCCCCGCGCCCTACGTCCGAGGCTCACGCCCCGAAGCCCGTCGTCCTCATGATCCTCGACGGCTTCGGCGAACGCGCCGAGCGTGCGGACAACGCCGTGCGCCTCGCCAAGACCCCGAACCTCGACGCGCTCTACGCGCGTTACCCGCACACGCTCATCGGCACGAGCGGCCCCGACGTGGGCTTGCCGCCCGGCCAGATGGGCAACAGCGAGGTCGGTCACCTGAACTTCGGTGCGGGTCGCATCGCGCAGATGGACATCAGCCGCATCGACAACGCGGTGCACGACGGCTCCCTCGGCGACAACGCCGTGATCGGCGCGCTCCTCGACACCGCGGTGAAGGGGAAGGGGCGTCTTCATCTGCTCGGGCTCGTCTCCGACGGCGGCGTGCACAGCTCGCTCGCGCACCTCGTCGCCCTCATCGGCTTGGCGCACGCGCGCGGCGTCACCGTGGTGGTGCACGCGTTCCTCGACGGGCGTGACGTGCAGCCGAAGACCGCGCCGAAGTACCTCGCCAAGGTGGAAGCTGCGCTCACCGCGAAGGGCGAGAAACGCGGCGTCATCGGCACGGTGGCCGGGCGCTACTGGGCGATGGATCGCGACAACCGTTGGGAGCGGGTGGAAAAGGCGTACCGCGCCATCGTCTCCGCCGAGGCCAAGCGCTTCCCCACGGCCCGCGAAGGGGTCACCGCTTCGTTCGACGCCGAGAAGACCGACGAGTTCGTCGAGCCCTTCGTGGTCGGCGACTACGCCGGCGTCTTGCCCGGCGACGTGGCGCTCCACTTCAACTTCCGCCCCGACCGCGCGCGCGAGCTCACGCGCGCCTTGGCGATGCCCGACTTCGACGCCTTCGCGCGTCCGGCGATCGCCGGCGTCGCCCCCGCCTCCGCCCCGCCGTTCGCCGCGCCCAGGTACGCGTGCATGACCACGTACGACGCGTCGCTCGGCTTGCCGGTGGCGTTTCCCAAGGAGACGTTCACCGAAATTTTTCCGGAGATCGTCGCCTCGCACGGGCTCACGCAGTTCCGTTGCGCCGAGACCGAGAAGTACGCGCACGTCACCTACTTCTTCAACGGCGGGCGCGAAGAGCCCTTCGCCGGCGAGACGCGGAAGATGATCCCTTCGCCGAAGGAGGTCGCGACCTACGACAAGAAGCCGGAGATGAGCGCGGCGGGGGTCGCCGACGCCGTGGTCCATGCGATCGAGAGCGGCAGCTACGACTTCGTGCTCGTGAACTTCGCCAACCCCGACATGGTCGGTCACACCGGCGTGCTCGACGCGGCGGTCGACGCCGTGGAGGTGGTCGACGTCGCCATCGGTCGCGTGGTCCAGGCGGTCCGCGCCCGCGGCGGCGCGCTCTTCATCACCGCCGACCACGGCAACTGCGAGCTCATGAAGGATCCCCAAACCGGCGAGCCGCACACCGCGCACACCTTGAACCCGGTGCCGCTCCTCTACGTGAACGACGCCGACGTCGCGCGGAAGCTCCGCGATCATGGGCGCATCTGCGACGTGGCTCCGACGATGCTCGCCCTCCTCGGGATCGCCAAGCCGAGCGTGATGACCGGCGAGTCGCTCTTCGCCTCCCCATGACCGAGATGCGCTTCGACAGCTACCGCGTCGTCTCCGAGCTCGGAGCGGGCACGGTCTCCACCGTCTACAAAGCGGTGCAGGAGCCGCTCGATCGCGCGGTGGTCATCAAGGCGCTGAAGCCGACCATCTTGCCGACCTCGCCGTTCGCCGCGCAGCTCGAGCGCGAGGCGCACCTCCTCTCGGAACTTTCGCACCCCAACGTCGTCCTCTGCCACGACTTCGTGAAGGGGGCCGAGCAGATGTACTTGGTGCTCGAGTACGTCGACGGCTTCAGCCTCGCCGAGCTCCTCGCCAAGACGCACAAGCTCCCGGCCGAGACCGTGGCCCACGTGGGGGTCGAGGTCGCGCGCGGTCTCGCGCACGCGCACGAGCACAACATCGTGCACCGCGACGTGAAGCCGGCGAACGTCCTGCTCTCGCGCCGCGGCGAGGTGAAGCTCGCCGACTTCGGCATCGCACAGCGTGATCGCTTGCCGAGCGCCGACCAGCCGCTCACCACGAGCACGCGTCGCCAGACCGACGAAGCCTTCGGCACGCCGGCGTACATGTCCCCCGAGCAAATCCTCGGCGAGTTCGTCGACGCGCGGAGCGACGTCTTCTCTTTGGGGGTCGTGCTCTACGAGATGCTCGCCGGCGTGCGCCCCTTCGAGAAGGAGAAGGGCGAAGGCGAGCGCCGGGCCGCCGCGCTCCGCATCCGTCGCGACCCACCGATCCCTCTTCGTGCGCGAGTCCCCGACGTGCCGCGCGCGCTCGAACGCATCGTCATGCGCTGCATCGAGAAGCTCCCCGCCGATCGCTTCGTCTCCGCCGACGCGTTGGGGAGCGAGCTCGAAGCCTTCTTGCGCGATGCCTCTCCCGGTCCGCGCGCGCGCCTCGTGCCCCGCGCGCTGGCGAAGGCGCGCCTCCTCAAAGATCCGACCCTCGAGGACTCGCTGGCCATCGTCGTCGAAGATCGCCGTCCGCCGCTCCGCCCGGCGATCCTCGGCTACGGCGTCTTGGCCGCGCTCATCCTGGTCGGCGGCGGCGCGGTGCAGCTCACCTCGCGTCGGGCGCACGACACCGCGGGGGGCGGTGAGGCGCCGCTCGAGCTCTTGCCCGCGCGCGCCGGTGGGCTGCGCGTCGTCGCGACGCCGTGGGCCGAGGTCTTCGTCGACGGACAGCGCATCGACGTCACCCCGTTCGCCCGACCGATTCCGCTCGTCCCCGGGACGCACTACGTGACGCTGGTGCATCCGAGCGCACCGGTGGAGAAGCGCGTCGTCAAGATCGCTTCGGGCGAGACGCTCCTCCTCGACGTCACGATGAGCGTGAGCGACGTCGCCTCGGCCGAGCCCGAGACCTCGTCGACCGCTGCGTCCTCGGCCAGCGCGGCGCCGCCCCCGAAGTCCCGTGACGCCGGCGGCTCGACGGCCCAAGCCGCTTCGACCGGGGGAGCACGATGAGCCGCGCTCGGAGGCGCGCGACGTGCGCGGTCCTCGGGCTCGCCGCCCTCTCCGCCGCCGCGCCGGCCTCGGCGTTCGTGCACGTGGTGCGGTCGGGGGAGACGCTCGCGCAAATCGCCACGCGCGTGTACGGCGATCCGAAGCTCGAGGTGGTGCTCGCCGGCGCCAACGCGCTCGACACCCAAGGGAGCGTCCCGGTCCCGGGCATGCGCCTGGAGATCCCCGCGCCCGGTTACTACCGCGTGCACCCCGGCGACACGTGGAACGAGCTGGCGCTCACGTTCCTCGGCGACGGGAAGCGCGGCGACGTCCTCGCGCGCGTGAACCACGGAGTCTCGTGGATCCCGCCGGTCGACGGACAAGAGATCCAAGTCCCCTACGTCCTCACCTTCATCGCCGGCGACTCCGACCGCGTGGATCAGATAGCTGCACGTTACATGCATGACGCCAACCGCGCCTGGGAGCTCGACGCCTACAACGGGCGGAAAGGGGTCGGCACCGCGGGCCCGCCGCCGCTCCATCGCGGCGACGTGATCCTCGTGCCGCTCCTCGATCTCGAGCTCACCGAGGCAGGCCGGGCCGAGGCCGCGCGAGGCTTCGACCACGCCGGTGACGAGGGGGGCGGCGCCGATCTCGATGCGCAGAGGCGTGTGGAGGGCGAGCTACCGCTCCTGCTCGCCGAGGTGCACGGCGGGCGCTACGTGGAGGCGGTGGCGCGGGGAAACCGTCTCCTCGGCAGCGGCGATCTGGCGAAGACCCAACGCGCGACCTTGCAGCGCGCGCTCCTCGAAGCGTACGTCGCGCTCGACGCGAGCGGGCTCGCTGCCGGCGCGTGCAGCGCGTGGCGGGCGCTCGTTCCTTCGGCGCGGCTCGACCCGACGCTCGTCTCGCCGAAGATCCGCGCCGCGTGCCCGCCGACGGCGAAGTGAGTCACGCCCGCGCCGCGCGTCCGATCTTCGCTCGCTTGCCGACTGGGGTGATCCGCGAGCCGTGACCGAGCGTGTAGCGCTTCCCGCGCCACACGACCTCGCGGCTCATGAGCGCCGCCGCCCAGCACGCGAGCGCCAGGTACGAGCGGAAGATCTCGAGCGGCAAGAAGCGAAGAGGGAGAGCGTGGCCGCGGAGCGTGCGCGCACACAGCGCGGCGCAAGAGGTCTGCACCACGGCGGCGAGAGCCACCAGCGCTACGCCGATGCGATCGGGAGCGGCGAGGGCCGCGAGCGTCGCGACGGCCAAGGGGGTGCCGAGCGGCTCGGCGAAGAAGGCCCGCGGAGCGATGGCGCGCCGCATCTTTGCCCAGCGCGTGTGGCGCTCGAGAGTCCGCCGGACGCCGCACGAGACGTTGCGGTTCTCGACCGGCGAAAGATCGGTGCGGAGTCGAAAGCCCTCTTCGCGAAAGAGCGCGCCCAGCGCGTGATCCTCGGCGAGCACGTCGCCCACCCGATGAAACCCGCCGAAGCGCACGAGGTCACGCCGGCGCATGGCCATCGATTTGCCCACCGTAAACGGGCGCGAGGTCAGGACCTCGGAGGCGACGACGGCCGGCGCCGTCGAGCTCGCGAGCTGCAGGTTCTCGAGCGCCGCGCCGAGCGTCTCCTCTCCGACGCCGGAGACCACGCTCGTCACGAGGCCCACCGTCGGATCCTCGAGGTGCAGGACGAGATCCTCGAGGTACCGCTTGCCCACGCGCACGTTGGAGTCGCTGATGACGACCACCTCGCCGCGCGCGTGCCGTTCGAGCTCGACGAGCTGGGCGACCTTCGGGTTCACCGCCGCGCTGCCGCTCGTCAGCACGAGGCGGGCGTCGAGCTTGGGGTGATCGGCGAGGAAGCGGCGCGCGACCTTCGCCGCGGGATCCGTCGCGTCGGCGACGCCGAGGAGGATCTCCATCTCCGGGTAGTCGATCCCCGCGAAGGATCCGAGGTTCTGCTCGAGCTCGTCGTCGTCGCCGGCCAGGGGCTTGAGCACGCTCACACGTGGCGCGCGGCTCATGCGAGGCTGGGCGCGCCGTCGCCTGCGCGTCATGGTGGCGACGAAGACCGCGACGCACCCGAGGTAGAGCACGAGCGAAGCGGCGCACACCACGTGCAAGGCGGCTCGAAGGACCTCTCCTGCTTCTCCTGTCATCGTCCGAGAGGCTGCCCGGCGTACATGGCAACCTCGAGCTCGTTCGGTGAAATTCGTGCAACACTCCTCCCCATGAGCGGGTGCGGGGCGACGTGCGGCATCCAGCGGGTGCGCGAGCGGGAGCGCGCCTCGGCGCTCGCGGCGATCGCCCGCGCCTATCCCGACTTCGTGTGGCGCGAAGAGCCGGAGGCGAGCCTGGCCGTCTTCGACCTCGATCGCATCGCGTCGCTCGCTCCCGAGCTCGAAGCGCTCCTTCCCGTGCGGGCCATCGTCCGCGCCGGCGGCGGCCAAGGCTGCGACGCGCTCTATCTCCTCGCCGGGCTCCGCCCGACGTCGCTCGTCGAGCTCGCCGACGGCGCGCCACGGATCGGGAGCCCGCCCCCGCGCGAGACCTACCTGCGCCTCGCCTTCTCGCCCATCGGCCGCTACGTCGCGCTCCACGAGGTGGTCGTCACCGCCACTTCGCTCGACGACGGCGCCATCGAGATCGTCGAAGAGCCGTGCGTGGGGGTCTCCGATCTTCGCCTCAAAGACCTCGTGAAGGGGCTGCAAGGGAAGCTCAGGAGCCTCCGCCTCGTGCTCCTCGACGTCGCCTTCCTCGTCGAGCCGCCGCCCCCGGTGGGCGGGCTCGTGGCCGACGCGCCGGAGGCATCGACGCTCTGGTCGTTCCTCTTCGAACCCGCGCCGCTCGCCACGCGGCGTTTCACGCTAATCTCGCCGCCGTGACCGAAGCGCGCTCGAGGTCGTCGCTCCCCTTCGGCGAAGGGGTCGTGCTCGGAGAGAAGTTCGTCATCCGCGGCGTCCTCGGCGAGGGGGGAACCGGCGTCGTCTACGAGGCCTCGCGTCGCGACGACGGTGCCGTGGTCGCTCTCAAGGTCGTGCACGGTCATCTCGCCGGCGACCCGCAAATCCGCGGGCGCTTCACCCGCGAGGCCGCCATCCTCCGCCGCCTCGCCGGCAAGCACATCTCCGGCATCCTCGACGTCGGCGAGGTCCCCGATCCGCGCCGCGAAGACGCGCGCGTGCTCTTCATGGCGCTCCCCAAGATCGACGGCCCTTCGCTCGACGAGCTCCTCACGCGCGAGGGGCCCTTGCCGATCGACCGCGCGCTCTCGATCACGCGCGAGGTGTGCGAGGGGCTCGCGGCGGCGCACGCGCAAGGGGTCGTTCACCGCGATCTCAAACCGGCCAACGTGCTCCTCAAGGGGGGCCAGCACGCCATCGTCGTCGACTTCGGCCTCGCCAAGATCATCACCGGCGGAAGCGGCACCGGCACCACCGCGCTCACGCAGCACAACATGCTCTTCGGGACGCCGGAGTACATGGCCCCCGAGCAAGCGCGCGGCGACGAGCTCGACGCACGGTGCGACGTCTACGCCGTCGGCGTGATCCTCTACCAGCTCCTCACCGGGCGGGTCCCCTTCACCGGCGCGACGCCGCTCACGATCCTCACCGCGCACATGACCGAGGCGGCCGAGCCTCCGCGCGCGCGCGCCCCCGAGCGCGAAATCTCGCCGGCGCTCGAGGCCGTCGTCCTCCACGCCATGGCCAAGAGCCCGGCGGAGCGTTACCCGACGGCGGCGGCGCTGGTCGAAGCGATCGACTTGGCTGCTCTCCATCCCGACGACGTCGAGGCGGTGCGGCCGCAGACGGTGGTGGCCATCGACGAGACCGACGGGCACGCCGAGACGATGCCTTCCCCCGTGCCCAGCAGTCTCCCGCCGCGCCTCGGCACGGTGAGCGCGGGCCCGCCGGTCCCCTCGATCCCGAGCTCGCGCTCGACCCCCACCGTGCCCGTCCCCGCGCGCGCGTCGAACGGCGGGACGGTGCTGCTCTGGATCCTCGCCGCCGCCATCGGCGTGGGGATCGGCGTCTACCTCTCGTTGCGCGTGAGCTGAGTCGCGCGGGCCCACGCCTCGGGGACGCGGAGCCCGCGCGGCCGAAGACGCGCCTCGCTCCCGAGCGAGAGCAAATCATGCAAGGTGCATGGATCTGGCGCGGCCAAGAGCCCGAGCGCGTGGCCGATCGCGCCGACGATCGCTTCGCGCGAGATGCCCGCCCCGGCCAAGGCACGGATCTCGGCGCCGGCGCTTCGTTTGGAGAGACGCTCGCCGTTCGCGTCGACCACGAGCGGCACGTGCCACGTGCGGGGGGGCGCGGCGCCGAGGAGCTTCGCCAAGTACGCCTGGCGCGGCGTCGAGGCGAGGAGGTCTACGCCGCGCACGACGTCGGTGATGCCCATCTCCACGTCGTCCACCGTGACCGCGAGCTGGTAGGCGAACACGCCGTCGCCGCGACACACCACGAAATCGCCCACGTCGCGCGCGAGATCCTGCGTCACGACCCCGGCGATCGCGTCGTCGATCGTCAGCGCGCCTTCGGGCACACGAAGACGCGTCGCCGGCGAGCGCTTCATCTCGCGCGTGGGCGAGAGGTCGCGGCAGGTCCCCGGGTACGCCGTCTCTTCTCCGGCGTGCGGCGCGCTCGCCGCCCGGGCGATCTCGGCGCGCGAGCAATCGCACGGATAGGTGAGCCCGCGCGCGGTGAGATCGTCCACCACCTCGCGGTAGCGGGCGAGCCGCTCCGACTGCGCGTACGTCTCGTCCCACGTGAGCCCGAGCCATCGCGTGTCCTCGAGGATGCGCGCCGCCGATCCGGCGACGATGCGTGGCGGATCGAGATCCTCCAGGCGCATCACGAAGGCGCCGCCGGCGCGCCGCGCGAGCCAAAACGAGGCGACGGCGACGAGCGCCCCGCCGAGGTGCAGGTCGCCGGTGGGCGAGGGGGCGAAGCGCGTCCGGATCATTCCCCGTGACGAGTATAGGGTAGGCTTCGCCGCATTCTTTCGTATCGTGGGGGAGACATGAACCAGTACAACCCGTACGCCGCACCTCAAGCCGCTCCGCCGATGCCGCCGGGCGGTCCTCAATACGCCGTCGGTGGTCCTCAGCCTTGGGACATCGGTGAGGTTTTCTCGCTCGCTTGGGACGTCTTCAAGCGATCCTGGGGCGTGCTCGTCGGGAGCTACTTCCTCGCCGGGATCATCGGCGCCATCCCCGGGCAGATCCCCGCGCTCCTCGTGATGTCGGGGGCGATCGAGCAGAACTCGGGCGAGTACTGGGGCATCTACAGCGTCACGACGTTCGTCGGGCTCGTCATCTCGAGCTTCTTCCAGCCGGGGCTCATTCGCATTTGGTGCGCGGCGGCGCGCGGGCAGTCGGTGGACTTCGGCACGCTCTTCAGCGGGGCGAACAAGTTCCTCCCCGTCTTCGCCACCCTGATGCTGACGATCTTCGCGATCCTCCTCGGCTACGTCTTCTTGATCGTGCCCGGCATCATCCTCGGGCTCGGGCTCATGTTCGCGCAGTTCTTCGTCGTCGACGCCGACATGGGGCCGATCCAAGCGATGAAGGCGAGCTGGGACGCGACCAACGGCCACAAGGGGAAGCTCTTTCTCTTCGGCCTCGTCGGCGGTCTCGTGGCGGCGGTCGGCCTCGTGGCCTGCTGCATCGGCGTCTACGCCAGCATCTCGCTCTTCTGGGTCGCGCTCGCGATCGTGTACGTGCGCCTCTCGGGTCGCGGCACAGCGAGCGCGGGCTACGCGGTCACGTCACCCTACGCCGGTGCGTACCCCGCGCCGCCGCCCGGCGGCTACGGGGGTCCTCCGCAAGGTGGCGGCGGCGGCTACGGCGGTCCTCCGCAAGGTGGCGGCGGGTACGGCGGTCCCCCTCCGCAAGGTGGCGGCGGCTACGGCGGTCCTCCGCAAGGCGGCGGCGGCGGGTACGGTGGTCCTCCTCCGCAAGGCGGCGGCGGGTACGGGGGTCCCCCTCCGCAAGGTGGCGGCGGCGGGTACGGCGGTCCTCCTCCGCAAGGTGGCGGCGGTGGCTACGGCGGTCCCCAAGGCGGCGGTGGCTACGGCCCGCCCGGCGCGTAGACCTCAGTTCTTCGCGGTCGGAGCAGCCGGCGGTGCGACGCCGTCGGCTGCGTCGGCGCTGTCGGCCGCGGGGGCGGCGGCTGCCGGCGTGCTGGGCGACGTGGCCCACCAAATCCCCACGAGAATGAAGAGAAGCGCCCCGAGGGCCGGAAGCCAGAGGGGGGTCTTGGGCTCGGGGGGCGGCGCGACGTCGTGGGTGCTCACGGCCGCGGATGGAGCACGCGATGGCGCGGCCTGTCAAGCGGGGTGTCCGTTCTGCGCTAGGATGGAAGCGCCATGCAGCGCATCTTCTCCTCTCCTTATGTTCGCTTCGCGGCCGTCGTTTTCGGCCTCGCGCTCCCGGCCGTGGCCTTCGCCGGTCCGTCCGATCCGCTCCACGCGCCAGGCGTGACCGTCGCCGCGCCTCCGGCGTCGCCGCCGAGCGCTGCGCCCGCCGGATCGAGCGCTTCCTCTTCGGCCGCACCCGGCGCGGTCGTCGACGTGCGTCGCGGCGTCGTCACGATCGAGCGCGACGGTCGCGTGCTCGGCCTCGGCACAGTGCTCTCGGGCGACGGGCGCATTCTCACCGCGCTCTCGGCGCTCGGCCCGACCGATCTCGCCGACGTCCGTTACACCGACGGTCACGTGGTCCACGCCCGTGCCGTGCACCAAGACAAAGTGTGGGATCTTGCGCTCCTCGTGCCGCTCTCGGGCAAGTGGCTCGACGGTCTTCGCGCGAGCGACCAAGATCCCGCGGGCGGCGAGCTCAAAGGCTTCGTCTCGGCGGGCCCGGGAAAGGCTCAGCTCGTGGCCGCGCACTTCAAAGGCAAGGTCGACGCGCAGGCGCGCGACGGCAGCGCGCTCCCCGGCGCGCTCGACGTGGATCTCCACGGCGCCTCCGCGGCGAACGGCGGCGCGCCGCTCGTCGACGTCGCCGGGAACGTGATCGGCGTCGTGGTGCGCGCGTGCCGCGCCGACAGCGCGAAAGACGCCGTGACGAAGCCGGGCAAAGAGCCGCCGTGCACCGTGGCCCACGTGGCGGCGCCGGTCTCGGCGATCCGCGCGTTCTTGGTCCGCACACCGCTCAACGCCGTCGCCCCTTCGCCGTGGCTCGGCATCGTGGGCGCGCCCGACACCTCGGGGACGACCCACGGCGTGCGCGTCATGGCCGTCGCCCCTGGGAGCCCGGCGGAGAAGGGGGGCCTCCGCACGAACCCCGATCGCACGGCCGCGCACCTCATCGTCGCCGTCGACGGCCGCCCGGTGGACACCCCGGAGAAGCTCGCCGAGATCATCGGCAAGCACGCCATCGGCGACTCGGTGAAGGTGCTCATTCTCGACGGCGACAAGCTCCGCGAGCTCGTGGTCGTCCTCCGCGCCGCCCCCTGATCGCGCCTCGCTTTGGAAGCAAAAGGCGGAAGTAAAGGGAGATCGTCCCTTCGGGAAATCGAGCCCCCGAAGGGCGAAGGGGCGTGGATAGGGTTGACACTCGCCGCCGGGCCTTGTCACGATTCCCACGTGATTTCGCGCCAGCCGTACGACCTCGGCCTCCCCCACCTTCGCGCACGCGCCCCGTTTGCGGGCCCGGGGAGCTGGAGCTGACCGTGCCTGCGCAGCTCCGCATCGAAGTCGCCGGCGAGACCAACGTCGGCATGAAGCGCAACCACAACGAGGACAACTTCTCCATCCTCGAGGACCGCGGTCTCTACATCGTGGCCGACGGCATGGGCGGTCACGCCTCCGGCGAGGTCGCGAGCCAGATGGCGGTCGACGCGCTGAAGGAGTTCTTCTCCGCCACCGCGAACGATCCCGAGCGGACCTGGCCCTACAAGATGGACCGCTCGAAGGGCTACGAAGAGAACCGCCTCATCACCGGCATCAAGCTGGCGAACTTGCGCATCTACGAGAGCGCGCAGCGCGACGCGCGGCAGCGCGGCATGGGGACGACGATCGTCAGCATGTTCGCCGTCGAGGACGGCGTGTACGTCGCGCACGTCGGCGACTCGCGCGTCTACCGCATCCGCGACGGCAAGATCGAGCAGCTCACCGAGGACCACTCGCTGCTCAACGACTACATCAAGATGAAGCGCCTCACGCCGGAGGAGATCGCCAACTTCCCCCACAAGAACGTCATCGTTCGCGCGCTGGGGATGAAGGACACGGTCAAGGTCGACACGCGCTTCGAGACGCCGCGCGCCGACGACGTCTACCTCCTCTGCTCCGACGGGCTCTCGGGGCCGGTGAGCGATCCCGAGCTGCTCGAGATCACCACCACCGCGCCCGATCTCCGCACCGCTGCTGCGCGCCTCATCGAGAAGGCGAACCAAAACGGCGGCCCCGACAACATCACGGTCATCCTCGCGCGCTGGGTCTCGTGAACCGCGCTGCGGTTCTCGTCGCGCTCTTCGGCGCGGCAGCGCTCGTCGCCCTCGCAGGCGCGTGCTCCTCGTCCACGAGCGGCGGCGGCCTGGGCGGTGACGACAGCGGCGCGGCCGGCGACGACGCGAGCGCGAGCGACGGATCTTCCGGGGGCGACGCCGCGGCCAGCGACGCCGGCGCCGACGCGCCGAAGGGCGACTTCACCACCTGCGAGGGGGCGTGCAAGACGACGACGCTCGCGGCGATGTTCAAAGGGACTTCGTACCCGTTCGACCGCGCGCAGTTCGGCATCTCGACCTCCGACTCGGGGCCGCCCACGGTCTACGTCGAGGCCTACGCCGGGGGCGATCCCGCGTGCCCGGGCCCTTCGTCGCCGACGACCGATCACACGCTCATCTTGGCGAACTTGCCGCTGCCGACCGACACCACGCCGGCGAGCAGCGGGGTCAAAGCTTCGCTCTTCGACTTCAAAGGCGACATCCTCACCGCCCCCTTGGCGAAGGCGACGAGCGTGACCGTCACGCCGCGCGCGGCCGTGCCGCTCAGCGGGAGCCCGCGCTTCGTCTCGTACACGGTGAACGCCACCTTCCCCGACGGCGGCGCCGTCACCGGCGGCTTCTACGCGCTCCACTGCGACTCGCTCGACAACTGAGCGCCGGGCGGCGAGCGCCGCGCGCCCGCGATCGATACGCACGTTCGCGTGTCGGTGGAGACGAGCGATTCAGTGCGAGAAGCCGGTGGGCCCGAGCGCCACGTAGGCGACGCCGATCACGAGCAGCATGATGATCGCCACGAGCGTGTAGCTTACACGCGACTGGGTCGTGCTCCAGCCGTCGCCGAAGAACTTCCCCCGCGAGCGCTGGCGGATCTTCCGCTGCACGGCCGGCAAGAGGTTCGGCGGCGGCGCGGCCTCTTCCTTCACTTCGGCAGCGCGGCGAAGGAGCGAGCGGAGCGCGTCGTCGGCGCGCATCTCTTCGTCGCTCGGCGTGTGCTCGGGCTCTTCGTCGCGCGGGGCGTCGGGGGTGATCTTCTCGTCGCTCATCCGATCTTCTCTCCGAGCTCGCGCTCCACGATCTCGCGCAGCATCTGCCGCGCGCGAAAGATGCGGCTCTTCACCGTGCCGGCGGCGAGCCCGGTGATTTGTTCGATCTCCTCGTAGCTGAGCTCCTCCACGTCCCGCAGCACGAGGCACTCGCGAAACCCAGGCTCGAGCTGGGCGATGGCCCGCTGCACGATGTACTCGACCTGCTTGCCCGCCATCATGTCGTCGGGGCGATCGACCTGGCCGACGTTGGCGTTGCGCGCTTCGGCGAGCGGCACGCGCTCGGCGATGTCCTCCACCGCGTCCTGCTCGTCCGAGTGACGCACCTTCAGGTACTTCACCCGGTTCTTACAGAGGTTGATGGCGATGCGATAAATCCACGTCGAGAGCTTGGAGTCGCCGCGAAACGTGCCGATGGCCTTGAAGACCTGGACGAAGACGTCCTGGGAGAGCTCCTCCGCCTCCGCGCGGTTCTGCAGCATGCGGAACACGAGGGCGAACACGCGGCGCTGATACAGCCGGACGAGCTCGCTGAAGGCCCGCTCGTCGCGCTGGGCGATCCGCTCGATCAGCTTTTGTTCGATCTCGTCGGGGAGCGCCACGTCGGGCCATGGTGCATGAGAAGATGCTTCCAGAAAAGCAAAGGCGATCTCGGTCTCGGTGGTCTGTGCTTTCCCGAGAGAGAAACCGAGGGCGAGGGCTCGCGGAGCCGCACGCCGGCGCCGACGAGCTCGTCCCATCGCCGTTGGGACACGGGCGGGTGCTGCGAAGTTCCCCGGCTCCTTGCTCGGCGTCGCACCGATCCCCAGGATCGGGCGCGACGACACGGTCGGCCTGCCTAGCCTAGGTGAGCTCGGCGCCTCTCCAAAGCCGCTACAATCGCTCCGTGCCCACACGAACCGCCGCGGACCAGGGGGAGCTCGCGGTCGCGCGGGCCACGCTGCGCGCGCTCCTCGATCCGCGGCGCTTCTTCCCCATTCTCCTGGTCTCGGCGCCGCTCATCGTCGCGCAAAGGAGCTACAGCCGCGATCCGCGCGCGGGATGGCTCGGCGCGCTCATGTGCCTCGCGTTCGTGCTCGTGGCGCCGGTGTCCTATCGCGTGCTCTTCCGCGACGCCGTGCGCGGGGGGGACGCCCTCTTGCGCCTCGTGCTCTATGGCGCGGTGGGCACCGGTGTGGTCCTCACCGTCGGCGCGGTCGTCCCCCGCGTGGTCGGCATGGGATCGACCTTCCTCACCGCGCGCGCGAGCCTCGTCATCGACATTGCGCTCTTCCTCGTGGGCGGGTGGGGGCTCGGACGCGACATCGGCTTCGAGGCGAGCCTTCGCCGCGAGCGCGAGCTCGTCGCCGAGCTGGCACGCGAGGCCGAGCAAGCGCAGCTCCTCGCGTTGCGATCGCACCTCGATCCCCACTTTCTCTTCAACACGCTGAACGCCATCGCCGAGTGGTGTCGCGAGGACGGCGAAGTGGCCGAGCGCGCCGTGCTCCAGCTCTCGGCCATGCTGCGCACGGTGCTCGGCGGCGTGAAGGAGAGCGCGTGGCCGCTCGAAAAGGAGATCGAGCTCGCCAAGACACTCCTCGCGCTCCACCTGCTGCGCGACCCGAAAATGTTCGCGCTCGAAGCCGAGGTCGACGACGCGGCGCTCTCGGTCACCGTGCCCCCCATGCTCCTCTTGCCCTTGGTGGAGAACGCGGTGAAGCACGGTCCGGCGAAGGGGCACGCGGGGACGATCGCGATCTCGGTCACCGCAGAGGGAGAGGGGGCGCGCGTCACGGTGAAGAACCCCGGCCGCTACACGGGGCCTCGTGAAGGGAGCCACGGCGTGCCGACGGCGGAGCGACGGCTCGCGCTGGCGTACGATGGCGCGGCGTCGATGAAGCTCGCAGCCGAAGGAGACACCACCGTGGTCACCGTCCTTCTTCCGCGCCGCGCCCCCCGGGTGCCCGCGTGAGCCTGGGGATCCTCCGTGTCCTCGTGGTCGACGACGAAGAGCTCGCGCGTCGTCGCCTCACGCGCCTGCTCGGCTCGGTGCCCGAGGTGCTCGTCGTAGGCGAGTGCGAAGACGCCGACGCCATGGTGAAGCGGGTGGGCGAGGGGGACGTCGATCTCGTTCTCCTCGACGTGCACATGCCGGGGCTCACGGGGATGGACGCGCTCAGCGTGCTCCCGCGCGGCGGCGCGGCGCCCGAGGTGGTCTTTTGCACGGCGCACGCCGACTTCGCGGTGCGCGCGTTCGACGAAGGGGCCGTCGACTACGTCCTGAAGCCGGTCGAGCTCCCGCGCCTCGTGAAGGCCATCGATCGCGCGCGCGCGCGTGTCGTCGAGAGGCGATCGCGCGTCGCCTCTCCTTCGGGCGAAGACGCGCGCGAGGACGCGCGGGGAGCGCTCCAGCGACTCGCGGTCTCCACCAAGGCGGGCATCGTGCTGGTCGATCCGCGCGACGTGGTTCACGCGGTCCTCGACGGCGTGCTCGTCACCGTGGTGACGACCGAAGCCGAATACGTCTCGGATTTCACGCTCCAAGATCTGGAGAAGAAGCTCCCGGCCGATCGCTTCGTGCGCGTGCATCGCCGTGCGCTCGTGAACCTCGAGCACGTGACGCGCCTCGAGCCGACGAGCACCGGGGGCTTCGTCGCGCGTACCTCGCGCGGGCACGGCGTGGAGGTGTCGCGTCAGGCAGCGCGCGACCTCAGGGTGAGGCTCGGCTTGCGGAGGCCTTCGCGCGAGGGCGACGAAGACGACTGACGGGCGACGCCGCGCTCGACCACGCCGATCATGCGAAGCGCGTTCTTCGCCACCCGCCGCCGCGTCGTGCCGAGCGCGCGAAAGAGCGGCCCGTGATCGACGATCACCGTCACCGTGGCGCACACGCCAATCATCCACACGAGCGCCGAGAAGAGCGCGCGCGCTGCCCGCGATCGATCGGTCTGCAGGCGAAAGAAGATCATGTGAAAGCGGAGGTGATGTCGCTCGTCACCGGCGATCTGCGCGACCGCGTCGCGGAGCTCGCCCGCTTCGAGACGCGCGGCGAGCGTCTGGTAGCAGACGATGCTCACCACCTCGGCCACCAGGAGCACGAGGAGCTTCAAGCGAATCCCCGCGAGGCGCCGGCCGTAGGTGAAGAGGCGCGAGCTCGTCGTCGCGTGGAGGAGCTCCCCGCCGAGCCCCCGCACGACCTCGGCGAGGATGCGCGCGTGACGTCCTTCTTCCTTGACGAAGAGCTTCAGCGCCGCGCGGTAGTCGGCGTCCACGCCGGGGAGCACCGCGCGATCGATCTGCTGCGCGATGCGCCCCTCGCCCGTCTCTCCCAGCTGAAAGCGGGCGAGGGAGGCCGAGAGGAGCGCGCGATGGGGAGTCGCCTCGGGGAGGACGACGCGCGGCAAAGGGCGTTGGGCGTTCTTCTCGAAGTGGCGGCGGTGCTCGGCGAAGTGCGTGTGCATGACCGTGAAACGGGTCAGGCGAGCGCTTGCTTCGAGGCATCCCGGTGAGCGGTCGGAAGTCGACGTCGAGCGGTCGGAGGGGCCGAAGTGCCGGAGGATCGACCCGGACCGTGACGGAGGCTTGGCGTGTGGTGCGATGTAAGGGCGAGCGACGAGCAGATGGATCGGCGGACCCCCGCCGCGCCGCGCGCACGCGAAGAAGGCACGAAAGGTGGGCGGCGAAAGCGCCTTGACCCTCGGCCCGGCGCTTGCTGGGCTTAGGGGTATGAGAGCTCACGCGTTGTTTGCCGTCGCCGTCGCCACCCTCGCCGGGTGCTCCTCCAGCGGGGCTTCTTCGCCCGGCGGCGGCACCACGATCTCGGCCGACGAGACCTGGGCCGACGGAAAGGCGCTCGAAGGCACCATCACCATCGGCGCGGGCGCGACCGTCACCATCGCTCCGGGCGCGACCATCCACGCCGCCAACGGCGCCAAGGTCATCGTGCAAGGCACGCTCAAGTCACCGGGCGGCGCGCCGGCGAAGATCACCGCGCCGAAGACGTGGGGTGGGCTCGCTGTCGCTGCGGGAGGCAACCTCGCGCTCCTCGGCGTCGATCTCGAGAACGCCGACACCGCGGTTCGTGTGCAAGCGCAGGCGGCCTCGGCCCACTACGACCAAGGGGTCATCAACAACGCCACGCTCCCCTTCCAGGTCGACGCCGGCGGAAAGCTCATCTCGGATCACGCGACGGTGAAGGTGAGCGGCGGCACGAGCATCGTCGAAGGTGACTTCGTCGCCACGCACCTCGACTACGACGCCAACGGGCACGACGGCATCCAGACGATCAGCGACCAGGCCACGCTCTCGGTCGAGGACTCCACGCTGCACGGCACCGGCGGCGACTCCGACATGATCGCCTCGTACGACGGCGCGGCGAGCATCCACGTCGCGTACACGACCATCCAGCACGTCCACTGCGCGTTTCACCTCGAGCGGGTGACGGCGCTCGACGTCTCGTTCGTGACCGCGCAGAACGACTCCTACGGCTTCATGATGCACGGCTCGCTCCCCAACGGGACGAAGACCGTGAAGAGCATGAACATGATCAACGAGTCGTCGTGGGGCATCCACGAGGACGTGATGTCGGAGAACGGGCCCATCAGCGTCCAAGGCTGTTACTTCGCCAGCAACGCCGGCGACGTGAGCCTTCGTCCCGGCAGCCCGATCCAAGTGACCGACAACGTCACGACGCAGATCGCCAACGCCGGCCCGCGCAACTGACGAGCGCTCTAGACCACTCTGGTGGGGAGCTTGCGCTCCCCCTCGCTCGGGACGCTAGACCACGGCGCGCGCCATGCGGCGCACCGCCTCTTCGAGGAGGCTCCGCGTCGTCGCCAGGTTCAAGCGGGTGAAGCCGCGCCCGGGCGCGCCGAACATGGGCCCCGCCGACAGCGCGACCTTCCCGCGTTCGAGGAAGATGCGCGTCGGGTCGCCCGAGAGCCCGAGCTCGCTGCAGTCGAGCCACGCGAGGTAGCTCGCCTCGGGGGGGACGTAGCGCACGCGCGGCAGGTGCTCGGCGAGGAGCTCCCCCAGCAGGCGCCGGTTGCGATCGAGGATCTTCACCACGCTCTCGCGCCAGGGCTCGCCAGCCTCGAACGCCGCGCGTGAAGCGATGACTCCGAAGTGACCGCTGTGGAAGGCGATCTCCTGTGGGATGCGATCGAGCACTTCGCGCGCCTCATCGCTCGCCGAGAACATGATCGCCGCTTTGAGGCCGGCGATGTTCCACGCCTTCGACGCCGAGGTGAGGACCACGCTGCGCTTCTTCGCGAGCGCCGAGACGCTGGGGAAGGGGACGTGCACCGCGCCGGGCAAGGTGAGCGGTGCGTGGATCTCGTCGCTGACGACGAGAACGTCATACCGGTCGGCGAGCTCGGCGAGTCGCTCGAGCGTGGCGCGCGGATAGACGATGCCGGTCGGGTTGTGGGGCGAGCAGAGGAGATGCGCGCGCGCCCCCGCGGCGTAGGCGCGCTCGATGGCGTCGAGATCGAGCGCGAAGCCGCCGCTCACGGTGCGCAGGACCGGGGCCTCGGCGACGACGCGCCCCGTGCGCTCGATGGTGGCGGCGAACGGGTGATAGACCGGGGTGTCGATGACGACGGCGTCGCCCGGTCGCGTGGCCACGAGGAGGATCTCGGCGATGCCGGTCACGACGTCGGGCACGAGGCGCACGTCCTGGCTCGCGAGGCGTAGCCCCCAACGCGCGTGGCTCCACGCGAGGAAGCTCCCGCCGAGCCCGCGCGGGTGCGCGTAGCCGGTGTCGCCGTCGTCGACGGCGCGCCGCAGGGCTTCGGCGATCGGGTCGGCGAGCGGGTAGTCCATTTCGGCCACCCACGCCGGCAGAACGTCCTCGGCGTAGTGGCTCCACTTCGCGCTCGTTCGCCTGCGCAGCGACTCGAGCGTCACGTCGTCGAACGGATGATGCTCCACGCGCCGCAGCATAGGAGACTGCTAGCTCACCCTGGTGGGGTTCTGCGACCCCCTCATCGCTTCGCGATGAGACTCCCCCGCGTCGCCTTCGGCGAGCTCGTGCGCTGCACGAGCCGTTCACTGGCACGGCCTCGCTTGTCAGCGCCAGCGACCGAGCGAGGGGGAGCGCATGCTCCCCACCAGCTAGTTGCAGCCCGGCGGCTTCTTGCAGGTCTTGACCGCTACGCCGCCCTGGCACGTGTACGCCTTGCACGCGCCGCCGTCGCCACACTCGGAGTCGAGCTTGCACTCTTCGTAGCGTCCGGGGCCGGTGCAGTTGTTGCGGCAGCGTGCGCGCGGAGGCGCGAGCTCGAGGCAGCACACGTTCCCCGCGTCGCAGTCGGCGGTCTCGTCGCACTGGAACTCGAGGCCGTTGCAGTTGGCCCCCGCCTCGCGGCACTCCGGCCCTGCGTCGCCGAGCGGGTCGCAACAGAGCTGCGAAGCCGCCGAGCAGGTCGCCGCACCGCAGCTGATCTGCCCGGGGTTCGAACCGCCGCCACCGCCACCGCCGTCGCCCTTGCCGCCACCTTCGCCGGTCGCGCCGTCTCCACCGCCGCCGCCGCCGCCGTCGTCCCCACCACCGCCGCCGCCGTCGTCGCCCGCGACCGTTCCGTCGGCGCCGCCGTCACCCCCGGAGGCGACGCTGTCGTCGCCGCCACCGCACGCGAGGAAGGAGGTCCCCGCAAGGAGCGGGGTCACGCACAGAGCGAGCAGGATCCAACGCTTCATGTACGCAGCGTACCTAGCGGAGGCGGTTCGGGCCAGTTGCAGACTGCACGTACCTTCGATTTTGCTCGCCGCACGGCGTCGGGAACGGTGCGTGGGGGCAAGTTGCCGCGGGCGAGATCGTCTCTCCTCC
This sequence comes from uncultured Polyangiaceae bacterium, assembly GCA_964531795.1. Taxonomy (GTDB): domain Bacteria; phylum Myxococcota_A; class Polyangia; order Polyangiales; family Polyangiaceae; genus CAZHHD01. Next base: position 192,141 of record CAZHHD010000003.1, on the reverse strand, counting down.
TCGCACGTACCTCTGGAATCGCCCGGCCTACGCCGCGCGTTCACGGGGGAGCGCTCCCCGACGTTCAGGAGAATTTACCGTGACCCACGCTTACCGAGACGACCTCGAGGCCGCGCGCGAGAAGGTCCGCGTCCTCACCACCGAGCTCGAGGCCGCCCGCGCCGAGCTCGCCGAAGCACGCGGGAAGAACGACGAGCATCAGGAGATCCTCGCGCGCCTCCGCGCGGCCATGGGGGGCGACGGCGCGCCCGAGACGCCGCGTCCTCGCGCGAAGCTAGGGCGCGGGCGCGCGCTCTTGGTCGGTGCGATCGCGCTCGTCGCCCTCGGCGGGGGGACGGCGTTCGCCGCCTTTCGCGTGGCGAGCCCGAAGATCGCGTCGGCGCCTCCGCCCCCCCTCCCGCCTCCACCTGCTCCACCCGCTCCGCTCGCGCCCCAAGCCGCCCCCGCGGCCCCCGCTCGTCCTCATGCCGCGCCGGTGGCCGACGACGGCGCGTGCGGCGGTGAGTCCGGCTACATCGACGTGCGCCGCGGCGACGCGGTGACACGCTTCGCCACCGAGTGCAGCTATCGGGGCGTCGCTTATCCGTTCGCCGAGGTGCTGGAGAAGCCGGACGGCACGCCGTACTTCATCGTCGAGGGGTGCGACGGCCCGGACAAGAGCTTCGAGATCGTGGGACCGGTGGCCAAGCTCCCGGGGACGATGTCGAACCCGCGCGTCACGCAACGCACGGGGCGCTCGGATCGGCTCTCGAGCGCGTCGCAGGTGAAGGTCACGCGCTTTGGCGCGGTCGGCGAGATGGTCGACGGCGACGTCGTCGCCACGATGCGACCGGGATTGAACGAAGAGCCCCAAGAGGTGAAGGCCCACTTCCACGTGTGTCGAAAGAAGGACCGTCAGTCGCCGTAGTCTTGGGGTGGCGTGTCCGGAGCGACGGCCGTCGCGTGGGCCGCGCGCGCCCCCGCGTCGTGCGCTAGCATCGGCAGCGAATGGATCTCAACGCTGACGCACGGCTCGTGTTCGATCGTCCCACGGTGTTCGCCGCTTACCGCGATCACCTCGTCGACCTCCTCCCCTATTTGCCCAACGTGCGCGGCGTCGAGGTGAAGAGCCGCGTCGAAGAGGGCGGGCTCGTGAAGCTCGTGAACGAGTGGCGCGGCGGCGGGGAGATCCCCGCGGCGGCGCGCGCCTTCTTGAGCGAGTCGATGCTCTCGTGGACCGACCACGCGAGCTGGGATCCTTCGACCTTCGTCTGCTCGTGGCGCATCGAGACGCACGCCTTCCGCGAAGCGGTCACTTGCCGGGGCGAGAACCGCTTCTTCGACGACGGCCAAGGAGGAACGCGCCTCGAGATCCGCGGCGTGCTCGAGATCGACGCCGGCAAGGTCCAAGGCGTGCCGCGTCTCCTCGCGGGGAAGGTCGGCCGCACCGTCGAAGAGGTCCTCGCGGGGAAGATCCGCCCGAACCTCGTCGAGGTGAGCGTGGGGCTCGCCAAGTACCTCGAGGCGACGCGCGCCGCGACCTGAGCGCGCGCGCTTCGCGTGCGTGACGTGCGTCGTTGGCCGAGCGTACGCGCTCGCGACCGTGGTGCCCCGAAGACCCAGGCGACGTTTTCTTCGGGCGCGGGCGCACGAGAGCGCGCGGCGCGCTTCGCCTCCACGTAGACGAAAATGTGCTGCGCCGTCGCGGGCCTCTGGTGCACGGTCAGTCGAGCGACCGCGCCGACGAAGAGCTGGGGTGATCGATTCGATCCCGGGCGCGGTCAGCGCGTCGACCTCTTGTCGACGTGATCTCGGGTGGTAGATGGGAAGACATGCGCGTGCGAATTCAGCTCCTCCTCGTGCTGATCCTCCTCGCCTTGGCCGCGGGCTGCTCGGGGGCAAGTGACTCGAGCGACGAGGATGCGCTCGACGACGTGGGCGACTCGGCCGACGCGCTGAGCAACGGCGTGCTCGACACCGAGGAGGCGGCGTTCCTCACGCTCATCAACAACTACCGCGTGAGCAAGGGGCTCGCTCGCCTTCATGTCTCGGTCGCGCTCGCGCATGCTTCGCGCGCGCACTCGGTCGACATGGCGACGCATGGCTGCTTCCAACACGACAGCTGCAACGGCACCAACGTCTTCACCCGGATCAAGACCTACTACCCGTACAACACGTACCTCGCCGAGAACGTCGCCATGTACGGCGCGGCGTGGACGGCCCAAGGGGTCTTCGACGCGTGGAAGGCCTCGCCCGAGCACAACGCGAACATGCTCGGGACGAACTACACGGTGATCGGCATCGGCCGCGCGACCTCCAGCTCCGGCGCCGAGTATTGGACGACCGACTTCGGCGGCTTCACCGACGCCGTGCTCTCGACCGGCTTCGGCACCATCGCCTCGAACGGCAGCTTCGAATCGAGCTCGATCACCACAGGGGTGATTTGGTCTTCGGTGCGCACCTTGAACCGCTGGCACACCTACGCGGCGAGCGGCGGGAGCGTGACGCGCGCCACCGGTGTGGCCAGCGCCGGCACCTACGGCCTCGTGATGAAGAACCCGGATCCCGGCGTGGCCTCGGCCACCGAAGTGCTCCGCGGCGCACCGGGGGTGAACTACCAAATCGCCGCCAAGGCGCGGTGGGTCGCGGGGAGCGCCGAGGTCGTGTACCTCGACTTTCTCGACGCGAGCTACACGCGACTCACGGTGACGACGGTGTCCGCCGGCACGTCCACGACCTACGCGCCGGTGACGGTGAGCGCGATCGCCCCGCCCAAGACGGCCTACGTGCGTGTCCTCCTCTACGGGAGCGGCGCCGCAGGGAACAAGGGGACGACCGACTTCGACGACGTGCGCGTCACCGCGTGGTGAGCGGATCGCTTCGCGAGGCAGGCTCGCAGTAGCGCACCTGTTGGGTCACGGGGCCTGCGGCGAGCGCGCGCCACGCGCCGCAACGTAGCGGCTCGAGGCCCGTCCAAGCGGGCGCCGCCTCCTTTCGCGCCGGGGGAGCGGGGGCGGCGATGAGCATCGTCGGGAGGGTGATCACGCGTGGCGGTGGCGGGAGGAGCTCTTCACCCCACGCGGCGCTCGACGACGCAGCGAGAGGAGCGCGTGGCGAGACCTCGCGAGCTCCGGCTTCGCGTGGCGCGCGCTCCCCGTCGCCCTCCGGTGCTGGCATCGACGCACTTTGGCGTGCGCCGGATTTCGCGCGCGGCGCGGCGAAGAGCAAGAGATCTGCGCCGAGCGTCGCGGCGGTGACGAACGCAATCAGGAGGAGCGAGGTGACAGGCTTCATGGCCGCGCGCCTTCGCAGCCCGCGTGCCGCGCGCGCGCGGCGAAATCCTCGCGATCAGCGCTTTCGCGGGGTGTCCCGGACGGACGCAGAGGTGTCCCGTGACGAGCGCGCCTCCCACGCTTCGCGCCCGCGGCGCGTGGGGATCCCGAGCTGCTCGAGCCCCGGGAGGATCACTTGGTCCACGGTCTCGGCGACGAGCGCGCGGGTCTTTGCCAGCGAGGGAACCCCGTGGCTCGCGCACCCTTCCACCATCGTCACCCGCGCGCGACGAAGCCAAGGCGCGGCCGCTGCCTCGAGGAGCGCGTGGACCCACGCGCCGATCTGACGGCGCATCTCGGTGGTGACGAACGACGAGGCGAGGTGCGCCCAACCCATGCGCGCGTGATGAATGTCGTCGGCCATCAGCTCACGGAGCGCCGCGCGCGCGAGGGGCGAGGTCGCTTCGGCGCGCGAGAGCTCGAGCCACGCGGTGGCGATCGTCTCGTTCACGCATCCCATCGCCACGACGTGCAGCGTGGGACGAAGGTTCTCCGGCGCGACCTCGAGCTCGGGCATCGGCACGCGTCCCGGTGCCGGCCACGCCACGGGGTGCCCGCTGTAGCGCTCGGCCAGCACGCGACAGATCTCGGCGTGGCGCACCTCGTCGGAGACCGCGCGCGTCACGATGCGGAGCACCGCGGGATCGGCGCCGGTCACGAGCAGGTCACGCGACAGGCTCGCGAAGATCGACGCCACCCGGAGCTCGGCGGTGGCGCGCGACTCCCACTGCGCACCGAGCCGCGCGCGGGTGCGAGCATCGAGCGCGTCGACGCTCGCGTCGTCCAGCGGCAAGCGCGACGCGACGTCGTCGCTCGGCGCGGCGCGACGGATCATCCGCTGTCCGTGGCGTCGCTGGGGGCGTCGCTCGCGTCCGACGCGTCGTCGCCGGAGCTCGCCTCGGGCACCGTGGCGTCGGGATTGAAAGCGATGTGCGCGTAGGCATCGCCCCCGGTGTCGTGGGCGATCTGAGCGTACGCGTCGGCGTTGTAAGCGATCTGCGCGTAGCAGTCGGCGGTGCCGGGCGAGCACGTCGAGCTGTCGTCGCCGCAGTCGACGATGGCGGCGGTGCCGGTCATCGCTGCGCCGAGACCGACGACCAGGTGAAGGAGCTTCCGCGGGCGGGGAGAGATGCGCTTCATGGGGACTCCTGGTGCAGGGGGCGTTCCCGATCGTACCCGGGCCAAACCCGCGAAAGCTCGTCTCTTCGCGCGGCACACGTGCGCCGGATCCGACGAGCCCGCCCTGGTACCCCCGATGACCGCCGCCCCGGCTTGATGATAAGCAGAGAGGATGAACCTCCCCAAAGAGTCCTTCCTCGCCCTCGCCGCTCTCGGATGGGGCGACGGCGCGCTCCAGCGCATCGAAGTCACCGGGCTTCTCCGGGCGGCCAAAGAAGCGGGACTCTCGCCGGTCGACTTTGCCGCGATCGAGGCGGCGTCGAAGGCGCACCTGACGATCGACGACGTCGAGCTCGGTGGGATGAGCACGTGGGACCAAGCGCTGACCTACGCCCTCGCCGCGTGGTTCGCGCAGCTCGACGGCGTCGTGTCGACCAGCGAGCACACGATCCTCGTGAAGCTCGGCGACAAGCTCGGCCTCGCCGATCCGATCCGGAAGCGCGCCGCGGCCGCCGCCTACGACATCGCGTGTCTCCCCGAAGGCGGGCGCCCCGACCGCTACGACTTCCAGAAGCTCGCGGCGCGACTCCAAGAGCGCATGCCGCAGCTCGCCGCGAAGTAGAGCGCGCTCCCCGACGCGCCGCCTCTCAGGGGCAGCGCGCTTCGCAGGCCTTCTTCGTCTCTTCGCATTTGTCCTGCTCGGACGGATCGGAGGCGAGCGCCTTGCACGTGTGCTGCTCGGAAGCGCAGTCCGCCAGGCAGACCTGACGCTGCGTGTACTCCTTGGCGGCGGGCGCGTTCCTCGCGACGTCGGTCGGCGGCGGTGCGCCGAGCGTCGCGCTCGTGTCGGGCGCGCTCCCCGCCGCGCCGTCCTTCTTTCCGTAGGCCATCCACACGAGGAGGCCGAGGACGGCCACCGTCACGAGCAACCCGACGAGGCCGACCATCTTCATCGCGCGCACCCTCCGCGTGCGCGACGACGCACGCTCGCACCACGTTCGCCAATGCCGGGCGCGAAGGCAAGATCGCGCGCCGTCGCGTGGCGACGCGTACGTCCTCTCCGCGTGAGGCCGCGCGCGGGTGGTGGCGAAAAAACCTGGGCGTGAGCGCGTCCACCGCAACGTGTGCCAGCTCCTGACTTCGCGGCGATGAACGTGGGCGCGTTCAGTCCGTGAAACGCCGAGAAATCTGCGGGATCGAGCCTCGGTACACCCGGTGCAATGTGCATGGATCACACGCCGACGCGGCGTCACAAGGGAGAACCGCCATGAACACGTTGCGAACGTCACTCGTCTCGATCGTCGTCCTCCTCGGCACGCTCTCGGCGGCGTGCGGCTCGGCGGAGAGCCAAGATCCTTCGGGGAACACCGGCTCGGATCTTCAGGGAGGTGGAACCGTCGGCGGCGGATCGGGAGGAGGATCCGGCGGCGGTGGAACGACGCCTCCGCTCCCTCCGCCCCCCGCGCCGGGGTGCAGCAACGCCGGCTTCGGCAACGCGAACGGCGTCTGCTCGGCCGACACGGTGATGCTCACCGAGGCCGAAGACGCGTGCGAGAAAGAGGGGGCCTTGCTCCGCGCGTTCTCGCCCGACGAAAAGTGCGGCAAGGGATCGAGCAACTCGGCCTCGTACACCTGCTGCAAGGCGAGCCCGCCGCCGCCCCCTCCGCCGCCGCCCCCGCCGCCCACGTGCACGAAGGGTGGCTTCGCCAACGCCAACGGGGTCTGTTCGCCCGACTCCACCCTCGAAGCCTCCGCCTCCGCGTCGTGCGCGAAGCAGGGGCTCACCCTCACGAGCTTTGTCGCCGACGAGAAGTGCGGCAAGGGCTCGAGCAGCTCGGGGACGTACACCTGCTGCGCCGGGCCGCAACCGCTCTGAGCGACTCGCGCCGGCGCGACGTCGCGCTCGGCACAAAGTGGCGCGCGCTTCGTCGTGACAAGCGCGCGAAATTCCACGATCGCTGGCGAGCACGACCTTTGCGTACGCGGCGCGCATGCGCCTCTTCGCTGCTCACCCGCGGTTCGCTTCCTTCGTCTTCACCCTCGGCGTCTTCGGCGCCGGGGTCCTCGCCTGCAACGGCATGACGGCGTCGACCAGCAGCGGCGGCACGGGCGACGACGCGGGCGCGACCGACGGCGGCCCCGGCCCGCGCCCTGCCGATTGTCCCGCTTCGCTCCCCGACGAGACGACGTCGTGCTCGAAGGTCGGGCTCCTCTGCGAGTACGGCGACGACTACAACCCGCTCTGCAACACGGTGCGCGTCTGCTCGTCGGGGGGGCACTGGGCGAGCCCGGTCTACTACGGCGGGAGCGCGAAGTGCCCTTCGAGCGCGCCGAGCGTGCCGCCGAATCCGCCGTCGTGCCCGGCCACGCGGGAAGCGGTCCCCGAAGGGACCACGTGCTCCACGACCGCCAACCCCGACGCATGCAACTACGCGACGGGCTCGACCTGCACCTGCGGTGTCTACTGTCCGTCGTCCCCCGTAGAGATGCCGCCGTGCGACGCCGACGCGGGGAGGACCACGTCGTGTTGTGACACGACCAAGGTGCAATGGAACTGCTTCGACGGTCCGCCGCCGTGCGGCGCGTCGCGGCCGCGCATCGGAGCCGCCTGCACGAAGTCGGACGACGCGTGCGCCATCGATCCGCCCATGGAATGCGGCCAGACGGTGCTCGCCTGCCAAGACGGGGTCTGGAACCTCGAGAACAACGCGTGCCCCATCTCCACCGCGCGCGCCAAGCACGACATTCGCTACGTGGAGACGAGCGAGGAAGCGCGCCTCAAAGAAGATCTCATGAAGGTGCGGCTCGCCGAGTACCGCTACAAGAGCGGCGACGACTCACGCCATCTCGGCTTCATCATCGAGGACATGCCTGAAGGGAGCCCGGCCGTGCTCGCCTCGCGCGATCGCGTCGACCTCTACGGGTACGTGAGCATGACCGTCGCCACGGTGAAGGAGCAAGAGCGCGAGATCGAAGCGCTCAAGCGCGAGATCGCCGAGCTCCGCGCCGCCTCCGAAGCGACGAAAACGCGAAAGCCGCGAGTAGCCCGCCCAGAGTGAGCGGGCTCGGCGGGCCGCCGCCGACGTTGCACCCGCTCGACCCTCCGTTCGATCCTCCGCTCGTCGATCCGCCGTCACCGTCGCTCACCCCGCCTTCGCCGCCCGCGCCGGCGGCGACGACCTTGAGCTCGGCGCAGTGGTGGTAGAAGCAGCTCGGCGCGTGCGGCGCCATGAACTCGATGATCTGCAGCGTCCCTTCGCCTGGTTGGTTGGGGATGGTGACGTCGGTCTCCCAAACTTTGCCGGCGACCGCCTCGGCCTGGGTGTGGGGGAACAAGTTGTCGGCGAGCACGGGCGCGGTGACGGGCGACTCGATGGCCGCGGTGTCGCATTGGCCGCCGCTCAACGTGACCGCGGGCTCGGGGAGATCGCTCGACGTCGGTGAGAGCTTGGGGACGAAGGCGACCCGGTAGTGACCTCCGTGCCCGACCGTCTCGGTGAGCTTGATGTGCAGCGTGCCGCCGGCTTCTACGGTGGTGACCGCGCCCGAGGCGGTCCCTTCGCCGCAGGGGTTCATCTTCTGCGTGCCGTTGGTCCCCATGGGATCGCCGGTCGCGTCGGTTTGGAGTCGATCCGCCGGTGCCTCCAGCTTGAAGTGGGCTTCGGCCGTGGCCTGCGCTCCGAGCATGAGCGGAACGACGAGAAAAAGAACACGTCCTCGCAAGGGGGCCTCCTCGGCAGCGGCGCCGTGCAGCGCCGGACACGACAAGGCTAGCATCCGCACCGTTTGCGTGGGCCGAGCACGGTTCAGCTTGGCGTTCAGCTTGGAGCTTGCGCTCACGTCCCGACCGGAACGGCGGTAGGCTGCGCGCCGGGTCGGCTCCGTCGCCCGCGCGGGGGGACGAGGGATCGAACGATGACGACGCAGCCAACGCGGCCGAAGAAGAGGCGCAAAGCGGCGCCGATCCCGTCGAAGAAGCCGACCACGGCGAAGAGCTCGGCCTCGTCGAAGAAGGCGACGGTCGCGAAGCGGACGCCGAAGAAGCGGGCAACTGCGCGCCCAGCGAGAGGACCGTTCCCCGTCGTCGCCATCGGTGCCTCCGCCGGCGGGCTCGATGCGCTGAGGGCGTTCTTGAGCAAGGTGCCCCCGAGGAGCGGGATGGCCTTCGTCGTCATCCAACACCTCCCGCCGGCGAAGGAGGCGATGCTCCCCGAGCTCTTGGCGTCCTCCTCTCCCATCCCTGTTGTGCAGGTCACCGAGGGCGCGCGCGTCGAGCCGAATCACGTCTATGTGATCCCGCCGAGCCACGACATGTCGATTGCCGAAGGCGCGCTCCATCTCCACGCGCCCCGCGTGGCTCAAGGGATCAAGCTCCCGATCGACTTCTTCTTCACCTCGCTCGCCGAAGATCTCGAGGAGCGGAGCGTCGGCGTCCTTCTCTCGGGCATGGGGACGGACGGAACGCAGGGGCTCCGCGCGATCCACGACAAGGGCGGGGCCGTCTTCGTGCAGGCGCCCGCGGCGGCGAAGTTCGACTCCATGCCACGCAGCGCGATCGACGCGGGGATCGTCGACGTCGTGGCTTCCGCAGAGGAGCTCCCCGGTCGGATCGTCGAGTATCTGCGTCACGGTCCGCACGAGCGGGCCGAGCTCGCCGTCCGCGCCGGCGGGTCGCTCGAGAAGATCGTCGCGTTGCTCCGGACCGCCACCGGCCACGATTTCTCGCTCTACAAGCCCAGCACGCTCGCTCGCCGGATCGAACGGCGCATGGGGATGCACCAAATCTCCGACCCCGCGGCGTATGCCCGCTACCTCCGCAAGACGCCGGAAGAGGCGCGGCTCCTCTTCCGCGAGCTGCTCATCGGGGTGACCAGCTTCTTCCGCGATCGCGAGGCGTGGGAGCGCCTCAAGACCGAGGTCCTCGCCAAGCTCGTGACGTCGTGCGCGCCCCACGCGGTCCTCCGCGCGTGGGTCCCCGCGTGCTCCACCGGCGAGGAGGCGTACTCGCTCGCCATCGCCTTCCGAGAGGCCGTCGACCAGCACGCGCGGGGGAAGAGCGTCGCGCTTCAGATCTTCGCGACCGACCTCGACGCCACGGCCATCGAGCGCGCCCGCCAAGGTGTCTACCCTGCGAGCATCGCCGCCGACGTCTCACCCGAGCGACTGCGCCGCTTCTTCGTCAAGGAGGGGGGCACGTTCCGCGTGCGCAAGGACGTGCGTGATCTCCTCGTGTTCGCGACGCAGAACGTCCTTCAAGATCCGCCGTTCACCCGTCTCAACCTCCTCTGCTGCCGGAATCTCCTCATCTACGTGACGGCGGAGATGCAGCGGAAGATCATCCCGCTCTTTCACTACAGCCTCCGGCCCGGCGGGGTGCTGTTCTTGGGGAGCGCCGAGACCATCGGCGGTTTCACCGATCTCTTCGCGCCCATCGTCGGGAACGCGCGTCTCTACCGGCGCCTCGAACCGGTCACGGAGGGGCCGCGTGCGGTCGAGTTTCCGCCCGTGTACGCGCAGCCCGTCGAGCGAGCGACGAGCGCATCTGCAGTCCTCCCTTCCGACGGGTTCGGAGGGTCGAGCCCGTCGACCCTGCAGGCGCGCGTCGAGCGACTCCTCTTCGATCGCTACGCGCCCGCGGCCGTGCTCGTGAGTCGAAAGGGGGACGTCCTTTACGTCAGCGGACGAACGGGGAGGTACCTCGAGCTTCCTGCGGGCAGGACGAACTGGAACGTGCTGGCCATGGCGCGTGAGGGGCTACGGCGCGAGCTCGGCGCGGCGCTCTCCGAGGTCGCGCGGACGAAGGGGGCGGTGCGCCTGTCCGGGATCGAGGTGCACGCCGATCACGCCCCGCTGCTCGTCGACGTCGCCCTCGAACCGATCGAGGAGCCCACCTCCCTTCGCGGAACGGTGCTCGTTGCCTTCGCCGACGCGTTGGTCCCCGCCGGAGTGGCGGGGCGCAAGCAGGCCCGCCGCGCCGAGAGCTCGCCCGGCGTCCGTCACCAACGTGAGCTCGCGCTTCTGCGGGACGAGCTTCGAAGAACGCAGGACGACGCGCAAGCCGGTCAAGAAGAGCTGAAGAGCGCCAACGAGGAGCTTCAGTCCACCAACGAGGAGCTGCAATCGACGAACGAGGAGCTGACGACGTCCAAAGAGGAGATGCAGTCGATGAACGAGGAGCTGCAGACCTTGAACGACGAGCTCCAGGCGAAGGTCGACGACCTGACCCGCGCGAGCAACGACATGAAGAACCTCCTCGACAGCACGGCGATCGCGGTCATCTTCCTCGACGAGGCTCTCAACGTGCGTCGCTTTACGCCCCAGGTGGCCAGCCTCTTCAAGCTGATTCCTGGCGATGTCGGACGGCCGCTCGCAGACATCGCCACGAACTTGGAGTATCCCGCCCTCTACGACGACGCGCGCGAGGTCCTGCGCACGCTCGTCTTCAAGGAGACTACGGTCGATTCACGAGATGGCCGGCGCCTCGGGGTTCGCATCATGCCTTACCGGACGAGCGACAACAGGATCGACGGCGTCGTCATGACGTTCACGCCGCTCGCACAGGGAGGACTCGGGTAGGCGCTTCACGCGCGCGATCAAACTGCGGTCTGCAATTCGAAAGTCCCGTGGGGGCACGGGTGGGGGACGACGAATGGCGTACAAGGACGACGAGAAGGGCAGGGAATACTCCGAGCTTCGCGAACGCGCGGAGCGAAGTGTCCCTGGTCGTAAGACGGACCAAGTGGTCCCGTCCGCGGCAGACGCGTTCGCCCTGGTGCACGAGCTTCAAGTCCACGAGATGGAGCTCAAGCTCCAGAACGAAGAGCTCGTACGCTCGCGCGCCGAGGCGGAGGTCGCTCGCCAGCGCTACGCCGATCTCTTCGATTTTGCCCCCGTCGCGTACCTCACCATCAGTCGCGACTCGCTGATCGAAGAGGCGAACCTCGCGTGCGCCCGGCTCCTCGGTGTGGAGCGGAACAAGCTGATCTCGCTTCGGTTGGCCGGCTTCGTAGAAGACGCGGAGCGACCAGAATTCCACCGTGCCGTCGCCAAGGCCCTCGCCGAGCGAGAGGACGTCTCGTGCGACGTGACGGTCACGAGCGTCGACGCGCGGCGAGCGAAGCATTGCCTCCAGCTGACCATCTCGCCCGCGGCCGGCGAGCGGTTGCGCATCGCCGCGGTCGACGTCACCGATCGAAGGCGAGCCGAGGAGCGGGTCCTCACGTCGCAGAAGCTAGAAGCCATTGGCCAGCTCGCCGGAGGCGTGGCGCACGACTTCAACAACATGCTGACGGTGATCCTGAATCACGCCCAAGTCGCCCTCGACGCCACCCCCGCCGACGCACCGCTCCACCAGAACCTCGAGGAGCTGAGAGAGGCCGCGGAGCGCGCGGCGGCGCTGACCCGCCAACTGCTCGCCCTCAGCCGAAAGCAGGCCGTCGCCCCGAAGATCCTCGACCTCAACTCGAGCCTTCGACGGATCGCGGAGATCTTGCCGCGGCTCCTCGGTGAGGACGTTCGCGTCGTGCTCTCGCTGGCGCCCGACCTCGGGCTCGTGGAGATCGATCCCGTCCAAGTCGATCAGATCGTCATGAACCTCGCCGTCAACGCGCGCGACGCCATGGCGCGCGGCGGGACGCTGACCATCTCGACCGCCAACGTCGGCGACGCAGACGATCTCCTCGATCCGAGCCGACCCCCGCACGCGCGCGTGCGCCTCACCGTCGCCGACACCGGCTGCGGAATGGACGCGGAGACGAAGGCGCACGTGTTCGAGCCGTTCTTCACGACCAAAGAGGTCGGTCGCGGGACCGGGCTCGGGCTCTCCACGGTGTTCGGCATCGTGAAGCAGTGGGGCGGGGAGATTTCGTTGCGTAGCGCGCCGAACGAAGGGACGACCTTCGTGATCGACCTCCTACGGAGCGACGAGCCGACGACGCCCGGCTCGGGGCGCGTGCCGCCCCCGAAGGCGACCCCGCGGAAGAACACGGAGACCATCCTCATCGTCGAGGACGAGCCGTCGCTCCTTCGCATCGCCAAGCGCGTGCTCTCGTCCGTGGGCTACGCGGTCTCCGTCGCCTCCAGCGCGACCGAGGCGCTCGCACGCTACGAGGAGGACAAGGAGGCCTTCGATCTGCTCCTCTCGGACATCATCATGCCGGGCATGAACGGCGTGGAGCTCGCGCGACACCTGCGGAAGACCTGCGCTTCGATGCGCGTGCTCTTCATGTCCGGCTATTCGGCCGACGCCCTCGCGCTGCGCGGCCTGACCGAGGAGCCGCTCCACCTTCTCGTGAAGCCGTTCACCGCCGAGCAGCTCCGGGCGAAGGTTCGCGAGGTCCTCGACGAGCCCGCGCCGCTCCGCGCGGTGTGACGCGGGCGCGCCCCACTTCTTGTTCAAGGTGCGCGCAAGTTCCGCTCGAGGTCGGAGCGACGCGCGCTCACGGCGCGGTCACGGCGCGCGGAGGCTCAGCGCGCCCAAGTAGTCGCGCTTGCCGACGCTCACGCCGTTGTGGCGCAAGATCGCGTAGACGTGCGTCATGTGGAAATAGAAGTTCGGGAGCGCGTGCTCGAGGAAGTAGTCGCCGCCGCTCATGACCTTCCCCTCCCAGCGCGGCTGCGTCACGGTGCGCGCCGCCGCTCCTTCGAAGTCCTTCGCCGTGAGGCCGTCGAGGTAGGCGAGCACCGAGTGCACGCGCGCGCGGAGCTCGTCGAGCGTCGTCTCGGTGTCGGCCTGCGCCGGTGCTTCCTTCCCCGTGAGGCGTGAGGCGGCGAGCTTCGCGGTGTCGCAGGCGATCTGCACTTGGCGCGCGAAGGCGAACTGATCGGGCGCGAGACGCATCCCGACGAGCACGTTGGGGTCGAACGACCGCGCCTTGCCGTGGGCGACGGCGGCGTCGAACCACGCGTCGATTTGACGGAGCTGCTTCTTCATCTGACCGAACATTTCGAAATACATGCGCGCATCCTACGCCGCCGGATCCGGCGGTAAAGAGGCGGCGCGCTCACGCCGACGTCGGCAGACCGAGCGCGGCGAGCGGCTCTGCCAAGTCGTCGGGGATCGGGGCGACGACGACGACGCGCTCCTTCGTCACCGGGTGCACGAACGCGAGAAAGGAGGCGTGCAGCGCGAGCCGGTGGAGGCCGTAGGTCGCGCGGTAGTGACGATTGACGACCCCCGAGCCGTAGTTCACGTCGCCCACGAGCGGATGATCGATGTGCCGGAGGTGCCTTCGAATCTGATGCAAGCGCCCGGTCTCGGGCATCGCCTCGACCAGCGAGCAGCGGTCGACCGGCGAGCGAAGGATCAAGCGGTAGCGCGTGACCGCGTCCACGCGCGGCCCGTCTTCGCTCTTCGGGATCGGATGATCGATGACCCCCTCGGCCGGCGGCTCGCCGCGCACGAGGGCGAGGTAGCGCTTCTCCACCTCGCCGGCCTCGAAGGCACGACCGAGCTGACCTGCGACCTCGCGCGATCGCGCAAAGAGGAGCGCACCGCTCGTCCCGCGATCGAGGCGATGCGTCGGGTGCACGTGCTCGCCCCCCAGCGCGTCGCGCACGCGGAACATCGCCACGTCGTCGTCGTCGGCCCATCCCCGGTGCACGAGCAGGCCCGAGGGTTTGTTGGCGACGACCAGGTGCGCGTCGACGAAGAGGAGCTCCACGGCGTTGTCGGGCACCTGTGCGCGCTGGCCTCCAGCGCTACTTCTCGGCGGCGCTCTTCATGTTGGCGAGCCCCGACTCGAAGTCTTTGCCGATGAGGCTATCCATGCTGACGAAGATGCTCATCACCTTGGAGAGGTAAGGGCTCGGGCCGTGCATCGCCCAGGTGACGGTGGTCGTGTCGCCCTGAGGAACGAAGGTGAACTCGGCGACGTTGTGACCTTCGAACGGCTTCAAGAAGTCGAGCTTCACGACGACTTTGCTCGCCGAGGTCGCCTCGGTGATCTCCATACGCCCCGAGCCGACCTTGCCGTTCCCCTCCCACGCGTAGATCGCCCCCACACCGCTCGGCGCACCGCTGTACGTGCGCTGCATCGAGGGATCCATCTTCTCCCACGGTGACCACGAGCCCCACGCGTGAAAGTCGTCCACGAGGGCGAAGACCTTCTCCGGCGGCGCCTTGATGGAGGTGGTCCGCTCGATCCGGAACGTGTCGGGCTTCGTCGCGGCGAAGGCGAGGAGCAGCACGACCACGCCCAGGAAGCCGAGGGCGATCTTCTTCCACATGCGCGCGAGCTTACAGGTTCGGCATGCAGCCGGCTTGCCCGTTGCGATTCAGGTAGCCCGACTGCGCGGTGAAGGCGGCGTTCGACCAGTTGCCCTGAATCTTCCACGACTCGGCGCCGAGGACGACCGGCGTCGGCGGGAACGACCACGCGCACTTGTCGCCGTTCTCGTTCTTGGCCGAGTCCCACCAGCCGCCGTTGCGCGGATCGGTGACGGTCTCCGACCACTCGTGGCCGGTGACGTTGGCGAGGGCGGCGAGCCCTTGCGAGTGCGTGGTCTCGGTGTCCTGCGGGTCGCAGCCCGAGTCGCCGTCGAGGTTGAAGAAGAACGCGAACTGCACCGGGACGGTGCCGCACACGCCGTAGCTGTGCCACGCGCAGTAGCCGGCGCTCCCGCGCTTCGCGTCGGTGTAGACGGGGTAGTAGCCGTTGGCGACGGGGTTCGTGATCGTCTTGCACACCTCGGCGAGGATCGCCGAAGTCTGCGGCGCGCGCGTGGGGCCCGCGCTCGTGTCGACGACGTGGCCGTTGTAGACCGTGCTCGTGCCGACTTGGCCGTTCGTCCCGGTGTACTCGGCGTTCGACGAGGCGTAGGTCGTCCCGCCGAGGTTCGTGTAGAGGCGATCGAGCCCGTCGATCTTGTCACCGACGAAGGTGTTGTCGCTCCACTTCGTCCCCCAGAAGATCGCCGTCACCGCCGAGTCGTTCATGATCGCGCCGCCGTGCGACGTCATGTTGCCGGGCGGAGTCTTGCCGCCGCCGGCGCCGCGCGCTTGGTGCGCGCCGAGCATCGGCGGATCGCCCGGCTCGGGCTGGCCGTGCGGGCCTGGCGGGGGACCCCCTTGCGGATCGACGCTGGTCGGCTCCACCCGCAGGTCGCCGGACGGGTCGGACGCCGAAGCGCAGGCCGCCAGGACGGGGAGGAGAACCGCAGCCGAAATCCGGAGAAGACGCATGAAATTGCCTCTTTCGTGGGGGTGCAGCGCTTGTGCTGAGCCGTAGGGTGTCCCTAGCACCATGTAGGCAAAAGGCACGCACATTCGCACATTGGCGCCACGCCTTCCGGCCGGCCGTCCAGCGCCGCGCGGCGTGGGTCGCCTCGAGCCCACGGACTAGCCAGCTAGCTAGCTAAGAAGCTTTCTCCAACGCGGCAGCACGCACGAGCGCTCAATGCGTGACGGCTGAGGTGCGCGCGCGACGCGTGCGCCCTCCGCTGCTTGATCCCATCGCGTCGCGACCGATACCCTCGACCGAGATGAGCGCTCGGCACTACCTCGAAGCCGAGCTCTACGAAGAGCTGCGCGCACGGACGGACCTCTTCGAGTTCATCGAGGCCGCCGCGCTGGACGGCATCTGGTACGCGGACCTCGAGCGCCCCGAGCACCAGTGGATGAGCGCGCGCTTCTGGCACACCGTGGGCCATGACCCCGCGACCAAAGCGCACCTCGCCTCGGAGTCGCTCGCGCTCGTGCACCCCGACGACATCGGCCCCGCGCAGGAGAATTTTCGAAGACACTGCGCCGACGGCAGGCAGCCGTACGATCAAGTGCTCCGCTATCGGCACAAGGACGGGTCGACGGTGTGGCTCCGCTCGCGAGGCATCGCCCTGCGCGACGCGAGCGGCAAGCCGGTGCGCTTCTTGGGGACGCACACCGATCTCACGCTGCAGAAGCTCACCGAGGAGGCGCTCCGTCAGGCGCTCGAGGACTCGCGGCGCGCCACGCGTTTCTTGGACGCGATCGTCGAGCACATTCCTCAGATGGTCTTCGTGAAGGACGCCAAAGAGCTGCGGTTCGTGCGGTTGAACCGCGCCGGCGAAGCGCTCCTCGGCGTCTCTCGCCGCGAGCTCATGGGGAAGAACGACTTCGACTTCTTCCCCAAAGCGGAGGCCGAGTTCTTCCAGGCGAAGGACCGCGAGACCTTGAACGGCGCCTCGCTGGTCTCGATCCCCGAGGAGCCGATCGACACGAAGTCGGGGAGGCGCTGGCTCCACACGCAGAAGGTTCCGCTCCTCGGCGCCGACGGCGCGCCCGAGTACTTGCTCGGCATCTCCGACGACATCACCGAGCGGAAGCAGCTGACCGAGGTGCGCCATCGCCTCGCGGCGATCGTCGAGTCCTCGGAGGACGCCGTCCTCAGCAAGACGCTCGAGGGGACGATCGTCAGTTGGAACCGCGGCGCCGAGACACTGTTCGGCTTCACCGCCGAAGAGATGATCGGGCAGCCGGTGGAGCGCCTCCTCCCCGAAGCGGCGCGCCCGCTCGAGGCGCAAGGCTTCGAGCGTCTCCGCCGCGGCGAGCGTGTGCCCGCCTTCGAGACCGTGCGTCGCCGCAAAGACGGCACGGAGCTCGAGGTGTCGGTGACCCTCTCGGCGATCAAGGACAGCCAAGGCGCCGTCACCGGCGTCGGCGCGATCGTGCGAGACATCACCGAGCGAAAGACGGCCGAGCGAGCCGTGGTGCGCGCCAAAGAGGCAGCGGAAGCGGCCAACAAGGAGCTCGAGTCGTTCAGCTACTCCGTCGCTCACGACTTGCGCGCGCCGCTCCGGAGCATCGACGGCTTCAGTCAGGCGCTCGTCGAGGACTTCGGGCACGTGCTCGGCGGAGAGGGGCTCCGCTACCTCGGCTTGGTGCGGAGCGCGGCTCAGCGCATGGCGCAGCTCATCGACGACCTCTTGACGCTCTCGCGCGTCACCCGGAGCACGCTGGTGCGAGGGCGCTTCGATATTTCACACGTCGCACGGAGCGTCCACGAGCGTCTGACGCGCACCGCTCCACGCACCGGGGTGGAGGTCGTCGTCGAGCCCGGCCTCGTGGCCGACGGCGACGCGCGCCTCGTCGAGCTCCTGCTCGACAACCTCTTGGCGAATGCATGGAAGTTCTCTTCCAAGCGCGAGGACGCGCGCATCGAGTTCGGAGCGCAAGAGACCGAGGGCGGCCGCGCCTACTTCGTGCGCGACAACGGCGCCGGCTTCGACATGCGCTACGCCGACAAGCTCTTCGGCGTGTTTCAGCGCCTTCACGGCGTGAGCGAGTTCGAAGGGACGGGCGTGGGGCTCGCCACGGTGCTGCGCATCGTTCAGAGCCATGGCGGTCGGGTGTGGGGCGAAGGAAGAGTCGGCGAAGGCGCGACGTTTTATTTCACGTTGGGCGAGGGGGAACGATGAGCAATGCGTCGACGGATCGGGTCATTTTGCTCGTCGAGGACAACCCCGGCGACGAAGAGCTCACCCTGCGTGCGCTCAAGAAGAGCAACATCCTCAACAACATCGTCGTCGCGCGCGACGGCGTCGAGGCGCTCGACTACCTCTTCGCTCGCGGTGCCTACGCCGACCGACCCGAGTCGGCGCTCCCGCAGATCATCTTGCTCGACTTGAAGCTGCCCCGCCTCGACGGGCTCGAGGTGCTGCAGGCGTTGCGTCAGGACGAGCGCACCAAGCTCCTCCCGGTGGTGATCCTCACCTCCTCGGTCGAAGAACAAGACATGGTGCGCGGCTACGGTCTCGGGGCGAACAGCTACGTGCAGAAGCCGGTCGACTTCGTGCAGTTCATCGAGGCGGTGCGCCAGCTCGGGCTCTATTGGCTCGTGCTCAACCAAGGGCCGCCGCTCGTCCGCAAGCCCTGAAGCTCAGCGCGCCGAGCGCCGCACCGTTCCTGGATCGCTGAGATCGGTCCAAAAGACATCGCTCCCGCGCGCCGCCACGCCCAGCGGCGCGCTCCCTTTCGCGCGCGTTTCGACCGCGCCTCCCCTCTTCGGGACGGCAGCGACCGCCCCGCCGGGCAGGTTCGTCCAATAGACGCGTGTGGCGTCGAGCGCGAGGTTCACCACGTTGGTCCCCGAGGCGAGGGTCACGACTGCGCCGCCCGCGAGTGGCGCGCTGCGGATCGTCGCGGCGTTTTCCCCTCCGCCGATGGCCGCCCAGTAGATCGACGTGTCGTCGACGGCGACGGCCGTGGGGGTCGACTCGCCCGAAGCGACGACCACGGGCGCGCCGCCCGCCTTCGCGATGCGCACGACCTCGCCTCGCTGCGCGTCGGTGAAGTAGACGCTCCTCGCGTCGACGGCGATGCCGTAAGGGCTCGTGCCAGTCGCCAGCAAGGTCGGTCGACCGCCGGCCTTGTCGAGCCGCGAGACCGAGCCCGCTTGCGGGGACGTCCAGTAGAGCGCCGTGTCGTCGACGGCGAGCCCGTACGCGCCGACCGCCGCGGACGCGAGCGTCGTGACGGCGCCGCCCCCCTTCGCGACGGCGAACACCGCGCCGCGCGACGGATCGGTCCAATAGACGTTGGCGCCGTCGACCGCGAGCCCGTAGGGGAACGCTTGATCGCGGGCGAGCGTCACCACCGGGCCGCCGCACGAGGGGACGCTCAGGATGCTCCCCATGCCGAGGTCGATGTGGCCGTCGTCGATCCAGTAGACCCGCGCGTCGTCGGCGGTGACGGCGGTGGGTGACTCTTGGTTCGTCGCCAGCGTCATGTCGGAGGCGGCGCAGGCGTCGGGTGTCGTGTCGTCTTGGAGCGCGTCGACGTGCGGGAGCTCGGTGCGGCTCCCGCACGCGCCGACCGGGGTGGCGAGGATCGCCATCGCGAGGAGGCGATGTCTCGTGCGCACGACCGCGAAAATCTAGCTCGTTGGCGGCTCGTGCGCGAACGCCTGTCGATCTTCGGCGGCGCCTACTCGCACGCCGCCGGGCGGCGGTGGCACGTCGCCGTCTTCGGATCGCAGTAGTACACGCCGTAGCAGCCGTTCGCGTGACACGCGCTCGGATCGCTGCACCCGTGGCAAGAGGCCGGCTCGTTCGGAGGGACGAACGTGCACTCCCCGGCGTCGAGAGGCGCCTCGCGCGCCCCGTCGGTCCCCGCGTCGCGCGCAGGAGAATCGCCGTGGCCCCCGTGCTCGCGCGTGTCGGGGCCGTCGTCGCGACCGGCGTCGAGGTCGCCGTCGTCGGCTTCGCAGATCCCCTCCGGAATCTCGCGATGTACCGGAGGGAGGCTCCTCAGGTAGGCCACGATTCGTCGGGCCTCGTCGTCGGACATGTCGGCGAAGCGCGGCATCGGCGCACAGAGCGACTCGCCCTGGTCGTCGACCCCCGAGCGCATCGCGCGCATCACCGCGTCGTCCGTCCACGATCCGAGGCCGGTCTCTTCGTCGGGGGTGAGGTTCCGCCCGTAGACGCGGGTGCCGGGGCGCGGCGTCGTCTGTCCCGAGAGCACGCCGTCGGCGAGGTTCGGCGACTGATGGCATTCGCGACACCCTCGCGTGGCGACGTCGTCGGCGCCGGGGACCGTGGCCCACGTGAGGCTCGCGTCGGGCGTGTCGGGCGCTTCCGGCCTGGCCGCCGGCGAACCGCACCCGCAGAAGAACGCAGCGAACAAGACGATGCACACACTTCGCATGGGACCTCCCTCTCGCGCGCCTCGAAGAGCGAGGCACGTGCCGCACGACGCGGGCGAAATTCCCGGTCGTCGCGCGACGCGCGGGTGTCCGCGACGATTTCGCGCCGTCCGGGGACACGAGGGGGGCCTCGCGACGCGTGCGCGAGCCGGGCCGAAAAGCCCCAGCGCACTCCGCCGTGTGCCGCGAGGCGCGCGGCTCCCGCCACGCGGAGGGACGCGCTACAAGAAGGCGAATGATCGAATCCGCCTGCCACTGCGGCGCCGTGCGCCTTCGTCTCGAGGCGGCGCCCGCTTCCGTCACCGACTGCAACTGCGCGCTCTGCCGCAAGCTCGGTGTCCTTTGGGCGTACTACCCGCCGGCAGAGGTGAGCGAGGCGAGCGCAGCGGACGCGACCGAGGTCTACCTCTCGGGGCGGCGAACGATCGCCGTGCATCGTTGCCGCACGTGCGGCTGCGTCGTCTGTTGGCGCGGCCTCGACGAGGAGCACGCCGATCGCGTCGGGGTCAACGCGCGGCTCCTTCCGCCGGAGATCCTCGCCGGCGCCAAGGTTCGACGACTCGACGGCGCCGGCACCGAGCGCTACCTCGACGAGCCTTGACGCAACGCGCGCCCGTGCCGGCCGACGGCGGAGAAGGCGTCGCGCGATCTTCTGCGGTGCACGTGCCTGCGCTCGACGGTGTGCGCGGGCTCGCGATCGTGCTCGTCCTCGCGCACAACTTCAGCCTTCTCGACGGCGCGACCTCGATCGTGGCGCGTCTCGTGAGCCTTGGGCTCGACGCCGGGTGGGTGGGCGTGGGGCTCTTCTTCGTGCTCTCGGGCTTCTTGATCACCGGCATCCTGCTCGACACCCGCGAAGCCGAAAATTACTGGGGAGCGTTCCTCGCCCGGCGCGCCCTCCGGATCTTCCCCCTCTATTACGCGGTGCTCTTCGTCGCCTTCGTCGTCGCTCCGCTCTTTGGCCGCGTGCCGCTCGGAGCCGAGCACCAGCTCTGGCTGTGGACCTACCTCGCGAACTTCGCGCCGCCGGTGGCGATCTTCTCGCACGTGTGGTCGCTCTCGATCGAAGAGCAGTTCTATCTCCTGTGGCCGCTCTTCGTGCGGCGCCTCTCGCGCCGTGGGATCACCGCGTTCTCGTGCGCGCTCGTCGGGGTGGCCGTCGTCTCTCGGCTCGCTCTCCGACAAAGCTCGTTCGGGCCCGAGGCGGCGTACGTCTTCACCTTCGCGCGCGTCGACGCGCTGGCCCTCGGCGCGCTCTCGGCCGTTGCCCTACGCGACGCGCGCGCTCGCGCTCGGATCGCGAAGCGGCGCACCGCGCTGCGGGGGCTCGCGCTCCTCGTGGGCCTCGGCACGTTCGTCGCCACGCGAGGCGCGCCCCGCACCGGTGCGGCCACGCAGATGTTCGGCTACACGGCGTTCGCCTTGGTCTTCGCGTGGTTCGTCCTCGACGCAGCGACGGCCCTCCCGCGGGAGCCCTTGGCGCGCGTGCTCGCGTGGCGCCCGCTGCGATCCATCGGTCGTTATAGCTACGCCATGTACATCTTCCACCTGCCGATCCATCTGCTCGTCGGGCGGTGGCTCCTCACGCGTTTCGCCGGCGGCGATCTTCACCCCGCTTCTCTCGGGATCGCCCTCGCGTACGAGGCCTTCGGGCTGGTGGTCTCGTATGCCGCTGCCGCCGCTTCCTACCACCTCTTCGAGAAGCGCTTCCTCGTGTGGAAGGCTCGCTTCAGGCCGCGGTGGTCTTCGCCGTGAGCCGTGGCGCGAACGCCGGCAGCTCGCCTGTCTTGACGTACTCTGGAGTCACGCACGCATGCCGCTCCCTCGCGATTGCCCCTGCGGCCAAGGCCTTCGCTACGCCGCGTGCTGTCAGCCGCTCCACGACGGTGTGCGCGAGGCGGAGACCCCCGAGGCGCTGATGCGATCGCGCTACGCGGCGTTCGTCGTCGGCCACGGCGAGTACCTCGTGCGCACGCTCTCTGCCGATCACGACGACCGCGCACACGATCCCAAGCTGCTCGCGCGTGAGCTCGGACGCGCCCGCGAGAAGCAGCGATTTCTGGGCCTTCGCGTGCTCGAGGCGAAGACCTCCGCCGACGGGCGCGAAGGCGAGGTCACGTTCACCGCGCGCATCTTCGAGCGCGGCGTCGATCGCTCCTTCACCGAGCGCTCCACCTTCGTCCGCGAGGGGGGCGCGTGGCGCTACGCGCGCGGCGTGCTCGTGGAGGGCCGCGGTTCTTCCTGAGCGCGGCCACTCCGCGCTTCGTCGCGACGGCGGCGTCGAACGCCCTTGCCGTCTCGTGAGCTGAGAAGTACCCGTCGTAGCCGCTCTAGGTTTGTCCCCTCCGCGCCGGTGAGGTCTTGCGCACGCTCGTCACCCTTTCGACATGCTTCTGTGTCCTGTCGCTCGCGCGCCTCGGCGCTGCCGAAGAGGAGACGCGCTCGACCACGAGCGCAGACGCGCGCGAGCCCGACGAGACGCTCGCTCTCGCCGTCGGGGCCGCGACCGAGCTCCTCCCCTTCGCTGCCGGGGTCTCGCTCATGGCGACGACGACGAGCCGAAACCTCACGCTCGATGGGCTCTTCCTCGGGGAAGCAGGCTTCGTCGCTGCGCCGGTGGTCGCTCACGGCGTGGTGGGCGAGTGGGGGCGTGGGCTTCGCTTCGCCGTGCTGCCGGCCATCGGCGCGTCGTTCCTCGCCGGCCTCGTAGTCGCGCGGCCGAGCATCGTCACGAGCGGGCTCTCCACCGGCCTCCAATACGCGTTCGTCTTGAGCATCGGCGAGAGCCTCTTCACGTCTTCGCTCGGGGTGCTCGACGTGACCGGCGCGACGGCGCGACAAAAGCAGCGACTCCACGTCGTCCCCTTCACCGAGCCGCACGGTGGCGGTCTTCACCTCGTGGGGACGTGGTGAAGGCGCGCGCGCGTCGCGGGGTCGTCGTGTTGCTCGTTGCGCTTGCCGCGTCGGGCTGCGCGACGGTGCCGCAGAACCGCCGCGCGCACTTGGCGGATCCGATGATGGCGATCACCGACGATCCGATCGACACCTACCGGAGAGAGAAGCTCACCTCCACCCGGGAAGGGGCGGCGGGGGGCGACGGGGTCGCGGCAGGTGGCGGCTGCGGGTGCCAATGAAGCGCGCGCTCCTGGCGTTCGCGGCGAGCGGCCTCCTTCTCGGCGCACCGAGCGCGCGCGCCGAAGAGTCGGCGCGGCCCATCCTCGACGCGCCCACGAGCGATCTTCGTCTTCGCTCGGCGGTGATGGCCGTGACCGCCTATTCGCAAGCGGGGAACGGCTATCAGTCGAAGGCGGGGCCGGTGCTCGGCCCGGGCTCGGAGCGGCTCACGGTCCTCGAGCCGCAGCTCGTGGTGGTGCTCGACCAAGGGGAGAGGCTTCGCCACACGATCTCGGTGCCGGTCGACTTCGTGACCTCGGCCTCGGCGAACGCCATCGACACGGGGCCGAAGTCGGCCGACGTCGTGAGCACCGCGTCGCGCCAGAACGAAGCCGCGGCGATCGACTGGACCGCAGCGTACGCCGCCGACAAGCGCTCGCACGTGAGCACACGGAGCGGGCTTCACATCGAGGAAAATTACCGGTCATTTCGCGTCGGGGTCGGCGCCGATCGATCCTTCGCCGACGACGCGAGCACCTTCTCGGCCAACGTGAACCAAGCCTTCGACTGGTTCGACAAGCTCGACCCCACCGGCCACCGCCACGGTCGCTCCAAGCGAGGCACGAGCAACGCCAACCTTGGCTTCACGCAAGTCCTCACCGCCACGACGATCGCCAACGTGAATTACGGGCTCACGCACCAAGTCGGCGAGCTCGGCAACACCTGGAACAGCGTTCCCCTCAGCGACTTCACGCGCGGCGCGGAGATCTTGCCCTCGACCCGCACGCGGCACGCGCTGGTCGGTCGCGTCGCGCAGTATCTCCCGTGGGACGGCGCGCTCAAGGGCTCGTACCGCTTCTACGCCGACGACTGGGGGATCCTCGCGCACTCGGTCGAAGGGCAGCTGCTCCAGCGCCTCTCCCCGTGGTGGTACGTGCGCGCGAGCTACCGCGTGCACTGGCAGCGTGGCGCGAGCTTCTTCACGACCTTGGCGCCGGCCGACGACGAAGCGCAGCGGACGGCCGACAGCGATCTGGCCACGCTGACGTCGCACACAGTCGGCGGCCAGGCGGTGTTCGACGTTCCTGTCTCCGACGAGATGAAATTGCACCTCTCGCTCGGCTACGAGGAGTATTTCCGATCGAACGATCTGCGCGTGCACGTCGCCACGTGCGCCTCGGGGTTTCAATTCTAGCGATGCGCCGCTTCTCTCCTTACCTCCTGGGCGCGGCGCTCGCCGTTGCCTCCGCCGGTTGCGCGACCACGAGCACCGCAGGATCTCCCGCGCGCTCGACGCCGCGTCTCGACGAAGCGCGCGCCGGCCGTCCGGCCCTCGTGAGCCTGTGGGCCACGTGGTGCGAGGCGTGCTCGTCGGAGTTCGGCGCGTTGAATCGTCTCGACGCGCGAGCGCGCGCGCATGGCGCGGTGGTCCTCGGCGTCGCGGTGGGAGAGACGGCGCCCGACGTCGCGACCTTCGCCCGCGCCCGTGGGCTTCGCTACATGCAAGTCGCCGATCCGAGCTTCGAGATCACCGACGCGCTGGGCGAGCGCCGCGTGCCGACGACGCTGGTGGTCGATCGCGCCGGTCGCGTCGTGTTCCGCGGCGGCGCGCTCGACGAAGAGGCGCTTCGCGCGTTCGAGCGCGTAGAAGCGGGCGATCGAGCCACGACCGCGGCCTCACCCTGAGCCGCTGCGGCGCGAACCGATGAACCTCGCCTTCGGCCTCTTCGTCGTGCTCGCGCTCGCCCTGCTCGCGTGGGCGGCGCGAAGGGCCGTCACCCTCTGCGAGCTCGAGATCCGCGGGGGCCGCGTCCACGTGCGGCGCGGTGGTCTCGCCCCGAGGATCCTCGCCGACCTCGGTGACGTCGCAGCGCGCGGGCGCATCGCCGCCGCTCACGTGCGCGTGATCCGCGACGCCGGTCACGCGCGTCTCGAGGTGCGCGGCGACGTCTCGGAGGAGCACCGGCAACAGCTCCGCAACGTGATCGGGTCGGTTCCCCTCGCCAAGCTGACGAGTCGACGCGGGTGATCGCGCGGCCAGGCGGCGTCGCGTCGAGCGTGCCGGCGAAATCCGGTGCTCAGCGCACGATGACGCGAAAGGGAGCCGCGGTCGCGGTGTTCAGCACGTAGTCGCCGCGGATCCCACCGTCGGTCGTGTTTCGCAGGCGCCAGCGATGTCCGACGTACGTCGCCTGGCTCTTCGCCTTGTTGGGGGAGACCGTGCCGTACGGCTTCTCTTGGCACGAGTAGTCGACCCAACGAACTGCGAGCGAGTCGGTGCTGTAGTTCTCGACTTGGAAGGTGACCGCCGCGCCGCCGCTCACCGAGCACGGGAGCGCCGCGCCGGGGGCGAGAATGGTGTAGCTGCCGCCGTCGGGGGCGAGGATCTCGAACGCGGGGGGCGTGCCTGCGTCCGCGTCGGCGTCTTCCATCCCCGCATCCCCTGCGTCGATCGGTACCTCGGCGGAGCCGTCCGGGGGAACCGGTGCGTCGCCGTCGCTCACGGTCGCGCCGTCGCCGCTTCCGTCGACGCTGCTGCCGTCGTCGCCGCCACCGCCGCTCGCATCGCCCGAGGACGCTTCGGCGCCGACGCTCGCGTCCTTCCCGCCGTCCGTGACCGTGTCGTCCGTCCCCATGACCGAGAGGCTGCACCCCACGGCTACGAGGACCAACGGGACGACGACCAACCCCAGCGCGCGTCGCCCCATCGAAGGAGCATACGACGCCTCCACCGAGGGGCCAGAATTACGCGCTCGCGCCGCGTCCCCCCCCGCCGCGCAGTCAGCCGAAACGTACGGCCGAGACGACGACGCCCATCGGCTCGTCACGAAGCACGCGCGTCCCCACGTCGCTCCCCGCGGCGCCGGCCGCGACCATGAGCGGGATCAAGTGCTCTTCCCGCGGGTGCGCCGCCGTGCCAGAAGGCGCCTCACGCCACGCCGCGAGCGTCCGATCGCGCTCGGCTCTAGGGCGCGTGACGGCGTCCGAGAGCCACGCGTCGAAGCGCTCCGAGTCTTCGCGCCCGCGGCCCGTCATGAAGCCGCGCATGTTGTGATAGCTCATGCCGCTGCCGACGATGAGCACCCCTTCGTCGCGGAGCGGCGCGAGCGCGCGACCGATGGCGAGGTGCTTCTCCGGATCCAAGTCGGAGCGCAAGGAGAGCTGGACGGTCGGAATGTCCGCCTCGGGGAAGGCGACCTTGAAGGGGACGAACACGCCGTGATCGAAGCCGCGCTCGGCGTCGGTCGCCGAGTCGATCCCCGCGGCCGCCAAGAGCTCGCGCACGCGCGCCGCGAGCTCGGGTGATCCCGGCGCCGGCCACGTGAGCTGGTAGGTGTGCTCGGGGAAGCCGTAGTAATCGAAGAGGAGCGGCGGCGCGGCGGAGCTGGTCACCGTCGGGACGCTCGACTCCCAGTGGCCGGAGACGACGAGGATCGCGCGAGGGCGCTCGGGGAGCGTGGCGGCGATGCCGCGGAGCCACTCCGCCATGCGGACCCAGGTGTCGGCCGGGCCCATCGTCCAATCCATGAAGAAACAGGGGCCGCCGCCGTGCGGGATGAAGAGCGTGGGCTGTCGCATGATCTCCAAGATGCGACCGATGTGCCCCGAGGGAAAGAGACGTCTCGAGCAAAGGACCGTTGTCAGGGGTGGAACGATGGTACGCGCGGTAGACTTCGAGGACCGCTCGCATGGACCGCGAAGACACACCCAAAGAGCGCGCCCCCTACCGCACGGCGCCGCTGGGAGATCTCCGGATCGCTCCCGATAGAAGGCTCCTCTACGCGTCGTTGCTCTTTCTCGCCGGTGCGATCTTCGGCGGTCTCGCGTGGCGCTACGGCGCGATCGTCTGGGCGCGCCGGGCGCAGGTGGCCGACGTGCGCCCCGCGGCCACGTCGCTACGCGGTCGTGCGTTCCCCGCGTGCACGCTCGAGGGACCGGGCGGGCCGGTGGCGCTCCCCACCGGGCGCCCCGTCGTCGTGAACGTGTGGCTTCAAGGCTGCGCCGACTGCATGCAAGCGTTCGAAGCAGCTCGGGCGATCGACGCGCGCGGAGGCTACCGCGATCTCGACGTCGTCAACGTCGCCTACGGGAGCGCCGATCCGACGTGGGCCAAGAGCTACGGAGTCGATTCACGGTTGGTCTTCGACGAGGGTGGAGCGAAGATCGTGAAGCCGCTCGGCATCGGCACCTTCACGACGCTCGTGGTCGACGCGAAAGGGATCGTTCGTCTCGTCGACCGGCCCGATCGCGCGGGGCACGAAGAGCGCGTGCGCGGCGCGGCCCTCGCGCTCGCCGAGCCCTAGAGGGCGGCGCGCGCCGGACGCCCGCGCGCCGTCAGAGCGTTCGGAGGAACGCCACGAGGTCCGACTTCTCGTCTTCGGAGAGCCCGATGGAGAAGCGGCTGTCGTAGAAGCGGACGACGTCCGCGAGCGTCGCCGCCGAGCCGTTGTGGAAGTACGGCGCGCGCGCGTGGCGAGCCCGCGGAGCACCGGCCCCTTGAAGCGACCGAGGTCCTTGAACTTGCCGGTGATGAGGCCTCGCCCCGGATCGGTGGTCGTGAAGGTGGCTCCGTCCGCCGTCCGACGGAACGTGTAGAGCGGGAGATCCGGCGTGCGCGCCAGCGCCTCCGGATGATCGCCGGTGAGACCGATGTCGAGTGGCGCGGGGATGGAGTGAGCGCCGCCGTGCTGCATGTCGTGGCACGTCGTGCAGGTTCCGTTGAGGACCGGAATCCCGAAGTCGTCGTTGATCCCCTTCACGCCCGAGATCGCGATCGGGTGGCTGTTGAAGATCTCCTGGCCGCGCGCGACCGCACGACGCGCCTCGATCACCGGACCGCGCCCAGCGAGCTGGCCCCAGGCGTCGAACTCGTCGAAGACCTTGGCGTCGAACGGTGCGTGGGTGCGGTAGTCGCCGGAGAGGACGTCGTTCTCGCCAAAATAGAAGAGGCGCCCGGAGAGCGCGAGCGGCCCGCCCTGCGCCCCGGCGGCGGTGAGATCCAGCGCGTCGCCGTCGAAGATCTGCGCCACGAAGAGCGAGCTCTCGAAGGCGACGATGTCCTCTTGTTGTGCGGGGAGCAGCCCGAGCGTCGCTTGCGCGTGCCCGAGGGTCGCGTCGTTCGCCTGCTGGAGGAGATCGGTGTGGATCGTCTTCCAGCACTTCGGCGCGGTGGGGGCGAGCGAGCAGCCCATGAGATCGGTGTCGGTCTCCACGGTGGTCTGCGTTTCACGACCGTCCCACATGACCGTGCTCAGCACGTCGAGGTTCGCGCTCGGCAGCGGCCGGCGGAACGTGGACACGTCGGCCGCGCTCGCGTGGCCGTAGGGATCGTCGACGGCGACGAGCGTGTAGTCGGCGCCGGCCGGCACCGGGTTGCTCACGCGGATGAGCCCCTTCGTGAGCAACATGCTGTAGGCGACGCGGCGCTTCTCGACGGTCGACACGTCGGCGGTCGGCGAGTTCGATCCGTCGTTCGTGCGGAAGAGAGGATCGGTACCGGCGGTGAGCTCGAAGCGCGCGCGCACCCCCGCGGGGGTGATGGTCCATCCCTCTTCGGCGCGGTGACACGAGCTGCAGGCGCGGCCGTTCGTGCCGAGGCTCTGGAAGAACGGTCCGCTCAGATCGATGTCGCCCTGCGTGCTGTACGTCGCGGCGAACCCCGAGGCATTGGCGAAGGGAAAACGATTGGGCAATCGGCGCGCGTGCGTCGCGGCGCCGCCCGCGTGGTCACTGCCGGCCGCCTCGTCGTGGGTCGTCCCTTGGTTCGTGAGATCGGGCGCGCCGACGGATCCCTCGCCCCCGCCACACGCCGACAGCAAGACGCTCGCGAGCGCCGCCCCGAACCGCAGTCCCCCACGAAGCATGGGCCGCGTCCTAGCATCCTGCGTTCCATCATGCACGACGTGCGTCGGGCTTGCGGATGAGCCACGCGGCGCGATCTTTCGCGGTCGAGCAACGACCGCGCTCACCCCCTCTTTTTCCACGTGCCCGGCGGCACCTCCCAGGATCTTTCCGCGCGCGCTGCACGCCGCGCGCGTGGGACGAAGCGCGTCGCGGGGCCTCTCGCTGGACGCCAGAGGCACCAGGCCCGGATCGATGGCGCCCCCGGTTCGCGACCCCGACGCGCGTGAGCCACGCGGGCTGCCGGCGCGTCGAATAGCGCGACGAGCTCGCGCGTTTTCGGAGTCGCAACGAGCGACCTTCATCCGCGCTGTCTGTGATGCCGCTCGTCGCGTAGCGTCGACGAACCCCTCTCTTGTGCCCACGCGCACGTCCTCGTCCGGGAGCCCGCATGACTCGTCCCACACTCGTTGCTCTCACGTGCCTCGCGTTCGTCGGCACCGCGTGCGCGCGAACCGAACCAGCGCCGGTGACGCGTGCCGCACCCGAGCCGACTTCGAGCGCAGCGTCCGTGGCGAGCGTCGCCTCCGTCGCGACGGTCGCCCCCACCGCGCCCGGCGCGTCGAACGAAGCGAGGCCGGCGAACCCGTCGAGCGCGTCGAGCGCGTCGCATGGGTCCGACGCCGCGGCGCCGCCTTCGTCGGTCACGACGCTCGACGCTCCGCCGTGGCCCACCGCTGCGAAGCCCGCGCTCAAGCTCACGTGGGCCGTGTATCCGCCCGTTGGCCAAGGGGAGACGCGCACGCGCAAGCTCGAGCTCGTCGCGCGCGTCGGTGACGTCGCGCGACGCCTCCCGCTCGGCTCCGTCATGGGCGCGCTCGAACCCCTCAACCAAAGCGTGTGCGGCTCGAAGCAGGTCGCCTACAAGAAGGAGCGGGGCGAGGTCGCAAAGATCACCTTCTACATCGGCGGCGCGAGCACCTTCGCTGTGCGCCGCGTGCGCCCCGATCTGCTCGAGGTCGCGAGCGTCAGCGGACCCGACGGCTATTGCCCGGCCAACGACTGCGACGTGCGCCGCACCTACGCGACCATTCCGATCCCCGCCGACGCGACCATCGTCGAAGCGTTGCGCGACATCTCTGCGCCGGGGCAGGAAGCGCCGTTCGACTGCGGAGGTCACTGAGACCGTCGGCCTCACAGCGGCGCGCGTTGCTCGTCGCGATTCACGCGTGAGACGTGCTCGACGAACGCGGAGCGAGCGCTCGACCACAGCGACACGTTGTCGCGCCGCGTGAAGCACGAAGAAGCGACGACGTAGTCGCGCGCAGAAGCTGCTCCGCGCACGCGCGATGATTGCCTCGAGCAAACGGTACACGCCGAAGATCTTCGATCTTCGTCGTTGGTACGACGGCTGCAGAGTGCACGCGACACACCCAACCGTCGCGTTGACCCACCCAGCGTGGCGTTGGCGTCGCAGTCGCGTCGAGCAACGACGCCCTCCAGGAGATCTTTTGCGATGCGACCCCTTTCACGAGGAGCCGTCGAGGCTCTGATGACGATCGTGTTCGGCCTCTTCGCCTACTTCGCCGACGTGCGAGAAGCGAAAGCGGTCCCCTCGTTCGCCCGCAAGTACCAGACGAGTTGCCTCACCTGCCACACCGTCTATCCGGCACTCAACCCGTTCGGCGAGGCGTTTCGCCGAGACGGGTATCGCTTCCCCAGTCAGGCGGGCAGCGTCGACAGCGACTCGGTCAAGTCGCCGATGATTGCCCTGGGCCAAGAGGAGTACAAGAAGACCTTCCCGCACTCGGTGTGGCCCTCGGCGATCCCCGAGGCGGTCCCACTGTCGGTCATGGTCAATGGCGCGGTGACGGCGAACCTGCCGAACTCCGATGCGCACGACGCAGCAGGCAACACGTTCACCTGGGGAGGCATCGTCGGCGAGGCACACCTCTTCGCCGCGGGAGCCTTCAGCGACACGCTCACCTACTTCGCGCAGGTGACGATCCCCACCGACGAGCCGGTCGACGTCGAGACGGCGTACCTCCTTTGGAACGACATCGTCGGACCTGCGCACGCCACCAACCTGTGGGTGGGGCGCCTCATGAGCCCGTCGATCACGAGCTTCGGTCTTCACTCGGACTACCTCACCGATTCCTACATGCCCGCGGTCTCCGCGGTGGGGCTCTACAACCCCTCGGGCTCGATGACGATCGGGCAAGGGCACTCCGACGGGATCGAGCTCAACGGCATCCTCCTGCATCGCTTCGACTGGTCGATCGGCTGGATCGCGTCGAGCGCTGCCGGCGGCTTGAGCCCACCCAACGCCGAGGACGTCTATGCCCACGTCGGCATCAAGTCGGGTGGCGTGGCCCTCGACGGCGAGGGGAAGTACGGCCCCAACGTTCCCGATCCGGCGAAGCCTTGGGCGGAGAAGTCGATCACGATCGACGCGTTCGCCTACCACGGGATCAACCTGCTCGATAACGGCACCGGCACGCTCGCGAGCGGAACGGGGACGCCGACAGCGCAGCGCGATCGCTTCGAAGCGATCGGCGGATCGCTGCGCGCGATCTACGACGACTTCGACCTTCACGCCGGCCTGGACCTCGAGCTCCATCACCGGCCGTACCCCGGCAGCGGCGCGACGGACGGTCCGAACGGCCCCGTCCCCGGCGTGCCCGACTACAGCCACGCGCGAGCCCTCGTGCAATACGCCGAGCTCGACTACGTCGTCTTCCCTTGGCTCGTTCCCGGCGTTCGCGCCGAGTTCACGCGCACCACGGTGGAGTCCTCGAACCCGGCGAGCCTCCTCCGCGTCGTTCCCGGCGTCGCCATGCTCGTACGACCCGACGTGCGCGTGATCGTGACCGGCGACATCGAGCGCGCGTACGGCCTGCCGTTCGTCCAGACCTGGGCCCCGGCCGGCGGCAGCATCGTCGCTCCTGGAGCCGGCGTCGCGAGCAAGTTCGAGGCGGAGCAGATCACCATGACCGGCGCGTGGGCGTTTTGAGGAGGCAACCGATGAGCACCACGCGAACCGTTCGAGCCCGCTCCCCGCTCGCTCTCTTCCTCCTCTTCTCTGCCATCGCCGCTTGCGAGGGCGAGCCGCCGAAGGTGCCCGAAGGGAGCGGCGCGCCGCCGACCCCCGAGCCCTCCGCGGAGGTCGAGCAGACGCCGCCGCCGCAGACCCCCGCGCCGACGACGGTCGCGCCGTGCTCTCCGTGCGCGCCCCCCGACGCAGGCACGGATGGGGGCAACGAGGTCTCCGCACCGACCGCACCCCCGCCGGCCGCGCCGACGGCTCTTGTCATCACCGGCGCGGTGTCGTCAGGCTCGAAGCCACTCGCCTTCGCCGTCGTCTACCTCGAAGACGCGCCCATCGAGCCCGACGCGAAGATGACCGCGCGCATCGACAACAAGGCGATGAGCTTCGTCCCCTTCGTCACCGTGATCCCGGCCGGCGGGAAGGTGATCTTCCACAACAGCGATCCGTTCCCCCACAACGTGTTCTCGCCCGACTCGGGCAAGTTCAACATGGGGACGATCAGCCACGAGCAGGCGATGGTCCATGCGTTCAAGAGCGCCGGCACCTACTCGCTCTTGTGCAACCTGCACCCGGGGATGCTCGGCTACCTCGTCGTGGCTCCTTCGAGCTACTTCGCCAAGGCCGACGCGAAGGGCCGCTACACGATCAAGGCCGTTCCGCCGGGGACGTACAAGGCCACGGCGTGGGCTCCGCGCATGACGCCCGTCACTCAGTCGGTTCAAGTCAAAGACAAGGACGCCACGCTCGACTTCGAGCTTCATCGTTGAGGAAATGAACATGCGCCACATGACCATCGTTCTCTCGCTCGTCGCCCTCGCGGCGGCTACCGGGTGCAACAAGACGAGCGAGTCGTCGAGCGGTGCGCCGGCACCGAGCACCAGCGCGACGACCGTCGCCCCCGCGGCGACGTCCGCGGCCCCCGTCGCGAGCGCCACCGCGTCGGCCGCCGCCCAACCCGGCACGACCGGTGCGAAGGTCGAGATCGCGCTCGCGACCGTCGGCGAGACCATGGCCTTCGACAAGACGGCGCTCACGGTGCCCACGGGTGCGGAGGTGCATCTCACGCTCAAGAACAACGGCACCACCGCGGCGATGACGCACAATTGGGTGCTCGTGAAGCCCGGCACCGAACCGGCCGTGGCGCTCGCCGGCCTCGAGAAGGCCTCCGACGCCGGCTTCGTGGTTCCGTCCTCCGACGTGCTCGCCTACACGCCGCTCGCATCCCCGAAGACGACCGTGGAGGTGACGTTCACGGCGCCGGCGGCGGGGAAGTATCCGTACATCTGCACGTTCCCCGGGCACTACCTCGTCATGAAGGGTGTCCTCACGGTGACCCCGTGAGGCGCGCAAAGAGTTTCGGCGCGCTCGCAGCTGTGGCCCTCGCCGCGCTCGCGACGGCGGCGATGATCGGAGCGGCGAGTGGCTGCAACTCCGGCAACGGCGATTGCCCCGACAAGTCCACCATCGCGCCTGGCGCGTCGTGCAGCGACGACCACCTCCAGTGCGCGTTCGATCTGTCGACCCCTGCGGCGGCATGTGACGGAACCACCACGGTCCTCGCCACGAGCTGCACGTGCAACCACGGCACGTGGGACTGTCCGGCCCCCTTCGACTGCGACGCGGGAGACGGGGCGACCGCGGCCGACGACGGGGCGAGCGACGCCGCGGGTGAAGCGAGCACCGACGATGCGAGCACCGACGACGCAGGTGGCGACTAACGCGCCGGCACGCACACGCGTCGTGCCTCGCGTCCGGCGAGCGACACGAAAGCCGTCTGCTTCGGCATTTCGGTCTTGGCGACGAAGGTCGAGGCCATGGTGAAGGTCTTGCCGTCGGGGGCGAAGGTGAAGGAGCTGAATCGCACCGGGCTCGGTCCGATGTGGAGCTCGCTCTTCCCTGGCGGAGGCGCGCCGAACTTGCCGCACATGGAGCCGTCGCACGTGAGGGTGCCGTCGGTGTGGTAGCCGCGCACGCTCCCGAGCCACTCGAGCACGCGGCCCTTCATCGTCCCCTCGGCGGCGACGGCTCGCTCCTCGGCGCCCGTGCGGGTGTCGGTCGTCACCGTCGTGGTCCAGAAGAGCGTGCTCGCGCGGATGGTGAAGCGCTCTTGCATCGAATAGAGGAGCATCTTGACCGCGCCGCCCGGTTGACCGCCGCGATCCTCGAAGCGAAGCACGACGCGCCCGGGGCCGATCGAATAGACGCCGTCCCCCTGTCCCATCGGTGTGTCGGTGAGCCGCAGGTTCGCCGCGAGGACATACTCGACGTCCCACGCGGCGCAACCTTCCTCGGCTGCAGCGGGCATCGCCACGAGGGAAGGGGCT
Source organism: uncultured Polyangiaceae bacterium (assembly GCA_964531795.1). Classification (GTDB taxonomy): domain Bacteria; phylum Myxococcota_A; class Polyangia; order Polyangiales; family Polyangiaceae; genus CAZHHD01. The sequence continues at coordinate 157,763 of CAZHHD010000003.1, read as the reverse complement.
GCGAGCGCGCTCGAGGTGACGAGCGCGAAGATCCAGGTTCGGAGGGGCGCACTCGGATCGGCAAAGAGGCTCACTCTTCTCGACGATGCACCGCGAGTGCCACCTTCGATGTGTGGAGATCGCGCATGGGTCGAAGCGCATGCTCGCAAGCCGTGCGGCGGGTGCGCGAAGGCTGCGGGTGCGCCAACTCTGCGCGTAGGGAATCGCGGAGGGCTCCGCAGCAAGGGCAACGACGTGTCGGCGTCTCCGACGAGCCCGCAATCGCGAGGCGCGCGCATGGCCACGAAAGGTCGCCGCACCCTCGAGCGCATCCCCTAAGCTCGTCTCAGCACACGTGCGAGGGTCCGAAGGGAGGCGACGTTGAGCGACTTCGACTACGTCGTCATCGGCTCGGGCATGGGCGGATTGAGCGTCGCGAGCCTCCTCGCCCGCGCTGGGCAGCGCGTCGCCGTGCTGGAGGCGCACGACACGCCGGGCGGGTACGCGCACAGCTTTCGCATGAACGCCTACCGCTTCTGCGCGCAGGTCCACTACATCTTCAACTGCGGCGAGGGGGAGTGCGTCCACAACCTCCTCACCAAGCTGGGGATCGAGAAGGACGTGCCGTTCGTGCGGCTCGATCCCGAGGGCTTCGATCACGTGATCGTGGCGGGCGAGCGCGTGCGCATCCCCAACGGGCTCGCGAAGCTCGAAGGTCGCCTCGCGCGGCGCTTCCCCGAGGCGAAGGAGCCGCTCCGTCGCTACTTCGAGATCGTCGCTCTTCTCGGGCGCGAGCTCGATCGCCTGCAGATCCCGACGGAGCTCTCCCTCGCGGCGCTTCGCGCGGCGTTCGATGCGCGTCACGTTCTCTTCTACCGAACCTGGACGCTCGAGGATCTCTACGACCACGTGCGCATGCCCCCGCGGCTCCGCGCGTTCCTCGCCGGGCAATGCGGCGACTACCTCTTGCCGCCGCGCGACGTATCGCTCCTGCTCCACGTGGCGCTCGTGACGCTCTACGATCGCGGCGCCTACTACCCGAAGCATCACTACGGGCACTTCGTGGAGACGCTCGCCGGCGCGGTGAGCAAGGAGCCTGGTTCCACGCTCCTCCTCGAGCACGAGGTCGATCGCATCGAGACCGACGGCGCGCGCGTGACCGGCGTCACTACGACCAACGGCAAGCGATGGACGGCGCGGCGGTACATCTCCAACGTCGACCCGCGCATGACCGCGCGCCTCGCCGGCATCGAGAAGGAGAGCCGCGCGCGCACCGACTACGCGTACTCGTGCGGCGTCTTCACCATGTACCTCGGCCTTCGCGGCCTCGACCTCCAGGAGCACGGCTTCGGCTCCTTCAACGTGTGGCATTACCCGCACGAGGACATCAACCGCATCTACGACGATCAGCTCCTCCGCCACGATCTCTCGAGCCCGTGGCTCTTTCTCTCGACGCCGACGCTCCACTCCGGCGAGCCCGGCCTCTGTCCGCCGGGCGATCAGATCTTGGAGATCGCCACCGCGTGCGACTACGCGCGCTTCGCCGCGCTGCGCGCGAACGATCGACGCGCCTACAACCTCGAGAAGAAGAAGATCCGCGACGGCATCCTCGATCTCCTCGATGCGACGTACGTGCCCAAGATTCGCGACCACCTCGTGATGCGCGTGACCGGAACGCCGGCGACCAACGCGCGCTTCTGTCGTGCGCCCGAAGGGAACTCGTACGGCGCCGCGCTGACTCCGGAGAACGTCGGGCCGTCGCGACGCCCCTTTCGCTCGACGCTCGAGAACCTCTGGATGGTCAACGCCACTGCCGGTTTCCCCAGCGTGGCCGGCACGCTCGCCGCGGGGATTCGCCTCTACGAGGAGCTGACGGGGGACGCGGTGTGAGGGCGGGGCGAGGCGCGAGCGCGTCGCGCGCCACCTCCCGTGTCGCGCCTCAGCGCCGGAGCTTGGGCGAAACCAACTGCACGACGGCCTCTTCGAGCTTGCCGGCGACCCCGCGGAGGCTCGCCGCCGAGCCCTCCTCGGCGAGCGCGCGCCGAGCGGCGGCTTCGAACGACCACTTGGGCGTGTAGCCAATCTCCGACCAGTAGCGATCGTCCTCCGGCAAGAGGTCCCCCTTGAAGCCGAGGACGAGCTCGCGCGCGAGCGAGAAGTCGGCGCGCGTGACGAGCTTCAGCCACCACGAGGAGAGCGAGACGCTGAGAAACGGCACCGGCACGCCCGGGACGCGCCGTCCGCGGAGCGCGGCGATGGTGGAGAGGATCTGCCGACCGCTCAGGACGTCGGGACCGGGAATGTCGTACCAAGCGCTCCTTGGAAGCGGCACGTCGAGCGCGCGGACGAGCGCCACCACCACGTCGTCGAGCGCGATGGGGCACGTGCGCGACGCCGTCCACGAAGGGAGCAGCATCGCCGGGAGGCGCATCGCGAGGTCGCGGACGATCTGCCACGACGCGCTCCCATTGCCGATGATCATCGACGCGCGGAGCTCGATCGTCGGCACCGCGCCCGCGCGCAGCACTTCGCCCACGGCGAGGCGACTCTTCAAGTGCTCCGAAGGCGCAGCCGCGGGGGCCACGCCGCCGAGGTAGACGATGCGCTTCACGCCGGCGCGCGCCGCGGCGTCGCTGAGCTCTCGCGCCACGCGTCGCTCGGTTTCGGCGTAGTCGTGCGCACCGCCGCCCATGGCGTGCACGAGGAAGTAGACGGCGTCGACCCCTTCGAGCGCGCGATCGAGATCGGCGCGGCGACCGACGTCGCAGGCGACCCACGCGACGTTCGGCGCGTCCACCGCGCGGGCGAGATCGCGCGTGGTGGCGCGCACGTCGTAGCCGGCCTCGATCAGCGCCGGCACCAGCGCCTTGCCGACGAAGCCCGTCGCCCCGGTGACGAGGACTCGTTTGCGATCATCGGCCACGCAGGGGGCTTAGCAGGGATGCTCCGCGGCTTCGAGAGGCCCGCGTCGAGGCTTACGTCATCGCTTCGACCAGCTCCGCTGCGCGCCGAGGACCGTCTTCTTTCGCCAGCGCCTGGCCGAGCGCCGTCGCTCGCGCCGTCATCTCCGGCCGGCTGCCGACGAGGCGGATCCTCTCCGCGAGCGCGCGGGCTTCGAGCTTCGTGGAACGAAGCGGCTTCGAGGCGACTCCCCGACGATGGAGGAGGTCACCCCAATAGAACTGATCGGCGGCGTGCGGAACGACGATCGACGGCCGTCCGGCGAGCAGGGTCGATTGCGTGGTGCCGGCACCGCCGTGGTGCACGACGAGCGAGCATCGCGGGAAGAGATGGGCGTGAGGCGCGCGCTCGATGTAGAGGATGTCGCCCTTCCTCGGCGCGTCGCGGATCGTCGACGCGGGCGCTTGGATGATTCCCCGCACGCCGGCGAGCGCGACCGCCTTGGCCAGGACCTCGGTCACCCTGCGGGTCTGGTCTTCGTCGATGTTGAACATGCTCCCGAAGGAGAGGAACACCGGCGGCGGCCCCGCTTCGAGGAAGCTTCGCAGCGCTTCGTCGGGCTCCCATGTTTGCGCGACGTCGGGGAGAGCGAGGAACCCAGAGAGCTGGGCCCGCGCGCTCCAGTCCTGCGGGCGCGCGATCAACGCCGGCGACACGGCGACGAGCCCGAGCGAAGCGCGCTCGAGCGCGGCCATGTGGACGCCGCGCACCGACGGAAGTCCTACGCGCGTGCGCAGGCGGTTCACGCGATCGGCGAGCACCGACTCCATCACCCGCGCCATGAGACGCCACGCCAGCGGGTTGAGGAGGCGCCCCCACGCGGGCATTCCGATCGGTGCGTGATCGGCGGTGGGGAAAATGGGGACGAAGGCGAGGAGGGCGACCGGCCGCCCGTGCTTCTCCGCGGCGGTGTGCGCGGGATACGCGATGAAGTGATTCACCATCACGTCGGAGCGCGCGGCGAGTGCTTCCCCCGCCTCGAGCATCGTGTCGGCGACCGGGTCCATGAGATCGGCGAGGATGCGACGCACCTGCGCCAAGGGATTCCTGAGGGCGAAGCTCTCCCTCGCCCGCGGAGCGAGCTCTTCTCGGTGCTCGCGAAAATAGGCGGATCCCACGTCGGTCGCGCGGACCCGACATGACGCTGCGAGCGCTCCGAAGTCGCGCCCCTCGACGCTCGTGTAGACGAGCTCGACCTCGTGCCCGCGCGCAGAGAGCGCGTGGCCGAGCGCGAAGAACGGACGCACGTCCCCCTCCGTCCCCCAAGTCTGCATGCCGACACGCAACGCGCGACCCTCCCTTCGTCCTTCGAGGCCTTCGCGCTGGTTCGCGCGAAGACACAGAGTATGCGATGCGGGCGCCTTCCTCCCGGGTCCCCGGCTCGCCTACCCTCGGGGGGTGACCGTCGCGCATGCACTCAGGACCGCGACGCGCGGCGAGCTGCGGCGGCGCATCGTCGAAGGCCACGCCGTCGATCCTCGCGCGCTCGAAGGATGGACCTACCGAGGCACGAGCCTCGGTCTCTCGCGCTTCGTGGAGCGCCTCACGTGGAAGACGTTTCAGAAGACCTTCTATCGCGAGCCCACGTCGGGACGCCTTCTGGGATGGAACGTCCGACTGGAGCAGGACGGGATCGATGCACCGAGTCGCCCACGCACGCGCGCAGGCCGGCCCGTGACGCAGTGGAACTACGAAGTCGTGCCCGCCCAGGGAGCGCCGATGCCGCGCGGGTTCGATCGCGGGCTCTTGATCGACTACGGGCGCGCGCCGAACCCCTTCGGACCGGTTCGCCTCACCAAGGATCCGCTCGTGGCTCTCGTCCCCGGGAGCGCCGACGAGCTGCTCGGCGTGAGCTACCTCGTCGTCGGCGGCCTCTGCATCGAGACGCCGACCTACTTCACGCTCGAGCGTGAAGCACCGATCGATTTCGTCCCGCGGGTCGAGCTCGGCCTCGACGCGCGGAGGTGATCCGACGCGGCGGCGAGCCCGCTAACCCTTTGGTTCCGGCGCAGAGATTCGAACTGTGAACGCGACGTTTGTCTAGAGCGGCGATGTCGCTCGTCTTTCGATGAAACGGAGCGAGTTTCTGCGAGGTTGAGAGGGTGGTCCGCGTCGACGTGCGGCGCGTACGTCGACGTGGATCGACCTGGGATTTGGAGACGGGTGGAGACAGGGAAGATGCATGGGTCGTGTTGCAGCAGGCTTCGGGAAACTCGACCACGAGAAGGCCGTTCGAGCCGCTCAGAGGCGTCAGAGCGCTGGAAGCAGCAGGAGCCTCGCTCGGGCGCGTCGACGATTGCCACCTTGGTGAAACGAGCGCGGACCTCGTCACCGCGGTGGGTTGAGTTCTCGCCACTGCAGCGCGGCTCCATTCTCAGCGTGTCGATACAGGCCGCCCCACGGTGAGCGCTCCCCCGCGCCACCATCGGCGACGAGCATGAGAACGGCAACCTCGTCATCGATGGCCACGAGCGGTGAAGCCACCTCCGCATGAATCACCCTAGTGATTGCGGCTCGTAGCCCTGCGTCGCTACCGCCGCGACAACTCGCGCGGCAGACGTAAAGACGGAAGGCCGCAGTCGTTGTGAAGAGTTTCCGTAGGTCGCGGACAGCTTCGGGGTTATCAGCGCGGAACGTGCTCATCTCGGCCTCCGCGATGCACTTGATGGTCCACAGAAGGGGGTCGTCTACGATGCAGACGCCGTAGTCGATCGTTCCAGCAACGTCGAAGACCTTGTCGACAACCGTGCCGAACCGCTGGCCCCCCTGCGCAACGATCTTGAGCTCCGAAGAGTGAAACGCGGTCCGTGCACCTAGGTGCCCTGCTCTGCGCTCCCGCCACTTCGCGTCAGCGTGTTCGCGGATGATCGAACGTGCTCGCCCATGGTTGCCAAGCTCGTCGTCCTCGATTCCTCGGAATCCGCCGAGCAGGACCGCCATCCCCTCCGCTGGAGCTGCGGCACCGCAAATGGAGAGGACCACCTCCATGCTGAACGCGGCCCCCCAGGGGCCGACGGCGGGACCTCCCTTGTGCAGCGCAGCCCGAGCTCGTTCCGGTCCCGTACGGTCGTCGGGCAAGACGAGCCTTGCGTTCATGGTTCCCGTAATGCGGTCGAAGAGCGGAGAGTTCATCGCCGCGCCGTAGGCAGCCGCGAGCGATTCGAATGTCGCCATGGTGCATTGTGCCGCGACGAGGGGGCGACTGAAAGTGGGCTTGATCCGTTGACACCAACTCTACGGAGTGGACGGTGTCCAGGAAGCTCGAGCTCTCGCGCGCGGTCACGGCGGTGCGGGTGACTGGCTTACTGCGCGCCCGACGACCCGCGGCCTTACCCAAACATGACGGCCGGCACCTTCGCGAGATGCGACCGCAGATCATCCGGCGGCGCCGTGGAGTTCGCGGGGGGCGCCTTCTGCGTGGAGAATGACAACCACGTGAGCGTTAAGGGCGCGCGTAAGCCTCGTAGACCCCTTGGATTGTAGCCAGGCGCTCGCGCAGCTCGGGCGGGCAGACCGGCGCCACAGACGCCAAGAGGTGGAGCGCCGAGGCCGGCGTGTCCTCCTCCGTCACCCCGGGAGCCACCCACCCGAGCACGCACGGCACGTCCGAGAGCTGCCCGTTCTCGTCGGCGAGCTCGCTCAACGCGCGGTCCAGGAGAGCGACCCCGGCTTCGACTTCGCTCCGGGCGAGCAGGCAGAACGCCGCGTTCGCGAGCAACGTACCGTGGAGCGGAGGCTCCACCTGGCGCGCCGCCTGGTAGAAGTGAGAGGAGGCCTTCTCGAACTCGTTCGACTGCGCCAGGCAAATGGCGAGGTTCGCCTCGAGGATCGGATCCTGCGGAGCGGACGCGTGCGCGTGCGCGAGGAGGCGTGCCGCCTCTGCGGCAGCGCCCGACTCGGTCAGCTTCTTCGCGGTGGCCATCGTCTCCACTGCAGAAGCCGCGGCCGCCTCCGCCCCTTCACAAAGACGATGCAGCTTCGCGTACATCCACAGCCTCGAGTGCGGCGGGACGCCGCTCAGATCGTGAGGTGGCGGGCGGAGGCCGAGAGACTCGAAGCGGCGCACGAGGAATGCGCGCGCCGTCTCGGGCGCGCCGGCTTCAAGGCAGTCGCGCACGAGGAGGTCGTCGTGGGCGGGATCGAATGGAAAGAACCGCGCTACGAATGCCTCGACGAGGTGCGCGGCTAGCCCGTAACGGCCTGTTCCCGAAGCGAACCGCGTCAGCATAGCGATGTGGTCTTCGTCGCAAGGCTCGACTTCCGTCGCCCGCGCCATCGAGTCGAACGCCTCGTGCGCGCGCCCGGCCTCCCAGAGCGCGATAGCCCTGTTGTGAAGCGCCATCGGGTGGCACGGCGCGCGCGCCAAGACACCGTCGTACGCGACTACCGCTGCGTCGAGACGGTCAGCACTCAAGTGCCGTGCGGCCGCCGAGAGCCCCTGCACGATCTCCGCAGCGTCGGGAACGGGCTTGGCGAGCACCTTCTGGGTCTGAAAGACGCCGCCGTGCGAGTCGTGCTCGATCGTCGTCGCTATCGTCACGCTCGGCCCTCCGAGCTCGAACGGACGCAGGATCAGCCGGCGGATGAATTCGTCGCGTCGCCGGTGCGCCTCGTCACGAAGCTCGCGTGTTCCCCAGATCCTGATGACGAAGCTCTGGCGCCCTGTCGCAAGATTCTTGAGCCGGTGAACGCACTTCTCGCCTCCGGTCCCCAGGTGCTCGCCGATTTCGTACTCGCGACCGAATAGCACCACGCGCTTGCCGGCGTACGAATCTCGGTCGTCGCTTGCGAGGTCGAGCAGGGGAGCATCGCTCGTCATGGCGTCATCCCAAGAAGAGCTTGCGTGCCTTGGCGTAGGAGGCGTTGAAGCGCGCCACCTCCTCGCGTGCGAGGTGTACGCCCGTGGCCTCGCCGAGCAGCTGCGTCAGGGGCTCGGTCTCGGCGACGTCGCGCCGGACGTCGAGCACCGCTTGGATTGGCCGTCGCGACCACCAGCGTCGAATCCATTCCGCGGGCTTCAAGACGAGCGCCGCGCTGTACTTCGTCGGATCGAGCGGCGCCGCCGCCATCTTCGTCACCTCGGGTACGAGATCGATGACGTCGCGAAGCGTCGTCTGCTGCGGGGCGTCGCCGGCGGCGGCCGCGAGTGCCGCCGCGAGCTCGCGCTTCGCTTCGAGCCTCGTTCCGAGAGCGCCGTTCGCCCGCCGAGCCTGGATGTCGGCGAGGCGACGCCGCAAGGGCGCGAAGCGCGCGCGAAGCGCCGAGACGGCGGAGGCCGCGTCGCGGGTCGCCTGGAGCTCCCCTAGGAAAAGCGCGAGCGAGGGTGGGAGCGCGAGAGGAATTTCCGCGTCGTCTGCGGTCACTGCGGACACGTCGGTGTCGAAGGCCTTTGCGACGGCGCCGTACACTTCGTGCTGCGTCGAGCGGTGCACCTGCGCGCGCAGCGCCGCGAGCACCGGCAACCGTCGCGGCGAGACGCAGACGGGCACCCGCAGGTGATCCGACATCCGCCAGTAGATGAGCGTGCGTAGATGGGATGCGACCGACGCCACCGACCCGGAGGCTTGCTTCGAAGCCTGATCGAGGATGTGGGCACCAATCTCGTGGAGAGCATCCTGTTTTGCGGCCGCGCCGCGCATCCACCAATGGATCGGCGAGGCTTCCTCGCAGATCGAGAGTGCCTTCCGGAGCCGCTCGTCGAAGGATGCCTCGTCGATGGTGAGATCGGGCGGAGCGTCGCCGCGGTCGCGGAGCCAGCTCTCGATCTGCGCCGCGACCTGCGATCGATCCTCCACCGCCGCGACGCGCGGCGAGCACCCTCGCACGAGACCGCCGATCTCTCGTGCGAGGGTGAATGCGAACGCCTTCGGGTTCAGCTCTTCGACGACGCCTTGATCCATGAGGGCGCGACGAAGCGGAAGGTTCGCGGCGTCGGCCGGGAGCTCTCCGCGGACAACGAGGACGTGCTCGTAGAGGACGACGGCGTCGAGGAGGAGCGCGAGGTTGACGAGTCGCTCCGCGTTCGTGACCTGGAAATCCGCCGACGCGATTTGGAGGTCAACGCTCGTGCTCCCGCCCGCAATCGCGATGAGGTTGGAAAGCCACGCCTGCCCGGTGGGCGCGCCGACGAGGAGGCGCGACGCTTCGCAGATGGTTGTCTGATCGAGCAGGATCGATGCGTCCGCATCGACTGCGGGGACGTCGTCGTCGACCTCGCGCATCGCGGATCGATGCTATGCGGGTCATCCCTCGTCGTCGACCTCGAGGAACAGCTCACCAGTGTGTATAGGGGCTACTCAACGGTTGCGCGTGCCACCTGAACGCCGTTTGAGCTGAATCGAAGTCTCCTAGCGCTCCGCCCCTTCCTCCGGAGGAGCCGAAGCGAAGAAGTGGCAGCCTGGACGAGATGGCAGCGACGTCGCTCGTCTTTCGATGAAACGCGCTGGACGCGCATCGAGCTGGGATGACGCCTCGCGCCCTCGTTTGTCGGCCATGAGGGCGGACGTGGCCCAGCTGCATACGGTGTCCCACGAAAGAGATTCAGGTTGGCCAGGCATCATTGACGAACAGGTCAGTTTTTACAGACTATCTCTCCTGAGAGGGTCGGGCGCGACGTGTCTCCACGCGAGGTGCGCGTCGGGATCGGAGCGGGCACGTAGTTGGCGCGGACGTTGGCATTGCCCGAAGCCTTCTCAGGCACGACTCGCAATTGTTATTTCCACAACAGGGGAGGTCTTGATGCCAGGACACGGGCGCTCGCTGAAGCTGACCGCGAATCGCTGCTTGAACGACGCTTTGGTCTTGGATCTCGCCACATCCGGCCGCGCGCGCGGACTCGCGGCGGCACTTGCGGCTCTCGTTTCCCTCTCGCTGGTTGCATGCGTCAGCGATCAGGGTTCATCCGAGCGCACGGCTTCACGCGGCGCAGCCCTCAACGCCAATCCGGTTCTGCAGGACTTCGTCCTCTACGGCGAGCGGAGCGTGACAGTTGGGGCGTTCACGACAATCTCAGGAGGCGACGTCGGTGCACGAGCCAACGCGGCTGCGTCTTTCGGTGCACAGATTGTGGTCGCCCACAATGCCACGGTCGATCCGTCGGCAGCATTGATCGCGCCGTCTATCGCTCTCGGACCCAACGCATCCGTTGGCGAAGTTGAGACGAGCAACTTGGTGAACAACGGCGCGCGCGTCGCCGCGCAAGGCTCCTTCCCGTCTTCCATGCCGCCCCTCCCGCTCGCGGGGCGATCTGGTTCCGGACAAGCGGTGTCAGTCGGCAGCCAGCAGAGCGTTTCCCTCACGCCCGGCAGCTATGGCGCCGTAGTCGTCGAGGAACATGGCGCCCTGCACCTCGCGCCAGGCACGTACTCCTTCGCAAGTCTCACGATGGACGAGCACGGTGCTCTCGACTCGTCTGGGTCCGATGTTGAGATTCACGTGCAAGGCGCACTCTCGCTTGCGAGCTTCGTAACCCTAGGCGACCAGAACGCGAAGAGCGACTACCTCCACATCACCGTCGCCGGCTTCGACTCAGCAAGCAGTCCTGCTGCGAGCATCGGCGGTCATTCCCACATCGCAGCTGACGTGGCTGTCCCGCGCGGGAATCTCGTCATCGCGGACCACGTGAATGCGGCTGGCGCGTTCGCGGCGTTCGATGTTTCCGTAGGCGAGTACTCGGCGATCGAATATCGGCACGGTCTCACGCCGTCACCTGGTGCGCAGCAACAACTCGCGGGTCACTTCACACCCCCAATCTCGACTGCGCCGGTCGCTGCTGTAGCCCCGGCCGACATGCCAACTACCCTCGCGATCGGTTTCGAGCCTCGCGGCGGGATTGCGGCCCTCGAAGCAGACGCCCGCAGCGTCTCCGATCCCGCAAGCCCGACGTTCCGGCAGTACCTGTCGCCGTCGACCGCAGCCGCCGTATACAGTCCCACCGCCGCCGTCTATGACCCCATCGCCGCGTGGGCAAGAAATGCGAACTTCAGTCTAACGGAGTTCAGCAACCGCCTTGTGATCGGTCTCGATGGCACGATTGAGGACGTTGAAGCAGCTTTTCACGTGAACATGTACCTCGCGCTTGGACCTGATGGCACGCAGTTCTATGTGCCTGATCGCGAGCCCTCGATTGATGCGACCGTCCCGCTCTTCAGTGTCCAAGGGTTAGACGACCGCGGCCCGACGACTCTAGGCGTCGGCTCTGGCACCCAAGGATCGATAACGAGCGGAGATGTTCGTAGCGCCTATGCCGGGTGCACGAGCCGACGGGGAGCAGGCGAGCTCCTGGGGATCGCCGTCGTCGGGAAGGACAACGTCGACCTAAACGACATTACGGCCTACGAGAGCAATGCCGGGATCCCGCCAGTCCGTGTACGCACTCTCGCTCTCGACAAGGCGGCGCGTTTTTCGCCGGCCCTCGAACCCTCGCTTGACGTCGAGATGGCGATCGCGATTGCGCCTGGGCTTTCGGGTGTTGATGTGATTGAGGGGAAACGGACCAATACCGTGTATGCGGAACTGGCTACGTCCATACCGCTGCATCACGAGATAAGCAGTTCATATTTCGCGCCTGACATCGACGCGGTGACCCAGGCTCTCGCGAACATATTTGCCGTGCAAGGACAGAGCTTCTCCCAGGCATCGGGCGACAATGGCGGTGACGGGACGCAGCTCAATCATCGCGCCAACAACATCGACATCAAGTATGCGACGCTCGTAGGCGGCACGGACTTCTATCAATTTCTTCCCGGCATCAAATCCGAGCAGGTGTGGTCCGATTCAGCCAACACCCGAGGAAGTGGCGGCGGCATCTTGGCCACCTCCGAGCTGCCCTACTATCAAGTTGGCCTCGACCAAGTTGACGTAGCACACGGCACCTTCCCTCTCGGCGCGTCCACGACCCACCGCAACGTGCCCGACGTGGCAATGGTGGCAAAGGACATCTATGTTCAGGCCGGCGGTTCGCCGATCTATTCAGTCTGGGGCACGAGCGCAGCGAGTCCGCTTTGGGCGGGATTCATGGCGCTCGTGAACGAACAGGGGCAAGCCAACGGCGTAGGGTACGTGGGATTTGCTAATCCGCTCATCTACCAGATCGCGAAATCGTCGTCGCTGTACGCCGACGCGTTCCACGACGTCGTGGTGGGTGGCGGGTACGTCTCCGGAACGGGGACCGCATTTCCAGCGGAGCAGGGTTACGACTGGGGGACAGGGTGGGGCAGCCCACGCTGCAACCTGATCGACATTCTGTCGCCAAGCCCCCCGGTGAAAACGGAGATCACTCACATCGCCGCCAGCTCGACCCAGTTCGGGCCATACGTTTGTCTGAGCGGACAAGGCTTTTTCCGCGGGCGCGACGTACACTTCACGTACGATGGGATCCCGGGCCGTACGGCGCCTTGGGCATCGGGGACCCTTACCCCTGTGGCTGCTGACGGGACCTTCAGCGTGACGGATACCTTCTTCGCCAGTCCGGGTGGCATCCTCGTGAGCGATTGCACCGACGAGCAGCTTACGCTGGATCAAGTGACCGTGACGGCCACCGACAACGCCAACACGGCGACGTCGACGCTGCCGGCCTATCTCTGGTGCGGGAATAGCAAGCTTTCGGGTGCGAACGGGGGATGTCATTGAGCACGCTACTTTGGAGAGCGAGACAAAACGCGCTCGCTCTCTCGTCGGCCTGTATCTCGGTCGGTCTTAGCGTTGGGTGGCTTGGTTGTGGGAGTGACTCAAGTTCAGGCACCGGCTCTGAGGTAGATGGTGGCTTACCCAACGACGCGGGCACGTCTTCGGACGCGCCCGCGACGACCGACGCGTCCGGGGAGGACGTGGTCGCATCACACTTCGACGCCGGCATGGCGACCGGATTGGTCGTCATACGACTCGATAACTCCTTGTGTGATCCCGCGTGGCTCCCAGATGCAGGCAACGGCACCACGGCATGTCGGATCCTGCTCGTTACATCCTCATGCTCTGCACCGGGCCTCACTGCCGCCGACCAAACAACGATCGACGCCGTGAATGCGAAGCTTAAATCGTCCGGGCAGCCGCCCCTCTCAAAGGCGCTCTGCGTGCTCACACAGTTCCCTGCGGCAAACACGCCCGCCGGCGCGTGCACGGATCAGAGCGCTCCCGGTTGGTGTTACGTGCACAGTGCATGTGCCAGCGGCGGAACGACACCGTGCGATCAGGCGCTCTGCACCACACCGGCGCTGACTACCGCGTTCGACGGTGCGTGGCTCGAGTGTCCCTGATCAGAGATGACGACGATGGGAGCTACGGCGGGTTCGATTTGCGCGGCCGGGGCGATGCTCCTCGGCGTCTTCGTTGGTCTCGCCTGCTCGAGCACTTCGAGCGCGACCCCCGACGCGGGGGACGCTGGGGTGGATGATGGCTCCAAGGCCTCCAACGACTGCACCGACGAGCCAGACTATCGGTTCAATGTGCCGCGTACGCCCTGCACAAAGTCATCGGAGTGTCGCGCGTGCGAGTTCTGCAATTTCCCCGCCGGACAGTGCTCCGGGAATGGCGGATGCGTTCCCATCACGCAGGATACTTCGCTAACAGGTCAGCCCGTTTGCGGGTGCGATGGGCACGACTATATCAACCCGGACTATGCCACCGCGGCAGCAAGCACGATCGCGTACGGTGGCAAGTGCCGCGCGGCGTCCTCGATTGCATGTGATGCCACGCATCCCTGCGCGGACAACATGGTTTGCATCGTCGATCAGTCGCGCACCTGCGACGGCGGAGCGGCGTGTGGCACGTGCGTCGCCGGTGACGCTGACGTCTGCGGCGTAAACGGGGGCGTTTGCGTCGCCTACGAGGCTTGCGTCGACACACTTCCTTCAGGTCACGCGTGCGTCTTCACCGACGGCGTAGAATGCGACACTACCTCGTGCCCCAGCGGTTCGATCTGCGTCTCGCCGGTTACTTGCGCAGGGGGCGTGATGCCATGTGCGCATCAGTGCGTGGTGCCATAGCTTCCGGGTCGTCTTGAATGAACGTGCCGCGTGACGACGACAATGGCGGGCGCAGAGGCGCAGCGATGACATTCGCGGTAGCCGCCCTCGCATGTGGTGTGCGGACGCGGACCCGCTTGCCGCGCACCGGACCGGAAAACGATCTCATCGAGCGCTTCCTTGGAGCGGTGCGATTCCGAACCGCGGGTGGAACGCGCGTGACGGTGTGATCTGACCCCCAAACTCGGCCCACTCGGATCACGAAATTCGCCGCCTCGAGACTCTCTAGAGAAGATGGATTCGTCCGAGCTCCGCCTCATTCTCGGTCGTGCGGGGTCAATTTTTCACGCGGCCCGGGACCTCATTCTTGGCGTCGTCGACTCGCCCGACGTTTGGATTCGCGGCTCCCGGGTGGACAGAGCTGTCCTTCTGGACATCTATGCCACTCGTCTTGATCTCGCCAGCGAGGCGAAGCACCCTCGTGCGGAGGGCCTCCGGGCCTTCGTCGAACTCTTGCGCGTAAGTACGGCAACGTCCTGGGACGTTGTGGTGATAACGGGAGGTGGCGTCGAAGGCGCGGCTTTCGCCGGTGATGCCGGGCCGACCGCTTGCTTTGCTCAGCGACCGGCTGATGATCGAGACCCGATGGGCGGAGGGTTCGAAGGGCCCAATTCGACTGGGATAGCATCACGCGCCAGCGCCCCCTTGGGGGCGGTCGACGGGCCGGAGACGGTTGTGTTCAGTCAGCCGCCGGTTCGGGAGAGCTTCAACTCCACCCTTGAGTCCTACCGCCACGAGTAGCATTGATGACGGTGACGAAGGTTCGATTCCTGCGCGTAGGCGCGGCAATCGGCACGATCCACAGACCTCTTCCCAGGGGTCAGGTCACGAGCAGAGGGGGGAATCGTGAGGCAATTTCACCGAGAGTTGATCGCAGCGCTGACGCAGTTCGCGGACCAACTCGGCGAGGTCCAATGCTCTTACGAGGACGTCGCGAAGCACATGGGTCAGGGGATCACGAGTGACGACGTACATCAGGGGCTGATCCACCTGAATGACGACGGCTACTTTCCGGGCGACCCCATGCTCACGTCCGACCTCTTCCTTGTTCGTCTCCCGGACGGCGGAGGAGAGTTCCGCGACAGACTCGTCGCCGTGCTTCGGGCTCGCGAGGACAAGATGGGCTGCGTCTCTGCAACGTACGAGGAGATCGCAACCGCGCTGGGCGATGGCGCGACGGCCGGTGATGTACACCATGCTCTGATTCATCTGAAGGACGATGGCTTCTTCGATGGCAACCCGATGCTCACGAGCGACGTTTTCGAGTGCCGAATGCCCGAGGACGACTAGGAGTGCAGTGTGAGTCGCCTTCGGAACCTGCCTTCGCAGTTCAGCATCTCGCTTCCGGTTGGTGACGACGGCCTCCTTGGGCGCGAATGCCCCGAGAGCGCGTGCGCTGGCTACTTCAAGCTGAAACCGGGAACCGGCCTCCCCGGTAGTTCCTGCGTCTGTCCCTACTGCGGACACGCCGGCGAAGCATCCGACTTCCACACAAAGGACCAAGTCGAGTACGCCAAGTCGGTCGTCATCAACAAGGTGACCGGAGCATTTCTCGAGGACCTGAAGAGCATGGCGCGTTCGACCCACGGCGGCTTCATCACGATGAAGGTCTCGGGTTCCGCGCATCCGATCCGTCGATACAGCGAGCAGGATCTGGAAACGCACGTGAACTGCGACAAGTGCTCGCTCGAGTACGCGATCTACGGCCTTTTCGCATTCTGTCCAGATTGCAGGCAGCACAACTCCGAGCAGATGCTCGAGAAGAATCTCCTGCTCGCCGAGCGGATGCTTGCCCTTACCGACGGCGGTGTCATCGACGTGGATCTGCGAGCGCACGTCATCGGTGACGCACTCGAGAATGTCGTTTCAGCATTCGATGGTTTCGGGCGCGAAACGGTCCGCGTGCATTCGGCACGTGCAACTGCACCGAATCGCGCTGCCGCGATTTCCTTTCAAAACCTGGTAGGGGCGCAAGGAAACATTCGGGCACTCTTCGGGATCGACCTCTCAGCGCCGTTGTCTTCGGACGAGTGGAACGCAGTGTGCCGATGCTTCCAGAAGCGGCACCTGCTTGCTCATAAGATGGGCGTCGTCGATGAGGCCTATCTTTTGGCCACAAGCGATCCAAATAGCGTTCGCGGGCGCAAGGTCGCCGTAGAGACATCCGAGGTTCGGGAGTTGATCGCGTCGATTCGGCGTGTCGCGGCGACCCTTGAGACTGCACTGCGAACCCCGTCACCCTGAAAAGATGATCGTACGCTACCTCCTAGCCGAGCAACTGCGCGTCGAACCAACAATCGAAGTCCCTCGCGTCGCGCATCTTCGTGAACTTCTCGTCCCTGAGAATGGTCGTCAGGGCCAGATCCACAAGTTCCGCAATCGCCTGGAGATCGGCGTCAGTTAGCGTCCCCGAATCACCGGAGTGAACGATGGTGCTTCGGATCTCGTAGAGTTCTGACATCAGGTGAAGAATTTGCTGCCTCGCTTCGGACCCCCGACCGATCAAATGTGCGGCGCGCAGTCGCAGGCGGTCGGTAACGCCGACGCGTGTCGAGGGTTTAGTTAGGACGGATTCGAGAGCGATCGCGTAGAAAAGGAACGCCTGATCACGACGGTGTGCCACGGCCGCACGCCCTGCCCACGCGAGCGCGTTTACGATCCGCTCTTCCAGATCGGATCGGCTCGTCTTCGCGAGCAGTTCGTTCGCGCGCATCATCCCGATCTTGGCGGGGCGCTCAGCAGTGAGATCGACGCCGGCGACATGCCGGTTGCTCGGCGGGAATCCAACGCTCGCGTGTACAGCCTCGCCGTCGACGCGATAGCAGGCCCAGTTCAGGCTGGTGCGTCGCCCATCTGGCGCAAGATAGGCTCTCCGATCCTTCCCGCGACGCTCATCGAGGAAACCATCGAAGTAGTTCAAGACGTCGACGACCCGGCGCACGTGCTCAACGCCGCGCTGCTTCGCGGCGTCGTTGTCGTGCGCACGGACCGTGAAAGACGCCACGGCATGGCCGACAAAGCCTGCCTCAAGTTCCTTGCGACTCTCTTCTCGTGCCCTTCGTTCTCTTTCAACGATGGTCTTCGCCGCTGGTCGTCGAGGCGAAAAGTCTACGATGCGCGCACCGATGCGCTCCCCCACGGCGGTCGTGCCCGCCTCGAAGTCCACGCCCCCGAAGCTGAACGGGAGGCCTCGTGGCCCAAGACCGTGTACCTGGATGATGATGCGCCACTCACCCGGAGCCTCGAGAAGGGACCTCCGCATGTGGCGAAGTTCGCGCGACAGGCGCGCGGAGAAGCGAGCGCGAGTCTCGTTCTCGCGGCCGGGCCGAAGGGAGCGCAGGATGGTCCGCTGCAAGATCTTCGTCGCCGCCTCCCGACTGAGCGAGCGATCCACTCCAGTGCCGTGGATCTCCATGAGAGTGTCGATGCAGGCCCGATACAGATCCGAATCTCTCCCCGTTAGGCGGAGACCACCGAGTCCCCCAATGAAGAACGCGACAAGACCAGGCTCTTCTGCATCCATGCGGGCATGTCCGGCGGGCGCATGAATCCTTTCAATCAAATTGCGCGTGGCTTGCTCCGCTTTCTTGAGACGTGCCGCCTTCTGCGGTTGCAGCTGTCGGCCCTTTGACGAGGAAGCCGTCATCGGACCTCGCCTTGTTCGGTCGTTTCTTCGACCGGCGCGGAGGTCGTTTCATCCGTGTCGGCATGGTCCGCGCATCCCGAGGGCACGAAGCAGCTGACGCGCACGATGAAGAGCCACATGAGGAGGACACGGGACGGCGCGAGCGCCTGGATCTCGTCAATGCGCGCCCTCAGCTCGAGCGGCATCTTGATCGTGCCCGTGATCTGTTTCATCTCCTCCGCGGCCGAGCGACGCCGATCCCCCCTTCGCCGCTTCTGTGCGCCTTCAGTCACCCCGTCGCCGCGCGAACCTGGTGATTCATCGACGGCGCGGATCGCTGCAGCACAGCGCGGAGGGTTTCTGCACTGACGTATTGAAATCCTTGCGGCGCAGACCGCGGCAGTCCCAGGTGACCGAGAGCGACAGGCACGGCGCAGGACCAGATGCGACCGAGTACGTAGGCAATCCCCTGCGTCACACCCGCGTAGTAGCGGAAGAAGCCAGCACGCTCGATTCCTCCGACGTCGCTGAATGACTTCCAAAGGGCGGTGGGCGAGCCGCGCTCGACACGCTCGATCTCCGCGACGGCGATCACGGCGCGCACCGGTATCGTTGCGTAGATCAGGATGTGTGAGAGGTCGCGGACCGCGGACCGCCGCCGAAACTCCACCAGCTTCTCACCGCCGACAATCCGCCGCGCGAACTCGGGGTGGATCGACATCAGTGCGGCACATGGAGTTGAGTGGCTATCCACGGGATCGACTCCGGCTTGACTTGCAGGAAGGACTGCGGAGCGCCCTTGACGATATCTGCTCGTCTGAGCAGGTCAAGGTCCCATGGGCTCTGCAACGCGCGAGCGAAGCGAAAGAGCACGGCGAGGACCGGCTTCTTCGCCATCGCCTCGATCTCGGCATAGGAGTAGACGGTTCGTCGACCAACAAAGCGGGCGATCTCGACGGCGTCGCTGCTAACCAGCGTGGCTTCCGCCACGCCGACCGCTGTGACTGCAGGCTCCTGCTGCGATCGGTAGAAGAGGATCGCATCACCGGCCGCGATCTTTCGGATCTTCGCGTGGGAGAGATACGCCTTCCGGATGCTGTTGCCGAACGGATGCGACTCCGTCGCGAGCGCAAGCTGCGCGCGCAACTCGGGAAAGAGCAGGTCGTGGTATCTCGGCTGGATAGGGACGACGAGGACCTTTGCTCCCACGAGCGTGAGCGCGTGTGGGCCGTACTTCACGTTGAATTCGAGCGGGCCGAGACGGTGTTGCTCCGGCGGGCGCGGCAGCAGCCTCTTCATCAGCACGCGCTCGCCCTTAGGAGACTCGGCTTCGTCCTCGAACCCGAAGTCGAGGAGAAGTGAGAAGAGCTCTTGGTGTTTCGCGAACGCCTCGACGAACACGCACTCGTACTTGTTCTCAACGAGGTAGGCGAAAACGGTCTTCAGTAGCAGCTCGCCGAAGCGGTGACCGCGATAGCCGTCGGCGATCTTGAGCGAACAGATCTTGAGCGTCTTACCCTGGAAGCCATAGGCGTTCTGCGTCTCGTTGTTCACGATGCAGAGGCCAGCGTAGTGCTCATCCGTTCGAATGACCCAAGCCCGACGGTGTTCGCGTTTGCACTTGGCGAGCCACGCGTCGAAGCCCGCGTAGTCCTCGCGAAACGAGGCAAAGATTGGGTCGGTCTCCACCAACTGGTGGGCGAGGAGCGCGGAGACGAGCGGCGGAGTCTTGGGAACGGTGGGGAAGAGAGCGCGAACCGTCTCGAGCGCGTCGGCGATTGTCAGGACCCGATCGGAGAGGCCCACGCGCCTTGCGCGGCGATGAATCCCGTCGTCCTCCGTGACGAGGTAGTCCACCGCGTTGCCGTCGACAGCGGATAAGAGCAGGAGGTCAACTGCCGAATGGCTGTTCGGCGCCGGTGCACCGAGAGCCGCGACCAAGCGCGAGCTCGTGCTCGGTGGGTGCGCAAGCAGAGCGTACTTACCAACCAGTATTCTCCGCGTTTGGGCGCGGGCCGCATTCCGGTCGCCTCGGATCTCGTCCACGGATGCGGGATGAACCACGGCGCGATGGCCGCCTTCCGCGAGTGTGCCGAGAAGCGTGACGACGGACGACGTGGTCGGTTCGATGTTGTCGGGGCTAGTCGGCTCCGCGGGGATGACGATGTTCGTGTCCAGCAGGAATTGCACGGGTGTCCTTACGACGAGGATAGGCGCGCCTCGATAGGACGGCCAAAGTGCCGATCAAATCGCCGAGCAGCCGGCGCGTCTGCGAGTCGGCCGGCGCCGCATCTTCTTCATGCGACTCGTCGAAGCACCCGTCGCGATCACGTGGTCGGTCCGGCCTCATAGGGCATGCGGCCCAAGGCTTCAGACCCACTGCTCTTGGTAGATCACCTCGCGGAGCAAGCGCATCGCTCGAACTGCGAGCTTGGAGAGTTCGAGGCGATGTTCGTCGGGGTGCTCCAGAAGTGCCGTGTCTGATCCCGGGGAGCGAACGTGCACCCAACGATTGCGCGCTTTCCTTACGTCGTGCAGTCGCGACGTCAGCTCGGGGGGCAGCGGGCTCAGTTCGATGAGCTGCGCAAAGCCGGCGTGTTCGTCGTGCACGGTATACTCATAACGAAGGTGGCTCTCCATCGCCGCCTGTGCGACGAGCACCGCGGCTAGATCGGCGCCGACGCAGAACGACGCATCGGCGTCGCGAATTTGGAAGACCGACCACTCCGAGAGCATGACGCCGCCCTTGAGAAGTTCTTCGTCCCACTCGACAAGGAGACGCTGGCGATCGTCGAGCTTCCCCGCGATCTGCGACGCCGGCATCCCATCCTCGAAGTCACAGCTCCCGCCGATCTGGGCGTTTGAGGGCGCTTTCGATTGCATGTGGACCTCCGTGGCCTGCACACGGTCGCTCTTGGGGCCCGCGCGACGCGTGCCTAACGTGCCGGTTCGAGTGTGCACGACTTCG
This sequence comes from uncultured Polyangiaceae bacterium, assembly GCA_964531795.1. Classification (GTDB taxonomy): domain Bacteria; phylum Myxococcota_A; class Polyangia; order Polyangiales; family Polyangiaceae; genus CAZHHD01. The sequence continues at coordinate 137,209 of CAZHHD010000003.1, read as the reverse complement.
CTACCGAAGGAACTACCGCTGTGTCGCTCACGAGCTCGGCGATCACGGGCCCGTGTGTGGTTGCCTCCGTGAAATGGAGTCGGACGGTCGTGACGTAGCCCGTACCAAGGATTCCGCCCTTCCAATAGATCGGACCGACGGCGGTCTCCGGCCCCTCGATCGAGACGACGCCGACGCGCGCGTACTCGCCGGTCGGGTGAAAGCAGTTCAGGACCCCCGCTCCGTTCATTCGGAAGTAATCCTGAGCGAATGTTGAGATCGTGGCGCGCTTCACGACGTTGTCGCCGCCGCCTGAGAGAAGAAACACGCCCGCCCCAACGATGAGCGCGGCCGCGCCCACGATAGCGAGCAGCACCACCAAGACGCTGTTGCCACCTCCCGGCGGGCGAGGTCGTTGCATCTGCTGGTTCGCGTAGTAGTTCCCTCCGGCACCATGCGGCGCGCCTCCGTGGGGTGTCCAGCCGGGGCCTGAGTTGCCGGGGTAGTGCTGGTTCATCGCGTTCTCCTCCCGCACGATCGGGGTCACCCCGCGCGTCTCGTCGACTACTGGCGGTTGGCGTGCCTACGATCGAGAAGCCTCACCGTGCTCCCCTTCCAGAGGTAGCGCGCGATCATCTCAGTAGATCCGGAGCCCTCGCTCACGTTCATCGTCGTCCCTTCCGGATCGACGCTCAGAAAGGGCTCCGCAAAGAAGCTGACCCCAGTGAACGGCGCCACCTCCGGCATTGGCGTCGCGATCATCGCCGCGTTGTGCGGCACGTATACGGCCGCGACGCCGTCGTTATGCAGGCCGGTCGTGTTTCGATCGGTAAGAACGTACTCGGGGGTCCCGTCGTTGTTGATGTCGGCGAAGTAGATCGTCGGAAAGCCTCCGACGGGTGCACCGACCTTGCGAAGCAGCGCGTCGGGCATCGAGCCGTTCGCGCACGCTCGCTCGGCCTCGTTGCTTGCGAGAGTGACACCATGCATTCCAGCAAGCGAGATGCAGACGGCGACGCAGTCCTCCGGAGTTCCCCGTGGAACGGGCGTCCGCGGACTGGCGGCCGCAGAGGGCGCGTGTCGGTGCTCGGTACCCTGCGCTGGTTGTTCCGCGGGCGGAGGGTCCACGCACGAGCCCGACACGCAGACCCGCGCGCCTTTGCAGTCGTTGTCGTTCCGGCATCCCACGGGCGACGTCGTTGACGTGGACGAAGCGGGCGCCGGATCAGCGAGGAGCGCGTCGATCCTGGAGCACCCCGCCAGCGCGCCTGCGGTCAGCACGACGAAGCCGGCGGTCCGAGAGAGCGTGAGCATGAGAGGCGATCGTCCCTCTCGACTCAGGTAGCGTCAACGATAAAGGGAGTGCGATCGCATGGTGTTTACAGAAGTCGCGGACGTGGAGTCTCGCGCATGTGCAGGAGCCGCTCCGCGTCCTGAAGGACATCGGCCGAAGAGTGGCCGAGGTACGTCTTGCGCGCGAAATGACGCAGGAGCAGTTTGCGGAGAAGGTCCTCGGTGTCTCGCTGAAGTACTGCCAAGCAGTCGAAGCCGGCCGAGAGAACCTCACGGTAGCCTCGCTCGTTCGTCTCGCGAACAAGCTGCGCCTCCCGGTCGCGCGTCTCTTCGAGCCTCCCGCGTCACGACGCGTTCGGACGGGTCGTCCCGCAGGAAGCAAGCGCGTCGCGCCGCTCGCGCCTCGGAAGTCGACGCGCGCGCGCACGCGTTCAGAGTGATCCTTTCGAAGCTTGTTTTTGCTGTGGGCAGCGCCGTCTTGCTCGCCGCATGTGGTGGCAGTGCAGCGGTCCAAGCGCCCGCTACCTCCGCCGCGCCCGCGCGGACGTCCGCGACCCGGCCGGAGATCGTCGCCATGTTTACGGACATCCTCGCGCGCGACCTCTGCGACCACCTAAAGGGCACCTTCGTGCCGGTTGGCGCGGTTCCACCTGAAGGTGACGCGCGAGGCGACGAGCCCGCCGCTGGACGCTTCTGGCTCCGGAGATGCGCCGCCACGAGCTACCTGGGCCGCCTCGTGTTCGAGCTCGATGGAGTCGGTTGGATTTGGGTCGGACGGAGTCAATGGGGATTCGGTGTTGACCAGTACGCGTACTTCACGGCGCACGCCGGTGTCGGTGGGAATGTAGACGTCACCTACGACTCGTCGTCGAAGATAGCGAACATCGAGTTTCATCCGATCGTTCCGCCGCGGATCACGACAGGCGCCTCGAACGAGCTCGTGACTCACACGAACGTGGGCGCTGGCGTCCTCAACGTTCTCTCGCTAGGGCTCTTGGGCAACTACGCAGACGGTCGCGCCGCTGGCGAGTTCAGTGCGCGCCTGCAAGCTGCTTTCGAATCACGATTCGGACGCGGCTTCGTGATCCAGTACGCGGTCGATCGCCAACAAGTGGATGCGTTCGTGCCGGGCTCGATGCGCCCGCCGCATCCAATTTCCGACGGCTCGCTCCGCTGGCTCGTCAATGAGCGACAGGAGCTTCACCGAGCCCCCGGCGCTCTCCACGTGACGGGTCCGTTCGCGCCGACACAGGGCGCAAACATCGACGTCAACGTCGTGGAGGGACAGGTTCGCTACCGCGCGGTCTGCTCCGGCAGCATCGAGGCTGCACTTGATCCACAGACACACTCTCTGCCGCTCGTCCTACCACCCGTCGCGGGCGAGCGGGATGGGATCGCGGGGCTGGGGCGGAGCACCGCCGGCATTGCGATGCCATGCGAGTGGTACTTCGTGACGGAGCCCGTCAGTGAGGTCGCTCTCGTCGACGTTCGCGTTCGAGCGGCGCCGCCGACGCCCGTCCCGGGATTGTAGACTCGACTGGATGAGTGACGATGCGGCCACCCGGGCCGCCGAGCGAGTCGCCCTGCTTCGCGAGGCTGAAGCCCGCGGCATGATCGGCCGACCGATCGAGGTCATTGGTACCTCCTCGACCTGGCTTCGGGATCGACTGAGAGCCGAAGAAGTCCGCATTCATCCCGAGGCCCGCGTGGCACGCTCTCTCGCGCGCCTCGGCGAGCTTCGCGAAGGGGCTCTTCGAGGCGACACGTTCAAGTTCACGAGCACTGATCTCGCCTACGACTTTGTCGCCGATGCGATCGGTGCGGACTTTCTATCGAAGGCACTTCACGCCGGTTGGGACGCCGGGTTTCGCTTCCCTCGCGACCGATGGTTGAAGCTCGCGAGTGGCGATCCAATCGTGACCAAGGTTGGTGCGCGCTCGACGGAACGAAACCTCACTTGGGAGCTGCTGATCGCCAACCTTGCCGCAACTTTTTCGAAGGACGTTCGGCTCGAGGAACCCGACGTGTCGTGCACGTACGAAGGGGCGAAGGTGGCGATCGCAGCGAAGGTCGTCTACTCGGAGCGGAAGCTACTCGAGAACATCGAAGAGGGGTTCGCCCAGGCAAACGGGAGAGGCGACGTCTCCATCGTCTTCGTGGATGTGGTCGAGTTGTATCCCATCGTTGGTCAGCTTCGGTACTCGCGAGCCAGGAGGTTCTCCGACAACGATCACGCGGTAGACACCATGAAGGCCGCGTTCACGCGGTGGTGCGATCGTTTCGCTCTTAAGGCGACGGTGGAAAAAATGCGCGCGCGCGCGAAGCGCCCCGCGGGTGTGGTCTTCTTTGTCCCGATGTTTCTCGAGATGCTGGGGATGCCGCGCCCCTTCTTCTACGTGCACGTCCCCATCACATGGGGACACGACACACTAGATTTTCGCTTCGCGACGTCGTTCCTCCGAGCCTGCAATACGACGCTTGGGTACGCCGCGCAGGTTGCCAGGTCGTCGTCATAGACCGCCAGGACCCTTCGGCCCTTTGCCATAGGCCAGCACGATGAGCGCGGTGAGGGCGTTGCGGAGATCGTCGCTCGCGACACCCGAGCGTCGCCGCTCTGCATGGGCGATCGCCCGCGCATCGCGTTCTTCAATGTCGAGTTTGCGGTCGCGCTCTGCCAGGACATCGGCGCGCACGTAGAACGGGCGACCGGAGATGTACATGGGGTAGCCCTCGCCCTCGACGAGCGGCGCTCCGTACTCGCCGATCACCACGACGCGTTCGTGCGGTGTCTCGGCGCGGCGGATGACGCCTTGCCGCTCGAGGGCGCGGAGTTCGGTGCGGCGCCGCGTGAAGTCGACGCCCAACATCCTCGCCGTGGTGCCCTCGTCCAGGTGGTCGCGCAGAAAGGCCTGCTTGGCTGCCTCATTTTTCGTAGCGACTTCTTGCCGGAGGTTGCTCTCCTGCTCCCACGCGGCGCGGAGCGCTCGTCCACGCGCTTCTTCATCGAGCTCCTCTTGGGCGCGGCGCTTGGCGGTCAGCCGGTCACGCTCGCGCGCCTCGCGCACGCGTGTCTTCGCCGCTTTCGAGAGGATGGAGTTCTTCTTTGCGCGCGATGGGCCGCTCGCGCGCCACTTCCACGCGTCGAGGTCGTCGGGGTCGATCCACGATTGTCCTTGCAGGTCCGTCGTGTGCAGAAGACCTCGTTGCTCAGCGTCGCGGATCCCTGACTCGCTGATCCCGACGTAGGCGGCTGCCTCGGTGCGAGACAACACGAGCTCGACGAACTGCTCGATTCCATCCTCGTTGAACCCTGCCGACACCATCGACATGGAGACCCTCCTTCGCGCGAACTGCATCCCCCATGGGGGGTGCAGGAGAGGCGACGACCTCTCGCCGCGAATGTGCTCAGCCGAGGTCACCGTGGCAACCGTTTCAGGCAAATTAGTTCTTTAAAATCAATATGTTGTGTCGGTGGATGCCGGCCATCGCCGGCGGTTGCCAGCGCCCCTGCTCTTCGGGGTGCGCGCGTGACCCGCGGAGGTCATTCTCGAGACGTGATCAATCCCGAACTCGACCTCGAGAGGAGTTTCGTCGCCACCCACGAGTGGCTCGACGACGAGAGCAATCGCAAGTCACCGCGACGGCGAACGGTTGGAGCGATCCATCGCGACCTCAACTTCCTCCTGACGGCCGAGGGACTACATCGAGCCGCAGTCGACTTCGCGAAGGAAGCGCGCGCAGCGAGAGGGCGTCTCGCGAAACTTCGTCGATCAGCGGACGACCTTGAGCGCCTCGCACGCGCCGCGCTCTTTGGGGATGACTCGTCGCCCCGTTTCGCAGACTTCGTCAGTATCAACCCCTCGATCCTCGACGAGGACGACATTCTCGCTCTCGCACATGCGCGCATGGAGATCGACACATGCATGGGTCGGATCGAAGGGGCGCGCGATCGCTTGGCCCGACCCCGCGGCGATCCGGCGCCGTTCACGGCAGACGCGCGCAAGACGGTGCTGCGATCGCTGTGTCGGCGGCTCGTGGAAGCCGAGTTCACGTACCGGGAGATCGGAGGCCTCATCGTCGACAAGGGCGTGACCAACCCCACGACGGGGAATGGGAGAGATCGCTCCGTTGAGGAGGTCCGAGGGGAGAGGTATCGAAAGTTTCTCGCCCGAGATCCAGCCGGTGCGCCGAGCAAGAGACGAGACCGTAAGAGCGGACGGAAACGATCTTCTTAGGATCCGCAGGAAGCACTAGCTCCCGTCGGTCACGCTCGTTTCTTATGAGCACCGACAATCTGCTTCTCCTCACGGAGGTCGCCGCGATGGCGCGCGTCTCCGTCTCCACCGTCCGCCATTGGATCCGCGTGGGACGCCTCGCGAGCGTGCGCCCCGGGCGTCGCCGCATGGTGTTCCGCACCGAGCTCGAGAGGTTCCTCGCACTCCCGAAGCCGCCGGGGTCTTCGTGAGCTCCACCGACGCCCTCCCGCTCCTCCTCACCGTCGACGAGACCGCCGTGCTCCTCCGCACCACGCGTGGCGCCCTCTACGCCATGATCGAGCGCGGCCAGATCCCTCACATCCGCCTCGGTCGCCGCGTCCGGTTCCATCGCGACGACCTGCTACGCTTTCTCGCTGAGAGACGAGCGCCATCGCCGGGAGGTATCCGACGATGACGATCAAGATCCGGCCGTACAAGCGCGGAGGCTATGAGGTGGACATCTGCATCACACGGAACGACGGCACACGCTTTCGCGAGCGCCTTCGATCCCCTGTGAGCGGAGCTGTCGCCTCGCGACGCTGGGGTGAAGCGAGACAAGCGGAGCTGATGCGCGCTGGCACATCCGCCCTCGAAGCGCCCCCCATGAAGAAGGAGGTGCCGACACTCGAATCGTTCGTACCGAGGTTCATCGACGGCTACGCAAAGGCGAACAGGCAGAAGGCGAGCACGATCGCCACGAAGCAACGGGTCTTGAGGCTTCACATCCTCCCGCGGCTCCGTGGAAGAAGGCTCGACGAGATCTCGAACGAAGACGTCCAGCATCTCAAAGCGGGGATGAGCGCGTTCAACCCGAAGACGGTGAACAACGCCATCAACGTTTTGAGCAAGCTGCTGAACGTCGCCGTGGAGTGGGGCGTGATCCACAGGCTTCCGTGCAGGATCAAACTCCTGCGCACGATGCCCGCGATCATGAAGTTCTACGAAGACGCGGAGTACGCGCGGCTCGTGGAAGCGGCACGGAGGATCGGACCGCACGTCGCGCTGATGGTGCTCCTCGCGGGAGACGCAGGTCTTCGACGCGGAGAGATCATCGCTCTACGACAGTGCGACATCGATCTCTCGCGCCGCATGCTCTTCGTTCGACGCAACGTGTGGCGTACGATCGAGGACGTTCCGAAAGGCGGACGCGAACGCCGCGTGCCTCTCACGAACGCGCTCTTCGAGGCGCTGTCTGCCAACCGTCACTTGCGCGGCGATCGCGTGCTCTATCAACTCGATGGATCACCGGTCGACGAGAACGTGCTCCAACATTGGATGGAGCGAGCGACCGAGCGAGCTGGTCTCGAACGGACGCGCTCTCTTCACGTCCTGCGTCACACGTTCTGTACGCGTCTTGCGATGCGTGCAGCGCCGGCGAAGGCGATCCAAGAGCTCGCTGGCCATCAAAGCCTCGGCACGACGCTCCTCTACATGCACCTGAGTCCGGCAGCACGCGAGAGCGCCATTCGGCTCCTCGATGCGCCGCCGAATCAGGGCGAAATTGGAGACATTTTGGAAACGGGGAGGGGGCGACTCGGCAAGTAGCTGAGATCGCGCGCCCTTTTCGGTTCCGGCGCAGAGATTCGAACTCCGATAAGAGGTACCAAAAACCTCTGTCCTGCCATTAGACGACGCCGGAGAGAACTTCGCGGAGGCTGACAGCGCCGCGCCCAAAACGCAAGTGGGTGATCGCGTCGCGGCCCCGGAAAATGCGCCGCGCGGGCCCCGCCGAACCCGTCAGTACGGGTTGTCGGTGTCGGTCCCCTTCGGCTTCGGGGTGGCGGTGGGCTTGGGCGCCGCCGTCGGTTCGCTCGTGGCCGTGGCCGTCGCGGTCGGTGCCGCGGTGGCCGTCGGTGCGGCGGTCGACTCGCTCGTCGCGGTCGGCGCCGCCGTTGCCGTCGCCGTCGCGGTGGCGGTCGGGCGCGGGGTCGGCCGCGGCGTGGGGCGCGGCGTCGGCGTCGCGGCGGTCGTCGCCGCCGAAGCGGTCGGCTTGGTCGTGCTCCCGGCGTCGGCCGCAGGCGTGGCGCTCGCGCCCGCATCGGGGGTCGTCGTGGTGGTCGCGACGCTCGTCGAAGGGGCGGCGCTCGGTGCTGCGCTCGCCGAGGCGCTGGGCGCGGCGCTCGCGCTCGTCGCGCTGCTCGGCTCGCTCGTGGCGGTGGTCGTCGTGGCCGGACCGGTGCCGCCGCCGATCATCCCTTGCTGGAACGCGTAGGCGAGACCGCCGCCGCCGATGGCGACGAGGCCGAGCACGAGGAGCACGCCGCTCTTGCCTTTGCGCGGCTCGGGCTCGACGGCTTCTCGCGCCGACGTGGCCGCGGGACGCTCGCTCCCTGGCGGGGGGCGCGCGCTCCACGGCGCCTTCTTGTCTTCGACCGCCGTGGCCGGCGCGGGGCGGCTGCTGACGGGCGCTTCGGGGAGCGGCTTCGTCGACGTGCGCGCTTCGAGCGAGTTGCCCGAGGGGGAGATGGCCGGGCCCGAAGGATCCTTCGGCTCGGGGATCTCCTTCGCTGCGGCTCCGTGGAAGAGCGGGTTCGTCCCGACCTCGTCCATCGATCCGCCGGCCCCCTTGAGCGCCTCTTCGAGGAGCTCGGCCGCTTGCTTCATCATCGTCCGCTCGGTGGGAGCGGGCATCTCGGCGGCCGAGTTCGTCTCGGGGAAGAAGCCTCCTTGGAGCGTCGCTTTCCCTTCGGTCGCCGGCGACGGCGCCGTGGACGGGGTCGCGCCGGGGACGAGCGAGTCGGCCTTCACCGCCCCCATCCCCATGATCGTCTGCTTCATCGGCGGGAGCGAAGCGGGGCGCGGCGGAACCGAGCGCGGCGCGCCGGTGCCGAGGAGCGTCTTGTTGCCGAGCTCTTCTTTGGGGAGCTCGGCGGTGAAGGCGGCGCCCGCGTCGGCGCGCGAGCCGATGAGCCGATCGATGACGAGGCGCGAGTTCTCGTCGATCTTGATGAACTTCACCCCCATGCCCGGCGGGTTCTCGGCGTTGCCGGCTTGCCCGGCCTCGCGCTTCCACACGACGCGCCCGACGCCGGCGATCACCGCCTGGTCGCCGGAGAGGCGGATCTCGAACTTGAGGAGCGTCCCCTGCGCGAAGGGGGTCGCGGTCTTGATGAAGATCCCCCCCTTGCTGACGTCGTGGGAGTGGTTCTCGATGAACTCGTCGACCGTGGCGCTCTTGTAGCGCACGTTCAAGCTCACGATCTTCGCGCGCGGATCTTTGCGGGTGTCCTGGGCCATCTGTCGCGAATCCCCGATCGACCACATCGTAGCGTGTCCCGAGCGAAGAACGCCAAATCTTGCGCCGACCGCCCGTCACTTGGTCACTTGTTCCGTCCTCCCCCTCCTCCTCCCCCTCCTCTTCCGTCCTTGGGGGGCGCGCGCTACCGTCCTCCTTCATGGCGCTCGAGCTCGGGAGGCGCTTTCGCATGCACGATCGTCGGGCGCTGCGCCTCCCGGTGACGGTCACGCACGCAGCCACGGGGTGGCAGTGCGACGCGCGCGTCGTGAACATCGGGCTCGGCGGTGCGTGCCTCGAGCTCCCGCAGCCGCTCGAGCCGGGGGAGCGCGCCGTCGTCGCCCTCATGGCGCCGTCGCTCTGGGATCCCTTGAATTTACGCGTAAAGGTCGCGTGGTCGCGGAGCGCCGGCGGGACTCCCCCGACGGTGCAAGCGGGGGTGACCTTCGAGCACGCCGATCCGTCGCTCGTCCTGGCGCTCTTTCATCTCATCGCCGACGCGGCGTACTGAGAAGCGCGTCGTCTCCCGACGTCGCGCCGAGCTCTACGCCGCGGGGGCCACGCGCTCGAGCCGCGCGCCGAGATCGAGCACCGCCTCTTCGGCGCCCGGCGGGCCCATCACCTGGAGCGCGCGCGGCATCCCGTCGGGGAAGCGACCGAAAGGGACCGAGACGGCCGTCGCGTCGACCAAGTTCCCCAGCTTGGCGAAGGCGAGCAGCCCGGGGATGAACGCCGCGCGCCCGTGCCGTGGCGCAGGGAGCGTGCTCACCGGCGCGACCACGAGATCGCCCTGGTCCCACACGTCGTGCATCGCGTGGAGCACGCGCTCGACGCGCGCGTCGGCGGCGGCGCGGTTGCGGAAGAAGGTGAGCCGCGCGATCGCCATCCCGAAGAGCAGCACGCCGGTGTTCTTGTGGATGCGCCGATCGTTCGTGAGGAGGCCCATCAGCACCGCGGGGAGCCCCTCTTTCAGCGTGAGCTCACCCGTCGCGAGGAAGGCGTCGAAGCGCGAGCAGAGGTACGCGTCGTACGCGCGATCGACGAACGAAGGCGGCGGCAGCTTGCGATCGACGGAGAAGTCGACGCCCGCGTCCCGGAGCGCGCGGCTCGCGTCGGCGACGAAGGTCGGCCAGTCGCCGTGCGAGCGCCCCTCGGGCGTGTAGAGCGCCACGCGTCGCGTGTGGAACGGCGCGCGCTCCTCGTGCACGCTCCACGCCGGCGCGCGGAAGGTGGGCGCGAGCGCGCGCATCAGCGTGCGGCAGTCGTCGACCGTCGGCGCCACCGGCCCCATGCCGTGGAGCTCGAGATCGAGCGCCGGCGTGCGCGGGAAGAAATCGTCCGGCACGGGCCACGACTCGCCCGAGAGCCTCAGCCCCGCCACGCCGCAGAAGGCCGCGGGCATGCGGATCGAACCGCCGAAGTCCGAGCCCCAGTCGAAGTTCGCCATCCCCGCCGCGACCGCCGCCGCGCCGCCGCCGGTGCTGCCGCCCGCGGTACGCGTCGGATCCCACGGATTCCCCGTTCGCCCCACGAGGTGGTTGTCCGACTCGGGGGAGAACGCCATGTCGCACAGGTTCGACTTGCCGAGGAGCACGGCGCCAGCGCGCTCGAACGCGTCGAAGACGCGCGAAGAAGAAGAAGGAACGCGCTCACGATGGCGCCACGAGCCGCCGGTGGTCGGCACGCCCGCCGTGTCCCACGTGTCCTTCAAGACGTACGGCACACCGTGGAGCGGCGCCCTCTCGCTCGCCTTGGGAGCGCGCGGCGTGTCGAGCACGTGGAGCACCGCGCGGAGCTCCGCGTTGCGCGCGCGGATCGCCGAAGCGCACTCCTCGACCGTGCGCGTGAGGCTCATCGCGCCTTCGCGCCTTTCCCCTTGGGGAGATCGAACACGAGCGTCTCCGCGAGCTTCTTCCTTCGCTTCTGCACTTCCTTGTCGAGCGCGGTCACCGCCGCTTTGCGTGCATCGTACAAGCGTCGGTGCTTTCGCTTCGTGCTCGGATCGCTGAGCAGCGCGTAGGTGAGCCAGGGGAAGACCGCGGTCACGTCGGCGTGCACGTACATCGAGCCGGTGGCCACGCTCTCGGCCGAGACCTTGCCCCAGGTGTGCCCCTCGCCCGCGGGGCACGAGGAGAGCGCGCCGTTGTCCACGGGGTCGACGCAGAACTGAACGTCGAGATCGAAGCCGTGCGTCGGCACGCCGAGGATCTGGTCGAGCAGCGGCTCGCCTTGGAGCGTGTAGTTCTTCGGCACGCCGCCACCCAAGATCCAGATCGCCATCTTCTTCTTCAACGTGCCGAAGCAATGGTGCTGCATCGCGCCCATCTCGAAGACGTCGTCGTTCACGTCGATCTCGAGCTTGAACTCGCTCCCGAGGAGCCGCTTCAACTTCACGATGTTCAGGAAGATCGATCCGTCTTGCACGGCGCCGACGAAGATCGGCACGCCGAATTTGTAGGCGGTGGAAAGGAGCGACGGGCTCTCCACACCGAGCGCCTTTTCGATCTCGGCGATGTTCTTCCCCAGCAAGTAGTGGAGCTCGGGGGTCGTCATCTTCTTCTGGAACTCGGGCTTCCGAAGGATGGCGCTGAAGAGCTTGTCGGTCTCGAGGAGCGTCTCTTCCCAGAAGCCCAGGTCGTAGATGCGGATGACACGCGCGAGGCGGTACTGAAGGTCGCCGGCGTCGGGGGCGATCTCGCGGATGCGGTGACCGATGACGCGGTGAGCGTCGTGGTAGAGGTTCGCGCCCGTCGTCGTGATGCAGTCGACGAGCCCGCGCTCGAGCAGCGGGATGAGGCACGACTGGTGAAGCCCGGCCGGCGTCATCGCCCCCGAGAAGGTGAGGAAGACGGCGCAGTCCTCCTTCACGCTTCGCTCCATGAGCTCGAAGGCCGTCCGCTCTTGGCGCCCCACGTAGGCGGGGAACATGCGGCGAATCACCTCGGCCGGGCGCTCTTTGCCCGTGATTCCGCTCGGGTGCACGTTGCGGGCGCGCTCGAACTCGGCGCGCACGCCCCCCTTCTTGGAACCGTTCACCGCTCGCTTCGCTCCGCTTCCTTCGCTCTTGGCCATGGGGAGCTGGCGATTACTAGGGCCGAGGCGCCGCGTCGAGCCCCTCGGCAACGGCTTGCGTCGCACCGCGCGTCACGGCACAACGTGGGTGGAATGCAGGATCCCTTCGAGGCGCTGGCGGCGCAGGACGACGCCTCGATCGACGTCGCCCTCGGGGCGGCGCTCATCGCGCGCGACGTGTACGGCACGCTCGACGTCGAGGCGCTGCTCGAGCGCTTCGACGAGCTCGCCGCGCCGCTCGAGGGGCGCGGTCTCTCGGAGGCACCGCCGCGCGTGCAGGCCGAGGAGCTCTCGCGTCACGTGTTCGCCGGCCTCGGCTTCTCGGGGAACGAAGCCGACTACTACGATCCAAAGAACAGCCTGCTCCCCGACGTGCTCGACCGCCGACTCGGGATCCCGATCTCGCTCGCGCTCGTCTACTGCGAGATCGCCCACCGCCTCGGGGTGGTGGCGCACGGCGTGGGCTTCCCCGGCCACTTCCTCGTTCGGCTCGAGGATCCGGAGGCGCGCTCGCCCATCTTCCTCGATCCGTTCTTCGGTGGACGCATGCTCGACGAAGACGAGCTCACGCGCCTGCTCTACCGCGTCACCGGGAAAAACGAGCCGATCCGCCCGGATTTTCTCGCCGCTGCATCGCCTCGCTCGATGCTCGTGCGGATGCTCGTGAACCTCCGCTCGATCTACCTCCAGCGCGGCGACTCGGCGCGGGCGATGCTCGCCATCGATCGCATCGTGTGCCTCCTCCCCAACTCGCCCGACGCGCTCCGCGATCGCGGGCTGCTCTCGGCGCGCCTCGGCGCCACCGCCGCCGCTGCTTCGGATCTCGAGCGCTTCTTGCAGCTTGCGCCGAGCGCCGAAGACGCGCCGCAAATCCGCGCGCGCGTCGCCGAGCTCCGCGCCAAGCGCGCCGTCTTGCACTGAAGGTCGCTACTCGGTCAGCGCTTGAATCAGCGCGCTCACCGGGAGCCGCGCCTTCAAGTACACGCCCCACGCCTTGCCCGTGGGCTCGGCGCCGCGGTACTCGCCTTCGACGCCGAAGATGGCGAAGCCGATGGCCCCCATCACCCCGCCGTGCCCCGGCCCTTTGAAGTCGTAGAGCCCGCCGGCCTGCGCCCAGAGCCCGCGCTCGAACCAGGCCATTTCGATCTGCGCGCCCCACGTGGCGTCCGCGAGCCCCGAGTACTCGTAGGTGAAGCGCAGCGTGTTCCAGAACGGGTCTTTGACCCACGTCACGCCGAGGCCGCCGCGGGCGATGCCGTTCCAGCGGGTCGGGCTCGAGAAGAGGTAGCCGACGCCCCCCTCCAGGTTGATGTCGTAGGTGAGGCGCGGCCGCATCAAGCGGTTCATCAGCGGCGAGCGGACCGGGCGATCGGCGCGCGCTTCGGCGGCTTCGTTCACCGGACGCTTCGACGTGTCGACCGCTTCTTCGCCTTGGCCCACCGGGATGAGCGCTTCGCCGTTGTCGGGCGGAGGCTCGCTCGGGGTCGGATCCGTCGCGCCAGGCGGGGGCGCGAGCGGTGCAGTCGGCTCGGTCGCTTCGCTCGGTGCGCCCGGCGCAGGCGGTGCGGGGGCCCCGGCGGTGCTCCCTGCGGTCGACGGGGCCGGCGCGGTGCCCGCCTGCGCATACGCGGCGCGATCGAAGGCGGCAAACGCCGCGATTGCACCGAGCGTAGCCAGCACGAACGGAAAAACGCGCCTTGGCCGTCGCATGAAACTTAGAGAAAGCGTGCCGGACGCGGTATGCTCCGCCCGATCGCGAAATACGGCCGTTTTTTGAAGTTTTCTCGGGCCCCAACCTTGTTGCGGCTCCGAGTAAGCGAAGGTCTGACGGGACATGTTCGGGGAAGCAGACCTTATCGAGAAACGCCCTACGACGTCGATCTCTTGACACTGAAAGCTGGGCCATGATAGCCCGGTCACGCTTCTATACGTCGTTTTCACGCTCAATTTCGGTAGTGACAGTTCTATTGGGAGGCCTAAGACCATGAAGGAAGTTGCGAAGCTGGCTTTTTACGCGGGCGTTATGGTGATCGGGACGGGCTGCGTCGGCCTCGGTTACCCGACCGGCTCGAGCTACACCGGTTCGACCGTTCCGCACGCGGCGACGCGCGCGGAGGTCTCGGGCCAGGGCAAGACCGGCGACAAGTCCGGTGAAGCCTGCGTGACCGGCATCCTCGGCATCGCCGCCTTCGGCGACGGTAGCCTCGACGCGGCCAAGAAGGCCGGCGGCATCTCGGACGTCCACTCGGTCGAGTTCCGCGAGATGAACATCCTCGGGCTCTACGCCCAGGGCTGCACCGAAGTTCACGGCAAGTGAGCTCCGGGTCGCGACCTGCCTGAAAGGGTAGGGCGCGGCTGAAAGCGGGAGACCTCGAAAGGGGTCTCCCGTTTCTCATTTTGTGGCCGAAATCGGCCCCTCAGGCGCGCCGCCGGCTAGAACGACCAGCCGACCCCCGCGAGCGCGCGCGGCGTCACGTGGGTCACGATCCCGGTGAGGGCGCCGTCGATGACGAGCAGGCCGCCGCCCACGTCGAAGGTGAAGCCTTTGCCGAGGATCATCTGCCAGCCGACGTCGAACGCCGCGCCGTAATAGAGGAACGTGGGCCCCGCGAACGTGAGGCCGAGCACCAGCGACGGCCCGAGGAACACCCCCTCGAGGCGCGGCTCGATCCAGTAGTGGTAGCCGACCTCGCCGCCGATGCCCCCCGCGCGCTCGGCGTAGCCGAAGCCGTAGGCCACGATGTCCGGCCGATGCGCCGAGAAGGTGAGCTGCGGCGAGCCGACCACCGCGTGGTGCGGCGCGAACATGTACTCGGCGTCCCCGCTGATCCGCGCCTCGAAGATCGGCAGCGGGTTCAAGCGCAGAGAGAGCTTCTTTTCCGGGCTGTAGTCGTCGTCGTCGGACGCGCCGCCGCTGCTCGACGAGCCCGTGGTGCTCGAGGACGAAGCGCTCGAAGGGCGCTCCGCCGGGCGATTTCCCCGCCCGTGCCCGTGGCCGCCATGCGCGTCGCCCCCTTGATTCGGCGGGGGATTCGACGGGCTCTCGTTGGTCGAGAGCGGCGGCGGTGGCGGCGGCGGCAGAGCCACTTGAGCGCGCGCCTTCGCTCCTCCCAACGCCGCGCCGAGCGGCGCGAGGAGCACGAGAGGAAGGAGCCTCCGCACGACCCGCATCCCCAATCTCTTATCATGCGCTACCCTCGGCGGCGTCATGTCGGCAAAGCACACCGCTTTTCGCGCTGCGGTGACGCTTTTGGCCCTCACGGCAACCGCCGCCACGGCGCAGGCGAACGTCCACGGCGACGTGGGGGTGAGCGGCGGCGTCGCGCGCCGATTCCTCGGTGGCGGCGACGGCGACGCCAAGCTCGGGCCGATGGTGCAGGTCACCGGGCACCTCGCGTTTCTCCCGCTCCTTCGCGTCGGCGCGTACGTCTCGCACGACGCCTCGCCCAACGACGGCCCCGCGCCGGCGCGCCAAATCACGAGCCTCGGCCTGCACCTCCAAGGCGTTCCCCCGCTTTTTCGCGGCGATTTTCGCATGTGGATCTTCGCCGGCTTCGGCTACGCGCGCGTCTACGCCCCGAGCTACCACCAGACCTTGACCCTCACCCCCGACGGCCAGACCTCGCCGGTGCGGCAGGACGTGCTCGTCGAGGGATCGGGCGGCGGCCACTTCGACGTGCCGATCGGCATCGGCGCCGGCTACCGCGTTCGGAAGCCTCTCGAGATCACCGCCGAGCTCGGGACCCGCCTCGGATTCGGCTTCACCGGGAGCGTCTACGACGGCCGCGCGGCAGTGGCACCGAACTTTTCGAACCTCGAGATCAACTCCCTCGGGAAAGACCGCTTCGCGCTCTTTCTCACGGTGGGTGTGCGATTCGACCTTTGAGGGGGCGCTTCGGCCGGGGACGGGTGCCCCCCGGGGGCCCCTGTGATATCCGATTCCATGGCGCAGGGCGTCGGGCCCGGCGTCGCCTCGCTCCGGACCCCCTCGGCCCCTCGGCATGACCACCAGCGAACCCAAAGCCGACGCAAAGGACACGGCGAGTCCGCGCCCGAGCGTCCGCCCTGGCGGAGCCGAGTCGCTCATCGGGACGACGATCAGCGGGCGCTACAAGATCGAAAAGCTCCTCGGCGAAGGGGGCATGGGTGCGGTCTATCAGGCCGAGCACACGCACATGCGAAAGCGCCTCGCGGTGAAGGTGCTTCACCCCGAGATGAGCCGCCTCCCCGAGGTCGTCGCGCGCTTCGAGCGCGAAGCGATGGCCGCCGCGCACATCGATCACCCGAACGTCGCTGCGGCGACCGACTTCGGCAAGCTCGAGGACGGCTCGTTCTTTCTCGTGCTCGAGTACGTCGAGGGGAAGAGCCTCCGCGAGCTGATTCAAAAAGGGCGCCTCGACACCGGGCGTGCGCTCCGCATCCTTCGGCAGATCGCCGCCGCGCTCCAGCGCGCGCACGTGATGGGGATCGTGCACCGGGATCTGAAGCCCGAGAACGTCATGCTCATCGATCGCGACGGCGAGCAGGACTTCGTGAAGGTGCTCGACTTCGGCATCGCCAAAGTCCCCGTCGCCGACATCGGGCGCGAGCCTTCGGCGCGCGGCGAGCCGGGCCAAGCGCTCACGCAGCTCGGCATGGTGTACGGCACGCCGGAGTACATGGCGCCGGAGCAGGCGCTCGGACAGAACGTCGATCCGCGCGCCGACATCTACGCGCTCGGCTGCATGACGTTCGAGATGCTCGCCGGGGTGCGGCCGTTCGATCACGAGAGCAAGGTCACGCTCCTCGGCATGCACGTCACGGCGCCGATCCCCACCGTGGCCTCGAAGTGCCCCGACGCCGTCGTGCCGCCCGAGATCGAGGCGATCCTGCATCGCATGCTCGAGAAGGAAGCGAGCGCGCGCTACGCCGACGCCAAAGACTTGATGGACGCCATCGACGCCGTGTGGAACGTCGGATGGGGCGCCATCCCCGGCGCGCCCGCGAGCCAAGTCGCAGGCCCGCGCGCTTCGCTCGTCGGCGGTGCGAGCTCGCAGAGCTACTCGGGCAACCTCCCCGCGCTCCCCGGCACGAGGCCGGGCCTCAACACCCTCGTCGGCCGCGCGCGCGCGCTCGTTTCCGCGAACCCCAAGCCCTTCATGATCGGCTTTGCGGCCTTCGCTTCGCTCGTCGGCTTCGTGCTCATCCTCCTCCTCGTGAGCGGAGTGACGCACAAGGGCGGATCGGTCGACGCCGGCGTCGCCACGGTGAGCCCCTCGAGCACGACCCAAGTGAAGGGCCCCGACGACGTCGAGACGCAGATCGCGAAAGCCATCGAGTCCGTCGACAAAGGGGACTTCGGCACCGGCATCACGAAGCTCACGCAGATCGAAGGCGAGCACGGCGACCGCCCCGACGTGCACCGCGCCCTCGAGCGTGCGTACACCGCGACCAAGAACACGCCCGACGCGATGCGCGAGGCCGAGCTGTGGCTCAAGGCCGACCCCGACGCGACGAAGGATCTGAAGCTCCTCGAAGACGTCCGCAACGCCGCCCTCGGGCGCGACGCCGGTGACGCCGCCTTCACGATGCTCGAAGGCGAGATGGGCACCGTCGGCCCGGACATCCTCTACGACATCGCCCACGGGCAGTCGGGCGTCGGCTACCCGCAAGCGGCGCAGCGCGCGACCAAGTCGCTCGCCAAGCCCTCGGTGCGCGGGCTCGCCAGCGCGACGCTGCTCGTCACGATCGATCTCCGCGCCGCGCGCGACTGCGACGGCAAGAAGAAGCTCCTCGACAAGGCGAAGGAGGTCGGCGACGCGCGCACGCTCACCGTGCTCAAGAGCTACGCGAGCACGAGGGGCTGCGGCTTCCTGAGCACGCGCGACTGCTGGCCGTGCATGCACAAGGACGGATCGCTGGCGAAGACGATCGCCGTCCTCGAGGACCGGGCTTCGAGCCACGCGCCGTAGATTTCGCCCTTTCCGCGGCCTCCACAACGCGCTAAGCCTCAACCGCGATGCGCCTCGGCCAACGCCTTCTTCTTGGTCTTCTCTTTGCGACGGGCGCCGCCGCTTGCGTGAGCTTCTCCCCCGAGGTGAAGGCCACGTTCGAGCCGGCCCACCCGGGCGAGCACTCGAACTTCGAGCCCCGCCACACGGCGTTCACGCCCATCACGATCCCCGCCGCGCCGCCCGACGCAGGTCCGCACGAGGACCAGGGCGCGCTCGTCATGGAGGGGCCGCCCCCGAGCACCGAGACGGCCACGGCGCCGCGCGCGCCTTCGAAGATCGGCCCCTCGGCCAGCCTCGCCGGAGAGCACCGATGAACCGCACCTACCTCGCGGTCTTCGCCGCGCTCGCGATCGGCACGCAGGGCTGCGCCACCGCGTCGACCGGCATCAACGTGCTCGACGCGAAGACCGACGCCACGCACCCGGCCACGTACCTCGGCATGCCCATCCGCACCGGGCAGATCGTCTTCACCGAGGCGCCGGGCGCTTACAGCTTCGTCTTCTCGCTCATCCCCGACAGGTTCTACCCCTTCACGCACGCCGCGCTCATCAGCGTCGAGGACGGGCAGCCGTACGTCTACGACATCTCCGGGCGCTACAAGCCGGGCTTCCACTCGCGCGTGCTCGACAACGTGAAGGGCGGCATGCGAAGGACGCCGTTCGCCCAGTACGTCTCGCCGAACCTCTACGCCGAGGTGTGGGATCCGCCGGCCGGTGTCGACGGCGAGAAGGCCGCCGCCTTCGAGCGCCAGAAGTTCGACGAGGGGCCCGACTTCGACGCGTTCTTCGACTACTCGGATCACTCCAAGCTCTTTTGCACCGAGCTCCTCGAGCTCGCGCTCCAAGCGGGCGGCAAGAAGCCGGTCGTCCTTCGTCCGATGAACTCGAACCCCTCGCTGCACACCGGCATGGAGTGGCTGGGCGTCCCCATCGGCACCGCGCTCCCCGCCGGCATGTACATGGAAGGCGGCTCGCATTACGTCGGCGCGCTCGGTCAGTTCTCGAGCCGCACGAGCGCGTACGCCTACTTCGCCGCGAAGAAGGAGCTCTATCGCCGCTTCACCAAGACGCAGCGCCTCGGCTTCTTCATGGAGCTCGAAGGCACCGGAGACATCCAGGGGCGCCCGCAGGTCGAGGAGTTCGCCATGAAGTCGGCGCACCTCTTCGACGAGGTCGAGCCGCTCCCCGCGCCCGACGATCCGCGGATCGACATCGCGGTCCGGCAGCTCGCCGATCAGTATTTCGGCCCCGTCCCCAACTGACCATGCGCGGAGCCCTCACGGCAGCGGCGGCGCTGCTCTTCGGGCTGGGCTCGACGGGCTGTGCGGGGTGGGTGCGCGCGAACGGCGGGTACGCGTACTCCGCTTCCGGCCGCGTGGATCACTCGGGACCGATGGTCGGCGCCGACACCATCCTCACCCCGAAGCCGCACACGTTCTGGAACAAGGGATCGAAGGCGTTCCCCGTCGGCCTCCACACCGGGCTCGAGTTCGTCGACGCCTCGGAGTTGAAGAGCATCAGCTGGACGACGGGGGCCGCGTACTTCTCCAAGCCGCGCCCCATCGGCGGCTACGTCATCCTCGGCACCAACGGTCACTACGATTTCATCGGCGGCCGATCGAGCTTCGGCAACTTCCAGCCGTACGCCGAGATCGGCGTCGCTTCACCGCTCACCGATCGCGACGAGGACGTGGACGGTCCGCTCCTCACGCTCGGCCTCGAGTACATGCTGATCTACAGCTACCTCGCGCAGCCCGACGACCGGCTGACGAACTTGCTCATCTTCAAGTTCGGCTTCGGCTGGGAGAAAAACTAGCTAGAGCGCATCTCATAAGCTCTGTGCACTCGTGCGAACCTGCACGAGTGCCTAGATCCCGAAGCGCGCGCGGTCTTTGCCCACGAGCTCGACGTAGAACTCCGCCGGCTGATGCCCGGGGATCTCCCCCGAAGCGACGGCTGCTTCGAGCGCGTTCTTGATGACGCCGATCTGACGCGACGGCGCGAGGCCGAACGCCTTCATGATCGCGTCGCCGATGCCCGAGGGGAGCGGCGGCACCTTCGCGTCTTCGGCGGCGAGCGTGCGAATGCGATCGGCGAGCTCCGAGATTTGCGAGAGCCCCTTCCGCTTCTTCTCCGGGCGCTTGGTGGTGATGTCCGCTCGCGCGAGGCAGAGCAGATCGTCCAGGTGCTCGCCGAGCTCGCGAGCGAACCTGCGCACCGCGCTGTCGGTCCACGTCGGCTCG
Source organism: uncultured Polyangiaceae bacterium (assembly GCA_964531795.1). GTDB lineage: Bacteria > Myxococcota_A > Polyangia > Polyangiales > Polyangiaceae > CAZHHD01. The sequence continues at coordinate 117,139 of CAZHHD010000003.1, read as the reverse complement.
TACTGGTTCGCGCGGAGGTGGTGCAGGATGAGAAAGCGCACCGTGTCTTTGAGCGCCGGCTCGGGGGCGAACATGGAGAGGCGCCTGTCGAGCTTGTCGAACATGCGCGTGCCGACTTCGGCGTGGCCGAAGAAGTGCACCTTGCCGTCGGGGGTGAAGGAGCGCGTCTTGACCTTGCCGATGTCGTGGAAGAGCGAGGCCCAGCGCACCTCGAGGCGCGGCACCGCCTGACGCACGACCTGCTTCGTGTGCTTCCACACGTCCTTGTGGCGCCACTCGCCGTCACCGAAGCCGACGAGCGCGTGCACCTCGGGGAAGAGCGCGTCGAGCGCGCCGGCGTCGAGGAGCGCGTCGAGGCCCCCCTCGGGATCCCGCCCCATCACCACGCGATCGAGGTAGCCGCGGACCTTCTTCGGATCCTTGGCGAAGGCGGCGCGAAAGTCGTCGAGCGCGGCCGACAGCGCGGCGCCGGCCGCGGCGCTCTCCTCGGCGACCGCGGCGGCTCGGGCGAGCGCGTCCATGGCGGCGTCGGCCGAGGGGGTGGTCCCCGGGGTGACCGGGCTCGGGAGGGCGTGTTGGTCGGGCATGGTCTCGAAAGCGTCCCGCCGCGCGAAACGAGGGGGGGCGGTGCTCTTAGCACGACGCGGGGACGTTGCGCCAAGGTGCCGACATGGCACTATGACGGGCGTCGTCGGCGCGAAAATCCCGCGCCACCCCTGGAGCTTCGCCTGGTGATTCGCAGCAACGAGACCTCGTCCCTGGTCGTATCGAAAGCCTGGCGTCGAACCGCGACCGCGCTGGTCGTCAGCGCGCTCTTCGCCGCGTGCGGCGGCGCGGCCGATCAAGACGTCTTTCAAGGCGGAATCACCACCGGCGACAGCGGCTTCAGCGGCGACGACGGAAGCACCGCGACCGACGACGGCGGCGGCACCACCAACGACGGTAGCTCCGGGACCGACGGCGGCGGCGGGCAGGACGCCGGCAACAAGACCGACGGCGGAGGGAAGAAGGACGCCGGCTCCTCCGACACCGGCGCCGACTCGAACCCCCCGGGCGCGACGATCCACTGCGGCCAAGGGACCGACTGCACCGTCGGCGCGCAGGTCTGCTGCCGCGAGCCGGTGGGCCCGACCTATTCGTGCATGCCCTCGAGCGGCTGCACCGCGGTGGGTGACGTTCCCGTCCCGTGCGACGAAGCCTCCGATTGTACGGCGCTCGGCCACGCCGGCGACGTGTGCTGCGCCACCTTCGGGCTCGGCGGCAAGGTCAACAGCGTCGAGTGCGCCTCCACCGGCAACTGCAACGGCAAGGGGAAGCTCATCGTGTGCAACCCCGCGGACACCGATCCGTGCCCCAACGGCGGCACGTGCAGCGCGGGCCCGTTCGGGGGATACTTCGCTTGTCAGTGACCCGCGTGCGGGTCGGAGGAAGCGATGCTTAAGCGCGAAGCGCCTTTGGCGGTGTGGCTCACGCTCGTGGTCGCGGCCGGTTGCGGCGGCGCGGCGTCGCAAGACGTCTTCGACAACGCGCATGCGGGCGACACGACGGACGGCGGCGCAACTTCCGACGGCGGGACGACGGGCGACGACGGCGGCGCGACCTCCGACGGCGGTGGTGGTGGCGGAGGCGGCGGGGGCGGCGGCGGAAAAGACGCCGGCGGCGGTGGTGGTGGCAAAGACGGCGGCGTCGGCCAAGACGGTGGCGGCGGCCCCGGTGGCGACCCCGGGATCTACTGCGGCGACGCGCCGACCTATTGCCACACCGGGACGCAGTACTGCTGCGCGACCAACTTGTCGTCGAGCACCACGTACACGTGCAAGGACGCGAACGTCTCGGCGTGCGCTGGGCTGAGGCTCCCGTGCGACGACAAGGCCGACTGCCAAGGCGGCGTCTGCTGTGGCACCTTCGACAAGAACGCCGGGTACGTCTCGGTCGACTGCAAAGCGACGTGCGGACCGGGCACGGCCAACATCTCGTACGTGCGCTTCTGCGATCCCGCCGCGCCGCAAGACGAGTGCGCGGCGGTCGGTCGCACGTGCAGCGGGTCGAGCAGCACGCTCCCCGGCTACCACTTCTGCCAGTAGCGGCGCGCGCGCCGCGCCCTTCGACTCAGTTCGTCGAAGGGACGCGCGCGGCCGGCGCGGGGATCGACGACGCGGGCTCGTCCACGAACGCCGCGAGCTCCTCGCTCACGCTGCGGAGGTAGTTCTGCTTCACGTGGAAGGGGAGGAACGCGCTCTTGAAGCCGGCGATGATGAGCTGCTTCAAGTCGGCCAGGCTGAGCCCCATCTGCGTGTGGCAGAGCCAGAGCTCCTTCGACACCGTGGTGTCGGTGATGAGGCGGTTGTCGGTGTTCACCGTCACGCGGAGGCCGAGGTTGTAATAGAGCTTGAGCGGGTGGCTCGCGAGATCGCGGATCGCGCCCGTCTGCACGTTGGAGCTCGGGCAGCACTCGAGCGGGATGCGGTGGTCGTTCAAGTAGTGGAGTAGGTCGCCGTCTTCGCGCAGGCGGCACCCGTGGCCGATGCGATGCGCGCCACACGTGTGCACCGCCTGGGCGATCGACTCGGGGCCGTACGCTTCGCCGGCGTGAATGGTGACGTTGATGTTGTTGTCGCGGACGAGCTGGAACGCGCCCTTGTGGTGCTTGGCGGGGTGGTCGTACTCGGCTCCGGCGAGATCGAAGCCGACGACGCCGCGGTTCTTGTAGGCGACAGCGAGCTCGGCCATCTCCAGCGAGCTCTCGGACGAGACGTTGCGGATGCCGCAGATGATGACGTTCGACTCGATCTTGAAGTCGGTCTGCGCGCGGCGGAGCCCGGCGAGCACCGCCTCGACGACGCTCGTCAGCTTCAGGCCGCGGCGCGTGTGGAGCATCGGCGCGTAGCGGACCTCCATGTAGCGGACGTTCTCCTTCGCGGCGTCCTCGGCGAGCTCGTAGGCGATGCGCTCGAGCGCGTCCTCCGTTTGCATCACCCGCAGCGTGACGTCGAAGGCCTTCAGGTACTCGACGAGCGAGCCGCAGTTCTCGCCCAGGTTCATCGCCTTGCGGAGGCCGTCTTCGTCCTTCGCAGGGAGCTCGATGCGCTGCCTTTCACCGAGGTCGAGGATCGTCGAGAGACGAAGCGAGCCGTCGAGGTGAACGTGGAGGTCGGTCTTCGGGAGCTTCTGGACCGTCTCGAGCGAGAGCGACGTGTGCGGCATGGCTGTGTTTACCACAACGCAGGGCGAGCGCGAGAGGTGCGTGCCGTGCGCGGGCCGCGCCTCGCGCGTCCTTCGGTGGGGCTCCGGTGGCGAGCGCAACCGATGTCCCCGCACGAAACCTTTGCGGGGTGGAAGGCCGAATCCCGCGCGCGATCCCCTTGAGTTTTCGAGCCCGTGCGGCCGAGCTCGGTGTGGCCACCCCTTTGCACTGGCCGTGCGTATGGATGCCAAGCAGGGAACTCTCGAAGCGTTGAATCTCACGATCGGCGGCCAGCCGATCACCGGCCTCCACGCCGGATCAGGGGACCCGCTTCTCTTGGTCCACGGCGGTTGGGGCGGCGCCTCGATGCATTGGAGCGCGGTCGTCGATCGCCTGGCAACACGCTACCGCGTCATCGCGCCCGACCTTCCCGGCATCGGTCGCACCGACCAGCCGCCTCTCACCAGCGTTGCGGCGTACGCCCATTGGCTGCGTGACGTCCTCGCCGAGCTCGACATCGACAGCGCCTACTGCGCGGGCAACTCGTTCGGAGCTTCGGTGGTCGCGCGCTTCGCCACCGACTTTCCCCTCGCTTGCCGCGGGCTCGTGCTCGTCGACGGGTTCCCCGTGCCGCACACCCCTCGCGTGCTCCATTGGCTCGGTCAGATGGCGTGGGGTCGTCGCGTCCTCGCCAAGATCGTGAAGCGCGTCTCCTACAGCCCGTACGTCCTGCCGCGCGCGTTCTTCGATCTCGCGCACGTTCCCGACGAGCTCAAGGTGCTCGTGCGTCAACCCAACCCGCCGCAGATCCCCGCGTTCGCTCGGGTCCTCGTCGAAGGCGACGAGCCGGTCTCCCATGCCATGAAGCCGCTCCTCTTGTGGGGGGCCGACGACCGTCTTCCGGGAACGCACCCCTCGAACGCGCGTCGCCTGCAGGCTTCGTGGCCCGGCGCGAGCCTCGTCTTCGTCCCGCACGCGGGGCACATGCCCCAGGTCGAGAACCCCACCGCCTTCGTGGACGCGCTCGTGTCGTTCCTCGACGCGGGCCCGACCTCGGTGAGCGTCTCATGAACGCGCGCGTCGTCGGCGCGGCCTTGCTCCTCGCGCTCGCGGGATGCAGCACGGGCGGCGGACCCGACCAGGCACCTCCGGGCGAGCTCGTACGCTCGACCAAGGCGCGCGTGACGACGCCGGTTCCCGCCGAGGACACGAAAGAGCTCACGAAGAGCAACTCGGGCTTCGCCTTCGACATGCTCCGTCAGGCGGCGAAGGGCGACAATTTCTTCTTCTCCCCAGAGAGCCTCTCCATGGCGCTGGCCATGACGTACGGCGGTGCGCGTGAAACCACCGCACAAGAGATGGCTCACGCGCTCCACTTCTCGCTCCCCGACGACCGGCTGCACGCGACGTTCGGAGCGCTCGACCTCGCGCTCGCCGAGCGCTCGGCGAAGCCGGTGGAGAGCGGCCAGCCGTTCCAACTGAACATCGTGAACTCGGTATGGGGGCAGCGGGGCTACGCCTTCCTTCCGTCGTACCTCGATCTTCTGGCGGAGCACTACGGAGCGGGCCTCTCCCTCCTCGACTTCGCCAGCGATCCGGAAGGGGCCCGCAGCGCGATCAACCGGTGGGTGAGCGATCGCACGGCGACGCGCATCCCCGAGCTCGTGCCTCCCGGTGTCATCACCCCGGCCACCGTGCTCGTGCTGAGCAACGCCATCTACTTCAACGCCTCGTGGGAGGTCCCCTTCGAGCCACGCGACACGACTGACGGCGTCTTTCGGCGCTTCGACGGATCGGCGACGACCGCCCACCTCATGCACCAGACGAAGGAGCACCGGTACACCGAGGGCCACGGCTGGCAAGCGCTCGAGCTCCTCTACGCCGGGGCGGACGTCTCCATGCTCGTCATTCTCCCCGCGCGCGGTCGATTCGAAGAGGTCCGCGAGGAGCTCGACGCGTGGGGGCTCTCCGCGGTCGTCGCCGCGCTCTCGACGCGATCGGTCGTAGTGGCCCTTCCTCGCTTTCAGTTTCGTACCTCCGTTCGCGTGAAGCCCGCGCTGCAAGCGATGGGGATGAAGCAGGCGTTCGTGGGAGGAGCCGCCGACTTCTCCGGCATGGACGGAACGAAGAGCCTCTTCCTTCAAGACGTCGTGCACGAGGCGTACGTCTCGGTCGACGAACGAGGGACCGAGGCCGCCGCCGCAACCGCCGTGGTGGTCGGTCGCTTGAGCGCCCCCGAGCCGGCCACCTTCGATGCCGATCGACCGTTCCTCTTCCTCGTCCGCGACAACCTCACCGGGGCCGTGCTGTTCCTCGGCCAAGTGACCGAGCCATGACTCCGCGGAGCTACGCGCTGATGCTCGTGTGCGGCCTGGCGGTCGCCGGCTCGCCCAAAGCCGACGGCGGCGCGATCATGGTCTTTCGCGTCACGTCGTCGAGCTTCGAACCGGGCGCGGAGATCCCCGCGAAGCACACGTGCGACGGGCGTGACCTGTCGCCGCCGCTCGCGTGGTCTTCGGCCCCCGAGGGGACCAAGAGCTTCGCTCTCATCGTGGACGATCCGGACGCGCCCGATCCGCGAGCTCCGCGGACGACGTGGGTGCATTGGGTCCTCTACGACATTCCTGCCGACGTCGCGTCGTTGCCCGAGGGGCTCGTCGCCGCGCGCTTGCCAGCCGGAGCGCGCGAAGGGGAGAACGACTTTCGCGCCCTCGGCTACCGCGGTCCGTGCCCTCCCTACGGACGCCACCGCTACTTTCACAAGGTCTACGCGCTCGACACCGTCCTGCGTGATCTTCACCGCCCGGACAAGCCGGCGCTCGAGCGCAGCATGGCCGGCCACGTGCTCGGCGAGGCGATCCTCATCGGAACCTACGCGAAGCGGGAGTGATCGAAGTGCGTCGCCGCCCCGCGGGCGGCTCTCTCGCGCGGCACGTCGCGTCCGGCGGGGAGGCGCATCAGGGCCTCGAGCGCCGCCGCGGGAGCGAGCCCTTCGTGCAAGATGCGATCGACGTGCTCGAACAAAGGCATGTCGATCCCGTGCTCGCGAGCCAGCGCCCGCGCCGAGAGCGACGCGTACACCCCTTCGGCGACCATCCCCAGCCTCGCGATGGCGTCGGCCAGAGATTCGCCGCGCGCGAGCGCGACCCCCACGCGGTGGTTGCGTGAGATGGGGCTCGCGCACGTCACCATCAGATCGCCGATGCCGGCGAGGCCGGTCAACGTCATCGGCTCGGCTCCCATCGCCGTCGCCAGGCGCATCAGCTCGGCCATCCCCCGCGTCACCAAGAAGGCCTTGGCGTTCTCACCGACACGCATTTCGTCGGCGATACCGGCGGCGATGGCCACAACGTTCTTCAGCGCGCCGCAGAGCTCGACCCCCAAGACGTCGGTCCCGGCGAAGACCATGAGCTCGGGTGACGAGAGCACGCGACGCCCGGCCTCCACCACGCGCGGGAAGGGGGACGCGACGACGGTGCCCGCCGGGCGACCTGCGGCGACCTCCGGCGCGAGGTTCGGACCGGCGAGGACGCCGAGCTGACGCACGCACGTCTCCTCCTCGAGGATCTCCGACATGCGTCGATGCGAGCCGACCTCGAGCCCTTTCGTGCCGTGGATGACCAGGTGATCGGGCCGGAAGTGCTCGCCGCCCCGACGGCACACCTCACGAAAGGCCTGCGAGGGGATGGCGACGAGCACGAGCTCGACGTCGTCGAGCGCTTCGGCCAGGCTCGTCACCGCGCGCACGTTGTCCGAGAGTCGAAGCCCAGAGAGCGCGCGCCTGTTCTCGTGACGCGCGTTGATCTCCTTGGCCTGCGCGACGTCGCGCGTGAAGAGGAGCACCGGGTGCCCTTTGCCCCCCACGAGGTGCGCGAGCGTCGTCCCCCAATTCCCCGCGCCGAGGACCGCCACTTGCTCGTTCATGACATCGCTCCTCTTCCATCTCGGTGCGTGGTCTCGATGAGCGGCGCCGGGGCGAGGTGCATCACCGGCTCACGCGTGAGGAGAGGCGCGGCGCCGAGGAGGCCGTACCCTTCGAGCCGATTGCGGTAGTAGAAGAGGAGGTGCGGGTCGCCGACGTGGATCATGTCGCCTCGTCGCTCGACGACCTTGGTGGCGTGGTAAGTGGCGAAGGTCCGGAGCGCGGCCTCGAGCACGCCCTCGGGTGTGGGTGCCTCCGCGCCCAGCGCCGTCTCGAATCTCCCTCCGTGCTTGCCCCGCGCGAGCTCCTCGAGCGCCGTGGCCAAGTCCTTCTGCACGACGGCGAGCGGCACGTCGGCGCTGGGCTCCAACGAGCGGAGCAGGCGAAAGAGATCCGGCTGGCGCCGAGCGCGCCGCAGTCGTTCGAAGACGACGTACGCGAGCACGCTCGTCGGGAGCGCGACGGTGTCTCGGCGGTAGCTCCCGATCAAGCGCGCGCCGAGCACGCGCGTGTATTCGGCGTCGCGCGCCGCGTCTTCGGCGAGCCGCCCCCCTTCGTAGAGGTACCGCGCGGCGTCGATGACGCGACCGCGCGGGTCGTGTGACGTGCCTTCGTCGTCGACCGCGTTGCCCATCGGATCCAGCGGCGCGCCGATGCGCACGTGCACGTGCAGATCGAGCTGCAAGAGCCCGTGCAAGAACTCGAGCCAACGTCGCGGATGCTCGAATTCGTCGCGCACGTCGACGAAGTGCGCGCCCCCTTCGGCCCGCAGAAAGTCGTCCACCAGCGTCGAGGCCTCCAGCACGAGTGGATAGGTGATCGTGCACGGCACCACGAAGATTCGCGGGTGCGTGGCCCCCGCCTCCAGCGCGTGACGGAACGCAACGGGCGCCGTGCCGAGGAGCCCCAGCTTCAGGCGCGACTCGATGGCGCCCGATCGACTGCGCGTCCCGCCGGGGAAGAAGAGGCAGTGTTGCCCGTGCTCGAGGAGGAGCGTCGTGTACTCCTTCACGGTCTCCAGGTAGAGCGGGTCGTGCTTCTTGCGGTCGATGGTGTAGGCGCCGAGGTTCCGCATGAAGAAGCCGACCCACGCGCCGGTGAAGAGGTTCAACCCCGCGCCGTAGGCGAACGGGGGGATCCCCAAGCGATGGAGCGCCGAGCCGAGGATCACGGCGTCGAGGTTCGAAGTGTGGGTCGGGGCGAGGATGACCGTCCCCACGCGGGCGAGCGCACGAAGCGAGCCGACCTCGCCACGAACGAGCACGCGATCGTCGAGCGTGCGCGTCGCAGCGCCGCCGTGAGGCACGAACCCGCGGAACGCCAAGTCGAGGGCCGGCGGTAGCACTGCCGTCGCGAGCGCGTGCACCCGCGGGTCGAAGTGCCCGGAGATCTCGTCCGTGTAGCGCTCCACGATGCGCGCCACGAGCTCACGCTGGCGCTCGCTGCCGCCGAAGGCGAGCTCGCGCCGTAGCCACGCCACGAACGCGCGATCCCTCTCCGCCCGCGGATCGTCCGCCTCCGTGCTGCTCAAGCGCTTGCGCTCGGCGTAGACCGTCTCGTGCACGAGCTCCTCGAGACGCACGCCGCGCGGCGCGTCGACGCGCGACAGCACGCGCTCGGTGACGCGACGCACCACGTCGGTCGCGATCTCCTGGCCGGTCACGACGTGCGGCGCGCCCCTGGTCCCCTCTCGCGCCTCCTCCGCCTTCTCATCCATACGACGCGATCGATGCAAGGCAGGGGCCGTCGCACCAGTCGCAGGGTCCCGGCGCGCCGATCGCGAAAGCCCTGCGCCTCCGCGCAACGATCGTCGCTCCCGTGCGCCGAGAATCAGGCGCTTGCACGATGCGTTGGGGCGGGAACCCTCGCGCACGAAGGTTGCAGCGCCTCCCGCCGTGAGCGACGCTCGAACCGAACGCGCCGTGGAAGTCATGACGCGCTTCGCGCGCCGGACGGGGTTGACCACGCTCGTCGTCCCGGCGCGTCGCTACCTTTGGACCGACGCCTTCGCGGTCTGCAACTTCCTCGGGCTCGAGCGGACGACCGCCGACCGCTCGTGGGGAGACCTCGCGCTGCGACTCGTCGACCAGGTGCACCACGAGCTCGGTCGGCATCGCGCCGACGATCCGCGCACCGGTTGGATCAGCGGCCTCTCCGAGGAAGAAGGGGAGAAGCACCCCACGCGCGGTGGCCTCCGGATCGGCAAGCCGCTCCCGGAGCGCCTGCCGAGCGAGCCCTTCGACGAAGAGCTCGAATGGAACCGCGACGGACAATACTTCCACTACCTGACGCGGTGGATGCACGCCCTCGATCAAGTCGCGCGTTGGACCGGGCGCGCGGCATATGGAGCTAGGGCGCGCGAGCTCTCCGCCGTCGCCCATCGCAAGTTCACCCATGGCGCGCCGGGCTCGCGGCGGATCACGTGGAAAGCCAACGTCGACCTCTCGCGTCCGCTCGTCCCTTCGATGGGACAGCACGATCCGCTCGACGGCTTCGTGACGTGTCGGGAGATCGACGCGACGGCGGAGGAGCTTCACCTCGCCACGACACCCGACCTCACTCCCGCGCTGCGCGACTACGCGGAGATGATGCACCGGCAGCGCTTCGCCACCGTCGATCCCCTCGGCCTCGGCGGCGTGCTCTCGGCCGCTTGCTCTCTCGTCCAGCTCGGGCGCGACCCGAAGCTCGTGGAGATCCTCCTCGCCGCTTCGGTCGAAGGATTGAGTCACTACGTCGGCGGACCCGAGCTTCACGCTCCGGCCGAAGAGCGGCTTGCGTTCCGCGAGCTCGGGCTCTCGATCGGCCTCGCGGGCGCTCAGAAGATGAACGAGACCTGGCGCGGGCGTCTCGGGGAACAGGCTGCGCGCCACCTCGATGCGATCCTGCCTTACGCCGCGTTGGGCGCGGAGATCGAAGCCTTGTGGCTCGATCCGGCGAGCCGGCGCACCGAGTCGTGGATGCAGCACGAAGACATCAACGAGGTCATGCTCGCTACGTGCCTCGCGCCCGATGGCTTCTTGATTCTGGCGCCCAAGGGAGCGACGCGCGCGTCGGTTGTGGACGATTCGCGACAGCACCTCCGCAAAAAAATTGCGCTCTAAACGTGGTCCCAATTCCGTCCAGGGGCGCGTGCACGGGGTCTGCGCTAGATTCCCGCGATGCTTCGACGTCTCGCGCTCCTCGCCATGTCGGTTCCCCTCCTCGCCGTCTCGGCGACGTGGATCGGGTGCGGTCAGAACGACTCCTCGCCGGCAGCGGCGGCTCCCGATCCGGGTGACGACGACGAGACCGAGCCGCCGGACGAGTCCCTTGGCGACGACGCCAGCGTTCCTCCGCCGATCCCCGACGACGACGCGGGCGCGCAGATCCCCACGAAGATCCGCTACGTGATCGTCCTCGTCAAAGAGAACCACACGTTCGACAACTACTTCACCGGCTTCCCCGGAGCCGAGAGCTCGATGAAGGCGAAGGCCTCGAACGGCACGATGGTCACGCGCCCCGTCGCGCCCACCGGCCCGCTCCCCTCGGACATCTGCCACGCGAACACGTGCGGACAGCGCGCTTACGCCAACGGCGCGATGAACGGCTTCGACACGAGCTCTGCCGGCCAGCTCTCGTTCGTTCGCTACACCGAGCAGCAGATCCCGAATTACTGGCAGTATGCACGTAACTTCGTGCTCGCCGATCACATGTTCTCCACGACGCTCAGCCAGAGCGCGCCCGGGCACGAGGTCTTCTGGTTCGCGCGCTCGCTCACCCTCGACAACCCGAAGTGCGGCACGCCCGACGGCGGAGGCTGCGCCGGCTACGGGTGCCTCGACCCGAGGAACGTCGGAACCTCCTTCGACCCCGACAAGTGCACGACGAAGACGGCGCCTGCCTGCTTCGACGGCCCGGTGCTCCCCGATCACTTGCCGCCCGGGTTCACGTGGGTCGACTACGGCGGCGCGATGGCGACGATGTCGAAGACGGTCACGAGCGACCCGAACTACAAGACGCACTTCCGTTCGGCGGGCTCGCTCGTCTCGGATCTCTCGACCGGGCACCTCGCGAACCTCACCATCGCGCACCTCTCCGGTGGAGAGACCTCGGAGCACCCGAAGAGCTATCCCTGCGCGGGAGAGAACCTCAGCGTCGACATCGTCAACGCGGCGATGAAGCTCCCGCAGTGGAACGAGATGGCCATCATCATCACGTGGGACGACTGGGGCGGGTTCTACGACCACGTTCCCCCGCCGGTCCACAAGTGCGCCAACGGTCAGATCTTCCAGAACGGCTTCCGTCTGCCGCTCATCCTCATCTCGCCGTACGCGAAGAAGGGCTTCGTCCTCAACACGCCGACCGAGCAAGCGAGCGTCCCCAAGCTCGTCGAGGAGCTCTGGGGCATCCCCTTCATGTCCACGCGCGAGCCGCACGCGCGCGACGGCATGGCCGGAAGCCTGATGGCGTCGTTCGACTTCAACCAGACGCCGCGCGCGCCGCTGTTCCTCCAGAAGCACACGTGTCCGTGATCTGACGGGCGCCGTGTGAACCACCGGCCTCGCCTGCATCCCTGCTGTCCGCGCTCACGTTACGAAGCTGACGTGGCGGGAGGGGCGCGTCGTACGCGCCGCACGATCCTCGGGAAATCCTAGGCCTTCGTCGCAGAGGACGCGCAAGGGCTCGCGGCACGCGGCGTGCTTCTCGCGCCGGCATGCACGCCTCGACCTTCGCTTCCCGTCTCGCGCTCCTTCTCGCTCCGCTCGCGCTCGCTTCGTGTGGATCGTCGTCTTCGTCGTCTCCCGCGGCGCCCGCCGACGGCGGCGCCGACGCGGCCGTGTCGCCCTGCACCACGTCTTCGGCCACGGTCGACATGAACTGCGGCACCCTCGCGTGGGCGAAGAGCGACGTCGCCTCGCCCCCTCGCAATCACCACCTCACCGTCATCGCCCAAACGGCGGCCGGCCCGTTCCTCTACGCCATCGGCGGCACGAACGGCCTCACCAACATGGGGAACGTCGACCGCGCTCCCATCCACGACGACGGATCGATCGGCGACTTCACCTCGCTCGGATCGATCCCGCGCGCGACCGGCGGCATGACCGGCGCGATCGTGAACGGCGTCATCGTCTTCGCCGGCGGCAACCGCGGCACCGTCACCGACGCCGCCTACAGCGCCGTGATCAACGCCGACGGCTCGCTCGGCCCGTGGAAGGACGCGGGCTCGACGCTCCACTTCCGCATGCATCCCGGCTCGGTGGTCCAAGGTGACACCATGTTCGTGCTCGGTGGCTTCAACGATCCGAACGTGTGGGACGACATCGTCTCGGCGAAGGTCGCGCCCGACGGCACGGTGTCGGCGTGGGCTCCCGCCGGCAAGCTCCCCGGGCCGCTCTCGCACTTCAGCGCGACCCTCCACGACGGGTACGTGTACCTTGCAGGCGGTCTCGACACCTCGGCCTTCGCCTCGCCGGCGCCTCTCGCTGCGGCGTGGCGTGGGCACCTCCTCGCCGACGGCACCATCGGCGAGTGGACGAAGATGCCTGATCTCCCGGCCTCGGTCTCCACGCACGCGAGCTACTTCTACGGAGGCTACGTGTACGTGGGCGGCGGTCTCACGAGCGCGCGGTACCGAATCTCGGACGCCGTGTGGCGTGCGCCGATCGGCCCGGACCACGGGCTAGGTCCGTGGGAGACCGTGGCCAAGCTCCCAATCAACCGCGCGCACGTGCATCAGATGCCGACCTTCGGCACGCACGTCTACTCGGTGGCGGGGGCGATCACGCTCGATTTGAAGTCGACGACCGAAGTGGACGTGGGGGTGATTGAGTAGGGGGGTCGCAGCTCGTGCCACCTGACGAAACTCAAGCGTGCGTTCGCGCTGGGCGCGCGCGCGGGGATGCGCTGTAGTTCGTCAGGTGAACAGTCCTTCGTGCGGCGAGCGCAGCTCCCGCGTCACCTGGCTCGCCCGTCGGTCTCCTTTGCACGGGGCGGTCGCCTTGGGCGCGTGCGCGTGGCTCGCGTTGGATGCGCCCGCGCACGCGACGCCTCCGACGCCGGGCCCGGTGGTCAGCGCGGAGTACGAGGCGGATGGTGCGATCCAGTATCCCGGCACATGGTCCGGCTTCGGTGCTGTGGGTGCGGGGGACAACTTTCTCGTCTTGTGGTCTGAGTATCGCAGCAGCTACGCGACCATGGACTTGCGCGGGGCGCGTATCCGAGCGTCGGACGGCGTGCTGCTCGACCCTGTGGGGTTTCCTGTGTTCGAGGCCACCAAACCCCAGACGAACGTGTACGAGTTCGCTACCGGGTGCCGTGCGGACGGAACGCAGTGCCTGGTGGCGGTGTCGGTCAATTCCACCGGCAACTTTGTGGACTCTTACTACCGCGTCGACCCCCGCACGGGCACGAACCTGGATCCTCAAGGCCGAGTGTTCTCGCCGCAGGAACAGCACAGTCCGTATGGAGTTGGCGTCGCGCCGCTCTACTGGAGCTACGCCGTACTGGACGCCTCCGTCAGCGCGACGAGCTCGATGCGCCTGCACCTGATCCAGGGAACCGACGGCGTCGAGTCGAACAGCTTCGTCCTCCTCCCCCACACGAATCAAGTCCACCCCGACCCTCGGATCGCGGCGGTGGACGCGCGAATGCTGATGATGTGGCAGGGCGACACCTGTGTAGCCACGCTCCGAGATGTGAGCTCGCCGACCGTATCGGTGGCCGACATCCAGCTCTCCACGGCGGCGTGCGGACAGTACGATGTCGGTGCCGTCGGCGGCGTGTTCGTGGTCGCGTGGAACGACGCAGTGGCGAAAGCGACCGAGGTCGTGCGCGTTCGTCCCTCCGACGGCGCGGTGCTCGATTCGCCACCGCTCGCTCTGCCAGGTTCGCCTGGAGCGAAGGTTCGCATCGTGGTCGACGACACCGCGGCGGTGATCCTTGGCGGCACGTCGGCACGATTGGATCCCACAACAGGCACGCTGACGTCCCCCGCGGGTACGGGTAGCGCGGGTGCCAACGGTGGCCGCCTGCTTCAGATCGCTCGCGCATCGACCAGCCCGTATCCGATCGAGATGCGTCGCGTGCAAGACGACGGAACGCCCATCGACACGACTCCGCTGATCAACCCCCAAACAACTGTGAGTGAGGTGGGACCGTCGGTGGCCTGTGGCGTCGACCAGTGTCTCGCCGTCTGGTCCGAGCTCGAGGACAGTCCGTTGGGGGGCGGTCCCACGCCGTGGCGCCTCCGGGCGGCACGCCTCACGCCCGGTGGAGCCTCGCTCGACCCCGCGGGCATCACGATCAGCGCGGAGAACGCTCCCGGACAGACGCCTGCCGTGGCGTTCGACGGTGCTGGCTACGTCATCATTTGGGAGAACGCGACCGAACAGCTCCGAGCGGCGCGGATCCGCGCGAGCGACGGCGCTGTCGTCGCCGGTCCCGCCGACCTCGGGGTCGCGGCCGACTCTCCGAACATCGCCGTTGTCGGGACCACGGCCATTGTCGGGTACAAGAATCGCTCCTCGATCAACTCGTCGGATTACCAAATCCTCCCGATCGCGGTTGCATCCGTTTCGCCCCTGGCCGCGCCGCTCGTGATTGCCCCTTATGGCGTGGCAGGCACGACCATGGCCTCCGACGGAACTACCGCCCTCCTCGCATGGCAGGGCGCGTTCGTCCGCATCGACGCGAACGGAGCGCTTCGCGACGCGGCGCCGCGTCTACTTCCAGGCGGTCCGTACTACGGTATGCCCTCATCGACGTTCGACGGAACGAACTTCGTTCTCGCATGGAACTCCTACGGCACCACCGTCGCGATCCGCGTTCGGCCAAGTGACGGCGCGGTTCTCGATCCGACGCCGGTCGCCGTGGCCGCGACAGCAGGTGACCCTCACCTCGCCTTCGACGGCTCGTCAATCTTGGTCTCCTGGAGTGAATCGACGAGCGGCGCTTACGGTGACACCGGAACTCGCGGACGACGGATGCGGAGCGGACCAGGAGGCCTGGTGCCTCTCGAGTTCGCGTCGTTTCCCATCGTCCCCGACACCGGCTTCGCATGGGCACTCCTTTGGTCGACGGCGACCGCCGCCCCGCGCGGCGGACCGTTCCTCGTCGCTCAAGGGCGACTCGACAACGCGCCTCCCTACGACTCGCATCGCGTTCGCTATCGTTGGGTCAGCGCCGATGCTTTGGGAACGGCGTGCTCCTCGATCTCGACGTGCACCTCGGGCTACTGCGTCGACGGCGTGTGCTGCGATTCCTCGTGCGGCGACGGCGATCCCAACGACTGCTTGGCGTGCAGCGCCCCCGCGGGCGCCGCGTCTCCGGGACACTGCGGGGCGAAGCAGGTCGCCGCGTGCATGCCGCCCGCAGACGCCGGCGCGGATGTCGTTGGCCCTGACGCCTCCATGGCCGATGCTGGGCAGTCGACCAACGACGGTGGCCTCGAGGCCGACGCGGGCAACGTGGCGCCCACGAACGACGCTGCGGTGAACGGCGAAACCTTCGTCGGCGGTGGATGCGATTGCGAGACGGCGCGCGCCGCCTCCAACGCGGGCAGCGGAGCCACGAGCGCGCTCCTCGCTGTCGCCCTTCTCGCTCGGCGTCGCCGCACGCGCCGAGTGCCCCAGTCACGCACGTTCCCACGACCGACGAGCCTCCGCCCCCCTCACCCCCCCGGGACGGCCTTCAGCGCGTCTTGCATCGCGTGCGAAGCGAGCACGACCTTGGCCACCGCGAAGATGATCGCGTCGAACGCCGCGTGCGCCACGATCGCCGATTCGACGCGCCCGCGCCGCAGGACGAGGAGCCCGAAGAACACGCCGAGCACGAAGGTCTGAAAGACCGCGTACCACCCCTCGTAGAGGTGGCCCGATCCGAAGATCGCGCTCGCCACGACCAGCGCCACGACCCACGATCCGCTCACCCGCTTCAAGCGCCCCATGAGGAAGCCGCGGAACACGACCTCCTCGAAGGTGGCGGCGAAGATCGCGGTGAGCGCGAAGGCGAGGGCACCCCCCTGGGGCACGAGCTCGTTCAAGCCTTGCGCGCGGCGGTGCACGTCGCCGCCGCCGGCGGCCCCCATCTTCCCCGACAGTGTGACGACCAAGGCGAACGGGATCGCCGAGGCGATGTCGGCGGCGAAGGCCCCGAGCGTCGCCACGACGCCGATGCCGAGCTCACGCGGGAGCCCCTCGCGCCGGAGGCCGAGCGAAGCCAACGATTGACCGTCGCCGCGCGCGAGGAGCGCCACCACCACCACCACCGCCGAGCCTCGCGCCGCGAGGATCACGAAGAGATGATTCGCCGCGAAGGCGGCGATGGGGGCGATGCGCGCGTTGGCCGTCGTCCCCGGTCGCTCCGCGAGCACCGCCACCGCGAGCCCCAGGGCGAGCAGCGCGCAGGAGACGGCGCGACCGAGCACGCCGCCGTGCGCACGACTCCACGGCCGCACGAGCGCGAAGCCCGCGGCGAAGAGGCCGATGGGCACGACCCACGCCGCGACGTGTCCGAGCGACGACAAGGACGCGGCGAAGACGAGCAGCCCGACGAAGAGCGCTTCGACCGCCGCGCGCGCGCGATCGGGGACGCCGACCTCCAGCGCCGCGGCTGGGCCGAAGAGCCACGCGCGAAGAGGGGCCAAATTCACGGGTGCGGTGCGCCGCCCGCCGCCGCCTTCTCCTTCTTGAGAAGATCGCTCGCCTCTTGCTTCTCTTCGGCGCTCGGCCCGGCCACGAGCGTCGAGTCGAGCTCGAACGCCGCCTCGGCGTGCCTCCCCACCGCGGCCAAGGCCTTCGCGTAGTCGAGGTGCGTCCCCGCGCGCTCGACGTCGACGAACATCGCCGCTTCACCGACACGCGTGGCTTCGTCCCACTGCTTCGCCACGACGAGCTTGTGGAGCAGCGTACGCCACGTCTTCCGATCGTGCTGATCGAGCGGCGCGAGCTCGCGGAGCAGCGGGAGCTCGTCGGCCTCGCGCTTCTCTTCGACCGCGAGCTCGTAGAGCGCGCGCACCGGATCGGGGGAACGCGGATCGAAATTCCTCGCCGCTTCCAGCGCCGCGCGGAGCCCCTTCGCGTCCTTCTTGTCCTTGGCGAGGCCGGCGAGGCCCATGCGCACCACGTAGCCGTCGCCGCCGGCCTTTTGGATCGCCACCATGTGCGCGCGCTGCGCCTCGGGATCCTTGGGCACGAGCTTGGCGGCGATGTAGTGCGACTGCATGTCGTTGGGGTCGATCTTGAGCGCCGTCTCGACCTCTTTCTTCGCCTCGTCGAGCTTGTGCGCGTCACCGAGCGCGAGCGCGAGCGCGGCGTGCGCCGGCGCGCTGTTCGGCTGCTTTGCCAGCGCCGCACGGGCTTCGTCCACCGTCATGGACCTGTCGTCGAAGATGAACTGACGATCGAATCGCGAGAGCCGCGCGAGCTGCCACGCACGGTAGCCCTTGTCGTAGTCGGCGCCGCTCACGCCGAAGGCCGCTTGAATCACGTCGGGGGTGCGCTTCCCCTCGCCCCACAAGGCGAGGGCGCGCACGACGCGCGGCATCCCGAAGGTCTCCACGGTGTAGACGAGCATTTGGCTCGCGGCGTAGTAGGCGACGGTCACGTCTTGCCCGCTCGACGCGTGGGTGAAGGCGCGGTTCATGTCCACGGCGCCAGGGAGCGTGCCGTGCTTGATGGCGAGGTAGAGATCCGGATCGAGCTCGCGCTGCCACTCGGGCCTCCGCGCGATGGTCTCGTACTCGCTGAGACCCTCGGTGAACCAACGTGGCACGTGGTTCTTGGAGAGTTGAATGGCGAAGACGTGGCCGAGCTCGTGCCACACCACGTTCCCCCAGTTGAAGGGCTCGCTCTTCGGGCTCATCGCCGCGACCACGCGGCCGAAGCACACGCCCTGGATGCCGATGTTCGGGAGCCCGCTCGTGCGCACGCTGAACTGCTCGCGGCTCCCGTAGAGCTCGACTTGCACTGGGTTCACCGGGACGAAGCCGTAGCGCCCCTTCATCGAGCCCCACGCCTCGCCGAGCATGCGTGGCACGTAGCGCTCGAGCACCGGCTTCTCGTCCTTCGGGTAGCGGACCTTGAAGACGCCGCTCGCCCCCATGTCGTAGGCGCTGGGGATCGTCTGCTCGTAGAGGTTCAGCGTGTTGAACACGCGCACGTTGAAGTGGTCTTTGCTCCACGCCTTTCGTAGCGCTTCGAGCCCCGCGGTCTCGTCGCCGCCGCGCTGCTCGGTGAGGCCGAGCTGCGCCCACGCCTTGCCGTCGTCGGGGTCGAGCTTCACCGCCTCCTTCATCATCGTGACGATGTCGTCGTAGCGGTGCTCCCACTCGGCGATGTCGCCGACGATCTCGTAGAGCTGGGCGTACTCGGGGTTTCGCTTGAGCACGTCGGCTTTGGCCGCGGCGTACCCCGGCATGTCGTCGGCGAGGTAACGCGTCGCCGCGCGGAGGCTCAAGAGCTCGAGGTCGTTCGGGTTCACCGCGAGGCCGGCTTGGATCGACGTCTCCGCCCCGGTGAGATCGCCGTCGTGGAGCGCGAGGCCCGCGCGCACCGCGTGGGCGCCGGGGATCTTCGGATCGACGGCGAGCGCGTCGGCCACGAGCTTCTCCGCCGCTTCGAA
Source organism: uncultured Polyangiaceae bacterium (assembly GCA_964531795.1). Classification (GTDB taxonomy): domain Bacteria; phylum Myxococcota_A; class Polyangia; order Polyangiales; family Polyangiaceae; genus CAZHHD01. The sequence goes on along the minus strand of CAZHHD010000003.1, from coordinate 98,435 downwards.
GTCGAGGGTCTGATCGAGCTTCACCCGCGCGAGGAGCACGAGCGCCTCGGCGTTCTTCGGCTCGATCGTCAGCGCCTCCTTCACGACCTCTTCGGCGTGCCCCGGATCGTACTTGTCGAGGAAGAGCTCGCCGCGCCAGAGCAGCATCCTCACGTTCTTCTTGTCGATGCGCTCGCTCTCGTTGAACGCTTGGTTCGCGTCCTTCGGGCTTCGGAGCAAGTACGCCGCGCGCCCCACCTGCGCGAGGCCGGCGGCGTCACGATCTTGGATGTCGCCGTTGTTGTAGGCGCCGACGACCTTCATGAGCGGTGTCTCGGCGTCTTGCCGATGCCCGGTGGCGATCAAGTACTCGCCGAGGAGAATGCGAATGTCGCGACCGACGGCGTCCTTCGCCTGCGGCTCGACGGCCTCGAGCTGGCGGATCGCCTCGACGTACTGGCCAGCGCGCCCCTGCTCACGCGCCTTCTTCAGCGCTTCGACAGGGTCGTGGGTGAGAGGTCCGCTCGGCGCACCCGCGGGCGTCGCCGCGGGGGCAGGCGCTCGCGCCGGGCTACGTGCCCCTCCGCGTGCAGGTGCCGGCTGCGCGTGACCCGCGAGCGACGCAAAAAACACGGCGAACGCCGCGGAAGCCGCGGGTCCACGAAGAGCTCGCTGAAAGCGCATCATCCCTCCAACCGAATCTCGTCGGCGCGTCGCACGATCTCGCGCGTCGCGGCGTCGAACACGAGCACCATCTCGACCGCGTCCTCACCGTCGGCGTAGTACGCGCGCCGCACCCCCATCGCGTAAAAGCCGAGCCCGCGATAAAGCGCGATCGCGGCGGCGTTGGAGCGACGCACCTCGAGGAGCATGTGGCGCACGTCGCGCGAACGCGCCAAATCGAGGAGGTGCGTCATGAGCGCGCGGCCGGCGCCGCGACGGCGCAGCTCGGGATCGGTGGCGACGTTCAAGACGTGCACCTCGTCGGCCACGAGCCACGCGACGGCGAAGGCGACGACGCGTGCGCCCTCGCGCGCCACGATGACGTACGCCCAGGGACGCGCGAGCTCTTCGTGGAGCCTCGCGGTCTCCGCCTCTTCACGCACCTCGCGCGACGACGTCTCGGTCCCGTCGGTCCCCGCGGGGAACGAAGCCGCGCCGATGCGCGCCGCTTGGGCGACGTCGTCGTTCGTCATCTTCTCGACGACGACGTGGAGCGGGCTCGGACTCTCGCGGGACATCGCGGGTGGAAAGTATAGTCGAACCTTCAGCCGGCGGACCGGGGGCGCTCGCTGGGAACGCCGCTGTGCGAGGGAACGCGGCCGAGGGCGCGCGCGCGGGGCGCGAGGGCATAGACGTCGATGGCCAAGTGGAGCGTGCCGTCTTCGCGCAAGATGGCGCCGGCGTAAGGTCCCATCGTCGTGACGAGCGGGCTCAACTGGCGAATGAACACCTCCTCGGTGCGCCCCACCGCGTCGACGCCCACGGTGAACGGCGGCGACTCCTCGTCGTCCCCGAGGACGAGCTCGATGGCCAACGAAGCGCCGTCGTTGCTCCGCGCCTCGAGGCACGCGGCGAGGTGGGGCAAGCGATCGAGCTCGGGGTCTGCACGTCGCACCGCGCGCGCGTTCGCCGCGGGGATGGCGTACTCCGAGCCGCCGGCCGTGACCCAGAGGACGCTCGCGAGCCCGTGCTCGATGGGGATCTCGACGCGCGCCGAGAAGCCGAGGCCGTGACGGCTGGTGAGCCTCAGCGCACCGCCGAGGCGCTGGATGGATCCGAGCGCGATGTCGAGGCCGATGCCGCGCCCGGCAAGCAGATCCGAGGTCTCGCGGGTGGAGAAGCCCGGCAAGAAGAGGAGGGCGAGCAGCGTGTTGTCGTCGGCAGCTTCGACGAGGGCCGGCGCCACCGCTCCGCTCTCGATGGCGCGCGCGCGCACGGCGGCGATGTCGACCCCTTTTCCGTCGTCCTCGAGGCTCACGACCAAGCGGTGAACGCTCTTTCGCGCGGCGATGGTCAGCGTGCCGGCGCGCTCTTTCCCGAGGCTCTCGCGCACCTCCGGCGGCTCGATCCCGTGCGCCACCGAGTTGCGTGCAAGCTGCAACAAAGGCTCGGCCAGCTGCTCGGCCAAGCGGCGATCGATGGTCTCTTCGGCCCCCTCGGTGCGCACCACGACCTCGCGCCCCGAGCGCCGCGCCTCCGCTTCCACGCCGCTGGCCATGCGGGCGAACATCGTCTTGAGCGGCGTTTGGCGCATCGCCCCGAGCTCGCGCTTGGCCTCGAGCACGCTGTCTTTGAGCGATTGATCTCCGCCGCGCAGATCGCCCATGGCCGCTTCGGTCTCGTCCGAGAGCTCGGAGAGCGCGGCGGCCGCAGCGTCGATCCGCTTGAGCGCCGCGGCGGGCGCGCCCCACGGTCGTGGAGGTCCAATCAAGCGCAACGCCTCGGCGAGGTCCGCTCGGAGGCGACGCATCTCGGCGGCTTGCTCGCGGGTGCGCTCGACGTGCGCGGCGATGTGCTCGCGGGCGAGGCCGATGGAGACGAAGCGATCGAGCAGGCGATCGACCGAGGCGGCTTGCACGCGAATCGTCGCCTCGTCGATCGCCGAAGCGCCGGTCTCGTCCGCCGGCCGCGAGCCTGACGATCGCGAGGGCGAACCGAGCGCGCTCGGCCTCTTCCCCCCCGCCGTGGCGCCACGGAGCGTGCGGAGCGCCGCCTCGGGATCGTCGAGCAAGGCCGCGAGGACACCGCGGAAGCGCGCGAGCTCGGAGAGCACCGCCGCCGCCGACTCGCGATCGGTCGCGCCGCGAAGTCGCTCTTCGAGGCCGTGGCAGAACCAACTCATGGGCTCGTCGCCCACGGCGCTCGCGGCCCCCTTCATCGTGTGCACGTGGCGGTACGCGACGTCGACCGCCTCGGCCACGTCGCCGCTCTGCGCCAGGGCTTGATCGATCCCTTGGAGACGATCCAAGAGCTCCGCCGCATACTGCGTGCGCACGAGCGGATCGAGCGGCGTGGGGACGAGATCCTCCGGCGGCTCGGGCCACGCCGATCCGGCGGCGCTCCCTTGCTCTTTGAGGCGCTCGATGGACTTTCGAACGAGCGCGGCGGCGTCGGGGATCGCGCGCGGATCCTGATCGCGCATTCTCCTCTCGACGCGGAGGAGCGCGGCGGCGAGCTCGGGCTCACCGGCGAGGCCGGCGGATCCTTTGAGCGCGTGGACCGCGCGCCGGCAGTCTTCGAGGTCGAGCTCGCTCGCCTCCAGCGTGACGAGGTGGCGCGTGAGCTCGAGGATGAGGAGCCGAACGAGCTCCGGATCGCGATCGCTCACGTCTCGTCGGCGCCGCCCTCGGCGTCCTCCGGCGCGTCGGTGCCGTCGTCGTCCTCGGCGATGAGACCGAGGAGCGGCTCGAGCATCGGGCGCACCGCCTCGAGGAGCACCTCTTGCGGCACCCGCGCTCCCGCCTCGCCCAAGGCGCGCACGAGCGCGCTCGCGTGCTCGTTCGCTTCGGCGATGGCGCGGGCGGTTTCTGGATCGCTACCCGTGGTCGTACGGATGCGCGCCTCGACCTCGGACAGCGCACGCTCCGCTTCGGCGGTGGCGCCGGCGGCCACCGCGGCCTGTGCTGCGATCTCCGAAGCCGCCTCGCGCGAGGGCTCGATGGCTTGTACGAGCTGAGCCAAGTCGCTGGCCATCTCTCCGAGCGAAGCCGCGAGCTCGCGCACGCTCTCGGTCCCACGAAGCGTGTGCGAGCGCACCTCGTCGCTCACGAGGAGCACCGCGCGCCCCGCGGTCTCGCCCAAGCGCGCCCCTTCGAGGCCGGCGTTCAACGCCACGATGCCCAGGCGATCGAACACCTCGCCCACGCGCGCGAACGAAGCGGCGAGCTCCTGCGCGCGTTGCGCGGCTGCGCGCGTCCGGTCGGCGGCGCCGTCGACCGCGGCGCGCTGCTTGGCGACGACGGTGGCGATGGTCTGCGCCGAGCGCCTCGCGTCCTGCACACGCGCCACGGCCCGCCCGTGCGAGAGCCAGAACGCGTTCTCTTCGACCGCCACGCGCGCGGCCTTCGACGTCGGGAGGCGCTTGGCGCTGCGCCGCAGCATGCGCGAGAGGCGGCGCTTGGGGGTCTCGAGGGGCATGGCGGGCGATGATACTCCGTCGCGCGCGCGCACGTCGCAGGGGAAAATACGACTCTTCAGCCGCTCTTCAGCCGCCCCAGCGCCCCGCCCACGCGCCGCCGAGGACGCGCGTGTAGAGCAGTGAAAGATCGAGCGGGCGCGCCGCCTCGCCGGAGAACGAGACGCCGAGCGACTCGGGCTCGCGCTCGAAGAGCCCGGCGCCCACGACCGTCGCCCCGACGAGCCCCAAGCGTTCGCCGCCGTACGAGCACACGACCATGACGCCGCGCTCGTCGCCGATGGAGATGACCGGGACGATGGCTCCTTCGTGCGCCGCCACGCCGAGCAGATCCGTCGGCGCGCCGGGGACGCGCGAGACGCTCGGTGCCGGGGCGATGGCCAGCACCATGGACGTCGGCAAGAAGTGGAGCACTCCGCCGACGCGCACGAGGAGCCCGCCCACTTTGTCTTCGCCCAAGCTCACGAAGGCCTCCGGCGCACGATACGCGCTTCGAGCAACTGAAAGAGCGCTTTGCAGGTGTCGAAGCTCGACATGTGCGCGAGCGTGATGATCTCGCGGATCGTGCGCCCGCCGTCGACGAGATCGAGCACGATGCGCTCGGTCTTGGAGAGGCGATCGGAGCCGAGCGCTTGGAGCGCCACCGGATCGGGCAAGAGCGCTTCGTCGAAGCGGCCGACGCGCGCTTCCATGAGGCGCCACTCGTCGACGCGTCGTACACCCTCGAGCACCACCGAGGCGACGGGGAGTCGCAGCGCGGCGCTCTCGGCGAGAGGCGGCGCGGGCCTCCGCTCGAGCACGAAGTACCCACTCTTCCAACGAAGGAGCTCGTACACGAGCTCGCTCGACTGCCTCAGGAGCGCCGCGCGAAGCTCACTGGAGGTCACCTTCCCCGAGTGCACGAGGATGTCCCCGAGGGGCCGCGCGTCCTCTGGCCCGCGCGAAGCCACCGCGCGGTCGATCTCCTCCGGCGTGACGAGCCCTTCCTCGATGAAGAAGCGGCCGAGTCGGAACTCGTCCCCCGCGCCGCGCGACTGCACGAGATCGATGAGCCCGTCGCGGAGGACCGTGGTCACTTCGCGCTCGCCGTGCACCACGGTGAGGACGCCGGTCTGCTTCTCCATCTGCAAGAGCTGCAGGACGGCGCCGATCGCCAGGGTCGAGAGCTTTCCGTAGAGGAGCACCTCTTCGCTCTGGAGCAGACGATCGAGCGTGCGACCTTCGACGCTCGAGACGATCTCCTGCGGGGGCAGGGAAGGGACCTTCGCCGGAGGCTCGGAGCCTGCGCCCTTCTCCACGCGGCGGAGCACGTTCTCCAGCATCGCGACGAGCGCTTCGCCGTCGAACGGCTTGGTGATGGCGTCGAGCGCGCCGGTGTCGCGAACGAGCTTCTCGCGCAGCGTCTCGGTCTCGGTCCCCATGAGCACGACGGGGGTTCGCGAGAGCGTGGGGTGTTGGCGGAGCGCGCGGCAGAACTGATAACCGTCGACGCTGGGCATGACCAAGTCGAGGAGCACGAGATCGACCGGCGGCCCGGCCGAGAGCTCCCCCAGCGCTTGACCCCCGTCTTCGGCCAGGACCACCTCGTAGCCGTGCCCCTCGAGGAGCCGGGCGACGTCCTTTCGCAAGGGCTCGCTGTCGTCGACGACGAGGATCCGCTTCACGGCGTGCTACCGTAGCCGGCCGTGCAGACGCTCCTCAAGGACGGCACGATCGTCACGTGCGACGCCGCCGGCACGGTCGTACAAGGCTCGGTGCTCATCAGGGGGCGTGACATCGTCGAGGTGGGGCGTGGACCGCTCATCGCGGCGGCGCTCCGAGGCTCGCCGACGACCCGTGTCGTCGACGCCCGCGGTTCCGCCATCGTACCCGGGTTCGTGCAAGCGCACGTGCACCTCTGTCAGGCGCTGCTTCGCGGCATGGCCGACGACCTCGAGCTCTTGCCTTGGCTCCGCGAGCGCATCTGGCCGCTCGAAGCGGCGCACGACGAAAAGAGCCTCCGCGCCAGCGCCGACCTCGGCCTCGCCGAGATGATGCTCGCCGGGACCACCACCATCTTGGACATGGGGACGGTCAACGCCCACGACGAGGTCATGCAAGCGTGCGTCGACGCCGGCGTGCGCGCGGTGAGCGGCAAGACGATGATGGACACCGGCAGCGGCGTCCCCAAGGGACTCCGCGAGACGACGAAGCGGAGCCTCGACGAGAGCGAGCGCCTGGATCGCGAGTGGTCGGGCAAGGCCGAGGGGCGCATTCGTTACGCCTACGCGCCTCGCTTCATCCTCTCGTGCAGCGAGGCCCTCATTCGCGGCGCCGTCGAGCGTGCCCGCGCCACCTCGGCGCTCGTCCACACGCACGCCGCCGAGCACGACGGCGAGCGCCGCGCGGTGCGCGAAATCACCGGCGAAGAGGACATCGCGCTCCTTCGTCGTTACGGCGTCGCCGGGCCGCGGGCCATCCTCGCGCACGGCGTGCAGCTCACCGACGAAGAGGCGAAGACCCTCGCGCGCGAGGGCACCCGCGTCGTGCACTGCCCGAGCGCGAACCTGAAGCTCGGCTCGGGCATCGCCCGTGTGCACGAGCTCGCCGCGATGGGCGTTCAGCTCGGGCTCGGCGCCGACGGCGCCCCGTGCAACAACAACATGGATCCCTGGACCGAGCTCCGCCACGCGGCGCTGCTCGCCAAAATCCGCACCGGCGTGACCACGCTCCCCGCCGCCCGCGCGTTTCGCTTGGCGACCATCGACGGCGCCCGCGCCCTCGGGCTCGACGACGTGACCGGATCGATCGAGGTTGGGAAGCGCGCCGACCTCGCCGTGGTGCGGCTCGACGGCGTGCACGCCGAGCCGGGCGGCGACGTCTATTCGAAGCTCGTCTACTCCGCGGGGGCACGTGACGTGACCCACGTGCTCGTCGACGGGGTGATCGTCGTGAAGGACCGCGAACACACGCGCATCGACACCGCGCGCGCCGCGGCTCGTGCGCGCGAGCAGGCGAAGAAGCTCCGCGCCCGCGCCGGCGTGTGACGCGAGCGGCTCAGAGGCCGCGCGACTCGGCTTCTTCGATCTGTTGAAGCGCGACGGCCAAGGCGTCCTTGGCGCGGTCGAGCGAGGCGCGATCTTGCTCCCACTTCGAGGTGGCGCGCTGCGCGCGGCCGGCTTCCTCGCCGAGGCGTTGGCGCGTGGCATCGAGCTCGGACCGAAGCTCGCCGAGCTCGGCCTCGAGGGCAGCCACGCGCCCTTGGAGGGCGTGGGCTTCGCGCGCGGCGTTGTCGCGAGCGCTCGCAGCGCTCCCGAGCTCGCGCTCGAGGTCGGTCAGGCGGCTCGTGTGGTGCGCGTCGCTCTCGCGCTTGGCGAGGGTGATGGCGGCGAGCTGCTCGCGCGTGTTCTGGAGCTCGGTCTGGAGGTGGCCGTTCTCCGCTTCGGCGGCCGCGCGGGTCTGCGCGACCTCGTTCGAGAGACGCTCGATCTCGGCGCGGGCCTGCGCTTCGAGCTGGGCAAGCCGCTGGTCGCGATCCTGCTCCGTGGCGGCGATGCGCGACGTCGCGTCGTGCATGGCGTCGGCGAGGCGCGCCTCGAGCTCGCCTTGCACCTGCGCCACCCGCTGATCGCGATCTTCCTGGGCTGCGCGCACCAGGGCGTCGCGCTCGTGCATCGCCGCGGCGACTTGCGCGTCGCGCTCCTGAACGGCGGCGGCGACCTGCGTGTCGCGCTCGTGGAGCGCGGCGGCGACCTGGGAGTCGCGCTCGTGCGTCGCTGCCGCCACCTGGGCGTCGCGATCGCTCTCGGCGCGGGCCACGCGGGTGTCGCGGTCACGCTCGAGCTCGGCGATGCGCATGTCGCGATCGCGCTCGAGCTCGGCGATGCGCGCCTCGCGCTCCTCGACGAGCGAGGCGATCCGCGCGTCGCGGTCTTGTTCGGCGGCGCGCACGCGGCTGTCCCGGTCGCGCTCGAGCGCCGCGCGGGCCTCGGCGTGGGCCGTCTCGATCTCGGCCTCGCGGAGCGCGAGGCGATCCCCCGCCTCGCGAAGCACCGCGTCGAGCTCGGCTTGATGACGCTGCGTCGCCGTGTCGAGCTCTTGCTGGAGCTGCCCGCGCGCGTTGGCGAGCTCCCGCTCGAGCTCCTTGTGAAGGCGCTCGAGCTCTTCGCGGTGCTCGTTCTTCAGGCTGGCGAGGTCGATGGCGTACTGCTCACGAAGCTCGGCCTCGCGATCGCCCACCGCTTGCGCGCGATCGGCGGCGGCGCGTTGATTCACCTCGTCGAGCGCGCGCTCGAGGCGGAGCTCGGCCTCTTCGATGGCGTGACGCTGGCGCGCCTCCACCGCCTCGAGGTCGGCGCGCCTTCGCGCTTCGGCCTCTTCCGTCGCCGCCGCGTGCTGTTGCTGCAAGCTCTCGACGACCCGCTCGGCTTCGCTCCGCGCCGCGGCCACCGCGCTCTCGACCCGCGCTTCCGCCGCCGCCACCGCCTCGGCGATCTCGGCGGTGTGGGTCTGGCGAAGATCCTGGAGCGCCTGCTCGCGGGCGGCGAGCTCGGCGGCGTGCTGCGCGCGGAGCTCCTGGACCTCTTTGGCGCGCGCGTCGCTCTCCTGCTGCGCACGCTGCATGCGGTTTTTGAAATCTTCGCTCGCCTTCTTCGCCTGCTCTTTGTCGGCGGCGAGGGCTTCGTTCTTCTCTTGGAGCGCGGCGACCTGACGCTCGATCTCGAGCGCCTTGTCCTCGTGCTCCGAGCTCGAACGCTCGAGCGCGAGGACGCGATCGCGCCCCTCGAAGATCTCCTTGTCCTTCTTGCTCAAGGACTCCTTGAGCGCGAGGATCTCTTTGTCCTTCTTGTTGAGGTTCTCGCGCAGGGCGAGAAACTCCTTGCTCGAGATCGCACCCGAGGTCGCAGGCGCGGCTGCGGCGCCGCCGGAAGCCTTGCTCGCGGCGGCGAGCTTCTGGCGCGTCTCTTCGAGCTCTTGCTCGAGTCGCTCTCTCTCTTGGCGATGCTCCTCGGCGCGCTCCGCCTGCTCGGCGAGGTGTGCGTTCTCGGTGCGCGCAGCGGTGAGCTCGCGCTCCAAGGCCTCGAGACGCGAGGCGTCTTGCTCGGCCTGCGGGGGCACGTGGTGCGCGGGGGGGGCGTGCATCGGCGCCGGCGCGGGGGGCGCCGCCGATCGCGCGGGCTCGTGCGAGGCGCCGTTCGTGGTGGGCTGCTCGCCGGTTTGGATCTTTCCGAACGCGGCGTCCGTCAGCGCGTCGATGTCGTCGCCGTCACCACCGAACGCGTTGGGAGGCGCCGAGGCGCCCCGTTGCGCGGGCGCAACCGATGCGGCGCGCGCGGGGGCTACCGATGCGGCGCGCGGCGGCGCGGCGGAGGCGGCGCGTTGCGCGGGGGCTGCGTGCGCCGGCATCGGCACGTCGCCGAGATCGGGGAGCGCTGCGACCTGCGTCTTCAGCTGATCGTCGTCGTCGAGATCGGCGATCTCGACCTCGTCCTCGATCACGATGGCTTCGCTCGGCGGCGGGAGGCTACCGGCGATCGGCACGAAAGGCTGGATGTGCTGAAGCAGCTCGCCGAAGGCGATCGGCTTGTGCACGTAGTCTTCCGCGCGCGTGCGCAGCTTCTTGTGCTGCTCGAAGGTCTCGTCGCTCGACTCGCTCGACATGATGATGAGCGGGACGTCGCGGAGATTCGCGTCCTTCTTGAGCTTGTTGCAGACCGAGAAGCCGTTCATGCGCGGCAGCTCGATGGAGAGGAGAATCAGGTCGGGTTTGTCCGACGCCGCCACTTGGAGTCCGACGTTTCCGTCGTCGACGACCTGCGTGACGCAACCGAGCTTTCCGAGCTCGCTCCGGAGCTCACCGGCGAAGGCGGCGTCGCTCTCGAAGACGAGGACTTTCGTGGTCATGGGTCGATCGAGGGTACAAGGGGCCGTCCCTGATTGTCGAGTATGGGACGGCCCGCAGTCTCCCGAAGGTCGACCTCGAACCGCCCCCGGCTCGTCAGGGATCCGCCCGGCGCGACGCCTTCTCCTCGTGGCCGCTCTTTTTCCCCCGCTTTTCCAGCTCGGCGAGCACCTCGCGCCACGCGATGCCGCGCGCCGCGAGCCCCACCATCACGTGGTAGACGACGTCGGCCGCCTCGCTGACCGCGCGGGCGTCCGTCTCCCCCTCGAGCGCGCGCGCCAGCTCGTCGGCTTCTTCGCGGATCTTCTCTCCGATGCGCCGGGGCCCCGCTTCGTAGAGGCTCTTCGTGTAGCTCTTCTCGGCGGTGCTCCCGCGGCGGGCGAGGAGCGCGCTCTCGAGCCGCCCGAGGGCGGTCGCGTCGTGCGCGGCGCCGCCGGTCGCCCCGTTCGGAGCGATCGCTTCGCTCGGCACGGTGGTCGTCGCCAGCTCGGCCAGCTCGTCGACCTCGTCGACGTCGCGGAAGAAGCAGCTCGGCGCGCCGGTGTGGCACGTCGGGCCTGCGGGGGCCGCCACGTAGACGAGCGCGTCCTCGTCGCAATCGACCAGCACGCGCTTTACGGCGAGCGTGTTGCCGCTCGTGGCCCCCTTTTCCCAGAGCGCGTTGCGCGATCGACTGAAAAACGTCGCCCGCCCCGTCGCCCGTGTCTTCGCGAGCGCTTCGGCGTTCGCGTAAGCGACCATCCGCACCTCGCCTGTGAGATGATCCTGCACCACCACCGGAACGAGCCCTCGCGCATCGAATCGCACGAGCCGTTCGTACCACTCGGAGCACTCGCGTTCACGCCGTCATGTCAGCACCCCCGACTCGCAGTCGCCCCGAGCTCGCCTTCGCCACCCCGCGGAAGCTCCCCAAGCCCAAAGATTTGCGCGGGCGCGTCGTCGTCCTCGATCTCGCCTTCGCCTCCGGCGCGACGGGGGGCGGCTTCGAAAAGCTCACGCTGCCGCTCATCGACGGGCTCGGCACGCGCCTCGCCGCGTGGGTCGACCACCACGACCACGACCTTCACGAGAAGTACAAAGACGACGCGCGCTTCGTCCTCGCGACGAAAGCCGAGCACGGCGCCTGCCCGGAGATGATCGACGAGGCCCTCGTCGCGCGCATCGGCGCCGTCGACACCATCGTCTGCCACAGCGATTTCGACGGCCTTTGCAGCGCTGCCAAGTGGATGCGCGGCGGCGTCGAGCCGTACCCCGGCGCCGACGACGACGCGCGCGCCATCGACACGCGCCTCGGCACGCCGAGCGCGATCGGAATCCGCTTCGATCGCGCCCTCCGCGCCCGTTCGCGCGACCCCGCGCTCTTCGGCCTCGTCGTTCGTCACCTCGCCGACGGGCTCAGCGACCCGTCGCTTTGGGGGCCGATCGACACCGCCGGGGCGGAGCTCGCCCACATCGAGGAGGAGACGCGGCGCATCGCCGAGCGCTACCGCATCGTCCCGCTCCCCGGCCCGATCGCCAGCCTCGCCTTGGTCGACGCGACCGCCGACCACGGCCGTTACGACAAGACCCAGCTCCTCTTGCTCGGCCAGGACCGCGCCACTGTGGCCGTGCTGCTCGACCGTGACACGTTGAGCCTCGCGGCACGCTTCAATAGCGGCATCAGCTTCCTCCAGCTCCTGGGGCTGTCGGGGGGGATGCCGACGCTGGTCTCGATTCCGCGCGAACGTTTGGTGGAAGTGCTTGAAAAGTTAGGCGCTCCGAACGATGTCGTCTCGACTCTGGGCCCGCTCGCCAAGCCCAGTTGAGCCAGCGCCCCCATGCGCAAGAATGGCGTGCGGATGTGCCGTGTGCGCCAATGCGGGCGGTGCGCTTGTGCCAGGTGTGGCGCATGACGCTCTGCGACGGGCCAGGCTCCTAATTTCGTGGAGAAAAAAAGCCGAAACCGAACTGCGCACGATTGACCACACCTTTCACACCGTGGTATCCGCCTTTCAAAAGTGAAATGCGCTCGCAGACCTCGCCGGCAGGTGAGGGGCGCGGGCAGCAGCCAGCAGCAAGGTGGGTGGTCGTCATGGCAGCGAAAGCTTGGGGAACCGGGGCCGAGAAGAGCGACAAGAAGGGGGCAGCGCCGAAAGCCACCTCCGGAATGGAGGAGATTTTCTTCTCCAACGACGCGGTTTCGCTGTGCCTGCTCGTGCACCGTCGTGCCAAGACCATGCGGGTCATCGACTTCCGCGCCGGGCCCAGCCACGCGAAGCGCACCTTCGTCCTCTCGCTCGCGCGACGTGAAGGGGCCGAGAAGGTCTACACGCTCGTCGAGCGCGACGAGGTCGCCACCTGGGTGAAGCTCGGCTTCGCCAAGGAAGGAAACATCCCCGGCTTCTACAAGCGGAGTGACGCCTTCATGCTCGGCTGCCTCGTCAGCGCGCCGGGCAAGGGCCAGCTCGCGAGCGAAGTGCGCCTCACCGCCGCCGCGCGCGCCAACCTGCATCCGACTCCGCCGGGGCGATCGTCGGTGCGTCCGCGCTTCGACTCCGAGCCGCCGCGTCTCCTCGAGCCCGAGCCGGAGCCGATCGAAGAGGTGGTGGACACCGCGGCCCACGACTTTGCCGAGAAGACCTTGGTGAAGGCGAAGAAGCAGGCGAAGGAGCTCGCCGAAAAGACGCTCCCCCCCGCCAAGCTCAGCGCGGCCACCGAGGCCGACACGCGCAAAGCGGTCGCTGCCGCGGTCAAAGCGGGGCGCGCGCTCACCGGCTTCGAGCCCTTCGGCCGCGACGTCGAGCGCCGTCACCTCGTCGCCACGGCGCGCGGCGGCTTCGAGCTCCACCTCTCCATGGAGGCGCAGGCCTGCTTCGGAAACACCTTCCTCGAGCTCCTCACGGCGCCGAAGAACGACGCCGAGCGCCTGGCCACCACCTCGGTGCTGAAGCAGCTCTGCGACAAGATGCTCGCCGACGGGGTCGTCACCTGCTTCGCCCTCTGCCCGAGCGACGACATCGGCCTCGCCGCTGCCTTCGTCTACAACGGGTTCCGCCGCACCGGGCTCCTCCAGAGCCACCTCCTGGTCGGCGGGGAGCGCAAGGACGCAATCCTCTTCTCGCGCAAGCTGGCGAATCCGGCGGACGAGTAGAGGGGTTTCGCACTATCCTCCGGCGCGAAGCGGGTCTCGTCGTGAGTCTCGCCGGCCCTCGCTTTTCGCCGGAATGCACTTCGAGATCGTCCACGAGTTCGAGATGCCGCTCGATGCTGTCGAGCTGGCGGTCATCTCGCCGAGCTTGATCGACAAGCTCGCCTCACGGCTCCCCAACGTGGAGTCGGTGGCGCAGAAGCAACATCAGCTCAAGGACGGCGTACTCGAGCGGGTCTGGAGCTACCAGGCCAACGTGAAGATCCCCCCGTTCGCCCGCGGCTACGTCACGCGGGAAATGTGCGCGTGGGATCAGCGATCGACCTACCGCATCCAGGGGCACAAGGCCGACTGGTCGATCATTCCGCACGTGAAAGCGGAGTGGCTCAAATACTTTTCCGCGAGCGGCACGTACTCGCTCAAAGCGGCGAACGGCGGCACCACCACCCGCATCGTCGAAGGGGACATCGAGCTTCGTGTCCCCAAGGTGTTCCGCCAGCTCGGGGAACGCATGATCATTTCCGAGGTGAAGAAGACCTTCGAGGCCGAGGCGCAAACGCTTCGTGACCTCGCCACGCTCGCATGAGGCCCGCCTTGTCGTTCCCGCGCACGAAAGCTCTCTCTGCGTTCGCCGGCACGCTCGCTCTCCTCGCCGGCGCCACCACCGCCCCGCGCGAGGCACGCGCGGGCGGCCCGATGCCCACGCGCGCCGACCGCATCGCCTCGCCCGGCCGCGTGGCCGCGAGCGAGGACAGCGGCGAAGCGCTCTCCTTGAACCCGGCGAACCTCGGCTACATGCCGGGACCGGAGCTTCGCTGGACCGGCGTCGGTTGTCACGACGCCCCGAAGCACGTGGCCTGCGGACACGCCTTCGATCTCGCGACGCCGCTGCTCTTCGGGCTCGCCACCGGGCTTCGCGTCGATTTCGTGCAGACGCCGTGGACGGTGGGCTTCCCCTACGACGGCTCGGACTACTCGTGGATCACGTGGGGCCTCGGCTACAAGATGTCCGAGGCGTTCGCCTTCGGCGCCACGCTCCAGCGCTCGTACTCGACCAACGCGTACTTGAACGGCCTGTGGGGGCTCACCGCCGGCGTCACGATTCGCCCGGGTCAGCACGTCGGCATCGCGCTCATCGCCCACGACTTCAACGGTCCGAGCACGATCAAGCTCCCGCCGAACAACTTGCCGGTGCTCGATCAGAGCTACGTGTTCTCTACCGCGTTCCGCCCGACGGGGCGGCGCGCCGTCGAGCTCGGTCTCGACGTGAAGTATCTCGCGGGGAGCGATCAGGTCATCCCCCGCGCCTCGCTCCAGCTCGACATCCCCGGCGTGGGTCGCGCCCGTGGCGACATCGAGGTCGCGCACCTCCCCAACGACTCGCGTCGCGCGGTCGTCGGCACCGCCGGGCTGGAGATCGCGCTCGGCGGCGTCACCGCCGGCGGCGGCTTGATGTTCGGCAACGGTCTCGGTTCGAGCGGTGGCCTCGGCGAGTTCGGGACCGCCTCCATCGCCGGCTACAGCCAGCCCGCGTCGGTCGAGTTCCCTGGTCGCGCCGTCTACCTGCGCATCGAGAGCACGCCCGGCCCGCGCTCGCACATCGCGCTCCTCCGGAAGATGTGGGCCATCGCCGACGATCGCAGCATCGCCGCCGTGGCGCTCGTCCTCCGCACCGAGCCGGCCGGCTCCTTCGCCCACGCCGAGGAGCTCGCCGACGCCATTCGCGTCCTTCGCGCCCGCGGCAAGAAGGTCCTCTGCAGCCTCGAGGACAACGGCTCGAAGGCGCTCTACGTCTGCGCCAACGCCGATCGCATCGTGATGAACCCGGCCGGCGGTCTCCGCTACGCCGGCCTCAAGACGCAGCACATCTACTTGAAGGGGTTGCTCGACAAGCTCGGCATCAAGGCGGACATCCTCCGCATCAGCGATCACAAGAGCGCGCCCGAGCAGTTCACCAACGACCACGCCTCCGACACGGCGCGCGCCGACCACGAAGATCTGCTCCGCAACTACGAAGCGGTCTTCAACAAGAACCTCGCCGTCGGTCGCCACCTCACCGAAGAGCGCGTGCGCGCGGTCACGGCGCAAGGCCCCTTCATCGCCAGCGAGGCGCGCGACGCCGGCTTCATCGACGGCTATGCCTTCGACGACGAGCTCGAGAAGGTCGCCGGCGACATGGTCGGCCACCCCGTTTCGCTCGCAAAATACGAGACCCCGACCGTCGCGCCGACGACGTTCGGCCCGCGCTCCAAGGTGGGGCTCTTGCTCGTCGACGGCGACATGATCGACGGCCGCTCGCAGCACATTCCCATCTTGGACATGCAGCTCTGCGGCTCGTACTCGATCGCCGAGAACGTCAAGCAGCTCCGAGACGATCCTTCGGTGCGCAGCGTGGTCGTCCGCATCGAGAGCCCCGGCGGCTCGTCGATGGCGGCGGACGTCATGTGGCGCGAGCTCGAGCTCCTCGCGCGCAAGAAGCCGCTCATCGTCAGCATGGGCTCGGTGGCGGCGAGCGGCGGCTATTACATCGCCGCGCCGGCCAAAGAGATCTACGCGCTCCCGCTCACCGTCACCGGATCCATCGGCATCTTCTACGGCAAGGCCGACGTGAGCGGCTTGCTCGAGAAGATCGGCGTGAACGTCGAGACGTACAAGACGACGCCGCGCGCCGACGCCGAGAGCTTCTTCCGCCCCTTCACCGACGAAGAGCGCGTCGCCCTCGGCGTGAAGATTCACCAGTTCTACGACGTGTTCCTCGAGCGCGTCTCTGTCGGGCGTCGCATGACCAAGGCCGAGGTCGACGCCGTCGGCCAGGGGCGCGTGTGGATGGGACAAGAGGCGCTCGACCATCACCTCGTCGACAAGATGGGCGGTCTCCGCGAAGCGCTCGCCGAGGCGCGGAAGCTCGGCGGCCTGCCGTACGACGCCCCCGTGCTCGACTTGCCGCCGAAGGACGAGAGCCTCTTCGAGAAGGCGCTCGAGCTCGCCGGCTTCTCCCAAGCGAAGATGCTCAGCATCGACGGCCTGCCCGTCCAGGTGCGTGACGTCGCCCGCGCGATCGCGCCGATGGCGGTCTACAAGGGGGACGTGGCGCAGGCCCGCCTCGAGTGGATCGACCTCGACGAGACCGCCGATACCGAATAGCCAGGACACGCGGCTTCGGCGCGCAAGAATCGCGCGGTCGAGTCGACGAAGGCCAGGCAAGCGAAGGCCCAACCAGGAGCGCGATGCTCGCCGAGTCGCGCGCCCTCACTGCTGGCTCGGGCCGCGAAACCCGGTAAGCTTCGCGCATGCGACTTAAGCGTGCTTCGCGTGCGTTTCGTGCCTCGGCCATCGCTCCTCTCACCGCGCTCGCTCTCTTCGGCTTGACCGTGGCGTGCGGCGACGACACCGCCGCGCCTGTCCCCACGAGCGACGCCGGTCCCGACGGCACGGTGGGCAACGGCGATCGTCACGTGGTCGTGCTCTTCACGTCCGACGAGCACTCGCACCTCTTCGCCTTCAGCCCCGAGCTCGACGACTTCCCCATGGCGACCGCCGCGGGGAGCGGGCCACTCGTGGGGGGCGTCGCGCGTCGCGCGGCGGTCATCGCCAGCCTGCGGAAAGAGGCGGCAGACGCGGGCAAAGACTCGATCCTCGTGAGCGCGGGCGACAACCAAATGGGCTGCCTCACGCACCTCGCCTTCGAGAGCGGCTCGATCGACTACCGCACGATGAAGGCGCTCGGCTACGACGCCACCACCTTCGGCAACCACGAGTTCGACTTCGGCCCCGCGGCGCTCGCCAGCTCGATCCAAGCGGCGGCCAGCCAAGGCGGCCTCCCGCCCATCGTGGCCTCGAACATCCACTTCTCCCAAGACCCGGCCGACGACAGCCTGGCCGCGCTCTACAGCGACACCGTCACCGACACGAAGCCGGTCCACCCTTACCAGGTCCTCACCACCAAGGGCGGCGTGAAGGTCGGCATCCTCGGCTTCGTCGGCATCAACGCCGCGCACGTCGCCCCCAACAAGACGCCGGTCGCCTTCTCCGCCCCGGTGGATCCGAAGAACGACGGCAACGTGCCGAACAACATCGGTGCGCTCTACAATGATCTCCAGCCCGTCGTCGACAAGCTGCGGAACGACGAGAAGGTCGATCTCGTGGTCGCCCTCTCCCACGCGGGGGTGAACGACACCTCGACCGACGCCGGCATCGCCGCCGGGGAGGATCCGCAAATCTGTCAGAACGTGAACGGCATCGATCTCATCGTGAGCGGCCACGCGCACAACCACGATCCGAAGCCCATGAAGATGACCAACAAGGCGAACAAGCCTTGCCTGGTTTTGAACGCCGGTTCCTTCGGCGAAGAGATCGGCCGCGTGGACTTCACCATCCCCAAGGACGCGACCCAAGGCGTGAGCTGGGACGCGACCTCGCAGAAGCTCGTGCCGGTCAACGAGAGCACCGCCCCCGACGCGACCCTCGCCGGACAAGTGAGCGGCTACGTGTCGACCATCGAGGCCGCGGGGAAGAGCGGCTCGACCCTGGCGACCTTCCTCACCCACGCCGAGGGGGCGACGGTGAGCGACGACACGGGGAAGGCCGGCGATCTCTACTTCCACCCCCTCGCCTCGACCGATTTCGACGTGACCGATCGGCACGCGCTCGTGTGGCTCTCGGCCGACGCGATGCTCGCGCAAGCCGACGCGCTCGTCCCCGGCGGGCTCCCCGCCACCGACGCGTCGATCGAATCGGCGGGGGTCATTCGCGCCGTCTTGGCCAAGGGGAAGACCGGCGTGATCTCCGCCGCGGACGCCTTCAACGTGGTGCCCTTGGGCGCGAGCCCCGCCGACGGGAGCGTCGGTTACCCGCTCGTCCGCGGGAACGTGACGCGCCTCGAGCTCCGCGCGGTCTTCGAGCTCGCGCTCGCCGCCGGGGACAAGTCGACCGACTACGAGCTCGGCGCCGCCGGTCTCAAGGTGGAGTTCGACATGACCCGCCCGGCCATCGCCAGCTCGTCGGATCTCATCGACCCCACCAAGGGTCGCGTCATGAAGATCTCGCTCGACACCGATCACTCGGACGGCTTCGAGCAGTTCGACACCGTCATCTACGACCGCAACAACCCGGTGGGCGGCGACGGCAAGCTCGTGAGCGTCGTCACCTCGAGCTACATCGCGCAGTTCGCCGCCGACGCCGGCGTGGCCATCAAAGACGGATCCTTCCAGCCGCTCGCGCTGAAGGACGCCATCGTGAAGCGCCCCGACGCGAGCGAGGTGAAGCAGGTCGAGTCGTTCATGCGCTTCTTGAAGGTCGCGCCCTCGGGCAAGCTCCCGAGCCTCTACGACGCCAAGTCGGCGAGCTACACCAAGCGCTGGGTGTGCCTCGGCGGCTGCTGATTCCCAGCGGCCCGACTCGAGCCGCTCGATTCAGGCGGCGCGGAGCTTGAGGAGCACGACCGCGGGCGCGACGCCGAGGCGCATCGGCGGCCCCGTGGTCCCGAGGCCGGGGTGCACGTAGAGCGCCGCGTCCCCGTCGCGGTAGAGCCCGACGTGGAAGTGGTGCGTGAGGTGCGAGAGCGAGAGCCACTTCCCCAGAAAGGGGACGGCGATCTGCCCGCCGTGCGTGTGGCCGGAGAGCGTCACCTCGACGCCGTGGGTTTTCGCCTGGAGGAAGCGCTCGGGGTCGTGCGCCAGGAGCACCGTCGGCACGCCCGGTTCGCCGTCCTTCTTTGCCGGGCGCCCCGCGAGCGCGCGCAACATGTCGTCGCGCCTCGTCCAGGTGTCGTCGATACCTGCAAGATGCAAGCGTCCGCCGGCGTGCTCCAGCGTCTCCCCCTCGTTCAAGAGGACGCGCGCGCCGCGCTCGCGGAGGAGCGAGACGAGCGGCTCGCCCTCGCCGAAGTAGTCGTGGTTCCCCATGCAGACGAAGACGCCGTGCTTGGCGCGGAGCTTCCCCACCACCTCGGCGATGTCTTCGTGGAACGCCGTGCCGCTCGTGACCATGTCGCCGGTGACGACGGCGGCGTCGGGGGAAGCTTCGTTCGCCGCCTCCGCCCAGCGAAAGCCCCACGACTTGGGGGTCATCGCGCCGATGTGAAGGTCGGAGAGGTGAGCGATGGTGAAGCCCTCGAGGCGCGGATCGAGGCCGCGCACCGGTACGTCGACGCGGCGAACGACGAAGGCGCGCCTTCGCACCAACACGCCGTAGCCGCAAACGAGGAGCCCGGTGCCGTAGATCCACAGGTACGCCCCCATGGGGAGGTGGACCGGCACGCCGCGCGCAAGATCGACGATCGGCGCCAAGAGGGTCACGAGGAGCCCGGGCACGAGGCAGTAGATGCACGCGCACCAGTGGATGAAGTTCGGCAGATCGAGGAGGACGATCTCCAGCGTGGTGCGCCGCCTGTCGCTCATGGCGACGCGCGCCCGCGCGGCGAACGTCCCCACGCCGAGGACGTAGAGCCCGATGCCGAAGAGGGCCGGCGAGGGGAGCCCCAGACGACGCGCCCCCTCCGCCGCACCGAGCGCGGCAAAGAGCTGTGACACCGCCGTCGCCGTGAGGAGCACACGGAGAAACGTCACCATGCGCGGTCGCTTGCCGATCGCGCGCCCCGCGCCCGCCGGAGGCATGCTCGGAGGCCTCCCCGAGCTCGCTTTCGGCTCGGCGTGGGCTTCGTTGGCGGCGGAGTCGAGGCTCGCGCCGTCGGTCGTCACGAAATCTGTCCTTCGATCATCGCTCCGTCGTCGCAGATGGCGCGCACGGTGCGCTCCCCCGCCCACACGGCCAAGATCGTCGAGGTGAGCCCGAGCTCGCCGTTCATGCGCGTCCATCCGTCGGTGCGGCGGCGGAGCAAGCGTGCCTGCGCGGCCCCGGCCCACGCCGCGCCGTCTTGCGCCACGGTCACGCTGGCGATGTCTTTCGTCGTCTGCACGGCCTCGAGCTGCGCTTCGAGCCGCGTCGAGACGTAGAGCGCGTGTCCGCCGGCGCCCACGGTGACCGCGCCACCGTCGGGCATGGCCTCGATGGCCAGGAGGTTTCCGCCGCACAGCGAGCCGGTGAGCTCGGCCTTGCCGTTCTCGACCCGCGCGAGCGCGCCCCATTCGCCGCACGCCAAGAGAGCGCCCGAGAGGACGCGCGTGGCCGCGCGAAGCCGCTGCGAACCGGCGACGTCGGCGCTGAAGGTGACGCGCCCGTCGACGAGCTGCACGACGTGACCGACCGTCGGTGTGCCGCCCCCTTTCGCCGGACGCTCGCCGACGAGAGAGAACACACCGGCGCGCTCGTCCACGTGGAGGCCGTAGAAATTCGCCTCACGATCGGGGAGCGTCCACACCTCGTGGACGCCGCTCGAGGCGAGGCGCACGGCGTTGCCGCGATCGCCGGCGAGGAGGACGTCACCGTTGCGAAGGCGACGGATCGCCCGCATCAAGCGGGTGTCGATGGAACCGGGGAGCGCGACGCCGATCCATTCGCGATCCCACCGGGCCATGCCGCCGGGGCCGATGCCCACCGCGGTTTGACCGTCGGGGGCGAAGACGGCCGAGCGCACCACGCCGGGCGCGAGCGGACGCGAGACGACGCGGAAGCTCCACGCCGTCGGCAGCGCCGATTCGCGGAGCGGCTCGCGCACGCGCACCTCGGCCGAACGCGGCGGGCCGGAAGGATGCGCGCTCGGACGCGTCGCCCCCATGCGCGGCTGCGAAGGGTTGCTCGAGGTGCGCGGGATCGACGCGCTGCTCGACGTCCGCGGCTCGGTGGAGACGGCCGCGGGCGAAGCGCTCATCGCGCCGCCGCTCTGCTGCGTGGGGTTCTTCGACTTGCCGTACGCCGGTACGGTCTCGAGGAAGGCGAGCGAGCCTTCGCCGGTGGCCGCGGCGGGGGCAGCGGCCGGGATCGCCCCCGAAGCCGGGAGGCCAGGCGACGTGGGCTCGGTCACGGCGCGGAGCAGCGGCTCGACCGCGCTCCAGAACGCGCTCACCGTCGGGTGACGCGCGTCGGGATCGGGCTGGAGCGCGCGTTTGAGCTCGACGTCGAGGCGATCGATGACGTCCCTCCGCGCGGCGAGCTCGGGCGCGAGCGACACGTCGTTCGACGTGAGCGTGGGGCGCGGGCCGTTCAAGATGCGCGTGACGATGAGCAACGGGTTCTCGTGATCGCGGAAGGGGAAGGCGACGCGGCCGGCGAGCATCTCGAAGGCGATGGCGGCGAGAGAGAAGACGTCGGTCGGCACGCTCACGCGCTTGTTGCCCGGCTCGTATTGCTCGGGCGGCGCGTAGCCGAGCGACGCGCCCGCGAGCGTCGTCGTGCGCTGGAGGTTCATCTCCACGAGCTTCACCAGGCCGAAGTCGGTGACCTTCGCCACTTCGCCGCCGGCCTCGTTGGCGAGCAAGATGTTCGAGGGCTTCAGATCGCGGTGGACGACCTTCTGTTGGTGCACGAGATCGAGCGCCTGCGACACCTGCCGAAGGAGCCTGCGCACGCGCTCGACCGGGAGCCCCTTGCCGCGCGAGCCTTCGAGCACCTGCTCGAGCGTGACGCCGTGCACGTACTCGAGCACGGTGAACGGCAGCACCAGGGGCTCGCGATCGATGGGCGACGGCATCCGCGCCACCGCGTGATCGTAGAAGCGGACGATGTGCGGGTTCGGTCGTCCTTGCGTCGAGAGGAGGCGCAGCACCTCGGCCTCGCGCTGGAAGCGCGTGAGCGCGTCCTTCGAGATCGCGTCGGGGCGGAGCACTTTGACGATGACGAGCAGGCCGCCCGGCTCGTCCCAGTTCGCGGTGAAGACCCAGCCCTGCCCCCCTTCGCCGATGCGCTCGCGGAGGTGGTAGCTCACGTTGTTGCTTCCAAGCAGGACCTGGCCTGTGAGCCGGTCACGCAGAGCAAGCAAGCGCGCGTCCGTGGTCGTGGACATATCGGGGAAACCCGCGGAGGCCGGGTGCCTCCCTGGGTCTCCTAACCTAGACTTCGACCCGACGAAAATCTATCGGCGCGGCCGAAGGACGTCGTCGGCCGGCGGGAGGGCAGGAAATCCCCGGGGAGACGGGCCTGCGCCCCCGTCCGATCGGTGCTCCGAGCCGCCCGTGGCAGCCGAGCCGCTGGGTCCGCCCCCCGCGCCGCCGGTCGGGCCGCCGCCGCCGCCGAGGGGGCCGAAGTTCCCCCGGCGCACCGCGAGGAGCTTGGCGACGATGCGCCCGGCGTCGTCGGCCGGGATCGCCACGTGCGCCGAGATGGTCGTGTCGTGCTTCTCGACCGCGAGCCCGTCGACGAGCGGACCGAGGCCGAGGAACCGCACGGCCATCTCTTTCGACCACGCTGCGCGCTTCTTCGTGAGGAGCGCGTCGACTTCGTCGCAGGCCTCGGCCGTGTCGCAACGGAGCTGGGCGGCGATCTCGGTCTGTCCCCCCGCGTCGCCGGCGGTCAGCGCGAGCCCCGCGGCGGCGACACCGAACACGCCGCGCATCGATCCCGAGAGACCGCCGTCTTCGGCCATCTCGCCCTGGAGCTTGTCGCGGAGCGCGTGCGGCAAGACCACGGTGACGAGCGCGCCGCGCGGATCGCTCGCGCCGCCGTCGCTCCCGCCGAGCGCGCGACGAAGCGCCATGTGCGCACCGCCCGAGAGCACGCTGGGCGAAGCGCCCGAAGCCGCGGCGAGCATCTTCTCCAGCCACGCGCCGCGTCCGAGGAGCACGAGGCCGTCCTTGCCGAAGGCGAGCTCGGGCGCCGTGAGCGAAGCGAAGGTGCTCCCGTCCTTCACGTGCACGAAATCGGGGTGCGCGGGGTCGGGGCTCACCGCGGGAGAACCACCGCGCGCGGCGATCGTCTTCTTCGCGCAAAGGACGAGCTCCTCTTGCTCGATCGTGCCGCGGAGGACGACGCCGAAATCGCCCGTCGATTCTTCGGGGAGCGCGATCGCCACCGTGCGCACGCGATCGATCGGATCGAAGCCGCACGCCTTCTTCGACTCGCCGGCGTCGAGCGCGCCGAGCATCGGTGTGAGGGCGTCGGCGAGCGGGGAAGCGCGGAGCGCGGGCACGTTGAGCGTCACCACCAAGAAGGAGTCGGCGGGGACCGCGCCCAGCACCGTCACCGCGCGATGCGCGGGGGCGAGGGCGCCGCTCTTCACGAAGCCGGCCACCGCGAGGGCGAAAATCCCCGCCAAAACGGCTCCGTTGCGCTGGCGGACGGTCAGGGCCACGACCTCGGGTCTTAGTGCATCTCGCGGGCGGTGAGGCTGGCGAAAAGGTCGGCGGAGTGAGAATCTTCGCCGGGGGAAGCCATGCTGATCGCGCTGGGGATGATCGCGCTCTTGGTCGTCGTCGCTGGGGTCGTCGCTGCGATCGTGATGGCGGGGCGGAGCTCGGACCGACCGCCGCCGAGCGAGCCGAGCGACTTCGTCGCGCCGGTGAGCTCCGGTGGCTATCGCTTTCGCCAGACCGACGAATCGCCGGAAGAGTTTCGCGCCCGCGTGGCGCGCGAAAATGACGAAGCGGCCGCGCAAGCCCCTTCGCCCAAGCCGTAGAGGCCAGGACGAGGGCCGCGCGGCCGCGGCGTCGTTCGATGCACGGCGAGGTGCGCGCGCGCCGTTTGGTGGCACGCTCGCACACGACCCGCGAACCTCAGTTCTGCGGGTACTGCCCGTACGGCTGCGGAGCGCCTTGAATCACCGGCGCGCCGTAGGAAGCGGGGCCCTGCTGGAGCGCGCCGTAGGGGCCGGGCGCCGGCGGGAGCGAGCGGCCGTGCTGCCACGACTGCGTGATCCCCTGCGCGTGGGTGAAGTTCTGCTTCATCCAGAAGCGACCGAGGCTCACCGTCTTCTTGAAGCGGCGGCCGCTGGCGCTCACCTGGAGGTCCTTGTTGAAGACGCCCCAACCCAAGTTCACCTTGTCGAGCTCGCCCCACGAAAGCGACTCGACCGACTTCGCGCCGTAGCCGCCGAGGAGCCCCTTGTGGCGAATCAAGAGGAGGCGCTGGTTGGTCGCCGCCACGAGGTAGTAGCGCCAGAAGAGCGCGCCGAAGCGGAACATGAGGAAGGTCCACCACGGGCGCTCGACGCCGCGGACACGGTGGAGAAACTGCTCGCCCGGCTGGAGGAGCGGCGCCACGAGGGACGTCGCGTGCTGCTCGTTGAAACGAAAGGCCATCGATCGGCTCCTTGGTAAGGGCTCGAGGGAGCGCGCGACGTGCGGCTCACCGAACGAGGAATGCTTACGGAGCGGGGAGGCGATTTCTCCCCCCGCGGGAGCCGTCAGGGAAAATGACCGCTCGCCGCCAGCAGATCGAAGCGCGCTTGACGTGCCGCGTCCTCGGCGATGGCCGCTTGCGACTCGGCGTCGCGCAGGCGGCGCTCGGCGTCGATGACCTCGAGGTTCGTCGTCGCGCCCGCGCGGTAGGCGACGTTGGCGAGGCCGAGCGATTCTTTGGCGATCTCCGCCGCCTCGCGCGCCGAGCCGAGCGCACCGTCTGCGCGCTCGACCGCGGCCGCCGCGGTGCGCACCTCGGATCG
Organism: uncultured Polyangiaceae bacterium; assembly: GCA_964531795.1. GTDB lineage: Bacteria > Myxococcota_A > Polyangia > Polyangiales > Polyangiaceae > CAZHHD01. The sequence continues at coordinate 73,819 of CAZHHD010000003.1, read as the reverse complement.
CGCTTGGCGAAGGAGCCCCTCGCGCGCGATGCGTGCCGCCTCCACGTTCGCCTCGCGCTCGCCGGCGAGCCCGTAGCGGAGACCTCCGTCGTAGAGCGGCAGCGTGAGGAGGAGCTGCGCTTGCCATCCCGTCTGCGGCGTGATGAGGCTCGGCGGATCTTGGTAGAAGACCTGCGCGTTCCCCACGAGGTAGGGGAGGTAGTCGGTCCAGCTGTCGCGCTTCGTGTGCGAAGCCGACTCCACGCGAATGTCCGCCGCGCGCACGTCCGGGCGCGTCGTCGCCGACGAGAGCGCGCTCGCCAAGGGCTGGGGCGCGCCCAAGCCGGTGTCCTCCGCCGCGTCCACCGGGCCTTCGCGTCCGAGGAGCACGCCCAGCGCCTCTTCGGCCTTCGCCAGCGCCGCCACCGAGCTCTCGAGCGTCGACGCGTCGGTCGCGACCTCCTGCGCCGCGCGAACCTCGTCGAGACGATTGCCGACGCCGCCGGTGTAGCGCTGGTGCGAGTACGCGTAGTGCTCGCGCGCGGTGTTGAGCGCGTGCTGATTCACCTCCACCACGCGGTGCTGCGTGATGATCGCGAGGTAGGCGCGCGCGCTGGCGACGGCGACCTGGCGGCGCGTGTCCTCCTCGGTGGCGCGGGCCACGTCGATGGCGTCGCCGGCGTGCGACCACGCCGCCCACTTCTGCGGCATGACGATGGGGACGGTGAGGAGGACGTTCCCCTGGACCTGATTGGCCCCTTGAATCACGCGCCCGCTGAGCTCGCGATCGGCGTCGAGCCGCGTGTAGATCCCGTTCCCCGTGAGCGTGGGGAGCGATCCGGCGCGCGCTTCGCCGAGGAGCGCTTCGGCGCGGCGCACGTCGTTCTTCGCCACCGCGGCGTTCGGGTTCCGCGCCATCGCCTCGCGCACCGCCTCGCGAAAGCCGACCTTCGGCGCGGGGGGAGCGTCGGGGATCGCGCGGGTGAGGGCCGAAGGAGCGGTGGTCGTGGCGGTCGTGCTCGCCGTCGGCAGCGGCGCGGGCGCCGGCGTAGCCGTGGGCGTCGGCGCGCGCTGGGCCGCGGCGGTGGAAGACGCGGCGGCGAAGGCGACGAAGAGCGAGAAGCGCGTGCCGCGCACGAGCGGGGAGATGCGACGTGTCGTCACGTGATGGCCTCGCGCGGCTCGAGCGTCTCGGGATCGACGTCGAAGTTACGACGGGCGAAGCGATCGAGCAGCGTGTAGAGCGAAGGGATCAAGAAGAGGGTGAAGACGGTCGAGACCGTGAGCCCGCCGATGACGGCGCGCGCCAAGGGGAGGTTCGTCTCGCTCCCCTCGCCGATGCCGAGCGCCATCGGGATGAGGCCGACGATGGTGGCGATGGTGGTCATGAGGATGGGGCGGAGGCGCGTCTTCGCCGCCTCGACCGTGGCTTCGAGGAGCGGCTTGCCACGCGCGCGGAGCACGTTGGCGAAGTCGACGAGCAGCACGCCGTTGGAGACGACGATCCCCACCATCATGATGATGCCCATCGCGCTGTTCACGCTGAGGCTCGTGTGCGTCACGTAGAGGAGCGCGAACACGCCGGTGATCCCCATCGGCACGCTGAACATGATGACCAGAGGATCGAGCAGCGACTTGAACTGCGAGGCGAGCACCATATAGACGAGGGCGAGCGCCATGAGCGCGGCGAAGCCGAGGCCGGCGAAGGCCTCCTTTTGCGCGGCGGTCTGGCCGCCGAGCTGTGCGGTGAAGCCGTCGGGGGGGAGGTTGTCGTCGAGCACCTTCTGCACCCCGTCGCTCGCGGCGCCGAGGTCCTTGCCCGGCGCGACGTTGGCGGTGATGTCGACGATGCGCTGGAGGTACTTGCGCGCGATGACCACCGGTCCGGCGCGACGCTCGACGCGGGCCACGTTGCTCAAGGCGATCATCTGTCCGCCGTCGCTCCTCAAGAAGACGTCGGAGAGATCTTCGACGTGCGAGCGGTACGCGTCGTCGAGGCGCACGTTCACGAAGTACTCGTTCCCCGTCTTGTGATCGGTGAAGGGGATGGGGGCAAACTGCGTGTTCCCCACCAGGCTCGAGAGCACCGTCTGGGCGATTTGCTGCTGGTTCAGGCCGAGGGTGCCGGCCTTCTCGCGATCCACCACGACGTCGAGCTCGGGGTAGTTCTCCTCGCGTGAGAGCTGCACGTCGGTGAGGAGCGGCGCGCCGGTGGGGTCGCTGACCTTGCGAACGAGCGGGAGGATCTTCTTCGCGTAGACCGTCGCTTCGTCGAGGTCGTAGCCCACGACCTCGATGTCGATCGGCGCGGCGGTGCCGTAGGTGAGGATGCGCTTCACGATCCCACCGTTGAAGAAGGTGATCTGCGTGCCGGGGAAACCCTCCTTCAGCGCCGAACGGACGCGCTCGGTGGCCTGGACGTCGCTGATGGTGCGATCGGTGCGCGGCACCAAATTCACGTTGAGGTTGCCGCTGTGGGGGCCGGAGTTCTGCGTGTAGACGGCGGTACGGCCGAGCGGGAGCCCGGTGTCCGAGATTATCGTGTCGAAGAGCGGGTGGCTCTGACCGTGCGCGTCCTTCACCGGCGCGAGCTTGTCGCGCACCGCTTGCTCGATGCGCTTCGTCACCTCCTCGGTGCGCTCCACGCGTGAGCCGATGGGGGTGCGGTAGTTCACGGCGAACTGCGACTCGTCGGAGTCGGGGAAGAACTCCTTGCCCAGCTTGCTGCCGAGGGTGAGCGAGCCGAAGAAGAGCGCGAGGATGGCGCCGACGACGGGGAGGCGATGGCGCAGCACCCAGAGGAGCGAGCGCGCGTAGGCGTCGTCCATCCGGTGAAGCCACCGCGTCACCCACCCGGCGATCCCGGTCGGTGCGTGAACACCGGCCTTCAGCACCCGGAGGCAGAGGAGCGGCGTCACCGTGCGCGAGACGAAGAAGCTCATGACGAGCGCGAAGCTGATCGTCAGCGCGAGCGGCACGAAGAGGTTCTTGGCGATGCCGGTGAGAAAGAGCACCGGGAAGAAGACGACGATGGTGGTGATGGTGCTCACCAAGATGGGCATCGCCACCTCTTGCGCCGCCTTGAGCACGGCCGCGGTGCGCGTCGTCCCCGGCTCTTCGAGGTGCCGGTGGATGTTCTCGAGCTCCACGATCGAGTCGTCCACCAGGCGCCCGATCCCGAGCGCGAGCCCGCCCAAGGTGAAGATGTTGAGCGTCTGCCCGGCGAAGTAGAGGAGCACGAAGGTGGCAATCACGCTCAGCGGGATCGCCACCGAGACGATGGCGGTCGCGCGCAGGCTCACGAGGAAGACGAGGATGACGGCGATGGCCAGGAGGCCGCCTTGCACCGCTTCGTGTTGGAGCGAGTGCACCGCCGCGCGGATGTAGCGGGACTGATCGAACGAGAGCGCGAGCTTTACGTTCGCCGGGACGCCGCGCAGGTGCGGGAGCGCCTTGTTCACCGCGTCGACGACCTCGATCGTGTTCGCGTTCGGCTGCTTGAGCACGCGGATGTACACGCCATGCTCGCCGTTGATGCGCACGATGTCGGTCTGGTCGGCGGTCGAGTCTTCGACCTTGGCGACGTCCCCCACGTGCACCGCCGAGTCGGACTCGCCCACGCGCTCGGCCGCGCCCTTCCGCACCACGACGTCGGCGAGCGGCTTCGCCTCTTCGACCTGTGTGTTGGTGAAGACGTTGTAGTCGAGGTCCCCGGCGCGCAGATCCCCGCTCGGGAGCAGGAGGTTCGCGCTCCGCACCGCCGTCACCACGTCGAGCAGGCCGAGGCCGCGCGCGCGGAGCAGATCGCGGTTCGCCTTCACCTCGATCTCGCGCGTCTTGCCCCCGCCGACCACCGCGCTGGCCACGCCGGGCAGGCGCTCGAACTGCGGCTCGATGACGTTGTACGAGAGATCGTAGAGCTGTCGCTCGTCCATCCCGTCGCAGCTGACGGCGATCTGCGCGACGGGGATGTTCGTGATGTCGAACTTGGAGATGAGCGGCTGCTGGAGGCCGGGGGGGAGCGTGTTGAGGATGTTGGCGACGCGCTGCTGCACCTCGAACTGCGCGTTGTCGAGGTTCGTGCCGTACTGAAACCACACGCTGACGACGCTGACACCTTGCTTCGACGTGCTCTCCACGCGATCGACGCCCGGCGAAGCGGCGACGGCGCGTTCGATGGGCTGCGTGATCGTCTTCTCGACGTCCGAAGGGCCCGCGCCTTGGTAGAAGGTCGCGACACGCACGACCGGCACGGTGATGTCGGGGAAGAGATCGACCGGGAGCCGCTGAAGAGACACCGCCCCCAGGACGATGACCATCAAGGACATCATCAAAATGAGGATCGGATTGCGCAGCGCGAGACGAGTGAGCCACATGACGTGCCTCCGTCAGTCGTGGACGGCCGAGGCTCGCGGAGCCGCCTGCGCCTCTTTGCCGGTGTAGGGATCCATGTCGCGCACGACGCGCACGGTCGCTCCGTCGGAGAGCCCGTCGACCCCCGCGGTCACCACTTCTTCCCCCTCGTGCAGGCCCGAGGTCACCTCGAGCCACGTGCCGCCGTCGACGCCGGTCTGGATGGCGCGGCGCTGCACCTTGTCGCCGTTCAGCACGTAGACGAACGCCTGCTGCTCCACGAGCTGCACGGCGTTCACCGGGACCGAGGGCATGTGCGGGTGCGTGTCGACCACGATCGATCCGCGCCCGAACATGCCGGGGCGGAGCTCGCCGTCGGGGTTGGCGATCTGCACCTCGGCGTCGAGGGAGCGCGTCGTGGGATCGAACGTCGGCGCTACGCGGACGACCTTGCCGGTGATGCTCTTGCCGCCGAGGGCGTCGAGCTCGACGTGCGCGTCCTTGCCCACGGCGACGCCTTGGCTCTCGCGCTCGGTCACGGTGATGAAGACGCGGAGCACGTCGACCCGCACCACGGTGAGGATCGCGCCGCCGCCGGGCGGGCCCACGAGCGCGCCGGGGTCGAGCCTCCGCACCGAGACGAGGCCGTCGAGCGGCGACTCGATGCGTGTCTCCCCCAGGCGCGTGGCGAGCGCCGCGGCTTGCGCTTGCGAAGCTTGCTCCGAAGCCTCGGCCGTCGCCAGGTTGGCCGCCGCTTGCTGGAGCTCTTGCTGCGAGATGACGCCGCTCGGCGCGAGCTGCTTGGCGCGGTCGGCGTTGGTGCGCGCGAGGGCCAAAGACGCCTGCGCCTGGGCGAGCGAGCCGCGCGCCGCCGCGAGCTGATCGGGGAGATCGCTCGGGCGGACGAGAGCCACGACCTGGCCGCGCTTCACGCGGTCGCCGCGATCGACGAGCACCGCGTCCAGGTAGCCGAGCGTCTTCGACCCGACGTCGGCCTGCGCGAGGGGGCGCAAGTCCACCGGCGCGTGCACCTCGACGGGCACGTCGCGCAGCGCCACCTTCGCGACCGAGACGAGGGGCGGCGGGCGCGTGCGCGCTGCCGTGGGGTCGCCGCGGGTGCAACCCGTGAGCGCGATCGCGATCGCGACGAGGAACCAGGGCTTCATGCAGCGCGCAGTGTAACGCACCGTCTGGTTACTCGCGCCTCCCCTCGTCGGAAAATACGGCGCTTTCGGACACCGCGGCGACGCGCCTCGAAGCGCGAAGGTGCGCGTGTTCAGTCGTCGCGCGGATCGGTCGCGCGTCGCTCGCTGCCGCGCCTTCGCCCTTCGGGACGTGGGAAGCCGCGGCGATCCTCGGCCTGGCGGCGATCCTCGCCGGTGCGCCGTTCGCGCGTGATGCCGGCGCCGGTGCGCGACGCGCGCGTCGTACCCTTCGAAGCACGGCTGGGCTGCGATTTCGGACGGCGCAGAGGCATCGTCTCTCGTGTCGCGCGGGAGGCGCGCGTGGGCCAAGTTTTCTGCGTGACGCGGCACGTCGCCGCGCGACCGCGCGACCGGCGACCGGCGCGCGGCGACGTCGCGACGCGCGCTCAGCCTTTGACGCCGCCGGCGGTGAGCCCCGAAACGAGCTGGCGCTGCGCCACGTAAAAGAGCGCCATGACCGGCACGCTCACCAGGATCGCCCCCGCAGCGAACGGCCCCCACGCGGCGTCGTATTCGCCCACGTACCTCTGGAGCACGACGGGCAGGGTGAACGCGCTCTCACGTGACAAGAAGGTGGCGGCGAGGATGAACTCGTTCCACGAGCTCATGAAGGCGAAGAGCGCGGTGACGGCGATGGCCGGGCGCGCCGCCGGGAGGGCGACGCGGAAGAACGCCTGCGCCCGCGTCGCGCCGTCGACCATGGCCGCCTCTTCGATGTCCACCGGGATGGCCTCGAAGGCGCCGCGGAGCTGGAAGATGGCGAACGGCACCGCCGTCGACGCGTAGACGAGCACGAGGCCCGCGCGCGAATCGAGAAGGTGGAGCGCGTCGAGGAGAAGATAGAGCGGCACCGCGCTCGCCACCGTGGGGAACATCTGGGTCGCGAGGAGCACGGCGACGCCCCCCTTGGCGCCGACGAAGCGAAAGCGCGCGAGCGCGTAGGCCGTCGGGGCGGCGACGATCACCGCCGAAGCGGCCGTCGCCAGCGACACGACGAGCGAGCTCGTGAGCTGACGCCCGAAGAGCCACGCCCGCGTCGCGTCCCCGGCGCCGACCACCGCGGAGAAGTTCGCCAGCGTGGGGGCGTGAGGCCAAGGGAGCGCGCCACCTTGCGTGCCTGCGCCGCCCGGCGAGAGCGCCACCGAGACCACCCACAAGAGCGGGTAGACGGCGAACACCACCGCGGCGAGGAGCACCACATGCACAATGCACGCTTCGGCGAGGCTCCGCTCCTTCACGTGGCCTCCGCGCGGCCGCCGGCGACGCGACCCAAGAGGCGCGTGCCGAAGGCGAGGAGGACGAAGATGAGCACCGCGTACGCCGCGGCGTAGCCGTACTGCGCGTCCCGCGTGAACGCCCAGCGGTAGGCCTCACTCACGAGGATGTCGGTCGCGCCGTCGGGCTCGCCGCCGGAGACGAGGAACACGACGTTGAACATGTTGAAGGTCCACACCGAGCCGAGGACCACGGACGGGAGGAGCACGGGGCCGAGGAGCGGGAGGGTGACGAGACGAAAGCGCTGCCAGCGGGTCGCGCCGTCCACCTCGGCGGCCTCGAGCACGTCCTTGGAAATGGAGGTGAGCGCCCCGAGCGTGACGACCATCATGAAGGGGAAGCCGAGCCACACGTTGGTGGTGACGTTGGCGGCGAAGGCCGTCGAAAAGTGCGAGAACCACGACACCGGCTCGGCGCCGAGCGCGCGGAGGATGGCGTTGATGGCGCCGAATTGCCGATGGAACATCCCCTTCCACGCGAGGGCGGTCACGTACGAGGGGACCGCCCACGGCAAGATGAGCACGACGCGGTAGGCCGCGCGGAGCTTGAGCCACGGCCGGGAGAGCGCGAGCCCGAGCACTAGGCCGATCCCCACGTGGAAGGCGACGTTCACCACCGTCCACAGCACCGTGACGAGGAGCGTGAGGTAGAAGGAGCCGTGGCCGAGGAGCGGTCCGCCGCGCGCGGTGAGGATCGAGGCATAGTTCCCGAGGCCCACGTAGCGAGGCGCGTCGGCGGTGCCGACGAAGAGCGACGTGACGGCGCCCGCGGCGAGCGGCAAGACGACGAGCACCAGCACCACCAGCACCGCGTGCGCCACGTAGGCATATGCCGGCTTCGAGGCGCGGAGCGCGCTGCGGAAGGTTTGGTCGCGCGCTCGCCTCACGCCGACGAACGCGAGCGCGAGGAGCACGCCCCCCACCGCGAGCAGCGCCGGCGTCGGCGAGGGCGGGGGCGGCGGCGGGCGCATCACGTCGGCGAACCGGGCGGCGGCCTCGTCGAGCGCGGCTTCGGCGGGGAGATCGCCGCGGAGCACCTTCAAGATCGCTTGGCCCGCGGGGACCCAGGTGGCGCGCATCGCCGGCGACGTCGGCATCGGCGTCGCCGCCGTCGCCGCTTCGTGGAAGGCGCGCACCATCACGTCGCCGGCGATGTCCGGCTCGTGCATCACGTCGTCGCGCGGCACGACCTGCTTCGCCTCGCGCGCGCGGATCTCGCCCGAGACCTTTCCCCCGAGGAAGCGCGCGAGCTCGAGGGCGCGCGCGCTCTTCGCACCCGTCGGCGTGACGAACGCCCCTTCGACGGTCAGGTACGGACGCATCGTCCCTTCGCCGCCCGCGGCCGTGGCCGCGTGGAGCGTGGGGAGCGGCACCACGCGGTAGTGCACGTCGCCGTGCACGTCGGAGGCGAAGGAAGGACCACCGAGCACCGTGGCCGCGCGTCCCGAGGCGAAGAGCTGAGCGACGAGCGACTCGTTCGGCTCTTCGGGGATGACGCGCGCCTTCACCCACTGGTGCACGAGCTCGACCGAGGCGGCGGCCTTGGGTCCCACGAAGGCGAAGTGATCTTGCGCGTCGAGCGCGGCGCCGCCGAAGGCGTGAAGAAAGGGGGCGTGGAAGAAGAGGCTCGAGGTGTCGTACGCGAGTGGGTAGCTCCCTTCGGGGAGGCGCGCCCTCAGGGCGGCCACGTCGTCCATCGCCGCGAGCGGTTCGGGGACGAGCGCCTCGTTCACGTAGAGCGCCAGCGTCTTCTCGGCGAGCGGCACCGCGTAGCGGACGCCGTCTTGGGTAGTGGCGGAGATGGCCACGGCGTCGAAGGAGGAGACGTCGCTTTCGGGGAGCGCTTCGCCCACCGGCGCGACGATGTTCTCGCGGCGGTAGATCCCCAAGCGATCGTGGGCAGAGATGAACACGTCGGGGCCGTGACCGTGCGGCACCGCAGCGGCGAGCTTGGGCTCGTAGGCGCCGAAGGGGATCGCCAAGACGTCGATGGTGACGCCGGGGTGCTCGCGCTCGAAGCGCTGCACGATCTCGCCGAGCGCTGTCTCTTCGGCGCCGCGGTAGGCGTGCCACAAGAGGAGGTGCTCGCCGGGATCCGTGCATCCTGCACCGAACAGCGCGAGCCCCAAGAAGATGCAGAGGACGACGAACGACGCCCACGCGCCGCGCGGGCGCGCGTCCGGTCGGCGCGTGGTCACGGCGCAGCGTCGAGCGCGCGGCCCGACTCCGGATCGAAGAGGTGCACGCGGCCCGGGGAGACGGTGAGCGGCAGCTCTTCGCCGCTCGAGAGACCGCGCGCGTGCTCGGCGTCGAGTCGCACGACGAGGCGCGCGTCGCCGTCGGCCGCGGTGCCGTAGGCGATGGCCTCGAACCCCAGCGCTTCGACGAGCTCCACCTTGAGACGCGCCACGGTGCGCGCGCCGTGCGACGGGACGAGATCGTGCGGGCGGATGCCCAAGGTGACCTTGCGCCCGGGGGAGAGAGCTTCGCCGAAGCGCGGCGCGTCGACCACGGCGTCGATCCCACCGCCGCGCGCGACGAGGGCGTCGCCGTCCTTCACGATCTCCGCCTCGACGAGGTTCATCTTCGGCGAGCCGAGGAAGGTGGCGACGAACTTCGAGCGCGGGCGCTCGTAGACCTCGAGCGGCGCCCCCTTCTGCTCGACGACCCCACCGTTCAAGACCCACAAGGTGTCGGCGAGGGTCATCGCCTCCACTTGATCGTGCGTGACGTAGAGCGTGGTCGCGCCCAGGCGATCGTGGAGCCGTCGAATGTCGACGCGCACCTCGGCGCGGAGCGCGGCGTCGAGGTTGGAGAGCGGCTCGTCGAAGAGGAAGATCTGCGGCCGCCGCACGATGGCTCGCCCCATGGCCACGCGCTGGCGCTGTCCGCCGGAGAGCTGCTTCGGCAAGCGCTCGAGGAGCTTGTCGAGCCCGAGCATCGCGCTCGCTTCGGCGATGCGCTTGGCCACTTCGGTCTCCGCTTCGCCGCGCAGGCGAAGCCCGAAGGCGAGGTTGTCCTTCACCGTGAGGTGCGGATAGAGCGCGTAGCTCTGGAACACCATGGCCACGTCGCGATCGCGCGGGGGGAGCGCGGTGACGTCGCGATCGCCCAAGGCGATGGTCCCTTCGTCGGCTTGCTCGAGGCCGGCGACGAGGCGCAACAGCGTGCTCTTGCCGCACCCGCTCGGCCCGACGAGCACGGCGAACGAGCCTTCGGCGATCTCGACGTCGACGCCGCGGAGGATCGGTTGGTTGCCGAACGACTTCTTCACGCCACGCACGCGGCAGCGAAGGGGAGGTGCGGACATGGGGGCGGATATATCGCGATCGGCGGGCGAGCCGTCGCGTTGACGAGCAGGGGACCCCATGTCAAAGACCGACACTCATCCATGAGGCGTGAGTCGTCCACCCCCAATTCGCGCCTGCGCAAGTCGACGCGTCGCGTCATTGGCACCCGGGGGGCGCGGCTCTTTTTCGTCCGTGGCGCGGCTCACCTCGGGTGGGGCACGGCCCTCGCCGCGGCGAGCGTCGCCCTCGTCGCGTGCGGCGGCGACGCCTCGAGCGCGACGGCGACGGCGAGCGACGGAGGAGCGAGCCTCGACGACGCTTCGGGAGCGACCGACGCGGGCGGCGCGAGCGACGTGGCCTCGGGCGACGCCGCGAAGACCGACTGCTCGCGGCGCGCCCAGGTGAAGAACGCGCCCCCTTCGCTCTACGACGCCTTCGTCGCCGACATGGCCAGCGTCGCCGACGCGACGGCGCGCGCCTCGCGGGTCGACCAGCTCCTCGCCGACGTTCGCGCGCAGGGAGGCACGCCGCTCGAAGCGCCGGGGGACGATCGCGTCGTCTTCCTCGTGCGCGGCGCCCCGCCCAACGGCGCGTGGAACGTCGCCGGCTCGTTTCGTCCGGGAATGCCGGATTGGAAGGCGAGCCCCCTCGCCATGACCCAAATCGCAGGTACCGATCTGTGGGTCGCCGACACCCGCGTCCCGCGCGGCATGGCTGCACAATACAAGCTTCTCGGCGGCACCACCGACGACGGATTTCGCGAAGATCTCCTGGCGATGAACGTCGTGTGGGACGGCATCGACCATCAAGACGTCGGTCAGTTCAACGGGCTCGTCCACGCGAGCGACGCCGACGCCACGAAGGGGCGCCTCGTCGCCTACCGCGGCGTGCACGCGCAGAAGCTCGGCGACACGCGCGACGTGTTCGTCTACCTCCCCGCGCGCTACGACGACGGGAGCTGCGCGCCGCTCCCGCACCTCCTCGTGCACGACGGCAACGAGTCGCTCACGCGCGGCGACTTCGCCGGGGTGGCCGACCAGACCTTCGCCCAAGATCCTTCTTCGTCGTCGATCCTCGGCTTCGTCGCGCTCTCGGATCAGAACGTGCGCATGGACGAGTACACGTTTCACACGTCGACCGCGCTCGGCGACGCCTACGGTGATTTCCTCGCGAACGAGATCGAGCCGATGCTCGCCTCGCGCTACCGCCTGTGCAGCGCGCCCGAAGATCGCGGCCTCTCCGGCGCTTCGCTCGGGGGGCTCATCTCCACGTACCTCGCGTTTCAGAAGCCTTCGACCTGGGGCTACGTCGGCGCGCAGAGCGCTTCGCTCTTTTGGGACTCGAACGCCATGATCACGCGCGGCGGCCAAGATCCGAAAGTGCCGGTGCGCTTCTACCTGGACCACGGCTGCCCCGACGACAACTGCGACGAGAATCGCGCGATGGCGACGGCGCTGACGCAGAAGGGCTACGAGCTCGATCACGTCGAGGTGGCCAACGCCGAGCACGCGTGGAGCTACTGGCACGACCGCTTTCCCCAAGCGCTCCGCTACTTCCGTCAGGGGCGCCCCGCCTGCAAGTGAGGCGCGCTGGGCGACGTGCCGCGTGCGCCGCGTGTGGAGCGCGCCAGCACGCGACAGCCGCGATCAGCCGAAGAGGTCCTTCAGCTTCTCCATGAAGGTCTTGCGCTGCGGCGACACGTCTTCGCCGAGCTCCTTGGCGAGCTCTTCGAGGAGCGCGCGCTGGCGATCGGAGAGCTCGGTCGGCACTTCGATTGTGACCTCCACGAGCTGATCGCCTCGGCCGATCCCCGCGCGACGGGGGATCCCCTTCTGCTTGATGCGGAGCACCGCGCCCGGTTGCGTCCCCGGCGGGACGCGGAGCTTCCCTTTGCCGTCGAGCGTGGGGACCTCGACCTCACCGCCGAGCGCGGCTTGCGCGAAGGTGACCGGCACTTGGCACGCCACGTCGTCGCCCGAGCGGCGGAAGAACGGGTGCTGCCGCACCTGAATGGTGATCTCGAGATCCCCCGCGGGCTTGTCGGGGCGCGGCTTGTTGCCGCCGCCGGTGACGCTACGGGTCTGCCCGGCCTCGACGCCGGCGGGGATCGTGACGACGAGGTTGTTGGTCGCGGTGACGAGCCCCCCGCCGCGACAGGTCTCGCACGGGTGGGTGATCATCTTGCCCGTGCCGCGGCACCGCGAGCAGACGCGCTCCACGGCGATGGGGAAGAGCCCTTGCTGGAAGCGCACGCGTCCGCGTCCGTTGCACGCCGAGCACACGTCGGGCGCGTGGCCCGGGGCTGCGCCGCCGCCGCGGCACGAGCCGCAGGTGACGATGCGCTCGTACTGCATCTTCTTTTCGCAGCCGAAGGCCGCCTCTTCGAAGGAGACCTCGAGATCGCGCTTGATGTCGCCGCGGTCGCCGCGACCGACGCCGAACGCACCGAGCAAGTCGCCGAGGAGCCCGTCGATGGCGATCTCGCTGATGTCGACCACGCCGCCGGCGAAGGGGCCGTTCGAGCCGAAGGGGGAGCCGGGATCTTCGGCGCGGTGGCCGAGCCGGTCGTAGAGCCCGCGGCGCGTCGGATCGGAGAGCACCTGGTACGAGGCGTTGATCTCCTTGAACCGGATGGACGCCGTCGGATCGTCCGGGTTCCGGTCGGGGTGGTGCTGCGAGGCGAGCTTGCGGAAGGCCGCCTTGATCTCCTCCGCCGAGGCCTGGCGCGAGACACCGAGCACTTCGTAGTGGTCGCGCTGCGCAGTCGCCATGGCGGGAGCGTCGGATTAGCACACTCCGTGGCGCGCCGCGCCTCCGTCTGGTATTCGGCTTTCTCCGTGCCTTACCCCCGTCTCTCCTCCCCCGACCAGACCGCGCTCCTCGAGGGCATCATCGCGCGTTGCGCCGCCTCGCCGGCGACGCGCGGGGTCCCCTCCGGCCCCACCCCGGTCGTGGTCTTCGACCTCGACGGCACGCTCATGGACAACCGCCCGCGATCGGCGGCGATCCTGCGTGAGGCGGCGGACGCCCTGGAGACCGAGCTTCCGCAGATCGCCCCCAGCCTGAGGAGCGCCACGGCGGACCACCTCGCGTACCTGCTCGCCGACACGCTCGGCCGACTCGGCATCACGCGCACCGACCACGTGGCTCTGGTGGAAGACTTTTGGCGCGCGCGCTTCTTCCGCGACGAGCACCTCGCGCACGACGTGGCCCTCGCTGGCGCGGTTTCGTTTGCCAAGGCTTGCTACGACGCGGGCGCGGTCCTCGTCTATCTCACCGGGCGCGATCTTCCGCTCATGGGCCTCGGCACCTTCAAGAGCCTGCGCGATCTCGGCTTCCCCATCGGCATCACCGGCACCGAGCTCGTGCTGAAGCCCGACGCGGCCATGCCCGACGAAGCGTTCAAGCGCCTCGCCGCGCCCGAGCTCTTGCGCGTCGGTCGCGTCGTCGCGGCGTTCGACAACGAGCCGGGCAACTGCAACGTCTTCGCCGAGCTCTACCCCGAGTGCGCGAGCGTGCTCGTCGACACGCAACACATGCCCGGCGCGCCGCCCGTTCTGCCGGCGGTGAAGATCATCGGCGACTTCGTTCGGAGCTGACGAGGTCGCCGTGGCGCGTTTCGCGATCGCGGCGCTCGTCGTCTCGGGGCTCTTCGCGCTCGGCTGTCGAAGCGGCAGCGGCGCCCCCGGCGATCCGCTCGATGCCCCCGCGAGCCCGCAAGCCAGCGCCGTCCCCGCGCCGCTCGCCACGCTCCCCACGACCGCGGCGACGCCCAGCGCCCCCATCGTCGCTTCGCCCGACGCCGCGCCCCCGCCCGTCCCCTTGAGGCCCGACGCCCCCGCGCCCGCCGATACGCTGGCGCGCGACGTCGCCGGGTACACCCTGCGAGCCGTCCTTCGCCCGGCCGATCCGCAGGCTCCTTCGCACGCGCCGGAGGTGAGCACCGCGGGGCTCGACGCCGCGAGGAAGCGCACCGACGCGCATCTGCTCATCGATCTCGCGCCGTTCCGCGCGCGCTTCGTGGTCGAGGGGCGCGGCTTCGTCTTGCCCGAAGGGACGGAGATCCGCGCGCGCGCCGATCGCTACGGGCACCTCCTTCTTCTCCCGAACGAGCCTTCGTACCGCGTGGCCGCGTCGGGATCGCTCCGCGCGCTCCTCGGCGAAAGGCGCCTCGACGTCGCGCCCGTCGCTTCCCCCGACGTAACAGGATCGAGCGAAGGCGCACGCCGTCTCGGCTACCGCACGCGCAAAGTCGACGTCGTCTCGCGCGCCGGTCGCGCCACCTTCGAGCTCGCGCGGGTGGCGGACGCCGGCGAAGGCGGCCCGCTCGTCTGTCGGTTCTTGCTCGATCTCATGAGCGCGCCCCCTTCGACGCCGCTCTGCGCCGCCGACGAGGTACCGCTCCATGCCGAGCTTCATTGGGCCACGCACGGCTCGATCGCCTTCGAGGCGGTCTCGATCGTACGGAGGCTCGACCTCGGCCCCAGCCAACTCGCGGCGCCGCCGCCGACGTTGACCTACGCGCCCGGCGCCTTGCCGCCGCTCGCCTCCGACGTGCTCCTCTCGCCGCAAGAGCTCGGTGCGCTGCACACGGGGCCGGGGGAGACGGGGCGCGAGCGCGATCCCGTGCACGACAAAGATCCGCGCGGCACGCTCACCCTCGTCAACTCGGGCGACGAGCTCTCCTTCGTGTGGCTCGACGGCGTACCGGTCGCGTGGGTCGCGCCGGGGGCCCGGGGCGAGGTACAGAATCTTTACCGAGGGCGCTACGCCCTCGAGTGGCGCACCTTCCTCGGCGACGTCCTCGAGCCGGCGCGCCAGATCGCCGTGCCGGGGACGAGCGACTCGAGCGTCGTCGACGCCGGTCCTTGAGGCGGGGCCTCGAGGGCTCGGAAGATCAGCTCTCGTAGTCGTCGTTCGTGAAGCGTACGTCGCCCATGCCGCTCGCGCGTGCCCGGGCCGCGAGCGCCTCGACGGCGATCTCGACGATGTCGAAGCGGGTCGTGGGGGCGTAGTACTCCTCGTCCTCCACGTCGCCGAGCGAGGCGAGGCGCTCGGCCAGCGCGTCGCGTTCGGCCGGATCGGTCTCGAGGTGCGCCGCCCACCCCTCTTGTGGCTCGAGCGTGAGCGCCTCGCGCGCCATGCCGATCGGGTTCATCTCGAGGTAGACACGCGTCATGCGGACGCGCCAGCCGTCGTGCTCGCCCTCGCAGTACCAGACGCCGCGGTGCGCCCGGCGAATCACTTCGCCCAAATAGGCGCCGATGGACGCTTGGAGCAGCACGAGGTGCCCTTGGCGATCGCCCTCGCTCTTGCCCGCGAGCTCTTCCCGGGCGTCGCGGACGTATTGATCGACGAGGCTGAGCGTATCGGGGCCGAAATCGAGGGGAACGCCGTACTTGGAGGCCACGAAGCGCACGCAGGCGGCCGACAGCTCGGCGACCGGCGCCGGCATCGGGCTCACTTCTTCGGCCGATTCGTCCTCGCGGCTCTCTGCCGATTCGTCGTCCTCGGCGCTCGCGTCCGAGGAATCAGCCTCCGAATGGACGCCGTTCAGGTGTGTGCCGTTGAGGCCGTTCTTGTCGTTCGTTCGCTTCTCGTCGTCGCCCACGCGTCACCCGTTTTGTTCGGCGGCTCTCTCTGGCATCCGGAGCGCATAAGTTCTAGTCTCCTTATCCCCTCATGCGCATCGGGATTTTCAGCGACGTTCACGCCAACCACGAGGCGCTGAGCGCCGTGCTCGAGGCGTACCGTAAGGAACGCATCGACGTGTACTACTGCCTCGGCGACACCGTCGGGTACGGTGGCTCGCCGAACGAGTGCGCGGATCTGGTGCGCGAGGTGGCCAAGGCCACCATCTTGGGGAACCACGACGCCGCCGTCAGCGGGCGGATGGACTACTCGTACTACTACGAGGCCGCGCGCCACGCGCTCGACGCACACGCCGCCGTGCTCTCGCCGGAGAACATGAGCTGGCTCAAGGGGCTCCCCTACGAGCACCGCTTGGACGACGTGAACGTCCTCCTCTGCCACGGCTCGCCGGTGCGGCTCGAAGAGTTCGAATACATCTTCGCCCCCGAGCAGGCGCGCGAGTGTCTGTCGATCTACGATCGCATCGGTCACATCACGCTCATCGGCCACTCGCACCTCTGCAAGGTGTTCGCCTTGTCGAAGCACTCGGTCGAGGAGCTCCCGGCGAACGACTTCGAGCTCGAGCCCGATCGCAAGTACATCGTCTCGGTCGGCTCGGTCGGCCAGCCGCGCGACTTCGACAATCGCGCGAGCTACACCGTCTACGACACCGACGACAAGCGCTTCGAGTTCAAGCGCATCGAGTACGACATCGAGCTCGCCGCCGACAAAGTGCTCCGCGCCCGCCTCGAGCGGAACTTCGCGCACCGCCTCTTCATCGGCGTCTGAGCGCGGTCACCTCGCGCGGCCCGCGCCGCCGACCACGTCGCGCACGAACGTGACGATCTCGATCCGCGTGCGGTACGCCCGCGGCGGGATCCCTGCTTCTCCCTCCACGCGGAGGCGCACCTCACCGCCGCGCGTCGGATCGAGCTTCTCGATCGTGACGTGGAGCGCGCGGGTGAGCCCTTCGCTCGGGATCGTGGCGCTCCCCGGAATGTCGAGCTCGGCGCGATCGAGGCGCGGTGCCGTGAGGTCCGCGCCTTTGGTCTTCACGCCGACGTCGCTCGGCACGACGAGCTCGAGGCCAATGCGCGCCGTGCCGTTGGGAGACACCGCGTGCGGCGCGCCGCCGAGCTCGACGAGCGAGCCCACGCGAAGCCTCGTGCCGAGCGGCTCGCGCGCGAGCACCACGCCGTGATCCACGTCGCTCGTGAGATCGAAGCTCGAAGGCGAAGGCTCGGGCGATCCGGCGGTCGCCGTGAGCGCGAGCTTGCCCGAGGGCTTGGCCCACGCCGTGAGCGCTGCCGGCGGATCGGCGAGGCTCGTGCGAAAGCGCGCGGCTTCACGCGCGCAGGCGCGGCGCGCCGCTTCGTCCCGCGCGGTGACGCACTTCTTCGGATCGCGCGAGGTGAGCGCGTTGCATCGCGGCGTGTCTTCCCCCTCGGCGGCGGCGCAGAGACGCGGATCGTGGAGCGCGACGGCGACGCACGTGGGATCGCGCCCGCGCTCGGCCTCCGAAGCGTTGACCCACGGGCAAGCCTCGGCGTCGCCGCGGATCATCGCCACCGTGGCTTCGCACCGCGCGCGGAGCGAGCTCGCCTCGATGGGAGCGCATTTTCGCGTGTCGCCCGCCTTCGCGGCGTCGAGCACGCGGCAAGCGTCACGCAAGAACGTGTCGTAGCCGATCGCAGAGAGCGCGTCGGCGACGAGCGGATCGACGGCGGTGTGATCGTTCGCGCATCGCTCGACGCTGACGAAGGCGGCGATGTCGTCGTGCAGATCTCCCGGCGGAAGGGGCGGATCGACCGGCGCGACGAGCGCCGCGGCATCGCCGCCCACCGCGTGCGCCAGGCTCTCGATGGGCGCCGGCGTGGGGGACGGCTCGAAGCGCTTGGTCTCGTCGCGGTCGCACCCGCTCGCCGGAAGGGCGAGGGCGATCCCCACGATCGAGCTTCGGACCACGACGCCCATCACCGAGAGAGGGTACACTCCGCGGCCCATGCCTCTCGAGTCCTTCCGCGAAGGAGCGCTTCGCTTCGTCCTCCCCGCGAGCTTTCTCGTTCTGCCGTTCGTCGCTTTCGCGTGCGCCGGTGGCAAAGAAGGCGCGCCTCCGGCCGCCGCGCCGTTCGCCTCGGCCTCCGCCGCCGACGGCATGGGGGCGTCGCTCGTCCCCGGAGCCGACCCCATCTGCGGCGACAAGTGGAAGTGGGACGGCACGCGCTGCGTGCAGCTCGCGGAGACCGAAGATTCGGCGAAGGCGACGGAAGGGAAGAGCGCGTCGCTCCCCCCGGACGATCCGGCGCGTTCGGTCGCCAGCGGCGTGGGGAGCTCCAAGCTCCTCATCAAAGACTTGAAGCTGGGGGACGGTCCCGAGGCCAAGCTCGGCTCCATGGTGAAGATCCACTACGTGGGGACGCTGACCGACGGGACCGAGTTCGACAGCTCGCGCAAGCGCGGCACACCGTTCGAGTTCCGCCTCGGTAGCGGCCAGGTGATTCGCGGCTTCGAGAAGGCGGTCACCGGCATGAAGGTGGGCGGCATGCGCAAGGTCACCATTCCGCCCGAGCTCGGCTACGGCCGCAAAGGGGCGCCGCCGCTCATCCCGCCGAACGCGACGCTCGAGTTCGAGATCGAGCTCGTCGACTCGACCTGACCGCCGCTTGCGCCGCGTGGAGCGCCGCTCACTCTTCGGCGAGGGCGACGTGGATCGGATCGAGCTCGGCTTCGCGCAACAGATCGAGCACACGCACCGTCCGACCGTGAAGCGCGGCCTGGGTCGACCGCACCTCGGCGCCGGCGTGCGGGTGCTTGGCGTGGAACGCCTCGGCCCGCGCTTGAATCGCCGTGTCGTCGAGGAAAGGCTCGCCTCCCACCATCGCGACTCCGTCGGATCCGACGAAGACATGGAGCGGCAGCGCTCCCTCGGGCAAGACCGTCACTCCCGTCGACGACTCGTGCGAGGGGGCTGCGCGCCTCTCCGTGCACCCGAAGAGCGCGAGCGCGCCAATCGCAAGCGCGAGCGCCGTGCCAACCGGCTTCACGCGCAGGGGCGTCACCGCGGGTGCTCCGTGCCGAGATCGCACCGCCCGACGAGCGGTACGTGGTCCGAGAGCCCGTGGAAGCGCGCGCCGCGCTCGCCGAAGCGGTGCGATCCCTCGAAGTCGACCCACCGGAGCGCAGGTCCGCTGAAGATGTGATCGAGGTGCATGCGGAGCGCCATGAACCCAGCAGTGGGCCACGCTTGGAGCGCGTTCTCGTCGAGCGCGTGCACGTCGGCCAGGGCGTCTTTGTAGCCGCGCTCGCCCACGAGGTAGCGATACACCGGAGACCCGGGGAGCGCGTTGAAGTCGCCCACCACGACGAAGCGATCGCTCGCGCGCTCTTCGTCGACGAACGAAGCGAGGGTGCGCGCCTCCTCGAGCTGGTTGGGTCCGTAGCCCAGCCGCCGAGGCTTCGTCCAAAAATCCTTGGAGAAGGTCGAAGGCAAGCTGAGGTGCGTGTTGAACACGTCGAGCGGCGCTCCCTTGCGTCGCTTCACGCGCACGTGCGCGCAGATGCGCGTCTGCTTGAGCGCGACCACGGGGTGAAGCCCCCGGTGCGTGATGTCGTGGGGCGCGTCGTCGTTCACGTGCTCGACCTCGAGATCGCGGTGTGCGAGGACCGCGAGCCCGGTGGTGTAGAAGGGGAGCACCTTGCCGAGCTGGTAGCGATGCGCGGGGAAATAGAAGGCTTCGTACGGCGTCTCGCGCCCGCTCTCGTGGAACACGCGGTCGAGCGCGCGCATCAACCGCGCGAGCTGCGTGCTCTCTTCTCCCTCCTCGGGGTGGGCCACGGTCGAGCGAAACGACACGGCCTCGACCTCTTGCAGGCACACGAGATCGGCGAGCGGCTGCAGCGACGCGAGCGCCTGCGCGATGCGATGCACACCACGGCGGGTGCTGGCGAGGCCGCGTGTGCCGTGACCGAAGTAGCGAACGTTGTAGGTGACGATACGCATCCGACCGGATCAGGAGCGTCCGTAGAGCGGGAGCGCCGCCCCCGACACGTCGCGCGCGTCGTCGGAGAGGAGAAACGCGATCACCTTCGCCGCCGATTCGGTGGCGACCCAGCGCTTTGGATCAGCGTCGGGCATGGCGCGTCGATTCGCCGGAGTGTCGAGCGTGCTCGGCAGCACCGCGTTCACCCGCACGCCGTCCTCGAGCACTTCGGCGGCGACGGCTTGTGCCAAGGCGATGACCGCCGCCTTCGAGGCGGTGTACGCCGCGGCGCCGGCGCCGGTCCACGTGCGCTCGACGTTGCGCGATCCGATGACCACGATCGATCCGCGCTTTCGCGCGACCATGCCGGGGAGGAGCGCGCGAAGCGAGCGGTGCACCGTCTCGAGGTTCGCGTCCATCATCGGGCGCCAAGCGTCGTCGCCCTTGGCTTCGTGGAGCTTCGCCCCGCCTTGCCACGCGCCGGCGATGAGCGTGGCCGAGACGACGGGGCCGAGATCCTTCTCGACGCGCTCGACGAGTCCGGCCCAGCCTGCTTCGGTCGCGAGCTCGGCGGTGTAGCTCTTCACCGGCGGCTTCCCCGGGAGGGAGAGCTCGCGCTCCATCTGCGCCGCGCGATCTCGCCCATGCGCGCTGTCGAGCAACGCGACGGCGAACCCGCGCGCGTGAAGCTCGTGCACCACCGCGCCGCCGAGCGCCCCCGAAGCCCCCGTCACGAGCGCGCACCCCGAGGTCGTCGTTTCGTCGGCCATCGTTCGCTCCGCCGCCGACCATAGCAGCCCTCGTCCTCCTCATGTTCCGGGGGGAGGCCGGCGTTCGAGGTGCGCACCTGCTCCCGGGCTCGGCACCGCGGACGTGGTGTAAGAATACGAAGGAAATATAGCCTGTTAGGGCAAATAAGGGGGCGTTTGCCCCCATTGCGCCGCCCCGTGGTGGGCCGCCGATCCGCGCCTTGCGTGCAGGAGGTGCCGGGTGGGGGAAGTGGGGGAACAGGCGAGAAATCGGCGCTCTCGCGCAGATCCGGCGTCGATAAATGCAGTGGAGCTTCCGTACGATATCGATGTGGGTGCATCATCTTTACCGCCTGCGCCCCCCTCGAGGCCCCGCGACATCTCGAACCTCGAGACAACCGCGGTGAGCCCGTCCCCGGATGAGCCGCCGACGGTACGAACCGGTCCCGGTTCGCGTGTTTCGGTCCGCACCGGGGAGATCGTGGCTGGAAAATTCCGCGTTGAGCGTGTGCTCGGCGAAGGGGGCATGGGGGTCGTCGTCGCGGCGACGCACATGCAGTTGCGCAAGCCCGTCGCGCTCAAGTTCCTCCGCGGCGATCTGCGAACCAACGGTCAGGTCGTGGCCCGCTTCGCCAACGAAGCGCGCGCCGCCGCCAAGTTGAAGAGCGAGCACGTCGCGCACGTGCTCGACGTGGGGGAGCACGACGACGGCACGCCGTTCATGGTGCTCGAGCACCTCACGGGCCGTGACCTCGGTCAGGTGATCAGCGAGGTCGGGCAGATCCCGGTCGCGACCGCCGCCGAGTACCTCGTGCAAGCGTGCGACGGCGTCGCCGAGGCGCACGCGCGCGGCATCGTGCACCGCGACATCAAGCCGGAGAACCTGTTCCTCGTCGAACAAGACGGCTGGCACCACGTGAAGATCCTCGACTTCGGGATCTCCAAGGCCGCCATCGCCGCGCCCGAGGACACGCCGAGCCCGGAGAGCGGGAAGGCGCAGACCATCATGGGCTCGCCTTGCTACATGTCCCCGGAGCAGATCGCGATGGACGAAGCGGTGGATCACCGCTCCGACATCTGGGCGCTCGGCGCCGTGCTCTTCGAGCTCTTGACCGGTGTCACGCCGTTCGAAGCGAACCAGTCGCTCCACGCGCTCATGCTCGGCATCCTCCACGATCCGCCGCGCTCGCTCGAGAAGCTCCGCCCCGGCGTTCCGCCCGAGCTCGTGGAGGTCGTGGGCCGCTGCTTGGAGAAGGATCGCCGCCGCCGCTTCCAAAACGCGGCCGAGCTCGCGATCGCGCTCCTCCCGTTCGCCCCGCGCCGCGCGCGCGTGCCGGCCGAGCGCGCCCTCTCCGTCACCAAGGCCGCGGGCCTCGCCGCCGAGAGCGCGATCTTCCCCGCGTCGATTCCGCCTGGCCCCTCGGGCCCGCCGATCTCGGACGAGAGCCTCCCGGCGCTCGTGCTCAAGCCCGCGCCGGTCCCGCGGTTCGACGAGCTCCCCACGCGCACGAGCGCGCCCACGGTGCTCGCGGCGTACAGCGAGCCGACGCTCCCGCCGGAGTCGCTACGCGAAGAGACCGCGTCGCGAAAGAAGATCGCGCTCCGCGTTGCCGCTGCGGCCGCTGTCGTCGCCCTCGCCGGTCTCGCCTTCGTGCTTCGTGGACGCGCCGCGCCCGACACGCACGTCGCCGCCGCGCCCATCGCCGCGCCGCAAGGAGCCCCCGCGGCGCCCGTCGGGCCGCGCTTCGCACAGCTCCGGGTCGAATCGACGCCGCCCGGCGCGAGCGTGCGCGAAGACGGCGTCGAGGTCTGCGCGTCGACCCCGTGCCTCCTCACGTTCCAAGGCGAAGCTGCGCTCCCCGAACACGCGCACCAGCTCGTCGTCTCGCGAGCCGGCTACGCGCCGCGCCTCCGGACCGCGCGCCTCGTCGAGGGGACCGTAGCCGTCGAGCTCGAACGGCTCGTCGTCCCTTCGCACACCGAGCATCACGCGGAAGCCGCCAAGGCCGCGCCCGAACCGGAGAGAGCCGCCCCCTCGGCGGTCCCCGCGCCCCCGCCCAGCTCCGAGGGAAAGCCGGCGTCGAGCGGAGAAGCACCGCCGCCGGTAGACGGCTTCAAGGAGCTCCCCTACTGAGACACGTGTGACTCTCCGCGTTGCCACGCTCAACATCTGGAACCGCATGGGCCCCTGGGAGGAGCGCCTCGCGGCGATCCGCGCCGAGCTCCCGGGCCTTGCCGCCGACATCCTCGCGCTGCAAGAGGTCATCGTCTTGGACGACGGCTCGTTCGACCAAGGCGCGCTCGTCGCCGAGGGGCACGGCTACCACGTCGTGTACGGCCGCCACGAAGAGGGGATCTACCCGATGGGGAACGCGATCCTCTCGCGCTGGCCCTTCGGTCGCACCAAGATCATGCCGCTCCCGCGCGGCGGCACCGACGAGCATCGTTCCCTCGTCTTCGCCGAGGTGCTCGCCCCCTTCGGCAAGGTGCCTGTATTTTGCACGCACCTGAATTGGAAGCTCGACGAAGGGCACGTGCGCACCGAGCAGATACGCTTCGTCACCGATCGGATCGCCGAGCTCGTTCCGCCGAACGCCGACTACCCGCCGATCCTGCTCGGCGACTTCAACGCCGACCCGGACGCCGACGAGATTCGCTTCCTCCGCGGACTCACCGGCCTCGGCGGCCGCTGCGTGTACTTTGCAGATACCTTCGGCATCGTCGGCAAGGGGAACGGGACGACCTACGCGCGAAGGAACCCCTTCGCCGCGCCGATCCGCGAGCCCGACCGGCGCATCGACTACATCTTCGTGCGCGGCCCCGACGAGCAGGGACGCGGCGAGCCGCTCGAGGCGCGGATTTGCTTCGACGCGCCGCACGAAGGGACCTTCGCCAGCGATCACTTCGGGATCGTCTGCGATCTCTCGCTCAAGTGATGCGCCGCGAGACGCCGCGAGCCGCTGCGCGCCCCGCGCGATTCAAAGACGTTTGAGCCACGCCTCCCACGCGCTCTCCGCTTGCGCGGGGGTCTCGTTCGTCACGCTGGCGAAGGCGCGCTCGCCGTGCGGATCTTCGCCCGCGTGATCGCGGAACGCGCGGTAGAAATCCCAGAGCATGCCTCGCGCGTCGAGCCACTGGCAGAGGTAGCGCGCCGTCGCGTAGTGGAGCGCCTCGTCGTCGTCGCGGAACGCGTCGTCGGAGAGGCTCATCACCGTCGCGAGGCTCGCGCGGGCGCGTGAATCGCGCGATCCCAGCGCTTCGCGGAGGCGCGGCAGCCGCCAGTTCCTCGCGCCGTGGATCTCGCCGTCACGCGGGAGCACCGGCGCTTCGAACAGTGAGGCGAGCCCCTCGTCGAGCCACGTGGGCGCCTCGGGGAAATCTGCGCGGACGAGCGGGTGCACGATCTCGTGCGTCAGCGTTCCGAGCCCCGGTCCGGCGTTCATCACGATGCGGCGACCGTCGGGCTCGAAGAAGCCGAAGGGGGAGATGCACGCTTCGTGGAGCGCCGACTTGCAGAAGGCCTCGTAGCTCGGGGCGTTCCAAAAGAGGAGGACAGTGATCGCTTCTTTGGGGTGGGCGTCGAAGCGATGATTCTGGAGCGCGTCGAGCGCACGGCCGGTCAGCGCGGCGCTCGCGGCGAAGCTCCCGCCGTCCCCGGGGGCGCCGACGAGCACGAAGGTCTCGTGCACGACTTGGCTCTTCGAGCCCTTGCCCAGCGCGTGCTCCCCCTCGCGGCGCCGGAGGTCGCGATCGGCCGCGAGATCGTAGGGCGGAGCGGGAGGCGGGGGAGGTGACGATCCGGGCGAAGGGGGCGTCGGCAGCGCCCCGCCTCCAGCGCCCGCCGCTGTGCATCCCGCCGCGAAAGCCCCGACGAACGCGACCGCCAAAACCCTTCGCATCCCTCGTTGGACCAGCCGAGCGGCTGCCGCCTTGGGTGCGCGGGGGTGCGCTATACTCGCCGTGTGAGTGGGCAGAGCGACCGCGAAGAAGAGACGCTCATTCACGGCATGCCGTCGTACTTGATGCGCCGGCTCGCGGTGCTCTCGTGGACCGACACGCACGGAGAGCACCTCGCCCGCATCGAAGGACGCACGGTGGTCGGCTCGGCCGACGGCGCGGGGATCCAAATCCCCGAGGACCGCACCTTGTCGCGTCTCCACGCCGAGCTCGAGCCACGCGACGACGGGCTCTGGGTGCGCGACCTCGGCAGCCGCAACGGCAGCTACGTGGACGGGCTCTTCGTGCAGTGTGCACGTGTTCCCAACGGCGGGCGCATCACGATGGGCTCGACCATCTTCAAGGTGCGCTACGAGGAGGGGCCACCCGAGCTCGACATCTGGCCGCAGCGCGAGTTCGGCCCGCTGCTCGGACAGAGCCTGGCGATGCGCGAGCTCTTCGCTTCGCTCGCCCGCATCAGCCCGCTCAATTCTTCGGTGCTCATCCACGGAGAGACCGGCACCGGCAAAGAGCTCGTGGCCCGCGCCATCCACGAGGCGTCGCCGCGGAAAGACGGTCCGTTCATCATCGTCGATTGCGCGGCGCTCCCCGAGAACCTCCTCGACGCCGAGCTCTTCGGTCACACGCGCGGTGCCTTCACCGGCGCGGTGGCGCAACGCGAAGGCGCGATCGAGTCGGCCGACGGCGGCACGGTGTTCTTGGACGAGATCGGCGAGCTCCCCATGAGCATGCAGCCGAAGCTCCTTCGCGTGCTCGAGCAGCGCACGGTGCGACGCATCGGCGAGGCGACGCACCGCAAGGTCGACGTGCGCTTCGTCTCGGCGACGCACCGCGATCTTCTCACGATGGTGAACGCCGGCGAGTTCCGCGAGGACCTGTTCTTCCGCCTGGCCGTCGTGCCGGTGGTGGTACCGCCGCTCCGCCAGCGACCGGAAGACATCGTCATGCTGGTGGAGCACTTTCTCACGCTCAACGGGCACAAGGGCTCGATCAGCGACGGCGTGATGCGCGAGCTCCTCGCGCGGCAGTGGCGCGGCAACGTGCGCGAGCTCAGGAACTTCGTGGAGCGCGCGCTGGCGCTCGGTCCGAGCGAGGCCCTCGAGATGACGCGGCCGCGCCTCGAAGCCACCGCCGAGCACGTGGCCCTCGGCGCGACGGGATCCCACAGCCTGCCGCCGACTTCACCGCGCGCGTCCATTCCTGCGCAGCCGACGGTCGTGCCCGCGCCCCCGGCAGCGCCGGCAGGAGGGGTCGACGTGGCCTTCGACCAAGCCTTCAAGAACTTTCGCGAGCAATGGGTCGACACCGGCGAGCGCGAATACGTGCGGCGCCTGCTCGAGCGTCACGAGCGCAACGTGCAAGCGGCGGCGAACGCGGCGGGGGTCGACCGCACGTACATCTATCGGTTGATCCGCAAACACGGGCTCTAGGCGTTCGGCGCGCCAGAGAGCGTCAAAGCCCCGAGCCTGGCATCCTTCGCGTCGAGGCGGTCGCGCGCGGCGCCGCCGTGGTCGGTGAAGAGGTCGTCGCCGCGCTGCTCGTGCGATGCGTCTCCAGGAGATCACCGTCGGAGTGATGCGCGGTGTGGCGCGGCGCCGGCGAAGGCGCGGCGACGCTCGTCGTGGATGCGCTCGGCGCGGCGGCGAGCGTGGTCGGCTCGAAGGGTGCAACGGACGACGACGGCGCGCTCGCGATGGAAGGCGAGGGCTCGGGCGCGCCGGCGGACGCGGAAGAGGTGGCGAGAGCCGACGCGATGACCTGCGGGGGCGCGCTCGGTGCACTCGATGCGACGTTGCTCCGTGGCACGCGCACCACGAGGAAGACCGCCGCCCCGGCAAGCGCCACGAGCGCGAGGACGGCGACGCCGATCCACGCCATCCGATTCGCAGATCCGCCTCGCATGGGGAGCGCGTCCCCGATCGACTGCGACGTATTTGCCGAGGTCACGCGGAGCTCGGGCGGCTCGGTCGTCGCGCCGAAGGCTTGCGGCACGGGCTCCATGCGCGTCGTCTTCTGCACCGCGCCCTCGACGAACGGTCGCAGGTTCTGCTGCTCGACAGGCGACATGTGGAGCGTGTCGCCCCCCGCGCCAGGGCGCGCGAGATCGGGCACGTGCGTCGCCGTCGGCGCGTTGCGATCGATCGGCGCTGCGAGGGGACGCGCGTCGCCGCTCGGTCGCGCCGCGTTCGGCGCCGGAGCGGCGGGCAGGGCCTCCGGCCCGAGCGTCATCATCGGCACCTCGGCGGCCACGGTGGCTCCGCCGAGCAAAGGATCCATCGCCGGTGCTCGGCGCTCGGTCGCGGGCGTCGTCGCCCCCGCGAGCTGACCTTCGGCGCGCGTCGCCGCGTCGCGCGGGCTCATGTCGAGGTGCGGTGTCTTTGCCCCTGTGAGCGCGGGCGAAGGAGGCCCCGCGTCGCGCGCGGTCGAGCCCGCTTCGGTGCCGCGCGACTCTGCTTGATCGGCCAGCAGATCGTGCGCCGTGGAGATCGCCGTGGGGCTCGGGAGGCCTCCCTCTTGGATCGCCCGCCGAATGCGATTCAGCTCGGCGGCGTAGCTGAAGGCGTCGGGCGGGCGCGTCGCCGGGTCCTTCGCCAAGCCGCGCATCACGAGATCCTCCAGCGCGCGCGGCACGTCGGGTCGAAACACCGACAGGCGCGGCGGCGGCCGGGTCATGTGCGCGGCGACGAGCTGATTGAAGTCGACGATCTCGTCGAACGGTCCGCGCCCGGCGACGCACTCGTAGAGCACGAGCGTTGCGGCGTAGAGATCGCTCGAGGGGGTGACGTTCTCGCCCTGGATTTGCTCGGGCGCGGCGTAGCGCACGGTGCCGACGAAGCCCTTGCGATCCACCGTGCGCGCATCGGCGCTCGTCATGATGCCGAAGTCGAGGAGCTTCAGCGTCGTCACGCCGTTCGAGTCGCGATGGAGAAAGATGTTCTCCGGCTTGATGTCGCGATGGATGATCCCGTGCTCGTGGGCCTTGTCGAGCGCCCCCATGAGCTCGATGGTCGTGCGGCACGCCGCTTCGAAGTCGAGCCGCTGCTTGTTGTCGAGCACCGTGCGGAGCGAGTGTCCGCTGAGCTTCTCCATCACGAAGTAGCGGAGCGCCATCGCGTCGCCGGTGATGCCGGCGGTGAACACCTGGACGATGTTCTTGTGATCGAGCTTGGCGAGCGCCTTGGCCTCACGGATGAAGCGCTCGACGGCGTCGTCGCGTCCGGCGAGGCGCGCTTGGATCGTCTTCAGCACGTAGCGCTTCTCGATCGAGACGTCCTCGACCTCGTAGACGATCCCCATCCCGCCCGCGCCGATGGCGCGGATCACGCGGTAGTTCGTCCCGGGGATGCGAGCGCCCGGCGGGTATTCGAACTTGTCCGTCGACATGGTGCGGGCGGAGGCTTTCGGTTGCGCTGCGGTAGAGCCGCGCGCCGCGAAGCCCGTCGAGCCTCGTCGATTCTACCAGCTCGGTTTCGGGGGAGGCACGTTCCGGGCAGGCGATTTCGGCGCGCATCGTGCACCTGGTCTTCGGTTCAGCCGCTCGGACTTTTCCCGGACGATCCAAATGCTCAATAATGGCCCGCGCCGATGGTGACGTATGGGGAGTGATCACGACCGCGAGCTCGGAGCTCGTCCGCCGCGCGAGGACACGCAGCCGATCGTCTCCGACAGGAGCGGGGGTCGCGCGTCGATGGGCGTGATCGCGCATCCGCCCTCGGGTCGCGTGGAGAGCACCGAGCCGTCGTTCCCCTCGCCGCCGCCGGGCCCGGTGGCGCCGAGCGTCGAAGCGAGCGAAGCACCAGGCGGGCCGCGCCCGCCGGCGAAGGACGCGAAGGGGACGGTGGAGCAAGGTCCGTCGATCATCGTCGCCGACACGCCGCTCGAAGCCGCGCGCGCGCGGAGCCTCGGCCGCAACGATTCGATCGACGAGCTCATGCAGGGGTTCGCCGAGCCCGTGCTCCCTTCGAAGCGCAAAGCCACGAAGCCGACGCCTCGCCCGCCGGAGGTCGAAATCGACGCGCCCACGCTCGATCGTCCGCGCCCCGTCGCCGCGGCGCGCGGAGCCGCCACGGTGGTGACGCCGGAAGGGGGCGCGCTCCGTGAGCGCCGTCGCTTGCTCGCGCTCGTCGGCGTGGGGGTCGCGCTCGGCATCGCGTTCTTCGGTTACCGCGCGCTCACGGCGCCGCCGGCCTCGACGCGTGGCTCGACGCTCGCCGTCCCCACCGTCGACACCGCTTCGGTGACCGCCGCCTCCACCGGCGCGGCCGCGCCTCCTTCGCAGCCGACCGGCGCGCTCGTCCCGCCGACGGCGACCTTCGCGAGCGCTGCGCCCGTCGCCGCGCCCTCCTCGAGCGCCTCGGCGCACGTCTCACCCCGCGAGATCCATCGTGCGGCTCCTGCCACTTCGAGTACGACGACGGCCGTCGCGCCTTCGCCTTCGTCGCACAACCCCGACAACGCGTTCTTGGAAGAGAAGAGAAAATGAGGATCCGACTCGGCCTTCTGGCCCTCGCGCTCGCCGCGGTAACGGCGCAGTCGACCGCCGCGCGCGCCGCGGGGGGCGAAGAGGACTCGCTCAATCGCGACGCCGACGCGCGCTTCCAAGAAGGTGTGACCCTCGCCAAGGCGGGCAACTACGAAGACGCGCGCACCAAGTTCGTCCAAGCGTACGCGCTCGACCCGAACGTCCGCGTGCTCTTGAACCTGGCGATCGCCGAGAAGAACAGCGGCCACCCGGTCGAGGCGCTCCGGCACTTGCGTGCATATTGCAAAGACCCACGATCGAACGCGGACAAGGTGAAGGGGGTCCAAAGGGATCTTCTCCCCCCGCTCGTCGCCGCTACCGGTCACGTCGACGTGACCGCTCCGAGCGGAGCGAGCGTGGTCGTCGATCAGAGCGACAGCGTCGGCACCGCCCCCTTGGACACGGTGGTCGACGTCACGCCCGGTCGCCACTGGATCGAGGCGCGCGTCGGCGACAAAGGCTCGCGCAAGCAGGTCGACGTCGCTGCGGGCGCCACGCAGAAGGTGGAGCTCACGGTGGACGGCGCCTCGAGCGCAGCGGCTGGATCGGGCGCGCCGCCGGCCGCGGGCGACCATCACGTCGAGCCGCCGCCGGTCGCCGAGAGCCACACCACGATGTGGCCGCCTCCTGTCGGCGCGATGATCCTCGGCGGCGTGGGGCTCGTGGGGATCGGCGTGGGCGTCGGCTTCGGGCTCGACTCGAAGTCGAAGGCCGACGACGCGAGCACGCTCGAGGCGGCGCACCCGTGCGCCCAGCCGACGAGCGCGGCGTGCAGCGCGCTGAAGGACAAGAACGATTCGTCGAAGACGAGCGGCGCCATCGCCGTCGTCGGCTACGGCGTCGGCGGCGCCGCGCTCGTCGGCGGTCTCGTGTGGTGGATGGTCGCGCCGCGCAAAACGACGGCGCCGGCCATGGGCGGAGTCGCTCCGATGATGGGTCCCGGTGTGGCCGGCCTTCGGGTACAGAGAGAGTTCTGAGGAAGGCCATGAGAGCAGGGACTTTGCTTGTGTGTGGGCTCGGCGCGCTAGGCGTGGCCGCGCTCGCGGGGTGTCCGACGTTCGGCGTCGACGTCTGCGAAGGCGACGCGTGTGGCACCACCGGCGGCGACGACGGTGGAAAGGACGGCGCGACGGACGGCGGTCAGATCCTCCCCGCCGGATGCGACTTGACGAAGGATCCTTCGGAGTCGCCTGCGTGCGTGGACGACACGGTGGGGGTGTTCGTGTCGGCGACGGGGAGCGACGGCGCGGCGGGTACGAAGAGCGCGCCGGTGAAGACGCTGAGCGCGGCGCTGGGGAAAGTGAGCACGCAGAGGTCACGCGTGTACGTGTGCGAGGGGACGTACGCGGGAGCCGTGGCGATCGACGGGTCGCAGTCGAGCGCGCTTTCGGGCGTGTACGGCGGGTTTACGTGCAGCGATTGGAAGACGGGCGGCGCGAAGGCGAAGCTCGTGGCCGGCGCGGGCGAGGTGGTGCTGACGGTGAAGAGCGTCGCGTCGAGTCTCGTGGTGACGGACTTGGACGTCGAAGCGACGTCGGTCGCGAGCACGGGTGACGCGGGGGCGAGCGACGGCGGCGCGGGCGGCAGCGCCGGTGCGTCGAGCATCGCGGCGATGGTGTTGTCGTCGAAGGGGGTCGTGCTGCGGCGAGTGAAGCTCGTGGGCGGCGACGCTAGCGACGGCGCTCCGACACCGAAGACGAGCAACTACGACGAAGCGCTGGCCGCGACGGATCCGAAGATCAAGGGGCATGACGCGCCTTCCGACAACACGGGTGGCACGGCGCAGACGTGTGCCGATGTTTGCTTGAACAAGATCCATGCGACGGGTGGCAAAGGCGGCGACGCGAATGCTGCTGGCCAATCGGGCGATCCCATGATCACGCCGAACCCCTCCGGCGCGGTTCCGCCGCACGATGGGGCGGCGGGGACAAGCGGATGCGGAACCGGCGCACATATCGGCGCCGACGCTGTTCCGGCGGATGGTGGCGCCGCCGCGCCTGCTGCTGTCGGGAAGCTTGATGGAAGCGGATGGAAGAGAACCGATGGCGCATCCGGAGCGACAGGAGGAGTTGCTCAGGGCGGCGGAGGTGGTGGAGGAGGAGCCGTCTCAGGTAGCGGCGGTGGCGGCGGCTCCGGAGGTTGCGGTGGCTGCGGCGGCGCGGGCGGCGCAGGAGGGATGAGCGGAGGCTCGAGCTTCGCGCTTCTCAGCTATCAATCCACGGTGACGCTCGATGCGTGCGATCTACACGCAGGCAAAGGCGGCAGCGGGCAAGCGGGCGGCAACGGACAAGTCGGGCAGACAGGTGGCAATCGTGGCGAACCGGCGAGCGGCGGCACGGGCTGTCCGGGCGCAGCCGGCGGCAAAGGCGGCGATGGCGCGGGCGGCGGTGGTGGCGCGGGCGGGCACGCGTCGGCAGTCGGCTACGTCGGCACGGCGCCCGCGGCCTCCAACGGCACGACGCTCGGCAAAGGCACAGCAGGCCAAGGGGCCGCGGGCGGCTCGGGCGGTACGCCGCCGGCGGGCGCCGGCGCGAACGGCCAAGCCGTCGAGTCGTTGAAGCTCGAGTAGCGATTTCGCGCGGCTCGGGCCGCCAACACGCGTCGAAGCAACTTCCGTCGGCCACCGGCCGATAGGTGGTCATGCCCGACATCAGCCTGGATCCGACGCGCCGCCGGACGCGCGAGGACGACGCCTCGTGCGACGCCACACCCGTCGCGACACCGAAGAAGCGCGACGCCGACGACGCGCTCGACGACCTCGTCCACTGCTCGCCCGCCGAGGCGATGTGCTTCGCCGAGCCGCGCAAGAAGCTGGCTTCGTTCCCCGAGCCGCTCGCCACCCAAGCGAGGAAGAGCGAGCGCAGCGCGCCGCCCGCTCCGCTCCCCGTCGCCCCCAACGCGGCGCACGGCGTGACCATCGCGTACCTCGCCGAGGATCTCCCGTTCGTGAGCCGCAGCTCGGCGGCGCATCGCGAGACGGCGGGCGCCTACCGACTCGAGCCGATGCTCACGAAGGACGCTTCGGGGCGCGAGGGGCTCGCCTACTACAACGCGTTCAACACCGAGACGAAGCGCGTCGAGTTCGTGGTCGGGCCCGATTCGCTCGAGGCCTTCAAGTCGCAGACGGATTGGTTCGCGAGCGCAGGCGCGCTCTCCTTCGCGAACGGCGGCCCCAAGACCTCGTGGGAGCTCGAGAGCGCGCGGGTGATGAACTCGGTGATGCGCGACGGGCTCCGCGCGGGCATGACCCACTTCGCCCGCGCGTGGAACGAAGCGGTGCGCGATCCCGTCTTCTGGGGGCGCCTCGTGACGAACGTGCTCACGGCCCCCGCGGTGCTCGACACCGCCGACCTCAGCGCCCTCGTCGAGCCTGCCAGTCAGATCGATGCCACGGTGAGCACGTTCAAAGCCAAGATCCCTGGCTTCGGGGCTCGCATCGCCGAAGACGTCGAGCCTCTCGCGGGGACGTCGAAGGAAGCGGTACGCGAAGATCTCCTTCGGATGAACGTGCCCGCGGAGCACGTCGACTCGACGCTGCAGGGCTTCGGGGAAGGGGCTCGTACCGAGGTGCTCGAGAAGAACACCGAGGTGCTTCGCTACACCGGACCGGACGCGAAGGCCGGTGGGCGCTGGTTCACCGAAGAACCGGTGGGCTCGCCCGTCCGCGACCTCGCGCTCGACGGCGAAGCGAATCCGGCCACGCACCTCCGTCGCTACTACCTCCCGAAAGGGACCGAGGTGGTGCGCTCCCCCGTCGCGCCGCTGAACGGAATGCCCGGCGGCGCAAAGCAGATCTTCGTCAGCGACGCGGCCGCGGCTCGACCGAGCCCGACTTCCGTCCTGCCTGACGGCCTCTACCCCGCCATCGCGATGCTTCACCCCCAAGGAGACGACCAATGAACCGAGCCCACGTGCGCCCCCGACCGACGACGAAGTTGAACTGGCGACGCCTCGTCGTGAACGAGCTCTTGCAGACCTTCCCCGCGAGGGTGCTGTTCGCGGCCTTCCTCTTGCTCATCACCGCGTGGACCGCGATCGCCAATCTCCGCGACAAGGATCGCGCGCGGAAGCTCGAGCGACTCTGGACGCCGGACTTCGCCGGCCCACTCCCCACGATCCACGGCGTCCCGATTCGCCCCGAGGGACGGAAGCCCCGTCTGCCGTCGCTGACCTTCGACGAGGTCCTCGCGCTCTGTGCCGAGTCTCGGAGGTACCTCGCCGCTCGCATCGCGCGCGCCGAGGTGGGCGAAGACTACGGGGTCTTCGTGAAAGAGATTTTGCAGATGGAGGACGACCTTCGCACCGGGGAGCGTCGGCTCGAGCCCTTCGCGGGATCGGTCTGGCGTCTCATTCGTGACCGGCGCAAGGGCGATCCGATCGACGCGATCGTCAGCCTGCTCCAGAGGATTTACTTCGCTGCCCCGTGACCGCGGGGCCCTTCAACTTGCCGGCGGTAGCCTCGAAGCCGTGAGATGAAGCCGCAAGAGCTCGAGCGGCTTCTCGACCCCCTTCACGCGCGTCTCGAATCGCTCGACGACGCGCATGCCGGCGAGGTCCTCGTCCCCGAGCTCGGCCACGATCTCCTGCGGCAGGACGAGCTCGCCCGACTGCGCGAGGTGTTGCACCCGCGAGGCCACGTTCACCGTCTGACCGAAGTAGTCGAGGACGCCGTTGGCGGTGACGACGTAACAAGGGCCGGCGTGCATCCCGAGCTTCAGGCCGACGAGCGGGCCGTGCTCGCGGGTGGCGCGGAAGCTCTCGAACGCGCGCAGCGCCTCGATGGCGGCGCGCGCGCACCTTCGCGGGTCGATGAAGGCGGCGAGCACCGCGTCGCCCATCGTCTTCACCACCGTCCCCTCGTGCGCGGCGATGGCTTTGCGCAAGATGTCGAAGTGATCGTCCACCAGGCGGAACGCAGCGGCGTCCCCCACCTTCGTGTAGAGCGCGGTCGAGCCGGTGAGGTCGCTGAAGAGAATCGCCACGCGCGCGACCTTGAGCGGCGTGCCGGGCTTCACGAGCTCCTTGGAGAAGACGCGACGAAAATCGCTCATCGTCGAGACGACGTGGGCGGTGGCCGCCGTCGAGGCGTAGGCGAGGTGCTCGATCTTCACGTGTCGGTCTTCGCCGCTCGCGTTCTTCACTTCGACCGAGCCGCCGGGGGCGACGCGGAGCTGCGCCGGTCGCGCCGCAGCGTCGTCGACCTCGAGGGACACGTCGCTCGGCGCATCGGCTTCGATCTCGAGGTTGCACGTTGCCCCGCCGCGGGCGAAGAGCCGGTAACGGCCGGCCTCGTGGGGCGCCGTGAGGGTCCCTTTGCCGTGGCGAGGCGCCAGCGCTTGGGCGAGGACGTGCGGGGTGCGCGCCGGACCGCCGATGCAGAACATCTGCTCGGGGACGACCCGAAGGCTCTGATGCGGAACGAACGTGGCTTCGACCGCGCGATCGAGCTCGAGCTCGAAGGTGATGTCGCAGAGCTGGCAGTGGCCCGAGACCGAGAGCTCGTCGAGCGAGGCGAGCTCGGAGCTCGCGGTGCGGCAGCTCGGGCACACGACGCCCCAACGAAGCTCGACCAGGCCCGCCGGGACCGCGTGCAAGAACGCGCGAAGCACGCTCATGCGATCGGCCTCCCAGGTGTCGGCCACCTCGAAGGGGCGCATGCGAATGGCATCGGCGTCCGGACAGTGCGCCACGTAGTCGCCCACGCGCACCGCGAGCTCGCGATCGATCCCTTGCCCGACGAGCGCGGTCACTCCGACCTCGAGCACCCGCGGATCGTGCGGTGACGCGGGGCGCAGGTACGGGCTCGGCTCTTGCTGCGCGATGTGCGCGTCGACCGCCTCGGCGAGCTCGATCATGCGCTTGAGCGTGTTCCCGCCGGCGATGCGCGCGAACGGACGCAGGACGGTGTAGCGCGGCGTGGCCTCGAGCGTGAGCGTGAGGCGCGTGCCCTTGTCTTTCGCGTGCGGCTCGAGCTCGAACGCCATCGTGATCCCCTC
The DNA here is from genome assembly GCA_964531795.1 of uncultured Polyangiaceae bacterium. Taxonomy (GTDB): domain Bacteria; phylum Myxococcota_A; class Polyangia; order Polyangiales; family Polyangiaceae; genus CAZHHD01. The sequence goes on along the minus strand of CAZHHD010000003.1, from coordinate 38,883 downwards.
GAGCGGGCCGCCGATCATGTTGCGGCGCACCCGGAAGGAGCGCTCGTGCGTCCACTCGAAGGGGAGCTCTTCGTACTTGGTGGGGACGCCGCCCGACTTCGTCTCGACGACGAAGCGCGCCGCCGACGTACCGCCCGGCGCTACGGCCACCGCCTTCACCGCGGGGAGGCCAATCCAACGATTCACGCGATCGGTCGCCGACAAGAGCGGCCACACCTCGCGCGCCGAGGCACGGAGCTCCACCTGCCGCGTCATGACGATCGGGTGCGCCACGATCGCCAACGGTACCACGCTCCCCGCCCGGGGGATTCGGCACCCGCCTGGCGGGCACATTGACAATTGTCCGTCCGCGCGCGAGAAAACGCCTTCGTCTCGCCCGCGCGAGCCGAGAAGCGAGAGTGCCGTGACCGCCAGCTATTTCGACGTCGACGGGACCTTGGTGCGAACGAACCTCGTTCACCCCACGCTCTTCTATTTGATGAATCAGCCCACGCCGCTCCACAGCTTGGGGCGCCTGGCGAAGGCCATGGTCCGCGCGCCGCAGATGGCCATCGCCGAGATGCGCGATCGGCGCACCTTCAACGAGCTCCTCTTCTCCGCGTACGCCGGCATGAGCCAGGACCGCTTGCTCCTCCTCGCCGAGGAGGCGTTCGACACGGTCATGAAGCGCGCGCTCTACCCCGACGCGAAGGACCTCGTGCAGCGCTGCCGGGACCAAGGGCACGACGTCGTCATCGTCTCCGGCGCGCTCGACTTCTTGATGAAGCACCTGGCCGATCACCTCGGCGCGACCGGCGTCATCGCCAATCGCCTCGAGATCAAGGACGGCTTCGCCACCGGGCGCCTCCTTCGTCCGGTGGTCGCCGGTCCGGAGAAGGCACGCCTCGTTCGTGAGCACGCGCGCGCGCACGGACACGACCTCGACCACTGCTTCGCCTATTCGGACAGCTACTCCGACGTCCCCATGCTCTCGGTCGTCGGTCACCCCGCTGCGGTGAACCCGGACGGGAAGCTCCTCCGACTCGCCCACGCCTACCACTGGCCCGTCCTCACCTTGGACGGACCCTCGAGCTGAAGGCCTCCGGATGCCGCGATCTACCTTCTTCGTCGCTCTCGGGCTCGGGCTCTTCGTAGCGGCGTGCGGCCGTCACGCGGGTGGAGGCGGGGGCGAGGCGCAAGAGCCGGCGCCCGACAACCGCAACGCCGGTCAGGTCATCGTCGACATTCTCACGAGCCAGGGCTACGCGTGCGCCGCCGGCGACAGCTCGTGGACGTGCAACGTCCCGGGCGACGCCATGAACTGGCCGCTGAGCGTCTCCTACATCTCGGAGCAAGACGGCTCGCAGACGATCTGGATCGACTCGTACGCCACCCGCGCCTTCGGGCACAAGTGTGCAGAGTACATTAATCACATGACGGACCTCGCGGTGGCCGCCGATCAGTTCTCGGTCTCCTGCGACGACGGTACGCAGACCTTCCGCATGAACACGGCGTTCACGTACGCGAACGCCGAGGTCATGTCGTGGATGAACAACCATCTCTCGCACCGCCAGGCGTCTTGGCAGCTCCTCTTGAGCGCGCGCGCGCTCCGGAAGTGAGCCGAGCGTAGGGCGCGCTGAGGGGCCTTTTGACCTTCCGCATCGAAGCGCCGACGGTAGAGCGGGTCGTAAGGAGCGCGGACGGCACCGAGCTCGCGTGCTTCGCCTTCGGTCACGGACCGCGCGCGTGGGTCATGCCGCCGGCGATGGGCGCACCCATCCTCTCCATGAAGTACATCGTCGAGCACTTCGCTCGCGACTTCACCGTCTACACCTGGGACATGCGCGGGTTCTATCGGTCGGGCGTGCCCGCCCACGCCGATGCGCTGCGCGTGGAGGATCACGTTCGCGATCTCGAGGCGGTCATCGAGGCCTTCGGCCTCGCGCGCTTCGTCCTCGGGGGGTGGAGCATGGCGGTGCCCATCAGCCTCGAGTACCAACACCGCGCGCGCGAACGCGTGGAGGCGCTCGTGCTCGTGAACGGGCCGTACGGGCGTGCGCTCGCCGGCGTCGTCCCCGTGCGCGGCGGCGAAAGGCTCGTGGCTCGCGCGCTCCGCCTCGGATCGCGCGCCGGCCCGCTGATGCGCGTCGTCTCTTCGCGCATGCTCAAGGCGAAGGGAATGGGACGTGCGCTCGAGAAGGTCGGGCTCCTCGCGCGCAACCCGGAGTTCTTCGAGGCGATCCTCGCCGAGTTCGGCACCATCGACGTGGGTCGGTACATGCGGATGATCGCCCTGCTCGACGCGTACGACGGCGAGCCGCTCCTCTCGCACGTGACCGCGCCGACGCTCATCACCGCCGGCACGCACGATCGTCTGACCCCCGAGGAGAGCGCGCAGAAGCTCCACGCGGCGATTCGCGGCTCACGGCTCGAAGTCTTCGAGGGGGCGACGCACTACATCGTGGCGGAATTCCCCGACGAGCTGAACGCGGCCATCCGGCGGTTCCTCGACGAGATCTGACGCGGGCCGCGCTCTTGCCGGCGTTTCTCGGATTGACGGCGCGCCGCCCGCGCGCGAGAACCGTGCCGTGAATCATCCTCTCGTCGTCACGCTCGATCGCAGGTCCGCCCCGCGGACGATCTTCTCCGGCGATCGCCTGGTGGAGGTCGACATGCCGGTCGGCACGCGCGTGATCTATCCGCGCCCGCCGCTCGCTCCGCTGAAGGACGTCGACGCGGCGATCCGCTACGCGATCAACCACCCGTACAACTCGGACCCGCTCCACGCGAAGCTCCGCCCGGGGATGAAGGTCGTCATCGCCATCGACGACATCTCGCTCCCGCTGCCGCCCATGCGTCGCCCCGACGTGCGCGAGCGCGTGCTCACCATCGTGCTCGAGCAGCTCGCCGACCACGGCGTCGAAGACGTGGAGATGATCATCGCCACGTCGGTGCACCGCCGCATGACCGCGGCCGAGGTGCGTCACATCGTGGGCGACAAGATCTTCAATGCCTACTGGCCGGACCGGCTCTACAACCACGACGCCGAAGATCCGCGCGGGATGAAAGAGGTCGGCACGACCGAGCTCGGCGAAGTGGTCGAGCTCAATCGCAAGGCCGTCGAGTCGGACCTCGTCATCTACGTGAACTTGAACCTCGTCCCCATGGACGGCGGGCACAAGTCGGTCACCGTCGGCCTCTGCGGCTACAAGAGCCTCCGCGCGCACCACAACCCCGACGTGATGCGCAGGTGCCACAGCTACATGGACCCCAAGTCGAGCGCGCTGGCCGACAGCGTGACGCGCATGGGGAAGATCACCAACAAGGCGCTCAACGTCTTCACCATCGAGACGACGATCAACAACCGCATGTTCGATCGGCCGCTCGAGTTCTTGCACAAGAACGAGGACGATCTCACCGGCATGGAGAAGGCTGCGCTCAAGGCGCTCCGCCTGACGCTCGACAACGTGCCGCAGCCGGCGCGCCAAGCGGTCTTCGAGAAGGTCCCTTCGCCGTACGGCGTGACCGGCGTCTTCGCCGGCGAGACCGAAGCGGTCCACGAGCACACCATCGCGCGCTCGTTCGAGCAGTACGCGGTGCCGGTGAAGGGGCAGGCGGACATCTTGGTGACGGGCATCCCGTACATCAGCCCGTACAACGTGAACTCGTTCTTGAACCCGCTGCTCGTGCAGGTGATGGCCGAGGGCTACCTCTTCAACTGCTACCGCGGGAAGCCGCTCGTGAAGAAGGGGGGCACGATGATCATCACCCACCCGTGCACCGATCGGTTCGACAAGGAGCACCACGCTTCGTACATCGAGTTCGTGCACAACCTCCTGCCCGAGACGCGCGACGCGCTCGAGCTCCACAAGCGCTACGAAGCGAAATTCGCCTCGAACCCGGCGTACATCCAGATGTACCGCACGGGGCACGCCTACCACCCGGCCCACCCGTTCTTCATGTGGTACTGGGGCGAGGCGGGGCGTCAGCACTTGGGGCGCGTCATCGTCGTCGGCGCCGACAACGAGTACATCCCCAAGCTCCTCGGTTACGAGACGGCGAAGAACATGCACGAGGCGATCGACATGGCGAGGGAGACCGCGCCGCCCTCGCCGGAGATCACGCTGCTCCACATGCCGCCGATCTTGATGGCGGACGTGAGTTGATGCCCCCCCTCGCGCCTCCTCGCCGCTGACGCGGCTGCGGCGGCGCGGTCCCCCCCAAAGGCGTGCTCGGCGCTCTGCGCCTGCGCGCGCCAGGGGGGGACGGAACGATGCCGTCGCGGGACACCTCGTCCGGCGTCCGGGACACGTGGTGCAGAGCGAGCTTCCTCGCGCGCGGAGAGGCGGAGGCGTTTCTCACCGCGTGGCGCGGACGCTTCAAACAGCCGCTCGACCGATCCGTGGAAAATTAATGGGGCATTAAGAGTCGTCTGCCGTACGAAGCGGCCTGTCCCCGCGAGCTAAGCATCGCTAGCGACGCTCGAGAAAAGTGAGGCCCGAAGTGTTCAAAGGTCGATTCGTTGCTCAAGCCATTGCCGTTCCGGTCCTCTGCCTGCTCGCCTCCTGCGCAGCCGACGTCACGGATGCGGACACCGAGGCGGACGATGACGCGGTGGGGCAGACGGAGTCGGCTCTGTCCTATTGTCACCTCCCCGCCCCCTGGGGAGGCACCTACATCTGCAGTTATGGCTGGCACGGGATGCCGTTGAAGGACGGCACCAGGGAGGTCTGGGTCGTCGGAACGGACTACAACATCTGGACGCGCTGGCAGTCCCCCAGCGGGGCCCTCAGCAGGTGGGTCAACATGGGGGGATCCATTCGCCACGGTGGCACCGCCCAAGACTTCATCCTGATGCAGTGCAACATTGCCACGCTCAATATTCGGCGCGCGGACCTTCGCTATTACAACAACAGCCGTACCCCGCCCTGGACGGGTTGGCATTTGGGCTTCGATCCCTGCGGCATTGGCCCTGGGCAATAATGGCGTCGATGTCCCGCCTCTGTTGAACTTGGGTGTGGTGATGGTTGCCGTCACGGGGCGTGTGCCGTGGGCATGCGGCCGCCGCCGGCGCCTGAAAACGTCACTTCGTCGGTTACGCCCCCTTGCTGATCGACGAACCACGTCTTCGAGTCGATCGTGAACATCCACATGGGGAAATCGAGTGACCAACCGCACGCCGCGGTCGCCGGGTAGTCGACGAGCGTGGCCGCCGGCAGCGCACTCGGCGTCGGCGTGCCGAGCGTCGCGAGGTGCGCGGTAAGCGCGGTGCCTGCCGCTTCTTCGCCTACGGGCAGGTAGTGGATGGGCGAGCCCGACCGCGCCACCATGAAGCTCCCCGGCTCGGCACCGCGGAGGTGCCTCGCCACCGCGACGATGCACGGTGTCGTCCCGTCGGCCTTGTCGAACGGCACGAGATAGTACGTTCCCTTGTCGTCAAAGTCGCTGCATCCGGGACTGTTGCAGGCGAAGGCGCGATCGTGAGTCAGGTAAGGCGTGCGTGGCGTCCCGGAGAGGCAGGCCGCCTTGCGGTCGGCGCAGGACTGCGGATCGGAGGAGGTCTCGTCGACGCACCACCCTTCCACGATGGCTTGCGCGCGCGCGATGGCGTCGGCGGGGCTGATGTCGCTCGGCGCCGCCTTGGCGTCGCTACTCGACGTCGCGCCATCGGTGACCGATGTGCCCGCGTCGGAGCTCGCGCCGCTGACGGCCGCAGGGGAAGGATCGCCGCCGCACGCGGCGCAGGCAGCCGCGAGCGCGAAACAACAAGGCGCCAACACACGCCCGAGGGCCATGGGCGCGCGCAGGCTCTCGTGGAAGGTCGGTCTCATCGTCCGCTACGATGACAGCAGTTCACTTAATCGACGCTTAAACTCACTCTTCGCTCGGGCTCTTCGTCGGCTCGTGGTGGCTTCGCGACGCGAGCACGCATCGGTGACGACTCGCTGGCTCGAGCCCAACAGGCTTCTTGCATCGGCCCTCGGCGGAACTGGGTCTCGACGGATCAACATGCGTTGGCCGCCACTTGGATGTGGGCGTACGCTTGGAGCGTTGGAGCCTCGGGAACGCACAGGGAAGCGCCGGGCCACGAGCGGTAAGCCACACGAGCCGGGGAAGCCCATCCCCACGACGCTCTTCGGCCGCGAGTCTGAAATGGCGTGTCTCGCCGCATGGGTATCTGACGCCACTTCGCGCCCGCTGTGCATTACCGGCCCGAGTGGCATTGGGAAGACGGCGCTTCTGAAGGCCTTCATGGCGATGCACCCGGAAGGAAGAACGGTCGATTGCACCCAGTGTTCCTCGGTCGAAGAGGTGGCGGTCGCGATCGCTTCGGCACTCGAGCTCGACGCGGTGAGAGCGCAACAGCCACGCCAACTGGCGCGACGCGCGAAGGACCTCGGCGTCAGTCTCCTCGCGCTCGACGCCGTCGAGGGTCTCGCCGGGCACTCGAAGGAGCTTGAGGCCTTTCTCGGAGTGGTGCCTCGTACGGTGGCGACGTCACGGATCGCGTTGGGCCTTCCGCACGAACAGACGCTCGTGCTCACTTCGCTCGCGGGAGGAACTCCGTCTGCCTCCGCGGTATTGCTTCTGCGGTGGAGAAGCGGGCTCGCCGACGGTGACCTTTCGTCGGAGGAGAACGAGCTGCTCGTCGCGATCGCCGGCATGACCGACGGTCTTCCGTTGGCGCTCGAGCTCGCCGCGACCCAAATCGCCACGTTCGGCCTCGCCTGGACCGCGGATAGGCTCGCGAGAGGCCTGCTGGCTGGCGACGCGAGCCACGCCCCGGGAACGGAGCACGCCCCCTCGCTCGTCGGGACATTCCGCTGGTCGTGGGAGTGCCTCGGCGAACGGGAGCGAGTAGCCCTCGCACGCTGCGCGCTGTTCTCAGGCCTCTTTTCGGTCGTTGAGGCCGCTCGCGTACTCGATGCTGACGTCGCGGAAGCAGCGTCGATCATCTCGACGCTGACGCGTCACAGCTGGGTCGCGGTCGAGCGGCCTGTCGCGTCCTCGTTCACGCCCGCGACGCCCGGCGACGAGCCGCGGTTCCGGATCCTCCTTCCTCTTCGCGAGTTTGCTCGGCAGCGGCTGGACGAGTCGGTCGAGAGTGACGCCGTCAGGGCTCGGTACGACGAGATCGTGTTGTCGATCGTCGAGTCCGCCGCTGCCACCCTCCGGGGGGAGCGCGCCCGGGAGGCTGTCCTGCGGATCGGACGATTCTACCCGGAGCTGCTCGACATCATGCGCTCTGGCCGCGCGACTGCTGCTCGCGCGATGGAGATCGCAGCTCGGTGGGCCATCGCGACGCTGGTCTTCGCGTCCTTCGCCGCGGCTGCAGAGTCCATGGCGGCCGAAGCGGCGGTCGACGCAGCCCCAAGGGCGGAGCGGCTCCGAGCCTTGGTCGCGCACGCGAAGGTCGACGCGAGACGCGGTCTCCCGTCGGTGACGATCGTGCGTCGCTAGTGTCCCGAGTCTGAAGTTCGTCGCCTTCGGCGCCGAGCCTTCGGACTCAGGAACTAGGCACTCGTGCAGGTTCGTCCCCCGTCGGGGATCGCGAAGCGTGTCACGAGTGCACAGAGCTTATGAGATGCGCTCTAGGCCACTCTGGTGGGGAGCTGGCGCTTGAGCGGGGACTCAAGCCTGCGGGCGCAGCACGAAGTGGGTGTGGACCTCGCCCTTGCCTTTGACCTGGATCAGGCCGCGATCCTCGCCTTCGAAATGCTCCACGACGCGCTGCCAGGTGGCGTCCGACACGTGGACCTTGCCGGGCACGCCGTGGGATTCCATGCGACTGGCGGTGTTCACGGTGTCGCCCCAGAGGTCGTAGCTGAATTTGCGCTTGCCGATCACGCCGGCGACCACCGGCCCGGTGTGGATGCCGATGCGCATCTTCAGCTTGAGTCCGCGCGCGGAGTTGAAGGACTCCATTTCGCGGAGCATCCCAAACGCCATCTCGACCATGGCTCGAGCGTGCTCGGCGCGCGGCTCGGGCACCCCCGCCACGGCCATGTAGGCGTCGCCGATGGTCTTGATCTTTTCGATGTGGCCTTGCTCGAGCAGGCCGTCGAAGCGCGTGAAGAGATCGTTCAGCAGCTCGACCAGCTCCTCGGGCGAGATGGAGGCGGAGAGATCGGTGAAGCCGACGATGTCCGCGAACAGCACCGTGGCCTCCGGATAGTTCTCGGCGATCGCGTCGGTGCTCTGCTGGAGCCGCTCTGCGATGACCTCGGGCAGGATGTTGCGGAGGAGGCGGTCGCCGAGCTCCTTCGACTGGGCCAGCTCGCGCGTGCGCTCCGTGACCGTGTCCTCGAGCTTGCGTCGCTGCGCCTCGAGCTGGCGGATGCGAAGCCGCGAGCCTCCCCACGTGAGCCCGGACACGAGGAGAGCCGCCGCGATCACGAGGAGCGCGCGGAAGAAGCGCGTCTGATAGAGGAACGGCTCCACTTCGAGCTCGAGCGTCCCGCCGGCCTCGCTCCACACGCCAGGCTCTTCGCTCGCCTCGACCCGGAAGCGGTGACGCCCGGGAGGCAGCGACGTGTAGTAGGCGGTCCGGCGCGTGCCGGCGTCGACCCAGTCGTCCTCGACCCCTTCGAGTCGATAGCGAAAGCGGAGGCGCGACGGCACGAGCAAGTGCAGCCCCGTGTACTCGATGGCGAACTGCTTACCGCCCGGCGGCACCACGGCGTGCTCGAGCGGCACTTGGCGCCCGTCGACGGTGAAGGATTCGACGAGCACCGGCGGCGGCCGCGCGCTCCTCGGGGCCCGGTCGGGCTCGACGAGCACGGCGCCGCGCAGGTTCGCGAACCAGAGTCGCCCCGCAGCGTCGCGTGTCGACGTGCTCGTTCCGCCGTTGAACTCGCGCGAGAGGAGCCCGTCGAGCCGATCGTAAGTGGTCACGTTCGCGCGCGCGCGGGCGCCGCGCGCGATCTCGTCGAGCTCGACGCGCGGAACCGAGAAGAGCCCCGTGTTGCTGTGGCACCAGAGTCGCCCGCGCCCGTCGTCGAGGACGCCGTGGAGGCTGTCGGTGGGGAGGCCCTCCGCGACTCCGAAATGGACGAACCGTCCTTCGTCCATGCGCCACAGGCCGTGATCGCTGGTGAGCCATCCGACGCCGCGCTCGTCGAAGATGAGGCGCGTCACGCGCGCACCCGGGGGAGCGGGGGCCGACGCGAAGACCCCGGCGGTCCAGCGCAGGAGCCCGTCCGGGCCGGCGAACCAGAGGGTGCCGGCAGGGTATTCCGCCATCGTGAGGATGCTCCGCGGCGCGGGCGGATCGATCGTCGTCACGCTACTCCCGTCGAATCGCGCGATCTTCCCCGGGCCGTTCGAGGTCGCCCAGAGAGTGCCCTGCGAGTCTCGAAACAGCGAGGTGTGGAGCCCTGTCGAGCCGAGGCCGAGCTTGAACCTCCGCTCCGGGATCCCAGGTCGGTAGATCACCAGTTCGTCGAGCGTCGCCACCGCGAGCGCGTCGCCCATCGTCGCCATGCCCTGCCTGGCGAACTCGTTGGCGTCGCGCGGCACCGCCGTCTCGACGCGGTCGCCGCGCACGCGGCAGATCCCGGCGCGCTCGGTGCCGAAGTACATCGAGCCGTCGGGCGCAGGGCTCAAGGTGTAGACGGACGTCGCCCCCTCGGGCGGGGCGTAGGTGGTGACGGCCGAGGGGCGCAGGCGGAGAAGGCCACCCACGGCGCTGCCGACCCAGAGGCTCTCCTCGTCGTCGTAGAGGACGCACCGAATGTGCTCGCCAGGTCGAAAGGTCTCGAACGCACCGTCGGCGTATCGCGCGAGGCCCACAGTCGACGGGAGCCAGAGCGCCTTGCCGTCGTCGACCGGTGCATTGAAGGGGACCGCACCGTACGGCGTGTCGAGGCGCTGCAGGCTCGTCGGGCTCGCCCCGAGGCAAAGCCCTCCTTCTCGCAGCGCGACCACGAGCCCGTGCGAGCCCCACGTGAGGTGGTCGACCGCGCCCGCGCACGGCTCAGGAACCGCCTCGAGGCTCGCCGCCGCCTCGGTCACCCGCCACATCCCCTTGTGGCCGGCGAAGAGGAGCGCACCGTCGGGGGTCTTCGTCATCGCGGTCACGCCGTCGACTCGCGAATCGGGCGCGGCGTGCAGCGCCGACGCTCCATCGGGGGAGATGTGCAGCGGGGGCCCTTGGCTCGTCGTCACCCACACGCTGCCGTCGGCGTCTTCCAGGAGGCGCAAGTTGGTGAAGCGCACGCGCGCCGGGACCGTGGTGGCGAAGCGGTAGCCCGCGAGCACCCCGTCGCGCAGGCGGAGCACGCCGCGCGCGGTCGCGATCCAGAGCGCGCCTTCGCGATCGGCCAGCAGCGCCTCGGGGTCACCCCACGGAGCACCATCGCTCGTCACGAGCGGCTGGGCGACGAAGCGCACGCCGTCGAATCGTGCGAGGCCCTCGAAGGTGGCCACCCACAGATAGCCTTCGCGAGAGCGAGCGATCGCGAAGACGGTGTTTTGAGGGAGGCCCTGATCCTGCGTCCACTCCTCGTGCACCAAGTGCGAGAGCGCCGGGCCCATCGGGGGCTCGCTCGCCCAGACAGGAGAGGCCTCGACCCACGCGAGGAGGAGGAGCGCGAAGAGAAGGAGCGCGACGAGACGGAACCGGCGTAACGCTAGCTGGGCTCGGAAGGGTCGATGTCGTCGCATGCGGGGCGCTCGCGTGCGGCCCCTTGGATCCAAAGAGACCGATCACATGATCCCGGCCCGTGGGGGCAGGGGGCTCACGAGCACGATAGTACGACGTCTCGATCTCGATCGGCCGACCTCAGGGGATCGCCCCCTCGATGTGCACGACGGTGATCGAGTGGTCGGGGTACGAAGCGAGCGCGTCGCCGGTCTTGTCGGAGATGTTCGCGGTCCCCGTCTTGTGGCTCATGTCGCCGCCGCCATGGGTGCTCGTGCGGATCCACTGCTCGAACGTCGGGCGCTTCTTGACGTTGACGTTGCCCTGGCCCTTCCGCGCCAGCTGGATGGGCTTGTTCTTGAAGCTCTTGTCGGTGTCGTTGACGACCCAGACGTAGACGTCGTGTCCGGAGCGGAAGGCGCGCGAGGTCAAGGTCCCGCGGGCCGACTCCGGGCCGTCGCCGTCGTTCGTGTCGAGCGGCCAGGCGCCCGCGGTGGAGTCGACGAACGCCGACTGGATCTGAGCCTTCGCGGTCCCCTCGCTGCGCGGGTGGAACGCCCACCACGTGATGCCGGTGAAGCCCAGGTCGAATTGATCGAAGAGCCCGTAGAGGCCGAGCGCCGAGTCCGCGTACTCGCCGAGCTTGTCGGCGTCCGTGTAGTGGTACTCCGTGTCCCACAGCGGGTGCTTGTGGTCGTGCGCGATCGCGGCAAACGCTTTGAGCTCTGCGTGACGGGTCGGGCGCTCGTCGGACTGGTAGTGCGTGCTCGCGTACGTGACCTTGCCCCACACGCCACGCTGCCCGAGGTCGGTGAGAAAGTCCGTGTCGGGATGCGCGCCGTCGTTCGCGACGATCTCGGGCATCCGCTTCGTGTAGTTGGTGTTGACCGCCGCGAGGATCTCCTCGAACCGCGGCACGGTGATGTTCCCCTCGTTGTTCGTCGGCTCGTTGTCGACGCCCAAGATGGAGACGTGGACCCCCTTCGAGTCGAAGTACTCGAGGTACTCGGCGAGCATCTCACCGTACTTTCCCATCTGCACGGGGCCGTCGCTCTTGCCGCCCTGCTTGAGCGAGTCGGCGAAGTCCTTGCACTGCGGCGTCCCCAAAGAGCAGTCGCTGACGGTGCTCCGGCTGGCGAAGATCTTCACGTTCTTGTTCACGCTGAGGGCCTGCAGCGCCGCCTGGACGAAGACCCCGTAGTAGTCGGGGATGAAGTGGCCGTTGGCGTCGACCCCCTTGTCGTCGGCGCGGATGGGGATGCGCAGCACCTTCATGTTCCCGCTGCCGAAGATCTCCTCGGCGAAGGCGCGGTCGGTGGCGAGCTGGCTCGCGACACGCGGAACACAGTCCGGCGGGGATTTCACGCCGCACACTTGCTTGATGTCGAAGCCCCAGTCGGTGAAGCGAGCCCCCATCGCGTCGATCTGCACCGTGACGGGGCCGGGAGCAGGTCCACTGAGCTCGTCGGCGAGCGCGTCGGAGTCGTCGTCGGGGGCTCCGGCGCACTGGGTCAGGGTCAATGCGGCGGCGGCGGTCAGGAGGAGAGCGAGGCGCATGGTCCCTCCTAGTGCACGGCGTATGCCACCGTCTCTTACATGCGCCGACACGCAATTTTGCCTGCGTTTTCGAGATTTCGCGGGTGCGGGGCCGGGTCCTGGGGCATCCGGCCTGGGCGGGACGTCCCTGGGGAGCCCCGATCCAGCCTCGCGTCATGTCGCGGGGCCCCCGCGACGAGGCGCGCGAGCGAGACATTCTGTCCGGGCGAAGCTACGCTCGCTGCATGGTCAAGACCTTGTTGGCACTCGTCGCGTTGGCCGCGGTCCTCTCGGGCTGCGAGAACAAGGATTACAAGGCTTGCCTCGAGCGCGAGAAGGCGTCCGAAGCGAAGTACCTCGAGCAGGTCAAAGCCTGCAACGACGATCCCGACAAAACCAAGCGCCAAGGATGCTTGGAGCAAGCGGAGCTGGGGCACTTCAAAGCGGGCTGCGAAGCGCTGAAGTAAGAAGCGGCGCGTCGTGAGGGCGCGTGACGCGCGTCGTCGTCCGTTCGGACCGGCGGGGGGCGCGAGTTTGCCTACCTCCACGGAGCGGGCCCGGGATGGATGCCGGATGATCCATGTGCCTCCCCGGGTGCCCGGTCGCGCGCCCCCACGCCCCGCTCTAAGTGCCTGACATTCCAAAGTGTCGCGCTATGGTGTCGGGGTGGGACAAGGTAGCACGGAGTGTGCAGGGAGCTGGCGCATGCGCTCGGTCCGCCCCGTCCCCCGCCTACTCACCGGCCTCGGCCTCGCGCTCGTCGTCTCCTCCGCGCTGACGGGCTGCTCCGCCGATGCCGGAAGCGACACGGACGAGGCGAGCGCCGTCACCATGACGAAGACGCTGTCGCTTCGCTTCGGCACCGACGCCGACGGCGTGCTCTCTCTGAGGAGTGGCGGCCGGCTGCTCGCGTGCACCGAGCGCTTCGACGGCGTGTCCGGCGAGCGCGTGAGCTGCGCGGGGACCGACGAGAAGCTCCAAGTCATCGTCAAAGACGACGGTGCCTCGGTGGTCGCCGTGCGCGACGTCGGTGGCAAGCGGGGCTACTACACCTGCTCGCGGAGCGGCGACGTCGACCGCTTGCCGGCCACGATGAGCTGCAAAGTGGCGACTTTGACGCCGCGGGGCACAGGAGGCTTGTCGTCGCCGTTCGACTCGAGCGTCGACGGGATCTCCGTTCCCAACACGCATTGGGTCGACCCCGACCACATGATCCTGCGCGGCATGGAGCCGCGTACGCCGGAGCAGTTCGGCGAGCTGCACGCGGCGGGGGTGGAGCGCGCACTCGTGTTCAAGAACTCGACGACGCAGGACGACGTCCCCGGTGAGCTCGCTGCGTGGAGCCTCCCCGAGGGGGACGCGATCCAGATCCCGTTCGCGTGGAAGGACTACACCGGGTTCCAAGAGCCGTGCGAGCAGACCGTCGAAGCGCTGCGCTTCGTCCGCGAGAGCGTGGAGGCGAAGAAGAAGGTCTTCTTCCACTGCACCGTCGGCGAGGATCGCACCGGCTACCTCGCGGCGCTCTATGACGTGCTCTACCAAGGGGCGAACGCGAACGACGCGTTCGATCGCGACATGTGCGAGCACGGTTACGCCGGGGGCAACCCGCAGAAGCCGTTCTTCGTGCTCGGCGCGCTCGGCCGGGGACTCACGCCCCTCTACCGCGAGATGGCGTTCCTCGTTCACGAGGGGCTGCTGACGGACAAGCTCGAGAGCGGCGCGTGCGCGAAGGAGCCGGAAGTCCCCTCGGACTTCATGCCCGACGCGCTCTCCTGCGGGACGTCGACCACGCTCGTGCCGTAGGTCTCGACCGTCTCGTCCCCGAGCTCTCGAGGTTGCTCCGCGGCTCCCCTTGCGAGCAAAAGAACTTCGCGGCGGAGTGCGCCGGACCCTTCGCCTGCGCGTAGACGCGCCAGTCCTGCGCTCCGCCCTCAGCCTGTCGGCGTGGCGGACGCGACGACCTCGCCCACCTGCCGTTCCACCGGGCCCGCGAGGTAGGAGCGAATGTTCTCGGCGAACCACGGCCCCGCGACGCGCTTCGAGATCTCGTCGAGCGCCTCGCGTGACGCGTAATACGCCAGCATGATCACGACGGTGTCGCTGATGCGAACGAGGTGACCGCCGAGGAAGTCGGGGTTCTCGCGTTGCGTCCGTTGGAGGAAGTCCTCCACTTTGCGGACGGCCTCGGCGTCGAAGGGCTTGCTCAGCGTGAGCCGGTTGACGATGGCGTGCATCGCGACAGACTACGCGAGTCCTCGCCAGGCGCGGGGCTCACCGTGCGCGTCGTTCACGCATGCGCGCGCGCGCTGCCGCTCAGAACGACGCAGAGAAGATCGGGATAGCGGCGGCCCGAGGCCCCTCGAAGCGACGCTCGGGCGCCTTCCGCTCGAGGCCCGAGAGGATCTCGGGCGTGCGCGTGTCGTCCGTGCTCGGCGCCTGCTCGACGTGCGACCGCGCGTTGTGGACGATGGTGACGACGCCGACGGGAACGCCGACCGCGGTGACCACGAGCCCACCCACGAGGAGGCTCCCCGCGATGTTCCCCTCGGTGTGGGCGCCGGACGAGCCGCTCGGTGGAGCGTCGCCCATCGTGTGACTCAGGCTGTCGAGCGCGAGGACGAAGCCGGCGACGAGCAGCGCGGGGCCCGCGCTCACGAGGAGGATCCCCGCCGTCAGCCCGCCGTTGGTCCCCGACGAGAGGGTGAGGACGACGTGCCCGTGCCCTTCGAGGTGGAACGGACGCGAGTGCCTGATCCCGTCGCCGGCGATTCGCACTTCGCGCTCGAGCGGCACCGCGACGTTGCACGGAGCGAAACACACGGTCTCCCACGTGCTCGGACCGGTGCGCGCCTCGAGCCGTGCGGGCTCGTCGGTGTCGAGGGTCACGACCACGGTTTCGGCGATCGGCGGGGAGACCGGCTCGTCCGCCGCCGCCGACCGGGTCAGTGCAAGAAGTGCCGCGCACGCGAGGAGGGCCGAAGATCGCATCTTGCTGGGAGGAGCCACGCCGCGCGCAGAAGTCGCGAGAGATTCGCGATGAGCCCGTTCGACCGCGCTCGGCGCTGTCCCCGATTGTCGATTCGGGACACCCTCTACGCACTCGTGCAGGTTCGCCCCCCGCCGGGGATCGCGAAGCGCGTCACGAGTGCACAGAGCTTATGAGATGCGCTCTAGTCCCCGAAGGCGGCGCGCGTGAAGGCTTCGCCGACGTCGGCGAGCGCGGGGAAGGCCGTCTTGTCGTAGTCGTAGAGGTCGTCGTTCATGACGCCGTTGGGGTTCGCGTAGATCGCGGCGGCGAGAAAGAAGCCTTTGCCGGTCGCTTTGTCGACGATGTACGCGTTGTGAACGAGAAAGCCGTAGGCCTGACCGACCTTCTGGAAGATCTGGAATTGACCGCGCCGCCGCACGCGCTCGATGCCGCGAAGGAAGGGGCTCAGGGGATAATCGGCGAGGATGTTGCGGTCGTAGCCGGCGAGCCCCGACTCGCTCGGAAGCGTCCCCAACGCCTCGCGAAGGTACGCGACGTCGCCCGCGGGATCGTTCGCCCCCGTGGCCGCGTAGATGGATGCCTTCGGTGCGTGGGGCAAGAGCTCCGGCCGCATGATGTGGATAAGTGCATCTTGCAAGTGTTGGAGCCGCACCGCGTTCTTGTCGACGAAGTGCAGCGGGCCGTCGACCTTGCGCCCGGCGTCGTCGACGTAGGAGGTGCCGACGTCGAGCAGCTTCGCGTCGTTCGCGGGGAGCGTGAGCGTGCTCTTGCGAGCGGGGAGCTCCACGGCGGGCGCTTCGCCGATGACGACGCGCGGCGACACCTCCGCCGGATCGAGCTCGCCGCCGGTCGCGAACCCCGTTCGGACGCGCACCGACGACAGGCCTAGGCCGAAGCAAGCCTCGTGCACTTCGCGATGACCGGTCACCGCGAGGAGTCGATTCGCGGAGGAGTTGTCGGACACGATGAGCGCCCGCCACGTCTCGCGCGCCAGCGTCGTCTCGTAGGGCTCACCGCTCCCTTTCGACGGAAAGATTCTCAAGGTGGCGTCGCGCGTGAAAGCTGTCTTTCCCGACCGTCGCAGCGCGTTCATGCGCTCGTAGGCCGCGATGGCGATTGGGACCTTCATCGAGCTCGCGGGGAAGAAGTACTCCGCGTCGGTGCGAAAGCCGTGGCGCTCGAGCTTTCCGTCGTTCACCACGCTGTAGAGCACTTGAAAGCGATACGTCTCGGGCGCGGCCAGCACGGTCTTCAGGACCGCGCTGTTCTGGCCGTTCAAGATCGCCTCCACCATCGGATCTTTGCCGACGAGAGGCGCAGCCGCGGCCGGGTGGACGTGCTTCGGCGCTTCCTGGGTCGGTTCCGGGGGTGGAGGCGGCGCGGGTGAGGGCGTTGGCGGCGTGGGCGCCTCTCCCGCCGGCGCGGTCACGACGAGGGGCGGGGCGGCGACCGAGGGCGGCGGGACGACGACCGGCGTCTTTGCGACCGGCGGTGCAGCCACGACGGAGGGCGCGGCAGCGGGCGAAGGCGCTGCGCCGCAACCCGCGACGAGCATCGCGGCGACGAGCGCCCTACTTCGCATCGCCGCCGCCTTGGCCGGTGGTGTTCTCCATGCGGCCGATCTCTCGATCGGCGGCCAGGGTCGGCTCGAGCAGCATGACGAGGTAGTGATCCTCGTTCATCGCTCGGAGCTTCTCCAGCTCGCGCAGCGCGGCAGTCGGGTTCGGTGCCATCAGCACCAGCGCCGCCTGCGCGCGTACGAAGTTGGGGAAGACATCGAGCGCCTCGCGCATCATCCGCGCGGCCAGATCGGGTCGGTGGAAGCGTTCGGCCTGCTCCATTCCGCGGAGGTAGCGAACCGAGGGCCTGTCCTTCTCGGACGTCGCCTCGGCTTGCCGAATCGCCGCCTCGAACTCGGGCCACTCGCCGCGGAGCCGGTGATATTCGGCGACGAGCGCGAACGTCGTCGGATCGTTCGGCGCCTCGATCTTCAGCGCGCGAACGACCTCGGCACCGCGCGCCACGTGCGCGGGGGCTGCGGTGCCGAGCGCGGCGGCGATCGCGTTGCCGTCGTCGACGACGCGAATGAGCTCTGCGAGGAGGCGGTTGCGATCGTTCGCCGGCGGTCCCGGCTCGGTCGCGAGCGTCGCTCGTGCGATGCGAAGATCCGATCCGACCCACGCCGCCTGCACGCTGAGCACCTGCGAAGCGACGAGCTGCGACTCGCCGAGCAGGAGCTCGAACCTTGCCTCGTCGAAGCGCCCCTCCGTCGTATCGAGGGATCGCGCGAACTCTGCCGCCGCCGGATACAGGTAGATCACGTCGCGCCGCAGGATCTTGCGCACGTCATCGAGCGACCTCGGCGACCGCAGCGCCTCGTCCTCGGGGGAGAGCCGAATGCGCTTCACGAGATCGTCGAGGACCTTCGCCCCCTCCTTCGACCGAAGCTCGGTGTCGCTGATCGTGATCGTGCACGCTGGGACGTGCGGCGCGTCGACGTCGAACGCACCGTGTGCCGTTCGCGGCGGCGGGGCGTTCCCGCCGCACCCCATGAGGAAGAAGACGACGCACACGAGCCTGCGCATGCCGACCATGCTACTCGACGTGCTGCCGTTCGCGGCGGCGACTCCTCGCCAGGGGCGCTCCGCGGAGTCGAGCCGCAACGCGCGGTCTACGCCCGCCGCCCGTGCACGACGAGGACGTCGCGCGTCGACGTGTTGACCACGCGCGCGGCGGTCGTGCCCACCAGGCGATCCACGAGCTCGTAGCCGTGGCTCCCGATCACGATGAGATCGGCGTCGAAGCGCGCGGCGGCCTCGACGACGGCGTGGGCGGCGCGGTGCGACTCCTCGACGACGACGTCGCACGGGACGTCGTGGACCTGCGACACGAGGGCGTGGAGCCGCTCGCTGGCCGCCTTCGCGAGGTAGGTCGGGAGCGGATCGCCGGTGTGCGTGGCCGCGGCGGGGGGGAAGTTCGGCGGGATGGCCACCGCGTGGTAGAGGCGCACCGACGCGCCCGAGAGCCGTGCGAGCTCGAGGGCTCGCGCCACGACGTCAGGGGCACGCGGGGAGTCGTCGACCGCTGCCAAGATGCGCTTCATGGTCCTATCTCCTTCGAAAAAAATGCTCAGAGCCGTACGTGAAAGCGATCTCGCTTGCGCGTTCGCACGAGCACGAGCGCGACGATAGGGACCTGAAGGCCCAAGAGAAAGAGGAGGATCCCGGTGCGGTCGCTCGAGGAGGCGAACCTCTCCCGAGGCAAGACGAGCACGCTGCCGACGACGAACGCGTTCAAGAGCAGCAGCACCGCTTGACCAAACCCCGTCATGATGTCGAAGCGCGCCGTGCACGCGCAGCGGTAGCGGTGCACGAACGGGATGCCGAGGAGCCTTTGCACCTCGACGGGCGAAACCTTCGATTCGCAGAAGCCGCAGCGTCGCGTCAGGAGATCCGACACGCGAGAGACCCTAGCGCGACCTCGGCGCCTGCGGGGAGTGCCGCGCGCTTCATCTCCCGAAGAGCGCCTTCGTCGTGCCGGCGAGGATCGCCGCGGGGTCGGCGCCGTCTTGGTTCACCATGACGACGATCATCGTCCTCTTGTCGACGAAGTCGTAGGCCAGCGTGTGGTAGCCGTCGATGTCGCCGCCGTGGCCCATGGCCGGACCGTCGCCGCCGGTGGCGAGGTTCGACAAGAGCTCCACGCCGAGGCCGTACTGCTCGCCCTGGGCGGTCACGGGATCTTTGGTGAGGAGATCGCGCGACGCGGCGTCGAGCACGCGATCACTCGTGTAAAGTGCACTGATCCATTCCGCTAGGTCGGCGCCGGTGGAGACGATGGCGCCCGCGGCCCACGGCCCCGAGGGATCGGCGATGTCGGTCACGTCGGTCTTGCCGGTGAAGCCGCGCGCCATCGTGCCGACCACCGGCTCTTCGCCGTCGAAGAAGGTGTGGGTGAGCCCCGCGGGGGCGAACGCGCGCTCGCGCACCAGCGGGCCGAGCTTCTCCCCCGAGGCCTGCTCGGCGATCATGCCGAGCAAGACGTAGTTCGTGTTCGAGTAGTGCCAGCCTTTGCCAGGGGCGAAGTACGGCGGGTTGGCCGTCGCGAGGTCGACGATCTCGCGCGGGGTCCACTTCTTCTTTCGATCGGTGAAGAACTCCTTCACCTCGGTGTAGTTGTAGACGCCGCTCGAGTGGTTCATGAGCATGCGCACGGTGACGCCGTCGGTGTTCGCCACTCCGGTCACCCACTTCGAGAGAGGATCGTCGAGCGAGACCTTCCCCTCCTTCACAAGGGTGAGGATCGTCGCCGAGACGAAGGTCTTGGTGACGCTGCCGACGCGGAAGAGCGACGTGGCGGTCGCGGTGCTCGCGTCGCCGCTCACGTACACGCTCGTGCCGCACGCTTCGTTCTTCACCGCCACGAGCGCATTGGGCGACTTGCGCGCGCCGTCGAGCGCGGCCTGTAGGGCCGTGTCTTGCGCGACGCACGCGTCGGAGCGCGTCGTACCGGCGTCGACACCCGCGTCGTCACCGGCTCCGGGCCCGCTCGCGGTGCTCGAAGAAGACGGCGAGCACGCGACGAGCGCCCACGCGGCGCACGACCCTGCCAGGAGCGATCGAGCGATGAGGGACGAACGAGCCACCGAGCCTCTCACTTCTGGAAGAGGAGGTGGGTGGCGGAGAAGAGGATCGAGCTCGCCGACGAGCTCGCTTCCTCCGAGTTGACCATCGCGACGACGGTCGTCTTCTTGTCCGTGAAGTAGTAACCCGCGCAATGGAAGCCCGGGAGATCGCCCTGGTGTCCCCACGCGGCACCCGCGCCGTGTGACGTCAGGTTGTTCAAGATCGTGACGCCGAGGCCGTACTCGAGCCCTTGGCCGGCCTCCGCCGGATCCTTCATCAGGAGCGAGCGCGTGGATTCGTCGAGCACGGCGTCGGTCGTGTACAGCGCCGGAAACCACTCCACGAGATCCCCCGGCGTGGCGAGCATCGCTCCCGAAGCCCACACCGCCGACGGATTGACGAGGTTCGTGACGTCGTTCTTCCCGATGAACCCCTTCACGACGTCACCTGCGACCGGCTCTTCGCCGTTGAAGAACGTGTGCGTCAGGCCCGCGGGGACGAGCGCGCGCTCGCGGATCAGCGCGCCGAGGCTCTTGCCCGACGCCTGCTCGGCGATCATCCCCACGAGGACGTAGTTCGTGTTCGAGTAGTGCCAGCCCTTGCCGGGCGCGAAGTACGGCGGGTTCTTGGTCGCGAGATCGACGAGGTCGCGAGGCGTCCACTTCTTGGTCGAGTCGGTCCCGGGGAAGCCCGAGACCTCGGTGAAGTTGAAGATGCCGCTCGTGTGGTTCATGAGCATGTGGATCGTGACGCCGTCGGTGTTGGGAAGGCCCGGAACCCACTTCGAGAGCGGATCGTCGAGTGACACCTTCCCCTCCTTCACCAAGGAGAGGAGCGCGGCGGAGACGAAGGTCTTGGTCACGCTGGCGACGTGGAACAGCGACGCGGCACTCGCGCCGGTGCCGCTCGTGTAGACCGTCGTCCCGCACGCCTCGTTCTTCACCGCCAAGAGTGCGCTGGGCGATTTGCGCGCGCCGTCGAGCGCCGCCTGGAGGTTCGTATCTTGTAGAATACACGCGTCGGAGCGAACCGGCCCTGCGTCGACGCCGGCGTCGTCGCTCGGCGTGACGGTCGCGCTCGAAGTGGTCGTGGAAGAGGAGCACGCGGCGAGGCCGAGCGCGGCGAACGAAGTGGAGAGAAGAAGAAGACGAAAGCGCATGTCGCCGACGCAAAGCAAAGCGCGTGCCCTTGCGCGCGATCGCGCACGCCGCCGCGTGAGAAGCGGCGAGCGTGCACGGTGAACAGCGAGGAGGCGCCCCCGCGTGCGCGCGATCGAAGTGGCCCGGGGCGAAGGTCGAGTGTCAGTCGTCTGACGCCTGGACCCGTTCGTGTTCAGGCCCCGAGCCGCGCGGAGGGAGATGCACGCGGCCTCGCCCGTACGTTCCACGATGCACACGCGATTCCTCTTCTCGGTGCTCCGCGCCCTCGGCGGTGGCTTCGCTGTCTACGTCGCTTTCGCTGCGTGCGGCGGTGGCTCGAGCTCGGTCGTCCCCGGTGACGGCGGGCCGGTCCCCGAGGCGAGCGCCGACGACTCGGGAGGCGGAGGAGGAGGTGGTGGCGGCGGAGGTGGCGCCGCGCCCATCGTCGCGACCGAGAAGTGCTCGCACGAGGGCGGCCCCACGTCGAACGGCTACAAGTGGTCGTACGCCGAGCACGCGTTCCCGGGGAGGTCGAAGACCGATCTCGCGCGCGTGGTGGCGATGATCACCGAGGCAACACCCGACGGCATGATCCCCGGCTACGACACGCACCTCGCGCCGTTCCCGCTCTACTCGGACATCGAGGGGCCCGGCGTCTACGTGAAGGACGGAGCGGTCGCGGTGATCTGCGGCGAGAGCCAAGCCGTCAATCCCGCGACCACGATCACGTTCGTCCTGCCGCAGTGAGCGGCGCCGGCGCGCGCCTCACTTCGGCGGCGGCGGCGGCGGCGCGATCTGGGTCAGGTCGAGACCACCCGGGTACTGGTAGCTCGTCGCCGAGCCGAAGCCGACGACCTGGATGCCCACCGGCTTGTCCGCTTGGAGCGAGTGCGCGCCGTTCTGACCGCCGCCGAGCTTCTGCCGTATGATGCTGAAGCCGCTGCTGATGGGCGTGGCTTGCGCGCCGACGAGCGCGCCGTCGAGCTGCACCTGCGTGCCGTCGGGGGCGACGATGTCGACCCAGTTCTCGGTGTAGTCGTCGGGGGCGAGGAAGATGTACTTGAAGCGGTACTGCTCCACCGCGACGGCGAAGCCCTGCGACGGGCCGCCGTTGCCGGCCGATCCGCTCTGGTAGTAGCCCGAGAGCATGAACGAGCCGACCTCGAACTCGTGGTCGCCGGTGACCTCGAACGCGGTCTTGAGGATCGCGCCGCTGCCGCAAGACACCATCTGCCCGGCGTTGAGCGTGTCGGGGCAGCCCGAGGGCTTCGACGGCATGTACGTGAGGTGCGTGCCGTCGGCGTTGCCGTAGAAGCGCACTTCGTGACCCTTCACCGCGCCGCCGGGGCTCGTCGGGGGAGCGACGAAGTAGTGCTTGCCGAGCGTCTCGGCGGGGAAGACCGACTCTTCGAGGTGATCGCAGTCGGTGGTGAGCGGGATGTTCGGCCCGCCGACCGAGCACGGCGTGCCGACGAGCACCTGCACCGGCTTGTCGCCGTGGACGAGCGCGCCGCTCAGGTCGTTCGTGTCGCCGCCGGGGGTGACGACCTCGGCCACGTCCCCGGCGTTGAGGGTGAAGCTGATCTTCCCGCTCGTGCCGGTGATGCCGGTGCCGGCCTTGATGGTCTGCGAGCCGGGGAGCTGCACGTCGACGTTCGTGCCGTCTTGCGTCGCCGTGACGGCGAAGTACGGACCGGTCGAGCTCGAGTCGCCGCTCGAGCCGAGCCCGTGCTGCGTGGCGACGCGGTAGTTGCCGGTCATCGCCGTCGACGGCAAGAGGATCGACGCGTCGTTCGAGAAGGAGAAGCAGCCGGCCTTCGACCCGGTGATCCCGCAGGTGGTGTTCCCCGGGCACGCCGCCCAGCTCTTGCCCGCAGGTCCGCCGGCGCCCTTGTATTCGAGCGCGTTGAACTGGAAGACGGTGACCGGCAAAGAGCTGACGAGGTGGTACGCGCTCGCCGTGGCTTTGACCGAGCTCGGGAGCGGCGTGGCCGAGCCGCAATTGTCGGCGTCGGGGCCCTTCAGCGTGTTCACCCACGGCAGGTAGATCTTCTCGAGACCGCCGGCGGCGACGCTCACCTTCTGGTTCACGCCGTTCGGGCCGGTCACGGTCACGTCGGCGGGCGCGCTCTGCCCGTTCGCCACGACGACCGCGTAATCGAAGATGCTCCACACGTTGTTCGCGAGCACCGTCGGCCAATAGTCGCAGCCGATGTACGACTTCGCCTTGGCCGCGCCGTCGCACGTCGTGGGCGAGCCGGTCTGGCCGGGGCCGGAGTCGTCGAAGCCGCCTTCGCCGCCGGGGCCGACCACGCCGCCGTCGTCGTCACCGCCGCCGTCGCTGTTGGGGTCGAAGCCGCTGTTCTTGGAAGAAGAGCCGCACGCGACAGCGATCGCAGCGACCGGGATGAAGGCGAAGAAGAAGGTGAGTGCGCGTTTCACGATGCTCGGACCCTAGCATGCAGTTCGGCCTCGGGCTCTCCCCGCCGGTCGGAAAAAGGATGAAGAAAGACGCCTAAATTCGCGGTTCGGGAGGGCGGATTGCCTCGGCCAGATGCCTGGTGTAGGACAGCCGCCCGCCAACGGGATCGCCTGATGAGCTCCACCCGCAGCAACGGCCCCAGCGCGCCCAACGGAATCACCCACGCGTCGTCTCCTTCGGCGAGCGCGACCAAGAATCCGCTCGATCTTCACGCGCAGTTCGACGGCGCGCGGCTCCTCTTGCTGGGAGGCACCGGCTTCCTCGGCAAGGTCTTCTGGGTGATGCTCCTCGCGCGCTACCCGGAGGTCGCCAAGATCTACCTCCTCGTCCGCTCGGGCAAAGGGAAGACGAGCGAGCAGCGCTTCTGGCAGGACATCGCCACGAGCGAGTCGCTGAAGCCGCTCCGCGACGCGCACGGCGACAGATTCGAAGATTTTCTCCGCGAAAAAATCGTCCCCATCGACGGCGACGTCGGTCGCCCGCTCTGCGGCATCGACGAAGCGCTCGTGAAGGAGCTCCGCGGCACCATCGACGCGGTGGTCAACGTCGCCGGCGTCGTCGACTTCAACCCGCCGCTCGACGAAGCGCTCGACGCCAACGCCTTCGGCTCGCAGAACCTCGTCGCCTTGGCGCGCGCGCTGGGCGACACGCCGCTCTTCCACACGAGCACCTGCTACGTCGCCGGGCGCAGGCTCGGCCCCATCAAAGAGACCGATCCGCGCGAGCACCCGTTCCCGCGGTGCGACGAGCTCGGGCGCGAGCTCTGGGATCCCGATCGCGAGATCAAAGAGTGCCTCGACCTCATCGCGCAGGCGAACCACCGCTGCGACGACGCCTTCCGCCAGAGCGAGTTCGCCGAGACGGCGAAGAAGAATCTGGTGAAGCGCGGCGAGCCCACCCTAGGCCCGGCCTACGAGGCCGAGCTCGCCAAGGTGAAGCGCGCCTTCGTGAGCGAGCGCCTCATCGAGGCGGGGATCGATCGCGCGACCCACTGGGGTTGGCCGAACATCTACACGTACACGAAGAGCATCGGCGAGCAGGTCATCGCTCGCTCGGGGCTCCGCTTCACGCTCGCGCGTCCGGCCTGCTGTGAGACGACGCTCGACTTCCCCATGCGCGGGTGGAACGAAGGCATCACCACCAGCGCGCCGATCATCGTGCTGGCGCTGAAGGGGCAGATCACGATCCCCGGGCGCCACGTGCCGCTCGACTTCATCCCCACCGACTGGGTCACCGCGGGGATGATCCTCACCCTCGCCGAGCTGCTCGAAGGGACGCAGAAGGCCGTCTACCAGTACGGCACCTCGGACGTGAACCCGGCGACGGCCGCGCGTCTCGGTGAGCTCATCGGCCTCTACAAGCGTCACTACTGGCAGCGAAAGGGGGGCGTGCACCCGCTCCTCAAGCTGTACGGCACCTACTTCGAGGCGATGCCCGTCGTGCCGGAGAACTACGACGCCTTCGGGCCGCCCGCGGTCGCCGCGGCGACGAAGGCCGCCTCCGACGTGCTGAAGAAGACCGGCGTGCCGGCGTTCGCTGCTGCGTCCAAGGCCCTCGCGAAGGTGAGCGCGCAAGAAGAGAAGATCGCTTCGGTGATGAAGCTCTTCGTCCCCTTCACGTCGCTCTTGAACGGACCGTTCGACTGCACGAACACCCGCGCCGCCTACGCGCGCCTCTCGGACGAGGACAAGGCCAAGCTCCCCTGGCTCCCCGAGACGCTCGACTGGATGGACTGGATGCACAACATCCACATGCCGGCGGTCGAGAAGCTGATCCTCCCCGAGATGGAGAAGAAGCTGAAACGCGAGCCGCGCGCGCTCAAGGCGCACACGACCCTCGTCTCGCTGCTCTTCCAGATGGCCGATCGTCACGAGATGACGACCGCGCTCCAGCGCTACGAAGACGAAGGCGCCGAGTACACCGAGGGGCGCTCCCTCGGCTTCGCCCACGTCTCGTACGAGGAGCTCGCCGATCGCGCGCGCGCCACCGCGGCGCGCCTGGCCGCGCGCGGCGTCGGCAAAGGCGACCGCGTCATTCTCACCGCCAAGAACGATCCCGCGTGGGTCGTCGGCTACTTCGGCGTGCTCGTGGCCGGCGCCACCGCCGTCCCGGTCGACGTCGCGCTCGAGATCGAAGGGGTCGTGAACGTCGCGCGCGAGAGCCACGCCAAGGTGGCGCTCACCGATCGTGACGACCTCGGCCCGCTCGGTGAGCTGCTCCACGTCGATGTGTGCAACTTGCACGAGATGACCGCGGCCGCCGCGCCGGGCGAGGAGCTCCACGCGCCCGACGTCACCGTGGAAGCGAGCGACGTCGCCAGCCTCATCTACACGAGCGGCACGACCGGCACCCCCAAGGGGGTGATGCTCACGCACCAGAACTTCACCTCGCTCATCGCCGCGCTCGCGCCCATCTTCCCGCTCGGCTCGGGGGATCGCGTGCTCTCGGTCTTGCCGCTCCACCACACGTTCGAGTTCACGTGCGGGCTCTTGCTCCCGCTCTCGCGCGGGGCGCGCATCGCTTACCTCGACGAGCTCACCGGCGAGCGGCTCTCGGCCGGGCTCAAGGCCGGGCGCATCACCGCCATGGTCGGTGTGCCGGCGCTCTGGCAGCTCCTCGAGCGACGCATCCTCGCCCAGGTGAAGGCGCGCGGACCTTTGGCCGAGAACATCTTCAACTGGGCGGGCGAGCTCAATCGCGCCATGGGGAAGACGCTCGGCTTCGACGCCGGCAAGCTCCTCTTCGGCCCCGTCCACGCCGGGCTTGGCGGTCACGTGAAGTACCTCATCTCCGGAGGCGCCGCGCTCCCGCCGGAGACGCAGGAGCTCTTCGGCAAAGTCGGCCTCCACCTCACCGAGGGCTACGGTCTGACCGAGGCTTCGCCGGTGCTCACCGTCGCGCGCCCTTCGCCGCGCGCCCCCTCGGGCCAA
The DNA here is from genome assembly GCA_964531795.1 of uncultured Polyangiaceae bacterium. GTDB lineage: Bacteria > Myxococcota_A > Polyangia > Polyangiales > Polyangiaceae > CAZHHD01. The sequence goes on along the minus strand of CAZHHD010000003.1, from coordinate 12,561 downwards.
GTGGGCAAGCCCATCCCCGGGGTGGAAGTGCGGATCGATCACCCCGACGACACCGGCGTGGGCGAGGTCGTCGCCCGTGGGCCGAACGTCATGGCCGGCTACACCGATCCCGAAGCCACCGCGCGTGTGCTCGACAAGGACGGCTGGCTCAAGACCGGCGACCTGGGGAAGCTCGACAAGAAGGGGCGCCTTCACATCGTCGGGCGCTTGAAGGACGTCATCGTCACGACGACGGGCGAGAACATCTACCCCGACGACGTCGAGAAGCGCCTCGGCACCGTCCCGCGCATCGCCGAGCTCGCCATCGTCGGCATCGCCGCGAAGGACGGCGCGGGGGAGCGCGTCGCCTGCCTCGCCGTGCCGGCCAACGAAGAGGCGCTCAGCCTCCCGCCGCCCGCGGTCACGTCGCGCGACGGCGAAGCGAACGGCGCGAACGGGATCCAAGTGACGAGCGCCGACGCAGGGCCCGTCTCGCTCCGGGCCGCGCGGCTCGATCGCGCCATGGCTTCGCTCCGCGAGGCCATCGGCAAGCTGCCGTACAACCAGCAGCCGTCCATCGTTCACTTGTATGATGCACCTTTGCCGCGCACCGCCACGCGCAAGGTGAAGCGACCCGAGGTGCAAGCGATCCTGCGGCGCATGATCCTCGCCACGTCGGCCCCCGCCGAGGGAGAAGAGAGCGCGAGCCCGCTCCACCTCGCCGTCGCGGCGGTGAGCCGTCGGCCGCTCGCCGACGTGCACGCGCAGGCGACCCTGCAGGGCGACCTCGGCTTCGATTCGCTCATGCTCACCGAGCTCCTCGAGGCGCTCGAGTCGCGCGGCGAGACCCTCGACCCCGTCGCGCTCCAAGCGTGCCGCACCGTCGGCGACGTCGAGAAGCTCGTGGGCGAGTTGCCCGCGGGCGCCGCGCCGGGGCGACGCGCTTCGCGCACGCGCACCATCGAAGGGCGGGAAGAGGCGCAGGTCACGCTGCCGCCGGTGGTGCAAGAGACGGCCAAGAACGTCATCGGCAAGCTGCAAGACGCCTTCTACGGCACGCTCATGAAGCCGCGTGTCACCGGGCGTGCGTTCATCCCCCACAACCGCAACACCATCGTCGTGGCCAATCACGGAAGCCACCTCGACATGGGCTTCGTGCGCCACGCGCTCGGTCGCTACGGCGAGGACATCGTCTCGCTCGCGGCGCAGGACTACTTCTTCGAGGGCGGTCTCAAGCGCACCTTCTTCGAGAACTTCACGAACCTCCGCTCCTTCGATCGCAAGAGCGGTCTCCGCGCGAGCCTTCGCCAAGCGGGCGAGGTCATCGAGTCCGGGCGCACGGTGCTCCTCTTCCCCGAGGGGACGCGCTCCTCCACCGGCGAGATCGACGAGTTCAAGCCGATGGTCGGCTACCTCGCGCTCCAGCACGGCGTCGACATCTTGCCGGTGTACTTGGGCGGCACGTACGACGCGATGCCCAAGGGGGCGGCGCTCCCCAAGAAGCGCGAGATCGTCGCCCGCATCGGTCCGCCGCTTCGCGTGGCCGACATGCGAAGGCTCACCGAAGGGATGACGACGCAAGACGCTGCCCGCGAGGTCGGTCGTCTTGCGCGGCAAGCGGTGCTCGCGCTCCGCGACGGCGAGCTGCTCGATCTTTCGCGGGCGACCGAGAGCGAAGCCAAGACCGAGCGCGAGCACCCGCTCGTGGGCGTGTTCGCCGAGCTCGAAGAGAAGTTCAAGCCCGGTCGCGTCGACAAGGCGGTGAGCTTCTACTTCACGCTCGGCGGCGACGCGTTCGCCAAGTGGACGGTGAAGGTCGATCCCGAGACGTGCGAGATCAAGCTCGGCAAGCCCGACGGCGGAACCGCCGACTGCGTCTTGAAGACGAGCGCCGAGATCTTCACTCGCATCGTGCGTGAGTCGTACGTGCCCGGGCCGGCGGAGTTCCTCTCCGGCGCCGTCAAATCGAACGACGTCACGCTCCTCTCCACCTTCCAGAAGGCCTTCCAGCTGGACGGGTGACGCCGGCGTCGCGCCGACCCGGCGCTCGACCCGCCTGGATCGCGCGGCGACACGCGGGTAGAGTCGCGCCCTCATGAGCCGCTACCTCGTCACCGGCGCGACCGGATTTTTGGGCGCCCACCTCGTTCGCAAGCTCGTGGCCGCGGGGCACGAGGTCGTCGCGCTGGCGCGCGGCAACGCGAGCGAGCTCGGGGCGAAGGTCACGGTGCGCCGTGGCGACGTGCTCGAGCCGGCGAGCGTGAAGGACGCCGCCACGGGGTGCGAGGGGGTCTTCCACTGCGCGGGGATCGTCTCGCGCGACCCGGCGGACGCCGAGGCGCTCTACCGCGTGCACGTCGAAGGGACCAAGACGACGCTCGACGCGTGCAAGGCCGCGGGCGTCACCCGCGCCGTCGTCGCCTCGACGAGCGGCACGGTGGCGGTGAGCGACGATCCCGATCACATCGCCAACGAGAACGACGAGACCCCCATCGCGCTCGTCTCACGCTGGCCGTACTACCGCGCCAAGCTCTTCGCCGAGAAGGCAGCGCTCGAGCGCAACGTCCCCGGCTTCGCCGTCGTGTGCGTGAACCCCACGCTTCTCCTCGGCCCCGGGGACACGCGCGGCTCGTCCACCGAAGACGTGCGTCTCTTCCTCGAGAAGAAGCTCCCCGCCGTGCCGCCGGGCGGCATGTCGTTCGTCGACGCGCGCGACGCCGCGCGCGCCATGATGCTGGCGATGGAGAGGGGGAGGCCGGGCGCGCGGTACCTCGTCGGCGCGCAGAACCTCACGATCCGCGAGTTCTTCGCGCGCCTCGAGCGCGTGTCGGGGGTGAAGGGGCCGTGGCTTCCGATGCCGCGCGCGCCGGAAGTGGCGCGCATCGGCGCCAAGGCCTTCGAGCGCATCGGTGCCAAGCTCGGTGTCTCGCTCCCAGTGGATCCGGTGAGCGTCGATATGGCGCAGTTCTACTGGTACCTCGACGCGACGCTCGCCGAGCACGAGCTCGGTTGGGTCGCGCGGGATCCTGGCACCACGCTCGTCGACACGGTGGAAGATCTCCGCGCGCGCGGCGTGGTGTGGCCCGAGGCGCGCTCGGGGGCCCAGGCGTGAGCGGCGCGAACGGCACGAACGGCGCGAGCTCCGCCGTCGCCCTTCGCCCGGCGCTCGTCGTCAACCCGCGATCCGGCGGCGGCAAGACCGGAGCGACGTTCGACGCCATGCGCGCCACCATCGAACGCGAGCTCGGGGCGTGCGAGGTCTACATGACCGAGCGCGGCGGGCACGGCATCGAGCTCGCCGAGCGGGCGGCGCTCGCCGGTCATCCGCTCGTCATCGCCGTGGGCGGCGACGGCACCTTCAACGAGGTCGTGAACGGCCTCCTCGCTTCGCGGAAGAAGGACGTCCGCGTCGGGCTCATCGGCCAAGGGACCGGGGGCGATTTTCGCAAGACGCTGGGGATCGAGCATCGACTCGATCGCTACCTCGAGGCGCTGTCTTCGAAGCGAGAGCGCCCGCTCGACGTCGGGCGCCTCACCTACCGAGATCGCGGCGGGCAGACGCGCGAGCGCTACTTCGTGAACATCCTCTCCGCCGGCATGGGCGGGCTCGTGGACGAGTACGTCGCCAGCGCTTCGCGCGCCCTCGGCGGCACGGCAGCCTACTTCGGCGCTTCGCTCAAGGCGCTGGCCCGCGCGCGCGAGGGGCGCCTTTTGTGCAAGACCGAGGACGAAGCGGGCAACGTGACCGAGCGTCGCGTCCGCACCTATATGATTGCAGTCTGCAACGGTCAGTTCTTCGGCTCGGGGATGCAGGTCGCCCCCATGGCCAAGGTCGACGACGGCAAGCTCGAGGTCGTGTCCATCGGCGGGGAGGGGAAGCTCGCCTTCGCCATGGTCTCGCGGAGCATTTACTCCGGCGGGCACCTGGGGAAGCCCGGCACCGAGCACTGGTCGTGCAAGAAGATCTCGATCGACCTCGCCAACGAAGAGGCGCGCGAGCGGTTTCTCCTCGATTGCGACGGCGAGCCGATCGGCGGATTGCCCATCGAGATCGAGATCGTCCCCGGGGCGCTCACGCTGCGCGGCTAAAGCCACGGGCGCTCGTGAGGCGCGCTCGCGGCGCGCGGCGCCTTACGCTGCCGAGAGGAGCGCTCCGCCGGCCGTAGCGAGCCGCGCGCGGGTACGCCGACTTCGCCACGCCTCCCACGCGTCCTCGACGAAGCTCCACAAGAAGGCGCGCCACGCCGAAATCGTCCGATCGGGATCTTGCCCTCGGCCCATCCGCGCGAGCTGCAGCGAGTACCATGCGAGCTCGGCGGCCCCCTCGAGCGCGGCGACCCCGACCTTGTGCGCGCGCGTGGGCGGGAGCTCCTCGCCCGCCAAGAGTCGCTTCGCGTAGAGCGGATCGAGCGCGAACGGCCGAGCGATGGCCACGGCGTCGGCGATCCCTTCCTCGAGCACGCGCTCCATCGCCCCGCGGGTGCGGAGCCCGCCGGTGAGGAGGAGCGGCGTCTTCGTGAGCGCGCGCGCCTTCGCGGCGAACGAAGCGAAGTACGCCTCGCGTCGCACCCCCTCTTCGCCTTTGGGCGTGGCGTAGCCGAAAGAGGCGGCGCTCTCGTAGCGTCCGCCGGAGATCTCGAGGAGATCGAGCCCCTCTCGGTCGAGCAGAGCGACGAGGGCGAGCGAGTCTTCCTCGCTGAATCCGCCGCGCAAGAAATCCGCCGCGTTGATCTTCGCCGCCACGCAGAAGCTCGGGCCCACGGCGGCGCGCACCGAGCGGAGGATCTCGAGGAAGAGGCGCGCGCGCCCGCGAATGTCGCCGCCCCACGCGTCCTGACGGAGGTTTACGTCGGGCGCGAGGAACTGGTTCAAGAGGTAGCCGTGCGCGGCGTGGATCTGCACGCCGTCGAAGCCCGCGGTCTGGGCCAAGCGCGCCGCTTCGGTGAAGCGACGCACGAGGTCGTGGATCTCCGCCTCGGTCGCCGCGCGCGTCTCGCCGAACGCGTGCATCGTCGTGAGCGCAGGCCCCGACGAGGGGGCCAGCGGATGCGGGTTGATGAAGCGTGGTGTTTGCCGCCCGCCGTGATTGAGCTGGACGATCACCTTCGCGCCGCCCGCCTTCGCCGTGCGCGCCCACGCGCGCCACGCCTCGAGGTGCGCCGTGTTGGCGATGACGTCGCGCGGACGCACGGGGTGGGCAGCGTCGACCCCGACGTTCCCCGTCACGAGGAGCCCCGCGCCCCCCTCGGCCCATCGCGCGTAGAGCCGAAGGAGCTCCTCCCCAGGTCCACGCTCGGCATCGGCGAGCCCCTCGGTCATGGCCGCTTTGGCGACGCGATTCGCGAGCACGAGTCCGCACGGCAAGGTGAGCGGCGTTTCCAGCATGCGCACACCTTGAAGTCCCATCGTTGATATGTCAAGCTGGTTGACATGTCAGCCCGCCGCCCGCCCGAGGTCGACCTCGACCCGCTCACCGCCGTCTTCTTCATGGCGTGGCGCACGCTGGCGTCCGCGGCCGACGCCGTGTTGGCGCCCGAAGGGCTCGGTCGCTTGCACCACCGCATCCTCTACGCCGTGGCGCGCTTGCCCAGCGTGAGCGTCGGCGATCTCGCGGGCGCGCTCGGCATCACCCGGCAAGCGCTGCATCGGCCGCTCGCCGAGCTCAAAGAGCGCGGGCTCGTTCGCGTCGACGTGGTGAAGGAAAATCGCCGCGAGCGCGCCCTCACCGTGACGCCGAAGGGGAAGAAGCTCGAAGACCGCGCCACCTCCGCGCAGCAGGACGAGATCGCGCGCGCGTTTGCCTCGGTGAGCGAAGCCGAGGCGCGAGGCTGGGTGCGCGTGCAGTTCGCGCTGGCCGAGCCGTCCCTCGGCGAGAGCCCCGAGCTTGCCGCGCGTATGATCCGCGGCGCCACCTGACGGATCCACTGCCGATGTAGGCACGCTCGCGTCCCGCGCCCCGCCGCGACGTGGATCACCTCGCGACCGGCCGAGAAATCCCAGGGTTCCGTGCGTGCTCGCGAGCCCCTGCGGCCCCCCGCGAAGTGCCGCGCGCGGCGCCTCTTGGCACTCGCCGTGCTCTTTCTCGCAGCGAAGGAGACGTGGCCATGAACGCGCAAGGTGGGGGCGATTCGGTGAAGGGGAGCGGGCGGGGTAGCTTCTTTCAGGCGGGAGCGAGCGTCGCCATGTGCGCGCTGGCGCTCCTTGCCGCTCTCGCCGCCACCGGTTGCAGCGGCGCTCCCGAGGGGGACGACGAACCGGTCGACGCCGCCGGTGAAGAGGTCACGAGCGGCGGGTCGCTCCCCGCGTACGGCATGAACTACGGCGCCGTCACGTACGGCGCCGGCCCGCTCGGCCCGCTCGTCGGCCACTTCGAGAACCTCGCCGCCGCCGACATGGGCTACGCGCGGCTCTGGTTTCACCTCGACGGCGACAACGCCGCTGCCTTCGACGCCCCCATGGCCGACGCCGTGAGCCACGGCGCTCTCGTGCTGCCGATCCTGTTCACGACGACCGCGAGCGGCAAGCTCGGCGTCGACAACCTCTCCCGGTGGCACGGCGCGGTGCACGCCGTGGCGGTGCGCTTCGGACCGAAGACGAAGACGAGCGGCACCTTCTGGAAGCAGCACCCCGAGCTGCCGTACCGCCCGGTGCGCGTCTGGGAGATCTGGAACGAGGAGAACACGACGAACTTCTGGTCCAGCGGCTCGGTCGACGGCTACTACCACGCGCTCAAAGAGGCGCACGCGGCGCTCCGCGCCGCCGATCCGCGCGCGCGCGTCGTGATGGGCGGGCTCATCTTCGCGCACTCGACGAAGTTCACGTACCTCGAGACGATCTTGGGCAAGCCGGGCGGCAACTGCCTCTTCGACGCGCTGGCGATTCACCCGTACGCGAAGGACGTGCAGACGGCGATGTCGCTCGTGGAGATCGCCCACAAGGAGCTCGTGCAGGAGCGCATGCCCGAGGTGCCGCTCTGGATCACCGAGGTGGGGTGGGCGGTCGACGGCTCGTGGGCGGGCAACCGCGCGACGCTCACCACGCCGAACGACACCGTGCAGGCCGCTTACTTCTCCGCCTTCGCCAAGGCGGTCGCCGCGCACCGCGCGCAGTACAACATCGGCGCGACGTTCTGGTTCAACTACCAAGACCTCGGCGGCGAAGGTTGGGACAACCACGCCGGCCTCTTCACCGTCGATCCGGCGACCCTGCAGCCGGCGGCGGCGCGCCCGGCGTTTGCCGCCCTCGCGGCCGTCGCCCACGCCCACCCCCACGCCGAGCTCCCGCCGCTCCGCTGCCCCGGAAAATAAGCCTGATCAGGTGGTGCACACATGTCCCACATGGCCGAGGACGATCCGCTCCCGAGGCGAGGAGAGATTTGGCCGAGTGGCCGAAATTCAGCGAAATCCCGAGCGCGCTCCCAGGAAGAACGTGGCCCCGCGACCCCCAATGCCGCGGCATCCCTCTTGCTGAAGGAGCGGTCGATGCGTGTCTCCTCGCTCGCCTTCGCCGCGCTCGGCGCCCTCAGCCTCGCCCTCGCTTCGGGCTGCAGCGGCGCCCCCGCCGACGACACGGCGAAGTCGGAGGATGATCTCTTCGAGGCTTCACCGCTCGGCTCCGAGCCCGCGGGATCGCCGACGCGGTACCCCATCGTCCTCGCGCACGGCTTCGCCGGCGGCGCACCGTCGGAGACGGCGACGAACCCCGAGGGGAGCCTCACCGATCTGTGGAGCTTCTACCGAGTCGAAGAAGCGCTCGTGCGTGACGGTCATCAAGTGCACGTCGCCAAGGTGCCGCCCTTCAACGCCCCGGAGGTTCGCGCGCGCGCGCTGGCCGCCGAGATCGACGAAGCCCTCGCTGCCACCGGGGCGAAGAAGGTGAACCTCATTGCGCACTCGATGGGTGGGCTCGACGCGCGCGTGCTCATCAGCGGGCTCGGCTACCAAGACCGCGTGGCGTCGCTCACGACCATCTCGACGCCGCACCAAGGATCGCTCATCGCCGACGCGATGCTCCACCTCGTCCCCGAGAACGGCGCCATCAACGCGATGGCCGGGCTCCTCGGGCACACGTTCACCGACGCCGAGCTCGCCGATCAATCCGACGTGCACGCCGCCCTCGCGAGCATCACCGAAGCCAACGCGCGAGCCTTCAACGCGAAGTACCCGGACGCTCCCGGCGTCTACTACCAATCGTGGGCCGGCGTGAGCAGCTTCGCCGGCATTCCCAACCCCGCCGACGACGAAGCGTGCGAAGGGAAGTTCCTCCACCACGCGTTCCGCGAAGACCGCATGAACCCGGCCCTCGTGCCGGTCGCGGCCATCGTGGCGCACGGCCCCGAGCTTCGCCCCAACGACGGCATGTCGACGGTCGCGAGCGCCAAGTGGGGCACCTTCCGCGGGTGCGTCCCGGCCGATCACCTCGACGAGGTCGGGCAGATCCGCCACGACAGCTACGACACCCACTCGGGCTTCGACCACGTGCGCTTCTACCGAAACATCGCTTACGAGCTCGCCAAGATGGGCTTCTGAGCGCGTCGACGCGGACCCTCAGAGGGCCTCGGCGATGCGGGTGACGAGGCCGCGCACGAAGGCGAGGCACGGATCGTCGGTCGTCGCGCTTCGCCAGAGGAGCTCCATCGGCGTCTCGGCGAGGGTGAGGGGAAGTCCGGTCGTACGGAGCTTGGGGTGCGCCGCCACGATCGCCCGCGCGGCCAACGCCGGCACGGTGGCGAGGAGCGCGCTCCCCTTCACGACGTCCCCCACCATGTGAAAGCTGGGGACCGAGATGCGCACGCGCCGCGCGATGCCGAGCGCGTCCTCGACGACGCCGCGAAGATCCCCGTTGTACGAGACGATGACGTGCTCGTGCGCCAAGTAAGCCGCGAGCGACAGACGCTTGGGGACGCGCGCGTGCCGCGGATCGAAGAGGCAAACGAACCCGCCGCGAAAGATCGAACGTCGCTCGGTGTCGCGCGGGAGCTCGTCGGCCACGGTGACCGCCAAGTCCACGCGCGACGAGGCCAGCGCCTCGGCCACGTTCCGGAAGTGAACGCCGGTGACGACCACGCGCATGTGCGGCGCTTCGCGCTCGAAGGCGCGGAGGAGAGGCGGGAGGAGCCACGCTTCGTTGGCGTCGGAGAGGCCGATGCGCACGGTGCGGTCGCTGGTCTTGGGATCGAAGGCTTCGGGTGAGAGCGCCGCCGTGACCAGCGCCTCGAGGTGCGGACGCGCCGTGGCGAGGAGCCGCTGGCCGCGCGCCGTGAGCGCCAGCCCGCGCCCCGCGCGCACGAAGAGCGGAGCGCCCACGGCCGTGGCGAGACGACGAAGCGCGGCGCTCACCGCCGACTGGGTGAGATAGAGCTGCCCCGCCGCCGCCGTCACGCTGCGCGCCTCGGCGACCACCACGAACACGCGGAGGAGGTTGAGATCGAGATCGCGCGCGTAGCCCGGACGCTCGTCTTCGCGCTTTCCTCGACTCGTCGACACATGATTGGTGTTCATGTAACGAATGCATCCTATTCACTGGTTCTCTAGGTGGGGAGGCTTATCTTTCTCGGGTGCCCGGGGAGGGCGAAGCGGCGCCGCGAGGCCCGAGGACGACGGAGGATCAGCCATGAGCACGACGAACAGCGCGACGCGAACGGTGAAGCTGGGGAAGACGGGACCTCGAGTCTTCCGTCTCGGCTTCGGTTGCATGGGCATGTCCGGGATGTACGGCGCGACCGACGACGACGAGAGCGTCCGGGCGATCCACGCGGCCGTCGAGCGCGGGGTCACGCTCTTCGACACGGGGGATTTTTACGGCATGGGGCACAACGAGATGCTCCTCGGCCGCGCCCTCCAAGGGCGACGCGACAAGGTGCAGATCTCGGTGAAGTTCGGCGCGCTCCGCGGACCGGACGGGAGCTGGCTCGGCGTCGACATGCGCCCGCAGGCGGTGAAGACCTTCGCCGCCTATTCGCTGAAGCGCCTCGGCGTCGAGGTGATCGACGTGTACCGTCCGGCGCGCCTCGATCCGCAAGTGCCGATCGAAGAGACGATCGGCGCCATCGCCGATCTCGTGAAGTCGGGCCACGTCCGTCACATCGGCCTCTCCGAGGTCGGCGTCGAGACGATCCGTCGTGCGCACGCGGTCCATCCCATCGTCGACCTGCAGATCGAGTATTCGCTGGCGAGCCGCGCGCCCGAGGCCAAGATCTTCCCCGCGCTGAAAGAGCTCGAGATCAGCGCCACGCTCTACGGGGTCCTCTCCCGCGGGCTCCTCGCCGGCAGCAAGCCACAAGGGAAGGGGGACTACCGGGCGTACCTTCCGCGCTTCCATGGCGACGCGCGCGGGCGGAACGACGAGGCCGTCGCCAAGCTCACCGCCTTCGCCGCAGCGCGGAAGATGACCGCCGCCGAGGTCGCGCTCGCGTGGGTCGTCGCCCGCGAGCCGGCGTTCGTTCCCGTGCTCGGCATCAAGACGCGCGCGCAGCTCGAGAGCGGTCTCGCCGCGCTCGAGCACACTTTGTCTCCAGCGGAGGTCGCCGCGCTCGAGGCGATGGTCCCCGCCGAGGGCTTCGCCGGCGAGCGGTACGCCGCCGAGCAGATGAAGCACCTCGACAGCGAGCGTTGACGAGCGCGCAGCTCTTGCGTCGCCGTGACGGGCTTGCGCGCCGCGCAAAACGAGGCCGTCGCGCGGTGCGCGCGAGGCGGCTCGGAAGCTCGGCGCGAACCTTGCGTAAGGCGATGAGGGAGCTCGAGATGCCTAGTCCTTCGTCCACCGTCGGCCCTATCGAACACTTCATGACGCAAGATCACGTCCGGCTCGATCGCCTCCTCGCAGAGGCCGAGCGTGACGACGGCACGATCGACACCGACGTGTACGCGCAGTTCCGTCACGATTTGCTGCGCCACATCGCGATGGAGGAGAAGGTCCTCTTGCGCTACGCCCGCGCGAAGCGAGCGGGTGAGCCGCTCGAGGTCGCGGCGGCGCTTCGACGTGACCACGGCGAGATCGCCAAGCTCCTCGTGCGCACGCCCACGCCGGCGATCCTCGCTTCGCTTCGCGAGCTGCTCGGCCAGCACAATCCGCTCGAAGAGGGGCCGGGGGGCCTCTACGCGACGTGCGACGCGATCGCCGCCGAAGAAGCGCTCGACGTCGTCGACAAGCTCCGCGCCCAGCCCGACGTCCCCGTCGCTCGCTACTACGACGGGCCGCTCCACCGCGAGGCGTGATCCCCATGGCCGCCTCCGTCCCGGTTCAAGACCATCGCCCCGAAGAGGCCGCGCGACTCTCCCCCGCGATCCTCACGAAGGGCTTTCGCCCCTTCTTCTTCCTCGCGGCCCTCTACGCGATAGCGATCGTGCCGCTCTGGCTGTTCGTGATCGCCGGGGTCGCTCGTCCGAGCGCGTACCTCGCACCGATCGCCTGGCACGCTCACGAGATGATCTTCGGCTTCGCCGTCGCGGTCATCGCCGGCTTTCTCCTGACGGCGGTGGGGAATTGGACGAAGCGCGAGACGGCCGTGGGCGGGTCGCTCTTCGCGCTTGCGGCGCTGTGGACGGCGGGCCGCGTCGCGATGGTGTTCGCCGAGACTCTGCCTCGCGGGCTCCCGGCGCTCGTCGACGGGATGTTCCTTCCCGTGCTCGCAGCGACCCTCGCGCGACCGCTCTTCGCCGCGAAGAGTCGGAGGAACTACCTGCTCCTCGGGGCGTTGGCGGCGCTCTTCGTCGCCAACCTCGTCGTGCACCTCGAGGCCCTCGGCGCGCTCCCCTTCGGCGCTGCGCGCCACGCGTGCGCGCTCGGCGTGGACCTCGTGGTGCTCATCGTCCTCGTCATCGCTGGCCGCGTGATCCCGATGTTCACGAAGAACGCGACGGGCCTCACGAGCGTGCGCTCGCAGCCGCTCCTCGATCGATTCTCGATCGCCGCCATGCTCGTGGTCGTCGTCCTGGATCTCGTCGCGCCCGAGACACGGATCGCCGGCGCCGCAGCCGGCCTCACCGGTCTCCTCGCCGCCGCGCGTGCCCTGCACTGGGGGGCGCGCTCCACCTGGCGGATCCCGCTCCTCTGGATTTTGCACACCGGGTACGCGTGGCTGGCGTTCGGCCTCGTGCTCCGCGCCGTCGCTGCCTTCGTCCCCGCCGTTCCCGCCCCCCTGGCGACGCACGCGCTCACGGTTGGGGCGATCGGCTCGCTCACCCTCGGCATGATGGCGCGCGTCGGACTCGGTCACACCGGTCGACCGCTCGTCGCCGCGCGCACCACCGCGTGGGCCTTCGTGGCGATGACGTGCGCGGCGCTCGCGCGCGTGATCGTCCCGCTGGTCGCCCCCTCGGCCTACTTCGACGCGCTGCTCGTGGCCGGCGCCGCCTGGACGCTTGCGTTCTGCATGTATCTCTTCGTGTACACGCCGATCCTCTTCGCCCCGCGCGCCGACGATGCCCACGGCGCCTTGGCGCGCTAGTGTCCCGAGTCAGAAGTTCGTCGGCAGGCCGACGAACTTCGACTCGGGCCCCTAGCCCACCCTGGTGGGGAGCTTGCGCTCCCCCTCATCGCTTCGCGATGAGACTCCCCCGCGTCGCCTTCGGCGAGCTCGTG
>CAZHHD010000002.1:252326-393573 GCA_964531795.1 uncultured Polyangiaceae bacterium | reverse complement strand
CTCCGCCGCCCGCCGGGCCGCGAGGCGTACCCGGGCGACGTCTTCTACATCCACTCGCGCCTCCTCGAGCGCGCCGCCAAGATGTGTGAGGAGTGGGCGTGCGTCCCCGCGGGCACGACCGACTGGAAGCAGATCGGCCAGGCCCACGTGCACCGCGGCGAAGAGGCGAAGAAGGAGGCCGAGAAAGAGGCCAAGGGGAAGGGCGACGGCTTCCAAGCCCTCAAGAACCCGAACTCCGGTGGCTCGCTCACGGCGCTCCCGATCATCGAGACCCAAGGCGGCGACGTCTCGGCGTACATCCCGACGAACGTCATCTCGATCACCGACGGGCAGATCTTCCTCGAGTCGGATCTCTTCTACTCGGGCGTTCGTCCGGCCATCAACGTCGGTATCTCGGTCAGCCGCGTCGGCGGCAACGCCCAGATCAAGGGCATGAAGAAGATCGCCGGCACCTTGAAGCTCGACCTCGCGCAGTTCCGCGAGAAGGCGGCGTTCAGCCAGTTCGCCTCCGACCTCGACAAGGTCACCCGCGACATGCTCGAGCGCGGCGCGCGCCTCGTCGAGATCTTGAAGCAGGGCCAGTACGTGCCGCTCCCGGTCGAGAAGCAGATCGTCATCATCTACGCCGGCACCAAGGGCTACTTGGACGGCCTCCCGGTGGCGAAGCTCGCCGAGTACGAGCGCGAGCTCTACGCCTACCTCGAGGGGAAGGCGCCGAGCGTCTTCGAGACCCTCCGCACCAAGAAGGAGCTCACCGCCGAGGCGGAGACCGAGCTCAAGAGCGCGCTCGACAAGTTCGGCAAGGCGTTCGGCGGCGCGAAGTCGAAGGACGACGGCGGCGAGAAGCCCGAGAAGTCCGACAAGCCGAAGAAGAAGGCCAAGCCGGCCGCCAAGGCCGAAGCCACCGAGGGCTGAGCGCGCAATGCCGTCTCTCAAAACCATCCGCAAGCGGATCTCGAGCGTCAAATCGACGCAGAAGATCACCAAGGCCATGAAGATGGTCGCCGGCGCGCGCCTCAATCGCGCGCAGGCGCGCATCGTCGCGCTCCGCCCCTACGCGCTGAAGACGCAGGAAATCCTGCGCGGCGTGTCGGACTCGATGCGGAGCGGCGAAGGCGACGGCGAGGTGCTTCACCCGCTCCTCGTCGTCCGCCCGGAGAAGCGCGCGCTCTTCGTCGTGCTCACGAGCGACCGCGGCCTCTGCGGCGCGTTCAACACGAACGTGAACAAGGCGACCGAGCGCGCCTGGCGCGAGAAGACGAACAGCGGCGACGACATCGAGGTGAAGTTCGCCACCGTCGGCAAGAAGGGGCGCGAGTACCTGGCCCGCCGCAAAGGCGACATCGCCCAGGACTTCCAGAAGATCTACGACGGCCTCGACCTCGAGAAGGCGCGCCTCGTCACGCAGTGGATCGTCGCGCGTTACCAGCGCGAAGAGTTCGACCGCGTGTACCTCGTCTACAACGAGTTCAAGAGCGCCATCACGCAGAAGACCACCGTCGAGCAGCTCCTCCCGCTCCCCGCCCCCGAGGCGGAGAAGGAAGGCGCGGCCGACGCCGGCGGCAATCAGCAATTCCTCTTCGAGCCCGACCCGAAGGCGCTGCTCGAGCGCCTCGTGCCGATGTACCTCGAGATCTCGCTCTACCGCGCGCTCCTCGAGAGCCAGGCCAGCGAGTTCGGCGCGCGCATGACGGCGATGGACGCCGCCACGCGCAACGCCAAGGACATGATCGGCCGCCTCACGCTCGTCTACAACCGCGCGCGCCAGGCAGCGATCACGAAGGAGCTGATGGAAATCATCGGCGGCGCCGAGGCGCTGAAGGACTGAAGCTCGCAGGCGAGCGGCTCACGCCTCGTCAGCAGAGAGAAGAAGAGCAGAGAGGGGTGCCCCCCCTCGCCGCGTCCTCGCGCCAAAGGCGCTGCGGGCGCGGCTCCCTACGGCACCGGGTCGCCGCTGCACCCGCTGGTGCACGCGTTGACGTGCACCACGGTCCCCTTCTTCACCACGAAGAAGGTCTCGTACCTCGTGGGGGCGGCGCCGCCGCACCACGTGTCGTTGCGGCGCACCCAGAGCTCCCCCTTCACGTCGAGGAGCTGGAGCGCGAGGGGGGTGAAGTCGAGCGCCGGGACGGCGACCACGTCACTCACCGCGAAGTCGACCTGCGCGCCGCCGTCGGGCGCGCCGGCGTCGTCGGGCATGCAGCTCGCCGCAGCCAGCTCCGCGGCCGAGGCATAGACCTGCGCCGGACCGGGTGAGCCTCCGCTCGACCCTCCCGGAGAGAGCTGCACCGGCTTTGTCCCCGGAGGACACGGTGGCGTGAGCGAGCCGGCGCCGGCGACGACCGTCGCGCCGTCGAAGAAGTGCGGGTCCGCCTGAGGGCTGCACGTTTCACCCCCGCCGCCGCCGCTCGAGCTCGACGACGAGCTGCTCCCTCCGCTCGACGAGGAGGCGCCGCTGCTCGAGGAGGAGCTCCCTCCCGAGGACGAGCCGCACCCGAAGGCGAAGGCGGAGACGACACACACTCCGACGAGGCCGAGGACGAGCGCACGCATGCCTCGAGTATCCGAGCCGACGAACCCCCGCGCAAGCCAGCGCCGGCGCTCTACCGCAACGCGATCTGATCCGGCCCGGGCGGGTTCACGAGCGCGGTCGTGTCGCGCACGCTGCCGGCCATCGCGCCAAAGAGCGGCGCGGGCCACACGCCGAGGAGCACCACGAGGACGGCGAGCGGGACGACCGCGGCCATCTCGCGCGGGGTCAGGTCGGGGAAGCGGCCGCCGCTGTCCTTCAGGAGGGGGCTCTTCTTCCACTCCTCGCGCGCCGGGGCGAGGCAGAGGGCCGAGAGCGCGCGGAGGTGGTACGCGGCCGTCAGGACGCCTCCCAGGGCCGCCACGAGCCCGAGGCCGCGATAGGTGGGGAAGGCCCCCATGCTGGCGAGGAGCTCGCCCCAGAAGCCCGCCAGGCCCGGCGCGCCCAGGGAAGCGAGGAGCCCGAGGCCGAGGAGCGCGGCGAGGAGCGGCATGTCGCGCGTCAGGCCACCGAGCTCCGACACGGTGCGGGTGCGGGCGCGCTCTTCGACGGCGCCGAGGAGCAGGAGCAGGAGCCCCATCGAGAGCCCGTGACCGACGAGGCACGCCACCGCGCCGGCGATCCCTTGCGGGGTGAGCGAGCCGATGCCGACGAGCGCCATGCCCATCTGGCTGACGGTGGCGTAGGCGAGCATGCGGCGGAGATCCTTCTGCGCGAGCGCGCAGAGGGCGCCGTAGACGACGCTGACCACGCCGAAGCTGACGAGCGTCCCCGCGGCCCAGCGCGCCCCCTCGGGGAGAATGCCGAAGCCGATGCGCAAGAGCGCGTAGGCGCCGACGTGGACGACCACCGTCGCCAGCAACATCCCCACCGGCGCGGGGGCCTCGGCGAGCGCGTCGACCAGCCACGTGTGCAGCGGAAAGACGGCGAGCAAGATCCCGAAGGCGAGGAAGAGCGCGACCCACACCGCCTTCACCAGCGGCACGCCGAAGACGAGCACGTGCTTCGCGTGGAAGGCGACGCGCATCATGTCGGGGATGGAGAACGTGCGCGCGACCGAGGTGCCGTCGACCAGGAACGTCGGGTCCGAGCTCTCGTGGAGCGTGACGACGGCGAAGAGGAGGAGCGCGAGCGAGAGGAGCCCCATCACGAGGAGCTTCAGCGCCGCGTGCTCGCGAGCGAGCCCGCCTGCGAGCGCGAGGGCAAAGTAGAGCGCGCCGAGCACCGCGGCGAACGAAGCGAGGAAGAGCACGAGATCGAGCGAGAGAAAGAGCCCGAGGCTCCCCGCGCCGAGGAGGAGCATGGCCGCGTCGAGCGCGGGGCGGCGGCTGGTCGCGCCGGCGCTGGCGATGGCGGCGGCGAACGAGCACACCGCGGTGACGACGACGAGCGGCGCGCTCAAGCCGTCCACGCCGAGGAACAGCTCGACGCCGAGCGGACGGATCCACACGGCGCGCTCGATGAACTGAAAGCCGTCGTTGCCGTCGGCGCGCACCACGTCGCCGCGGAGCTCGCGGAAGATCCAGAGCGCGAGGAGCAGCTCGAGGAAGGTGACGGCGAGCGGCACGAAGCGGAGGCGCGCGTCGTCGCCGCGCTTCGAGAAGTGCGCGATCGCCAAGAGCAGCACGCCGAGGAGCGGCAGCAGGAGGAGCGCGCCGAGCACGTGGTCGCCGAGGGGACCGAGCTCGGTGGGGAGGCTCGCGCGCACGCCCATGGCCACTTCACCGGCGGCGTCGTCGGTGGAGGTGACGACGATCTGTCCGAAGAGCTGGCGTTGACGCGGCTCCTTGCCCGGCTGCCACGTCACCCGCACTTGGCGCGCGGCGTGCGGCGGGACGACGGCGCTGGTGAGACCGCCGGCGAGCTCCTTCTCGCTCGGCTTGTCGGTCGCCTTGTCGCTCGCGTCCACGAAGCGCGCGGCGAGCAGCGGAGGCGAGCGCACGTCGTCGTCGTCCCCGCGCGGCGCGATGCGCGAGACGGTGAGCGGCTCGGCGCCGTTGTTCTGGACGACGAACTCGCCGACGAAGGCCTCGCCGCGCTGCGTGAGCTCGAGCGGGCCTGCGCCCCGCCCGGGGACCGCGAGGGCGACAGATCCGCGCCCCGCTCCCCCTTGGGCGCGCGCGAACCCAGGAAGAACCAGGGTAAAGACGACGAGGAGGAGCGGGAGAAATCGCTTCATCGGTTCGACCAGACGTAGAGGGCGACTCCCACGAGCGGGAGGAGAACGGCGAACACGAGGAGCGCGCCGTCGCCTCGGCCGGACGAAGAGGCGCCGGCGATCTGGCTGGCGCCTCGGGTGGCGGCTTCGGCAGGCGCGTCGACGACCCCTTGGTCGAAGCGCGCGTTGGCCCACGCGGCGGCGCGCGTGAGGAGCCCGCCGGCCTCGACGATGCCGTCGACGACACGACGATCGACCTCGACCGCGAGACCGCCCAGACGATCGAAGCCGAGGACGACGTGGTCGGCGAGACCGTCTCCGAAGACGAACGCGGCGGTCTTGGGCTTTTGCAGCTTGGTGACGCGGGCGCCGGCGAAGACGACGAGGGCGAGCGCCAGCGCGCCGACGCCGTACGCCGTGGCCGAGGGGGCGAAGCTCGGAAGCGCGGCCGACGCGAACGGCGGAGCGAGCCACTCGTCGAGCCACGCGGCGTCGTGCGCCACGGCGCCGACGACGATGCTCCCCGCGAGCGCGACGGACGCAGCACCGAGCACGAGGGCGCCGAGCAACGCGACCGGCTCACGCGCGCCCGAGGCGGCTCCGCCCGAGGTGCGTGCGAAGGTCGTGGCGGCGAGCGCAGCGGTGAGCGCGGCGAGGAGCGGCGCGGCGGCGCGCACCGTGGCTCCGCCGACGTCGAGCCCCGCGGCGACGGCGATCGTCACGACGAGCCCCGCGAGGAGGACCACGACGGTCACGCGGACGACGCGCGCACCGAGCGCGCCGAGCCCTGCCGCGGGGACGAGCTCGGGGACCGCGCGCGCGAGGGTGACGGCGAGGCCGAGGCCGAACGCCGGAACGAGCGCGCCCGAGAGAGCGAGCGCGAGCGACGCGAGACCGAGCGCGCCGAGAGCCGTCGTCAGCGCGGAGCCAGGCTCACGCATCGAGCGTGTGCGCGCCGCGACCCCGGCGGCGACGACGGCGACGAGCGCGGCGGCGACGGCGGCGCTCGTCGTGGTGAAGCCGAGGACCGGCGCGAGACGCGCGACGAGGTAGAGCCCAGGGAGCGCCGACGAGAGGGTGAGGACCAGAGGCGCGGCGAAGCGCGCCGCCCCCTCCGGCGGCCCCGAGCTTCCGAGAGGAGCTGCGCGAGCGAGCACGCCCAGGCCGAAGAGGAGCGCGAGGAGCGCGGGGATGGTGAGGCCGAAGAGGTGCTTGGCGCGGAAGGCGTCGCCGAGGAAATGCTCGCCTCGCGCGTTCTCGAGCGCCATCTGGTCGGCGATCTCGCGGAAGTGGAGCGTGCCTCCGACGAGCACCACCGAGAGATCGGCCTCGGCCCCAGCGGGGGCGTGGGTGACGAGGAAGTCGTCCGAGCCGTCGCCCGGGTGCACGCGGAACGTGTGCACGCCGCCGGAGATGGAGCGGTGCACGATGGGGGCGCGCAGAGGCTCGTTTCCGTCGCTCCACGGAGTATGTGCATCATCCACATAAACGAGCGCGCCGGGGGTGGACGCCAGGGTGACGTAGCCCTTGCCGGTGAGCGGCGGCGTGGCCCCCTTCCCCATCACCGATCCGATGACGTGGGCTTGATGCGGTTTGTCCTCGTCTTCCTCTTCCTCGCGCTTGCGCGTCGGGTTCTCTTGCGTGGCCACGTGCCCTTCGGGCGAGCCGAGCGACGAGACGGCGACGTAGCGCGGGTTGAGATCGGGCACGTACTCCGCGTCCGACCACGAGCCGCCGAGCCCCCAAAAGAGCACCGCCCCGCCGGCGAGGATGGCCATCTCCCCGAGGCGCTCGACCACGAACCGCGCGCGGCCGCGCGGGCCGAAGAGCACGAGCGCCGACGCGCCGGCGATCTGGGAGCCGACGAGGAAGATGACCACGTCGTCGGCGAGGAACAGGAGCTCGCCCCCGGCGACGAGCGCGCACGCGGCGGCGAGTGCGCGCGGGCTCGCTTCGGGGCGCTTCTGCAACGCCTCTCGCGCGACGAGGAGCGTGGCGATCGCCGCCACGAGGACGCAAGGGATCGCCGACAACGGATCGAGCGTGAGCGCGAGGTGCACATCGAGCTGACCGACGCGGCACATGCGCGTGAGCGGCGCGTAGAGCACGCGCGACTCCTCGGGGCGCTGGGCAAGAAGCGCCACGTGGTACACGGCCGCGGCGAGCGTGAGCCCGAGCGAGGCGGCAGCGACGCGAGCCATGGCGCGCGCATCGGCCTTCGGCGCCGGCGGATCGCGGAACACGACCTCGCGCGCCAAGAAGTAGAGGACGACGAGCGCCCCCAGCGCGGGGAACAGCACGATCCAGACGAGCGGCGCGAGCGCGAGTCGTTGAACGTGGCCGAAGTACTCGAGCATGCGCGCGTCCGGCGCCCGCTTCTCGCGCGTCAGACGCCGCCTAGGCTAGTGGCTCGGTCCGGGCAGTTCAACCTGTCCGTCGGCGAAGCTCAGCACGGGCCGAAGAGCCGTCAAAGGAACGGGTCGAGCGCGAGGCGGGCCTCGGGCACGCGGGCGCGAC
This sequence comes from uncultured Polyangiaceae bacterium, assembly GCA_964531795.1. GTDB lineage: Bacteria > Myxococcota_A > Polyangia > Polyangiales > Polyangiaceae > CAZHHD01. The sequence goes on along the minus strand of CAZHHD010000002.1, from coordinate 386,368 downwards.
GGACGAGGTACACCCACGCGGCGACGACGGCAGCGAGGGTCACGCCGCCCACGAGGAGCTCCACGCGGTGGGGGAGGCTCGACGCGACGACGAGGTGCGTTCCGAGGAGCGCGAGCGCCGCGAGCGGAAGCAAGCGACGCCAGGCCAGCGCGAGGACCGTGCGGCGCGGCGAGGGCGGGAGCGCGGCGCGAAGCCGGAGCACGACCCAAGCGACGGCCCCCGATTTCGCGAGGAGGAGCAACCCGCCGATCATCTCGCGCGCGAAGCGGAGGTCGTGCCCGGCCACCGGCAGCGCGCGAAACCCGCCAAAAAATGCGGTCGCGACGAGGACCGAGCCGACGCCGAGGTGGATCCACTCGACGAGGGCGAACGCAGCGCTCGGCGCGTCGGTCGTCTTGGGCGGCGCCTCGGCCTCCGACACCTTGCCCGTCGAAACGGGGAGCCGCTGCGAAGCGAGGGCGACGAGCGTCAGCACCACCGCGAGCAGCATCGTCGGCGTACGAAAGGCGTTCCACGCCCAAGGCGCGGCGCCTTGCGCACGCACGAGATCGTGGAGGCGGAGCGATCCGCTCGCGAGCACTGCGGCGGCGAAGCCGAGCGCGGCGACGAGGTCGAGCGAGAGCGCCGCGAGCGCCGAGGAGAGGCGCGCCGAGAGCCCTTTTTCCCCGCGGCCGGTGAGGAGCGCGACCACCACGAGCGCGGTGGCGAGCGGTCCGGCGGCCGTGCCGAGATCGAGCTCGGCGAGCGGGCGAAACCCGGTGAACGGGAGCGCGGCGGCGACGGCGCCGATCCCGACGACGGCGAAGAGGTGAAGACGCCGGGCGCGCGGCGCACGCGGCCACGCGAGGACCCACGGATCACGCGCGTGGGCGCGGACGAGCCGCGCTTCGATCCACGCGCGACGTGGGCCCGGCGGCACGGCGAAGAGGAGCATCAACGAAAGCGCGGCGGCGAGGAGCACCGCACCGGGGAGGAGGCTCTCGGAAGCGGCGGGGCGGAAGCCGACGAGGCTCACCGCGCGGAGCTCTTCGTCGGCGGCGCCGGGGCGTCGCACGCCCAAGGTCACGCGCGACGTGTGAGGCGCGGGGATGGCATCGGCGAGCTCGCCCACGCGCAGGCCGTCGAACGACGTGAGGACGTCGCCGGCGCGCACGTCGATCTCGTCGGCGCGGGATCCGGGATCGACCGACGCCACGACGAGCCCGCCGCCGAGGGCCGCGCGCGCCTCCATGCGAAGCCCCAAAAACGCGAGGGCGCGCTCCCCTTCGCGGTCGTCACCCTCGTGCTGCACGCGCGGCGGACGCAGATCGAGGTGCACGCCGTGGAGCGTGGCGGTGAGCGGCGGCGCGCCCGGGGCTGCGGCGGGGAAGGCCGCTTCGACGTCGCCGACGAAGGTGGTGTGCGCGCGTCGGTCACCCGACTGACAAAAGCGCGCTTCGAGCGCGTCGTCGTAGCGGAGCTCGATGCTCTCGCCCGACGTCACGGTCCCCTCGGCCGAGAGCTCGGCGCCGTTCTCCGGCGGTTCTCCCGGGCGCTTCAAGACGCCGTGAAAACGCACCTCGGCCACGCGGCCTTGGGGGAAGCCGTTCCCCGAGAGCTCGAGCCTGTCGCCGAGCTCCACCTCGCGCGGGACGAGATCGGTCAAGCCGAGGAGCTGAGGCGGCGCCTCCCGCTCGCACCCAGCGAGGAAGAAGAGCGCGAAGATCGCGCCCGAGAGCCACGCGAGGAGCGAGGGACGTCCCATCGGAAGCTCGACGTATATGCCGGCGACCGGGGCGGGGTGAAATTCGCGGCAGCGCGCGGCGTGGCGCGGGGCGGGCGAGCCATGGTAGCCCTTGGCCCATGTCCAAGGTCTACGCCGTGATCATGGCGGGCGGCGCGGGGACGCGCTTTTGGCCGGCCTCCCGGGCGAACCGCCCGAAGCAGCTCCTGCCCCTCGCCGGGAACGCGAACGAGTCGCTCCTCGCGGCCACCGTGCGGCGCCTCGAGCCGCTGATCCCGCCGGAACGCGTGTACATTGCAACCGGCGCCCACCTCGCCGAAGCGACGGCCAAAGACCTCCCGCGCGTGCCGGTGAAGAACCTCCTCGCCGAGCCGACGCCGCGCAACACCGCGCCCTGCATCGGCTGGGCGACGGCCACCATCGCGCGACACGATCCCGACGCGATCCTCGCCGTCTTGCCGAGCGATCACTTCATGGCCGACGAGCCGGGCTTCCGCGCCACGGTGGAGCACGCGCTCGAGGGGGCGCGGCAGGGCTTTTTGACCACGATCGGCGTCGTCCCCACGCGCCCCGAGACCGGCTACGGCTACATCGAGGTCGGCGCCGCGGCCGGCAAGGAGCTCTTCGCCGTCTCGCGCTTCGTCGAAAAGCCCGATCGCGCGCGCGCCGAGGAGTACCTCCGCTCAGGCTCCTACCTGTGGAACGCGGGGATGTTCTTCTTCCGCGCGGGGACGATGCTCGAGGCGATCCGCACGCACTTGCCGGCACTCGCCGACGGGCTCGCGCGCATCGACGCCGCCGCCGCCAAGGGGCAAGAGGCCGAAGAGCTCGCGCGCACCTTCCCCGAGCTGCCGTCGATCTCGATCGACCACGGCGTGATGGAGAAGGCGCCGCGCCTCGCCGTCGTGAAGGGGAGCTTCGGCTGGAACGACGTCGGGAGCTGGGAGAGCGCCTGGGAGCTCGCCTCGAAGGACGCCGCGGGGAACGCGCTCCCCGAAGGGGCGATCGCGGTGGAAGCGCGGGGGAACTTGGTGCGCGATCTCACGTCGACGCCGGGCAAGCGGGTCTACGCGCTGGTCGGCGTGAGCGATCTCGTCGTGGTCGAGACCGACGACGCGCTCCTCGTCATCCCGCGGGACAAGGCGCAGGACGTTCGCGCCGTCGTCGACGCGCTCAAGGCGCGTGGGGACCGAACACGTCTTTGAGCACGTAGAGGACGAGCAGCGCGAAGAAGGCGAGCGCCACCGCGGCGGCGATGCGCGGCGCCTTCTTCGGCGTGGGGGCGGCGGGGGAAGGCGCCGGCGAGAGGCGCGGAGAAGACTCGAGCGACACCGGGAGCGCGCGCGGCGCGGGGGCCGGCAAGTCGTCGGTGCGCGAAACGAGGGTGCTCGGCTCTTCGGGCGACGCGCCAGGAGCCGGCGCGGGGGCCGGCGGGGCCCCCTTCGCTTCGTCGACGTCGACGAGCGACGAGCGCGCAAGCACCGACACGAGCATGCGGCATTCCTCGCACGCGGCGAGGTGACGCTCGGCCTTTTCGCGCGCAGGGCCGACCATCGCCCCCTGGACGAACGCGAGGATGCTCGTTTCGCTGAGGCAAGGGTCGGTCATCGGCCGGCGACCTTGTATAGTGAGGACGTGGCCGAGGAGCGAACCCTTTCCGCATCTCTCATGGTGAGTTTTCTCGCCGAGCTGGGGGACGATCCCGCCCGACTCGCCGGGCTCGCGGGGATCGAGGATTTGGAGGCGCACCTGACCAAACGGTGCGCCGAGGGGCGCGCCGCCTGGCCCACCGTGCAGATCGACGACGCCGAGTTCGTCGCGTACCTCGCCGCGCGCTCGTTCGAGGGGCTCGCCGATTTGAACGCGGCCGATCTTTACGTCGCGTGCGGTTGCGCGCGCGGCGACGCCGACGCGTTGAAAGCCATCGAAGCCCGCTATTTTCCTCTCCTCGACGCCGCGCTCGGGCAGATGCGCCTCCCCGACGCGCGCATCGACGACGTGAAGCAGGGGCTACGGCGCCTGCTCTTCGTGGGGGACGAGGCCGCCCCGCCGCGCATCGTCGAGTACACCGGCCGCGGCGAGCTCCGCGGCTGGCTCCGCGTGAGCGCGGTGCGCGCGGCGCTGAAGCTCCTTCGTCGCGACAAGAAAGAGGTCCTCGTCGAAGAGGTCGGCGACGAAGCGCTCCTCCGCGGCGGCCAGCTCGGCGAGCCCGATCCCGAGCTCCTCTACGTGAAGAAGATCTTCCGCGCGCAGTTTCGGCTCGCGTTCCAGGAGGCGCTCGACTCGCTCACCGATCGCGAGCGGCTCCTCCTCAGGCAGCACGTGGTGGACGATCTGAGCATCGACGACCTCGCCCCGCTCTACCGCGTCCACCGCGCCACCGCGGCCCGTTGGCTCACCCAAGCGCGCGAGACCTTGCTCACGCGCACGCGGCGAAACCTGATGCACACCGGGAAGATGTCGGAGAGCGACTGCGACAGCGTGCTCCGCCTCGTGCGGAGCCAGCTCGATCTCACGATTCGCAGGCGGCTCGAAGAAGCCGCGGGGCCCGGGGCCGGCCCCGAGCCTCCCGCGACCGACCGCGACCCGACTCCGAGCGCGTAGAACCGCGCGCGCAGGCTCGTGCGCGCAAAGCTCGCGTCGTGCGCGGGAGTCTCGTTTCCCGGGCGGCGCGCCCCTCCGCGCGTTGCCGGCGAACGCATCGCGCGTTCAGCACGAGGCGTCGAGCGGAAGGCCGAAGCGAGGGGGAAACCCGAGCGACCACCCCGCTACCCCAGTCGCCCCCCCCCCCAGGAACGCGAAAGGAACGCGAAGCCGAGCGCGAAGAGGACGTGGTTTTTGTCGGCCGAAGTCGCGGCAGCCGCATAGAATGGTCGTGGAGCCTTACGTGCAACCTCTTCTGCCCGGCATGGCGGTGACGCCCACGGTCAAGCTCGTGCGACCGCTCGGCGAAGGGGGCATGGGGAGCGTTTGGGTCGCCGAGCACACGAGCCTCCACACCGAGGTCGTCGTGAAGTTCATGTCCGAGGCGCTCGTCTCGAACAAGGAGGCGAGCGCTCGGTTCTCGCGCGAAGCGGCGGCGGCAGCTCAAGTGAAGAGCCCGCACGTCGTGCACATGATCGATCACGGCATCACCAGCGAGGGGACGCCGTACATCGTCATGGAGCTCCTCGTCGGCGAGGAGCTCTCCAAGCGCCTCGCGCGGCTCCGCACGCTCCCGCCGACCGAGGTCGTCGCCATCGTCGCGCAAGTCGCCAAGGCGCTCGCGCGCGCGCACGCGCTCGGCATTCTGCATCGCGACATCAAGCCGGAGAACATCTTCCTCTGCGACGTCGAAGGGGGCGAGACCTTCGTCAAGCTGCTGGACTTCGGCATCGCCCGCGCGCGCCTCGACAACGTGAGCTCGGCCACGACGACGGGCCAAGTCGTGGGCACCCCTTCGTACATGAGCCCGGAGCAGATCCTCGGCACCAAGGAGGTCGACTTCCGCACCGACCTCTGGTCGCTGGCGGTCGTGGCCTACGAAGCGCTCACCGGCGAGAAGCCTTTCAAGGGGACGACGGTGGGCTCGCTCACCCTCGAGCTCCACAACGGACAGCTCCCCATCCCCTCGCTCGTGAACCCCACGCTCTCGCCCGACATCGACGCGTGGTTCCTCCGCGCGTGCCGCCGCGACCCGCAGGAGCGATTCGGCTCGGCCAAGGAGCTCTCGGCCGCGCTCAGCACCGCGGTCTATGGCGCGCCGCCGCCCGGCCCGAACACCGGCGCAGGGACAGCGACCGGGAACTTCACTGCCATCGACTCGCGACCGCGGCTCGCCTCGCTCACCAACGAGCCGACGAGCCTCATCATCGATCGTCCGCCAGTGAACGGCCCCTCGAAGCTCACCTTGGCGATCGTCGCCGGCGTGTGCTCGATCCTCGGTGCGGGGCTGGTCATCGGGCTCGTCGGGCGATCGTCGAAGCACGACGGCGAGGCGCCGAGCGGATCGGCGGCGGCGAACATCTCGAGCACCGGGGTCGTCCTCTCGGCCACGCCTCCCCCCGGCCTCCCGCCGGTCCCGCCCCCGGAGACGACGGCGGCCGACGCGGGGAGCGTGGCCACCGCTTCGACGACCGATCCCGCGAAAAAGCCGGTGCACGGCGCCTCCGCCTCCACCTCGGCCACCACGCAAGCGCGCCCCACTCCCACGGGGACGCACAAAACCACGCGCAAGCAGGACGACTTCGATATCAAGTAAGCTCACGTCGTGTCCGCACTTGGCCTTCGCTCTCGCGCATCGTGTCTCGCCCTCGTCGCCGCCCTCGCGGTGAACGCGACGTGGTCGCCCTCCGCCTCGGCGCAGCCGCAGCAAGCGCCGTCGGCCGCCGATCTCGAGTCGGCGCGTGAGACCTTCAAGCAGGCGATGATTCAGAGGCAGGGCGGCGACGTCCAAGGCTCGCTCGACAAGTTCAAGGCGGCGCACGCGCTCGGGCAAACACCGGTCACCGGCGTGGAGCTCGGTCGCACCGAGATGCAGCTCGGACAGCTCGTCGAGGCGCGTGAGGTCTTCCTCTCGATCGCGCGCATCCCCGTCGCGCCGGACGAGGGCGAGAAGTCGACCGCGGCCCGCACCGAAGCGGCGCAGCTCGCCGACGATCTGCAAAAGCGCATCCCCACCTTGATGGTGAAGGTGACGACCCCGGCGCCCAACCAGACGCCGCACGTGAGCGTCGACGGCGTGGACGTGCCGGCGGTCGCGCTCGCCGCGCCGCGGAAGTTGAACCCGGGCAAGCACGACGTCGTCGCCAAGCTCGAAGGCGGGCCGGAGGAGAAGGCGTCCGTCGAGCTCAAAGAGGGCGAGACGCGCGAAGTGGCGCTGGCGGTGAAGCCCGCCGGGCCAGGAGGCGCCGAGACGCCGCAGAAGCCCGCGGTGGAGACGGGCGAGACGCACATGAACCCGCTCGTCTACATCGGCTTCGGTGTCGGCGGCGCCGGCCTCGTGGTCGGTAGCGTGACCGGTGTGCTCGCGATCAAGAAGGCGAACAGCGTCTCTTCGAGCTGCAACGGGACGAGCTGCCCCCCGAGCGTGAAGAGCGATGTCACGAGCGGTCGCACCATGGCGACCATCTCCACCATCTCGTTCATCGTCGCCGGTGTCGGCGCCGCGGTCGGCGTGTACGGGCTCCTCACGCCGATCCATAGTGAGAAGAGCGGCGCTCGCACGAGCCTCGTCGTCACGCCGACCTTCACCGGCTTCGACGGCAGCTTCTGAGCGCGCGCCAGGAGGTTCTTGTGCAGTCTACACGTATAACTTGGGTCCTCGCGATGGCCTGCGCCACGGCCACCGGCGCGTGCAGCATGATCACCGGCTTGAACAAGGACTACACCTTCGACGGCGAAGGCGGCGCGAGCGGCGGCGACGCGGGGAAGAGCGACGGCGCGACGACCGGTGACGGCGGCGGCACGGGGAACGACGGCGGCGGCACGAACGACGGCGGCGCGGGCCGTGAGGGCGGCGCCGAGGGGCAAGCGTGCACCGGCGAGGCGCCGTGCACGAGGACCCTCGTCTGCTGCGGCAACTCCGGCGATCCTTCGCTCACCTGCAACTCACAGCACAACTGCCAGGGCAAGAAGCTCCAGTTCGACTGCACGCGCTCGAACGACTGCGGTCTTCAGGCGTGCTGCCTGCAGCAAGGCTCCGGCGGCCTCCTCAGCGCCTCGTGCGCCGCGGCGTGCTCGGACAAGGAGCTCTGCGACCTCGCCGACCCGAAGTGCCGGTTCAACAAGCAGTGTGTCGCCGCCGACGGGTTGCCCGCGGGCTTCGGCTTCTGCAACTAGCGCGTCTCGATCGCTAGGGCTTCCACTTCGTCGAGGCGCGCTTGGCCGCCTTGAAACCGCCGCCGCGCGCCTTGGCGGTGCCGGTCTTGCTCGTCGTGCCGCTCTTCTTGCGCTTCGGCGCGTAGGGCTCGAAGGGGGCGGCCCCCGCGTCGTCGGCGCCGGCGCTCGCCGCGCTGCCGCCTTGCACGCGACGTAGCTCGTCGCGGAGGCGCGCGGCCTTTTCGAACTCCAAGTTCTCCGCCGCGGCGAACATCTCGAGACGAATCGCCTGCACGCGCTCGGCGAGATCCTCGGCGTCGTCGGCCGAGCCGCCCTTCCCCTCCCCTTTGAGCTTGGGGACGGCGAGGTAGTCGATCATCCCCGAGGCGGGGTTCACGTTCATCACCGCGCGCTGCACCGTCGTCGGCGTGATGCCGTGCTCTTCGTTGTACTTCCCTTGGAGCGTGCGACGGCGACCCGTCTCTTCGATGGCCTGCTTCATCGCCGCGGTGACGTGGTCGGCGTACATGAAGACGCGCCCGTTCACGTTTCGCGCGGCGCGGCCGATGGTCTGGATGAGCGAGCGCGGGCTTCGCAAAAAGCCCTCTTTGTCGGCGTCGAAGATGGCGACGAGGCTCACCTCGGGCAGGTCGAGCCCCTCGCGCAGGAGGTTGATGCCGACGAGCACGTCGAACTCGCCCAGGCGAAGGTCGCGCAAGATGTCGATGCGCTCGAGCGTGTCGATGTCGGAGTGGAGGTACTTGATGCGGACGCCGAGCTCTCGGTAGTAGTCGGTGAGATCCTCGGCCATGCGCTTGGTGAGCGTGGTGCAGAGGACGCGCTCCCCCTGCTCGACGCGCTTTTTGATCTCGCCGAGGAGGTCGTCGACCTGACCGGCGACGGGGCGTACCTCGACGATCGGATCCATGAGCCCCGTGGGGCGAATGAGCTGCTCGACGACGACCCCTTGCGCCTTCTGGAGCTCGTACTCGCCGGGCGTCGCCGAGACGTAGACCGCCTGCTTCACGCGCGCTTCGAACTCTTCGAATTTGAGCGGGCGGTTGTCGAGCGCGCTCGGGAGGCGAAACCCGTACTCGACGAGCGTCTCTTTGCGCGCGCGGTCGCCCCGGTACATCGCGCCGACTTGGGGGACGGTCTGGTGCGACTCGTCCAAGATGAGCAGGAAATCCTCGGGGAAATAATCGAGCAAGGTCGGCGGCGGCTCGCCCGGCTTTCGACCCGAGAGGTGGCGCGAGTAGTTCTCGATGCCGTTGCAGAAGCCCATCTGCTCCATCATCTCGATGTCGTACTGGGTCCGCTGCTCGAGCCTCTGCTTCTCGAGGAAGCGCCCCTCCTTGTCGTAAAAATCGAGGCGCTCGCGGAGCTCGTCGCGGATCGTGCCGATGGCGCGACGCATCTGCTCTTGCGGGGTCACGTAGTGCGAGCCGGGGAAGATGCTGTAGCGCTCGAGCGCCTGCTTCATCTTGCCGCGGAGCGGATCGACCTCTTTGATCGCCTCCACCGTGTCGCCGAAGAACTCGATGCGGATGGCGACGTCCTGCTCGTAGGCGGGGAAGACCTCCACGATGTCGCCGCGCACGCGGAAGGTGCCGCGGTGGAAGTCGACGTCGTTTCGCTCGTACTGAATGTCCACGAGCATGCGCAGGAGGTTGTCGCGTCGGAACTCTTCGCCCACTTTCAAGTCGATGAGGAGCCCGTGGTACGTCTCGGCGCTGCCGATGCCGTAGATGCAGCTCACCGAGGCGACGATGATCACGTCGCGGCGCGAGAGCAGCGCGCGCGTCGCCGAGTGGCGCATGCGATCGATCGCGTCGTTGATGATCGCGTCTTTGTCGATGTACGTGTCGCTCGCGGGGACGTACGCCTCGGGCTGGTAGTAGTCGTAGTAGCTGACGAAGTACTCCACCGCGTTCTGGGGGAAGAGCTCCTTCATCTCGCCGTAGAGCTGCGCCGCGAGCGTCTTGTTGGGCGCGAGGATGAGCGTCGGCTTCTGCGTGTTCTTGATGAGGTGCGCGACGGTGAAGGTCTTGCCCGACCCGGTGATGCCGAGCAGCACCTGGTGCCGCTCCTTGCGGGCGATGCCCTCGGTCAGCTCGCGAATGGCGGTCGGCTGGTCCCCCTTCGGCTCGAAGTTCGTGGAGAGCTGGAACGCAGACATGGAACGAACACAAAAGCTCAGGCCTGAGCCAGGCGCAAGGGGAGCCCCGCGGCGCCGCGCCCGTCAGGCGTGCATCGGGCGTGCATCGGGCGTGCGGTGCAAAAGCCGCGCGCCCGGGGATTGTGGGATACTGACCGGGACATGCCCGGAATGCCGCCGTCTGCGCCGCCTCCGCCCGGGGGCTCCTCGGGAAGTGGGGCGCCGCCCCCCTCGCGCCCGCCCCCTTCGGCGAGCCGATTCCCCGCCCCCCCCAGCGTGAAGGGGCTCCCCGTCGCGTTCCTCGGGACGGGGACGATGGGGGCGCCGATGGCGGCGAACATCGCCAAGAAGGGCTTCCCCCTCCAAGTCTGGAATCGCCACCACGAGCGCGCCTACGGGCTCATGTCGTTCGGCGCGGTGCTCAAGTCGACCCCGCGCGAGTGCGCCGAGGGGGTGAAGGTCGTCATCACCATGGTGAGCGACGACAAGGCGCTCTTCGACGTGCTCGAGCGCCCCAACGGCCTGCTCATCGGCCTCGAGAAGGACACCGTCGTCGTCGACATGTCGACGGTGGGGCGCGCCGCGGCGCTCCGCGCCGCCGATCTCGTGCGCAGCGTGGGCGGTCGCTTCGTCGACGCTCCGGTGTCGGGCTCGGTGGGGCCGGCGGAGAAGGCGGAGCTCACCGCGCTCGTCGGCGGTCGCTTGAACGACGTCACCCGCGTGCAGCCGGTGCTCCTCGCGATGTGCAAGAAGATCATCCACGCCGGCGACGTGGGTCAGGGGCAGGCGCTCAAGGTGCTCTTGAACGGCATCGGGCTGCATCACCTCGTCGCCTACGTGAGCATGCTCAACTTGGGCGAGCGCGCGGGCATCGCGCGGCGCGTGCTCGTCGAGACCTTCAGCACCAGCGCCTTCGCCTCGCCGAGCTACGTGCAAAAACGCGAGAAGATGATGGCCAAGGACTACTCGCCCGAGTTCTCCCTGGAGATGACGGCGAAGGACGCGCGCCTGAACGTCGACCTGCAGCAAGAGATCGGTCTGCCGCTCCCCGTGCTCCGCGAGTGCCTGCGCGCGGTGGAGATGGGGATCGAAGAAGGGCTCGGCGCCGAGGATTTGTACGCGCTCGAGAAGTTCTACAAGGGGCTGTGACGTCGCAGGACGACGTCCCTAGGGCTGCACACGGACCGAGGAGATCGCGATGACGAAGTTCCGATGTGTAGCGATCGGCCTCTTGTGCTCGTCGTCGGTGTCACTCGGTCTCTACGCGTGCAAGAGCAGCGACTCGTCGCTCCCCGAGGACAACTACGACTTCGACAGCGGCACCGCCGCCGAGGGCGGCTACGACGGCTCGACGAGCAGCGAGACCGGCCCGACCTCGAACGCGACGCCGGAACAGGCGTGCGCGGCGATTGCAGGCGAGCAGGCAAAGGTGTTTTCCACGTGCTGCAATGCAGCTGATCTCGCAGCCGAGCCCGCCCACACGTGGAGCGGGCTCGACAGTCTGAATGCCACACTGTGCGTCGCGTACGTGAAGCGCGCGTACGCCGCGGGGCGCGTCACCTTCGACGACGGCAAGCTGAAGTCGTGCCTCGACACCAACGTTGCGCGCTACGCGCCTCCCGCCGGGTGCAACTACGCGCTCGACACGTCGGAGGAGGCGCTCATCATCGGCGACCCGGCGCCGATCGCCGCGTGTGACGGCGTGGTCGTGGGCAAGGGCGACATCAACGCGCCCTGCGGTGCCCCGATGGAATGCAAGCCTGGCCTGACGTGTCTCGGCTACCGCGTCGATCTGTTGCCGGACGCTGGTCTCGTGATCCGCGAAGGGACGTGCCGGACGCCGCCCGTCCAAGGCGCGGCGTGCGGCCCGGTCGAAGCAGATGGCGGCCCGGGCAAGTCGAGCGCCGGTTCCACACCGGCCCACCCCGAATGCACGAATGGCTGGTGCGCGGCCGGGGCCTGCGCGGCGCCGGCCTTGACCGGCCAAGCGTGCGCCGGCGATCCGACGTGCGCAACCGGCCTCACGTGCCACGACGGGGTGTGCGGCGACGCCGGGCGATCCGGCGTGAACGGCGACTGCAAGGACGGCCGCCACGACTGTCGATTCGGTCTTCGATGCAACCGACCTAGCGACGGCGGGCTCGGGGTGTGCGTGGCCAAAGCCGAGGCCGGAGCGCAGTGCACCGGCGGCCCGGTCAACAGCGACACCAACGTGTGCAAGGGGCGCTGCGGCGCCGACGCGGGCGCGACCGGTCAGTGCGTGAGCTACTGCGGATCGAATTGAGCGCGGGCACGCTCGCGGGCGACCTACTCCACCCGCTCCACGAGCGACGGCCCGCCGCTGAACACCACGGCGTCGAGGAGCCCTTCGTCCTCGACGAGCTCGAGCGTCGGATGATCGCGACGGATCACCACTTCGCCCCCCGCGTCGTCGAAGCCGCACGCGAGCGCGCCGTGGATCGATCCCTCGCGCCAGAGCCGCGCCGCCGGGGACTCGTGTGGATCGTCGAACGTGACCCGCGCGCACCGGCGGAGGCGCTCGTGGGTCTCGAGCGAGCGAAGGTCGTCGAACGGATCGGTGAGGACGTGGCTGTCGATGCCGGTGCACAGACGCGCGCCGGCCTGGCGGAGCGCGCCGAGATCGGGGAGCCCGTCGCCCAGGTCGCGCTCGGTGGTGGCGCAGACGCAGGCGAAGGCGTTCTCCTGGCCGAGGAGCTTGGCCTCGTGCGCGGAGAGGCGCGTGGCGTGCACGGCGACGAAGCGGGGCGAGAGGACGCCGCGATCGGCCAAGAGCTCGGCGGGGCGGAGGCCCGACTCGGCGACGCACTCCTCGACCTCACGCTCTTGCTCGGCCACGTGCATGTGGAGCGGAAGGCCGTGCGCGCGCGCGTACGCGGCGAGAGGCGCGAGCCACGAAGGCGGCACGGCGCGCACGGAGTGCGGCGCGAGGCCGATGCGCACGTCGGGGTGGTTCTTGTACTTTGCAAGTAACGTGTCGACGTCTCGGAGGACGTCGTCGACCGAGGGATCGGAGAAGCGCCGCTGCCCCGGCTCGGCGTCCCGCCCGGGACCTGCGCGGTGGTAGGCCACGCGAAGGAGCGCCACGCGGAGCCCCTCGGCGAGCGCCGCGGCGATGACCCTATCGGCGAGGAGCGTGCGCTCTTCGTAAGGCGTGCCGTCGGCCTGGTGCTGGATGTAGTGGAACTCGCCCACGGTCCGCACACCGGCGCGACGTAGCTCGCGAAAGGCGACGCGGCTGATCTGCTCGATCGACTCGGGCGTGAGCGAGGTCGCCAGGCGGTACATCTGCCCGCGCCACGACCAGAAGTCGTCCTTGGGGTCCTCCCCGCGCCGCTGCGAGGTGCCGCGCATGGCGCGCTGGAAGGCGTGTGAATGCGCCGTCGCGAGCGCGGGGAGCCGGATCTCTTGCCCCAAGAGACGCGCGCCGAGCAGCGCACCTCCCGAGAGCGCGCTCGTCACTGGCGCATCTCGCGCGCGGCGGCTTTGGTCACGTAGAAGTAGCGAGGCCAGTGGCGGTAGTACGTCGCGCGGAGCACGGGTCCGCCGTCGCCGGGATCGGTGTCGTCGCCGAAGCGACCGACGAGGCGCACGAGCGACGTGGCGCCGAGCGCGTGGCCGCCGACGTCGTCGTCGGGGCGGAGCGAGACGAGCGCGTGGACCACGCCGAAATCGCGATCGCTCACGGTGACGCGGCAGGTGTCTTCGTCGTTCGAGTTCTCGCAGAGGTTCCGGGGCTCGAGGCGACGCACGCTCAACGTGAGGTACGCCGCGCCGCCGGCGCCGGGGGCCCGCGAGACGACGACGCCGAAGAGCGACACGTCGTGCTTCCGCCACTCGTCGGGGAAGCGCTGGAACATCACCGGGTCGTATTCGCGCGCGGAGGCGAGCGCGCTCTCCTCCTCGGACAGCGGCGCGTAGTTCGGCGCGTACCCGTAGGGCCCCGCGCTGTGGCACGCCGTGAGCGCGGCCAGGGGGGCGAGACACACGAGGAGGACGCGCGAGCGGAGCATCGCCCGCATCAAAGCGAAAAGCCCCTCCCCCGGCAAGGCCGTTCGGCTACTCGGCGGCGAGGGCGCGCGCGCGGACGCGCAAGGCAAGCTCGGCGGCGAGCAGGCCAAGGAGCGCGAGTGCGACCGCCCAGGAGACGTCGACCGAGGCGTGTGTGGCGCCGAGCCCCTCGGCGACCTTGCCTTGAACGACTTGGCGCGGGCGGAAGTCGATTTCGCGCTCTGCCGGCGCCGCCACGCGTGTCTCCCCCTTCCCCGAATCGAAGCTCACGCGGTAACTCCCGAGGAGAGGCGGGACGACGCGCTCGTCCGACGGATCGTGGAGCACCTCGAGCGCGCCGCCGGGTCCGGTGACGGCGAGACCGCGTCCAGCGGCGAAGAGCCACGGGGCCCCGACCTCCCCGCGGCGAGGCGAGGCGCGGAGGCGCGCCTTGTCGACCCACGCGTCGAGGAGCGAGAGAAACCCGGGCCGGAGCGGCAGATCGCTGGCGGTGACCGAGAACGGGAGCGTCACGATCCACGCCTCGCCACGACCTATCGACCGACGAGCGAAGAGGGGCGCGCCGTCGGTCCACGCGAGGAGCGACTCGAACGAGGCGAGGTCCTCGGACGCGAGCACCGTGCGGCGCCTGGCGTCGAGGTCGGCGAGCGTCGTCGCCACTTCGCCGAACGAGCCTTTGGCGCTGGCGGGGTCGGCGCCCTTGGCCTTGGTGTCGACCCACGTCACCGCGTGAGGGACGATGGGATCGAGCGAAGCACCGAGCGGCGCCGAAGCAGCCCTTGGACCGAGCGGCACGAGCACGAGCCCGCCGTCGTCGAGGAACGCGGCGAGGGCGTGGCGTTGCTCGGGGGTGAGGCCCGGCGGATCGTCGAGCAGCACACCGACGAACGGCGTGAGGTCCTCGAGACGATCGGGCAGCACGGGGAGCGGACGCACGGCGATGTCCAGCTTGAGCGCTGCGAGGGCCTGCTCCACCACCGGCGCGCCGCCGGTCGCGGTCGCTTCTTCGGCGGTGTCGGCGACGACGGCGATCGCCCCTGGTCCCGACTCGGTGAGGACCGGCGCGGCGTCGTCGGCGGGGAGGTCGTCGGCCCCCGAAAGCGAGGCGACGAGGTCCTCTTTGGGACCGGTGGCGGGGGGCGGCGGGGGCTCGGCGCTCAGCGTGATCAGCGCCTCGCCCGGCGCGCTGGCGGGCGCCTTCACTTCGCCGAGGACGCGATCGCCTAGACGCACGGTGACGTTGCGGCCCTCGGGTGTGACGTCGTGGCTGCAGGCAATGCGCACGCGCACGCGCACGCCGGTGCGGTCGGCGGAGAGCACGCCACAATCCTTCGCTGGAGCGCGGAGCTCGGTGAGCGGCGCCCACACGGGGAGCGTGCTCCCTTCGCCGAGCGGCGCACCTTCCGGCTGTCCGTCGGCGAGATCGCTGAGCAAGACGACGCGCTTGTCGACCTGAGGGAGCTGGCTGACGAGGGCGCGAGCCATGGTCAAAGCCCCGGCGAGATCGGTCGCGCGATCGCTCTCGGGGAGCGCGTCGAGGGCTGCGCGCGCAGCGGCGAGATCGGTGGTCGCGGCGAGCGCCACGCGGGCCGGCGCGCCGGCGAGCACGATGGCCACCGCGTCCCCTTCGCGCGCCGAGGCGAGGAGCTCGCGCGCGCCGTCGCGAGCGCGGGTGAAGCGTGTGCCGTCGCCGAAGCGCGCGCGCATGCTCATCGAGTCGTCGACGACGATCGCCATCGCCACCGAAGCACCGCCCGATCGTTGGAGCGAGAGGCGCGAGCAGCGAACGAGAGGAGACGCGCCGAGCACGGCGAGGGCGAGGACGGCGAGCGCCCGCGTGGCGAAGAGGGCGTGGTCTTCGAGCTTTGCGCGGCGGCGGGCGCGCGGCGGCGCGGGCGGGACGAGGTGCGCGGCGGCGAAGGGGCGGTCGTCGGCGCGGCGCCTGCGCAGGCGGTGGGCGAGGAACGGCGCGGCGACGAGCACGCCCACGAGGAGCGCGAGGGCTGTGACGAAGCTCACCGCGCGGCCTCGAGGATGGCGCGCACGACCTTCACCGGATCATCTCCGGTGGTGGCGGCGACGAAGCGGCCTCCACGGGCGACGACGGCGCGCTCCCAACGCGCGCGGAGCGCCGCGAGCGCCTCGAGATACGCCGCGCGGGTGGTCTCCACGTCCGTCTCGACGACGACGTCGCCTTCGAGGGAGCGAAGGCGCACCGTCCCCTCGAAGGGGAGCGTGGCTTCGTCGGGGTCGAGTGTCTGCACGACGACGAGGACGCGCCCGCGCGCAGCGATGCCGCCGATGCGCTCGATGGCCCCTTCGGGCAAGTCGAGCAAGTCGCTGAAGAGCACGACGATGGATCCGCGACGTGCGGCGCGGGCGATCCCGCCGATGGCGCGGTCGACGAAGTCGATGTCGAGGCGCGCGTCGCCGCCGGCTTCGGCGATCTCCAGGGAAGAGAGGATCCTCTCGAAGGCCTCGCGCCCCCCGGAGACGGGGAGGCCACGCGTGTGGGGGCCACCGCCGATGAAGGTGAGGCTCACCGGATCGCCGCTGCCGATGGCGATGCGCGCGAGCGCCGCGGAGACGAGCGCCGACCACGCGAGCTTCGCCCCCGGGGCGGTCGAGCCGCGGTAGCCCATCGACGCCGAAGCGTCGATGACGAGGCGGAGCGCGCGATCGGTCTCGGTCTCGAACTGGCGCACGAGGAGGCGCTCGTGACGAAGCAGCGAGCGCCAGTCGAGCCAGCGAAGATCGTCGCCGGCGACGTACGCGCGATGCCCGCCGAACTCCACCCCCGCGCCGCGCCGCGCGCTCCTATGTCCGCCGGCGTAGACCCCTTCGGCCACGGCGCGAGAGCGGATGCGCAGGGGCGCGAGGCTCCCCCAATCGAGGGTCGTGCGGATGGGCACGGTGACCTCGCGAGCGCTCGCGGCCCGACGTTCCATGGCGCGACGATGCCTCGCTCAGGGGAGGCCCACCTCGGGGAGCGGGCCCCCCAAGGTCGCGCGCGGACCGCTCAGCACGTCGCGCGCGATGGCCACCTCGAGCAGATCGATGCCTCCGGCCTTGAGGGCTTGCTTGAGGCCCGCCTCGGAGCCAGCGACGTCACCGTTCGCACGGCGATCCATGGCGGCGTAGAAGAGGGCTTCGGTGCGCTGCGCCGGCGTCTTGGCGCTCGCCTCGAGCGCTTCGGCTTTGATGCGACCGGCGCCGAAGGCCGATAGCCGACCGATCCATCGACCGTCGTCGGCGACCGACGCGAAGACGCGTTCGGCGCTGCCGTCGGCGGGGGTCTTGGTGCGCTTCTCGACGAGGCGCTGCCAGAGCGCCATGTAGACGAGGTCTTCGTCGGCGAGCTCGGCCACCAAGGCGCGGTGCAACGCCTCGCGCGCGCTCGCGACGTCGTTCTGCTCGAGCGCGCGCGCCCCCATTTGTCCGAGGGTCTGCGCGGCTTGCCCTTTGTCGTGAGGGGCGGCGTCGAACGCGCGCTCGAGCGCCTTGCTGGCCGCGGGTGCGGCGCCGAAGCGGTCGAGGACGCGGGCGAGCACTCGCTCCACACGCGCGCGCTCGAACGGGTTGCCTTGGGTGCGCGCCTTGGCGAGCTCGCGAAGCGCGGCGTCGAGCGGCGCGCGGGCGCCGGCGGCGTCACCCTGTTCGCGCAGGACGTCGCTGGTCGTGAGCAGCACCTCGGCGTGGGTCGCAGGATCGCGCGCGACGTCGGGCGCCTTGAGCGCTTCACGCAGGTGCCCGAGCGCGTCGGCGCCGCGCCCCTCGAAGCGATCGATGCGCGCGAGCGTCGCGTAGACCGCGCCGGCGCGCTCACCCTTCACCGCGCTGCCGAGGAGCTTCTTCGCCTCGTCGACGTGACCGTCGCGAAGCTCGATCTCGCCCATCATCGCGCGCAGGTCCGACGGGCTCGGGGTGACTTTGCCGGCGACGGGCTCGGCCTCGGCCAAAGCGAGGAGCGGCGCCGCCGCCTTGAACGCGCGACGCGCGGCGGCGTTGTCTTGCGCTTCGACCTCGACCTCCATCGCGTGGAGCACGATGCCGAGCACCACGCCGAGCGTTCGCGGATCGCCGTGGGCCTTGGCGGCGTCGACGAGCACGGCGGGGCTCGCCTCGGCCATGCCGTAGTCTTGGAGCGAAGCCGCGACCGAGACCGCCGCTTCGGGGGCCGTGGGGTCGAGACGAAAGGCTTCGAGGGCCACGGTGAAGGACGCCGCGCGGAGGAACTCCGGCGTGTCGGCGGCGGCCTCCTCGTCGTCTTCTTCGCCGTGCGCCGGCACGCGGAGGCGACGCAAGATGTCGAGCCACGCCTCGGCGTCGCCGTCGTCCGCCGCGTCTTTCAGCACCTTCTCCAGCTGCGAACGGGCGCGTGAGGGGTCGATGCGCTCGAGATCCTTGAGCGCGCCGCCGGCGTCCGCTTGGCGAAGGTGGAGCGCCATGAGCGTCCCCGGCCCGGTGCGGAGCGCGCGGAAGGTCTCTTCGCGCTCTTCGCCGCTCGGTGGTGGGGAGCGTCGCCCGGCTTCGAGCGCTCGCTCGATCCACACGACCGTCCGAGCCTTCGCCTCTTCGGCGGCGGCGGCGCTCGGCTCGAGGAGCGCGCGCGACACGGCGGCGCGCTGGTGCTCGCCGGCGGCTTCCACCGGACCTTCGTGGGCGACGACGTCGCGAAGCCACGCGCCGATCGCGTCGAGGTGGGCCTGCACGTCCTTCTGTTCCGGACCGGGCGAGAGCCGCAGCAGGATCTCGTAGAACGCGCGCGCGCGCCCGGCGTCTCCGTGCGAAGCGACCTCGCGCGCGGCGGGGACGAGCGCGTCGTGCGCCGAGGGGCCCAGCGTGTCGGCGCGAAGCTCGCCCACGCGCATCAAGTAGAGGGCGCCGGTGACGGCGGCGAGACCGCGATCGGGCGCGTGCTCACGAAACCGCGAGGCTGCGCGCGCCATCTGACGCTGCTCGACACCGGTGAGGCGCGCCGCGCGCTCGGCCGATC
The DNA here is from genome assembly GCA_964531795.1 of uncultured Polyangiaceae bacterium. GTDB lineage: Bacteria > Myxococcota_A > Polyangia > Polyangiales > Polyangiaceae > CAZHHD01. The sequence goes on along the minus strand of CAZHHD010000002.1, from coordinate 367,663 downwards.
CGGGCTCGGTGCGCAGGAGATCGCGCACCGCCCCGGCGAAGGCGTCGTCGCTGACCGCCGCGCTGGCGACGGTGACGCGCTCACCGCGCGCACCGCCGGTCGCCGCGAGCCCGCCGCCGCACCCTCCGAGGAACGACGCGAGCAGGATGACCGAGCCGACAGCCGCCTTCCGCATGTGCGGACGGAGTGTACACGTGCGCGACCGAGCGGGCGAGCAGGGCGTTCGCGCATGTGCCACGAACACGCCCCGCCGCCGAAGCGCCGCCGGAGATCGGACGAGGCGTTCGTGCCGGTTCGCACGAACGCACGAGGAAATGCGCTCTCTAGAAGCGCGAGAAGAGGCCGAGACGGAACGACACGTAGCGCACGTCGTACACCGGGCCTTCCGAGGTCTCGCGCGAGTCCTTCGCCGCGACGGGGAAGACCGGGACGATGAGTCCGGCGTACGGGTGAATCGGGCCGAGGTTGAAGGCCACCTGCGGCTCGACGTTCACGAGGACGTTGTCGTCGCGCCCTTCCTTCTTGAGCGAATAGCTCCCCCACGCCTTGAGCGCGAGGTTCATCCAATCGGTGACCTCGTACCCGAGCTTGGCGCCGAGGACGAAGTCGGCGACCCAGGTCTCCTTGTTCGTCGAGCTCGTGCTGAAGAGGTTGTCGAAGCGGAACCACGGCTCGAGCGAGAGCTTGCCCGACTCCCACTCCGCTTCGATCTCGGGGACGACGGCGAGGCGGTTCGACGCCCAGAGGTGCCCTTCGTCGAGACCGCGCGCGGCCGCGGCCGAGCGAAGATCGCTGAAGCGATCGTAGGTGTTCTGATCGTAGGGGCCGAGCGGGTTCTTCGCGACCTCTTCGCCGGTCGGGAGCTCGGTGCCGCCAGCGGTGGGGAGGCCAAGGACGAGGCCGGGGCTGATCTTGAAGCTCTTCGACAGCGGCTTCTCGTAGGTGACCGCGAGGTCGACGTTGCCGAGCGCCGTGGACCCACGATCGCTCTTGGGGAGCCCACCGGGGCGGTACGAGGCGTGCGCGAGGGGAAGGCGCGCGCGGAGGCGGAGGTTCGGCGAGAGCCAGTAGCCGACGCCGAAGATGTACGAGTCGCTCGTGACCTTGGTGTCGTCGAGCGAGCTGGCGAACTGGGTGCCCAAGGTGACCGGGAGGCTCGGGTTGAGCGCGGGGACGCGGCCGAAGCCGACGACCGCGTCGGCCGAGAGCTCGATCTTCCCCTCTTCTTCTTCCTTCTTGTCCCCTTCGGGCCCTTCGGCGGACGCTTCCGCGCCGCTCGTGCCGAAGCTGGCCGAGGCGCTCGCGCCCTTGTCGTCGGCCTTCTTGTCGTCCTTCTTCTCGTCCCCCTTCTTTTCGTCCTTCTTGTCGGACTTGGGGGCGTCGGCCGCGTGGGCGGTGCCGACGAAAGAAAGGGTGGAGCCGAGCGCCAAGAGGGCGGCCACGACGACACGAGAGCAAGCGCGAGTTCTCATCCGGAAAGCCTCCGGCTCCCCCTTTCGCCCGTGCGGAGCGTTCTGTAAAGGAAAAGAGATGGCCCGCGCGCACCTCCTCGTGGTCGACGACGAGCCTTCCATCCTCACGACGCTGCAAAAGGCGTTGACTTTGGAGGGTTACGCCGTCGACGTGGCCGGTGGGGTCAAGGTCGCCGAGGAGAAGCTGAAAAAGCGGAGCTACGATCTCTGCCTCTTCGACGTGAGCCTCCCCGACGGCGACGGGCTCGAGCTCCTCTCCCGCCTCCGCGGGGCAAAGGTGGACACCCCCGTCATCATGATGAGCGGGCACGCCACGATCGACGCCGCCATCCGCGCGACCCGGCTCGGGGCCCTCAACTTCCTCGAGAAGCCGCTCAACACCGACGCGCTCCTCATCACCGTCGAGACCTCGCTCAGGCTCGATCGCGCCGAGGCCGAGGCGAAGGCCCTCCGCGCCGTCGCCGGCGCCGGCGGCGAGCTCGTGGGGGAGAGCGCGGCGATCAAAAAGCTCCTCGAGCAGATCGCCCGCGCGGCCAAGAGCACCGCCAACGTCCTCGTCACCGGCGAGCGTGGCACCGGCAAAGAGCTCGTCGCGCGCGCCATTCACCAGATGTCGCCGCGGGCGAAGGGGCCGCTCGAGAAGCTCAATTGCGCCGCGCTCCCCAGCGAGCTCATCGAGAGCGAGCTCTTCGGCCACGAGGCCGGCGCCTTCACCGGTGCGACCAAGCAACGTCGGGGCAAGTTCGAGCGCGCGAGCGGCGGCACGCTCTTCTTGGACGAAGTGGGCGACATGCCGCTGCCGATGCAGGCGAAGCTCCTTCGCGTGCTGCAGGAGCGCGAGATCGAGCGCGTCGGCGGCAACGAGACGCTGAAGGTCGACGCGCGCGTCGTCGCCGCCACCAACCGCGATCTCGTGGCGGCGTGCGACCGGCAGGAGTTCCGCGCCGACCTCTACGATCGACTCAACGTCGTGCCGCTCTCCATTCCCCCCTTGCGTGCTCGGCGCGAAGACATCCCGCTGCTCGCGCGTCACTTCCTCGAGCTCGCCGCGCGCGCCAACGATCGACGCGAGATGCGCATCAAGGACGACGCCATCGCCACGCTCGCGGCCTACAGCTTCCCGGGCAACGTGCGCGAGCTCCGAAACCTCATCGAGCGGCTCGTCATCCTCACGCCCGACGAGACCATCGACGTCGAAGACGTGACCACGTGCCTCCCCGGCGGCGCGACGGCGAAGCCCACCGGGCTCTTTCGTCCGGGCGTCCCCTTCCGCGTACTGACCGAGGAAGCCGAGCGCCTCATTCTGCAAGACGCCTTGGCGCACCACGGCGGCCAGATGGCGGCGACCGCGCGCGGGCTCGATCTCGAGCGCAGCCATCTCTACAAGAAGGCGCGCGCGCTCGGTCTCCGCGGTGGCGAGAAGAGCGACGACGGCGACGAAGGCTGAGGGCTCTCCCCTCCTTGTCGACGGCGCGCCCGCGTCCTCCCGAAGCTCGGGCGGATCCCCTCCAAGCGGAAAGCTGCACGGACGCGGGGACGTCCACCCTCGCACCACGTGATCCAGCAGCCCACGACGCCGCGGTGGCGCATCTCGCGCGCGACTCGCGAGCCCTCGCGAGGTCGTGTGGACTTCTCGCGTCAACGCGCCCCAACTGGATCGATCGCTATCCGGAATCGAACGGAAAGATCCGTCGAGGCGTGGGTGCTACTCGCTCGCACTCATTTGCCGGTGTCACCGAGTTGAGACGGTCGGCGCTGGAACGACGGATGCTACGCACGAAGGCGAACCGGAGGCCTCATGCGCGCGCATCGACTCGTTCCTCTTCTCCTCGTCGCTTCTCTCGGGCTCGTGGCTGCGTGCAGCTCGGGCAAAGAGGAGTCGACGTCGAGCGAAGGCGGAGCGCTCTCCACCGCGTTCGAAGCGAGCGCCGCGAGCCGCCATGTGCCGCGCGACTTGCTTGTCGCGATCTCGGTGGTGGAAGACGGCCTCGCGATCCCCAAGACGCGCGACGTCGACGTCGCCAACGAGGTTCCGGCGGCCGGTCCGCTGCAGCTCCGTCGCGGACGCCTCGACACGCTCGCGCGCGCCTCGCAGATCCTTGGTCGCGACGAGCTCGATCTCCGTCGTGACGCCGACCTCGCCCTCGAAGGCGGCGCGGCGGTGCTGGCCGAGCTCGGGCAAAAGATGGGCGCGCACGACGGCTCGCTCGCCTCCTACGAAGCGGCCATCGAAGAGATGGGCGGCTTCGCCGACGACGCGCATCGCCACGCCTACGCGCATCAAGTCTTCGCCCTCCTCGCGCGCGGCGGCACGTTCGAAGGTCGCGACGGCGAGCGCGTGCACCTCGACGCGCACCCCGAGATCCCGCCGACCTTGACCTTCGATCTCTCGTCGACTTTGAGCGTAGAGGCGCAGGCGCAGTTCCCCGGTGCGCAGTATTTCCCGACGAGCTGCGCGAACACGAAGTGCCAGACCGACCGGAGCGGCAACACCGTCTCGTCGATCGTCATCCACGACACCGAGGGCGGCTTCTCCGCCAGCGTCGCCACGCTGCAGAACGATCCGGGCAAGAGCGTCCACTACATCGTGAACACCGACGGCACCGTCGGGCAGTTCGTCCCCGAGAGCTACACCGCCTACCACGCGGGGAATTTCTATTACAACCAGCGCAGCGTCGGCATCGAGCACGTCGGCTACGCGAACAAGCCGTACACCGAGAAGCAGTACGCCGCGAGCGCCGCGCTCGTGAACTACCTCCGCACGAAGTACAACGTGCCCGCCGATCGCTCGCACATCATCGGCCACGAAGCGATCCCCGACGGCAACCGCATCGCCGAGAGCTCGGGCCCTTGCGTGGCCTCGCCGGCTTCGTGCGAGGCGAACGCCAACTACGGCGGCGCCGACAACCACCACGATCCGGGCGACTGGGAGTGGGCGACGTACATGCCGCGCATCGGCGGCAGCGCGAAGACCAACGACGTCACGCCGGTGTTGAACTGCTCCTTCGACGGCACGCACGCCTTCAAGTCCGACGCGCAGGGCAAGGTCATCGTGATGCCTTGCTCCAAGTGCGAAGTGAAGCCGAGCGGGCAAGACGACGTGTGCACGCCGCCTGTCGGCGGTGACGACGGCGGCGCGCCTCCGCCCCCGCCGCCCGCGGGTGACGCCGGCGCGGTCTCGCCCGGCACGCCTCCGCAGCCCGGTGTCGGTGCGAGCCCGACCCCCACCGCGCCGCCCCCCACCGATCCCGGCATCGGCGGAGACTCCTCGGGAGGCTGCAGCGCGGCTCCCCACGGCGCGGGCTCCCCCTGGACGTTCGTCGTCGGTCTCGGCGCGGCCCTCGCGCTCTCGGCCTCGCGACGCCGCTCGCGGCGCCGCTGACCCCGCGCCGAGCCCCTCCTTTTCGAGGGAAATCGGTGACGAGGAGCGGTGACGAGGGGCAAAGAGACGTGCCATCATCCCGCCCCAGATGATCGACTCCATTCGCTTCTTCGCCGCGACCGACGTCGGCAAGGTGCGCGACCACAACGAGGACAATTTCCTCGTCGACAAGAAGCTTGCGCTCTTCATCGTCGCCGACGGCATGGGCGGGCACGCGGCCGGCGAGGTCGCCAGCGCCATCGCCGTGCGCACGGTGCACGAAGAGGTGAAGAAGGAGAAGGATCTGCTCGCCGACTACGTGGCGGGCGCGACCGGCGCCGCCAAGGTCACGCCGAAGGACATCGTGGCCCTCCTCGAGCACGCCGTGCTCCGCGCGTGCTCGCGCATCCACGAAGAGGCGCAGAACGACGCCGAGAAGCGCGGCATGGGGACCACGCTGAGCGCCATCATGGTGGTCGGCAACCAGGGCTTCATCGCCCACGTCGGCGACAGTCGCATCTACATGCTGCGCGAAGGCCGCGTGCAGCAGATCACCGAAGACCACACGGTCTTCAACGAGCTCATCAAGCGCGGCAAGCTGACGCTCGAGCAGATCGAAAAGGTCGCGCACAAGAACGCCATCACCCGCGCGGTGGGCGTGTACGAGCGCGTCGACGTCGACACCTTGGTGCTCGAGCTCCTCCCCGGCGACACCTTCGTCCTGGCGAGCGACGGCCTCACCGGCTACCTCGAGACCGCCGAAGAGCTCCTGCCCCATCTCGGCAAGGGGGGCGACGCGGCGGCGAAGTCGCTCATCGAGCTCGCCAACTCGCGCGGCGGCAAAGACAACATCACCGCCGTCATCGTGAAGCTCGGCGAAGAGGGTGCGGCCGACGACGTACGCGCGCGCCGCCTCGCCTTGAAGCGCGAGGTGCTGGCCAAGATGCCCATCTTCGCGCGCCTGAGCGAGCGCGAGCTCCTTCGCGTGATGCAAGCGGTCGAAGCGCGCAGCTACAACGACGGAGAGACGGTGATTCAAGAGGGCGGGCGCGGCGACGAGCTGTTCATCGTCCTCGACGGGCAGGTGCGCGTCTCACGCGGCGGAGCCACGCTCACGCACCTGGGCCCGGGCGAGCACGTCGGCGAGATGGCCCTCATCCGCAGCCAACCGCGCTCGGCCACGGTCACCGCCGAGGGGCCGGCCGAGGTCATCGCCATCCGGCGCGCGGACTTCTTCGAGATCCTCCGCAAGGAGCACGAGATCGCGGTGAAGATGCTCTGGCAGTTCCTCGGGGTGCTCGCCGATCGCCTCGACACCACGAGCAGCGAGCTTCGCCACGCGCGCGAAGAGCTCTCCGCCGAGGACATCACCTCGGACATCTTCCCCGGCGACGCGAGCCACGGCCCCTTCGGCAGGCAATGACCGCGCGCGATGTGACGGGCGTCGGGCGCGCACGCGAAGCCGCGTCGCTCGGCGTGATCCTCGCGGCGGTCGCCTCGTCGCTTCTCTCGGCGTGCAAAGGTGAGGGCGCGACTTCGGTCGACGCTTCGGCGAGCGCCGCTCCGAGCGCGACGCCGGCCCACACCCACGAGGCGCTCCCGCCGCCTCGTCACGAAGCACCCAAGCCGGCGCCACTCCCTTGTCGCATCCTCGAGATTTCCGGGGCGGTGACGATCCTCCCCGACGCGCCCGACGCCGCGCACGCCGGCGACGCAGGAGGACCCTCGGCCGACGCCGGCGCGCCCGCGGTGGGGACCACCGTTCCGCGCGGCGCGTCCATCCAGCTCGCCGCCGGAGCGCACGTGGCGCTGAAGAGCCCGCACACGGCGCGTGAGGTCAGCTTCGCAGGTCCCGGCCTCGTCCGCGCGTGCATGGGCGACGACGACGACGCGTGGGTCGTGCGCGGCACGTTCAGCAGCGTCGCCGGCACCGGCGAAGGTCCCGGCGCCGAGCAGTGGGTCGTGACGCCGCTCGGGGCGGTGCGCTACGCCGGAGGCTCGCTCACCGTGCGCGTGACCGACGAGAAGACCGAGGTCGAGACGACCACCGGCGCGCGGGTCTTCGCCTTCGCCGCCGAAGGCGCGACGCCCGAAGAGGGCGCGACCGACGGGGGCGCGGCCGACGCCGGCGACGGGAACGCCGACGGTTGGGATCCGGTGAGCAAGGGGCACCCCTGGCGAAGGACGACGAAGACCCCGGCGGGCGCCGCGGCGCTCGCGCTGGCCAAGCGCGAGTTCGACGTCTGCCGCGAGGGGGCGAAGAGCGCGCGCTCTTTGGCGACGGCGATGACCTTCCCCGATGCCGACCTGACCGTCGACGCGCCGGCGCACATCGCCGCGCGGCGGGCGGCGCGGGCGAGCTGCACGATCGCCGCGGTGCGCATCAGCGCTCTCCCGGCCTCCGCCGACCGCGAAGCCCTGGGGCGCGCGCTGGCGAGCGGCGGGGACTTTGCAGCGATCGGCCCGTCGAAGCAGACGCCTTGAACGGGGGCCCCCGCCCCGGTGGGTCCCCGGCCGCCCACGACGCGCCGCCGCGCCCTCCCGAGGGGACCGCCGTCCTTCGTTGACACGTCGAACGCCCCCCCGGTAGCGTCCCGCTGGGATGGGATCGATGGCCAGGCGCATGCGCGGAAGAAGCGCGCTTTTTCCGGCCTTTCTTTCTCTCGCCGCTGCCTCGGGGGCCCTCGCGCTCGCTTTGCCGGCGAGCGCCGAAGAGCCGGTGTCGGCGCGCGAGCCCCGCTTCTTGAAAGAGACGGCGGAGATCACGAGCGTCGTCGACGCCTTCGACGACGACGATCCGTTCGATCTGCACCTGACGCTCGGCTTCGAGCAGTCGTGGAAGAGCGCGAGCATTCGCCGCGAGACCTACTTGAACCAGGGCGGCCTCTCGGGGGGCGGCTTCGTCCCGGCGACCGAGAACATCGCGTCGTTCAGCCAGGCGGTGAGCACGCTGAACCTCGGCGCGGCGATCGGGATCTACAAGGACCTCGCGCTCTCCCTCCGCCTCCCCTTCATCTTGAGCGACACGCGGAGCCTCGACGATCTGAACGGCTCGTCGCGGAACCCTCAGCGCCTCCAAGACACGAACGGCGATCAGCTCTTCAGCGTCCCCTTCAAGAGCCCTTCGCGCAGCGGCGTGGACTGGTTCGGCGTGGGGCTCGACTACGCCATCATGAATCAGATGCGCGACTTCACGAAGCCGACCTGGGTCGTCGGCGTCGAGGGGCGCTTCGGCGTGGGGACGCCGCTCCACGCGTGCAACGACAGCCCGGGGCCGGGGCTCCCGCAGTGCCCTGATCCTCTGGCGCCGAAGGACGCAGGGCGGAGCCGCGATCCCGGCATCAGCCGCGGGATGACCTCGCTCGAAGCGCACACCGCGATCTCGCGGCGCTTCGGCTACGTCGAGCCGTACAGCGGTCTCTCCTTCCTCGCCGAGTTCCCCCACGACGGCACCGACATGGGGAACACCGACGGCTTCAAGGGCTCGCTCGTGAACCACCCGCCGCTGCTCGGGAAGTTCTTCCTCGGCGCCGAGGTCACGCCCTGGGAGAGGCGCGAGCGCTTCCAACGCCTCGTGTTCGACGGCCGCTTCGTCGGCGCGTACCACTCGCCGGGGCGCGAATACAGCGAGCTCTTCGACGCGCTCGGCTCCTCGCAAGCGGGCACGCTGCGGACGCCGAACCCCGGCGGCTACCACTTGAACCCGGCCGACGGCGTGACCAGCGTCGCCGATCCGGCGCAGCAGCAGGTCTTCTTCACCGGCATCACCGAGCAGCAGGCGTACGGCAGCTTCACCGCGATGGGCGGCGTCACCTACCAGGCCGGCGAGTTCGTGAAGTTCAACGCCGGCATGGGCTTCACGTTCAACCAGTCGCACCTCATCTCCGGCGCCGACTCGTGCAACCCCGACTTCAACAAGGATCCGGCGGCCGCCGGCCCTTGCCACAGCGTCACCAACGGCGGCGCGGGGCCGCAGAACCCCACCGGGATCCCCAACCCGAACCACCGCGACGTCATCGATCTCCCCGGCCACCGCTTCAGCGTGGACAACGCGACCATCGTGAACCTCTGGGTCAACGGCATCGTGATGTTCTGAGGCGGTCGTGACGAAGTCGACGACACATCGCCCTCACGAAGCCCGCCGCACGTCGACGCCGGTGCGCGCGTCGTCGCGGAGAGCGAAGCGCGTCGTCCTCGCTTCGTGCGCCGCCCTCGCGCTCTCGCTCGTCGGCACGCACGCGCGCGCCGAGGGCCCCGTGGTCGATCGCCCGGTGGTCATCTGGCCGACGATGACCCCCGCCGGCGACGAAGCGAGCCCGCAGCCGGTGCACCGGCCGACCGAGGTCGAGCAGACGGTCTTCGCCCGCGCCCAGGAGCTCGACGCGACCTTGCGCGACGCCGCGCAGGATCTCGGCTTCACCTTGCACGTGGGCGACACCGGACCGACGCCGGGGCAGACACGCGACACCGATCTGCTCGCGCGCGCCAAGCGCTCCGACGCCTCGGGCGCGGCCGAAGGGACGTGGGTCGTGAGCCCGCGCCTCGAGTACGCGGGGGGCGACACGTTCCTCGTGCGCATGGTCGCGGTGCCGCCGCTCGGTCGCGAGCTCCGTGTGCGCGTGGAGACGGTGAAGGGGCCCGACGTGGCGGTTCGCGGGCTCGTCATGCTGCGCGATTTGCTCTCCGCCAAGCGCGGCGAGCAGTCCGTGGCGAGCGAGCACGAGCGAGGCAAGGTCGACACCGGCGCGAACCTCGGCGTCATGAGCCCGCTGCGATCGCCCGGACGCGCGGTGCTCGCCATCAACGGCGCGCTCTTCGGCGCCTACGTCGCCTACAGCGTGCAGCGCGCGAGCGGCAACGACGATCCTCGCGTGCTCTATCCGCTCCTCGCGCTCGGCACCGGCGTGGGCATCGGCTCGAGCCTGCTCGCCGCCGAAGAGTGGGACGTCGGCACCGGCGAGGCGTGGTTTCTCTCCGCCGGTGCGTGGTGGGGCGCGGCCTCGGGCGTGCTCATCGCCAACGGTCGTCACGTGCAGCCGCTCACCGATCGCTACGCGTGGGGGATCGGCGCCGGGCTCGGCGGCTTGGGCTTGGGGGTCTTCGCCCTCACCCGGAGCAAGGTCGACGAAGGCGACGCCGCGCTCGCGCACTCCGGCGGCGCGTTCGGCATGGCGCTCGGCGGGCTGGGCGAACTCTTCTACCGCGGCATCGCCATCACCGATGCGCCCACGCCCTACACCGGCGGCGGCTACGGCGCGGGGATCGGCCTCCTCGCCGCGGGGACGCTCGCGTCGTTCGTGCGCGTGTCCCCTTCCCGCGTGATGCTCGTCGACCTTGGCGCGGGGCTCGGCGGCCTTGCCGGCGCGGCGCTCGCGAGCCCGCTCATCTTCGAGAACGTGAACCCGGGGAAGACGCGCGGCTTCCTAGGCGTGGCCGCGGGCGGCACGCTGGCCGGTGGCGTAGCGGCCTTCTGGCTCACGCGGCACTACGACGACAAGCCGCCGATCGCCGCGCTCCGCTACGGCACGCCGTACGCGGGCGTCGTCGGATCGAGCGCGACCAAGGCGGGCAGCGAGCCGGCCTATGGCGTCGGCGTGCAGGGGAAGTTCTGAGGGACCAACGCCGCGATCGAGGATTGGGCTCGCTACGACCCGTCGCCCGCCTCGGCACATGCGTTCGCTCCCGCGTCGTCGCACACTGACTCGCCCGGGTAGAGCACGGTGCACGTCCAACTCGAGCTCTCGCACGAGCATCCATAAACGTCGCGGGGCGGGTCTCCCTGACTCCCGCATGGGCAAACACGAGAGACTGCGAGCGTGCACGCGGGCTCCTTCGAGCACGCGCCGGAGGGAAGGGCATCCATCGGATAGAATGCTCCTCCGGGTGTGTAGGGAGGACGCGGGGTGCACGCAGGCAAGCGCCCCGAGTCGAGCGCGCCGGTGCCTGCGTCGCCACCACCGTCGCTCGCGACAGGCGGCGTCGGAGCCGCGCTGGTGCACGCCGCGCCGACGGCGCACGAAAAGGCGAGAAGCGCCGCTACCGATGCCTGACGACGTTGGACCATGGTTGCTCCTGCGGAAGGAAGACCTCCGATCCGTCCTGCGCGAAGTGTCGCGCGACGCTGGTCGATTGGTCGTCGGCAGCGACCCGGACCTCGTCCCCACCCCGGTGCCTACGCTCTCAGGAATGTCGCCTGAAAGAAAGGACAACCTGACGGTTGTGCCGAGATTCGTCAGTACCGCTCTTTGGAGTGCCCTAGCGCGACCTGCATGCCGTAGAAGGCCACTTCACCATCGCGTTGGTCGATCACGACCCGAGGTGCTCCTTCACGAACGGCACGAGCTCGTGGTTCACAGCCTTCGGATCTTCGAGCACGCTCGAGTGCCCGACGCCGTCGAGGAGCACGAGGCGCGAGCGCGCGATCCCTTGCGCGAGCACCTGGCTCTGGGCCGGAGGCGTGGCGCGGTCTTCTTTGCCGCACACGACCAGCGTGGGGGCGTTGATCGATCGCAGGTCGCGCGCGACCGAGGTGCGCTTCACCACCACCGCCTTGGCGGCGCGCGAGAGCCCCTCGCGCGAGAAGCCGGCCATGATGCGCCCCCAACGCTCGACGAGCTCGGGCTGCTCCCTCCGCGTCTTGTCGGCGAAGAGGAGCGGCGCGATCTGGCGGTCGTAGAGCGCCCGCGGCATGCCGAAGCGCCGGGCGAACGAGGCGAGCGCGCGGTACTTCACGCGGTTCCCCTTGGCCTCTTCGTTGGCGCTCGTGTCGAGGAGCGCGAGGGCCACGACGCGTGACGGGTACTCGACGGCGACACGCATGCCGAGCATCCCGCCCCACGAGAGCCCCACGAGGAGCGCGCGATCGATGCCCAGCGCGTCGAGGGCGTCGGTGAGGGCACGCGCGTGATCGTCGAGCGAGAACGGCGGCGGCACCTCGCTCTTGCCGTGGCCCGGGCCGTCGAACACGACGACGCGCCCGAGCTCGGCGAGCGGGCCGACTTGGTTCGTCCACATCGCGCCGTCGAACAAGAGACCGTGCAGCAGCACGATCGCCGTGCGCGACGCCGCCTCCGACGCGGGCTTTCCGCGCTCTTCGTAGTACCAGCGCCCGAGGCGCGTGCTCACGTACGGCATGGTCGAAGTCCTACCTCGCGAACGCGAGCACGGCGAGCACTGTGGACCCCGGCAGACCGCGCTCCCCCCGCTTCGGGGACCGCGAGGTGCGTCGGGAAGGGGGCGGCGCGTGCCGCCCCTCGTGGAGGATCAGGGGAAGATCTCGCGCTCTTTGTAGACCGCCTCGATGCGCTGGAGCGCGAGGGCGTACGCGGCGATGCGGAGATCGACCTTCTTCTGGCGCGCGTAGTCCGAGACCTCGCGGTACGCGCGGGCCATGGCCTTCTCGAGCTTGTGGTCGACCTCTTCTTCGGTCCAGCTCTCCGAGCGCTTGTTCTGCACCCACTCGTAGTAGCTGACGGTGACGCCGCCCGAGTTGGCGAGGACGTCGGGGAGGATGGCGATGCCGCGCTCGAGCAGGATGCGCTCGCCGGCGGGGTTCGTCGGGCCGTTGGCGCCTTCGACGATGAGGCGCACGTTGAGCGCCTTGGCCTCGGCCTCTTTGATCTGATTCTCGAGAGCCGAGGGGGCGAAGATGTCCGCCTTGGTGGCGAAGAACTCTTCGCGCGTGATCGGCTTGCCACCGGGGTAGCCGGCGATCGAGCCGTGGGCCGCGACGTGCTCCTGGAGCTTGTGCGCGTTGAAGCCTTCCGGGTTGAAGAGGTAGCCCGTGTGATCGCCGACCGCGATCGTCGACACGCCGAGGCGCGACAAGATGACGGCGCAGTGCGAGCCGACGTTGCCGAAGCCCTGGACCATCATCGTCTTGCCCTGGAGCTGGAAGTTGTTCTCCTTCGCCCACTCCTGGATGCAGAACACCATGCCTTGACCGGTGGCCTTGCCGCGGCCGAGCGTTCCGCCCGAAGCGACCGGCTTGCCGGTGACGACGCCCTTCACGCTCTGCTTTTGATAGCTGCCCACCATGTTGGAGTACGTGTCCATCATGTAGGCCATGGTCTGGCTGTTGGTGCCGACGTCCGGCGCCGGGATGTCGTAGTCGGGGCCGATGTTCGAGCCGAGCGCGTGCGTGAAGCGACGCGTGACGCGCTGGAGCTCGTCCTTCGACACGCTGTTGGGGTCGAACTTGATGCCGCCCTTGCCGCCGCCGAACGGAAGGCGCATGAGCGCGCTCTTCCAGGTCATCATCGCCGCGAGCGCCTTCACGTCGTCGAGCGAGACTTGGGGGTGGTAACGCATGCCGCCCTTGAAGGGGCCGAGCAGGTTGTTGTGCTGGACGCGGTAGCCCTTGAAGAGGCGGACCTCGCCGTTGTCCATCTTCACCGGGAAGTTCACGATGATCTCGTTCTTCGGCTGGCTGAGGATGGTGTTGACGTACGGCTCGATGTTCGCGATGCGCGCGGCGATGTCGAGGTAGTCCTGGACGACGCGGAAGAAGTCGTACTCCTTCGGCAGCTGCGCGACCGACGACCGCGACGGCGGCGGCACGGGGATCTCGGACGCGGCGGGGACCTTGGAGCTGGAGCTCGAATCGGCGGGGGTCATTCGCTTCGTTCCTTCTCGACTCTCGACGTGGGTAGGTTCGTCCAGGCGACGCGACGACGCACTGCGTCGGCGCATCCGCGCGGGATCATGAAAGATGCCGGGCGTTCTAGTGCAGTCGCGGCCGCTCGTCGAGGGCGGCCCGACGAGGGGGGATGCGGGCCCTCGGGCGGCCGGCGGCGCGAGGTCGCGACGGCTCGCGATCTCGCGAGCATCTCGCGAAAATCCGCGAATTTCGGCTGAAATCGGCGGGCGCGGGGCGGCATGCCCGTTGCTGAAGTCCTTCTTCGATGAACCGCCTCGCGATCCTCTTCACCTCCCTCGCCCTCCTTTCCCCCAGTCTCCTCGTCGTCGGATGCTCCGGCGGCGACGGGTCGGACGATCCATCCGCCGAGTCGAGCGACGAGCTCACCGGCATCGGCGACGAGGCGGCCTGGGAAGAAGACGACGACCGCGCGGCGCCGGCGACCGAGGAGCGAGGCCACGTCGACGCGCTCTCGATCCACGGGAACGACATCCAGAGCGGCGGGCACCGCTTCGTGTCGCGCGGGGTGATCTTCGAGGGCTACCTCTACACGAAGAAGGACATCCAAGACTGCGTCGACGGCGACTACGGCGGCGACAACGAAGGGCAGAAGTTCTGCAAGCGCCACCTCCTCGCGCGTGACTACTATGAGGGGAAAGGGACCTTCGCCGGGCACGACGCCCTGTCGCTCGCCATCACCGATTGGAACGCCAACACGGTGCGTTTCAACTTGAACCAGTCGGCGCTCGATCCCGGCTCGAAGGCGTACCAGCCGGCCTACCTCGACGAGATCGCGCAAGTGACGCACGAGGCGCGGCAGCGCGGGCTCGTCGTCGTCCTCGCGCCGTTCTCCGGACGTAACCTCGGGGCGCCGGACAAGCTCGTCACCGACTTCCCCAAGTACCCCATGCCCACCGAGGCCACGATGGGGGCGATCGACGCGCTCTCACGCCGCTTCGGCGACGACGCCGGCATCGTGTTCGATCTCTTCAACGAGCCGTTCGGGAGCTGGAGCACGTACCTCGACGGCGGCACGGGGAGCGGCGAGTGGGCGGGGGTCCACTTCGTCGGCGTGAACGATCTCCTCGCTCGCATGCGCGCGCGCGGCGCGAAGAACCTCGCCGTCGTGCAGGGGCTCAGCGCCGATTGGAGCGATTATCCGGGCGGGATCCGCGACACGAAGGTGGTCCTCTCCGGCCACCCGTTCTTGCCGAACAAGACCGAGCTCCTGAACGGCGAAGGGATCGACTGGTACTCGAAGTTCGGCGAGATCGCCCGCACCCGGCCCTTCTGGATCACCGCGTGGAACGCGTCGGCGGGCGACAAGTGGTGCAACCATTTCGGCGTCGGCCTCGCGACCGAGTTCGTGCAGTACGTCGACAAGAAGAAGATGGGGCTCGTGGGCTTCGCCTTCGACAGTCCGTACTCGATGACCAAAGACTTCCGGGACAAGCTCGACGCGGCGACCCAAATCGGGACCGTGTGCTCGGACGCGGCCAACGCGCAAGCTGGAGACGTTCTCCAAGCGGAGTTCCGAGGGACGCTGCCTGCGCTCAAGAACGGCAAGCCCCAAGGCGGGAAGATCTCGGTCACCAAGCACCCGAAGGCGGGCCAGCCGATCGTCATCTCGGTCGACGCGAAAGATCCGGATCACGATCCGCTCTCGTACGCGGTGAAGGTCGCGGGCGAGGACGCGAGCGACCGGCAGCACGGCGGAACGCTGCACGTCGTCATTCCGCACGCCGGCGCGAAGAAGGTGACCGTCGTCATCGCCGACAACAAGGGGGCGATCGTCCGAAAGACCGTCACGCTGCACGTGACGAACTGACCGCGTAGGCGTTCGTGCAGGTTCGTCCCCCGCGGGGCCGCCTCACGCAACCTTTTCCGACGAACGGACGATGGGGATGTATGCACCCCACTCGTACCCTCGCCGCGCTCGCCTCGTTCGCATCCGCCCTCATCCTGAGCGTAAACGCCCACGCCGCCCCGCCCGCAGGGCCGGCGGCGAAGGATGCTCCCCAGAAGTCCGCGACGCCGTACGTCGAGACCGCCGCGGACGGCCGGGGCGTCGTCTTCGACGCGGGCGTCACGGGGGTGATCCCCGCCGGACGGGCGTTCGGCGACAAGGGGCTCGGCTTTGCGCCGGGTCTCGCCCTCGGCTTGGACTTCGGCTTTTACCCGACGCGTCACTTCGGCGTGACCATCGGCGGTCGCGTGAGTGAGCACCGCGTGACGGGCTGGTGCACGGACAAGATCGGCAACGACGCCGACTGCGGTGGCTTTACTTTCCAGGCCCCCGTGATGCTCCAGTACGCGTTCAAGTCGCGGAAGGAAGGCTTCTACCTCCAAGCGGGCGTGGGGCTCTTCACAAGGTACTTCGTGGTCGCCGACAACGGCACGTTCTCGTTCGGCAACGACTTCCTCGAAGGCAAGGCGGGGCTCGGCTACCGCATTCGACAGAACGCCCTCCTCGAGACGGGGAAGGCCAGCGGGAGAAGCTTGGATCTCTTCGCCATGGCCGACGTGGGTCGCTTCGATCAGGTGAGCGCCCACCTCGATGGACTCTCGGCGTCAGGCGCCATCGACGAGCCTGCGCTCCACTGCACCTTCCAGGTGGGCGCCAAGATTCACTTCACGCCCTGAGCTCCTCGCGCCCGCGCGAGTGCCTACGGCGCGATCGCGAAGATCGACGCGCCAGGCTGGTCGACGATCTGACACACCTCCCAATCGCCGGGCGAAGGCTGCGCGCGGATCTCGACCGGGTGTTGCTTGTCCTCGGGCGCGCCGAAGGTCGCCAGGTCGAGCGAGTCGATGAGATGCCCGGTCGGCGACACCTCGAGGTCGTCGGGGAGGACCGCGGGGAACGCCGACGACTCGGGGAAGAGCGGCTGCGGGAGCCCCTTTGCGTCGAGCGGCACGGTGAGCCAGACGTAGGCGGTCACCTCGGGGGTGCTGCCGCTGTTGTCGTAGACGTTGCCGGGGAGGACGAGGAAGCGCCCGAGCGGATCGGCGGCGATGAGCGACGCGACGCGAGGCAAGTAGGCCTCGGTGTCCGGCCCGATGCCTCCGTCGCCGACGGAGAGCACGGTCAGCCGGCTGCCCGCGTCGATGTTCTGCGAGGTGATCGGGTTCTCGGGCTGATCGGACGGGCTGTAAGCGAGCGCGCCGTTCGGCGCCGCGGCGAAGTCGATGCTGTACGGCGCTACCGATCCGACCGTTCCCCGGGCGACGTAGCTGCCGGCGTCCCCTTGGTCCATGAGGTAGAAGCTCGTCGCCTTGTCGGTGGATAGATCGCAGCGCGCGAGGAGGCCTTGTGCCGTGCCCGGCCGGCGAAGGAGCTTCAGCGGGAAGGTGCCGGGCGCCGGAACGCGGGTCGTCTCGGTGAAGCTCGCGCCGTTGCGGTCGAGCGTGACGATCATGTGCGTCGACCCGGCGAGCGCGAGGAGGGCGCGATCGTTCGAGATGTAGTCGAGCCCCCACGGGGTGAAGCTCCCCGTGAGTTGGAACGGTGTCCCCACCGAGGCGGTGGCGCCGTCGTGCGAGAAGCTGACCGTGACCACACCGACGGGCTTGCCGTACCCACCGTAGGCGATGAGCGCCTCTTGACCGTCGGGGCGCATGGCGATGCGCTGGGGGATGACGGAGATCGGGAAGTTGTTCCCGCGGTCGACGAGCGATCCGCCGCGCTGGGTCATCACCTTGATCGCGGGGCTCGCCCCCTCGACGGCGATGACGACGGCGCGATCGGGGCCGCTCGCCGTGCAGCTCGTGAGGATGCTCGGGGGGCCGGCGTCGCCGGGGGGCGCGCCGTCATCGCCGCTCGTGGCGTCCGCCGACGTCGCGTCGTCTCCGTGCGACCCGCCGTCGCCGGCGGGCGGCGCCTTGGTGCCGGAGTCGTTGCTGCCGCAGTGGACGACGGCCACCGCGGGGAGGAAGAGCGACAAGAAGAGCAGCGACCGAGGGCGCATCGCTAGAGACTACCTCGTCTCGGCGTGTCCCGCCTCCGGTCACCGAATCCAGATCGAATACAAGTAGACCACGGTGCTCGTGAGCATGAGCGCATCGACGCGATCGAGGATCCCGCCGTGCCCAGGGACGATGGCGCCCGAGTCCTTCACGCCGGTCGAGCGCTTGAGGAGCGACTCGCCCAAGTCCCCCGCTTGGCCGAGCGCGCCGGCGACGAGCGCGAGGGGAACGGCGTGCGTGATGGGGAGCGACTTCAAGAACCAGAAGCTCGCCATGCACGCGCCGAGCACGGCACCGGCCAAGCCGCCGAGCGCCCCTTCGACCGTCTTCTTCGGCGACACGGCTTCGTAGAGCTTGTGCTTCCCCAAGAAGCGACCGGCGAAGTAGCCGCCGGTGTCGGCGAACCACGCGAACATGATCGACACGACCACGTAGCCCGGCCCGTCGCTCCCGAGGTCGCGACGAAGGAGCGCGAGCAGCGTCAGCGGAATGCCCACGAAGAGCGGGCCGAAGGCGATCGACGCCGCGCGGAAGGCCGCCGTCTTCATCTCGCCGAGGCGCACGAGGGTGAAGAGCGGGCCGAGGAGCGGCACCACGGCGAAGAGCGTGACGAGCGCGCGGGGATCCTTTCCGTAGAAGAAGACCACCGCCGAGACGATCGCCGAGAGCCCCACGCCGAAGTAGCGCGAGGCGCGATCTTCGGGGTGGGTCATGGCAAAGAGCTCGGTCGCGCCGATGAGGCTCGCCGGCAACGTGAGGCAGTAAAAGCCCCACGAAGGCCCGCCGTAGAGCAGCCACAAGATGAGCGGCACGCCGACGAGGGCGGTCGCCACACGGATCGCGAGGTTCGACGGAGCGGCCATCAGGTTCGTGAGCGACGCGCGGGGTTCGAAGGGGCGTGGCGCTCGGGGAGCGAGCCTACGCGAGCACTTCGTTCGAGGGGAGGCTCGCTTTTTCGCTCTTGGGGTCGGCGCCGCTCATGGCGCTGGCGATGGCGTCGCCGAGGTCGCGCGCTTGTTGGCCGGTGAGGCCGAAGCGGCGCTCGCGCCCCTGGAAGCCGGCGACGGCTTGGTAGAGATCCTCGGCGCCGAAATCGGGCCAGAGCACGTCGGCGAAGTGGAGCTCGGCGTAGGCGAGCCCGTAGAGGAGGAAGTTCGAGATGCGGCGCTCTCCGCCGGTACGAATGACGAGGTCGGGATCGCCGACGTTCAGGCTCGGCATCAAGCCGTGGAGCGCCTTCACCGTGACGTCGTCGGGGCTCATCTTGCCGTCGGCCACGTTCTTCGCGAGCTCGCGCGCGGCGTGGGCGATCTCTTCGCGGCCGCCGTAGCTGAGCGCGAGGGTCAAGGTCATGCCGCCGTTCGGCGCGCTCTCTTGCTGGAGCGGCTCGAGCACGGCGCGCACGAGACCGGGCAAGCGCCCGAGGTTCCCCACGGCGTTCAGCCGGATCCCGTTGTCGAGGATGTCGTCCCGCTCGCTCAGGAGAAAATCACGGAGGAGGACCATGAGGGCGTCGACCTCGTCCTCCGGGCGCGCCCAGTTCTGCTCGCTGAAGGCGTAGAGCGTGAGGGCCTTGATTCCGAGGCGGCGCGCGGCGCGCACGACACGGCGGACGGCCTGTGAGCCTTCGCGGTGCCCCTCCACGCGCGGAAGACCGCGGAGCTGCGCCCAGCGGCCGTTGCCGTCCATGATGATGCCGACGTGAGAAGGGAGATTGCGAGCTTCGACGAGGACCATGGGGATTTTCGAGCGGGACGGGGGTTATCACGAGGGCCCGCGGCGAGCAATTGAACCCGCGCGGCGCGGCGCCCCGAGCGGGCCGAGGCGGCGATTTTCGAGGGCGGAGAGCAGACCTGGCCGTGCGTCCCGGAGCGAAAACGCCGGATGCGCGCCGCGCATATCGCGGCGAAGGCGGCACGCGCAATTGTATCAAGACTCAATCCACTTCTATTCGAATCATACGTCTTCTCCAAACGCGGGCGGTTGCTAGGACAGGGGCGTCCCCACAAGCCACGCCGCGCACCGCGGCGCACTTCGAAAGAGGAAGACCCCATGTTCCACCAAGCCCGCACAGCGCTCTCGATGCTCTCCCTCGCCGCTCTCGTCGGTCTCGGGGCCGGCTGCGCCTCGGCCGAAGGATCGGCGGACAACGGCGCGACGGGCGACGACCAGTCGGCCGCAGCGGTCACCTCGTCGCACGCCGAGTGCATCACCAACACGCTCTTCTTCACCGAGGGGATGACCGCAGACTTCGAAGGGGCCGTGGGCGCGACCTTCATCACCAACCCCGGCGGGAACTTCTTCAAGCACATCGCCATCCCCCACGTGCTCGACGCGGTCATCGGCACGGCCGACTTCGGCAACCCCATCGACACCTTCACCGGCTTCGAGATCAAGACCGAGGAGCTCCCGCAAGGCTCGAAGGCCACGCCGCGCATCATCGCTTCGGTCGACGCCGGCCCCAACGACGACGCGCGCCTCACCATGGCGACGAAGCGCTACCAAGTGGCGAAGGGGATCTTCGACGCGCTCACCCGCGCGACCGAGACCAGCGAGCACCACGTGGCGCCGCAAAATAGCTACGATCGGAGCTTCGATCAGACGAAGCGCGCGTCGGCGAACGGGCGCATCGTGTGCACGGCGACGACGTTCCCGGGGACGGGCGAAGCGCGCCCCACCTACGCGTGCCAGTTCTTCGGCCTCACGCAGACGCTCGTGCAGTCGTACGACACGGCGCAAGCGGGCGGGTTCTGCCCGACGAAGTGACCGCGACGCGAACGACCGCCGAGTCGCGCGCGGTCAGCGGGCCTTTCGCGGGGGGAGGCTGCAGAACTGCGCGCGACTGAGCTCGATGGTGCGGCAGACCTCGCCGTCGTGTCCCTTCTCGTCCTCGCACGCGCTGCTCGACCACGAGTGCCACGAGAGCATCGACTTCGGCACGCCGTTGCAGACCACGGAGCTGTGCCTGCCTTGCGCGAGGCAGGGGAAGACGAAGAAGCCGGCGGTCTGGCGGCACTCGGCGTCGGCGCAGGCGCGCCCTCGGCGGTTCGCCTCCTCCATGCACTCGGCTTGCGAGTGCTCCTTGCCGTACTCGCCGCCCTCGCGCGAGCTCTCCTCCATGAGGACCTTCGACCTCTGGACGTGCCGAACTTGGAGGTAGCCGGCGCTGCCGAAGACCCCGATCGCGAGCACGGCCGCGCCGCCGAGCATCGCGAGGTGCTTCGTCTTCACCACCGGATCGTAGCGGCCGCGAGTCGCCCGTACAACGCCGGCTCCATGCTACGACACGAGTCATGGTCGGCCTCACGGTCACGCTCCGCCTCCGCATGTCGGCGCACGAAGCGCACTACGCCGGGGAGCTCGTCGACGGCGCGCGCATGCTCGCGCTCTTCGGCGATCTCGCCACCGAGCTCTTGATCCGACTCGACGGCGACGAAGGGCTCTTCCGCGCCTACGAGAGCGTGGAGTTCCTCGCGCCGGTCTTGGCCGGCGACTACATCGAAGCGAGCGCCGAGCTCGTGAAGGTGGGGAACACGAGCCGCCAGATCAAATTCGAGGCGCGGAAGGTCGTCGCCAACACGCGGCGCGCCGGACTCGCGGCGAGCGCCGCCGACGTCCTCTCGGAGCCCGTCGTCGTGTGCCGTGCCGTGGGCACGTGCGTCGTCCCCAAGGAGCTCCAGCGCGGCGCGTCCTCGTCCGTGGCCGGCCTCCCCTTGGTCCTCACCGCGGCCATCGTCGGCGCCGAGATCACGCGCGCGCAGACGCCGCACCTGCCCATCACCGCGCAGGAGATCGCCGACGAAGCCGCGCGCTGCCGCGAAGCCGGCGCTTCGGTGATTCACCTTCACGTGCGGAACGACGACGGCACGCCGACGCAGGCGAAAGAGCGCTTCGCCGAGGCCATCGACGCCATCCGCAAGAAGACCGATTGCATCGTGCAAACATCGACCGGCGGCGCGGTGGGCATGAGCCTCGACGAGCGCGCCGGCCCCCTCGCCTGCAAGCCGGAGATGGCGACGCTCAACTGCGGCTCGCTCAACTTCGGCAACGACGTGTTCGTGAACACGCGCGCCGAGATCCGCGACATGGCGGCGCGCATTCGCGCCGCGGGGAGCGTGGCCGAGCTCGAGTGCTACGAGGTCGGGCACGTCGAAGAGGCGCTCGCGCTCTTGAAGGAGGGGGCCATCTCCGAGCCGCTGCACTTTCAGTTCGTGCTCGGCGTGCAGGGCGGCCTCGGCGCGCGCGAAGAGCACGTGCGCTACATGAAGAGCCTCGTCGCGACGCTGGCCCCCGCAGGGACCACGTGGGCGGTGGCGGCGGTGGGTCGCTTCCAGAAGCCGATGACCGAGGCCGCGATGCGCCTCGGCGGGCACGCGCGTGTCGGGCTCGAGGACAACATCTACTTGGAGAAGGGTGTGCTCTCCGAAGGGAGCGCGCCGCTCGTCGCGCGCGCGGCGGCGTACGCCAAGAGCCTCGGGCGGAGCGTGGTGGAGCCGAGCCTCGCGCGGAAGATGCTCGGCGTCACAGCGCGCTGACGTCGTAAGGAGAGGTCGGCGCGCGCAAGCGTTGCACGCGCGCCGAGGTGCCGCGTCTGCACCTCCGCGCAACTTTCGACGCGTAATCTGGGAGCGGAGCTCCACGCGCGAGCTCGGCTCCCTGGGCGCGACACGTCGCGCGAGCGGCAGAGGTTCCCGGGCACGCGCTCTGCACCCCGCGGACCAGATGAAGCCCGCGCCTCGAGCCTGGAGCAGGCGCCGAGGCGCCCTGGGGTGCACGGCGCTCGCGCTGTCGTTCGATCTCGGCTCGAGCGCGCGCGCGGCGGACGCCCTCAACTCGAGCGACGCTCCCACCAACGTCACTCACAAGGGAGAGGAAGCCGCGCACAACGAGCTCAACGTTGTCCCGGTCGCCGGCGGGAGCACCGACGTCGGGATCGGTGGCGGGTACTTCGCCGGCCTGGCGCGCGTCGAAGAAGGGGCGAGCCCCTACGTCTGGAACGTCGAATCGTCGGCGTTTCTCACGTTCAAGCCGCGCGACGGCGGCGGCGTCGAGCTCCCGTACCAAGACATCTACGTAAAGCTCACCGTGCCGAAGTTCTTCTCGCGCTCGCTCCGCCTCGAGCTTCGTCCTTCGTACACGGCGGAGACGACGATTCACTACTTCGGCCTCGGTAACGCGTCGTCCGCCGAGGCGCCGGCGGGAGCCCCTTCGACCTACTTCCAGTACGCGCGCGTGCATCCGGCAATGGACGTCGATCTCCGCTGGTCGCTCGCCGATCACCTCATCGGCAGGATCGGCATGCGTTACGTGCAGAACTGGATCGACACGAAGAGCTCCTCGAAGCTGCGGGACGACCTGCGCACTGGGGACGCCGAGACGAAGAAGCTCCTCGGCGCGACGGCGGCGCACGCGGTGGCGCTCTTCTCCTACGGCGTGCAATGGGACAGCCGCGACAACGAAGCCTCCCCGCACGCAGGCTCGTTCCACGCCGCCACGGTGCGCATCAGCCCGGGCGGCGCGGGGATGTTCCCGTACCGCTACGGCGAAGCGACCTTCGTCGCGCGGGTCTACGTCCCGATCTGGAAGCCGCGCATCACGCTCGCAGGGCGAATCGTGGGGGATCTGCTCTTCGGCGATCCTCCCTTTTACGAGCTCGCGCGCTTCGACGACACCTTCGCCATCGGCGGCGCGATCGGGGTCCGCGGGGTCCCTGCCGGGCGCTACTACGGCAAGGTGAAAGCGTTCGGCAACCTCGAGGTGCGCACCGAGCTCTTCTCCTTTCACGCGCTGGGGAAGCCGCTCATCTTCGGCGTGACGGCGTTCGTCGACGGCGGTCGCGTGTGGGCCGATACGCGCTCGCAACCTGCGCTCGACGGGCGGACGCTCGGCCTCAAGTACGGCGTGGGCGGCGGCCTTCGCATCCAGTCGGGGACGTCGTTCGTCCTCCGAGGTGACCTCGCGTGGTCTCCCGACGCGACACCCGTAGGGGCCTACGTCGCCGCAGGGCAGATGTTCTGAGAGGCGCGCCGTTCGCGCACGTCGTGGCACGCGTCCTGCTCTGCGAGCAGCATGCGTCCACGAGAAGTCCTCAGCTCTGCACTCGAACGGCCTCGCGAGCGGCGCGCGGCCAAGGCAGCGCTGGCCGCCTCCGAGGAAGAGTGGAAGGACCTCTTTTACCTCCTCACGTTCCTGAACCTCGGTCTCCACGAGGGGAAGATCGAAAGGCGCGAAGAGATCTGGGTGCGGCGCTTCTTGGCCGATCGTCGCAGGCCGCGGCTCGAAGCGCGCATGCAGGCCATCCTCGCCGCCGGCACCTGCGACACCACCGAGATCGCGACCCTCACGCGCCGCGCCGCGCGCGAGCTCTCGATGGGGGAGAAGCGACGTTACGTCTACAACCTCGCGCAGCTCTGCAAGGCGCAAGGCTCGCTCGGCGCAGCCGCGTACGAGAGCATCCTCGACCTCGCCAAGGAGGTCGGCGTCTCGGACGTGGAGGCCGACGCGATCCTCAACTCGGTCTACACGCTCAACGACACGGTCTTCGCCGTGGTCGGCGTGCTCGCCCTCGGCGTGATCCTCTACGTCGCGCAGGCGGTCATCGTCCCTTTGGTGATCGCGATCTTCCTGACGATGATCATCTACAAGGTCGAGCGCGTCATCGCCTCGACGCTCGGGATCCGTCGCTTCCGCTGGCTCACGAAGCTCGGTGCCTCGATCGCGATCCTCGCCGGCGTCTTCGGATTGGTGATGGCCGCCGTGGCCTCGGGGGCCGACCTCGTGAATCGATTCCCCGGCTACTCGGCCCGCTTCGGCGCCGCCGTCGACGGCTCTCCCGCGATCCAACACACGCTGGCGTGGCTGCGCGACGCCGGGCTCCTCGACCAGCTCCGGTCGCTGCCGGTGGGCAACGTGATCGCGAGCTTCCTCGGCTCGCTGGTGACCATGCTCGGCACCTTCGCGCTCGTCGTCGTCTTCACCGGGTTCTTGGTCTTTTCCTCCTCCGAGTTCCAAGGGGCGCTCGAGGAGGTGAGCGACCGGATCGGCACCTACGCGAGCGTCCACACGCTCATGTGCCTCCTCACCGGGCTCGGCGCGTTCGTCTTGTGCCGCGTCTTCGGCGTGGATTTCGCGCTGTTCTGGGGGCTGCTCGCCTTCCTCTTGAACTACATCCCCAGCGTCGGGTCGCTCGTCGCCACCGTCCCTCTGATGGTGCTCGGCGTCGTGCAGCTTCGCTCGTGGGGGGCGATCGTCGTCTTCGTCGTCCTCCTCGAAGCGCTCCAGATCGTGATCGGACAGGTCCTCGAGCCGAAGCTGATGGGCTCACGCCTCGCGTTGAAGCCGCTGGCGATCCTCCTCGGCCTCGTCTTCTGGGGGCTCATCTGGGGCATTCCCGGGATGTTCCTCGCCACGCCACTCATGGTGCTGATTCGGATCCTCTGCTCGTACTTCAACGTGAGCCGCGGCTTCGAGCGGCTGCTCGCCAGCGACGCGATCTGAGCCGCGCTCTCCTCCCTGGACTCGAAGATGCATGGGAGAGGTCGTGAGACGCAAAGACGATACCGCGCGCAAACGGCGCCGCCCGTGGGCCGCGCGCATCTTGCGCCTCGTCGTGAAGACGATCGTCGCGCTCGCGCTCGGCTACGTCGTCGTGATCAACGTCTTCCTCTCGACGTCGCTCTTCGAGAAGGTGATCGACGGGCAACCCGAGACCATCGACATCCACTACCAGAGCGCGTGGTCGGTCATCCCCGGGCGCATCCACGGGAAGGGCATCTCCATCCGGGGGCGCGACAGCCACGTCGAATGGATGCTGCGCATCGACCGTGCGGACTTCGACATGTCGTTCGCCGCGCTCGTGCGCCAGCGCTTCGAGGTCTCCCAGGTGCACGGCACCGGGATCTCCTTCCGCGTGCGCCAAAGGCTCGACGCGCCGCCGGCCACCCCCGAGGAGGTCGCGAACCTGCCGTTCATCGACGGCTTCGGCACCTACTCGGTGCGTCCCGGCGGCGGACCGGGGGCCGACCTCTGGTCCGACGTCTACTATCACTTGTGGACCGCGCACCTCGAGAACGTCGTCGCCGACGACGTGCGCGAAGTGTGGATCGACGAGGTGCGCTTCCAGGGGAGCGCGAGGATCGCTGGGCGCTTCTATCTGAAGCCGCTCCGCGCGGTGAGCGTGGGACCTTTGCGCATCGACCTTCATCGAGGGGCGGTGCGGCAGGGAGCGGCGGTGCTGATCGAGGATCTCGGAGGGGGGCGCATCGACGGCAAGCTCGCCGAGTTCGATCCGCGGACCGCCAACGGCGCCGCCGTGCTCCATCACATCTCCGTCGCGGTCGACGTTCACGGCGCGTGCCCGGACCTCGCCGCCCTCCCCTTCGCGCCGCCCGGCACGCTCGCGGGGCCCGTCGTGGTGAACCGACTCGCGCTCGAGGTGACGAGCGGCGTCGTCTCGGGCGAAGGCCACTTCGACGTGCGCGCACCGCGCGCCGTGGTGCAGCTCGGCGAGCATCGCCTGACGGGCGTCGTCGCGCTGACCGGCGACGTCGCACGAGACCCCAAAGCCCCCCGCGACGTGCTGCGAGCTCGAGCGGTCGTGAGCTCCTTCGCGGCCGGTCGCGGCGGGGCGAGCGAGCCCTTCCTCCGCGTGGAGGAGCTCGTGGGGAACGGCGATTCGCGCGAGCTCGATCTCGCGCGCCCGTTGGGGGATCTGCACTTCGACGTAGCGTTCCACGAAGGGGAGGTCGCCCACGCGCGTGACCTCTCGGCGTATGTCCCCAAGACCACGGCGGTGGCCTTCATGGGCGGACGCGCGCGCGTCGAGGGGAATCTCGAGGCGTGGCTCGAGGAGAAGCGAGCGCGCGGCGCGGCTGATCTTCGCGCCGACGACCTCGACGTGCAGCTCGCGAAGGTGCGCGTCCGCGGCTCGACGTCGGCGCACGTGTCGTTCGCTTCGTGGCGATGGGACACCCGAAAGCTCGAAGACGCCACGCTGGCTCTTCAGATCTCCCGGGGCTCGCTCGCGACCGAGAGCGCTCCCACCACGGCGCTCGTGCACGTGAGCGGGCTACGCGTGGACGCGCACGGAACGAACGCCGATCTCGACGATCCGCTTCGCGACCTCGACGTCGCCATCGATCTGCCCGAAGGTCGCGTGGCCGATCGCGCGCTCCTCAAGGCGTACCTCCCCAAGGGCGAAGCGATGCAGATTGCGTTCGGTCGCTTCGCCGCGACGTGCCACGCCGTCGTCGCCGACCACATCGCGAAGGGGACGATCGAGGTTCAATCGAAGCGCCTCCGCCTCGAATATGCCGGCCTGGCGCTCGCCGCCGACGTCCGCGCCAAGGCGCGCGTCCACGCCTGGCACTGGGAGCACGGCGACCTCGCCCTCGACGACGCCAGGGTCGACGTGCGCGACGTCCGCGTGACGCGGCGTGGTCTCGTCGAGGCGGGTGTCGCCCCGGTCTCGGTGGAGCGCATCTCGCTTCACGCCAAGAGCTCGCGCTTCGCCTTCGCCGATCCGCTTGCCCGCGTGACCCTCGACGCTGCGATGCAGGGTGGCCAGGTCAAAGACGCCGCCGTCCTCAACGCCTTCTTGCCCGAAGGGTCGACGTTCGCGCTCGACGCCGAGGACGGACGACTCGCGGGGGAAGTGCACGCCGAGGTCGTGGGGCACGTGGCGCGCGGGACCGTGGCGGTTCGAGGGGAGAACGTAGGGATCGTCACCGGCTCGGTGCGCCTCCGTGGCGACCCCGACGTGACCGCGGAAGTGTCGGAGTGGGACCTCACGAAGGACACGACGCGCGTGCTCGGTTCGCGCATGATCGTGACCAACGCCCGCGGGAGCCTTCGCCGCGAAGGGGCGTGGGACGCCAGTGTGGACCGCGTCGAGCTCGACGCGCGCACCGACAAGCTCGATCTCGCCCGCCCGACGCTGCGAGGGGTCGACGGCCGGCTCGTGATCGCGAACGCCGTCTTGCCCGACGCGACCTCGTTGAAGGCGCTCTTGCCTCCCGACGGCATCGTGGCCATCGAGTCGGGGCGCGCGGACGTGGGGGCCGACGTCACCCTCTCGGCGACGGAGAAGACCGCGACCGGCAAGATCGACGTGACGCTGACCCGCGCCGGAGTGCGCTTCCACGAGGTACACGTCCTCGGCGATTTTCGCCTCACCGCGCGTATCGTGGGCTTCGATCCCGAGCGCGGCGTCGTCGACTTGTCGGGCTCCACCCTGGCGATGCGCGACGTCGCTGTGACGAACGCGTCCACCAACGCGGCGCACTGGCACGCCGATGCGGTCATGAACAAGACCAGCCTGCGTCTCTCTCCGCCCGAGCTCGCGACGTCGCTCTCGCTCGACGCCGACGACGCGAGCCCTGTCCTCGCCGTGCTCCTGGGCGACGATTTGCCGGGGATCTTGGCGGGCATGACCCACATGCATCGCTTGCTCGCCTCCGCGCGCCTCGTCATGCGAACCCACGAGTTCGCCTTTTGCGATATCGACGCGCACGGCAGCGACCTCGCCTTCCGCGGCTGCTACGTGGTGCGCGGCGATCGCCGCCACGGGGCGTTCGTCGTGCGGAAGGGGCTCTTCTCCGTCGGCCTGTGGCTCGGGAACACCGGCGGCGCGAAGGTCCGCTTCTTCGGGCTCGACGGTTGGCTCCGCGGAGAGACGGCCCACGCGCTCCGCCTTTGGGGGGAGAAGTAGCGGGCGTCACGTGCGCGGCAGCGGGCGTGAGCTCGGGCGGATCGAGGGCGGCGGAACCGACTCCGCCGGCACCGGGAGCCACACGCGAAACGCGAGGCCGCCCCCTTCGCGCGCGTCGACGTCGATGGCGCCGCCGTGGAGCTCGACGATCCCGCGCGCGAGCTGGAGTCCGAGGCCGAGGCTCCCGTACTGGCGCGCTTTCTCCGGATGGAGCGTGTCGAAGAGCTTCTCTTGTTCTCCGGCGGGGAGCCCGCGGCCGGTCGTCTCCACGTCGATGCGGAGACGCTCGCCGGGCAAGGTGGCGCGCACGAAGACCGTGCCTTGATCGGTGAACCGCACCGCGCTGCCGATGACCGCGGTGAGGGCCTCCACGAGCCGCGTGGCGTCGAGGTTCATGCGCGGAAGGCCCGGCTGCACTTCGCCGACGATCTCGACGCCGTTCCCTACGAGGGCGTCCCGCGCGTCGAGCACCGCGCTCATCACCACGTCACCCACGACCGTCCACTCGCGGACCATCTCCAAGGCGCCGGCCTCGAGCCGCGCGGCGTCGAGCACCGTCTGAATGAGCCCCAAGAGCTCCCGCCCGCGCTGCTCGATGATCCCGAGGCTCTCGCGCTGCCCCGGCGTGAGCTCGCCTTGGCTCACGATCGCGGCAAAGCCGAGGATGGCGTTCAGCGGCGCTTTGAGGTCGTGGCTCATCGAAGCGAGGAAGAGCGCGCGCATACGCTCGGTGGCCTCGCGGGCGTGGGTGGCGCGCTCGTGAGCCGCGGCGAACTCGCGAAAGATCGCGCCGAGCTGATCGATCGCGGTGATGAGGTCGCGCACCGAGGAGAAGCGCGCTTGCTGCGCCATGCGCGTGCCGCGGACCACGTCCTCGGCGCCGGTCGCGCGGACTTGGTAGGTGGCGATGGCCACGTCGGAGGAGAAGCGGGCGCCGAGGCGCGCGCCGAGGATGCCCGCCAAGGTCGCCGCGACCACCGAGAGCAAGATGTAGAGCCCCGTCACCGCGCTCGGTCGCGCGGTAGAAAAGCGCACCTGCGCGTGGCCGTCCTCCGTGGGCACGGTGAGCCAGGTCTCCACCGGGCTCGCGCGGAACACTTCGCGACGCGCGGGCGTGTCCGAGATCTCGACCACGAAACCCTGCGCCTCGGCCTCGGCGATGGCCGCGTCGCGCCCCGTCGCCGAGCCGCGCACGAGATCGAGCACGCCGTGCACCAAGTCGGTGGCCGCGGCCTCTCGCTCGCTCATGTCGAAGGCGCGCCCGTGGGCGTAGACGAGGAGCGAAGCGCCCAGCGCCACGAAGGCGACGGGCCCGGCGACCGCCGCGAGAAAGCGCGTGCGGACGCGGGGGATGGCCAGCGGCGAAGCGGCGATGAGCTGAATCGCGCGACGCGCGACGTCGACGGGGGCGAGCTCGAGGACCCGCGCGACGGCGCCGCGCATCATCACGTAGAGCGGCAGCGCGCCGGCGCTGACCATCGTGAGGAGCAGGAGGATGAGCGCCACCTGCGTGTAGAGATCGGTCGTCGGCGGGTGAAAGGGCGGGAGCAGCGTCGCCGCCGACACCACGACGGCGACGACCACGTGGGCCACCGCGACGCGAGCGGGGAGCGCGTAGAGCGCGAGGAGCCCCTCGGGCGTCACCTCCCCTTCCTCGACGGCCAAAGCGTGGAGCGTCTTCGCCAGGGGGCGCGCGTAAGCCACCGTCGCGCCCGAGGCGATGACCACGTGAAGGAGCGCGACCCACGCCGCGCTCGACACCGTGGCGCCGAGCACTTTGGGGTCGAGGAGGAGAAGACGCGGCGCGAACGCCGTCATCAAGAAGTCGATGAACAGCGCGATGCCGATCTGAATCGCCAGGAGGCGCGCGACGAGCTTGGCGGCGGAGGCGTTCATGGGCGCGGCGGCCTCATCGATTGGCGGCGCGGGCCGAGAGGCAAGAGCACGTGGAAGGTCGACCCGTGGCCGAGCTCGCTCTCGAGCTGGATGACGCCGCCGTGCATCAAGACGAGGCGCCGCGCGATGGCGAGCCCGAGGCCGGTGCCGCGGCGCTTCTTCCCCTCCTCCGCGGTCTGCCGGTAGTCCTCGAAGATGAGCGCGCGCTCGGCCTCGCCGATGCCCGGCCCGGTGTCTTTCACCGCGATCTTGGCGTAGGCCCCTTGGCGCGCGACGCGCACGACGATCTCCCCGCGCTGCGTGAACTTGATGGCGTTGCCGACCAGGTTCGTGAGGATCTGGCGCACGCGCTTCGGATCGGCCTCGGCCATCACTCCGCTCTCGCCGTCGAGGCGCGCGACGACCGGCTTTCCTGCGAGGAGCGGCGCCGCTTCGCGCAGCACGTCGGCGGCGATCGCCGAGACGTCGACCTGCGCCAGGCCGAGCTTGAGCTGCCCGCCCTCGAGGGCGCTGAACTCGAGGATGTCGTTGATGAGCTCGAGAAGATGGGCCCCCGAGCCACGGATCTGATCGACCTCTTCGCGCGCGTCGGGGGAGAGCGGCCCGTCGACCCCTTGGGTGAGCAGATCGGCGAAGCCGAGGATGGCGTTCAGCGGGCTCCTGAGCTCGTGGCTCACCGCGGCGAGGAACGCGGCGCGATCGCGGTCGGCGGCGCGCGCGCGAGTGAGGTTCGCGCGGTAGCCGCGCTCGGCGGTGACGAAGCGACCGACCAGCTCGTTGAAGTCGCTCGTGAGGATGCCGACCTCGTCCATCGAACGCACGGGCACCGTCTCGCCCGAAGGCTCGATGCGCGTGCGGGTCATGTCGCGCACGCGCGCGATGAGGAACTCGACGTCGATGTTTGCGTCGCGGGCGACGGCATAGGCGAACGTGGCGGCGACGCCGAGGAGCAGCGTCGTCAGCGCGAGCAGCGCGGTGATGAGCGTCGTCCCTCCTTCGGGCGCGGCCGGCGCGCGGACGAAAGCGAGCACCGCCTCCGGCGCGGCGCCGTCGTTCACCGAGCGGACGGCGTAGCGCGCGCGCCCCAAGCCGGTGCGCGTCTCGCCGCGACCGGTGGCGAGCGCGGTGGTGATCTGCGTCGAGGTGATGCCGCGGAGGCTCGCGTCGACGTGCACCGTCCCGTCGTGACCCACGAGGAGAAATTCGGCCCCGGTGCGCCGGGCGGCGAGACGGATCGCCTCCTCGCGTCCCGCCTCGGTGAGCTCGCCCAAGCGCGCCGCTTCGGCGGCGACGAGGAGCTCGGCGCGTGCCCCGGCGTGCTCGTCGCTGGCCCGCGCCAAGTAGCCGATGCCGATGAGCTCCACCACCAAGGTGACGGCAACGCCAATGACCACCACCACGAGCGGCGCCAGCGGGACGAGGGGCCACGCGCGGCCCCGCGCAGGGGTGTACACCGCCATCGTCGACATCGACGGTGAGCTCCCCCGGGAAGCGCCGAAAGCGCCGCTCGAGTGGGCGGACCGCCCAGACGACGCGGGGTCCGGGTTGAGCGTCGGCGGCGGCGCCACGAGGGCATCTTACGCGCACGAGAAGTGGTTCGGGCGCTCGACGCGTGCGGTGCCTCACGAGCCCGCGGTTCGTCCGCCTCTGCCGACCTTTCGCGCACGATCTTGGCACGAACAATTGACCCCACCGTCATGGTGCTTAAACACGAGGCTCGTACGACTCGTCCTCACTCGGACAGAACGCGCGAAGCGGAAGCGGGACCAGGCGCGCGGAAACCGCGTCATGACACGCTGCGACAAGCGCCGCGTCATTCGCGTTCTGTCTTTACCTTCACGCCTCGGCGTGGGATTTGGTCTCTTTCGGGATGCGCAAGCTCACTCACTTCCTGACGTTCCAAAGCCGCGCACAGCGCGAGCTCGCGCGAGCGAGCGACGGAGCCGGGAAGACGAGCACGCGAAGCCCACGGGGGGAGTCGGCAGGAATGAAGTCCATCGCACGCAGGTTCGGGAGGGGAAGGCGCGAAGATGCGCCGCGCGTCCCCGCTCTACCGAACGAAATGACCGAAACGCACGTCATCTTTCAGCGCGAAGAAGTCCCCGCGCCGCTCGACTCGGGCGTGTACGTGGCGGCCGCGCCGAAGAAGGCGCGTGACGTGGAGCCGGCGCAGGGCTGGGTCACGCTCGTGGTCTACGGCTGGGAGAACGTCCAGCCGGGCACCCTCTCGTGGATCTTCCCCAGCTTCACGGCTGCGGTCAGCGCCGTCCGCGCGCTGAAGAACGCGGTGAAGTGGGCCATCCTCGTCGGTCAACGCCGCGCGGCTCCGGTCGACGTCGAAGCCGAGCGCGCGAGCGGCCAAGTCCTCCTCGAAGCGGTCTGACCGCGGGCAGCGTCGGCGGCGAGCGGCGAGCGCCGGTCAGCGCGCTTCGTGGCGTGTCACCACGCGCGCGACGTCGGCGCACGTGAACGGCTTGTCGATGACCTCGTTGGGGATCGACTTCAAGAACTGACGCGCGCGCTCGGTGAAGGCGCCGCCCGACATGAAGACGAGCTTCTGCTCTTTGCCGGGGCTCGCCGCACGAAGGCGCTCGTAGACATCCATCCCGGTGAGATCGGTCATCCCGATGTCGCACAGGGCAAAGTCGAAGCTCTCGGCCTCGAGACGCTCGAGCGCCTCGCGACCGCTCGCGACCGCCGTCACGTCGTGCTCGGCGAGGCAATCGAGCAGCACAGAGACGATCGCCGGCTCGTCGTCGGCGACGAGCACGCGAAGGCGTCGCGACGAGCGCGAAACAGGCGGCGCGTCGCTCGGCGGCTTTTCGGTGCGAAGCGCCACGCTCGCCGGCGGCAACGCGACGCGGAAGGTGCTCCCCTGCCCGGGCGTGGAGGTGACGGTGATCTCGCCGGAGAGCGACGTGACGACTTCGCGGCAAATGTAGAGGCCGAGCCCCGTCCCCTCGCCTTCCTTGGTGGTGACGAAGGCGTCGAAGATGGTCGGGAGCTGCGCCGCGGGGATGCCGGCGCCCGTGTCACTGATCTCGACGACGACACGACCATCGTCGTCGACGCCCGTGGAGACGCGGATCTCGTGGTGAGCGATGTCTCCCTCGGGGATCGCCTGGGCGGCGTTGATGATGAGGTTCAAGAACACCTGACCGAGGCGCCCCTCGTTGGCCAGCACCGGCGGCGCTTCGCCGTACGACGTGACCACGCGCGCGCGGCACCGTGTTTCCCCCTGGGCGATGCGGAGCGCGCCCTCGACGACGTGACGCACTTCGAGGAGAACGCGCCGGCCGTCGCTCACTTGCGAGAATGTCCGAAGATCGGCGACGACGTCGCGAATGCGACCCGCGCCGTGCGTCGCGGCGGCGAGGCGCTCTTCGGCCTGCGGGTTCCCGGCGAGGTGCGTGCGAAGCCACTCGAGGTTCACCATCAAGTACGTGAGCGGATTGTTCACCTCGTGCGCCACGCTGGCGGCAAGCTGCCCGATCGACGCCATACGGTCGGCGATGGCCACGCGACGTTCGAGCTCGCGCTGCTCGGTCACGTCCCAGGTGACGAAGGTGACGCCGGCGATCTCGTCGCCGTCGTAGCGCGGGCCGGCGTGCACGAGCCATCGCCGCCCCGACACCCCCAGAGCCTCGTACGACTCTGGCTTCCCGGTAGCGACGATGCGCGCGATGGCGTCCTTCGCCTTCTGCTGATCCTCGCGGACGAGGTAGTACCAAGCCGGTCGGCCGATCGCCTCGTCGACGGCATGGACCTTGGGCAAGCGGTTCACGACGAGCAAGGTCCCCTCGCGGTCCGAGGTGGCGATGGGGCTCGGCGCGCCCGCGAGGATCGACCGGAGGAGCTCCTCCGAGCGCTGGCTCTCGCGCGCGATTCGCTTTTGCTCGGTGACGTCGAAGAACGTGACCACGACGCCCGTCACCTCCTTCGTGCTCTCGTCGAGGAGCGGGGTCGCGGTGAAGACCGCCCACGACGTCGTGCCGTCCGGGCGACGCACGCCGATCGTCGCCGGCTTTTGCGGCTCGCCGGTGACGAGCGCGCGCGTGACCGGGTACTCGGCGGCCGGGCACGGCGTTCCGTCTTCCCAGATCGTCTCGGTCTCGAAATCGGTCGTGTACTTGTCGGTGAGCGCGTCGTGGCTCAATCCGAGCACACGGAGCGCCTCGCCGTTGGCCGCGAGGATCGCGCCGCTCCGGTCGACGTGCACCACGCCGCCCGGCATCGCCTCGATGACGCGGCGATTGAGCTCGGTCCTCGCCAAGAGGTCGAGACGAGCAGCAGGCGGCGCGGCGCGGTCGGCCACGACGGCGTTACACGCGCTCGAGGATGACGGCGAGGCCTTGGCCACCGCCGATGCACGCGCTGCCGACGGCGAATTTCCCGCCGCGACGCGCGAGCTCGTAGACGAGGTGCGTCGTGATGCGCGCGCCGCTGGCGCCGAGGGGATGGCCGAGGGCGATCGCCCCGCCGTCGACGTTGGTCTTGTTGCGGTCGAGGCCGAGCTCCTTCTCCACCGCGAGGTACTGCGGGGCGAAGGCTTCGTTCACCTCGACGAGATCCATCTCGCTGAGGCGAAGCTCGGCGCGCTCGAGCGCGTTCTTGATGGCCGGCGCGGGGCCGATGCCCATCTCCTTCGGCTCCACGCCGGCGACGCCCCACTGCACGATGCGGGCGAGCGGCTTGAGCCCTTGGCTCTTGGCGAACTCCTCGGTCGTGAGGACGAGGCACGCCGCGCCGTCGCAGATGCCCGACGCGTTGCCGGCGGTGACGACGCCGTCCTTCTTGAAGACGGGGGCGAGCTTGGCGAGCGCCTCCATCGTTGTCTGGGGGCGCGCGTGCTCGTCGGTGGCGAACGACACGGTCGCCTTCTTCACCATCACGTCGACCGGCGCGATCTCTTCCTTGAAGCGGCCTGCCTCGTTGGCCGCGGCCCAGCGCTTCTGGCTCTCGAGCGCGTAGGCGTCGCACTGCTCGCGCGTGATGCCGTACTTGGCGGCCAGGTTCTCGGCGGTGACCGCCATGGGCGTCTGGCAGTAGCTGTCGGTGAGCGCGCTCCAGAGCGAGTCCTCGAGCGCCGGCGCCTTGCCGAAGGCGTACCCCTCGCGCCCGCCGCGGAGGATGTGCGGCGCTTGGCTCATGTTCTCGGTCCCGCCGACGAGCACGGCGTCGTGATCGCCGAGGAGGATCTGCTCGGCGCCGTTGATGATGGCCTGAAAGCCCGAGCCGCAGAGGCGGTTCACCGTGAGCGCCGGCGTGGTGACGGGGAGCCCGGCCTTGAGCCCGACGTGACGCGCGCAGTAGATGGCGTCCGCGCTGGTCTGCATGACGTTGCCGATGACCACATGACCGATCTTCTCGGCCTTGATGCCGGCTTGCGCGATGGCGGCCTTGGCCGCGTGCACGGCGAGGTCGTTGGCGTTCACGCCCTTGAGCGCGCCTTGCATGGTGCCGAACGCGGTGCGCTTGGCGCCGACGACAACGATCGATTTGGAGAGCTTGGCCATGGTTCTTCCTCGTCTTCTTCCCTGAATGCCCCGCCGCGCGGGGGGTCTACTTAGCGCACCTCGGCGCGCGCCGCATCGGGGCCCGCACCGTTCGTTTCCTCTTGGTTTTGGGGTCAGGTCGCGAGCTCGACCCAGGCGCCGGAGAGCACGGTCTCGGCCCGCTCCTTCACGCTGACCGAGACGGCCACGCGCCCGTTCCCCACGTTCCACCCTTCGGTGACGAGCGTGTCGCCCGGCCACACCGGACGGCGGAACTGCGCTTCGAAGCCGACGATCCGCGTCGCGTCGCCGCCGCACGCCTCGCGCGCGACGTGCCGCACCATGTGCCCGTAGGTGCAGAGCCCGTGGAGGATGGGCCCCTTCTCGAAGCCCACGCTCTTGGCGAACTCGGGGTCGGCGTGGAGCGGGTTGAAGTCACCGGAGAGGCGGTAGAGGAGCGCCTGCTCCTGGCTCGTGCTCTCTTCGACGCGGAAATCCGCGGGGCGATCCTTGGGGACCACGGCGAGCGGCTCGTCTTTGGTCGGCGGGTTGCCGCCGAAGCCCCCTTCGCCGCGAAACAAGATGGACCACGTGTTGGTGGCGAGGAGCGTCCCCGCGTCGTCTTTGGTCTCGGTGTCGACGAGCACCGAAGCGAAGCGGCGCATGTCGTAGATTCCACGGATCGTCGCGGTGGTGAGCAGCACCCCCGACGGCGCGAAGGGCTTGTGCACCCGCACACGCTGCGCGCCGTGGACCACCATGGCCATCTGACCGCCGCTCCGTCCGAGGAGCTCGATGGTCGGCTCGAAGCTCGGCACGACGGCGAAGCTCGGGAGCACCTTGGGGCCGCGCCCTTCGTAGAGATAGTCGAGCTCGTCTTTGCGAGCGCCGACGCCGAGGGCGTAGAGCGCGGTGTCTTTCCACGAGTAGACGAGCTTGCTGGGGGCGCTGGGCTTCCCCACGAGGGACATGTCAAAAGGCATGCGGGGGACGATCGCCTCGCCCCCGCGCTCTCGTCAACAGGCGCGTCGTCGATCCGTTAGCATCGGCGCGTGAGCCTCCTCGCGCTCCTCGCCGCGCACGCGCCACGCCCCACGCCGCACGAAGGGCTGGTCGAGACGGTGGCGCGCGCGTTCGGCGCTTCGGGGGTGCCGCTCGACGCCGTGGGGCTCGCGTGGGCGCGCGTCACACCGACGGTGGCGCTCGTCCCGGCGTT
Source organism: uncultured Polyangiaceae bacterium (assembly GCA_964531795.1). Classification (GTDB taxonomy): domain Bacteria; phylum Myxococcota_A; class Polyangia; order Polyangiales; family Polyangiaceae; genus CAZHHD01. The sequence continues at coordinate 330,911 of CAZHHD010000002.1, read as the reverse complement.
CGGCCTGAAGGCGCTCCCCGCCCCGACCCGCGGCGTGCTCGGCGTGGCCCTGGCCGTGTGCATCTTCCCCGCATTCGCCGGCGCCGGCGCGAACGAAGCAGCGTCGCTCGGCGGCCCCGCCGGGGCGCACGCGCCGTGGGTGCTCCTCGCGCTCCTCGAGATGGCCCGCGGCCTCCCGCTCGCTCTGGCGACGGCGATCCCGCTGTGGGCGGCGACGATGGCCGGCGGCCTCGTGGACGCGCTCCGCGGCGCGCAAGACACCATGCAAGTGGTCGCCGTCGAAGGGCGCGCGACACCGCTCGGCGTCCCCTTCTCGCTCCTCGCGAGCGCCATCTTCCTCGCCATGGGCGGCCCTTCGCGCGTCGTCCTCGCGCTGGCCACGCGCCCACTCGAAGGGAGCCCGGTCCTCGCCGTCACGCACGATCTCACGATGGGGATCGGCTTCGCCGTCGCCCTCGCCGCCCCGCTCCTCGCCGCCGCGGTGCTCCTCGAGATCGCCGCTGCCCTCATCGCACGCGCGGCCGCGCCGGCGCAGATCCACGCGCTCGTGGCGCCGCTCCGCGCGATTGGTCTCCTCGCCGTGACGGGGCTCGTGCTCGACCGCGTGGGGGCGGTGATGGCGACGTCGATGACGCCGTGACTACAAGCAGCTCGAGATGACGTCGTAGGCCGACTTGGTGCCGCCGGGGAGCGGGCGCTCGATGGCCGGGTTCGATCCGTTGGCGTCGGGGGCGTTGAGCACGCTCGTGAGCTGGTTCGCCGTGCCGCGGATCGGGAGCGAGCACTTGTACGTCTGGGCGTGCACCGTGATGGCGCCGGTCTTCGGATCGAGGTCGTTGTAGCTCCCGGCGAAGAGCCACTTGCAGTCGCGGACGGTGCCGGTCGTGCCGCGCACCGAGCACGCGAGGCGAAGCGCTTGGAGGTTGCCGTAGTCGCCCTCGCAGAACGTGTCGCCGCACACGTCGTCGAAGCTCGTACGGAGCGCCCCTTCGGCGGCGAAGAAGGCGTCGACGTCGGTCCCGGCGTCGAACGAATCCGCCGCGTCCACGTAGGTGGTGCCGGTGCCTCGCGAGATGGGGCTCGCGCCGATGGGGTGCTGGAAGCAGTCGCCGAGCACGTCGTAGAGGGATTGCGTCGCGCCGGGGAGCACGCGCTGAATCGACTTGTCGGTCCCCTTGGCGGCCAGCGTGGTGAGGAGCGCGCGCGCGCTCGTCTTCGGCGCGATGCGGCACTGGAAGGTAGCGACGCTCGCCTCCACGGTGCCGGTGCCGCCGTTCACGAGGTGGCTCGAGCCGGCGAAGGTCCACACGCACTCGTGCACCGCGCCGCGCTGGCTCGACACCGCGCACGAGAAACCGAGCGACGTGAGGTTCGAATAGTCGCCGCCGCAGAACGTGTCGCCGCAGATGTCGCCGAACTCGCCGTCGATCTTGCGCGTGAGATCGAACCACGCGTTCTGGTCGGCGCTCGACTTCCAGTAGTCGCCGATCTCGACGTAGGTCGTGGCCGTCACCTCGTCGGCGCTCGTGCCCGCGTCGTCACCGCCCCCCATGGCGCACCCGGAGAGGGCGACGGCGGCGAGGGCGAGGAGTGAAAAAGAGGCGAGCGAAGCGGCGCGGTTCGTCATGACGCGGCGTGTTGTAGCACATATCCCACATAAGGCTACCCGAGGCGTTCGAGGACGGCGACCACGTGCTCGGGGCTCCGCTCGCAGAGCTTTTGCAGCCGCTCCCCCTCGAAGAACGCGACCGTCGTTCCGGGGCGCGCTACCGCGGTGTAGCTCGGCGCGATGCGGTGGATGGCGTCGCGCACGCCGTAGAACGCGTCGGCCTCGAGGACGCGCGCGGGGGTGTCGGGCTTCGTGTCTTCGAAGAGCGCGACCTGCCCCCGGGCGACGAGGCACGCGACGCTGGGGATCTCGTTCGCCGGGAGGAGGATCGTCTCGGTGTCGAACGTCTCGAGGCGCTGCAAGCACGAGAGCACCTCGTCACGCACCTGCACGTCGAGCTGGCCCATCGTCTCGTGCATCGAGAAGAACGAGTCGATGCGGTGGATCTGTTTGGTCTCGGCGATGCGCAGACCGAAGGCGAGGTCGTCGTTCATCGCCGCGCGCACCGCGGCCTTGGGGAGGATGTACACCTCGCTCACGCGCTCGGCTTGCAGCGTGGCGGTGCAGCGCGGCGCGCCCGTGGAGAGGACGCTCGATTCGCCGAGGAGCCAACCGGGGAAGCAGCAGCGCACCATCCACGATCCGCCCGAGGGCTTCTCGAGCCACACGCCGAGGAGGCCGCTCTTCACGACGTACACGTTCTCCGCCGGCTCCCCTTCGGCGACGAGCACTTCGCCGGGCGCGAGGGTGCGGAGCGTGGCTTGCCCGGCGAGGCGACCCAAGAGCTCGGGCGGAAGACCGTGGAAGCTCCGCGCGCTGGCGAGGCTCGCGAGCGGCTGAAGGCGCGCGCGACTCTGCTCGAGGAGCGTGTGCACCGGCGATCCGGCGAAGGCCTCCTTTCCCACGACCTCGAGGGCGAGCGCCGCGGCTCGCTCGAGCGCCGGAAGATCGAAGCGATCGGCAAACTCGCGCGCCGCCGCTTCGAGGTAACCGCGAGCGAGCGAGCGCTCGCCGAGCTTCTCTTCGATCTCGGCCATGGTGAGGAGCGTTCCGCCGCGCCGCTCGTGATCGGCCAAGAGCCGCGGCAAGAGGCTCTGCGCCTCGCGGAGCGAAGCGGTGTCGCCGCGAGCGATGGCCGCCGCCGCGCGCACGTCCACCGGCTCTTCGGCCATTTGATCGAGGAGCTCGAGCCCCGGCTCTTCGTCGCTTCCGCCGGCGTCGCCGAAATCGGAGAGCTCGTCGGGGGGCGGCGCGGCGAGCGACACGCGCTGCGCTTCGCGCGCGGCGCGGATGACGTGCTCGGCGGTGAGCACCGGGGTCATCGTCCCGTTGTCGTCGACGGTGACGTCGGCGACGTGCAGATCACCCGAGGGGGCGGCGAGCACCACCGTCACCGCCCAAGAATCGCCGGCGACGTGACGTACGCGGCGCACGTCGCGAACGTCGAGCAGACGACCGAAGCCTTGGCGCAGGCCCTCCGAGACGCTCTTCCAGACTTGTTCGCGGGTCACGATCGTCGAGCATAGACGGGAATCGCGCCCCTGGGCGGCGACCTCGCTCCACGTCGCGGTCGCTCGGATCAGAGCGGGATGCGGTAGCCGATGGTGAGCCCGGTCTCGAACGCCACGACCGACCCGGTGAGCGTCGCGCAGTCGCCGATGGTCGAGCACTGCGCCGAGCTCGGGAGAAACCAGCGATCGCCGCGGAGCGAGAGCCCGAGCACCCAACGCTCGGCGAACATCCAGCTCCCGCCGGCCTGGACGCCGAGGGCGTACCCCTCGGTGCGAATCGTGACGTCGCGCGTGCCCAGGATCGTCGGCACCTTGTCGCCCGTCTCGGTGGTGAACCGGTCGGCGATGATCACCCCGCCGAGGTTCATGCCGACCCACGCTTCGAGCTTGCGCGTGGCGAAGGGGACGTAGCGCCCTTCGGCGCCGACGAGCAGGTAGTTTCGCGCGTGCGTACGCGGCAGGTTGCCGAGCCCACCGTACTGCGTGTCGGTGGTCGGGCTCGGGCCGAAGAGGAAGCCCGCGCCCACCGCCCACTCGGGAGCGCCGCGATAGAGCAGGTGAAGACCGGTCATCAAGGTGGCGTCGCCCTTGCCGATGCCGCCGATGGGGGTGTTGCCGCCGCGTTGGCTGGGCGAGATGGGAGCGTTCGGGAGCGCGATGATCCCCGCCTCGATCTCGGCGATGGTGTGCGGACGAAGCGCGTCGCGATCGTGCGGGCGCTCGGTCGCGGAGGCGACGGCGAGGTGCGTGCTCGCGTCGCCGCTCGGCGCGGGCTTCGCCGGTTCGCTCGTCACCGCTCCGGAGGGCGACACGGTGAGCGGCGGCGGTGGGGGCGGAGGGAGCGTCGCCGGCTCGCTCGTCGTCGCGGGCGGAGCGGTGGCGGCGGGCGCGGTGGGTTGGACCTCGCTCGGCGCGGCCGACGAAGCGCCGGCGTCCGGCGCGTCGGCTCGCGCGCGCGGCGCCACGCTCGTCGTCGCGAGCACGGCGAGCCCCCACGAAAAGCGCGCGCGCATCAGAGCCATTTCACGCTCCCGCTCGGCGCCGTCACCGGTGTCTCGACGGTTCCCGGCGGCGCCACGGTCGGCGCGTCGACGACGACGACACGCGTCGTGCGCACCTGCGCGCCGTCGACCTTCGCCGAGAAGCTGATCTCGAACTTCCCGCGCTCGAGAAAGGTGAAGCCGCCGTGAAAGACGTTCCCCTCGGTCATCGCCGCGAGGCGCGCGCCCGAGCCCATGCCCGGACCGGCGACGGCGAAGTGGGCGTCGGCGACCTCGCGCGGCACCGCCCCCGAGGCGGTCGTCACCTTCGCGGTCAGCTCCACCGACTGACCAAGGCGCGGCTTCGTGGGGTTGGCGTCGAGCGCGATGCGCGGGAGCGCGGCCGCGGGGCGCGCGGTCGGCGGCGCGGTGAGCGCGCTCGTCCCCGCGTCGGCGAGGAAGAGCAGAGCGGCGGCGTCGGGCGTCGCCGGCACCGCCTCGGCCTCGTACTCGTGCGCGAGCGCGCGTGCCGCTTCGTCCGAAGGATCGAGCTCCGAGGCGAGACGCGCCCAGTGGAGCGCGGCGTGGAGATCCCCGTCGCTCTTGGCGCGAATCGCGCGCTTCAGGATCTCTTCGCTCGACTCTTTGCGGAGGTGAAGGAGACGCGGCTCCTTCGGCCAGGTCGCGAGCCCCTCGGTCGTGAGGTCGCGCACGTTGTCACCCGGGGGATCGTCCCAGCGTCCGTTCTTCTCGGCGTCGTCGGCGCGCGCGAGGATCTCCTCGAGGCGTGCCGAAGGGGGCCCCGACGGCTCGAAGAGCCCGAGCTTGTAGAGCACCCCGCCGGTGACGAGGCTCCCGACGAGGAAGAGCAAGACGAACGCGACCGCGTACCTGAGAAAGCGCCCGGGCACGGGCTCGTCGCTCAGCGTGGTGTCGACGTTGGAGAACGGCTTGCTCGGCGTAGGAAGCGGCGTGCGCATCGCCGGAACCGAAGGGGGCGCAGACGGCGGCGCAGGCGTGTTCGAGGGATACGAAGGCGGAGCGGTGCGCGAGGCCGCCGGCGTGGGCTCGCGCGGCGCCGGGGCAGGCGCTTGCGGCGTCGTCGCGATCTGCGTGCGCGGCGCGGGGAACGCCGGGGGAGGCGGGGGGACGTCGCCGTCGTCCAACGTTCGGTCGACGCCGGAGGGCGAAGGCGGACGCGCCTCGGCGGCGGCCACACCTTGGGCCATCTGCGCCTGAATCGATCCGGGCGGCGTCCACTTCACCGTCGACGCGCTCGCCGGCGTCCCTGCCGGCGCGGCCGCCGCGTGGCGCGACGACGAGGGCGCAGGAGTTGCCGCGACCGGCCCTCCGAGACGCTCGGCGAGATCGGGCGAGAGCTCGAGCTGCTTCGTCTGCTGCATCGGCGCGAGCTTCATCGGCCCGGGCGTGCTGGCGCCGAGGAGCATCGGCCTCGCGACGAGATCTTCGGTGGAGAGCCCGGCGAGCTTGCTCGCGTCGACGAGCGCGCGACCGAACGCGCGCGCGTCGGGGTCGCGCGCGTGTTGGCTCTTGGCCAGGTTCTTCATGATGGCGCGCGCGAGCGGCTCGGGGAGATACGAGGCGCGCGGAATGCTGCGGAGCTCGGGGGGCGCGTCGTGGATTTGCTGGATGAGGAGCCCCACCGCTTGATCGCCCTCGAACGGCGTGCGGCCGGCGAGCATTTGGTAGAGCAGCGTGGCGATGGCGTAGACGTCGCCGGTGGGCCCGACCCCCTCGCCTTGCGCCCCCTCGGGCGAGATGTAGCGCGCGGTGCCGAAGATGAGCCCCGCCGCGGTGGCCATCGACTGCTCGCCCCACGAGAGCCGCGCGATGCCGAAGTCGAGCACCTTCACGTAGTCCGGGTCTTGCCCGCGCCGGACGAGCATGACGTTCTCCGGCTTCAAATCGCGGTGCACGACCCCTTGCGCGTGCGCTTCGCCCACCGCGTCGCAGAGCTGGAGCGCGATGTGGAGCGCGCGCTGTAGCGACATCGACCCCGAGGCGCCGCCGAGCGCGCTCTGGAGCGAGAGGCCGTCGAGGTACTCCATGACGATGTACAGCGCGCCGTCGGGGAGCTGACCGGCCAAGTGCACGTGCACGACGTTGGGGTGCTGGAGGCGCGAGGCGACCTTGGCCTCGCGGTGGAAACGCGACACGAGCTGGGGGTTCGCCGAGAGCTCGCGGTGGAGGATCTTCACCGCGACGTCGCGATCGATCCCCTTCTGGAACGCTCGGTAGACGCGCCCCATCGCCCCCACCCCGGCGAGCTGGCGGATCTCGATGTGGCCGAGGAGCTCGCGGCCAAGGTACGGATCGGTCGGTGCAGGTGTGGCCTCGCCCGGGTCGCTCGGCGGGGCCGCGAGGAGCGGCGTGCCGTCGTTCGGACAAAATAGGGCGTCGCCAGAGAAGCGCCCGCTGCACGCGGGACAAAACTTCGGCGCCTTGGCGGACGCTTGGCTCACGGGAGCAATGCTAGCCCGTGAGGCGACCCGATCGCACGTCGATCGCCCGCTGACGGAAGGCGCTCCCCCCCCGGCGATCCGGCGAGTCGCCCGTTGTTCCCGCGCGGCTTTCGGCGTAAAGGCTCTCCTCCCCGCGATGAAGGACACGAAGCGCAGAAAGAGCGAGGAGGCCGAGGCGCCTCCGCCCGAGCTCGACGCCGGAGGGGCGACTTATTCGGTCTCGCTCCCTGCGTTCGAGGGGCCGCTCGATCTGCTCCTGCACCTTTGTCAGAAGCACGAGCTCGACATCCTCGACATCCCCATCGGCTTCGTCACCGAGAAGTACCTCGAGTACCTCGCCGTGATGCAGCTCATGAACCTGGACGTCGCCGCCGAGTACCTCGTCATGGCCGCGACGCTGGCGCACATCAAATCGAAGATGCTGCTCCCGGCGCCGCCGCCAGGACAAGAGGACGATCTCCTCGAAGAAGAGATGGACCCGCGCGAAGCCTTGATTCGCCGCCTGCTCGAGTACCAAAAGTACAAGCAGGCCGCGGCCGATCTCGAGGCGCGTGGCGTGGCCGGGCGCGACGTCTTCCCCCGCGGGGTGGAGATCGAAGAGGCGGTGACGACCGGCCTCCCGCCCCTCGCCGAGGTGCCGCTCTACTCGCTGCTCGAGGCCTTCCAGCGCGTGCTCGCGCGCAGCAAGGTCAAGATCTCGCACGACGTCGTCGCCGATCGCATCAGCATCAACGACCGCATCCTCGAGATCACCGACATGCTGAAGGCGCGGCGACGCGTCCGCTTCGAAGACTTCTTCGAATCGGCCGGCGGCGCTGCTCTGTCGCGGTTCGATCTCGTCATCACCTTCCTCGCCCTGCTCGAGATGTCCAAGCTGCGCATGACCCGCCTGTTCCAGACCGATCCGCTCGCTCCCCTCACCATCGAGTTCGTGGCCGACGACGAGGCTCGGACGGACGACGTCCACGGCGCTGCCGAGCCGCACGCCGAAGACACGTCACCCGCCCACACCGAAGAGGCTTCGCACGACGCCGACGAGACGGTCACCGCCAACGAGGAGGTCACCTCGTGAACGAGCAAGAGCAGAAGGACGAAGAGCGCGGACCGCTCACGCCCAGGCTCCCCGAGGAGCAAGAGAGCCCGCCGACGCCGCGTGCACCGGAGTCGCGCGTGGGCGCCGAGCCCGTGCCCACGGAGCCGTCGATGCCGGCGGCCGAGCCTTGGCCGGTGGATCTCGAAGCCACGGTGAACCTCGGCGGGGCCGATCTCAACATCCCGCTGCGTGACGATCTCCGCCCCGGGCTGGCGAAGGCCGACGCCAAGGTCGAGGGCGAAGGTGAGGCCGACGGCGAAGCGGAAGCCGCGGGGGAAGAGCCGAAAGGGACGAGCGAGGTCTCACGCGAGCACCTGAAGGGGCTCCTCGAGGCGCTCATCTTCGTCAGCGATCGCCCCATCCGTGCCGCCGATCTCGCGCGTTCGGCTTCGGCGCCGCTCAAGGAGGTGAAGCTCCTCCTCGCGATCTTGAAGAACGACTTCGCCGGTCGCGGCGTGCAGCTCGACGAAGTGGCGAGCGGTTGGATCTTCCGCACCAACGCGGCCTACGCCCCCTTCGTGCGCGATCTCACCAAGCAGAAGCCGGTGCGCCTCTCGCGCGCGCAGGTCGAGACCTTGGCCATCCTCGCCTACCGCCAACCGATCACGCGGCCCGAGATCGACGAGATCCGAGGGGTCGATTGCGGCGCGGTGTTGAAGCTCCTCTTGGAGCGCGACCTCGTGCGCATCCTCGGCAAGAAGGACGAGCCGGGGCGACCGCTCATTTACGGAACGACCACCAACTTCCTCGAGTTCTTCGGTCTGAGCTCGTTGAAGGATCTCCCCACGCTGCGCGAGTTCACCGAGCTCAACGAGGACTCGCGACGCGTGGTGGAGCGCGAGCTCGGAGACGTGTTGGATGCCGCGCAGAGCGGCGAAGGAGAGCCGATGGAACAGCAGACGCAAGCGGGAGAGGGAGAGCACGAGGCCGTCCCGAGCGAAGAAGAAGCGGCGCTCGATCCCGCCACGGTCGACGGCGACGAAGCCTCCCGTGCCGCCGCGTCCGAGGGCGATCCGGACGAGACCGACGAGGACGAGGACGACGACGACGACGATGACGACGATGACGACGACGACGACGATGACGACGACGACGACGACGACGACGATGACGACGACGACGACGACGACGACGACGACGACGACGACGATGATGACGACGATGACGACGAGGAAGAAGAAGAAGCCGACGAGAAGTGAGCTTCGCCTCGCGGCGTGACGCGCAGGTCGCCCGCCGCGATCTCGTCACGCCGCGCTTCGCCGCCCCTCGGCTGCAGCGCGCGCCGCAGCGCCCTCGTCAGTCCTCGGCCGGGTCGGAGTAGCCCTGGGCCAGCTTCGCGACCTCGTCGCGGAGCTTCTTGTGCGCGGCGATCTTCCGCAGAAGCTCCCACACCGCCGGATCTTTGAGCGCGCGGACCGGGTCGGTCCCCTTCGATTTGCGGGGGATCGACGACGGCCCCTTCGCGCGAAGGGCGGTCATCTTGTCGATGTACTGCTTGGTCGGGAAAAGGTCCCCCTTCTCCCATGCCAGCACGGTGGACTGCTCGAGCCCGAGCGCCGCCGCCAACTCTTTCGCCGTGCACTGCAAGTCCTTGCGCACGGCCTTGATCTCGTCGGGACTCACGAGCGCAAGGTACACGAGTGCCGCGAGGAGCGCGCCGGGCTATTCTCACGTGGTTCCCATGCAGCAAAGGACACGCCGTGGTTTGTGGCTCCTCGTGGCCGCGCCTTTGGCGTGTGTCGCCGTCGCCAGCTGCGGTGAAGATGCCGGCGGCAGCAATTTCGGCGGCGTCGACGGATCGATCGACCCGTCGCTCGACGGCGCCGCGAGCCCCGACGCCAACGTCGACGCCGCTGCGACGAGCGCGGCCTTTCGTCTGGCGCACCTCTCTCCCGACGTCGGACGCATCGACGTCTGCTACCGCACGTCACCATCCGAAGCGTTCACCGGCCCCCTGCTTCTCGGTGTCCCCGCTCCCGACGCCGGCGTGGCCGACGCAGCACCGGCGCCGATGGTCGATGCCGCGGGGGACGCGGGAGACGCGTCGCTCGACGCCGACGCGAGCGACACGGGTGGCCCGCCGCCGCACGAGCCGCCGGGACTCAGCTTCCCCGGCGCCACCGGCTACTTCTACGTCCCCGCGTCCGACGCGCTCGAGATCGCCGTCGTCCGAGCGACCGACGGCACGTGCAACACGCCGCGCGCGCGCCAACGCGTCCCCATCGATCCCGGCATGCGCACGACCGTGGCGTTGATGGGCCTCGCCCAAGCCGACGCAGGAACCGCGGAGGCGCTCGCGCTCGTCCCCTTCGTCGACGATCCGACCCCCGCGGCAGGGACGACCCGCACCCGCTTCGTTCACGCCGCGCTGGGGACGGCGAAGAGCCGCGGTCCAGGCCCGCTCGCGGTCGAGGCTACGTCGCAGAGCGCCGTGACCGAGCTCAGCGCACGCGTCGAGCCGGGGCACGCGTCGAGCCCTTCGCAAGTCGCGCCCGTCGTCGACGTGCGTGGGTACCACGACGGACCCACCATGACGTCGGGGGCGATCCACCTGGCCGAAATCGGCGACGGTGGCTTCGGCGACTCGGGCGCCGTCTCGTGGATCAGCGCGGTGGGCGCGCTCGATCTCCGCGAAGGGGCGACGCACACCGGCTTCATCGTGAGCACGGGCGCGAGAGAGCTCGCGATCGCGTGGTGCGACGACGGTGCGCCGGCCGCGTCGTGCGTCGTGCTGCGGCCCTAGATCTTCACTCGGCCCCGCCGGCGATCGTCATCTTGGCGACGCGGATGGTGGGCGCCGCGGTGCTGGTGCGGAGATCGAGATCCGACCCCACGGCGTCGAGCCGCTGCCAGAGGTCGTCCACGTTGAGCGAGATCGTGACCTCGCTCACCGGGTAGGCGAGCTCGCCGTTCTCGATCCAGAAGCCGCTCGCCCCGCGGGAGAAGTCCCCCGTCACCCCGTTGAAGCCGAAGCCCATCATCTCGGTCACGTAGAGCCCGCGCTTGGTCCCCTTCACGATGGAGTCGTGCGAATCCTTGCCGGGCGAGAGGATGAAGTTGCTCGTCCCGCCGCCCACGCCTGCCGAGCCGCCTCGCGAGGCGCTCGCGGTGCTCGCGCGACCGAGCTTCCTCGCCGAGTAGCTGTCGCAGAGGTACGTGCGGAGGATGCCGTTCTCCACGACCACGTTCTTCCGGCTCGCGAGCCCTTCGCCGTCGAAGGGGCGCGAGCCCGGCGCGCGCGGGATGAGCGGATCGTCGATGACGGTGACGAGGTCGCTCGCCACACGCGTCCCCTCGCGGCCCACGAGGTAGCTGGATTTCCGCCAAATCGAGCCGCCCATCACGCAGCCGGCGAGGAGCCCGAGGATGGAGCGCGCCGCGTCGGGATCGAAGACCACCGGCGCTTCGCAGGTGGCGACGGTGCGCGCGCCGAGCTTTCGCAACGTGCGTCGCGCCGCTTCGCGCCCGACGGCCTCGGCGTCGTCGAGCTCGGCGAGGTGGCGCTTCGCCGTCCAGTGGTAGCCGCGGCGCTTCTTGCCGCCCTCGTCCTCGGCCACGGGGACGACGCTGAGCGACTGGTACGAACCCTTGTAAGCTGCACGGAATCCGCTGGAGAGGACGAGCGCCGCGCTCCCGGCGGTGCGCCCGAAGGTCGCGCCGTCGCTGTTGGAGATACGGGCGTCGAACGCGCGGGCCGCCGCCTCGCCCTTCTTGGCGAAGTCGATGGCTTGGACGGCGGTGATCTCGCCGCCGGCGGGGTCGTACAAGTCGAGATCGGGCTGCGCCTTGGGGTCGCAGAGGAGCGAAGGATCGGCGGGGCCGGCGAAGGGATCTTCCTGCGCGAGCTCCACGAGCTCGAGCCCGTCGTTCACGAAGCGGGCGATGCCGCCGTCGGAGAGATCGGAGGTGGACGTCATCGCCACCTGCTTCCCCTTCATGAGGCGGAGCCCGGCGGATCGGTGGCCCGCCTCCTCGACGAGCTCGGGCTCGCCCAAGCGCACGCGAGCGGAGAGCTCGGCGCCGGAGCGCAGCGCGCACTCGGCGACGGTGACGCCCCCCTTCTTCGCCATGGCGACGATGCGGTCGCCCAATTCCAGGAGGTGCTCGAGCTCGCGGTCCGACGGTGCCGTCATGGGCACGAAGGGTAGCCTAGAGCTGGGTGAGGTGCTCGGCGATCGCCGACAGGGGGAGCACGTGGTTGGCGAGGCCGGCGCGGACGATCGATCCCGGCATGCCGTAGACCACGGCCGTCTCTTGAGCCTCGGCGATGACCACACCACCGGCGTCGCGCACGGCGCGCGCCCCCTCGACGCCGTCGTCGCCCATCCCGGTGAGGATGACGCCAACGGCGCGCGGGCCGGCGGCAAGAGCCGCGCTCCTGAGGAGCCGGTCGACGCTGGGGACGTAACGATCGGCGGGGGTGGCCGGGCCGACGCGGAGCCTCAGCTCGCCCGCCTGCTGGACGACATCCATGCACTGACGACCTGGGCACACGAACGCCGTGAGCGCGCCGACGCGATCGCCGTCTTGTGCCTCGGCGGTGCGGACGGGGCCTTTGCGATCGAGTCGCTCGGCGAAGGTGCGCGTGAACTTGTCGGGCATGTGCTGCGCGACGACGAAGCCGAGGGAGGCCGTCGCCGGGATGCGCCCGAAGAGATCGAGCAGCGCGCTCGGCCCGCCGGTGGAGCTGCCGATGGCGATCAAATGCTGCGGCGCCTCGTACGGCGGCGCGCGCGGCGCCTCCCGACCGTCGGTGGTGAAGTTGCCGCTCGGCACCGGGCGGCGGCTCACCGGAGGCACGAGCGAAGTGGGGCGTAGCGAACGCACGAGCAAGACCTTGGAGAGGATCTGCTCGCGAAGATCGACGGCGTCGGGGGCGATCTGCCGGTCGGGCTTGGTGACGAAGTCGAGCGCGCCGAGCTCGAGCGCCTTGAAGACGTTCTCCTTCTGCGAATAACTCGACACCACGATGACCGGAGTCGGCTGCTTGGCCATGAGGATGCGCAGGAAGGTGAAGCCGTCCATGCGAGGCATCTCGAGGTCGAGCGTGATGACGTCCGGCCGGAGCAGCGTGGCCAGGCGCAGCGCCTCTTCTCCGTCCGCGGCCTTCCCCACCACCTCGACGTCGTTCGACGACGTGAAGATGTCGGCGATGTTCCGGCGATTGAACGCCGAGTCATCGACGACGAGGAGGCGGATCTTCGGTGAAGCGCTCACGAGAGATCCACTCTAACGCAAATCGCGACGGGAGGCGCCGCGGTGAGCCGGCAGGACGTCAGCGCGCCGGGGCTGAGCTCGGGGCGGGATTCATGGGCTTTCGGTAGACGAGGTCCTCTCTGAGGTGGAGGAGCTCGAAGGCGGTGGAGACGTTGAGCAGGGACTCCGAGTGGCCGAGGAGCAGCACGCCGCCGGGGTAGAGGCGGTCTTGGAAGATGTCGATGACGCGTTTGCGCGAGTGAGCGTCGAAGTAGATGAGCACGTTGCGGCAGAAGACGGCGTCGACGCGGCCGAGGATGCGCGCGCGGTCCTCGTCGAGCAGGTTCATCTGTCCGAAGTGGCACATCGAGCGAATCGGCTCGACCACCTGCCAGCCGTCCTTCTCCTCGGTGAAGAACTGACGCCGGAGCTCGGGGCTCGTCACGCGGAACGAGGCCGGCCCGTACACACCGCGCCGGGCGAAGGTGATGCACCGCTTGGAGATGTCCGAGCCCAAGACCCGCACGTCCCACCCCTCGAAGAGGCCGGAGAGGTGAATGAGCATCGCCACCGTGTAGACCTCTTCGCCAGTGGAGCACCCGGCGCTCCACACGATGAGGCGGCGTCGCGCGCGCGCTTGCTCGGCGAACTGGGGAAGGAGCTCCTGGCGGAAGGCGCGGAGCTGGAACTCCTCGCGGAAGAAATACGTCTCGTTGGTGGTGAGAAGCTCGACGGCTTGGTCCCACTCCGCCGCGGCCAGCGGGTGAAAGCGCAGGTACTGGTAATACTCGGCGAAGTTCGAGAGGTTCAGGACGACGAGGCGCTCGCGCAGGCGCCGCGCGATCGACGCGCGAGCCTCGAGACCGACGGTGATGCCCACGCGGGCACTGAACAGATCGCGGAGGAGCCGAAATTCCTCCGGATCGATGCTGACCTCGTCGCGCAGGAGGGACACGCCTAGCCGCCTCCGAAGCCCGAGGGGGGACGCACCGAGAGAGCACGGGCCAGCGCTTGGCGCACGAGAGGCTCGACCTCGCGATCGAGGCGCGCGCGAAGCAGGGCCTGCGCCGCCGGCTCCTTGCTGCGACCGAGAAGATCGGAGGCGAGCTTGCGGATCTCCCACTCTTCGTGGTCGAGGGCGAGACCGAGGCGCGCCAGGACGCGCGCGTCGGGGCTCTTCGCGAGCACAGTGAGCGCGAGCTTCACCACTTCGACGTCTGCGTGGCCCAGCGCCTCGAAGAGCGCGTCTTCACGCGCGGCACCTTCGCCGAAGCGGTCCACCGCCTCCACGCCGGCGCAGGCGAGCGCCGGCTCGCGGTGGGTGACGAGCGGCTCTGCGGCCGCGAAGCCACGCGCCCGATCCGCTTCGCCGAGGGCACGGAGCGCTGTGATGACGAGCTCCACGTCCTCCGAGCTCGCCACGAGGGCGGCGAGCGGATCGGCGCGGCCGATCTGACCGAGCGCACGCACGGCGGCGAGCCGCACTTCGCGCTCTTCGTCGGCCAGGGAGAAAGCGATGGCCTCCGCGGTGCGCGGCGCGGTCACGGCCCCGAGCGCCTCCACGGCGACGCGACGCGCGCGCGGATCGCGGTGCGTGAGGGCGCGCTCGAGAAAATCCAGGTCCTCGTCGTCAGGGGCCACCGAAAGCGCGCACCCTGCGAGCGCGTCGTCTCCGTGGGCGTCGAGACGACGGCGAAGCGCGCGCGCCGCCTCCGGCTCGCGCTGGGCGACGGCGCGGAGCGACGTGACGGCGGCAAGCGCGACTTGTTCGTCGGCGTGTCGCGCAAGCGGGAGCAGGCGCGTGAGATCCTCTCGGTCGCCGTGGGTGCCGAGCGCCAAGATCGCCGCGCGAAGCACGTCGGGGGACTCGTGCGCGAGCTCGCGCCTTAGCCCCTTTAGGAGCGCGGGCGACGCGACCTTCGCCAAGCGCGCGACGAGCCCGAGGACGAGCGACCGCGGGCGCGCCGCGCTCTCCCCCAGCGCGGCGAGCGCCGGCACCACGCACGCCTCGCCGAAGAGCTCGAGCCCGGCGAGCGCGCTGTCGGTCAGCTCTTCGTCGCGGGTGGCGCCGACGAGGAGCGCCACGTCGGCAGGATCGGCGACGAGACCGAGAACGACCAGGGAAGCGGCGGCGAGGCGCCGGTCTTCGCGCCGCTCGGGGCTCACGCGGAGTCGCTCGAGGGCGCGCGACGAGCGGACGAGCGCCTCGCGCGCTCGCGCGTTCACTTCGGGAGCGAGGGGCTCGAGCGCGATCCACGACGCCAGGGCGACGATGGCGTCGTTGCCCACGGTGGAGACGCGATCGCCCGCAGCGAAGAGCAGCGCCATCAGCGCGGCTTCGTCACGCGAGCGCGCTGCGGCGAGGACGGCGTGGCGACGAAAGACCGGCAAGTCGGCGAAGGGCTCGAACACCTTCCACGGGAGCTTGGCGTCGAGCTGCGTGAGCGCTTCGAGCGTCGCCAAGGTCGTCATCACGTCGTCGGCGCCGAGCGACTGGGTGAGCGCGCTGATCGCGAGATCGCGCTCGGAGACGCCGGCGATCCCCGCGCGCCCGAGCCCTTCGGCGGCAGCGGCGCGCACGTTGGCGTCGACGTCGCGGAGGAGCCGCGCGAGCGCGCTCACGCTCTTCGCGTCGGGGATCCCGGCGAAGACCTCGGCGGCGAGCTTGCGTCCGTCGGCGTCGAGGGTGTCGAGGCGCGAGGTGGTGGGGACGACGGCTTCGGCTCCGAAAGCGACCAGGGCTTCCACGGCGGCGTTGCGGAGACCGATGTCGTCTTTCACACCCAACGCCGCAGCGAGCTCGGCGAGCACCGAGAGGCGCGGCTCGACACGCGGCGCGACCGCCGCGGCCTCTTTGCGCACGCGCCAATCCTCGTCGGCGAGCGCGCGCACGAGGAGCTCGGGGAGCTTCGGATCGCGGCCTAAGGGAAGGCGCTTCACCGCCAGGCGGCGCGCCTCCGGATCGGGTGAGGCGAGCTCCTTCGCCAGCGTGGCCGTGTCGAGGGGTGCGGCAGCGGTCACGCGCTCCTCCCCTCATCGGAGAGCGCGCCCGCGGCCAAGAGCGGCGCGGTGAGATCGGCGAAGCGCGAAGGCGCGAGGACGAACACCATGGTCTTGTCGACCGAGGTCACGCCGGCGATGCCGCGCACGTCGTCGCCGCCGCCGAGCGAAGGCGCGGGCCGGAGGTCTCCGTTCGCGCCGAACACGTCGGTCACGCTGTCGACGACGAGGGCCACGTTGCGCCCGCCCACGTCGACGAGGATCCACTTCGTGCGACGGGTCGAGGGGGCGGCGGGGAGACCGAACCGCGTCCTCAGGTCGACCACGGGCACCACCTCGCCGCGGTAGTCGGCGACCCCTTGCACCGAGCTTGCGACGTTCGGCAGGGGGACGAGCGCGAGCGGGTTCACGATCTCTTTGACGTCGCGAATGGGCAGCGCGTACTTCACGTCGCCCACCGAGAACCCCACGAGGTTCTTCAGCGGATCGTGACGGAGAATGCGCGGGCTCACGTGCGGGCCTCGAAGAGCGCGCGCACGTCGATGAGCACGACCAGGCCCCCCTCGGGTCGACCGATGCCGGCGATGTGCGTCGGTTGATCTCCGCCGAGCACGTGCGCCGGCTCGATCTCGCTGTCGGCGAGTCGGTAGACCTGGTGCACCTCGTCGACGAGGAGACCCACGGTCTCGCCTTCGTTGTCGACGAGCAGGATGCGCGTGCGCCCGTCGAACGGCGACTCGGCCAGAGAGAAGCGGCGACGCAAGTCGGTCACGGTGACGAGGCGACCGCGCACGCTCACGACGCCCAAGATCTGCCAGGGCGCGCGCGGCACCTCGGTCACCGGCGGAGGCTTGATGATCTCGGTGATGAGCCCGATGGGCACACCGTAGAGCTCCCCCGCCAAGGTGAAGGCGAGGTACTCGGTGCGCTTTCCCAGCTCGCCGGCGCGGCGCATGGCCGAGCGCTCGGGAACACGTCTACGAGCGAGCGCCGACATCGTGTCGCCTCCCTTCGGTGGAGCCTTCGAGGGCGAAGCGTTCCTTCTCGCTGCGAAGCACCTCTTCGAGCAGCGAGGCGACGTCGAGGACGAGGGCCACGCGTTGATCGCCGAGCTCGGTCGCGCCGGCGAACCCGCGCGTGGAAGCGAGGGATTTTCCCAGCGCCTTGATGACGATGTCTTGCTGGCCGATGAGGCGATCGACGACGAAGCCGAGGCGCCGATCGGCCACCTGCGCGACGACGACGAAGGTCTTGTCCGGCGCCACGCCCCCCGGGTGCTCGTGCCCGAAGAGCTTGGACAAGCGACACACCGGCAGCGTGCGTCCGCGCTGATCCATGACCTCGCGCCCCTCGACCATGCGCACGCCGCGGGGATCGAACTGCAGCGCCTCTTCGATGCTGGAGAGCGGCACGGCGTACGTGCGCCCGGCGACCTCCACCATGAGCACGCTGATGATGGCCAGCGTGATGGGGAGCATGATCGTCATCTTGGTGCCGATGCCGACGTCACTGGCGATGTCGATCACGCCGCCGAGCTTGTTGATGTTCGTCTTGACGATGTCCATCCCCACGCCGCGGCCCGACGTGTCGGTGGCTTCTTCTTTGGTCGTGAATCCGGGGAGGAAGACGAGCCCGAGGATCTCGCGCGGGGTGAGCTCGTGCGCCTGGTCGCGGGTGACGAGGCCGCGGCGCATCGCGCTGGCGAGGAGCGTCTCGGGGTTCATGCCGCCGCCGTCGTCTTCGACCTCGAGGACGACGTGATTCCCCTTCTGGAAGGCGTTGAGCGCGATCGTCCCCACCGGCGGCTTGCCCACGCGCATGCGCTCGTCACGCTCTTCGATGCCGTGATCGATGGCGTTGCGGATCATGTGCATGAGCGGGTCGGAGAGCTCTTCGACGATGAGCTTGTCGATCTCGGTCTCGGCGCCGGTGACGACGAGGCGCACCTGCTTGTCGTGCTCGCGCGAGACCTGACGAACGATGCGCGCGAGCTTGTCGAAGGCCTGGCCCAAGGGGACCATGCGGACCTCGAGGATGCCCGCCTGCATCTGCGACAAATTCCGCTCGAAGGCGCGATTCAAGCGATGAAGCTCGGCGGCGAGCTCGCGCGACGTGGAGCGCCCGCCGCGCTCTCGCTCGGCCAGGCGCTGCATCGAGTTGCGCACGATGGCCAGCTCACCGACGATGTTCATCAGGCGATCGAGCTTGCGGATGTCGACGCGCACCGTCTGACTCACCGAGCGGAGCGACATCTCGCGCGCCGCGGCGGCTTCGGCGGCGGGGGCGATCGACGCGTGCTCGGGCGGCGGCGGCGCGTCGTCGGCGCTGGGGTGGCGGCCGGGCGGAGGCGCGACGCTCGGCGCGGTGGCCCCCTCGGCGGTCCAGAGGATCGCCGGCGCGGGGGTCAAGGCCATCGCCGGCGGCATGACCGAAGAGCCCGGGGGAGGCGCGGTGCGCGAGCCACGCCGCTTCACCTCCTCGATCTTCACGTTGGGACCTGCGAGGTGCGACCGGAGCGTGTCGATGTCGCTCTGGCTCGCGAGGAGGATCTCGAGCTCGATGCTGTCCACGTCCCCGCCCGAGCCGGTCGGCAAGTAGGTGATGATCTCGCCGTGGGGGCGCGCGCGCGCCTTGAGGTCGTCGAGCGCCGAGTCGATGGTCGCGAGCTGGAAATTCACCTTGATGCGGAAGAGCGAGACCCCCGCTTGGATGTTGCTCCTCAGGCGGTGCTCTTCGTATTCGGTGAGCACGCCGAGGAGCCCGGGATCGAGCTCGTATTGCGCCACGGGGCTCGCGGCCGGGCCGGCGCGCTCCTGAGCGAGCTGTCCCAGCGCGAGGAGCAGCGCCTTCACGTCGGTGGTCGGCTCGGCGAGGTCGCCTCGCTCGGCGGCGAGGATGCGGCCGAAGAGCTCGAGCGCGCGGAAGAGCAAGTCGAGGACGGCCGGCTTGAGCTCGACGCGACCGAGACGCAGGTCGTCGAGCACGTTCTCGAGCTCGTGCGCGAGGCCGGTCATGAGCGCGGCGCCGAAGAGCCCCGAGAGCCCCTTCAGCGTGTGGACCGCGCGAAAGATGTCGTTGACGAGCTCGGGGTCGTGGCGGCCCCCTTTGGCCAGCTCCTCGAGCGCGATGAGATCGCGGCTCAGTCCGTCGACGAGCTCCTGCGCCTCGGAGAAGAACTCCTCGCGCGCCTTCTCCGCGGAGTCGTTGCCTCCGCCGCGTCCGCCGTGCTCCGCCACCTCTCAGCCCCCGTCCGGCGGGAGGAGCTTCGTGCACGCGTCACGGAGCTGCTCGGCGGTGAAAGGCTTCGCCAGATACTCGTTGGCCCCGAGCGTGAGGGCGCGCTCGACGTCGCGCGAGGAGGCCATCGTGGAGATGACCATGAGCGGCGTGTGGCGGTGGTGCTCCGACGCGCGAATGAAGCGAATCAGCTCGAGGCCGTTGATGTCGGCCATGTTGATGTCGGTGAGGATGAGATCGTAGGGGCCGCGCGGGAGGAGGCGCATCGCGTCGAAGCCGTTGGTCGCTTCGACCACCTCGCACCCCCCGACGCCGTCGGTGAAGGCCGCGTCCTCCAAGATGGCTCTCACGTACGCGCGCGAGGCAGGCGAATCCTCGACGACGAGCACGCGACGCATGCCTGGATCCTACAACGCGGGGGAAACGAAGGGCCAAGGAGCTGCGCGGGGCTCCACCTTTCGTCGCCCCGTTGCCCAGTCGCCCCGTTGGCCGCGCCCGCCGGCGGGGTCGGGGGCGCGCCGCAGGCCGCGAGCGGCCGCGGGGCTCAGAGCTTCCGGCTCTCCGCCGCGCTCCCTTTGAGAGGGCCGCGCTCGATCACCACCTCGTGGACCTCGCCCCCC
Source organism: uncultured Polyangiaceae bacterium (assembly GCA_964531795.1). GTDB lineage: Bacteria > Myxococcota_A > Polyangia > Polyangiales > Polyangiaceae > CAZHHD01. The sequence continues at coordinate 311,182 of CAZHHD010000002.1, read as the reverse complement.
CGTCGCACCTCGAGCCGGACCTTCGTCCCGACCTTGCCGGCGAGCGCCTTGTGGACGTCGTCGGCGCTCATTCCCCGCACCGGCTTGCCGTCGATCGCCACCACTTCGTCGTCGATCATGACCCCGGCTTGCGCCGCGGGCATGTCAGAAGGGGCCTCGCGGACATAGACGCGCCCGCTCTGGTTGTCCTTGCCGAAGACGGCGCCCACGGAGCCCGTCCACTCGCCGCCGCACCCGGGGCCCCCGATCAAGGCGAGGACGAGCGCAAGAAACAAGGGGAGCGCGCATGCCCCCAGGAAGCGGCTCGATGCGCATCCCGTTGCCTTCGAGCACCACCGGTAGCTAGACTCCATGGTGCAGCGCCCTCCCCCTGTCTCCCACCTGTCCGCCGACCGAGACGAGCACCAACCAAACTCCGATGTGGAAGCTGGTCATCGAGGACGACGAAGGGAAGCGGACGGTCGTTCCGCTCACGCGCGAGACGTACACCATCGGGCGTAAAGAGGGGAACACGATCCGACTGACGGAGCGGAACGTCTCACGCGACCACGCGCGCCTCATGAAGAGGAACGGCGTCGTCCCCCCCGGCTTCGTGCTCGAAGACTGCACGAGCTACAACGGCGTCTACGTGAACGGCCTCAGGGTCGCGCAGTCGCACGATCTTTCGCACGGCGATCTGATCCAGATCGGCGACTACCGCATCGTCCTCCAAGACGACACGCTGACCGAAGAGAGCGGGCCGCCGCTCAACATGACCGAGGACATGAAGGCGACGATGCCCACCGGCATCGGCGTCGCCGCGCGCGCCTCGCTCTTGCTCGAGCGGCCGAACCGGCTCGTCATGCTCGCGGGGCCGACGCCCGGCGCCGAGTATCCGCTCGATCGCGAGCGCCTCAGCGTGGGGCGCACCGAAGAGGCGAGCATCAGCATCAACCACAACTCGGTCTCGCGCATGCACTGCGAGATCCACGCGCTCGGCGAAGGGCGCTTCGAGATCGTCGACAAGGGCTCGTCGAACGGCGTGCGCGTCAACGGCTCGGACTTGCGGCGCGGCATCATCGAAGCAGGCGACGTCATCGAGCTCGGCGACGTGCGCTTCAAGTTCGTCGGCGCAGGCCAGGTCTTCGTCCCCGGCGTCAACGACAGCCAGCAGCTCGAGGCCATCAACAACCGCGCGAGCGCGCAGCGCGGGAGCACGGGCTTTCTGCCGTTCCTCGTGTTCGGCATGCTCCTCTCGGGCATCGTCTTCGGCGTGTGGATGATGCACCAGCGGCGAATCGCCAACGACACGCCGGTGCCGAGCGCTTCGGTGCCGAGCGATCCGGCGCTGGCGCTGCTCGGCGAAGCGAAGCGCGTCTGCGACATGGGCGACTGCGAGACGGCGCACGGGAAGATCCTCGAGGGCATCGCCGCCGGCTCACCGCTCCGCGACTCGGACGACTTCAAGCTCATCGAGGTCGCGTGGGCCGACGGCATGCTGGCCAAGGCCGAGCGCGAGGTCGACGTGACGAAGAAGCGCGAGATCCTCCACGAGGTCGAGCAGGCCGACACCGTCGACGCCACGCGCCGAAAGCTCGCCAACGATCGGCTGCAAGCGCTCGACGAGATCCCGCAGCCGACGCCGCACGCGCCCCGCGACTCGGGCGCGCACACCAGCACCACGAGCCCGACGCCGACGCACGAGGCGCCGCACACGACGCCCGTCGAAACGCAGACGGCGCCGGCCCCCACGACCCCGACGGCGACGCACACCGCGAAGCCCGTCACCCCGACCCCCACCGGCCCGAGCGCCCTCGAGAAGGCGCGCGCGCTCGTCCTCGACGGCGACGCCAACGGGGCGAAGCAAGTGCTCCTGCAAAAGGTCGCGGCGAACCCCGCCAAGGCGACCCACGAAGAGCTCTACTTCCTCAAGAAGATCTGCAGCGGCCTCCATGACCAAGAGTGTGTGAAGCTGTGTGATCGGCAGCTTGGCAACGCGCCGTAGCGCAAGGCGAGGCTGGGCGGAGGCCAACGCCGTGTCGCTCCGCAATGGCTGATCGCTGGCGCTGCCTACCCTAGTGGGCCCTGCGGGCCCCTCACTCGCTGCGCTTCGCTTCGCTCGTGAGCCTCCCCACGCCTCGCTTACGCGAACGCCTTTTCCCCCGTCGGGGATCACGAAGCGCGTCGTGCAGAGCACGAAACGCGAAGGCGGCGAGCCTGGCACGCCGTCGTGCTCGGTAGCGTCCGGCCTCATACCCAACGCTGGCGCGAGGCCTCCGTGCGAGACCAGAAGGCCTAGGCAAGGCCACGCCCTCGCAGCCCGACTCTGCGCCTTTCGTGCAGCATGCACGAAAGGCGTTCGCGGCAGCGATGCGTGGGGAGGCTCAAAACGCGCAGCGTTTTGAGGGGCCGGCACGGCCCACCAGGGTCGGTCACCCGAAGGGCGTCGAGCGAGGCTGCGAAAACGCGGCCTCGCGGTTCGCCCTCAGGCGCCTCAGTTCACGGGGTCCGGCTTCACTCCATGCTTGGCCGCGTTCTCGCAGCCGAGCTCGACGCCCGTAGGACCGTCCTTCGTCTTGACGATCTTGAACTCGACGCGGCGGTTCTTCTCCCACGCTTCTTCGTTGTGCGCGGGATCTTCCGGACAGTACTCGCCGTAGCCCTTGCTGCGCAGGCGCCCGCGGTCGACGCCGCGGTTGACGAGTGAGGCCATGACCGCGTTCACGCGATCCTGCGTGAGGCGCAAGTTGTAGCCGTCGTCGGCGCGTTCGTCGGCGTGACCGGCCACCTCCATGAGCGCGAACTCGGGGTGGTGGATGATCGTGGTCGCGACCGCGTCGAGGATCGGGTTCGACTCGGGGAGGATTTCCGCCGACCCGGTCTTGAACTTGATCTTCTGCAGGATGATGAGGTTGTTGTCCTGGATGATGACGTTGCCCTTGTCGGGGCAGCCGTCCTCGTCTTCGAAGCCGTTGAAGGTCTCCGGCTCGTTCGGGCACTTGTCGACCTTGTCGGGGATGCCGTCCTTGTCGTTGTCCGGATCGGGGCAACCGTCTTCGTCCTGGAAGCCGTCCTTGTCTTCCGGATCGTTCGGGCACGCATCCTTCTTGTCGGGGATGCCGTCCATGTCGTTGTCCGGATCGGGGCAGCCGTCTTCGTCTTGGAAGCCGTCCTTGTCCTCCGGCACGTCGGGGCACTTGTCCTTGGAGTCGGGGATGCCGTCGCCGTCGCGGTCGCCGTCGTTCCCTTCGGGGCAACCGTCTTCGTCTTGGTCGCCGTCCATGTCCTCCGGCTCGTTCGGGCAACGATCGTCCTTGTCGAGGATGCCGTCGTTGTCGTTGTCCGGATCGGGGCAGCCGTCTTCGTCCTTGAAGCCGTCGAAGTCCTCGGGATCGTCCGGGCACTTGTCGAGGTCGTCTTTGATGCCGTCGCCGTCGCGGTCGCCGATGGAGGGCTCGAAGATGAAGCCGATGAACCCGCGGAAATCCGCCGCTTCGAAGCCGTTCGTGTAACGAGGGCCGGCGCCGAGCATCAGGTACGAGTTCCGCTCGACGAAGACCTTCAAGCCACCGACGACTTCGTTGGAGGGCTTCACGCCGCTGTCGGCGTCGGACATGAGGTACGTGCCGTACGTCTCGGCGACGAGGTCGAGCGCGTCGAGCGCGCGGTAGGAGACGCCGCCGCCGTAGGTGACGAGCTGGCCGTCCTTGAAGGTGCCGTTGCGGAGCGGGAGCACCGTCGAGCTCGCGCCGTGCGCGCGGATGCCGGCGTTCACGCCGATCTTGAACTGCCCGGTGCTGCCGAAGCGCTTCTCACCGATCAACTGCGGCCAAATCCACGGCGTGGGATCGGCGCCGGCGTTCTTGGGCGCATCGGTGATGGGGAGACCGAACTGCACGCCGAGCGCGAGACCGAAGCCGTGCTCGACACGCGTGATGCGCCACTTGGCGTGCGCAGCGAGGAAGCCGATGGTCTGCGAGTCGAGCTTGGAGCTCTGCCACCCCTGGACCGCGCCCTGCGGCGGCGTCTGCTTGTCGATCTGCTGATCGCCCGCCATCAAGTTGATGGGGACGTCGAGACCGACGACGAGGTGGTTGAAGAGGCCGTAGTTGAACTGCGCCGTCCCCTGGAAGGAGTGGTTGATGATCTGCGGGCTCTCTTGCCCGACGTCCTTCACGCGGAGGAGCGTGCGCCCGTAGTCGATGACGAGACCGAGGCTCCAGTCGTTGGCGCCGAGGATGTCGGAGCCGTTCGTCGTGAAGAACCCCTTCGAGTCCATCGCCGGACGAAAGAGGTGCGTGTCGAGACCGTCGCCGTTGCCCGGCGCGACCTGGGCCTCCGCCGTCCCCGAGGACAAGAGGAGGGCTCCCGCACACCCGAGGGCGAGCGACGGAGCGAGCCAGGCAAAACCGCAGTGCTTCACGCGTTGTCGCAGTCGTCGCATCGTCATCCTTCTGGCGCGGCGCCCCTCGTCGTCCCCCTCGACCTCGCGCTCCTTCGAAGCGCCCGTCGTGACGATGCGCCGTCACGAAGGCTGGGACCGCTTGGTCGCGGGACGTTACCATATTGACCACATTGCCGTGCATATCGCCAAGAAACGGCAACTGATACGATCGGCTCGTCAGCCCCCTCCGGCGGGTCTCGGCGCGCTTCGCATGGGTCCCTCCCGCTCGTCACGCCCCCGCGTCTTCCACCGCCCCTCCCCTTTGCGCTTCTTTTCCCTCAAAACCACGTCGAGGCGCGCGCGCTTGCCGCTCCCCGTCGCCCTCGTCGTCTCGCTCGCGGCGGTGCTCGTCGTCCTCGTGACGTCGCGACCGGCCCGCGCCGACGGCCTCGGCGGGCAATGGAAGCAGGGGCCGCTGCGCGAAGACTTCACCGTCCAGCAGTGGCTCCCCGGGTGCGGCCCCGCGCCGGTGACCAACACCTCGGGCGGTGGCGAGACGATTCAGGTCCGCGAAGAGGGGGACGAGCTCTCCTTCATCGGCGGCGGCCGCGTGTACCACACGAACCAGTGCTACGACCAAATGCCCACGCTCCAGCGCGCTTCTCACTCGCGCGAAGGCTCGGGCCGCGCGTGGCGCACGCGCTGCACCACGCCCGCGGGCGATCCGCGCTACGCCGCGCTCAACACGCTCGTGTCGGCCGCGAGCGACACGCACATCGATCTGACCGAGACCGGGCGCTACGAGATCACGCTCAAGGAAGGGCACTGCATCGCCGACGTGAAGCGCACGCGCGCGTTCGACGTGGTGCAAGCGGCGGCCCCCGCGGCCTCGGCGAGCGCGCCGAAGCCCGCGCCCACGCAGACCGCAGCGCCCCCGCCCTCGAACGCCTGCGCGCAGCCGGGTGAGCCCGCGCGGCTCGAGGTGCGTCCTTCGCGAAAGCTCCTGCGCCCCGGGGAGAGCTTCTCCTTCCAAGCGGTGGTGCGCGACACGAACGGCTGCGCGACCGGAACGGCGACCACGTGGGCCATCGGCGGCGGCGCCGAAGACGGCAAGAAGCTCGTGGTCACGCCCGGGGGAAAGGTCACGGTCCCCGACGACGCACCGGAGGGGACCGTCGACGTCGTCGCCACCGCCGCCGGCAAGAGCACGCACGTCACGATCGAGATCGCCTCGGCCGCGCACTACGGATCGCTCCTCGCGCAGTCGGGGCTCAACTCCGAAGGCGAGAGCGAAGAAGCTTCGGTCGCGGTCATCGCCACCGGCACGCTCGGCGGACAAGACGCACGCGCACAAGGAGACGCCGCGCGACGCAAGACGATCTTCGTCGCCATCGTCGGCACGCTGGCCACGATCCTCGCCGTGCTCGCCGTCGTCGGTGCGCGACGCTCGCGCAAGGCGAAGGCGCTCGAGCGCGCGGCGGAAGATCGTCACGCGCGCCGCGTCGCCGAGGCCGAAGAGCGAAGACGCGAGAAGGTCGCGCAGCACGCGGCGGCGATGCGCGCGCACGAGGAGAGCGTGGCGCGCGCCAAGCAGGTCGCCGAGAGCAACGACCCGCCCGACGGAGGGCTCGTGTGCCCGTCGTGTCAGCGCGAGTTCCCCGCCGGCGCGGGCTTCTGTCCTCACGACGGCAACAAGCTCGTGAGCCGCGCCGGCCACGAAGGGCTCCTCGCGGGCCCCGCCGGCGGCGTGTGCCCTACGTGCAAGCGTGGCTTCAACCCCGGCATCAAGGTCTGCCCCGACGACGGCGACGAGCTCGTCCCCTACGCCATGCGTGCACCCGGTGCGCCGCCCGGCGCGCCGCGAGGGAAGATCTGCCCGACGTGCGGGCAGCGCTTCGACGGGACGGCGACCTTCTGCGGAAAGGACGGGACGGCCCTCGTCCTCGTCAACTGATCACGCGTCCCCCCTTTCTTGAAGCAGGAGCACGGCTCGGGCGGAAGACCGCCGGTGAGAGACCTTCTCGCCTCTTCGTGCGTCAGAACGAGAGCCCCAAGGACGCTCGTTCTCCCTTTCGTCGTCACGAACCGAACGATCGGCCCAAGCCCAGGAGAGCGCGCGGAGTCGAAGTCCTGCAGGCGAATTCACGGCGCTCGAACCGGCCGCGTCCACGCGCCGGCACGCACCGCATGCGCCCCTCTGCACCCTATCCCCGAGAGACCCACGCGTGACTCCCCGCCCCCACACGACCCTTCGTTCTCGAACGGAAGAACCGCCGGCGCGGACTTTGTTGGCGCCTTGCTTGATTGTCGTTCTTTCGGGCCGCTATACTTCCTTTGACGAAAAAATCCCTACTGCGCGCACACTTGTTCGCCTGCAAGGTGCAGCCGAACCGGGCGTGACGAGGGGCCGTCGCCCCTCCCGCTCGATGACGCGAAGGAATGGTTTCTCCCGATGAAGATCTCGTGTCAGTCGTGCCCGGCCAAGTACACCATCGCGGACGAGAAGGTCCTCGGGAAGATCGTCAAGATCCGCTGCAAGAAGTGCGGCGCGACGATCGTCATCAACGGGAACGATCCCGAGGCCACGACCGTGGGTAGCTCGCTCGGTGCCGCGGGCGCGGACGCCGGTGGCGAGCAGTGGACGGTCAACGTCGCCGACGGTGATCAGCGGACGATGACCGTGGACGAGATCGTCCAAGAGTACAAAGCCGGCGTGGTGAACGAAGAGACGTTCTGCTGGAAAGACGGCATGAACGACTGGCTCCCGCTCCGCGAGATCGAGGAGCTCTACTCCGCGTGCAGCGGCGGCGGCGCGATGGACGCCGGCGGCGGCGACTACGCACCGCTCTCCATGCGCGGCAACTACGAGCAAGAGGCACCGACCGCGGCGGGCACCCCCGACTTCGGCGGCGGTGCGCTCTTCGGCGGCGGCCACGAAGCGAACGGCAACAGCCCCGCGGCGCCCCTCTTCGGCGCGCCCGAGCCCGCTCCTGCGGCGGCCCCTTCGGCGGCGCGACGCACGGCCGGCGGACGAAACCCGGGAACCGATCTCTTCGGCGGCGTCGCGCAAGCGGGCGGCGAAGACGACGTCATGACCAGCGCAGGGAGCCCTCCGCTCGGTGGCGGCGCCGGCCTCGCGGCCCCCGCGGCCGACTCCAAGCTCACCGGCCAGCGCAACGAGAACAGCGTGCTCTTCTCGCTCAACGCGCTCACCGGCCCCGCCGCGGGCGCACCGAAACCGGCGGAGAACAAGACGACGGCGACGGGCGACGGCTCGGGCCTCATCGACATCCGCGCGCTCAGCGCGAACATGGCCCCCGACACCGGGCCGAAGAGCTCGAAGCACGTCGACGACATCATGAACCTCGGCGGCGGCGGCGCGTTCAGCGCAGCCCTCGCAGCGCCGGTGCTCGCGCCTCCGACGGCCGACGTGGGCTCGCCCTACGGCGATCCGGGCGGCGGCAGCACGTCGAGCAACAAGACGCTCTACGCCATCATCGGCGGCTGCGCGTTCCTCGCGGTGGCGGCGATCATCATCACGCTCATCATCGTGAACAAGAAGCCCGACGACACGGCGTCCACCGGGCCCGGTGTCACCGCTTCGGGCACCGTCTCGGCGGGGAGCACGGCGAGCGCCGCCCCGACCGACACGGGGACCACCGGTTCCACGGCTCCGTCGGCCTCGGCGGTGGCGATGAACAACAGCGGCGCGAAGCCCATCACCCCCGGCGGCTCGACCGGCGGCGGCGGTGGCGGCGGCGCGGCGACCCACACGGGCGGCGGCGGCGGCGGGACGCACGCAGCTGCCGGTGGTGGTGGCGGCGGCGGCGGCGGGTCGACGGAGACGACGCCTCCCCCCGAGCCGGCGAAGCCCAGGAGCCTCGCCGAAGAAATGGCCAAGGCGACGGGCGGCACCGCTCCGGCGGCGGCCCCGGCGGCGGCGACGGGCGGCAGCGCGCCGTTCGATCGCGGCGCGGCGGCGGCTTCGCTCGGCGGCGTCAACGTGCAGAGCTGCAAGAAGTCGGACGGCCCGACCGGCAGCGGTCACGTGCGCGTCACCTTCCAGCCGAGCGGCTCGGTCAGCACGGTCGACGTCGATCAGCCTCCCTTCGCGGGGAGCGCGGTCGGCGGATGCGTCGCGGGCAAGTTCCGCAGCGCCCACGTCCCGGCGTTCTCCGGCGCCGCGGTCACCGTCGGCAAGAGCTTCACCATCAACTGACGCCGCACGCGGCGTCGGGGCAACTGACGCCCCACGCTGCGTGGCGTCTCGCGACGGACGCGTCCTATGCTCGGCACCGCGCTCGGGATCGTCGCCGCGTTCTTGCTCGGCCTGAGGCTCGGGCTCGCGCTCGGCTACCGCGGAGCGAGGCGCGAGGCGCGGCTCCTTCGCGCGCGACGAGAGAGCCTCACCAAGGGCTCGTGACCGAGCGCGCGCGCTCCGCGGCGCTCGGCTTGGTCGTCGCGACTTGCGCCGCGGCGTGCGGAGGCGGAGAGGCCACGCGCGGAGTCGCCGCGCCCCGCCCGGCCTCGCGCGGCGACGAGCATCGAGGAGCCAACGCGACGTCGGGCGGCGCGACGGCCGACGAGGCCTGGCCCGGCGCGACGAGCTCACCACATCCCGCCACTCCTCACTTCGGCGTAGAAGCGGCGCTCCTCGACGCGTGCGGAAAGGGCGACGCCGCGCTCGACGCCGTCGCGACCGACCTCGCCGCGCGACGCGCCCGCGGTCTCCCCCCACTCCTCAGCGAAGACGTGGCCGAGCTCCTCCGCGCGGCCGGCGAGCCGCACGTGTGGCCGCGAACGTGGGTCGCGATCCCCGAGGGCGACGCGTCACGCGCCGCGAGAGCCCTCGGCGCTTGGCGCGCGCGCGTTCCCTCGCTCGGGGAAGCGCGCTGCGGCGTCGCCACGCACGCCTCGAACGCAGGCGACGTGCTGGCGGTGGTGGTGGTGGACGCTCTCGCCGATCTCGAGCCGCTCCCCTCGCGCGCGCACGCCGGCGAGTGGCTCACCGTCTCGGCGAAGCTCCTCGTCCCCTCCGAGCGTGCCAGCGTGGTCCTCCTCGGTCCGCACGGCGCGCCGCGCAGCGTCCCCGCGAGCCTCGAAGGGGGACGGCTCCGTGCGCGCTTCGCCCCCGACAGCGAGGGCCCCTTCACCGTGCAAGTGGTGGCCGACGTGGCCGGCAGCCCGCGCCCGGTGCTCGAGGCGCGTGTCTTCGCCGACGTCCCCCCGGCGAAGAGCCTCTCGCGCGCACCGGGGGAAGAAGCGGCGAGCGGCGCGCGCGACGCGAGCGAGGCGCTCTTCACCATGCTCGACACCGCGCGCCAAAGCGAAGGGCGCCCGCCCCTCCAGCGCGACAAGGAGCTCGACGCGCTGGCACTGGCCCACGCGCGACGCATGCAGAGTGCACACACCGTCGGGCACGACGTCGGCGACGGCGATCCGGTCGCGCGCGTGACCGAGGCCGGCTACACCGCCAGCGCCGTCGGCGAGAACGCCGCGCACGCCGAGTCGACCATGCTCGCGCATCGCGCTTTGTGGGCGAGCCCCTCGCACCGGAGGAACGTGCTCGACGCGCGCTTCGATCGCGTGGGCGTCGCCGCCGTCACGGGCGACGACGGCAGCGTGTGGGCGACGGAGCTCTTCGCCCGCGTCGCCCCGCCGTGACGAGCGGGCGAGGGTCTTCCCTCGCCGCCCGGCGCGACCCTCAGTTGTTCGTTTTGTTCGCGTCGCCTTCGTCGAGGATCTTGAACTCGACGCGGCGGTTGGCAGCGCGGCCCTTGTCGGTCGCGTTGTCCTCGATGGGGCGCGTGGGGCCGTAGCCGTGCGCTTCGAGGCGCGCGTCTTCCACGCCGTGGCTCGTGAGCCACTTCATGACCGAGTTGGCCCGCGCTTGCGAGAGCTTGGTGTTGAGGTCGTCCGAGCCCTTGTTGTCGGTGTGCCCCTCGATCGCCATCTTCTTGATGTTGGGGTTCGCCTTGAGCAGGTTCACGACGTCTTGGAGCATCGGGAAGCTGTCGGCGAGGATGACGTCCGAGCCGGTCTTGAAGTGCACCTGCTGAAGCACGCGCACGCTGCCGTTCTCGTAGTGGATCGTCGTGCTGCAGCCGTTCTTCTTCGGATCCGGCGAGGGTTTGCCCGGCTCCTTCGGACAAGCGTCCTGCGTGTCGGGGATGCCGTCGTGATCGGCGTCGTCCTCGGGGCAGCCGTCGCCGTCGTCGATGCCGTCCTTGTCCTCCGGCTGATCGGGGCACTTGTCGTACTGATCGGGAATGCCGTCGCCGTCGCGATCGGGCGGCATCGGGCAGCCGTCGTTGGGATCGCTCCCCTGGTGATCTTCCGGCTCGGTCGGGCACGCGTCGATGTCGTCGGGGATGCCGTCGCCGTCGGTGTCGGCCGAGTTCTCGTTCTTCCACTTCTCGTGGAGCGCCAGCTTCTTGTCCGGCGACTTCGCGTCGGTGTCGACGATGGGGATGTACGCGCCGATGACGCCGACGAGGCGCAGGTCCGGCGCGCCGTAGCCGTTGCCGAGGAGCGAGCCGCCGCCGAGGCCGACCCACCAGCGGTCCTTGGGACCGAGCTTCATGCGCCCTTCCACGTTCCACTCGATGGGCGTGTTGCGCTTGGTGAAGACGGTGTCACCGATGATGTTGTTGTCGCTCTCGATGCCGGTTTGGCCGAAGATCGTCCCGCCGATGCGGTACTTGCCCCCCTTGATGGGGAGGAAGCCGCCGACGGCCCAACGCCACTCGTTGCCGACGCCGAGGCCGGCCTTGTTGACCGGATCGTTGATCGAGTTCTTCGGGCGGAAGTGGACGCCGGTGTTGGCCGTCAGGATGAAGAGCTTGAAGTCGTACTCCGCCTCGACGCCGAGCAGCGCGGAGGTCGAGCCGTCGCCACCGAAGTTCGCCGTCGAGCCGGTGGGGGCGAAGATCGAGAGGTGCGCGCCCACGGCGCCGCGCTCGTTCTTCGTGCGCGCGAGGACGGCGCGGAGATCGATGCGCATGTCGTCGACCGCGGTGCCGTTGGCGTCGATGGCCGTCGTCTTCGCGCCGCCGAAGGGGCCGATGGGATAGTTCGGGTTCTGCCCGTCTTGGATCCACGTGACCGGCAGTGTGATCGATCCGGTGAAGCGATTGAGGAGCTGCACGCCCAGCGTCGCGTACGTCGTAAACTGATCGTTCACGACCGCGGTCCCCGACGAGTTCAGCGTCGTCTTGTCGTTCGCCGCCACGATGTTGCTCACGTGGAGCGGGTGGAGCGAGTAACCAAGCCCGAGCTGGCCGAAGAAGATCGGCTTCGGCTGGGTGACGGGGCGGTAGAGGGCGATGCCGTCCTCCGGCGCGCCCGGGACCTCCAGCCGATCGAGGTGGAAGGTGTTCTGCTGCGCCGAGGCTTCGCGCGACGCGCCGAAGGCGGCGAGGGCGAGGATCCCTGCGGCAGCGAAGGGGGTGAGGCGACGGGACGAGCGGGAGGTGCGGGCGCGGAGGGTCGGCATGGAGGAGGGGGGTCCCTAAGGGCAAAAGAGAGGCCCGTGCACGGTACACTGAGTGCGCGCACGGGGACCAGACTCGAGACATCCCCGGGCCCACTTCGATAAGGTGGCGCCACGAGGCGAGCGCCAAGGGGGGAACGGCGCCAAAAGTCGATGGACCCTTGACGGCCCTCGTTTTCGGTGCTTTCTTGCGCGCCCCGTCATGAAGCGCACCTACCAGCCGCACAACCTTCGCCGCGTGCGAACCCACGGGTTCCGCGCCCGTATGCAGACCAAGGGCGGCCAGAAGGTCCTCGCCAACCGTCGCCGCAAGGGGCGGAAGCGCCTGGCCGTCTCGACCTTCAAGAAGTAGGTCCCGCCACGTGACCCCGGGCGCGGCCTTCCCCAAGGCCCGACGCGTCCGGCGCCGCGCCGAGTTCCTGCGGGTCCAAGGGGTCGCGCGGCGCGTGACCACGCCGTCGTTCACCCTCTTGGTGGCCGCGAGCCCAGCTGCGTGCAGCCCCGACGCTGTGCGGGGGGATCTCCCCCCGGCGCGCCTCGGTCTCATCACGACGCGAAAAATCGGCAACGCGGTCCAGCGAAACCGCATCAAACGCCTCTGCCGCGAGTGCTTCCGCAAAGGGACCTGGCTGCCGCCGGGGTTCGACCTGCTGGTCGTGGCCCGCGCCCGGGCCGCAGAGCTGTCTCTGGCCGAGGTCGAGGCCGAGTGGCGCGCCGTGCGAGGGCTCCTCGCACAACGCGCCCGAGAAGCCCTGGCGGAGGCGGCCGGGACGTCGCATGTTCCCCGCTCCCCGGCCCGCGCGAACGACGCGCGACCCCGCCCGGGGGTGAAGAGCGTGAAGAACCCGTGATGGCCCGTCTCCTCATCGGCTTGATCCGCATCTACCAGCGGACCCTCTCGCCCTTCTTGGGGAACGTGTGCCGGTTCGAGCCCTCCTGCTCACGTTACGCCGTGGCGTGTCTCGAGGGGCACGGCGCAGCGCGGGGCAGCTTGCTTTCGATCGCTCGCCTGTGTAAGTGCCACCCGTTTCACCCGGGAGGGGTCGACCTTCCTCCCCCTCCCCGCATGCATCGCTTGGCGAAGGACTAGGAGCTCATGGACCGAAGTACGTTCCTCCGCTGGGCGGTCATCGCCGCGGCCCTGCTCCTGTTCTGGAAGTACGGGATGCCGCTCATCAGCGGCAAGACCGAGGGCTCGGCGCAGGACCTCGCGGTGGAGCGCTACGTCAACGCCCCGGGCTTCGCGCCCGACGTGCTCGACGAAGGTGCGACGGAGAAGCCGGCCGAGGGCGAGCTCTGCTCCATCAAGGGGAACCGCTTCGAGGCCGAGCTCTCGTCGCGCGGCGCCGGGCTCAAGCACCTCTTCTTGAAGGACCCGAAGTACGCGTCGAGCGAAGCGGCGGACATGTCGACGACGCCCGACCACGAGCGCTGGCGCTCGCTCCGCACGCTCTTCCGCAAGGACCCAGGCTCCGCGGTGGCGCCGGACGCGCAGGTGGCGTTCGATCGCTTCGATTGGAAGGTCGAGAAGATCGGCGACGGCCACGGCTGCAAGTTCACCTACCAAGACGACAGCGTCGCCCTCACGAAGACGGTGACCGCCGGCGCGCGCCCCTTCGAGCTCGAGGTGGAGACGACGGTGAAGAACCTCGCCCCCGCGCCGAAGAAGCACGCGTTCTCGATCGAGACCTTCGCCTTCCGGCGGAACAAAGAGGTGAAGGGCCACTGGGGCCGCGTCTCGCCGTTCATGACCGAGCTCTCGTGCGCGCGCGGCAAGCAGGTCGAGCGCAAGGCGAAGGACGACTCGCACTTCAAGAAGGTCGGTTGGTACGACGAGCCGGCGGTGGATCGCTTCGCCGCGGTGTCGAACTACTACTTCGCCCAGGCGCTCGTGCCGGTGGGAGAAGCGCCCGACTGTCAGGTGCTCGCCGAGGACTGGTTCTCGAACGGGCAATCGCGCGACGACGACGACGCGGCGGCCGTTTACCACGCGCGCCTCGCGTATCCCGAGCGCGAGCTTCAGCCCGGCGCCGAGGCGAAGTACCAGGAGATCGCGTTCTTCGGCCCCAAGGAGCGCGACGTGCTCGCGCAGGCCGGCGGCGGCAAAGGGCTCGGCGACCTCATCAACCTCGGCTTCTTCTCGCCGGTGGCCAAGGTCCTCGTCGGCATCCTGCTCTTCTTCCACGACAAGGTGACGGGCGGAAACTGGGGCCTCGCCATCATCACGATGACCGTGTGTCTCAAGATGATCCTCTTCCCGCTCACGTGGAAGTCGATCAAGAGCATGGTCGCCATGCGCCGCCTCAAGCCGGACATCGACGCCTTGAACGCCAAGTTCAAGGACGACGCCCAGGCGAAGAACATGGCGATGATGGAGCTCTATCGCACGAAGGGGGTGAACCCTCTCGGCGGCTGCCTCCCGCAGGCCATCCAGATGCCGATCTGGTTCGCGATGTACACCACGCTGCAGACGGCGGTGGAGATGTACCACACGAAGTTCTTGTGGTTCTCCGACCTCTCGGCGGCCGATCACACCTACGTGCTGCCCATCGTCCTCGGCGCGCTGATGATCGTGCAGCAGCGCATCGTCCCGCAACAAGGGATGGATCCGATGCAGCAGAAGATGATGACCTACCTGATGCCCGGGTTCTTCACCTTCATGATGCTCTTTCTCCCGGCGGCCCTCGGGGTCTATATGTTGACGAACAGCTTGTTGGGCATCATTCAGCAGCTGGTCGTCGAGCAAGTCGCCCCCCGAAACGGTGGGGGACCCAAGGGCGAGATCGTGGTGAAGGAAGTCGGTTCGTCCGATGGGGACGGCGATGGCAGTAGCGGCCTCAAGCGGGCTGCGTTCGGAAAGGGAAAGGCACGTGTCTGACAGCTTCGACCCGCAAAACGCCTCGAGCTCCGAACCCATGACCCCGCGCGGCGGGGACGTGGACGAGTCGACGCTCGATCCGCAGACCGCCCGCTCCCTCGGCTTCGTGCGCAAGCTCGTCGCCGCGATGCAAATGAACGCCGAGGTCATCCTCGCGCCCGACGACGGCGAAGGCTCGGAGGACGAAATCCGCCTCGAGATCGAAGGCCCCGACGCCGGCCGCATCATCGGCAAGCGCGGCGCCGTCCTCGAAGCGATTCAGTACCTCACGACGCGCGTGGCGCATCGTCCGGGCGAGCCGCGCCGTCACGTCGCCGTCGACGCCGAGGGCTACCGCGCGCGCCACGAAGATCAGCTCGCCGAGATGGCGCGTCGCTTGGGCGAGCGCGTCGCCGCCGAGGGGAAGGTCATCACCTTCGACCCGATGACCGCGCGCGACCGCCGCATCGTCCACATGGCGCTCCGCGACATCGTCGGCGTGCGCACCGAGAGCAACGGCGAAGGGCAAGACCGCCGCGTGCAGATCATCCCCGCCAAGGCCGACGGCGAAGGCGGCGCCGCGACGCCCCCCGCGCGCGCGAGCGGCGCGAAGCTCGACGGCGATGGCGCGGCCCCGCGTCCTCCGCGTCGCCCCCGCAGCTGATTTAGCGCGCCCTCGGGGAGCGGTCACCACGTGCCGACGTACAAGAACCTCGACGGCACGACGCCCGACAAGGGGCTCGGCGACATCTTGAAATGGCAGGTCGTCGATCGCCTCGCCGGCAAGCGGCGTCGCGTGGCGGACGGCTTCACCACGCCGCGGCGCGCGAACGACGGCGCGGCGCTGGCCGCGGCGGATCCGCACCTCACGTGGATCGGTCACGCGACCTTCGTGCAGCGCCTCGCAGGGAAGCTCGTCGCCACCGATCCGATCTTCTCGCCGCGCGTGGGACCTGCGCCGCGGCTCGTGCCGCCGGGCGTCGCGCTCGAGGAGCTCCCCAAGCTCGACGTGGTGACGATCTCGCATTCGCACTTCGATCACCTGGATCTGCCGACGCTCCGTCGCATCGGCAAAGAGGCGCTCTACGTCGTGCCCAAAGACGTCGGCGAGATCTTGAAGGGGGCCGGGCTCCCGCGCGTGGTCGAGCTCGGGTGGTGGGAGACGCACCACGAGGACGGCCTCGCCATCACGCTCGTCCCCTCGCAGCACTGGTCGATGCGCGCGCCGTGGGATCGCAACAAGCGCCTCTGGGGCGGGTTCGTCTACGAAGCCTCGGACATGACGACGTACCACGCCGGCGACACCGCGTTCAAAGCCGAGGTCTTCGCCGCCATCGCCACCCGCTTCCCGCGCATCGACTACGCGATGCTCCCCATCGGCGCCTACGAGCCGCGCTGGTTCATGCAGGCGCAGCACATGGGTCCGGAAGAAGCGTGCGACGCGTGGCAGATCCTCGGCGCACGGACACTCTGCGCGATGCACTGGGGGACCTTCCGCCTCACCGACGAGCCGATCGGCGAGCCGCCCGAGCTCCTCCGCCGGTGCTTCGAGGCCCAGGGGCACGCGGCAGAGCGGCTCTGGATCTTGGACATCGGGGAGACGCGCCGCCTCACGCCTCGGGCGGAGTGACACGATACGGGGGTGTCCCCTCGTCGGCGCGGCGCGGCCTCCGGTCGGAACGTCGGGGACCCCGCGGCGCGCGCGCCCGAGGTCGGCTAAGCTCACGCCATGCTCTCGCGTAGCCCTTGGGTACCCGTGCTTTGCTTCTCGATGGTGGCCTCGGCCCTGGCGTTCGGTGCGTGCAGCTCGAGCGACAGCGGCGACTCGGGGGACGCAGGCGACGAGACCGGCGTGGTCGTCGACGCGGGCTTGTGCAACTCGTTCACCAAGCCGGGCGATCCGTGCGGGCCGATCTCGGGCACGGTGTGCTTCCCGATGTGCCAGACGGGCGGCTGCCAATGCGTGCAGCAAGCGGGGAGCACGCACGGCGTGTGGCAGTGCCAGAGCGACTTCTCGTGCTTCCCCGAGAGCGGCCCGCTCGACGACACCGGCGCGCAGGGGGACGACGCGAGCCAAGGGACCGACGCGAACGAGGCGGGCGGTGACGCGGCCAGCGACGCACCGAGCGACGCACCGGCCGACGGCGACGACGCGGGCTGACGTCCTCGCGAGCTGACGCGATCACGGCTCGCGTGCCAGCGGGCGCGCCGCTCCGCGCGCGTTCGCTCGTGCGCTGCGTTCAGGCGCGGAGATCGACCGGTCCGTCGAGCGGCGGGCGTTGCATGCGCCCAAGCCTCGCGAGGCGCGCATGCGCGAGCCCAAGGCGCGTTCGCGTCGCTTCGTGGACCGTCGGTGTCGCTTCGCTCACGCCGAGCGTGACCACCGCGCGCGCCACCGGGGCGAGGAGCTCGCGCGCGGCCTCCCACGAGGACGCCGCGACGACGTGCACGTGCCTCCCCGGCGGGGGGACGGCGAGCCCTTGGCCCACCCCGACGAGGTACGACGCGCCCTCCGTCACGTGACCGGCAAAGCGCATCGTCTCGGCGTAGCGACGCGCCTCGGCGCGTTCGTCGTCCGAGACCTCGCCGCGCGGCGTGCGGCGCGCTTCGTCGTCGAGCGCTCGGGCGAGCGCCTCGCCGAAGGTGGCCGCGCGCGCGGCGTCGCCGAGGACCACCGCCACCCGCGGGCTCAAGCATCCTCGCTGGTCGAAGGGGACCACGTCCCTCGCCAGGGCGAAGGCGGCGGCGTCGACGTCGGGATCTTCGCCCACGATCGCGATGCCCATCCCCGCGCCGTGACCGCGGAGTACGACGCCGGGAGCCAGGCGCGCAGCGATCGCGGCGATGGTCGCGTCACGACCGTACACGTGCATTTCCCCTTGGGCGATCGAGGCCACGTCGAGGTCGGCCATGAGCGTCACCTCGGGATCGGCGAGCTCGGCGAGGAGGGCGCGCGCGAACGCCGGCTCGCGGGACGAAGGGCGTACGACGACGCGCGCCGCCGCGGCGCGCGCGAGGGCCACGGCGCGGAGCGGAGCGACGAACACGTTGGCCGAGAGCACGACGTGCACCTCCTCGGTCGTGCCGGCGGCACGGAGGAGCGACGCCAGCTCTTCGTCCGAAGCGTCGACCTCGAGGTGCTCGGCGAGCCCGCGAAGAACCCCTTCGCGCGAGAGCCCGGTCGTTCGTACGAGCTCGTCCACGAGCCCCGCGCGCGTGGGAAGCGCCCTCGCCGCGGCGAGGACACGGCGGACATCGGCGACGCGCTCGTCCACGCTGCGCATTCGGTGCATCATGCACCCAAGATTTCGTCGATGGAGATCGAGCAGCCGCGGGGGACGGCGCCGGGCACGCGCCCGAGGAGCTCGAAACCGCCGCGCTCCGTCGTGGCGCTCGGCACACGCCGTACACGGTCGGCGGTCAACACGGCGAAGGCGCTGTCGACGTTCAAGAGATCCTCGATCCGCGCGATCCCCACCTCGCCTGCGGCCACCTCGACGAGCGTGTCGGGATCGACGGCGACCACGCGCGCCCACGGCGGCTCGACGTACACGCCGGGCGCGCCGCCGCGCAGCGTGGCCTCGTAGAATTGGCTCGAGAGCTCGGTCATCCCGTACTCGCCGACGACCGACGTCTCGGGGACGGCGAAGGCGTGGGCGAGGTCTTCACGGAGCTTCTCGCCCGAGACCTCGCGCGAGCGCCCTTTGAATCCGCCGGTCTGCATCACGCGGCTCCCGGCGGGGAGCACGAGCGTGGCGTCGTCGAGCGCGTCGAGCAGGTGCACGTAGGCGAACGCCGTCGCCATCACCAACACCGGCCCCGCCTCGGAGACGATTTGGCGCGCGAGGAAGGCGTCGAGCGCAGCGAGGTCGAGCACCTCGCCTTGAAGGAAGAACGCCCCTTCGCGCGGTGCCTCGCCGAAGGCTTCGAGGAAGCGCGCCATCATGTGCGTGAGGGAAGAGTCGGGCGCGTCCTCCGGCGGAGGGCCGAGGACCGCCATCGCCAGGCGCTCTTTCACGTCCGGCGCCAGCGCCCAGCGACCGAAGGCCACGGCCCCCGCGTCGTAGGTCGTGACGTCGCGAAACGCGTGCTCGCCGCGCGCGCCGACGGTCGTGCCGCTCGTGCGAAAGACGGTGGGCGTGGCCTCGGCGGGGAACGCGCTGACGCGCGCCATCTTGAAGGCGTCGGTGGGGACCGCGGGGACGTCGCTCGCGCGCACGAGCTTCTGGGCGTCGAGCCCGCGGGCGTGAAGGAGGCGCGAGAATCCCTCGACGTGCGCCGCCTGAAAACGCGCGAGATCGCAAGCGAGCGTGTCGAACGCCTCGGGCATCGGGGCGCCGTCCTCGAACGCGCGCACGAATGCGCGCGCGCGAAGATGAAGGGCGCGGCTCGCCGCCAGAAGATCTTCTCCCGTGGCTTCCTTCGTCACCGCGGCAAGATGGGGTTGCAGTTGGTGAACTTGAGCGTCGTCTCGAAGCGGAAGTTCGACTCGGTGGTGTGGCGCTCGGCGAAGAAGAAATCGAAGGGGTACGTGTTCCCCTTTTGGATCCCCAGCGCCGCGGCCTTGGCGTCGACGTTCACCGTCGCCGCTTCGGCGCCGTGCACGCCGCCGAGATCGACCACGAGCTGATGGTTCAGAAACACCCACACGTCGTCGTCCCCACGGAAGGAGAAGACCTCGCCCCCTCCGTAGACGAACTCGGTGTGAAGCTCGTAGGTGAACGCGTAGTCGTGCACTTGACCCGGCGTGATGCCGAAGCCGTCGGGATCGTTGTCGAGGGGGAAGAACGCGGTCGTGTCGTAGACGACGTGACCGGTCGCATCGACTTGGAACGGGACCGTGTAGATCTTCGTCTTGTTCACGCCGGGCGTGTCTCGGTACCACTGGTCGAAGTTCGTCTGGTTGGTCGTCGACTTCGTAGGCCCGGCGAACACCGGCTTGAGATCGGCCCCGAGAGCGGTCTTCACGATCCCCGGATCGAGCCCGAAGTTCTTCGACGCGACGCTCTCGAAGTCGGGGTGCCCGCCGGGCTCGTTCGCCCCCTTGAAGTCGCGGAGAATGCCGGCGAGGTTCGGCCCGCAGCCGCCGTCGCCGCCGGCGCCGTCCCCGCCACCCGCGCCGTCGTTCAGCGTGGGATCGAACGGGCCGTCGGCGAAGGCGCCGCCGTCGTTCGATCCGTTGCCGAAGGTCGAGGAGTCGGAGGTCCCGCACCCGGCGAAGGACGCGAGCCCGAGAGCGAAGACGAGTGCAGGCGCGAGGTAGCGCATCCCTCGATTGTACTGCGCCGCCGGACGCGCGTGTCGATTCGTCGGCGCGCGCCGGCAGCTCAGCGCGAGAGCGGGGGGCCGACGCGAAGCGGCAACGTGAGCGAGAGCGGGCCGGCGTCGACCTCCAGGCTCCCTTCCCCCACGGCAGGGGCGGCGTCGATGTCGAAGACCCAGGACGCCGAGAGGTCGGGCGAGGCTTTGGCGAAGATGGTCGGCGTCACGACGACGCGATCGATGGCGGGGAGGGCGCGTCGACCGTCGCTAAGGACCGCGCGGGTCGGAAAGGTGGCGACCGGAGCGCGCGAGGACGCGAGCTCGACCGCGTCGATGGGGGTCGCTTCGACCGCCGGCGCGGTGTCGAGATCGACGGCCGGATCGTCGTACGCCGGGGCCGTTTCAAGCGGTCCGATCTCGAGGGCGACCGCCGACGAAGGGTCGACGATCTCGAGGTCGAGATCGCGAGAGATGATCCCGGGGACCTCCCAGTGCATCGTGCCGTGTCCGGCGGTCTTCGCTACGAGCCCTTCGTACTCGCCCGGCTCCCATCCGGTGCCGCGGAGCGAGCGCTCGAGCGCCCCCTCGTCCAGGCTCATCGGCTCGTCGTTCGCGTCGACCACGTCGGCCTCGGGATAGTCGACGGCGACACCCGGGAGGACCGGCGTGCGGAGCGGGAGCAGATCGCGCGGACGCCCGCGGAGACGCACGCGCTTGGCAGGAGCGAAGCGTACGGCGATGGCGTCGCTGTAAAGGGCACCGTCCTTCGTGCTCTTGAGCGTCACGCGGAGGTGGGTCGACTTCTCCTCCTTGGCGGTGACGTGGAGGGTGATGCCGGTCTTCGCGGTGTCCCAGGTGACGGTGCAGGCGTCGTCGTCGCAGGTCGCCGCCTCGACGTCGGTCGGCTCGGGGGGGATCGTGTCGCACGTGTCCGAAGGGAGATCGGGGTGACCGCCCCCCTGCGTGTGGACGCCCCCCTTGATGCCGAGCGGATGACAGTCGACCTGACCGCCGGGCAAGCGCGCCACGTGGACGGTGCGCGTCGCGCCCAGGGGGACTACGCCGAGGTCCGCGCCGACGACGCCGGTGAAGTAGAGCACCCGATCCTCGCCGTTGGCGCTGACCGACTCGGTGCGTTTGTACGCGCACCCGAAGGCCGAGAGAGCGCCGAGCACGACGAGAGCGAGCGACAGGGAGCGCGACATCGCAGGCCGCCAGTGCACGCTACGTACCAAGGGCGACGCGGCGGCGAAGAGCGCCTTTCGGGGCTTTTCTCGCTGTTTTGGCGCGCCGTGTGAACGGCGAGCTTCACCCCTGGGGCACGGCGATCGGCGTCGCAAGGGCCTCGAGGATGGCGCGCGCGGCGTCTTCAAGCCGCTCCTCTTCGAGGTCGAGCGGCGGCGTGAGCGTCACGACGTCCCCCGCGGTCCCGCCGGTGAGCGCGAGGTACCCCTGGTCGAGGAGGCGGCGCACGACGCCGAGCGCGCGCGGCGCGTCCCCTTCGAACGCGATTCCGATCATCATGCCGGCGCCGCGAACGCGCGCTCCCTGCGGGGCGAGCTCACGCGCGAGCGTGTCGCGGAAGCGCGCGCCGACCTCGCGAGCCCGCGCAAAGAGCGCGCCGTCGGCAAAGGCGTCGAGCACCGCCAGCGCCGCGGCGCACGCGAGCGGCGATCCGAAGTGCGTGCCGGTGTGGATCGCGCCACCGCCGTGCGCGCCCCACGCCTCCATCGCTTCCGCGCGACCGATGCACGCCGAGATGGGGAGCCCCGCGCCGAGCCCCTTCCCCACGCACACGATGTCCGGCAGGACGCCTTGATCGATCGACGCGAGCATCGCGCCGCATCGCCCCATGCCGGTCCACACTTCGTCGGCGACGAGCAACGCGCCGCTCGCGTCGGCCGCTTCGCGGAGCGCGGGGAGAAAGCGCGACGGCGGGACGACGCATCCGCCGCGACCGAGCACCGGCTCGACGAGGATCGCCCCCGCCTTCGGCGCCAGGGCGCGAACTTGCACCATACATGCTTCGAGCGAAGCTTCGTCGTGCGGGTACGGTACGAAGTCGACCCACGCGCCGAGCTGCCCGGCGAACGGCGCGCGAAAGGGCGGGGCGAGCCCGCACGCGGCGAGCGGCGCGTAGCTGAGGCCGTGGTACGCCCCCTCGAAGGCGACGACGCGATCGCGCCCGGTGCGGAGCTTGGCGGTCTTGAGCGCCGCGGTGACGGCGTCGGCGCCCGACGATCCGAGGAGCACGCGCGCGCCCGGCTCGGGGAGGAGCGCGGCGAGGCGCTTCACGAGCTCCACCTTCACGTCGGCGGAGTACACGTCGCCGAGCGCGAGCCAGAGGCGCTCCTCTTGCGCGCGGAGCGCCTTGGCGACGGCAGGGGGGCGATGCCCGAGGACGAGCGCGCCGAAGCCGGCGACGAGGTCGACGTAGCGGTTGCCGTCGACGTCGACGACGTTCCCCCCTTCGCCGGTGGCGTAGACGATGGGGTGCTGCTCTTCGCCGCTCGTCTTCGCCCGCGCTTCGCGGCGCGTCTCGAAGGCGGGGCATTCGGCGGCGAGGAGCTCTTCGCCGAGCGCGCGCGAGCGCGGACCGGGCGGCGCGACGACGATGCGCGGCGGGAGCGTCACGTGGCCTTCGTGAGCGAAGAGAGCGCGCGACCCGCGATCAGGCGACGACGCGGTTACGGCCGCCGCGCTTCGCGTCGTAGAGCTTGGTGTCGGCGCTGCGAATGAGATCCATGCTCGTCTTGTCGGCGTCGGCGAGCTGCGCGACACCGATCGAGATCGTCACGCTGATGGTCTCGTTCTGGAAGGTGAACTTGGACTGCTCGACCTTCTCGCGGAGCCCCTCGGCCAACGCGCGCGCGCCGTCGAGGTGGGTCTCGGGGAGGATGATGGCGAACTCTTCACCGCCGTAGCGGGCGAACACTTCGTCGCGGCGGATGCGCGCCTGCACGATGCGCGCGAGCTCCTTGAGTACGTAGTCGCCGGCGAGGTGGCCGTGAAAATCGTTGATCTTCTTGAAGTGGTCGATGTCGAACATCATGAAGGAGAGCTCGCGCGCGTGGCGTCGCGCGCGGATGATCTCTTTCTCGAGGGCCTCGAGCAGGTAGCGCTTCACGTGCGCCTGCGTGAGACCGTCGATGATGGTCATCCGGTAGATTTCTTCGTGGTACTGGGCTTCCACGTCCTGACCGGAGAGGTACTTGAAGATCGTCGGGCCGACCTTGATGCGGTCGCCGTTGCCGAGGCCGAGCTCGCGCGAGATCTGGTCGTCGTTGACGTACGTGCCGTTGGTCGAGCCGTCGTCCACGGCGTACCAGGTGTTGCCGCGCTGCTCGAAGTGCGCGTGCTTGCGCGAGACGCTGTCGCCTTCGAGGACGATGTGGTTCTCCGCCCCGCGGCCGACGCGAAGCGGGCTCGTGTCCAAGACGAACCGCTTGCCGAGGAGCGTGGGCTCCTTCGTGTAAATCACCACGAGGCAGTCGCCGCCCTTCGGCCGATCCTCGTCGGTCAGGGGCTTCTGGACGATGGTTGTTACGCGTGTTTTCTCGTCGGAATCGCTCACGCCAACACCCAGCCCACCTAAGGAAACAGGCTATTGCCCTCGCCCGAAGCGGTCAAGGAGCGCGAAGGCTCGTTCGCGTGTCGGAAGCGCGCCCACACGCGGCGCGCGAGCGCCGGCGACGCCGAGAAACCGTGCTCCAGCACCAAGAGGTCGATGTGCGCGGGTCGCCCGGAGGCGTGGAGAGAGCACTTTTCGCTCGCCAACCAACCCTCGAGGCGGTGACGCCGCGCGAGCTCGGCGAGGCGTACCGCGGGGGGCGCGCGCCCGCCGCCTCGCGCGTGATCCCCCAAGTGCAAGGCGACGAGCGGGCGGATCCCCCGGCGGGCGAGCGACGCCTCGAGGCGCGCGGGGCGAGCCAGCGCCGTCACGAGGCCGAGCCTACGCGCTGCGAGATCGGCGAAGGGGACGAGGGCGCCCGTCGCTTGGCTCCACGCTCCGCGGCTCGCCGCGTCGTCGACCGGCACGACCTCGTCGCACGCCGCGCGGAGATCGCTCGCTTCGGCGCGGAGATCGCCGCAGGGCGGGCAAGCGCCGCGACCTTCGCGCGCGAGGCCCCACGGGTGCGCGGCGTCGACGGCGAGGAGCGCGAGGTCGGCGCGGCGTGGCGCGATTTGGAGCGGCCCGTCGAGGACCACGATGCGCGCGCCCCGCCCCGCCGCAAAGGCGACCGCCTCGGTGCGTGAGGGGGCGACGATCACCTCGACCCGCGCGCTCGCGAGGGCCCGTGCGGCGACCAGCGCTTCGTCGCCTACGTCCTCGAGGCGATCGTCAGGGGCGACGACCCGCGCGCGACGCGGGGCCGCGCCGTAGGCGTGACCGATGAAGGCGACGTCGTGATGCGCTTCTCCGGCGAGGACACGCGCGCAGGCGATCGCCAGCGGCGTCTTCCCCGAGCCGCCCCACGTCGCGCCGCCCACGGTGAGCACGCGAACCCCGGGAGGCACGGTCATAGGACGCGCGAGACGCGGCGCCGCGACGCGAGCCACGACCTCGGCGCAGGCACGCGCGAACGAGCCGTCGATCGCGCCGCGCTCGAGGAGCTCCGTGAGGCGGGATCGCACGCGCCGATGCTACACCGTATGCTGAAGGGGTGGCACGGGACGGGAGCGACGACGCGCGCGCGAAGAGCGCCCCTCTGCGGGTCGGCGCGGCGCGGTTCTTCGAGGCCATCGCCGGTCGTTACGAGCGCGCGTACGCCCTCCCGCGCGTCGAGTCGGAGGCGCGGATGCGCCGCGTCCTCCCCCGGCTCGCGCCGCGCTCGCGTGTGCTCGATCTCGGCGTGGGGACAGGGCGTGAGCTCACGAGCCTCCTGGACGCCGGGCACGACGTGACCGGTCTCGACGCTTCGGAGGCGATGCTCGCGCGCTGCGCGAGGCGCGCTCGCCCCGTGCCGCTCGTCCAGGGAGATTTCTTCCGCGCGCTCCCCTTCCCCGACGGCGCGTTCGACGCCGTCCTCGCGCTCCACGGAACGCTCGCGCACCCCGAGAGCGACGCCGAGCTCGCACGCTTCGTCGGCGAGGCGCACCGGGTGCTCGGGCCGCGCGGGGTGGTCGTGTGCGAGGTCCCTTCCCCCGGGCTCCTCGAAGGTCCGAGCGAACGGCGCGGGGACGACGGGCTCGCCTTCGAGCGCCTCGGGCCGGGGCGCTTCCTTCACGTCGACGAGGTGGTGGGCCTCGCGCTCGAGGGGCGCGTGATGGACGCCTCGGCGTGGCGTGAGCTCTTCGGCCATCGCTTCGTCGTGACGTGCACGCCGTTCTCTCCGGTGGAGCAGCTCGTCGTGGCGACGCGGGCCCCCTGACGCCGGAGAACGCGTGCGAGGCGCGTGGTAGCCTCGCCACGTCGCATGATCTCACGTCGTCATATCCCTACGCTCGCGCTCGCGACGTTCTCCCTCGTGCTCACCGCGACCACGACGGCACGCGCGAACGGGCGCTTCCCGGCGACGAGCCAGCTCGTGGCCGCGCCGACCGATCCTCGCTCGCTCGTCTTGAGGAGCACCTTCGGCGTCCTCTTCTCCAAGGACGGCGGCACGACTTGGGATTGGATCTGCGAGAAGGCCGTTGGCTACGGCGGGGTGGAAGATCCTTCGATCGCCGTCACCAAGAACCTCACCGTCCTCGCCGGCACCTACGAAGGGCTCGCCGTCTCTCCCGACTTCGGTTGCGGATGGAGCTTCGCCGGAGGCGCGGGGCTCGCCGGCGCGGCGGCCATCGACGTGGCGATGCGCCGAGACGATCCGAGCTCGGGGGTCGTGCTGGTCACCGAGAACCTCAAAGGGGGCGGCGACGCGCTCTACGACAACCGCGTCTTTGCCACGAGCGACGACGGCAAGACCTTCCGACAAATCGGCACCGCCCTCGACTCCCACGTCATCACCGAGACGATCGAAGTCGCCGGCGGCCGGCTCTACGCCTCGGCCATTCTCCCGACGGGCGAAGACGCTGGGACCTCAGCGTCCACCTCCTTCACCGGCGCGCTGTACGTCTCCGACGACCAAGGGGCCACCTGGGACTATCGCAACATCCCGCTCGATCCCGCCATCGAGCGCGCGCCGTTCATCGCCGCCGTCGACCCGACGAATCCTGATCGCGTCTACGTCCGCTCGAGCGGACCGGGGACGAGCCGCCTCTTCGTCACCGACGACGCGGGAAAGTCGTTTCGTGCAGTTTACACGGGCTCACCGATGCTCGGCTTCGCCCTCTCTCCCGACGGGAGCCAGGTGCTCCTCGGCGGAGTGGACGGACTCTTCGTCGCGAGCGCGCAGGATCTCTCCTTTCAGAAGCGCTCGAGTATCCAGGTGCAGTGCCTGGCCTTCGCCGGGCCGACGCTCTTCGCCTGCTCCAGCGAGACGAGCGGGTTCATCCTCGGCGCCTCGAGCGACATGGGCGCGACGTTCCAGGCGAAGCTCCACTTGAACGGGATCCGTGGGCCGCTCGCCTGCGCGCCCGGCGAAAGCGCCACGCAATGCGCCGCCGACTGGCCGGCTTTGAACGAGCAGCTCGGCGGTACGAACGACGCCGGCGCAAGCGACGCCGGGGCCCCTTCGGGGAACGTGTCGAGCCGCGGCGGGTGCACGTGCGACGTGACGCGCGGCGCAGGAGGCCTCGCGTCGGTCGTCATTGCGCTCGGCCTCGCGGGCCTCGCGCTCCTTCGGAGGCGGCGCTAGCTCAGACCTCGAAGTCGCCCTTCTCGAGGAGCTCGGTGACGCGCCACAAGAAGGAGTTCGCCGCCACGCCGTCGACGATGCGGTGGTCGTAGCTGAGCGCCATGTACATGACGGGGTGGATGGCCATCATGTCCTCACCGCCCGGGCCTTCGACCACGACGACGCGCTTTTGGATCTCTCCCATGCGGAGGATCCCCACGTTCGGCTGGTTGATGATGGCGCCGCCGAAGAGGTTCCCCTTGATGCCGGGGTTCGTGACGCTGAAGGTGGCGCCGCTCAAGTCGTCGGCGGTGATCTTGCCGGTGCGCGCGCGCTTGGCGACCTCGTCGATCGAGCGCACGATGCCGCGCACGCCGAGCTCGTCGGCGCGGCGAACCACCGGCACCACGAGGCCGTCCGGCGAGTCGACGGCGACGCCGACGTTCACGTCGTGGAAGATCACGTAGGCGTCGTCGAGGACGCGGGCGTTGAGCGACGGGTTCTCGCGGAGCGCCTTGGCCGTCGCCACGACCACGAAGGCGAGCATCGTCAGCGCGTGCCCTTCCTTCTTGTAGCGATCCTTGTGCTGCTCGCGGAGCGCCGCGGTCTTGTGCAGATCGACCTCGGCCACCGTGACGACGTGCGGCGAAGCGAACTTCGAGTACGTCATGTGGTCGGCGGTGATGCGCCGGCGGCGGGTGAAGGGGACGACCTTGTCCCCCTCGGTCGGGCGGTACTGCGGCACCTTGAAGGAGCCGTAGCCGTAGCCGGGGATCGGCGGGACGAAGCCGCCGCCCTGGTTCACCATCTGCGCGACGGCGTTGGCGCGGGCGGGCGCGGGCGCGGCGGCGGAGCGAGCCTCGACCGCAGCGGGGGCCACGGGGGGAGCGGCGGACGGCTCGCTCGGCTTCGCGCGGAGGACGTCGTCCTTGGTGATGCGTCCGCGATCGCCCGAGCCCTGCACGCCGGCGAGATCGACCTCGTTCTCGAGGGCGGTGCGACGGGCGACGGGCGAAGCGAGGGCGGCGCCCGTGACGCTGCGCGACGCGTTGGCCGGGGCGGCGGCGGCGGGGACGTCGCGCTTGGTGGCCGGGGACGGCGCGGGAGGAGCGGCGGCCGCTCCGTCGGGATCGATCTGGAGGAGCAACGTCTTCACCGGGAGGACGTCGCCCTCTTGGGCGTGGAGCTTGACGACCCGGCCGCCGGCCGGCGCGGGGAGCTCGCTGTCCGCCTTGTCGGTGCCGATCTCGGCGATGGGCTGATCCTTGGCGACCACGTCGCCTTCGCGAACGAGCCACTTGGTGACGGTCCCTTCGGACACGCTCTCCCCGAGCTGCGGCATCGTGACGTCGATGAGCATGAGCCGAAGCTTTACGACGCGTGGCCGGGGCTGGCAATCGGTACCTTCCGGAAGCTCGCGAGGAAGTACCCGTCGGTTCCGTGGAGGTGCGGGAGAAGGCGCAAGGTAGAGGCCTCTCCGGCGAGGCTCCGGGCCGCTTCACCAGGGAACGGCACGAGCTCGAGGTCCTTCGCCTCGGCGAGGAGGCGCTCGACGACCGCCTCGGCTTCGGCGGCGAGGACGCTGCACACGGCAAAGACGAGGTGCCCCCCGGGTCGCAGAAGGCGCGAGGCGCGGAGCGCGATGCTCCCCTGGAGCGCGGCGAGGTCGGCGAGGCGCTCGGGGGTCCGGCGCGAGGCGAGGTCGGGGCGGCGCCTCAGCGTGCCGCTCCCCGAGCACGGCGCATCGACGAGCACGCGATCGTAGGTGCGGTCGGCGAGCGCGCCCGGGCCGAGCGACCAATCGACCGAGAAGATCGCGCGGGGGGCGAGCCCGGATTTGGCGAGCTCGGCGGCGAGGCGATCGAGCTTCTCGCCGTAGAGATCGGCGGCGTCTACGGCGCCGCGCTTCGCCTCCGAGGCGCTCGAGTCGACGGGAGCGACGAGGCGCGCCAAGAGCGCGGTCTTGTTGCCGCGACCGGCACACGCGTCGAGCACTTCGTCGCCGGGCCGTGCGCCGAGCGCGAGGGCGACGACCTGCGAGCCCTCTTCTTGAATGGCCCAAGCGGTGCCGTACCCGGGGAGATCGCGCGTGCGCCCGCCCCCTCGCACCAGGATCGCGTACGGCGAGACCCGTCCCGCGAGCACCTCGGCGTCGTCCTTCGCCGCCGCGCGGATCTTCTCTACCCACGCGTCGCGGTCGCCGACCTCGTTCACACGAATCGCCACCGCCGGCGGATCGCCGCCGCCGAGGAGCGCGCGCGCGTGCTCTTCGCCCACGCTCTCGACGAGCGCCTCTTTGAGCCACGCGGGCGCCGAGCTCACCGCCGCTTCGATCGGATCGGCCTTCTCGCGCGCGGCGTCTTCGGAGAGGCGACGCAAGACCGCGTTGGCGAAGGCCGCGACCTTGGCCCCCTTCTTCGCGCGCACCGCCCCCACCGCCTCGTTCACCGCGGCAAACGCGGGGACGCGCGTGAGAAAGAAGAGCTGGTAGCCGCCGACGAGGAGCTCGGCCAATACCTCGGGATCGATCGCGTCGAGCTTGCGGGAGGCACGCGCGGCGATGCGCGCCTCGAGCCACGCGCGCACACGCAACGTGCCGTAGGCGAGCTCGGTGGCGAGCGCGCGATCCCGTGGCTCGAGCTGCACCGCGCGGCCGAGCGCCGATTCGAGCGCGGCCGAAGCGAAGGCGTCGTCACGCGCCACGCGGAGGAGGACGTCGACGGCGACCGTGCGCGCCGTCGGCACGCGCGCGCGAGGCGAAGCGGGGGGCGCGGGCACTATTCCGCTTTGATCCGGATCTGCGAGGGGGGCGGGAAGTACGTGCTCGTGCTGCTGTACGGCGCGACGTACACGACCGCGCGCTCGCAGGTGGCGAGCGAGATGCCGCCGCCGTTCGCCTTGGTGAGGCCGGGGCAGTAGTTCGAAGCGCCGTCGTCGGGGCTCGGCGCCGAGTAGTTCCCCGCTGCGCCGAGCTTCCCTTCGCTGGCGACGCCGGTGCAGGCCTTTCGCGCGTTGTCGTCGGCCGGAGGCGTGCCGGTGCGATAGAGCGCGAGGAAGGCGTCGTCCTCGTGGTTCGCGTCGGAGGTGCACACGCCCCACGCCGAGAGGGTCACCGCCGAAGCCTGTGTATTCTGCACGACCCAGGTACGGAACGGCTGCGCCGAGCCGGAGAGCGTCGTGGGGCACGCGGCGGAGGCGATGCGGTTCGCGGTCACGTTGGGATCGAAGCTCGTCGCGAAGGTGCTCACGCTCCCCACGGGGCCGAGCGCGAGCTGGACGCCGGTGGGATCGCAGGTGACGTAAAAGGGGAGGTTCTGCGACGTGCCACCGCCGGGCACGGGGCTCGTCACGTTGATCTGCAGCGTGGCGAGCTTGTTCAAGTTCGCCGCGGGGACGACGGCGTCGACCTCGTTCGCGTTCACGTACGTGGTGGCGAGATCGACCGTGCCGCTGCCGGTGACGAGGTGCGCCTTGGAGCCGGAGACGAAGCCGGCTCCGTTGAGGACCACCGTCTTGTCCGACGCGAGGTAGTAGGCCGTGTTCGGGCTGACGCTCACGAGGTTCGGTACCGGGTTTCGCACTTGGAACGTCGTCGGTGAGCTCACCCCTCCGCCCGGCGGGGGATTGGTGACGACGATGTTGAAGTTCCCCGCGGTGGCGAGGCGCGCTGCGGGGACGGTCGCCGTCAGGTGATTGCTGTCGACGAAGCTCGAGCTGATGGCGTTGCCGTTGAACGTCACCGACGAGCTGGCGACGAAGCCGTTCCCGACGATGGTGATGCCGAGCGTGGGATCGCCGGCGAGCGCCGAGTTCGGATTGACCGAAGAGACGTTGATGGCAGCCGGGTTCGTGACGGTGAAGGCGATGGGCGTGGAGGGACCGCCGCCGGGCCCGTGGTTCACGACGACGACGTTGTGGCTCCCTTGCGCGGTGAGGAGCGAGGCAGGGATGGTCGTGACAATCGTCGTCGCCGTCGACGAGCCGATGCTCAAGTCGGTGCCGTCGAAGGTGACGCGCACGCCTGGCGCGAAGTCCGAGCCGGTGAGCGTGAGCCCGGTGTCGCCCGAGCCCACCATCGCGCTCGAGGGGGCGAGGTCGGTGAGCGACGGGACGACGTTGAGCACGTCGAAGGGGACCTCGGCGCTCGTGCCGCCGCCGGGGAGATCGGTGAAGACGGTGACCTTGAGGGAGGCCGCGAGCGCGAGCTTGGCCGTGGGGATGGGGGCGCGGAGCTCGGTCTCGCTGACGAAGGTCGTCGGCAAGTCGCTCCCGTCCAGGCGCACGATCGAGCGCTGCACGAAGTCGACGCCGGTGACGACCAGCGTGGGCCCGAGGGCGCCGACCTTGACCGACGTGGGATCGATCGAGGTGAGGACCGGCGCGGGCGCCGGGCGCGCGCCGCCGCTGTCGGTCGCGCCGGCGTCGTCACCGACGACCACGCCGCCGTCGTCGTCGCCGGTGGTCGTCCCTCCGCCGTCCCCGGTCGGAGTCACGGTGTCGTTCGTGCTGGAGGTGCCGTTGGCGCACGCCGCGACGAAGACGATGGACGCGAGGATCAACCCGAAGCGACGAAAAGGACGGCTCATGGCTCACACGCGGCGCCACGCCCCCTTGGGGACGCGAACGCCCTCGGGCGCCGTTTGCCATAGAAGTCGACGTGGTGCCACCGGCGATGAATGGCGGTTCACCGAAAGTGCCGAGGCGCGCCATCTGAATGGCGTTCAGTTGGATCGAGGGGCGCGCGGATCGCAGCGGGGCTAGTGTCCCGAGTCTGAAATTCGTCGGCATGCCGACGAACGTTCGACTCGGGCCCCTAGCCGCCGAAGACCTCGCGAATTTGCCCCAAAATCACGTCCCAGCGCCGCTCGACGTCGTTCTTGAAGGCCACGAGCATCAAGAGGAAGAGCACGCTCATTCCCACGAGGCTCGAGACCTCGCGGGCGCGGAGGCTGAGCGGCTTTCGCTTCACCGCTTCGAGCGCGAGGAACACGAGGTGCCCGCCGTCGAGCACCGGGATGGGGAGCAAGTTCACGAGGCCGAGGTTGATGGAGATGACCGCCATCGCCCACACGAAGTAGGTCGTCCCCTTCGCCCCCGCCTGCCCGGCGACGTCGTACATCGTGATGGGCCCGCTCACGCTCGAGAGGCTCATGCGACCTTGGAAGATGCGCACGAAGCCGATCCCCAAGAAGCGGATGACGCTCGCCGTCTCCTCCATCGCGTGGCGGATCGCGTAGGTGAGCGGGCTCGGGTTCGGCACCATCTCGTCGGGGGCGTTGGGCGCCCAGTTGGCGGTGCGAAAGACGTAGCGCTCGTAGTGCTGGGAGAACTCGTCGTCCCACTGCTCTTTTCGGAGCTGGAAGACGCCGGCCATTCGCTCGCCGGCGCGCGTCCACTCGAGGTTCCGCGAGCGGCTCGCGCCGCGTACGAGATCGTCTTCGAGCTCTTGCCAGTTGCTCTGGTCGATCCCGTCGAGGCGCGTGATGCGATCCCCGGCGCGGAGACCGGCCTTCCATTCGCTCGATCCCTCGGGGACGAACGAGGCGTACATGTTCGCGCTCTCGATGCCGGCGCGGAGCAGCGTGTCTTTGGCGCGCCCGTCGGAGTCGGTGGGCGCGGCCCCTTCGGTGTGCGGCGCGGGGGTGAGCGTCGCGACGCCCGGGTCCATCACCGCGATGTCGCACAGCCCGCCGGCGGCGCCGACGACCGGCACCGGCCGCAGGTAGGCGATGACCACGCTGTCGCCACGGTTTTGTGCGAGGAGATCTTGGAGGTCGAGGAGGCGATCGACCTTCTTGCCGTTCACCGCCACCACGCGATCGAACGTGCGAAGCCCGGCGCGGTACGCCGGTGAATCGACGCGCGGCACGCCGATGACCGGCGCGAGGAAGCTCGGCACGATCCCCACGCGGCCGACGTGCTCCACCACGTCGAGCTCGCGCACCTCGGTCTCGTCGGCGGGGACGATGGTCACCTCGAGCGGCTTCTTCTCGCGCTCGATGGAGAAGCGCAGCGACTGCCCAGCGCGCCCGGCGATGGCGCGCTGCACCTCGGGGAAGCTCGACACCTCTTCGCCGTTGATGGCGAGGATGCGATCGCCCGGCATCAGCTTGCCGTCGGCGGGGCGGCCGGGGAGCACGACGCCGACCGTGGGCGGGAGGAACGCGCGGTCCTCGAGGAACACCGAGGTGTAGAGCGCGACGGGGAAGACGACGTTCATCGCCGGGCCGGCGAGCACGATGACCACGCGCTTCCACAAGGCCTGCGACTCGAAGGTGCGGCGCTTGTCTTCGGGGGGGATCGCGTCCGTCCCCTTCGCCTCTTCGAGCATCTTCACGAAGCCGCCGAAGGGGAGAAGCGCGATGCAGTACTCGGTCTCGCGCCCGCGGAAGCGGAGGATCTTGGGGCCGAAGCCGATGGAGAAGGTGATGACCTTCACCCCGAAAATCTTGGCGCACACGAAGTGCCCCGACTCGTGGATGAAGATGAGGATGCTGATGAGGAGGACGAAGTAGAGAAGATCCACGGAGCACTTCCCGCGTTCGTGATCTCAGCTCGCGGCCGCGGCCGGAGCCCCCGCGCCGATCAAGGCGCGCACCGCTTCGAAGATGTGGCGACCGTCGTCGCCCCCGGTCCTACGGTCGGCGCTCCTCTCGGGGTGCGGCATGAGGCCGAGCACGTTCTTCTTCGGCCCGCCGTACACGCCGGCGACGTTGTCGAGCGATCCGTTGGGGTTCGCCTGTACCGTCACTTCGCCCTGGGCCGTCACGTAGCGGAGCGCGATGCTCCCCTCGCCTTCGAGGCGCTTCATGACCTCGGCCGAGGCGTGGTAGCGCCCCTCGCCGTGGGCGATGGCGAGGCGCCACACGTCGCCCTTCTTCGGCGTGAACGGCCCTTCGGCGCACACCTTCACGTAGACGTCGCGGCACTCGAAGCGAAGGTCGACGTTGCGCGTGAGGGCGCCGGGCAAGAGCCCCGCTTCGGTGAGGATCTGAAAGCCGTTGCACACGCCGAGCACGTAGCCACCGTGCGCCGCGTGACGACGAATCGCGGCGACGACGGGGGCGACCTTGGCGATGGCGCCCGAGCGGAGGTAGTCGCCGTAGCTGAATCCGCCGGGGACGGCGACGAGGTCGGTCCCCGCGGGGAGCTCGGTGTCGGTGTGGCGCGCGATCACGACCTTCGCGCCCGCGACCTCGCGGAGCGTGCGGATCATCTCCGCCTCGGCGTTGATCCCAGGGAACATCACCACCGTCGCGCGCATCGAGCCTTCGGTACCACGGATTCACCCTCGCGGCGACGACCGCGCGGGAGACCGGCATCCGCGCGCGAAGCCCGGGCAGGTTGAGTCCCGAGAGCCGCCGGAGTAGACGACCGACCGTGAGCGATCGCCCGGCCCCGCCGCCCCTCGCGCCTTTCCCCGGTGACAAGCCGATCACCAAGGAGCTCCTCCGCGAGCACAAGCTGAGCGACGACGAGCACGCGCGGATCCTTCGCGCGCTCGGCCGCGCCCCGACCTTCACCGAGCTCGGCGTCTTCAGCGTGATGTGGAGCGAGCACTGCTCGTACAAGTCCTCGCGCGTGCACCTCCGCCGCCTCCCCACGAAGGGGCCGCGCGTGATTCAAGGCCCGGGAGAGAACGCCGGCGTCGTCGACATCGGCGACGGCTTCGCCGCGGTCTTCAAGATGGAGTCGCACAACCACCCGAGCTTCATCGAGCCGTACCAAGGCGCGGCGACCGGCGTGGGCGGCATCTTGCGCGACGTCTTCACCATGGGCGCGCGGCCGATCGCCGGCTTGAACTCGCTCCGCTTCGGGCGCCCCGATCACCCCCGCACCGCCGAGCTCCTGCGCGGCGTCGTCGCCGGGATCGGCGGTTACGGCAATTCGATCGGCGTCCCCACCGTCGGCGGCGAGGTGCAGTTCGACTCGAGCTACGACGGCAACATCCTGGTGAACGCCTTCACCTGCGGCGTCGCCCGGACCGACGGCATCTTCTACGGGCGCGCCACCGGCGTGGGGAACCCGATCCTCTACATCGGCGCCAAGACCGGCCGCGACGGCATCCACGGCGCGACGATGGCGTCGGACGAGTTCTCCGGCGACTCGGGCACGACGACCGGCGTGACCAAGAAGCAGCGCCCCACCCTGCGCGCCACGATGCAAGTGGGCGATCCCTTCATGGGGAAGCTCCTCCTCGAGGCGTGCCTCGAGCTCTTCGCCGAGGGCGCGCTCGAGGGGATCCAAGACATGGGCGCGGCGGGGCTCACCTCGTCGAGCGTGGAGATGGCCGGGCGCGGCGAGAGCGGCGTGGAGATCGATCTCGACCTCGTGCCACGCCGCGCGAAGAAGATGCTCCCCTACGAGATCCTCTTGAGCGAGTCGCAAGAGCGCATGCTCCTCGTCACCAAGCGCGGCGAAGAGGGGCGCGTGCTCGAGATCTGCAAGAAGTGGGATCTCGACGCGGCGGTCATCGGCCGCGTCACCGACACCGGGCGCTGGGTCGTCAGGGCCACGCCGGGGTTCGATCCGCTCGACGGCGGCGCGCCCCAGGGCGAAGCGCAAGTCGTGTGCGATCTCCCCATCGGCGCGCTCACCGACGACGCACCGCTCTACGACCGCCCCCGCGCCGCGCGCGCGCCGACGGAAGAGACGACGAACGTCCCCACGCCCGACGACTTCGGCGCCGAGCTCCTCGCTGCTTGCGGCTCGCCGAACCTCGGCTCGCGCGCGTGGGTGTGGCGTCAGTACGATCACATCGTGCGCGGCGGCACCGTGGTCCGCCCGGGATCCGACGCGGCGGTCGTGCGCGTGCCCTGCGAGCGCGACGGAAAGTCGATCGACAAGCACCTCGCCTTTGCCGTCGACGGCAACGGCCGCCACGTCGCCCTCGACGCCTTCGACGGCGGCGCGCGCGTCGTCGCCGAGGTGTGTCGGAACCTCGTCTGCTCGGGGGCCGAGCCCATCGGCCTCACCGACTGCTTGAACTTCGGCAACCCCGAGCGCCCCGAGGTCATGGAGGACATCGCGCGCGCCATCGACGGCATCGCCGCGGCTTGCACCGCGCTCGAAGTCCCCATCGTCAGCGGCAACGTGAGCCTCTACAACGAGACCACCGTCGAGACGGCGCACGGCCGCGAGACGCGCGCCATCCTCCCCACCCCCACGCTCGCCGCCGTCGGCCTCGTCGCTTCGCCCGATCACGTCGTGACGCAGTGGTTCCGCGGCGCCGGCGACGTGGTCTTCTTGCTCGGTGAGGTCGGGGGCGCCGTCGCTTCGCTCGCGGGGAGCGAGTACCTCGCGCGCCGCGGCGGCACGGTCGCCGGGCGCGAGCGGATCGATCTCGATCGCGAGCGACGTCTGCAAGCGCTCGTCCTCGGGTTGGCGCGCGAAGGGATTCTCGCGAGCGCGCACGACGTGTCGGAAGGCGGGCTCGCCGTGACCCTCGCCGAGTGCTGCGTCACCTCGCCCCGCGCCGAAGGGGACGTCGGGGCGCGCATCGATCTCGACATCGCCCACCTCGAGGCCCACGCCCCGCACGAAGCACAAGGCGTGCGGGTGACGGCTTTGCTCTTCGGGGAAAGCCCGTCGCGCATCGTGGTGAGCGTGCCGGCTTCGCGCGCCGCCGATCTCGCGGAGCGGGCCCGCGCGGCCGGCGTTCCGACGCACGAGCTGGGAGTGACGGGGGGGACTTCCCTCTCGATCGCCGTCCGCGGAACCGACGGGCCGCACGCGGTGCGGAGGGCGGGCCGGGACGATCGCCAGGCGTCCGTGCAGGAGGTCTTGCACCTACCTGTGACCTCGATCCGCGACGCGCGCGAGGGCTGCCTCGCCCCCGTCCTCGCGTAACCACCTTCCCGCTGTGTTAGCTTGGAGAGGCTGGAGGTGTTCACCTCCGCGGGGACCAGGCTCGAGATGGGAAAGATTCAATCCCCGCTACTCGGCTACAACAACAACGTCCGGCACAAGAACAGGGTCTTCCACATCCAAACGGAGGACTCGGGCGTCAAGCATCCGCACGTGATCACGCACCTCTTCATGGACGGAGGGCGGATCCTCAAGTCGGTGAAGACGAGCTACGCCGAGCACGTTGGGGCCGACGGGTTGCAGGACACCGTCCGCGCGATGATGAAAGAGCAGCACAAGGCGATGTTCATCGCCCTGCGCGACGGCCAGTTCGATCACATGTTCGAGCCGGGCGAGGGCTCGGTCGCCAAGAAGGTCAGTGTCCCTGTCCCCGACGCGCCCCCCGCGAGCGATCCGCTCGCGGCGCCGGCAAGCGCCCCCTTGAGCAGCCCGTTGAGCGCGCCGCAGCCGCCGCGCCCGTTCGGGCAGCCGCCCCAGCGAACCCCCACGCTGCTCGGCACGCAGACGATCCCCGCGCCTCCCCCCTCGGACGCGCTCGTGATGCGCGCGCCGGAGGCGACGATCCCCGACGACGTGCCGGTGACGACGCGCGAGAGCGCGCGCCCGTACGTCGATCTCGAGAAGCGCTCGCTCATCGCCGACGACCTGCCGCCCCCGCCGCAGGGGCTCTTTCAGACGAAGAAGAGCGACACCGGTCGCTACGGCAAGGTCCCGGCCGAGGGCGCGCCGGTCCCGCGCGAAGAGCCGAGCGAGCAGCGCAAGGCGCCGACCACCGAAGCGGCCCCGCCCCCTCCGCAGGCCCTGGAAGGGCGCTACGCCCCCGCGCGCCCGGCGGCCATCTTCGGCCAGGCGAAGCCGCGCCAAAGCTCGATTTTCGGCGAGGATCTCATCAGCGACAAGTCGCTCGACGAGGTCATTTTGAGCTATTTGGCCGAGGATCTCGAGGTCGAGAAGAAAGAGTAGGGCGCTCGCCTCCGCCCGCGCCAAGAGCTCGTGCGAGCGCACCCGAGGGCGCGGAGCGCGGGACACGCGCTCTAGTAACCAATTGGTTCATTGGGGGGGTTGTCACGCCCCGTCGGGCGCCTCACATTCGAGAGGCTTGAGGGCGCGTGCGAGCCCCTCCCCAACGCGCGCGCTCCCCGCCCGGTCGTGGCCAGAGTCACGGCCGGGCGTTTTTTTGTGCGGTGCACGGCCCGCGCTCCCGCCGCGCGGATCCCGCGCGTCGAGCCGGGATGTCCGTCGAGCGTGCCCGATCCGTCGACGTGTCAGTCGGGGAGAAACGCGAGCTCGACGTTCGCGCTGGCGATGCCGCTGCCGTCGGCGGCGCGGATCACCTTGCCCATCATCGACTTCATGGCGCAGTTGCCGGCAGCGGCGGGGATCTTGTCGCCCGTGAGCTCGGCGGCGTTCACGCGTCCCGTGTCGTCGGTCTCGAGGTGCATCGTCACCTTCGCCGGCGCCGGCTTCACCGAGGTGCCGAGGAGCGCGCTCGAGTAGCACTGCGAGAGCGCGTGCAGGTTGATCTCTTTCGACACGTCGGGGGTGGTGGTGTTGAGCGGATGAATCGCCGCTTCGGTCACGTGCGCCTTCGACGGATCGTACGGCGGGGCCGCGGGGACTTGCGGCGCAGCGGCAACGCCGGCGTCGGTCGGTGCTGCGCCGGAAGGGACAGCGGAAGGAGCGAGCGGACCCTCGACGGCAGCGAGCCCCGAGGGGCTCCCTTTGGCTCCGTGCGCCGCGCGTCCTTTCGCGCTCGACGAAGGGGTCGGCGCGACGAGCTCGGCGATGGGCGCTGCGCTCGTGCTCGGTGCTTCGCTGGGTGAAGATGCGACCGAAGCCGACGTGGTCGCCGCTCCGCTCGACGCGGTGGTCGCTCCCTCGGCGGAGCTCCGCACGCGCGAAGCAACGAGCGCCGCGGTGCCGGCGAGGAGGACCGCGGCGATGGCGAAGCCCGGCCAGCGCGGCGACTTGGGGATGACCGCTTCGAGCGCGGTCTCGGTCTCGGGGCGCGTCGCCGATTCGGCGAGCGTGGGGCGCGAGGCACCGGCGCGGATGGCCGCGGAGTCGATGGCCACCGCGGTGGCGGCGTTCTCCATGAGCGGCTGAGGACCGAGGCGCGGCTCGGAGCGCGAAGGGAGCGGGAGCGGCAGCGAGTGCGTGCCGAGATCGAGCACCGCGCGCAAGTCGGCGCGCATCTCGCGTGCGCTTTGGTAGCGGTCCTCGCGCTTCTTGCGCATCGCCTTGAGGCAGATGGACTCGAGACGGCTGTCGATCGCCGGGTTCAAGCTCGAGGGGCGCGGCGGCTCGTCGGTCACGTGTTTGAGCACGATGCCGAGCGCCGTCTCCGCCTCGAAGGGGACCTTCGCCGTGAGCATCTGGAAGAGGATGACGCCGACCGAATAGAGATCGCTCCGCGCGTCGAGCGACTCGCCTCGCCCCTGCTCCGGCGACATGTACTCGGGCGTGCCGACCACGAGCCCCGCGGTGGTGAGCCGCGGCCCCTCCGACACCGAGAGATCGGTCCGCTTGTTGGTGATCTTGGCGATGCCGAAGTCGCACACCTTCACGAGGTCTTTGGGGAGCCCCTCGTCGTCGGTCCCTTGGAGGACCATGATGTTCTCCGGCTTCAAGTCGCGATGCACGACCCCCATGTCGTGCGCGACGGCGAGCGCGGCGAGCACCTGACCGAGGACGTCGACGATACGCGTGCCGGCGATGGGCCACTGCCGCTGCAGCACGGTGAAGAGATCGAGCCCGTCGAGGTACTCCATCGCCATGTAGAGCAGACCGTCCTGCTCCTCACCGAAGTCGATGACGCGCATCGAGCACGGATGATCGATGCGCGACGCCGCCTTCGCCTCGCGGAGAAAGCGCGCGGCGAACATGGGATCTTTGGTGAGCTCGCGGTGCAGCACCTTGATGGCCACCGTCTTGTCGAGGGCCACCTGGCGCGCGCGAAAGACGGAGCCCATGGCCCCCCCGCCGAGGTGCGCCTCGATGGCGAACTTCCCGGCGATGGTCCGCCCGATGAGCGGGCTCTCGTCCTGGTTTCCCACGGTAGGCGGAGTCTACCGAAGGGGCTAGGGGACCGCCAGGAACGGGCGATTCGGGGGACCTTCCGCGCGCCCCGGGCGCCGTCGGAGGCTCGTCAGAGCGCTCGCGCTTCGCCCGAAGCTCGCGCGGCGCGGACGATCTCGGCGTCGTAGTGATCGACCCGAGCCACGGCTTGGGCCACGTCGAGCGGCGGCGCGCCGGTGGCGATCATCGCGCGCGCCTCGCCGTTGCCGGTGAGGAGATCGAGCGCCGGGGGATCGTCTTTGAACTCGTAGCGCTCGGTGCGAAAGCGGAAGAGCGAAGGGTTCTGCGCGTGCGCGAGCGCGATGAGGGCGAGGTACGTCGCCACCGGACGGAAGGTCTGCGGATCGCTTACGTGGACCTGCACGCCGCCGCACACCGTCCCGGCGTGCTTCTGGAACGTGGGGCGGAAGCTGAGCGGCCGAAGGCGTGCGCCTTCGAGCCCGAGCGCGTGGAAGTCGTGCGCGAGCTTTCGCCCGTCGAGCCACGGCGCGCCGAAGATCTCGAACGGACGGGTGGTGCCGCGCCCCTCGGAGAGGTTCGTCCCCTCGAGGAGGCACCCGCCCGGGTACACGAGCGCGGTCTCGTACGCCGGCATGTTGGGAGAGGGGGCGACGAACGGGCGCCCCCACGAAGGCGCGTGCAGGGTCTCGTCGAAGCCCCGCACCTTCACGTTCTGCACCTGCTCGCGCGCGATCTGCTCGACGTCGGCGCGCCAGGCGACGATCTCGCCGAGCGTGAGCGAGTGACGAATGGGGATGGGCTCGAGCCCGACGAACGAGCAGTAGCCTTCGTCTTGGCGCCGGCCCTCGATGAGCGAAGCGGCGCACCCGATGGGGTTCGGGCGATCGAGCACGACGACGCGAATGCCGCGCTTCACCGCTGCGCGCATGGCGAGCACCGCCGTCCACACGAAAGTGTAGTAGCGAGCTCCGACGTCCTGCATGTCGACGAGGAGCACCTCGACGTCGTCGAGATCGCGCTCGGCGGGGACGAGCGCGTCGGGGGTGTCGCCGTAGAGGCTCCGCACCGGGATGCCGAAGCGATCTTTGGCGTCGAGGACGCCGATCATGTCCTGCGCCTCCCCGCCGTAGCCGTGCTCGGGGCCGAAGATGATGCTCGGGCGAACACCGAGCCCCACGAGGACGTCGGCGGCGTGGACGAGCTCGGCGGTGACGCTCGCCGGGTGGGCCAGGAGCGCCACCTTGGCGCCGCGCACGAGGCGCGCGAGTTCGGCGTCTTCGGCCAGGCGATCGAGCCCCGTCTGCATCTCGCCATCCTACGCAAGCATTGCGATGAGGCTAGAGGCATGTTCGCTGCGGCCACGAGCACGTGGGAGCCGCGGCGGGACCCGTGCTAAGGTCGGTATGCAAACGTTGCGGAGCCGTTCCGCGACGCCCACCCGACCGCGGAGGCCCTGGTGCGACGGATCTTGGTCGTCGACGACGAAGAGAACATCCGCCTCGTCCTCCGCACCTTGCTGAAGAAGCACGGGTACGAGGTCGAGGTGGCCGACAGCGGCGAGTCGGCGCTTGCCCTCGTCGACGGGTTCGGTCCGGACGTCATTCTCACCGACGTGAAGATGCCCAAGATGGGCGGGCTCGATCTCTTGGCGACGCTCAAGGCCAAGCAGTACCCGGCCACGGTCATCGTGATGAGCGCCTACGGCAACGTCGACCTCGCGCTCGAGGCGATGAAGGCCGGCGCCTACGACTACGTGAGCAAGCCGTTCAAGCCCGACGAGATCGTCCTCACGCTGAAGAAGGCCGAAGAGCGCGAGACGCTCCGCCGCGAGAACCGCGCGCTCAAAGAGCAGATCCGCCAGGGCTCGCAGTTCGAGTCGATCATCGCCAAGAGCCCGGCGATGGAAGAGATCTTCAAGACCATCACCAAGATCGCCGACTTCAAGACCACGGTGCTCGTGAGCGGCGAGAGCGGCGTGGGCAAGGAGCTCGTCGCCCGCGCCATCCACACCAAGGGGAACCGCAAGGACAAGCCCTTCGTCGCCATCAACTGCGGCGCCATCCCCGAGAACCTCCTCGAGAGCGAGCTCTTCGGGCACAAGAAGGGGGCCTTCACCGACGCCACCGCCGATCGGCGCGGTCTCTTCGAAGAAGCGCACGGCGGCACGCTCTTCTTGGACGAGATCGGCGAGCTCCCGCTCAACCTGCAGGTGAAGCTCCTTCGCGCGCTGCAAGAGGAGTCGATCCGCAAGCTCGGCGACTCTCGCGACGTCAAAGTGGACGTGCGCATCGTCGCCGCCACGCACCGCGACCTGAACGCCGAGGCGAAGGCCGGTCGCTTCCGCGAGGACCTCTTTTACCGCATCAACGTGCTCCCCATCGCCATCCCGCCGCTCCGCGCGCGGCGCGAGGACGTGCACCTGCTCATCGATCACTTCCTCGCGCGGAACAACGTGCGCCTGGGAACCTCGATCCGCGGCCTCTCGCCCGACGCGCGCAAGGTGCTCCTCGAGTACGCGTGGCCGGGGAACGTGCGCGAGCTCGAGAACACCATCGAGCGCGCGATGGTCCTCTCCGAAGGTGAAGTGCTTCAGATCGCCGATCTGCCCGAGCGGGTGCGGGACGCGCTCGATCCGGTGCAGGTCCAGCTCGCCAGCGGAGAGCTCTCGATCAAGAAGACCACGAGCGCGATCGAAGAGATCTTGATCCGACGCGCCCTCCAGAAGACGAAAGGGAACCGCACGCGCGCGGCCGAGATCTTGGAGATCAGCCACCGTGCGCTCCTCTACAAGATCAAGGACTACAAGATCGTGGATCTGTGACGTGGGCGACGCACGCGACCTCGGCACTTCGCGTGGCTCGGCGCTCGGCGCGCTCTTCGCGCTGACTGCCGCCCTCTCTCTGGGGTGTCGCGGAGCCGAATCACCTTCGCAGGCGCACGCGCCTCCGCCCCAAGGGATGCGTGGCGCGTGGTCCTACGAGGCCACGCTCGCCCCCTTTGCGAAGACCATCGACGTGACGGCGACCTTCGCCCCGGGGACCGCGAGCGAGCTCACCGTGACCGAGGGGGCCGAGCCGTTCGTCGACGACGTGGCGGTGCGCGTGGGAGAGTCATGGCGTGCCGTTCCGCCGCGCGGCGCCTCGTGGTTCGTCCCTTCGTGCGAGGGCGAGGGGTGCGTCGTGCGCTACCGCTTCGCCTTGGCCGAGGCCGCGCGCGTGCTCGGCGACGAGAGCACCGCGCGACGCTTCGGGGACGGCGCGTTCGAGGCGACGCCGCCGACGTGGCTCCTTCACCCGCTCGAGCTCCCGCGCGACGCCACCTTTCGCCTCCGTGTGCACACGACGCCTCCCGACGTCTTCGCCACCGGGCTCACGCGGGCCACCCCGAGCGCGAAGGCACCCCCGGGGACTCCCGACGACGCCGACGTGTACGAAGCCTCGGTCGAGAGCCTCCCCTTCGCCCCCTACAGCGCGCTCGGGCGCTATCGCGTGCGCGACGTCGTGGTGCCCAAGAGCGAGCGCGGCGGCGGCGCCACGATCCGCATGGCCATCGGGCCGGGCGACCTCAAGACGACCCCCGACGATCTCGCGGCGTGGCTCACCCGCGCCGCCAGCGCCGTGCGCGACTACTACGGCATGTTCCCCATCGACGGGGTGCTCGTCGTCTTGCTTCCGCACGGCCGTCGTCACGTCGGCTTCGGACGCACGATGGCCGGCGGCGGCGGATCGATCCTCATCGACGTCGGCCAAGCCTCCGAGCCGAGCGATCTCAAGGACGACTGGGTCGCGGTGCACGAGATGATTCACCTCGCCTTCCCTTCGGTGCCGCGCGACAGCTTGTGGATCGAAGAGGGGCTCGCGACGTACCTCGAGCCGATCATCCGCGCGCGCGCGGGGATGCTCGATCCTTCGGCGGTGTGGGAGCAGTTCGTCGGCATGATGCACAACGGGCTCCCCGAGCCGGGCGATCAAGGGCTCGAGCGCACGCACACGTGGGGGCGGGTCTATTGGGGGGGCGCCCTCTTCTGCCTCGTGGCCGACGTGATGATCCGCGAAGCGACGCACGGCGAGCGCTCGCTCG
The DNA here is from genome assembly GCA_964531795.1 of uncultured Polyangiaceae bacterium. Lineage (GTDB taxonomy): Bacteria > Myxococcota_A > Polyangia > Polyangiales > Polyangiaceae > CAZHHD01. Next base: position 267,503 of record CAZHHD010000002.1, on the reverse strand, counting down.
ACGACGCCGTGCGCGGCATTCTCGCTGCCGGCGGGAACGACGCCGCGCGATGGACGACGGCACACGCCTTCGACGTGGGCGACGCGGCGACGCGTACGCACGTGCTCTCCGATCTCTACGCGCGCATGGGGCTCGCGCCGGGGACGGTGGATCTCGACGGGCTCTTCGCCAAGCTGGGCGTAGAGGCGACGAACCGCGGATTTTTGACCGACGACGACGCGCCGCTCGCACACGTGCGCCACGACATCACGCGGCACTGAGCGTCGCGCGCGTGCTTCGATCGCGTTGCCACCACGTGACCACCGCGCGTACCTTGAGCGCGTGGCGTACGACTACGATCTGTTGGTCTTGGGGGCGGGGCCCGCGGGGGAGAAGGGGGCGGTCCAGGCCGCCTACTTCGGCAAGCGGGTGGCGATCGTCGAGCGCGCGCCCGAGCCCGGCGGCGCGGCGGTGCACACCGGCACCTTGCCGTCGAAGACGCTGCGCGAGACCGCGCTCTTCCTCTCCGGCTTTCGCCAGCGAGAGCTCTACGGACTGAACGTCGAGATCAAGCCCGACCTCGCCGTCCCCAAGCTCCTCTCGCGGAAGAACGCGGTGCGCGAGCTCGAGGTCTCGCGCATTCGCTGGAACCTCGATCGTCACGGGGTCTCGCTCCTCCACGGCTCGAGCCGCTTCGTCGACGCGCACACCGTGGAGCTCACGGGACACGGACAAAAGCCCCGCCGCGTCACCGCCGAGACGTTCCTCGTGGCCACCGGGTCGAAGCCGTACCAACCGGCGAACATTCCCTTCGACGACGAAGACATCGACGACTCGGACACCATCTTGATGATCGATCGTCTGCCGAAGACGATGACCATCCTCGGCGGCGGCGTCATCGGCTGCGAGTACGCGTGCATGTTCGCCGCGATGCACGTCCAAGTGACGCTGGTCGAGGCGCGCCCGCGCCTGCTCCCCTTCCTCGATCTCGAGATGGGCGACCGTCTGCGCGCTTCGCTCCTCGGTCTGGGCGTCGACGTGCGCCTGGGCACGACGCCGGGCAAGGTGGTCCGCACCAAGGACGGTATCGCCTGCGAGCTACGCCCCACGCCCGCCCCGGGCGCGCCGCCGAGCGACGCCCCGCCCACCGTCGTCACGACCGAGAAGCTGCTCGCAGCCTCCGGGCGCTCCGGGCAAACGGACGGCCTCGATCTCGCCGGAGTCGGCGTAGTCCTCGACAAGCGCGGCTACGTCACGGTCGACGGCGACTACCGCACGTCGGTCCCCAACATCTACGCGGCGGGCGACGTCATCGGCTTTCCGGCGCTCGCATCCACCTCGATGGAGCAAGCGCGCGTCGCCGTGTGCCACGCGTTCGGCTTCACCTACAAGAGGCAGGTCTCGCACGTCATTCCTTACGGCGTGTACACGATCCCCGAGGTGAGCTGCGTCGGCCTCGGTGAAGAGCAGGCCAAGGAGCAGAAGATCGACTACGTCGTCGGGCGCGCGTTTTACCGCGACAACGCGCGCGGCAAGATCATCGGCGACAAGGACGGGGTCATCAAGCTGGTCTTCGACAAGGCGACGAAGAAGCTCCTCGGCTGCCACTGCATCGGCGACCGCGCGTCCGAGCTCGTGCACATCGGCCAAGCCGTCCTGATGCTCGGCGGCACCGTGGACACCTTCATCGAGATGGTCTTCAACTACCCGACCCTCGCCGAGCTGTTCAAATACGCCGCCTACGACGCGCTCGCCGGCTTCGGCCCGCCCGATCTCACGGCGAAGGCGCCCACCGAAGGCGCGAGCTCGTGACCGCGAGCACGACCGGCCCCGCGGTCCCCGAGCTCGAAGGAACGCTCCTCGGCGGCACCTACCGCGTGGGAAAGCTGCTCGGCCGCGGCGGCATGGGCGCCGTGTTCGAAGGGGTGCAGGAGAACCTCGGGCGCAAGGTCGCCATCAAGGTGCTCCTCGATCGATCGCTCGGCGAAGCGGATCTCGCGCGCTTCGAGCGCGAGGCGCGCGCTTCGGCGGCGCTCGGGCATCCGAACATCGTACAAGTCACCGACTTCCAACATCGCGCCCCCGAGCCGCCGTTCCTCGTGATGGAGCGGCTCGTCGGCGAGTCGCTGCGCGCCGTCTTGGCGAACGGCGGACCGCTCCCCGCCCCGCGCGTGGCGAGCCTCGCGAGCCAAGTGCTCGACGCCCTCGCCGCCGCACACCGCGCCGGGCTCGTGCACCGCGACATCAAGCCGGACAACGTCTTTCTCACGTCCATCTCCGGCGTGGGGGAAGTGGTGAAGGTCCTCGACTTCGGCATCGCCAAGGTCATGGGCGACTCCACCCTCACCGCCTCGGGGGCGATGATGGGCTCGCCGGCGTACATGGCGCCGGAGCAAGCCACAGGCGGCGCGGTCGACGCACGGACCGATCTCTACGGCGTCGGCATCACCATGTACCACGCGCTCACCGGGCGCCTGCCGTACGACGCGAAGAGCCTCCCCGAGATGCTCGTGTGCATTCTACAATCACCTCCGCCGCCCCTTCGCCAGGTCGCCGGCTGGCTCGATCCGGGGCTCGCCGCCGTGGTCGAGCGCGCGATGGCCAAAGATCCCGCGGCGCGCTTCGCCAGCGCCGAGGAGATGCGCGCGGCGCTCGCGCCGTTCACGGGGGCAACGCCCTTCACCGGTCCGGCGCCGACGCCGAGCCCGTACGCGCCGCCGCCGGCCGCGAGCCCCTACGCGCCGTCGTTCTCGACCAGCGCCGCGGTCGTCGCGACGCCGGTCCAAGCTCCGCAGGCCGCGAGCGCAGGCGGCGGCGGCGCGGTGATCGCCGTCTTGCTTGGTGTGGGGGCGCTCGCTCTCCTCGGCGCGGCGGGCGCGTTCGTCCTCTTGCGCGGGCGCGCCAGCGCGTCGCCGGGCGTCGAGGCCGTCGCCATCGGCAGCGCGCCGCCTCTGGCCATGAGCGCCGACGTCGCGCCGATCGCCAGCGCGACCGCCAGCGCCCACGCCGCGCCCACCGCGCACGCTCCCGCCCGCGGCGGCCTCGCGACCACCGCCGCCAGCGGAGCGTCGACGCAGGGCACAGCTTCGCCGCTCACCACCGCCGGCCCCGCCCCCGTGGCCGCCACCGGACACGCCCACGGCTCGTGCAACCCGCAAAGCTACGGCCCCTACCCTTCGGCGGACGGCATTCGCAACGCGCTCGCCGCGCACGCCGCGGTCATCAGCGGGTGCGCCAAGCTCGCCTGCTTCCAGCACGACAAGTCGCGCGACACCGGCTACGACTTCGAATACTACGACGTCGACGTCGACGCCTCGGGCACGCCGAAGAACGTGAGCCAACCGGGCGACGCGTGCGCCGCGCTCAATGCGTGCATGTTCCCCATTCTTCGCACGACGCACTTCGGCGCCACGTCGACCCCGGGGACGCTCCGCGTCGTCTGCAACTTCAGCGAGTAGGCGCGGCCGCGTGCGCGGCGGCGAGCTGGCGCTTCCGCAGCATCGCGGCGAGGAGCCACGCGAGAAAGCGCCGCAGGGGGCGCGGGCTCAGGCCGTTCAGCAGCATCAAGAAGCGCATCACCACGCCGGGGATGACGAGGGGCTTGTTGCGGCGGAAGGCGCCGATGGCCGAGCGGGCGCACCGCTCGGGGCTGATCTCGACGAAGCCGGGGACGCTCTGCCCGGTGAAGTTCCCCGCGTTCTCTTCGAACTCGGTCGCCACCGGGCCCGGGCACACCTGGCACACGACCACGCCGGTGCCGCGCATGTCGGCGCGAAGCCCCTCGGTGAAGCCGGTCACGTAGTGCTTCGTGCCGAGGTAGGTGGCGAAGCCAGGCAAGAAGGCGAGCCCGAAGCTCGAGCTCACGTTGAGGATCCCGCCGCGCTTCCTCGCCACCATCCCGGGGATGACCGCGCGCGTGAGGAGCGTGAGGCTCGTCACGTTCAGCGTGATCATCCCCTCGGCCTTCTTCTCGTCGCTCAGGTCGAACATGCTGATGTCGCCCAGGCCGGCGTTGTTCACCAAGACGTCGATCTCGCCGACGGTGCTCTTGATGCTCTCCACCATGGGGAGAATGGCGCTCACCTGGCCGAGGTCGCGCTCTTCGATGTGCACAGTGAGCTTGGGGTGCTTCGTTCGGAGCTCGGTCGCGAGCTCTTCGAGGCGCGCCCGGCGACGCGCCACGAGCACGAGCGCCTTGGCCTCTTCGGCCAGGAGCTTCGCCATCTCACGACCGATGCCCGACGAGGCTCCGGTCACCACCACGACACCGTCGAGCGGCGGACGCATCAGGTCAGGGCCTTCTCCGGCGATCCGGGGAACACCATCGACGCGCCGACGCGAGTCGCCAGCGCACAGATGGTGTGGGTCGGGTTGAACCCCGAAGAGGTGGGGAAGAGGCACCCGTCCGCGGCGTAGAGGTTCCCGACGTCGTGGAACCGACCGTCGGCGTCGCACACGCTCGTCTTCGGGTCGTTCCCCATGCGGAGCGTCCCCATGATGTGCGCCGAGGCGGGGATGTCGTCGGCCGGCGCGATGGCCGCGGCCTTGGCCCCCGCCGCGCCGAGCAAGTCGAGGAGCTTCGGCGAGTAGAAGTCGCGCGCCGAGAGCTCGAACGGGTGATTCTTGTAGGTGACACGCGCGACCGGGAGACCGTCGAGATCCTTCACCGCGGGATCGAGGTCGACGCGGTTCGTCGGTTGCGGCGCGTCCTCTGCCTGGAGCGCGAGGGCGATGATGCGATCGCGGAACGCGCCCTGGCGCATGAGGCGCTTCAAGAGCGAGCCGTCGAAGCTGCCGAGGGTCGTCATGATGCGCGTGATGTACGCGGCCTCTTCGATGGGGGTCTCGCTCCCGCTCACCTCGACGATGCCGCCGAGCGGCTTGTTCGGATCGCCGGGGACGCCGCGGAACTCGGAGAAGCCGTGCGTCACCGTGCGTCCGCGATGGCCGTGAAGGCGCTCGTTGAAGATCCCCACCGCGCCGGTCTGGAAGTGGAAGGTGAGGTTCCGGCCGACCTGGCCGCTCGAGTTCCCCACGCCTGCCGGATCGGACAAGAAGAGGAGGCGCGCGTCTTCGATGGGGCTCGCCGCGAGGACATAGCGATCGGCGCTGAAGACCTTCTTGTTGCCGTCGGGATCGAGGCACTCGACGGCCATCACCGCGTTCTTCGCGCCGTTCATCACCAGGCGCACGACGCGCGTCTCGGCTTGGAGCTGGCAGTTCCCCGAGAGGAGCGCGCGGCGCAAGGTGGTGACGGCGGGCGACCCCTTGGCGTTCGACGGGCACGCGTACCCGCTGCAGAAGCCGCAATCGACGCAGGCCGGGCGACCGTCGTAGATGCGCGAGTTCACCGCCGTCGGGTACGGATAAACGTTCACCCCGAGCGAAGCCGCCCCCTTCTGGAAGACGGTTGCAAGATACATGGGTGCGCCGGGGGGCATGGGGAACGGCTTCGAGCGCGGCCCCTCGAGCGGGTTCGACCCGTCGAGCCCTTGGATGCCCATCACGTATTCCATGTACGTGTAGAAGGGCTCGAGCATGTCGTAGGTGACCGGCCAGTCGGCGAAGCTCGCGTCCTGCACGTTGCCGAGCAGCGTGCCGAGCTGAAAGTCGGTCGGCTGAAAGCGCGGCATCTTGAGATCGGCGTGCACCGCGCCGCCGCCCACGGTCTTGGGGAGCCCCTGGACGTCGGTGATCTGGAGGCGATCGCCGTCCGCTTCGCTGTTCCGCCACGTGCGCGGCTCGATCTGGCTGTCGGGGTAGATGAACCCGCGCGACGAGAGCTTGAGCTCGTCGTTGGAGAAGCGCGTCACGGGCTGCTTCGACGCATCGTCGAGCCCCTCGAACCAGTTCGGCCCCGCCTCGAGGATGAGGACCTTCTGCCCGTGGGTCGCGAGCACGTGCGCGACCGAAGCGCCGCCGGCGCCGCTTCCGATGACGATGACGTCGAACTTCGAGAGCGAGGCGTTGCCGACGACCTTCACGAGAACACCTTCCCGCCGAGCGCGGCGACGACCCGCTCGAGGAAGGCGAGGGTCGTCGCGTCCATCGGCTCCGGATCCGCGCCGGGGTTGGGGCCGGCACACGGCGCGTCGGGGCGGTCTTTGTACGTCTCGGTCGACTCGTCGAAGATGCTGTAGCCGAGCGGCATGCTGTCCCCCTCGAAGTGGACGATCTTCCAGCCGCCGAGGTTCGTGTTCCCGCCGTACTCCGGCGCGGAGAAGATCGCCTGCGGCACGAGCTCGATGATCAAGTCACGGAAGGTCTTGTCGAGCGCGTCGAACTCGTCCTTCAGCGCCGCTTGGTCGAGCGTCTCGAGCGGCGCCCGCGCCTGCTTCATCGCCGCGGCGAGGCCGTCTTTGAGCTGCTTTCGGAGCCCCACGACCGCGCCCGAGAGCGCCTCGTTCGGTGCGCCGCCGTCCATCCCTTCCGATCCGAAGAGCCGGAGCCGCCACGAAGTGGTGTGGACGCGATCGAGCGGGAGGAAATTCTGAAAGTCGTTCGAGGGGAAATTCGTCCCCGGATTCCCCTTGCCGTCGGAGAAGGGGAGGCGGCCGGAGTACGGGCCACCGGCGTAGATTTTCGGGATCCCCTGAGCGTCGAACGCCGTGAGCGTCCGCTCGATGAAGGCGACGACGCCGAGATCGGCCGCGCCGGGCGTGTCGTCGGGGGGGAAGACGGCGTTCGAGAGCGCGGCGAGCGCGCGCCTTTCGCCGTCGGTGAAGAAGCCGCTCTCCGCGGCGGTGTCGTTGCCACCGCACGCTTCGATCGCGGGGAGGGCCGAGAGCCCCGACACCGCGAACATCCATTGAAGGAGCCCTCGCCGCGACACCCCCCCGAGCGACATGTCAGCTGATCCCTTCGTCCATGCGCCGCATGCCTTCGAGGAGCAGCGCTTCGCTCGACTGGTTGATGACCCGTGACTGCGGCTTGAACTGCGGGTCGAGCCCGAACTCGCCGTCTTGGAGCTTGAGGAGCGCGTAGAACGCTTCTTCTCCGCGGAGGTTTTGGAAGAAGGCGTTCACCACCGCGCCGCCGTCGATGTGGATCTCGCCGGTGTGCGAGCCCGCTTGGATCTTGAGGTTCCCCGTCTTCCTTCCGTGGAAGAGCACCTGGATGATGTCGGGGAGCCCCATTTCGCGAAGGCTCCCGCTGACGCCGCGCGCTCCTTTGCGCGCCGCGCGCTGGTCGAGGATGGCCTTCAGCTTGGCGACGAAGACGTCGGTGGGGGCGGGCTTGGCGACGAAGTCGAGGACGCCGAGCTCGAACGCCTTCTGCGCGTCGGTGCGCCCTTGCCTCCGCGTGTGCACGACCCACGGGAGCTCCTTGCCCCACGCCTGCTTGCGCGCCTCGGCGAGGAGAGCGAGGCCGTCGGCTTGCGGCAAGTCGAGCTCGCCGACCACGAGATCGATGTCCCCTTCGGCCATCACCTTGAGCCCCTGCTCGGCGGTGCGCGCGGTCTTCACCTCGAAGCCGGCCTCGAACATGCGGAGCTCGAGCACCGTCGTCTCCTCGGGATCGGAGTCGATGAGGAGCGCCACCGGGCGGTTGGCGAGGAGGCGCGCGCGAACGTCGTCGCCGAGCACGAGGTTCTTGAAGAGGTCGACCAAGTGCGGGTCGAAGATTCGATTCTTGTACTTTGCAAGCACGTCGCAGGCTTCTTGCGGCGTGAGCGCCTTCCGATAGGGGTTTCGCGGATTCTGCGTGAGGTCGGCGTAGGTGTCGGTGATGGCGAGGATGCGCGCGCCGAGCGGGATGTCTTTTCCCGTCTGGCCGTCGGGGAAGCCCTTGCCGTCGAAGCGCTCGTACATGTGCGCGACCGAGGTGGTCATCTCCACCGGGAGGCGCACCCCTTCGAGCAGGCGCACCGGCGTGAGCACCGCCTTCTGCGCCGCGACCTTGTGGCCGTCGTACTCGCTGACGTTCAGCGCGGTCAGGTGGAAGTGCCCCATCTTGCCGACGTCGTGGAGGTAGGCGGCGCCGACGCACGCGGTGGTGCTGACCGGCGAGAGGTTGATCTTCTCCACCACGCGGCGCGTGAGGCGCGCGACGAGCGACGAGTGCCCGCGCAGATCCGACCGCGTGTTCTCGAGCAGGCTCACCATCACGTTCAAGAGCTCGAGCGTCGACTCGGCGGAGAGCCCGGCGGAGGTGGCCTTCCCCGGGGAGACCACGTTGGTGCGCGCGATTTCGTCTTCCGAGACCACGCGCTCGCGGGTGGCTTCGCGGGCCAGCGCCGTGGTCATCGACGCGTCGCTCACGACGTTGCGCTCGTAGACGTTGAGCATCGCCTGGAACTGCTGGTGCGCCTGGCGGTCGAGGATGGCGAAGGCGTGGATGTCGCCGCCGTAGGCCTTGGCGATGGCCGCGCGCACCGCGGCCGGGCGCGCGACGAAGGGGCGCACGTCCTTGGCCCCCGAGACCTGCTGGATCTCGTGGAGCAGGTTCTTGTCGTCGGGATCGGCGGTGACCACGCTGAGCACGCGGCTCGCGGCGTCGAACATCACGGGGAACACGCCGAAGGTCTCGGCCACCTGGCGCGGCACCATCTGCAAGGTCGGGCGCGGGATGTCGGCCTTGGCGAGCCGCTCGGAGGTGACGAAGCGCGTGTGGTGATGCGCAGCGAGTGCCTTCAAGAGCGTCTCTTCGCTCACGAACCCCATGAAGAGGAGGACGTCCTCGATGCGCTCGGGGGTCGTCTCCACCTCCTTGAGCGCTGCCTCGTATTGCTCCGGAGAGATGACCTTGGCCGTCAGGAGCTGATTCCCCACCTTCTTGCTGATGGCGAGCGAACTGTTCTGGGCCGTCACGAGGTCGATCCTACAACAGGTGCGCGCGCCTGCGGATGGGCTCTCGTCGGCTGAAACCGTACCCAGGTCCGGAATTTTCCCGGGCGGGAGCCCCGGCCCGGGATGGCGTAGACTCCCCGGCGATGCCTCGGTACCTCTACGGCGACTCCGCCCCCTGCCCCCTGTCGTTCAATTTCCTGACGACCTTGGAGCTATTTCTCGCGGCCGGAGCCCGCACCGTGGTGGCCGAGCGCGAGGCCCGGGCCCTCGAGGCGGTGGCGCAGAACGAGGCGATGCGGCGGAAGCTCGCGCTCGGCGGGCTCGAGGTCTTCCACCGCGTGGTGATGGATACGCTCCGCGACGGCACCACGCGCGAGATGGGCGACCTCGGCGCCGAGTACGCCCGCGCGGTGAGCGAGACGGCGGTGCGCTTCATCGACGCCCTGAACCGCACCGAGCAGCAGCGCAACGAGCAGGCCGAGGCCGAGGCGCACGCCGAGGCGGATCGCAAGCGGCTCGACTCGCGCACGCTGATGGAGAGCTTCTTCCAGCGTGCCACGCTCGCCGTCCTCGAGGCTTCGTACGTGATGCGCCTCAGCGAAGGGAAAGAGCCGCACGGGGAGATGACCGCCTTCCTCACGCACCCGAAAGGGATCGTCGCCGGCTATCAGATCGCCCCCGGCGCGTTCCGCGATCCGCGCCGCGTGTCCGAGTTCGCACGAGGCATCGAGGTGACGGTCGGCTCCCGGAGGAGCTGGTTCAAGAAGGCCGAAGAGCGCGCGGTGGCGAGCCTCGACGATCTCTACCTCGGCGCCTTCACGCTCGGCGAAGAGTCGGCCGAGCTACGACTACGGCGGAAGCCCGATCAGCGCGACGTGCTCATCTTCCACATCCAGCGCCACGGTGACGTGCTCTCGGCGCAGGCCGAGCAACCGGACGAGGCCGAGGCCGGTGTCCCAGTGCAGGTCGAGCCGCTCGACTGCCTTCACCTCGAGCGACTCTGGCAGGTGCTCCGCGCGCAAGCGACCGAGGCGCGCGGCAAGCGCGAGCGCGTGTTGTCGATCCTCTTGGATCACGAGGACGTGTTCGAAGCGCGCAAAGTGCCGCTCCTCCTCGAGCGCCTCGTCGCCGAGCTCGGGCCCATCACGCAAGACATCGCCAGGCACACGCCCAACGGCAAAGAGCTGGCGCTGAAGATCGAGAGCGACGACGGTCAGCGCGAGGAGGTCTACTTGAAGAAGGACGACCTCCTCCACAAGCTCGAGGCGCTCGACCTGGAGGACCGCCGCGTCTTCGCGCCGCTCGGCCTCGGCCCGCCGGAGTTCTTCCTGCCCGGGGTCATCATCACGCCCGATCCCGACGACGAGGACGAAGACACGAAGATCTCGCGACGCGTCTGAGCGCGCCGAAGCGCGCCTCAGATGCTCGCGCGCAGGTGGCTGAGCAGGAAATCGAGCGCGACGCGGTTCTGCCCCCCCTCGGGCAGGATGATGTCGGCGAAGCGCTTCGAGGGCTCGACGAAGGCGAGGTGCATGGGCCGCACCGACTCGTAATACTGCTTTCGCACCTGCGCGAACGTGCGCCCGCGGTGCTCGAGATCGCGGCGAATGCGTCGCATCAGGCGAATGTCGGCGTCGGTGTCGACGAAGATCTTCACGTCGAAGCGCGTGCGGAGCCGCTCGTCGGCGAGCACCAGAATCCCCTCCACCACGATGACCGGCGTGGGGGCCATCGTGAGCCCTTGGGGCGCGCGATCGTGGCTGGCAAAATCGTACGTCGGTCGCTCGATCGTGATCCCTTGGCGGAGCTGATCGATGTGCGTCGAGAGGAGCTCCATCTCGAGCGCGTCGGGGTGGTCGTAGTTCACCCGCTCACGCTCCTCGAGCGGCAGGTGCCCTTGCGCGCGGTAGTAGTGGTCTTGCTCGAGGAGGATCCCCTTCCCTTCGGGGAGCGAGCTCAAGACGGCGCGGGCGATGGTGCTCTTGCCGGAGCCGGATCCACCGGCGATTCCAAGGACGAGGGGCGGACGGGGCGAGGGGGCGGCGGACACGCCGGGCCTCTTACCACGACGCGTGGCGCGTGGCCTCCTCCCAACGCGCGCGATCGACGTTCCTCCCGGTCACCACGGCGACGAGATCCCCGCCCCGCGCCGCCTCGGGGAGCCCGGCGAGGAGCGGAGCGAGACCGGCCGCGGCGCTCCCTTCGATCTGAAGGCCGAGCTCGTGGCGCGCGTAGGTCATCGCGCGCTCGAGGAGATCTTCGGAGACGACCATCACCCCTGCGAGCGCGTCGCGGGCGCGAGCGAAGGCCGGGATCGACACGCCGCCCGAGAGCCCCTCGGCGTGCGTAGGAATCGTCGGCAAAAAGCGCTCGATCGCCGCTCCTTGCGCGAGCGAGTCGGCCATCACCGGAGAGGCTTCGCTCTGCGCTCCGTAAACGCGACGCGCGTCGAGTGTCTCTTCCTTGGCGCGCGCGGCGAAGCCCCACGCGAGCCCGGTCGCGAGCCCTCCACCGCCGAAGGGCGCGAGGACGCGGTCGGGCACACGGCCGAGCGCGTCGGCGATCTCGAGCGCCAGCGATCCGCCGTTCCCTGCCACCACGAGCTCGTCGTCGTACGGCGAGACGAAGGACGCGCGCTCCTCCGCCGCGAGCTTCAGCGCCATCGCCTCGGCGTCGTCGTAGTGCTCGGTCGGGCCGAAGAGGATCTCGGCGCCGGCCGCGCGCATGCGATCGCACTTGGCCTTCGGCGCGGTGGTCGGCACGACGACGCGCATCCGCACGCCGAGGATCTTGGCCGCGAGCGCGACCCCCGCGCCGTGGTTCCCCGCGCTCACCGCGAGGAAGCTCGTCTCGCCGCGCGCGAGCCGCGTGGCGACGGCGTGGAGCGCGCCGCGGATCTTGAAGCTGCCGGTGCGCTGGAGGCACTCGAGCGCGAGCCACACGCGCGTCCCCCCGCTGGCGTCGGCGCGGAGATCGAGCTCGCTCGCGCGGGCGAGCGTGACCTTGCGGAGCTGCGACGCGGGGAAGCGCGCGCCGAGATCGGCCGCTTCGCGCACGAGCGCCTCGGGCGTCTTCGCGTGCGCCGTCGGCGGGATGGCGACGAAGCGCACGGCGCCGCTACTTCGTGGCGAAGAGCCAGCGGAGCGGACGGCGGTAGTTCGTGATCATGCGGTCGGCCGGCACCTCGTGCCCCATGCCGCTCACGATGCGGACCTTCACCGGGATCTTCGCGTCCTTCAGCATGTCGCCGACCTTGCGCGTGTTCTCGGCGACGCCGTCGTTCTCTCCCGTGAGGAGGTACACGCGGCGGATGCGATTCTTGTTCTCTTCGAGCTCGGCCTTCGCGTCGCCGCCCATCCAGTAGACGTCGCTCGCGCCGAGAATGAGCCAGCGGCTCCAGGTCTTCGGATCTTTCAGGCCGACCTGCATGCCGATGAACGCCCCCTCGCTGAAGCCGATGAGGACGTTGCCGCGGGTGCGGACGTGGCCTTTGTACTCTTCGTGCAGCGCGGCGACGGTGGCGTCGATGATGTCTTTGGCCGCGCCCGGATCGTTGTTCCACGCGCGCGCGCCGCCGCCGCGATCCTCGGGACCTTGCGGACACACGACCCAGCCGAACTGCGAGGCGACGCGCGCCCACTTGCGGCAGTCCTCGGCGGGGTTGCCGCCGCGGCCGTGGAGGAACATCAAGATGTGGCGCTGATCGCGCGTGCGCGGCTTGTAGTAGTACGCCGGCTGGTGCCCGGGGACGTCGAGCACGAGGGGCTCGGCCATCACCGCGCCCGACTTGGCGAAGGCGCTCTTCGGCGAAGCGACGAGCACCACCGCGGCCACGACGAACGCCGCCACGAAGGCGACGAAGAGCCGAAGGGAGCCGGGCCGAGCCATGAGGGACGACATATAGCCCGGGGCTCTCCTGGGGCAAGTTTTGTCGATGGCACAGTGCGGCGCAGGCCTGCCCCCGGCGCCGCACTCCAGCGGTGATTCGTGCGGAGAAATGCGGCATGTGAGCGGATCGCGGCTCGTTGGGCCAGGTGGCATGACCCGTGCTGAAGTGGCGGCCATGAACCACCTTCGTTCGCTCCTTTGCGGCGCCCTCGGCGCCATGGCTTTGACCTTCGCCGCCCAGACGGCGTTCGCCGACGCGCTCCCGCCCGACACCGAGGAGTGCGATCCGCAGGCGCACCCGGGCAACGTGATCGACACCTCCAAGATCGGTGCATCCTGCACGATTCCCGGCGGCGGCCAGGGGACGTGCCACTGCTCGGTGTGCACCGCGCTCTCCTACGCCGACGCGGGCCCCGACGCGCACGGCCCGACCGGGTCGGTCGCCTTCAACTGCCTCGAGTGCAAGCCGGGCAAGCAGGTGAACTGCTCGTCGTGCCCCGAGCCCGACGCCGGCTCTTCGGACACGTGCGTCGACACCGACGGCGGTGCGAGCGACGACGGCGGCCTCGTCGGCGACGACGCCGGTCACGCGCTCGGTGGCAACGACCCCGCGGGGAGCGGCTCTTCGGGCTCCAGCGGCGGATGCTCCATCGGCGGAGGCGCGAGCGCCGCAGCGCCGTGGCTCCTCGCGGCCGTGGTGCCGGTGATCTTCCGCCGCCGTCGCCGCGCGTCGAAGTAGTCCTCGGACGCGCGAACCGAAGCCTCGAGATACGCTCGAACGACCAACGACCCGGACCAAAGGCCCCACGTGGAAGCGCTGCTCACCCCTCTCGACAACGTCCGCTCGGCCGCCTTGCGGCTCCTCGGGCCGTGGGGGCAGCGCTTCCTCGTGCGGCGCGAAGAGCGCGTGCTCCTCTACGCGCTCTTCGGTCTCGCGGTGGCGTTCGCCATGACGTGCGCTTCGCCGGTGGTGCTCTACGCCGTCGGGCCGATCGTGCTCGGCACCGTGCACCTCGTCTCCGACGTGCGCTACCTCGTGGCGCGTCCCGCGCTGCATCGTCGCGTCGCCCTCGCCGTCCTCGGCGGCGCGCCGCTCCTCGCCACGTTCGTGTGGCCCACGCCTTCGGTGGGGCTCCTCGCCGGCTTCGCCCCCATCCTGCTGGCGCGATCGAGCGTGCTGAAGAAGGCGGCGCTCTTCGTCGCCTACGCCGCGCTCTACGCGCTGGCCCTTCGTTATACGCGCGACGCGATGCTCTTCCTCGTCCACGCGCACAACCTCATCGCCGTGCTCCTCTTCACCGTGCTCTTTTCACGTCGCAAGGGGCTCGCCGCGGTCCCCGCGTTCGTGTTCGGCGGGCTGGCCCTCGGGATCTTGAGCGGCGGCTTCGACGCACTTCTCCTTCGCCCCGAAGCCCTCGGCCTTCACGCCGGCCACGAGCACGCGACCTTCCTCGCCGGCGGGCGCATCGCCCCCCAAGGCGGGCTCGGCATCACCGGCATCGTGCGGGCCATCGCCCCGGGGCTCGCGCCGGTCCCCGCGGCGCGCCTCGTCGCCTTCTTCGTGTTCGCTCAGAGCGTGCACTACGTCGTGTGGCTAAGGCTCGTCCCCGAAGACGCGCGTGAGCGCCCGGGGCTTCGCTCGTTTCGTTCGAGCTTCCGCGCGCTCGAAGCGGACCTCGGGCGCCCGCTCCTCTTCGGTGCGCTCGCGGTCGGCGTGGGGATCGCGATCTACGCGTTCGTCTCGCTCGAGGCGTCGCGCATCCTCTACCTTCGTACCGCGGTGTTCCACACGTACCTCGAGATCGCGGCGCTTCTCCTCGTGGTGCTCGAAGGGCGCGGCGCGCTCTTCGCCCCGCGGGCCACGGACCGCGCGTGACGCCGATCCTCGTCGCCTGGCTCCGCGCCTTCGCCTTCACCCAAATCATCGAAGCGCCGATCTACCGGCGCCTCCTCGATTGCACGTGGGGCCAAGCGCTCATGGCCTCGACGATCACGCACCCCTTCGTGTGGTTCGCGTTCCCCGAGCTTCGTCGGGCCACGCACATGAGCTACACGACGACGTCGATCCTCGCCGAGCTCTTCGCGTGGTGGGTCGAGGCGGCGTACTTCTACGTTGCGCTCGCGCGACGCGACACTGTCGGCGCGGTCCCCGCGGGCGACGATGGCGGAGCGGGCAACACGAGCCCCACGCACCTAGCGCCTCGCGTGACCGTCGCGCGCGCCGTCGTGGTGAGCTTGATCGCCAACGGCGTCAGTGTGTCGCTCGGCCTCGCGAGCCGAGCGCTGTTCGGCGTCCCTTAGGGCCTCGGGGCTCGGGGGCTCGCGCGACAATTCGCTCGAGTTCATTCCGTACCCTCGCAAGCCACCGCACGAGACTTCGATGCGCGGTGCTTCGGCGGGCATGTGCTCCTGAGACGCTCGTCACGCAACATACTGCAGGACCTATGTCCTATACATGCAGTATGCTGCATACGCCCAGCACAGTGGAGAGCCCTCGGCCTCCTGGCGAGGACGACTCCGC
>CAZHHD010000002.1:194852-252226 GCA_964531795.1 uncultured Polyangiaceae bacterium | reverse complement strand
TGCATACGCCCAGCACAGTGGAGAGCCCTCGGCCTCCTGGCGAGGACGACTCCGCGCGCTGACGCCCGCTGACGCCCGCTGACGCCCGCTGACGCCCGCTGACGCCCGCTGACGCCCGCGGTGCGCGCGGTGCTCGCGCGCGTCAGCCTTTGAGCTCGGCGCCCAAGTCGAGGCCGACGCGGCGCGCTTCGTCGTCGCTCGCGGGCCACGGAAGGACGCGCTCCCCCGTGCGATAGCGCGAGCCGTCGGGCTCGGCGACGAAGGCGCGGAGGTAGAGGTCCGCGCCGCGGCGCACGCCGTAGGCAGCGATGGGGGTCTTGCAGTCCCCCTCGAGCGCGACCATCACGCCGCGCTCGGCGCACACCGCGCGGCTCGTCGCGTCGTCGTGGAGCGGCGCGAGGAGCGCCCGCGCGGCTTCGTCCCCCTCGCGCGTCTCGATGCCGAGCGCGCCTTGGCCGATCGCGGGGAGCGAGACCTCGGGCGCGAGCACGTCGGTCGCGCGCGCTTCGAGGCCGAGGCGGCGGAGGCCGGCGTAGGCGAGCACGATGGCGTCGCACTCTCCCTCGTCCACCTTACGAAGCCGCGTGTCGACGTTCCCGCGGAGCGGCACGATGCGAAGATCGGGACGCGCCGCTTTCAACGCGACGAGGCGGCGCAAGCTGCTCGTGCCGACCGTCGCCCCTTGGGGGAGCGCGGCGAGCGTGCCGTGGCGAGGGGCGACGATCACGTCGCGCGGATCCTCTCGGAGCGGGATGCACGCGAGCGTGAGCCCAGGGGGGAGCACGCCGGGGACGTCTTTGATCGAGTGCACGGCGAAGTCGGCGCGACCGTCGAGGAGCGCCTCTTCGATCTCTTTCACGAAGAGACCTTTGCCGCCGACCTCGGAGAGCGGGCGATCTTGGATGCGGTCGCCGCTCGTCGTGATCTGCTCCTCCTTCACCTCGAGGCCAGGGTGGGCCGCCACGAGCCGCGCGACGAAGGCGCGACATTGGGCGAGGGCGAGCTTGGATTTTCGGGTGGCGTAGGTGGGCATGAGAGCTTAGTGCGGCAAGCGCTTCCCTGCGGCTTCTTGGGCCGCTTGGGCTTCGACGTCGTTCGACGAGGCTTGCTCCGATTCGCGGGGCACCTCCTTCACCTCGGGCAGGTCGAAGAGGTGCTTCAAGACGCGCGCGAGATCGCCCTCTTCGCCGGCCGCGGCCGCCGATTTGAGGCGGGAGATCGGCGCGTGGAGCAGCTTGTTGGCCGCGCTCTCCACCATTTGCGTGAGCGCGGCGCGATCCCCCTCGGGGAGGTGCTTCAAGCGACCGCCGAGGGTGCGCTCGAGCTCGGCGAGGAGCACCGCGCGCGTCTTGGCGCGAAGGGCGACCACCGTCGGCTGCACCCCGAGGCCGCGGGCCCACTTCTCGAACTCGGAGAGCTCCTCGCCGACGATGCGCTCCGCCGCCGAGAGCTCCGCCTGACGAAGCTTCATCCCCTCGGCGACCTGCTGCTCGAGATCGTCGATGTTGTAGACGTACACGTTCTCGAGGCCGTGGACCTCGGGGTCGACGTCGCGCGGCACGGCGATGTCGATGAAGAAGAGCGTGCGACCGCGGCGCGCCCGGGCCACGCGCTTCACGAGATCCTTCGTGATGACGAAGCCGGGGCTCGAGGTGCTGGTGACGACGACGTCGGCGCGCACGAGCTCGGACTCGAGGTCCTCCCACTTGGCGGCGTCGGCCGCGTACGTAGAAGCGAGAGAGAGCGCGCGCTCGTGACTTCGGTTGACGACGCGGAGCGCTTGGCCGTTCTTCCCCAGGCTCTTCGCCGCTTGCTCGGCCATCTCCCCTGCGCCGACGAGGAGCACGGTGTGACCGGAGAGATCGCCGAAGATCCGCTGCGCGAGATCCACGGCGACGCTGCTGATGCTCACCGTGCCGGCGCCGATCGCCGTCTCGCTCCGCACGCGCTTGGCCACGCCGAAGGCGCGGTTCACGCAGCGTCCGAGGTAGCTCCCCAGGGTGCCGGCGGCGATGGCGGCGTCGTGCGCGTCCTTCACCTGCCCCAAGATCTGCGGCTCGCCGAGCACCATCGAGTCGAGGCTCGCCGCTACCCGGAACACGTGTTTCACCGCTTCGTCGCCGTGTTTCACGTAGAGGAACGACGCCACCTCTTCGGGGGCGATGGACGCGTGCGCGGCGAGCGCGTCGCGAACGGCGTGGGCGGCGAGGTGCGGCTCCTCCGCCGAGGCGAACACCTCGACGCGATTGCAGGTGGAGAGAAAGAGCGACTCCTTGAGCGCGCTCTTCTCCGCGAGGCGCGAGAGCACGGCGGGGAGCACCTCGCCTCCGCCGGCGAAGCGCTCGCGCACGTGCACGGGGGCCGTGCGGTACGAGAGTCCGACCACCACGATCACGGAGCGGACCTCACAGAAACGCCACCAAAGGGGGGGCCGACGCGGGGGACACGCTGCGCCACAAGTAGAGGAGGAGCACGAGCACGGCGAAACCGAAGCCGGCGATGGTGCCGTACGCCGCGCGACGCCCGCGCCACCCGGCCGCGGCGCGGAGCAAGAGGACGACGGCGAAGAGGAGCCACGTCGCGTAGCCGAAGGCGGCGCGCGCGATGTCGGCGGCGCTCCCCGCCTCGATGCGCGGCGCCCACAGCGTGCCGGTGAGAATGCCGATGGTGAGGAGCGGGAAGCCGAGGACGAGGAACCGATGCTCGGCCTTGTCGAGCGCGTCGAGCGGCGGCAACCGCTGGAAGACACCGCCGAGCGCCTTCTTCTTGAGCTGCTTCTCTTGCACCAAGTAGAGCGTCGCCGCGGCGAAGGCCAAGGTGAAGAGCCCGATGCCGAGGAGGTTCACCGTGACGTGCAGCGGCAAGATGGCGCCGCGAAGCCGCGTGGGCTCGCGCTGCACCGCCACGATGCGAGAGGCGAGGAGGAACGTGAGCGCGAGCGGCGCGACGAACGCGCCGAGCACGTCGATGCGGTAGCGACGCCGCAGCACGACGTACACGAGGCACGCGAACATCGAGAGGACGCTCATCGCAAAGTGCATCCCCTCGACGGGACACACGTGGAGGACGAGCGACGACACCACGATGTGCGCGCCGTGAAAGACCGCGCCGACGGCGAGCAAGTGCGGGGCGATGCGCGGAGGCCCGGGGGGCGGCGCAGCGACGAGCGGCCCGTCGGGGATCGACGCGCGCGGACGCGACGCCGCGCCCACGCCGCCGAGGTAGCCGAGGAAGAGCCCCGAGGCGACGAGGTACAAGACCACCGTCACGGCAAAGAGCAGATCGGCGAGCCCCGGGGACATGGCGCTAGTCTACCGCGCCCGCGGGGACGGTGCCGCGCGGGGCCAGACGGCTCACTTGAGGTTCTCCAAGAGGTAGTGCGCGAGGAGATCTTCGTCGGTGTGCGGCTCTTCGCCGGGGAACGATTCGGGGCGGCTCGCGCGGGCGTGCGCGCGCTCTTGCGACGCCACGTGATCGTCGAACGATCCCATCGGCACGCCGAGCCAGCCGGGGACGACGTCGTAGGCGTTGTCCCCGAGGATCATCGACGACTCGAGCAGCTCGGCGCCGAGCTCTTCGAAGAAGACCTTCGATTTCACGCGACCGACGACCTCGTTCGGATCCCCCGCGCCGGTGACCTCGTTCAAGACGTGCACCGCCTCGGCGAGCTGATAGCGGCGCCCCTCGGCCAGGATCGTGAGCTGCGCGCCGGTGAGGTCGACCTTGCCGTCGACGAGCCAGGCATCGAGCGCTTCCTGCGGGAAGAAGACACGGTTTTGCATTCGCGCTCGGGCAGTATACCAGCCTCGCGCGTCTGCCTATATTCGGCGACATGGATCTCCGGGCGACCTACGACGCCATCGTCGAGCTGGGGGCCCGGCCCGCCGCAGAAGCGACGACGCGCGAGCTGCGCCGCGCCTTCGAGACGCGCACCGGCGGCTTCGGCCCCGACGACCCTTGGTTCGAGGCGCGGAGCCAGGCCTTCTGGGACGACGCCCTCACACGCGGTCGCTTCGGGCGCTCGGTCGCGGCGAGCCTCCCCGAAGCGGCGCACGCCTTCCTCGGACCGCTCGAGCGCGCGCACCGCGGGCTCTTCCGCGTGGAGCGCGACGGCGCGAGCTGGGTGCTCGTCGACCTGTGGTCCGAGGCCGAGCTCTTGATCGAGCCGCCCGAAGCAGGGCTCCGCGAGGCGCTCGACGCCGCCTCGCTCCTCGACGGGCGCGTGGTCGGGACGCCCGATCCTCCGCGCGCGACGCTCCTCCCCGGCGCGGTGTTCCACCCCGAAGACGCCAAAGGGCCCATCGAAAAGGTCCTCGAGGTCGCGCGCACGCGCGGGCTCTCGGGCGAAGAAGCGCTCGACGCGTTGCTCCGCATGGAGCGAAACTTGAGGTCACACTCGCGGGTGAAGGCCGCCTACGCGTACCGCGTGGAGAGCCTCGTCCCCCAAGGCGAGAGAAAATCGTAGATGCCGGCGCACCCCCCCACGGTCGAAGTCCGTCTCGTCGAGCGTCGCAGCCTCTCCCCTTCGGTGTGCGAGCTGACCTTCGAGGTGCTCGGCACCGAGGCGTTCCACTTCGACGCCGGGCAGTGGGTGAGCCTCGTCTTGCCGCTCCCTTCCGGCGAGCTCCGCCGCGCGTACTCGATCGCCTCGGCGCCCAACGGGACGCCGCATTTTCAGCTGGCGGTGACGCACGTGGAGGGGGGCCCGGGCTCGAGCTACCTCCACGACATGGCCGAGGGGGCGACCCTCCGCGCCATCGGACCGCAAGGGTTCTTCACGCGCCCCGTCGGCACCATCGGCCCGTCACTCTTCATCGCTACCGGGACGGGCGTGACCCCGTTCCGCAGCATGATCCACGCGGCGCTCGCCCAAGGGGGAGGCGTTCCTCTGTGGCTCCTCTTCGGCGCGCGCGAAGAGCACGACTTGCTTTACCGCGCCGAGCTCGAGGAGCTCGCGGCGAAGCACCCCGAGGTGCGGGTCGAGCTCACGCTGAGCCGCGGGCACGAGGGGTGGACCGGTCGGCGTGGCTACGTGCAAGAGCACGTCCCCTCCTTGTGGCGCGAGCTCGAGGCCAAGGGGGCCGGCACGCCGCACGCGTACGTGTGCGGTCTACATCAAATGGTCGGCGCGGTGCGCGACCTCTTGCGCAAAGAGATGCACGTCCCGCGCGATCAGGTCCACGGCGAGCGCTTCGACTGAGGAGCGCGGCGACGGCGGACGTGCCCTGTCAGCTCACGGCGCCGGGCTGAGGACGACGTTGTCGAAGTGGGCGGCGAGCGGGGCGCTGTGTGTATCGAAGCCGACCGCCGACATCGCGCGGAAGTCGACGCGTGTCGATGCATGATGCAAGGAAGCGACGACCTTCGGGGGCGAGCCCGACGGCACGGCCATCGTCACGAGAACATCGGCGGCCACGTCGCCCCCCGGATTCGGCGTGACACGCGTCTGGATCACGAAATCGATCCACGCCCCCACGGGTGGGTGATCGGCAATTGGCAACACCACACGGAAGTCGTCGGTCTGCGGGAGCGGCGGATCCGTCATTGGCGGCGCCGGCCCTTGCCAATAGCTCTCCACGACCACGGATAAGGAGAGGCCGGCCGAAGCGTCCCCGGCCGCAAGCGCGACTCCCGTCGAGAAGTACCCAAACGTGGCGGAGCCAAAGATGAACCCCAAGGGATCGCGGTCTTGGTCGGCCGGGACTTCATCGACCCGCACGGAGAAGCGGAGGTCACCGGCGTGCAGCATCATCTCGTGCTCCGTCCCGATCCCGCCACCGCTCCTCACGATGTCGTAGAGACCCGTGTCCGGAAGCGAAGCGTCGGTCGGATACGCACGCACGGCGCGAACGATGAGAGACGCCGGCGCGGAGACCGCAGTCGCCTTGTCGACGGCGACCGTGCCGTTGGGCGTCTTCTCGACGTAGCACTGGCGTGTGCTGGGGCAGTCGATGGGGAGGCTCGATCCGTCCGGCTCGTCGAAGTCGGCGCAGAAGAAGTTGCTCCCTGGCGTCTGCAACTCGCAGAAGCGCGCGCCGGCGTCGGTACTCGACTCGCTCGACGCCGCGCCCGAATCGGCGGACGCGGCGTCGGAAAGAGAGGCACTCGCGTCGGAGCCTCGGTCCAGGGAGTCTGTGTCGCGGCTCGCACACCCTAGCCAGAGGAGTGCGGCTGGAAGACCTACCACGACTCCCCAGACGACGCGTTGAACGAATCGCGACGCAGGCATCGTCAGCTCGACTTATGGAGGAAGCCCACGGAGTGGGGACTCCAGCAGTTGCCCGACGTCGGCGAGTCGCTCACTCCGGAAGAGATCACCGGCGAGCAGGTGGTGGAAAAAATGTCCTTCCAAAAACCGGTCGAAGAAATCGAGTCCCAGCTGTAGACGTTGCCGGCCCAGCTGACGAACGGGCTGCTAATCCAGTAGTCGCCCATCGCCGCATCCCCAGTCCCCTTGAAGCAGATCTGATCGCCCACGTAATTCGCCTGGTCGTACACAATCAACTCGGCGCACTCGGGATCGGTGTTGATCACGGCCTGCTGGATCACTCCATCCTTCAGTAGTTGCGCTTGGTGCGCCCGCTCGGCCTGCAGCGCTCGCTGCTCGGACGCTTTGATCTTCGCAGATAACTCGTGCTTGCGTACGCGACTCCGCAGTAGGCGCAGCGCGCACCTATTTTCAATACGCTTGAGGCGCAGGCAGCCCGGCTGGGCGCGATCTCACGAAGCGACGCGACCCTGCACGGCGCGTTCGCGCGACGCCCCTCAGTACCCCTTGCGGGCGAAGAGGTCGTCGTGGACCTCGATCTCTTTGCGCGACTGCGTGACGACGCACGCGGCGGAGTGATCGCGCACGGCGACGACGCGGAGCTCGCCCACCACCTCTTCGGGGAGGCGCTTGGGATCGCGCGGCGTCGGGACCTTCTCGACCTCCGCCGGCGAGTCGCTCTCGATGGCGATGCGCGTGGCGGCGCCTTGGGTCGCGAGGCTCTCACCCCACGCGTCCCCCTTGCGGATGACGAAGAGGCGGTTGCCCACGGAGAGGCCTTCTTTTTCCCCCTGATCGATGAAGACGACCTGGTTCTGCCCGTAGAACACGTGCTGGTGCACGCTGGCGATGACGTGCGCGTGGACGTCGTTCACGTTGCGCTTCGGCGGCGCCACGATGAATTTGCGCTGCACCGGCCCGATGCGCGCGCCGCGCTCGATGGCGTCGAGCGACTCGGTGATGCGGCCGCGGGCGATGCGATCCTTCGCGTTCCACTGATCGATCTTCACCGTCCCTTGGATCTGGACGAGCTGACCGCCAGGGACGTTCCTCACGTTGCGGAAGATGGTGAGCTCTTGGCCGAGCCCCACGTCGCGCTTGCCGCCGACCCGGAGGTAGATCTCGTCGGTGTCGGTGAGGAACATCTTGTCGACGGGCGCGCCGGTGATCTCTCCCCAGTCGGCGTCCGAGCTGTCGTCGATGAATCCCTGGTCGCGTAGGAAGATGGTGTCGTTCGGCACCTGGCGTCGGCGATCGATGAGCCCGCCTTGGTTGCCGGTGTTGCCGTTCCCTGCGGGGGCGGCGCCGGCGTCGTTCATCGCGATGCCGTCGCCCTTCAAGCGGACTTGATCGCCCGGGTAGATCCAGTGCGGGTTCTGGAGCTGCGGGTTGTACGACCAGATGCGCGGCCACTGGTACGGGTTCTGAAAATAGAAGTCGCAGATCCCCCACAGCGTGTCGCCGCGGCGGACGGCGTGCGTGTTCGGGACCGCGCCGCCGGCCATGTGGATCCCGCCCGAGCCGGTGCTGCCGTTCATGAAGACGGGGCCGTTCTCGCTGCCGTAAGCCGTGCCGCCGCCGCCGCCGCGCGGGCCGAGGTCGAAGTGATCTTCTTCGTCCCCGTACTTGGGCTTGGACGACGACGTGCTCCCGACGTTGCCGCCGCCGAGCACCGTGCCAGGGCCCGCGGGGGCGACCGGCGCGGGATAGAGCGGGAGGACTTGGGGCGCTGGTGCCGCTGCGCCGCCGGTCGCGCCGGTGGCGCCGCCCGAGGGGGCCGAGCCGCCGGTCGATCCGCCGGAGCCGCTGGACGCGCCGCCCGACGCACCGCCGGTGTCGGCGGGGGCGCCGGTCGACTGCGCGAAGACGACGGTGGCCGCCGACGTCGGCAAGAGAAACGCGACAACGAGAGGGAAGAGCCGAGCGTGCATCGCGATCCTCGAAGGAGGGAGAACGAGCCTCATGGTTTGACTCCAGGGATGCGGTGGGCCGCTTCGCTCTTGGGGAACTCGCGCGTGAGGCGGTCGAAGGCCGTCTGCGCGCCGGCGGCATCGCCGAGCTTCTGACGCGTGAGCCCGAGCTTCAGGAGAGCGTCCGATGCTTTGTTGGAGAGAGGGAAGCGCGCGACCGTGCCGTCGAACTGCTCGGCCGCGCGCGCGAGATCACCCTGGGCGAAGTAGCATTCGCCGCGCCAATACATGGCGTTCGACGCGAACGGATGGTCGGGCCAGCGGAGCAAGAAGCCGGCGAGCGCGTCGAGCGCCTCGGGGTACTTCTTGTTGTGCACGAGGGCGAGCGCGGCGTCGTACGATTTGCGCGCCTCGGGATCGAGGGCGCTCGCGCGCGTCGGATCGGCGTGCACCGCCGGGCCTGCCGTGCCGCCGTTGGCGCTCTCGGGGGGCATCGTCTCTTCGACGACGTCGTCGCGGTGCCCGGCGCGCCGCTTGGCGTGGGACGAGGAGTCGGCGGTGCCGGCCACTTTGATGGTGGGGCGCGGCGTCGTGTCTTCGGGATCGTCGCCGTCGAGGGTGGGGCCCTCGGCGACTTGGCTCCCGTCGGGGGCGAGGCGCACCACGCGCAAAGGGGGCGTGGGGCCCGCGGGATCGGCGCGGCGCGCGGCGGCCTTGGTGTCCTTGGCGTCGTCGGCGGCGCGAAGCTCGAGGGCGCTGAGGCGCTGATCGACGCGATCGCGATCGCCTTGGAGGCGATTCATGTCCTCGCGCATCTGCGCCATCTGGCGCTCTTCCGCGCTTTCGCCGCGCCCGCACCCGACGAGCGGGCCGAGAAGAAAGAGGCCCAGGGCCGCCGGACCGAGTCGTGAAGGAGAGAGGAAGCGCGCCATTAAGCCCATCTTCCGAGAAAGGGTAGAGGGCCCGCACGAAGCGGGCCAATTTTCGCGCGCGGCCGTGCTTTACGTGGCGGCAATCTTGGGCAAAACTCGGCGGGTGGTGCGCCCCTCGCGCGCCGCCCCTCCGTCCGCCGTCCCTGGGAAGCGAGAGATCCGAAGTCGATGCCGCGCCGAAAAATCGACCTCAAGAAGACCCTCTTCTTGCTCCCCAACATGATCACGTTGTCGAGCATCTTCTGCGGCTTCGACTCGATCCGACTGAGCGGCTCGGCGGCCGGCGACGACGATTTCTACCGGGCGTCGCTGCTCCTCGTCTTCGCGCTCTTCTTCGACATGCTCGACGGCCGCGTGGCCCGCCTGACGAAGACCCAGAGCGCCTTCGGCCTGCAAATCGACTCGCTGGCCGACGTCGTCTCCTTCGCGACGGCCCCGGCGCTGCTCGTCTACCGCTGGTCGCTCTACCAGAAGCCGACCCTCGGCCTGGTCATCGCCTTCGTCTTCGCCGGCGCGGGCGCGGTCCGCCTCGCGCGGTTCAACGTGCTCTCCATGGGCGACGGCGGGAAGCCGACGAAGCCGGGCAAGTACATCATCGGCCTGCCGGTTCCGGGCGCCGCGGGGATCCTCATCTCCCTCGTCGTGGCCAACCACGCCATCGGCGGGCCGCTCATGGGGCCGCGCTACCTGTGGCCGATGATGGCCCTGACGGTGTTCTTGGCCTTCTTGATGGTCTCGACCATCAAGTTCCGCTCCTTCAAGGACCTGAAGCTCAACGCCCGCTCGGTGGCCCTCGTGGCCTTCGCCGTCGGCTC
The DNA here is from genome assembly GCA_964531795.1 of uncultured Polyangiaceae bacterium. Taxonomy (GTDB): domain Bacteria; phylum Myxococcota_A; class Polyangia; order Polyangiales; family Polyangiaceae; genus CAZHHD01. Next base: position 242,301 of record CAZHHD010000002.1, on the reverse strand, counting down.
GAGCGCCGTCGTCTCGCTGCAGACGAAGCCGGCGTTCGTGCTCGTGTGGCTCCTGAGCTTCTACGTCATCATCGGCGTCATCGAGACGCTCGTGAGCTACCCGAAGAACCGTCGCGAGCGGCGAAACCGCGCCGCCGCGGCCGCCGCCGGGACGCCGCGCACGCCGAGCATTCCCCCGACCTAGTCGTCCAGAGGCCGCCGTGCTCGACGACCTCTACTACCTCCGCGATCGCGCGCGTCAGGCGCAGGCGCGCGGCGACCTCGACGACGCGGCCAACGCCCTCGTCACCGCCGCGCAGCAGACGCACATCGCCGAGCACGACTACGTCTCGATCTTGAAGCCGCTCGAGCAGGTGCTGGCGCAGCGGGGCGACGCTCGGAGCGCGCTCACCGTGGCCTGGTACCTGATGAGCAGCGAGAAGGACGTGCGCCGGCTCGACGTCCACCTCCCCAAGGTGCCGCCGGTCGATCGCGCGCGCACGCTCGCCGCGCGTGGCGACGACGCGGGCGCCGCGCGCGAGATGGAGAACGCCGGGCTCGTCGCCGCCGCCGCCATCCACCGCGAGAAATCCGAGGACTTTTCCGGCGCGCGCGCGCTCTGGTCGCGCCTCTCGCACGTCACCTCCACGGGCGCCGACGCCTACAACGCGGCGCTCGTGCAGTTCAACCTCGCGCGCTGCGCCAAGCTCTGCAAGGACGCGCGCCAATCGCGCGAGGCCATCGTGGCCTCGGTGCGCCTGCTCGAAGAGGCGGCGGATCACTTCGAGTCGGTCGGACAACGCGAGCGCGCCTTCGACTGCTTCCAGGTGCTCGTGCAGATCGGCCGCGAGAGCCAGATGTTCGAGGACGTCCTCGAAGGCTTCGTGAACTGCATTCGCATCCTCCGCGAAGATCACCTCAAGTACTTCGCGCTGCAGTACTTCGAAGACGCGCTCGTCTCGGCCAAGGAGAAGGGCGAGCTCTCGGCGGCGGCGACCTTGGCGCGCGAGGCCGCGGAGTACGCGCGCGCGCTCGGCATGTCGGCGGCGAGCGCCCACTACACGCTCGCGCAAGCCAAGCTCTGGGGCGACGTCTCGCGGCAGCAGCTCGGGCGCGGCGCGCCGCCCGAGATCGCCGAGAACGCGCTCCTCGCCGCCGTCCTGGCGTACGGAGAAATGGGCCAGTTCGCCCAGGTCGGTGCACTCTACACAGAGCTCGCGACGCTCGATCTCGACCCTTCGCGGAAGGCGCACTACACACGCGCCGCCGAGCGCTACCGCGGGGTGAAGGACGAGAACCTCGACGCCGCGCCGCTCCCTTCACACCTCCGCCAAGACAACCACTTCCCCGACGTGTGGCACGTCGACCTCCTCGAGTGGGAGCAGGGGGGGAGCGCCGCCGAGGCGTGCGCCGACGTCCTCCTCGATCGCAAGTGGCCCGACTTGATTCGTCGCAAGGCGCTCCTCGCGCGCCTCACCGCGCTCGCCGTGGAGCGGCCCGGCGGCGCCGAAGACGGTGGCCCGGCGGCGACGGCGGCGCGCGTGCGCTTGGCCGAGCAGCTCGCGCAGCTCCAGCTCTATCCCGTGCTCTCGCCGCTCGAGCGCCTCTTCGCCCGCCCCGAGCGCCCGGTGAAGATCGCCGTCCTCGGCGCGATGCAGACGCTCTTCTTCAAGCGGAGCTTTCTGACGGTGCGCGCCGGGCTCCGCGACTCCGAGCCGGCGGTCGTCGACCAAGCGGCCAAGGCGGTCGAGTCGCTCTACTTCCAGCACGCCTTCGATCCGCTCTCGCGCATCGTGCGCGAGTTCACGCAGCCGCGCGTGCGAGCGGCGGCGCTCCGCGCGCTCTCACGCGTCGACACGCCGGAGGCGGCGGAGTTCTTGCTCGGCGTGCTCGAGCACGGCGCGCCGGCCGATCGCCACGCGGCGCTCGAGGGCTTGAAGCGTGCGCGTGGCGCGCGGTTTCTCGAGCTGGCGCGCGGACAGATCGCCACCGCGACCCCCGACGTGCAGAACGCGCTCCGCGAGGTGCTGCGCGCGCGGGGGGTGGCGGCGTGAGCGAGAGAGGTATTGGAGCCGGGGGAGTGCGAACGCACGCCTTCGTTGATGAGCGGCGCGATTTCTATTCGTCAGGCGACCTGCTTATGTAGTCTGGTCCACATGAACGTTCGTTCGATCGCCGCGGGCCTCGCGTGCGTTCTATCCCTCGCGTGCTCGCGCGGGGAAACGGGCGGAACCACCGGACCCGACGCTGCGGCAGATGCCACGCCCGCGGTCGGATGTCGCGTCGACTCCGACTGCGTCGACGCGGATGCGGGGCTCATCTACGTCCGGTGTTTGTATGCGATGTCAGAGCAGTGCTCCGCGAAGCCAACGTGCGTGCCCTACGAGACGGGAGGCGGAGCGTGCGCTGGCCCGCCCTACAAGCCCTACTGCGGATGTGACGGCGGGACGGTCCAGGTCGATCTCTGCCACGATCCACTGGGATACGCGCGCGCTCCAGTGTCGGGCCCGTGCCCACTCGACGCGGGCGCGGACTGAGCGCGCTCAGATCCGGCTCTCGCGGATCTCCTCTTTGTAATCGTCTCCGTAGACGAGCTGGCGGAGCAGCACGACGCTGTCGGTCTCGCCGAGCACGATGAGCGTCGCCCCCGCTTCGAGCACGAAGTCGGACTCGGGGTTGTAGACGAACGTCCTGTCGGCGAGCCGCACGGCGACGACGAGGAGCCGTGTCTTCTGGCGGATCGGCGTGTCCTTCAGCGCCACCCCGGCGAAGGCCGAGCCGTCGGGGATGACGACCTCTTCGAGGCGGAGGTTGCGATCCTTGTCGCGCAGCATCTGGTCGATGAACTCGTTCACCTCGGGGCGAATGAGCTCGCTGGCCATGCGGAAGCCTCCGATCATGGTCGGGTTGACGACGCTCGTCGCGCCGGCCTTGTGCATCTTCGGGCCCGCTTCGTTCTCGGTGATCTTGGCGACGATGCGCGCGTGGGCGTTCAAGCTGCGCGCGCTCAAGGTCACGTAGAGGTTGTCCTTGTCGTGCGTCAGCGCCGCCACGACACCGCGCGCGCGCTTCACGCCGGCGTCGATGAGCGTGTGGTCGTCGGTGGCGTCTCCGTGCACGTAGAGCATGTCGCCCTTGCACAGGTCTTGGTTCAATCGCTCGAGGTGCTCGAGGTTTCGGTCGATGACGACGAAGGGGGTCTTCGTGAGGACCAGCTCTTCGAGCACGTGCTTTCCCGTCGATCCCGCGCCGGCGACGACCACGTGCTTCTTGAGCGAATCGATCTTCTTGCGCATGCGGTTCCTCCGGAGCGCGTGGCCGATGGCCCCCTCGACGAGGAGTGCCGTCAGGTTACCTTGAACGTACGCGAGGGCGCCGATCCCGCTGACGATGAGCATCACGGTGAGCCCGCGGGCCCCCTTGACCTCGCCCATGTGACTGAGCTCGCCGAAGCCGACGGTGGAGAGCGTGATCACCGTCATGTAGAGGCACTCGGTGTACGTCCACCTTCCGTGGCCGAGCACGAAGTAGCCCCCCGCCCCGCCGAACACGAGGGCGAGGAAGAACGTGAGAGCGATGAGGAGGCGGCGGATCGAGGCGTTCACGCGACGCCTGGCATCTTACGACGTAAACAAACTCTTCAGCGCGCTGTCGATGTCTCGGTAGCGGAAGGTGAAGTCCGCGGCTTCGAGGCGCCTCGGGACGACGCGTTGGCCGAGGAGCACCGCGTCGGCGCGCTCGCCGAGCGCGAGGCGGATCGCCGCCGCGGGGGCCGGCAGGATCGCGGGCCGATGCATCGCCGCGCCGAGGGCGCGCGCGAGCTCGCGCTGCGTCACCGGGCGCGGCGCGGTCACGTTGTAAGGGCCGGTGAAGCTCGTCGCGCTCGCGGGGAAGAGCAGCGCCGCCACCGCGTCGTCCAAGTGGATCCAGCTCACCCACTGCCCGCCGTCCCCCAGCGGCCCGCCGACGAACGCGCGAAAGGGGCGCGCCATTTCCACGAGCGCCCCGCCCCCCTTGCCGAGCACGACGCCGATGCGCGGATGAACGACGCGCACCCCCGCCGAGCGCGCCGGCTCGGCGGCGGCTTCCCACGCTTCGCAGATCTGCGCGAGAAAATCCGCGCCGTGGGGCGCCCCCTCCTCGAGCTCTTCGTCGGCGTCGGGGCCGTGCAAGCGCCCGCCGTAAATGCCCACCGCGCTGCCGCTCACGAAGACACGCGGCTTCTCTTCGGCGCGGGCCATCGCCTCGGCGAGGAGCTCGGTGGAGACGACGCGGCTCTCTTTGATTTCGCGCTTTCGCTCGGGGGTCCAGCGGGCGTCCATGATCCCCGCGCCGGCGAGGTGGACGACGGCGAAAGCGCCGTCGAGCTCGCGGGTCCACGGCCCGTCTTTCCCCGGGGTCCACGCCGCGTAGCGCACCCCCGAGGCCTCGGCCCGGGCCTCACGCGAGAGGACGACGACCTCTTCGCCGCGCGTGCGAAGCTCGCGGACGACGGCCGCTCCGATGAACCCAGTCCCGCCGGTGACGACCCACTTCATCGCTTCCCCCTGGTGCTTTCTGCGTAAGAACAGGACTTCGTGCGTGGTGAGCGGGGCCGTGGCCTCGCGCGATGCGCCGGAAATTACGAGACTCGAGAGCGCGGGTTGTACCCTCAGCGGGTGAGCACCGTGAAGCTTGCTGGTCGGGCCGCGCTCGCGGCGATGACGCTAGGGCTCGTGCTCGGGGGGTGCAAGCCGTCGAGCGTCTCCGAGGCCGAGGCCAAGGGCGACGTGGCGTGGCTGGCGAAGAACGCCACCCCCGAGGCGACGGCAGCGCTCGGGCGCCTCGCCGACAAGGATCCGAACGCGGTGAAAGCGCTCGAGGCGCGCGGAGGCGACGTGAGCGTGTACATCGCCGCGTGGACCGCCGCGCAGCGCAACGCCGGATGGGGAGCCACGGTGCTCCGCGAAGGGCTCGCCGATCCCGCGCAAGCCGAGGTCGCCGCCTCGGCCCTCACCCGCGGCGATCCGCATTTGGGAGCGCTCGTCACCGATCTCGAGGGGGCGCTCACACGCGAAGCGGCCGGGAGCTCCGACGTCTCGCTCCCCGCTGTGCTCGCGAGCGTGGGCCCCACCGCGCATGGCGCCATCGAGCGCCGGCTCGCTGACAAGGCGACGCGCGGCGTGATGTGCCACGGCATCGCCTCCCCTGACGCCAGCGCCGACGCGAAGCACACGCTCCTCGCGGTCGCCGAGACCTCGCGCGACGACGCCGCCTGCGTCGACACCGTGGTGCACATGGCCGCGGTCGACGACGGTGCGCTCACGTGGCTCGCGGGGAGCGGCGAGCCGGGGCTCGTCAGCGCCGCCGCCAAGAGCGACTCGATCCCCTGCCCGCGCCTGCGCGCGATGTGGACCGAGCTCCTCGCGGTGCGCCCACCGGCGAGCCACTTTCTCCTCGCGGTGCCGCTGGCGCACTCGGTCAAGCGATGCGCGAGCGTGCTCGATCCGCTCCTCGCCTCGACCTTGGCGACGCACCCCGAGAGCGCGGCCCTCGTCGTCGGCGGGGTCGATCCGTTCGGGAGTGAGACGACCGATCTCAAAGCAACCTGCGCTGCGCTCCCCGCGGTCTTGAAGACCGGCGCACCGCCGCGCACGAAGGACCGCGCCGCCGACGCGATCGCGCACGGCTGCAAAGCGGCGAAGTAGCTCGCGCGCGGGCGCCGGCTACTTCACGACGCGGAGATACGGCGGGATCTCTCGCTTCTTCGACTTGCCGCGCGCGCTCGGTCGGCGACCGGGCGGCGGCGGGCTCGGCACGGCGACGAGCGGGCCACGCGCCTCGGGGGGCGGCGGCGGAACGATGCGCGGCTTCTTTTGCGCCTTCTTGGCCTTCGCTTCTTCTTCCGTCTCCGCAGGCGGAGGGACGGCGCGCGGGCCTCGCGGAGCGGCTCCTTCGGCGGCGGGCGCGGGTGATGCGGCGGCCTCCGCGCGCTTGCCGCGCTTGGCCGGACCCTTCTTGGCTTTCGCCGGCGCCTCTTCGGGTGCGGGCGCGAGGGCCACTTGCGGCCTGGGCGGCGGCGCCGGACGCGCGAGCTCGGCGGGGAGATCGTCGGGCCACACCATCCCGCGGCCGTCGTCGCCGAGGAGCGCGAAGACGCGCCCCCACGGAACGACGCAGTGGAACGGCGATCGATTGAAGCTGAGCGTGCAGCTCAGTCCCGCCTCGTCGACGCGCAGGTCGGGGATCGCCACCGCCATGTTGAGGCCGATCTGGAGGACGAGCTGCGGCTGCTTCTTGAACCACGGCGGGACGATCGCCGTGTCGTCCCGCGGGTCGAGGTGCACGAAGACCGTCGAGCGCTCGAGCAGCGCGAGGGCGACGTCCTTCTTCGGAGGGAGAGGTTGGTGCGACATCTTGTGAGGCCAGCTCGCGACGATTCGACGTCCGCGGCTCTACATCGTACTACGCTCGCGCGCCTTCGACACGACCCGATGAAGCCGAGCGCCACAAACCCGGAAGGCCCGCGCGAGAAGGTACGACTCGCCACACCTCCCCTCCCCTGCCTGGTCCCGCCGCGAGTGTTCGACGCGTTCGGTTGGGCGACGAGCGATTGGCTCGTGTGGCAGCCACCGCGCACCTTCGATCGCGAGGCGGCCGTGTGCGCGACCAACCCGGCGGGGATGGTGTTCGTGTGCCACGAAGGCTCGGCGGATTTTCTCCCGCGCGAGCTCGCGCACCTGCACGCGCCGAGGGCGCTCGTGGGGGAGACGAGCTGGGCGCTCGCGCCCTATGCCATCGACGACGCGACCGACGATCTCTACGCGCACCGCGTGCGCCCGCGCGACGCGCTCTTTCTCTACGCCGACGGCCTCGCAGGGCTCACGTGGGGGCTCCACGACTGGGCGCACTTTCATCACCACGGCCCCTTCACCGAGCGCGCGCTCACCGAGCTGCAGTGCGACGCGTGCGCGCTCGTGTGGCTTTGGGTGAACCGCGACGTGGTCGGCATCGACGAAGCGACGTGGCGTCGCGTGCGCGGAGAGCTCGCCGAGGTCGCGCGTGCTCGCTTCGAAGAAGAGTCGGCGCGAGGCGACGAGGTCTCGCTCCTCGACGCCTCGAAGCTCTTCGAGCTCGCGCGCACGACGGCGTGAGCGCGTGGCGGTGAGCGCGCGGCGCGCGTTCGCGACGCTACTTCGGGTCGAGGGCCTTGGGCGTGTTCGATCCCCCCGCCGCGCGCCGCAGGATCGGATCCCACAGCCACGAAGGGACAGCCATGCCCAAGGCGGTGAGCGCGGCGGTCTGCCAGGGGAACGCGAGCACCCGCGGGGCGCGTTCGAGGCGGCGCACCACGTGGCGCGCGGCGCGCTCCACCGGCCAGCGGAAAGGCATGGGGAACGCCTCTCCTTCGTTCATCGGCGTGGCCACGAAGCCCGGCTGCACGTCGGTCACGCGCACGCCCATCGGTGCGAGCTCGATGCGGAGCGTCTCGAGAAACGAAGTGAGCGCGGCCTTGCTCGCGCCGTACGCGCCCGAGTAGGGAAGACCGCGACGTCCGGCGAGGCTCGACACGCCGACGAGGTGACCTTTCTGCTGGGCGACGAGGATCGGAACCGCCGCGACGAGCGTGGCGAAGGCGCCGCGAATGTTCACGTCGAGGACGCGCGCGACGTCTTCCCACGATCCGGTGGCGAGCGGCCCGTTGACGGCGATTCCTGCGTTGGCGATGACGACGTCGAGGCTCCCGAGGTCGCGCTCGGCGGCGCGCACCGCGTCCTTCACCGCGTCGGCGTCGGCGACGTCGAGCGGGTAGACGCGCGCGTCGCCGCCGGCCTTCTTCACCTCGGCGGCGGTGGCTTCGAGCTCTTCGCGCCGGCGCGCGGCCAAAGCGACGGACGCACCCTGGCGGCCGTATTCGACCGCGAGGGCGCGCCCGATGCCGCTCGAGGCACCGGTGAGAAAGACGTTCTTCTTCGTCACGCGCGGGCGCGTGTCAGACGAGGGTCGTGTGCGGGTTCGCGCCGAACGGCGTGCCCGGCACCTTGAGCGCCGCCGCCGCCGCGGCCCAGAAGCCCTTGCTCCCCGGCGTCGAGCCGCTGAACTGGCAGCTGGCGTTCGACGGGAAGCTGAGCACCGGCTTCACGTATTTGCCCATCATCGTGACCATCGTGCCGTCGCCGTGGTCGCCGCTCGGCAAGCGGACGAAGTCGCCGGACAGGGCGACGACGACGTTGCGGTCGGTGAGCGAGAGCATGCGCGTGATGAAGGTCTTCAGCGGCGCGACGATGCTGCGGGTCATCTTGCTGCGCGAGAAGGTCCCGTTCAGCGAGTTGCCGCCGCCGTCGAGCTGGTGGAAGTCCCAGAGCACGAAGCCGAGGTCGCAGATGTTGATGACGTTGGTGTTGGCCGCGCGGATCATGACCTCGGCACCGGCCATCATGGCGGCGAACGAGTTGACCGCGGTCGCGCCGCCGAGGCCGTAGGCCGTCGAGATGTCGGCGAAGGTCACGGGGGGCGGAGGCGGAGCGCTGAGCGCCGCGACAGCCGACGTGTAGCCGTCGTTCACCGTCGTGAGGGCGCGCTCGTTGCCCACGGTCTGCACCTTGGACATGTTCTGCGACGACGTGAGGCCGCCGGCAGCGAGCGTGCGATCGGGCGTGCTCGGATCGGGGGTGCCGGCGCCGAGCGTCTTGATCGCGGTCGAGAGGTCGGTGATGTGCTGCAGCGACACGCCTTGGTAGGCGGGCTGCGGGCCGTACGGAAGGCGGTCGCCGAAGTGGACCGACTTGAGCGGCGAGGTCCCGCCCATCGCGACGGCGAGCATCTGCAGGTAGCTGTTCGTTCCGTCGAAGAGGAGCGCGCGCTCGGCGCCGCGATCCAAGTGGCTCGTCACGCCGTGGTGCACGCCGACGGCGGCGAAGTGATCGAGCCCGGCCGCGGGGAGCGTCCCGAGCGTGGCGGCGTCCGTGAAGACAGGGCTGCCGGCGGTGACGGGCTTGATGTTGGTGCCGGTGACGCCGAACTTTCCGTTCAGGATCTGCCCGCAGCCCGAGAAGAGCGCGTTGTACCCGCCGGGGAAGACGATGTGCACGAGGTGCGAGGTCTCCCCCGCGGCCTTCGCTTCGCCGAGCAGCGAGCTACCGGCGAGCCGGGTTCCGGCGAGGGCCCCCGCCCCGACCGCCGCCGTTTGAAGGAATCCACGTCGCGAGATCTTCGATGAGCTCATTGGTAGTTCGCCCTCAGAACGTCAGGAAGCGGGTGGAGGTCATGACCGCGGAGCAAACGTACGCCCACTGGCGACGGGGGTCCTTCTCTTTGGCCAAGCCCGTGGTCGCGTAGCTCGCGCACGCGCTGATCTCGTCGGGCTGCGCGTCCTTGCTCCAGAACTTGCGCATCATCGTGGTGCACTGCGCGGGGGCCGACGTTCCGTCGGGCGCGGCAGCGAACGCCGGGTCGGTGGCGGTGAACTTGAGGCAGCCCTCGAAGGCCACGTCGAACGCGGTGCTGAGGATGACCGCGCCGCCTTGCGACTCTTCGTACCAGCGCGCGGGCGCCGTGCCGAAGGTGTCGGCGTTGGAGGCGAGCGAGGCGGGCGCCGTGCCGAGGGCACGCGTGTATTCGCCGCCGAGTACTTCGTAGGGCTTGAAGCGCGCGCGGTTCGCGCCCATCGGCTCGACCAGACGATCGGCCTCGAGCTTCGTTCCGCCGAAGCCGACGTATCCCTTGCCGGTCGGGGTCTGGAGGCACTGCGCCGCCGCGCCGCCACCGCCGCCCGCACCGCCGCCGCCTGCGCCAGCGCCGCCGCCTTGGTCGTCGCCGGAGCCGTCACCGAGCGAGTCGGGGTCGGCGCTGCAGCCGCCGACAGAGAGCGCGCCGACGAGGAGCGCGGTCATGATGCCGAAGTAGCGCGTCTCGAAGCTCATTGGCAGAACCCCGGATCCTTGGCGACGGTGGAGACCGCAGCCTGAATGGTGCCTTGAGAGGTGAAGTTGTCGACGCACTGGTCGAACAGCGGGCCTTCGCACTGGTTCTCCGCGCGGCCGTAGAGGAACTGGAAGGCGAGGCGGCACGCGTGGAACTTGAACTGCGTGGAGTTCACGAGGTTCGAGACGAGGCTCGCGTCGTCGGCGATGGTCTGGTTGTCGAGGATCGTCTGCGGCCCTTCGTTGGGCGGCGTGAAGGTCATCGTGTCGCCCTGGCCGACGCGGTGCGAGAGGATCTTCGCGACCTTGTCGAGCGCGTACCAGTTTTGGTAGTGGCAGCCGGCGCAGTTCGGACCTTGGCGGCCCGTCGCGGTGCGATCGTCGCCGGGCTTGGCGACCGAGGGCGTGAGCTCGAGACCGACCACGTTGTTGATGATGTGGTACGCGGACGAGATACGGTAGCCGGCCGACTCGTTGCCGGCGTAGCGCTTCATCCAGAGCGGGCTGCGGAAGTAGCCGAGGCCGTTCGGATCGTCCTTCACGACGACGTTCTTCGAGGCGTCGAGGTCGACGGTGTACTTGCCGAGGTAGAGATCCGACCACGGCTTGTTGTTCGTGAGGATCTGCTTCGTGAGGAAGTAGACCGCGTCGTCCGTCGGCGCAGCGCCAGGACCGCTGTTGAACTCGGAGTTGATGAAGCGCGAGAAGCGCTCCACGAACGCCGGGCTCGCGATCATCTGGTCGATGCTCGCTTGCGGGTCGGCCGCGGTGAGGATCTGCGCGCTCGGCGCTTGCCCCAAGAGGGCGATGCTCAAGCGGGCGCCGCAGCGCTCGTTGAACGCTGCCTTGTCCGCGTCATCGGCATGCGCCGTTTTGGAACCGCTGAACGCGATACCAGCGGCCACCGCCAGGACCGGGGCGACGACCATCGCCCCACGCTTGAACGCCGAAAGCCTCATGGGGCCGACTCTAGCAAGCGATGTACCGGGGGGATGATCACTTCGATCCCCCTGGTAGTTGCATGTAGGAGCCGAAATCACGTCTTGGATACGTAGGTACGACCTCACCCCCGCTGGATCGCCCGTCCATCAGAGGACGTCGGGCGACCCCGCGAGAGGTCGCGACCGCCTCGCGAAGCGCGCGAGCCGATTGTGGAATTCTCCACTGGCATGGGAAAACTTGCCGCACCGCTTCGCCCCGAACCGGGGGAGAGGCTAAGCTGCGCGTCGATGGCCTCCGACGACCTGCAGCGACGCGTCGTTCTCGGCGTGACGTGGCAAGGCGGGGCCGATCCACGAAGCGGCCCCGCCTCGCGCTTCGCGACGTGGCTGGGCGAGAAGCTCGGGCGTCGCGTTTCGCTTCGCGTCGCGCTCTCGTACGCCGAGCTCGGCAACATGATGCACTTCGGCGGCGCCGACATCGCGTGGGTGCCTCCTCTCGTCTACGTGAAGCTCGAACGACAAGAGGCCGCCGTACCGCTCGTGAAGCTCGAACGACGTGGCCAGGCCGGCTACCACGCGGCGCTCATCGTTCACTCCGATTCGCCGATCGACGATCTCGACGCGCTGTTCGGGTCGACCGCAGCGTGGGTCGATCGTTACAGCGCCGCGGGCTTCGTCATTCCGCGCGCCGTCCTCTCTTCGCGTGGGCTTCCGCCGGAGACGGTGTTCCGCGAGGAGCGCTTCTACGGATCGCACGACGCGGTCGTGCGCGCGGTGCTCTCGGGTCGCGCGCACGCCGGCGGAACGTTCGCGCGCCTCGACGAGTCGGGAAAAGTTTCACCGACGACGTGGAGCCACATCCCCAACGCGACGGGCAGGCTTCGCACGTTGATGACCTTCGGCGCGATCCCCGGTGACGTGATCGCCGTGCGGCCTTCGATGGATGAAGCGACGCGAAGGCAGCTCGCCGACGTCTTCCTCGCCGCGGGGAGCGATCCGGTCGCGGGGCCGCTCGTGCGTGAAGTGTTCGGCGCCGAGGCGTTCCGCGAGGGGCCGCTCGAGGGCTACGAGATCTTCCGCGAAGCCATCATCGACTGAGCATGCTCCGCCCGCGTCTTCTCCCTGTCGCGCAGAACCTCGCCCGCCGCGCGCTCCATCGAGGCGGGCTCGGGAGCGTGTGGCTCGATACCTCGGCCGGCCCTGTGCACGCGTTCGACGGACGCGGACGCGGCTCGTTGCCGCCGGTGGTGATGCTCCACGGCATCGGCTCGGCGGCCAGCGCGTTCACCGAGGTGCTCTTGCGCCTCCGTCACGACGTGCGCCGCGTGTCGGCGACCGAGATGCCGGGGCACGGCTTCAGCCCACAGCCCACGAAGAGGCTCACGCCCGAGACGCTCTTCGTCGCGATGACCGAAGCGCTCGACGAGCTGACGCGCGACGAGCCAGTCATCCTCTCGGGCAACTCGCTCGGCGGCGCGGTCGCCTTGCGCTACGCGCGCGATCGTCCCGAGCGCGTGCGCGGCCTCCTCCTCACCTCGCCCGCAGGAGCGCGCCTCTCCGAAGCGGACTTCCGCCTGCTCGTTCGCCACTTCGAGCTCGAGAGCACGAAGGACGCGCGCGCGTTCCTGTCGAAGCTCTATCACCGAGCGCCCTGGTTCGCGCCGCTGCTCGCTCCCGACTTTCTCGACGTGGTAGGGACGACCGCGGTGCGCGACATCCTCACGAGCGCGTCGCACGAAGACGCCGCCGAGCCCGAGGACCTCGCTGCGCTCAAGATGCCGATCCACTTCGTGTGGGGGCAGTCGGAGCGGCTCCTCCCGCCAGCGGCGTTCGCCTACTTCCGCGAGCACTTGCCCAAGCACGCCGTCTTCGAGGAGCCGGAGGCGGTCGGGCACTGCCCGCACCTCGACGATCCGCGCGGCACGGCGGTTCGCATCGTGCGCTTCGCTCGCTCGCTCCAGCGCGCGTAGCGCGGGGCCACGGGGAGCGCGAGCAGCGCGGAGGCGTCGTCGTCTTGTTCGGCGGCGAGCGGTCGGCATTGACGGCGCCCGTGCGCCCCTTATGTTGTGCCCCGGGCCGCACACTCGTGCGACCTGCCGCCGGTTCGCCGGGGGCTTTCCCGACTCTTCCCCGGGCTCTCGTTTCGCGTTCGTCTCGGGGGCGATCGGTTTCGACGGAGATGGCGACTTCATTGCTGCGTACCGTGGTCCGTGGACCCACGTAAAAATCCGCGGAACGTATAGCTGCGAACGACAACGCACTCGCTCTCGCTGCCTAAACAGCAGTAGAAGCCGTCCGACCGAAGGGCCTGCCAGTGCCCTCGGAAGGGCGTGATTAAACTGGCTGGCCGAGCGCCGGGTCACCGGGCGTGAGGCGAGATCAAACAGGTGAATAGCGACGGTGCGAGCCTGCCGATGGGCGCAATCCGGCGCGATACAAATCATCGGCTACGTACGTAGACGCGTGGGGTGAGACATTTTCGGACCCGGGTTCGATTCCCGGCGCCTCCACCCTTTTTCCCAAACACTTCCAGCTAGTTAGATTTCGGCACCTCGCTCGTGAGCGCTGGATGAGCGTGACCGTGCGGCTCTTCGAGGAGTCGGATGGCTCGGTCCGTCTCGCCGACCGCCAGGTGCATGTACCCGAGGGTCGTCTGTAGATCCTCGTGCCCCGCGAGCTTCTGGATCGAGAGCGCGGGCGCTCCCTTCATCGCCAAGTGCGAACAGAACGTGTGGCGAAGGATGTGAAGCCCACCCGTCGCTTTCAGCACCGCTCGCTTCTGCGCCTTGAACATCCACTTCTGGAGGACCTTGGCGGTCACCGTCTCGCCGGCATCCGTGTAGAGCACACGGTCGCCCTTGAGATGGCGGTGAGCCGCAAGCGCTTCCCGAAGACGCTTCGTCATCGGCACCACGCGGAACTTCATGCCCTTGGTGTCGGTGACGTTGGCCTTCCACTCGGAACGCTCGACCGTGAGCTGACCTCGGGTGAGGTCAACGTCCGTCCATTCGAGCGAGATGATCTCGCCACGACGTAGACCCGCATCGCCTCCCAGAAGCACGAGGAGGTGAATGCGAGGGTCGAGCTTTTCGGCTGCCTCTACAAGACGCGCGTAGTGATCGAAGTCGTAGAACTTCGGTCGCGGCTTCTGTCGCTTCATCAGCGCGAAACGGTGAGGAATGAGCTTGATCACGCCCCAGCGCAGCGCGGCCTTGAAGACCGAGTTCATCACCGACGCCACGTTGTTGTACGTAGCGGAGGCGTACTCGATCAGAGACTTCTTCAACCGGTCCTCATCGGCAGCCGTGAAGCTGTCGAGGCGACGGTTGCCGAACACCGGGAGGAGGTAGTTCCTGAACGCGGACTCCTTGCCCTCGATGCCGCTCGGCTTGTGCTTGTTGGCCTTGCAGTATTCGAGGATGAACCTCTCCTTGAACTCGGCAAGCGTTGGTACCGGCTGCCTATCGTCCTCCTTCCCGTAGGTGCCATCGAGAATCGAGCGTCGCAGCTCTTGCTCGAACCTCTCGGCGTCACGTTTCGTCTGCACAGGTGCGTCCCTATTGACACGCTTCGTGCTTCCGTCGGCCATCGTGACGACTACGTCCACTCTGTACTTCTCCCAAACCTCGCCGGTCCTTCGGTTCCGGCGTTTCTCTTTTCGTACGCTCATTGCGCACCTCTCGGTGAGCGCGGAGCGCGTTCTTGACCTTCAGCCAGCCACTGTAGCACTCGCTCTCGCGAGAAGCGGATGGTCCCTCCGATGCGCCTTCCCCCAGGGATCTCGCCCTGCTTGAAGGCCGCGTAGACGGTCTTCTTGTTTACGCGGAGAAGTCTCGCGACTTCTTCGGCCGTCAGCACCTTGTTCTCTTCGGTCGTCGGCTCTTGTTCGATGCCCTCCTGTCTCGGGGTCTTCGTTTCGCTGTCCATGATGTTCTTCCTTCGGTTCTTTGGCGTCGCCTCCTCAGCCGGTGGCTGGTGGATGGGTCTGCGGTTCGAAGGGGAACGTCATTCTTCGAAATAGGCGGTCAAGACCGCTGGAATTCTTACAATTCCGTGCGCATCCGTTTCCGTCCGCAAGCTACCTCACGCGGCAATGACGGCTGGCATCGGAGGCAGGTGCACGATGATCTTCTCGGCCTGGGCATCCTCCTGGGACAAGAGATTCAACCCGCCCGTGCGCCATCGCAGGTGGCATCCGTTGCGGTCCACGTATCCGCTCAGATCCACTCGTGCCCTGGCGATCTTGGAGAGATCCAGCAAGGGCGCCATGTACACCCCCACGGTGAACTGGTTGCAGGTGAAGACGAGTAGATCGCTTCGCCTGGTCAGCGTGGAAGCGAGGAGGCTTGGCATATCGACCAAAGCTTGATCGCCTCGCCATTCAACGGCAGCGCCAAGCGCATCGGCTGAAGCTTGCGCGGCACGCGCGCGAGTCTGCTTTCGTGTCTGTCGAATGAGAGCTTCCGCCCGCATGATGGTTTCAAGGAACCTGGTGGCCAGGGCTCCGTCATCCTTCACGCCTTCCACTGCATCGATCAGCACATGAGGCGGGACGTGGAAAGCAACCGACAGCCTTTGCAGATTGTCCGACAGGTAGTCGCGGATCTCGGCCTGGTTGCCCTCGGCCGACTTGATCAAGATGAACCGACGCAGATCACGCAATGCCTTCATGTGACGACTCCTTTCACGATGAGGGAGAGCGCGAGGGCTCGCGACCCTCGCACCTCCAGTTGCTTTCCCGCCCGCGCCCGAGCGGAGACAACGTCACGCCGCTTCGTCAGCAGGCTCCGTCCTCACTTGAGGAAGCCTCCCGAGGACCAGGTCAGCGGCCTTGCTCGCCTGAGCGGCGGCCTCCACGATCCATCGGGGCTCGCTCTTCAGCTTCTTGATCCACGAGGCGAGGTAGGCCGCGCTGTTCTCGATGGTGCTCGGGGAGATGCCGCCCTCGGCACAGAGAAACGCCGCACCACATTCGGCCACCAGCTCCTCGAAGGAGTAGTCGTGGGAGGCGAACCGGCTCGGATCCACCACGCCCTTGCGCGCGAGTCGGCTCACATGGCCGGTCGAATGAATGATCTCGTGAAAGAGGGTGCTGTAGTACTCGGGCTCCGACGAGAAGAGCTTGCGCCCTGGAATCTGCACGCGGTCCTGCGAAGGGACATAGAACGCCGCTCCTCCTCCGTGCTCGATGCGGGGCGGATTGGCGTACCCGGCCACGATCCCTTCGCACTCTTCGATGGGGTCGATCAGCCTGTAGGCGCAGTGCTCCGGTGCCTCGATTCCCTCGCACTGCTCCACGTTGAAGACGGTGAAGTAGCGGAGCACGAAACGCTTCTCGGTCTCGCCCTTGTCGGTCTCCTTCTCGTTCACCTTCCAGAACACGACCGGGCACCCGCGCTCTCCGCGCTTGACCGTGCCGCCCAAGTCGCGGGCTTGCTTGAACGTGAGCCACCACGGGCCTTCGTACGGTGCAGCGCTCAAGAGGAAGACGTTCACGCCCTTGTATTCGCGCCCGCTGAGAAGGTTCTTCGGACGCTCGACCGCCCAGCTCTTGCGCCACGGCGCAGCGCCTTGAGCGAGGGTCTCCAGGATGCGAGCGGTGACGATCTCGTAGACGTTCATGGCTGGTCTCCTTCTTGCGCGGACAAAATGACCCCAAGCCTCCGCCGACATCGGGGAGGCCCTGAACAAGCTTTCTGTGTGAAGCGCCGGCTACTCGGCCGGGAGCAGCGCAGCGGATTCGCGGATCATGGCGTGCACGGCCGCAATGTTGAACGGCTTGCCCATGCGGTTACGAATGCCCTCGGCTTCCGCCTGGTCCCGCACTTCCCTGTAGGTCATGCCGGACGAACGAAGGGCACGAAGACGATCCTTGACAGACAGCTCTTCGTGGTCGGGTACCAGGTTCCTACCCTCTACCTTGAAGCCGTAAGGAGGCGCCCCAACCCGTTCTCCCTTGGCTCTCTTGACCGCCAGAGCTGCCTTGATGCGGCTTCGAATCAGGGCCTTCTCGAACCGGGCGACAGAGAGCAGGATCCCCCTGATCAGTTCATCGGTGGGGCTGTCGCCGCTCCCGGCGCCATCGGCACAGATGAGAGAAGCCCCATGCCTTCGTAGCTCGCTTTCGGCAAGAGCAGCAGTGATGGGGTCGCGGGAGAAGCGATCTAGGCGCTGCACCACCAGGGCACTAGCCCCCACCGAAGAGACGGTGGCAATCGCCTCCAACAGGACCGGGCGCTTATCGAGCGAGGCACCACCGGTCACGGTTTCAATGAACCAATGGGCGACCGTGGCCCGATTGTTCAATGCCCATTGTTCGATGGCGGCACGCTGGGCCTGTGCGCCAAGTGCCTGCTTCTCCAAGTCCGTCGAGACGCGGACATACCCGATGGCAACCAGGGGCACCGCGCTGTCGCTCTTCGAAAAAAGCGCCTTGCTCACCTTAGGAATCTAGCAATTCTTCGAGCGCGTGCCACCTTTTGTCAATCAAAACAATGAGTTAAGTGGGAGACAAACCCCTGTGTAGGTTTGTGCAGCGCGCTGTGAAGCGCAATCGCTTTGACGCGGCTCGGCAAGGGCAGTTTTCCAGAATGACAGATGATCGAAGAACAAGAATTGTGATTCGCGTTGGTTCACGGCCTTGGTTTGTTTCGTGCGGGGGGTGCAAGGAACAAACCAGGAGGGCAGGCGGAGCGGTCATTCCGGCGAGAAAATCCTGGAGCGGGCACCGCGCTTGCCATGGGCGTGCCTCCCAAACGGTGGCTCACCAGGCTACCTACCCACTCTGCTCGCCTACGAGGCGAGGATGATGGCCAGGTTGCCTCGGCAGAATGGATGCTGCAGGTCCGGTTTACGCGTCCCGCACTTACCCGGTTCAGCGAGCAACTTATGGCACTACCTTTGGCTTGCTCGCGGGTCCGAGCAGGCCTTCCGAAGCGATGCCCTGGCTCAGTACCGCGCGGCTTCCCCAATCGACAGCGGGAAGATGAAGGGCGCTCCGTTCGGGTAGGCAGAGACAAGGCCCCGCACTTCGACCACGATGGCATCTGGGCCTGGGAGGTTGAGCAGGGCGGCACGCACGTTTCGCGGTGTATCCGAAGCCAGACGAATCGCAACGGATTTGAGCGCGGAAACACCGTCGCTCGCGTCATGTACGTACGCAGCAGCGGTCTGGCTGGTGACGTCTACGCCCGACACGATCACGTTGCGGAACACGACGACCTTTCCCTGGTGGGCAGCGGGGTCGAGAAGAACCGAATGAACGGTGGTCCTGGTTCCATTTCGGGGCACCTGAGCGGCGTCCTGTTGCCGCCCGCTTTCGCTTTCTGCACGCTCGGCCGCAAACCGCGCCTCCATTGCCTTCCTTCCAGCCACGGCGGTCTCCTCCCACTTTGCATAGATGGCAGAGGAGCTGAGATCGATTTCGGCGTGCTCCTTGTGAGCGTCACCGTCAATGAATAGTTGAACGAAGGGAGCGTGGAGCATTTTGCCGGCGTTGAGCGAGGACAGGTCGAATGTTGTGCGGCCGTTCGCATCGGAGAGAGAGACCATGTCTGGCTTCTCACCCATCGCAGGATGGCTACCGGCCCAGAGAGCGACCATGACCTTCTCAGCAGGTTTCACGTCGCACTCATGCCATGGAGAGGACCGAGAATCGCGACACTCGCTGTGACGCTCAACGGAAGCGAGAACAATGGCGTCCTTCAACTCTGCTTTGAGTGCGAGACCGCCCTCACGTTTCTCCGGTCTCCCTGGTGCGCTCTCCGGCTGCGGCCGGGAGTCTTTCGCGCTTCGAGGTTCGGCACCTCCGCACGCTCCGGCGCTCGTCAACGTCACCAGCAGCATCCCCCTCCACCAACTGCTTCGAGTCATCGAGCCTCCGTTCCGCGCAGAACACGCAGTCTTCAATCGTACGGACCGCACCCATGGTTTGGAAGTCCAAACTAGTCGGGCAAGTCGTCCCCGTACGGTCGCGGGGCCATGGCTCGAAGGACGCGCCCCGATCCGTTTGCCACGAAGATCGGCAAACGCGTTCGCGCCTTGCGTCAGGAGCAGGGCCTCACGCTGGAGAAGCTTGCCTACGGCGTGGAGTTCTCGAAGGGGCAGCTCTCCACCATCGAGAAGGGCCTCGCCGTGCCCACCGCCACCACGCTCAACGTCTTGGCGGAAGGGCTCGACGTACTCCCCCTCGACCTGCTGACGTTCCCCGAAGACAGCCCACGAGAGAAACTGATCGACATGACGCGCGGTCTTTCGAAGAAGGAGCTGGAGGCCATCATGGCCCTTCTACGGAGGCGTACCGAACCCGCACGCTGATCACGGAGCCTCCTCCTGCCGACGCCTGCGTCGTGTCGCCAGGACCTCGACACGATGCGCGGCTCGGTCCGCCTCCCTTCGCAGCTTCCTCGCTTCTTTCCGGGCGGACCAGGAGCGCAGCACGACGTCACCATCGTCACCAGGAAGCTGGTCGAGGGCAACGTTCTCTTCACAGCAGACGTGGCGAGGGTCGAGCGTGTCGCGGACACAGCGGTCCAAGATAACCAGCCTCTCGCGAACCAGGACGAGAGTGCCATGCAGAGCGAGGGCAACGCGAGGCAGATCCTCCGCTGCGAAGTGGAGGTCGCTCCACTGCTGTGTGAGGAGACGCATTCCATCGAGCGCGCGAGCAACGAGATTCAGCTCGCGCGACAGGCTCACCGTCTTCGCCCGCATCGGTCAGTTGCTCTTCTTGTAAGAGGGCATCTTGACGTTGATGATCTTGTCCTTCGCCTCCTCCACTTCCTTGTCCACGTTCGCCTGATGCCGCACCCCTCGCCACTCCGCAGCGAGCCGGTTCGCCTCCTCCTCGGGAGACCACACTTCGATGATGCCCGGTCCCTTCTCCGAGAGGGCGGCCTCGTTCTCGGGACACAAGATGCGGGAGGGGTTCGTGGCTCCCAGCAAGATCCGCTCGATCAGGCGGACTCGGTCTCGGAAGACGTGAAGGGAGCCCGCAACAACGAGGGCGAACGCTTTCAGCGTCTCTCCCTCCGAATCTCCCTGGAGCTTTTGATGAGCGGCAAGGCGTAGCGCGTCCATGCTCCCCGCCAGGAGGTACAGTTCCCGCGCCACGCTCAACTTCTTACGGCCTCGTCCCTGGTCGCCCATCGGATTCCGCGCCTCCCGTATAGACACCATGATATCGTGATATCACACTGTCAAGAGATCGAGACTCGTGTTAGGGATGGACCGTGGCTTCGAAGAAGACGACACAGACCGACGACCGGCAGGGGCTCATGCTGCGGCTTCCGAAGGAGCTGCACTCGGGGCTGCGGCACCTCTCGATTGACCGGGGCGTCTCGCTCAACGCCCTGCTGACCGAGGTGCTGGAGGAGTGGTGGTCGAGGCAGCCAGAGCGCCGGGCCTACGGCAAGGCGCGGTAGATGCAGGCACACGGGAAGGAACGCCAGGGAAGGTTGGTTCTTGCCTCTGAACATCTGTTTGCCTAACGTAGGAAGAGGAGGCTGATGGCGGACAGGAAAGACAAGTCATTTCCAGAGCTTGGAAGGCCGCCGATAGCCGAGGTGGTGTGCGGGATCGTTTTCGATTCCTTCGTGGAGTTGGATGCCCTTCTGCTCGGCGTTTACTGGGATTCTCGCGTTGGCGACTTTCCCAAGAGATCCCTGCAGCCTGCGCTCATGGACGAGATCGGTTTCGCGATTGGGGCGTTCCCAATGCGGGCCTTCCTCTCAACTGCAGACGATCAGTTCGCGCTTCAGCTCCAACACGACCGCTTCTTCATGAATTGGCGCTCGACAGGAGCCGCGTATCCGCGCTTTTCCGAGAAGCACGGGCCAAACGGTCTGCTCGTTCGGGCGCTGAAGGAATACGCGACCTTCGTGTCCTTCCTGGAGACGCGCTTCAAGCGCACCCCCAATGTGAAGAGAGTTGAGCTTGCGAAGATCGATCTGCTTCGAAGAGGAGAGCACTGGCGCGACCTTGATGATCTTGTGAAGCTCGTGCCGGTGACTGGCGTATTTCGCGAGCTTCAGCGAGCAGAGAGTCGCGAGGTCAACCTTCGCTTTGTCGAGCGGGGGGCAGAAGGGGTCGCAACGGTGCACGTCGCTACAATGACGGAGGGAGAGACCCCGATTGCCCTGCGCATCGAGGGACGCTGCATCGTCCCCCCGATTCCGGACCTCCAAGGCGCGTTCACCGGCGCCAACACGGTGTTGAACGACGCATTCTTCAAGCTGATCCCCGAGGCGACCGCCCGCTTCGGAAAGAAGGAGGGGGCATGACCAGCATGAACAGCAACCAGGAGTTGTTCGAGAAGCTCGGGAAATTCGTCGCACTGTTCTCGTTGGTTGGCGTTGGCTGTTCGACCGTGACTCCCTTCTTGAGCGAGCCAGTTCGTTGGGAAATGTCGAACGCCTCGACCATCGAGGTTGGGGCTGCCCGCAGTACGATTCAGACAATTGAGATGGCCTTGTCCGAAGTACGCGCGGCACGAACCATCCTTCACCTCCGTGAGGTGGCCGACGACAGGGCTTTCTGGTCGTACTTGAGTGCAGTGGACGTTGCTTTGCAGTCGTACGAGGCTTCCGCCAAGGGGGACCGCGAAACGCGCTCCTTCGCTGCGTCACTCGCCTTTGCGAGGACGGCTCTCCAGGACCAGATAGCTACGCTTCCAGCTTGGATTGCAGTTGCACGAGCCGCCCGTCCCGACCTTGATCGCTACGCACGGGTCCCTGCCCGGTTTTGCGCATCGGAGCCCGTGGATGTTGTGGCTCAGGCATCCCCAGGAGCTGACGACGTGAACCTCTGGTTCGCACTCGATGCCGCAAGTCGTGTTTGAATGCCGGTCGTTCTTCGTCCAGATGACGGTAGGCCACTTTCGCAGGGAGATATCCTGCGGAAGCTCTCGTTCGCAGTCACTGATGCTGCGGGGCAGAGTGCAACCGACACCAAGGTGGCATACCTGCTAGTGGTCTCCCGGCCCTGCAACGCTTTGCGAGATGCTGCCGTCACAGTGGCCCCGGTCGTACCGTTCCCAGTTGACCTGAAGGCACTCAGCGAGGCGAAGGCAGAAGGGCCGAGCCTTGATCGCATGCGTCGAATCCTTGCTGGGATCAGGGATGGGGGGCAGTTCACGGACACCTTCTACCTCGGCCCTCTTGATGAGGACTCGAACAAGCGCTTCGGAGCCCAGCTCGGTACCCTCTCCACGGTGCAGGTGCCGCTGAAGCCAGAGGACCGCCAGAAGTGGATTCAGGAGCACCGGGTCTGGCGCTTGGAGGAAGAGTTCGTCCGAGACCTTCACGTTCGCTTGACGGTTACGTTCACTCGCCTCGGCTTCGATGACTACGCCTGGTTCTCGGACGCTGACCTGGGCGTCATGATCACAGCCGGAGAAGCCGAAATCGCCGCACTACGAGCCGGATTGGCCGAGGCTGAGCAGGCCGTTCAAGCAAAAGAAGCGCTCAACCAACAGGTACCGGATCAACAGAAGAAGGCGGTTGAGACCAAGCGTGCAGCGGTCAAAGCCGCTGACTATGCGCTTCGCCCTTATCTGGAAGAGCGCGCTCGGCGAGTACAGAGTGAGGGGGGCGTTCCTGCTGGAGAGGGGTAGCATTGATGGACGGTTACCATTCCAACCGCACCCCAAGGCTGCACAGCTTAGCCTTGCGCTGTTCGTAGTCCGGCATCATTCGGCCGAGAGACGCCCAGAACTCGCGCGTGTGGTTCGGGTGCCGCAGGTGCACCAGCTCGTGAACCACCACGTAGTCCACGAGGTAGAGCGGCGCTTGGATGATGCGCCAGTTGATCCGAACGACCCCCGAGGCGGAAGTGCTGCCCCACCGCTTCCGAGGTTCCGTCAGAAGCGTCTCGGGTGACTCTAGGCCGAGCTTGCCGGCCCACTCCCCGACTCGCTTGGGCAGGCGCCTTCGAGCTTGCGCCGTGTACCAGTCGATGAGGGCCGCTCGGACGACCGACGCACGATGCTGGTCCCCGAGATGGCGCGGGAGAGTGACGCGCAACCAGCCGTCCTCCAAGCAAACAGGGCGCGGCTCGGCGTTCAGGTCGAGGCGCAGCCGGTGCTGTCGTCCCAAGTAGAGGAAGGTCTCGCCCGAGACGAATTCCTTGGCAGACGGAGCGGGCGGAAGCTCGCTCTGCCTCTTCAGGCGCTGCGCAATCCATGAAGCCTTAGCGTGAACGATGTCATCCAGCTTCTTCACAGAGGCAGGTGATGGGGCCGTGACCAGGACACCCACGATAGGGTCGATGGCAATTGAGACGGTCGAGCGCTTCGAGCTGCGACGGATGCTGTACCCGATGGTCTTGGTGCCAAAGCGAACCTGTGAGCGCTCACCAGCCGGCATGGTCATCGCCCGCCTCTTCGCTTGAGGAGGTCCACGACACTCTCGGCCACGGAATCGACCTTGGCGGCGGGATAGCTCGCGGCCTTGAGCTGCTTTTTGATCAGCCTGCGCATCTCGCGCTGCACGTCGTCCTTCTGCGCCCAGTCCACGATGGCCGTCTGGGGAGTGAGCAACTCTTCGAGGAGGCTGGCCAGTTCCTTCTTCGCCTCATCCACCTTGCCGTAGGGCTGCCCCTGCGGTTCCGCGAGCAGCAGCGGCTTGGCCTCGGTAATCAGACCGTAGATGGCGAAGCCTGTCTCGGAGAGACCTGCTTCTTGGGCAGCCTCTCCCTGGCCTTGAATCTCCTTCTTCAGCGCCTCGAACAACTTGAGCTGCTGGGCCGCATCGATGCGCTTCGCCTTTCGGTCCTCGATGATTTGCTCCAGGCGCTCCCGCAACGATTTGAAGAAGGCCGGGTTCTCATCCAGCTTGACGTGGATCTCGTCCTTGATGGCGTGCTCCATCTCGCTCGCCCGAGCCTCGTCGCTCTTCAGCGCCTTGATCTTCTCCTCGAACTCGGGCGTGAAGAGCGAGATTTGCTTCACGAGGATCTGGATGCCATCGGCAATGACCGCTTCCTCGATCAGCTCGCGCACCTTCGCACCGCAGTCCGAAATGTCGAGTTTGCCGTCCCGGTACTTGGCGGCAGCGGTCGCGCGAATCTTCCCGAGCCACCTCGCATCCGCCACGTATGGGAGAGCCTTCGGGTCCGGCAGCATCATGTCGAGCGACTGGGAGAAGCGCTTGAAGGCTTGATCGAACTCGTCTCGCACATCCTCCGGCTCCAAGACGGAGACGCAGGCATCGAGATCGTCCTTGTCCTTCACGTTGAGGAAGAACCGCATCGCTGCCGCGTGCCGCGCTTGGAGGCGAGGGAGTTCGTCTCCCTTGGGCGAGAGGGCGCCCTTCACATCGCTCGGGGCGAAGATGGCGAGGGCTTCCTGCAACGCTTCGGAGACACCCCAATAGTCCACGATGAGACCGTAGGTCTTCTTGTCGGCCGTGCGGTTCACGCGAGCGATGGCCTGAAGCAGCGTGTGCTCCTTCAGCGGGGAGTCGAGGTACATGACCTGCTCGACGGGCGCATCGAAGCCCGTCAGGAGCATGTCGCACACCACCAGGATCTGAAGCGGGTCTTCCTTCTTCAGGAAGCGCTCGACCAGCTCTTTCCGCTGTTCCTCGGAGGTGTGGTGCTTTTCGAGGCTCTCGTCATCCTTGTTCGAACCCGAGATGATGATGGCCGACTGCGGGGCATTGAGCCGGTCGAGGGTCTCCTTGTAGAGGCATGCTGCCTCCCGAGAGACCGCCACCACCTGCGCCTTGAAGCCGTTCGGCTGAATGAACGTCGTGAAATGCTCGATGAGGTCGAGGCAGATGGTCTCGATCCGCTTGGGCGCTCCAGCAACGGAGCCCTCGGTCGCGTACTTCTTCTTGATGGCCTCGCGCTCTTCGTCCGTTCTGTCGGCAAAGACACGGTCGAAGATGGCATCCAGCGTGTTGCCCAGGATGCGTAGCTCGGGGAGCCGTCCCTCGTAGAAGATCGGCACGGTGGCACCATCGGCCACGGCCTGCTCGATGGTGTAGGTGTCGATGTAGCTTCCGAAGGTCTGAAGGGTGCTCCGGTCCTTCTTGTCGATGGGCGTGCCGGTGAAGCCGAAGAAGCAGGCATTCGGCATGGCCTTGCGCAGGTTGGCTGCGAGCCCGCCGTACTGCGTGCGGTGAGCTTCATCGGCCAAGACGAAGATGTTCGTCGCCTCGGAGAGGGTCGGAAACTCCTCCCGGGACCGACGCTTGCTACCGTCCCTCGTCTCCTGAAGTTCCTGGAACTTCTGAACCGTGGTCAGAATCGTTTTGCCCGTGGAGTTCGAGAGCAGCTCGCGCAGGTGACGCACGCTCTCCGCTTGCTCGGGGTTCGGAAAGCCGCACGCTCGGAAGGTCTTGATGATCTGGATGTCGAGATCCTTGCGGTCGGTCACCAGGACGATGGTGGGGTTCTCATGCGTAGCGTCTCGCCGCAGCTTCAGCGCGAGCCACAGCATGCTGAGGCTCTTTCCGCTGCCTTGGGTGTGCCAGACGACTCCACCCCGCTCGCTCGGCTTCTTCGCCTTGCGCGCTCGGTCAATCGCCTTGTTCACCGCAGCGAACTGCTGGTACCGGCATACCTTCCGAATGGTCCTGCCGGTGGCTGCATCTCGCTCGAACACTACGAAGTTCTGAACCAGATCGAGGAGGTTCGCTGGGGTGAGCATCCCCTCGAAGACGATTTCTTGGGCGGAGGGCGGTCGCCCGTGGGTCTTGTGGAAATCGGCCTCGCTCCTCGGCCACATCGTCTTCCACTCGGCATAGAAGCGGTGGGGCGTTGTCACCGTCCCGTAGCAGGCGGCCTGGCCGCAGGTACCGATGAGGACCTGCACCGCTTCGAAGAGCTTTGGGTGGCCCAGGTCACGGTACCGGGCTTCCAGCTCCTGGTACCGGGAGAATTGGTCGAGGGCCTCGGCCTTCCAACCCTCGCCGAGCGTGGGGCTCTTGCACTCGATGACTCCGAGCGGGATGCCGTTCACGAAGATGACGACATCGGGCTTGATGTGCTTCTTGGCGCCCTTGACGCGGTATTGCCGCGTCACGAGGAACTCGTTCTTCTCCGGCCTCTCGAAGTCGAGAAAGCGGACGGTTTGGCCTTTCTTCCCCTCGCCTCGATCCTGCTCCAGCGAGATGCCGTACGTGAGGATCGTGTAGAGCTTCTCACTCGCCTCGATGAGCGAGGTCGAAGGGACGTGCGTGACGGCTCGAATAGCCTTCTGAACGTTGTCCTCGGAGAGCCACGGGTTGAGGCGCTTGAGGCCGGTGGCCAGACGCCTCGTAAGCACAACCTCCTTCAGCGATTCGCGCTCTGCTTCGAGGTCTTCACCCGAGACGAAGGTGTAGCCGAGGGCTTCGAGCTGTTCGACGGCCGGGCTCTCGGAGAGGTTCTCCTCGTTCCAGCTCTTGCCGGGAGGGCTCATGATGCCCTCGTCCTGGGCTGGAACTTTCCTTGTGCGCTCCAGAGCCGGAGCAGAGCATCGGCCTCCGCCTCGTTGGTGATCGGAGTTGTCCTTGGCTTCGACCCTCGGGCGGCTTTGACGAACGCCGGCACGGCACTCCTGAAGGCGCCCCACCGAACGTTCTTGCCGTTCGTGGGGACCTCGTAGAGAAGCATATAGCGCTGTTTTCCGCCACCTCTGGCGTAGTGGTCGATGCCCATGAAGCGAGCGGGTGGCCAGACATCGAAGCCACGACCATCCCCCACGCACACGATGAGCCAGTCGTCCTCCCGCAGCCGGCGAAAGAACGCCTGCGGCTTCGCATAGTGGGAGCTGTCCACCTCCGAATGCTCGAAGTCGAGGAGCTTCTTACGAGCCTTCTTGAGCACGCGCTCAGAGTCCTCCCCCTCCCGTTGGGGGATGCCTCGGTACTGGAGCCCCCCGATGATCCACACCTTGCCCTGCGAGAGCTTCTTGCGCTTGCCTCGCTGCGGCGGTCCTCCCGTGAACTTCGGGGGCCGGTAAGCCTCGATACACTTCTGAAGGTAATCCTTCCGCACGGGCTCATTGCAGAGCTGCTCGAAGATGGCCGATGCCCGGCGAGTCGTGGCGGGATCGTCAGTGAGTACCGCCGCCTCGTCCAAGCTGTTCTTGGCGTGGTTCGAAAGGTTCGAGGAGCCTGCGATAGTGGTCTTGTCGAGGATGAAGAACTTGGCGTGAAGGGAGCCGCGCGAGAAGACCTCGACCCCTTTGCGAAGCAGCTTCCGCACCTCACGCGGATCGGTTGTCCCGGCACGAACTGCCCGCAGGCTCATGTCCACGACGAGTCGATCACCCTTCCTCAACGGAAGCAGACTGCTCGCTCCTGTTCCGAGGTACGCCACTGCCGCGCGGACCGACTTGGCTTTCGGAACACGCTCCCCGAGTTCGTCCCAGAGCGCTTCGTTAAAGAGGAAGCGAGAGGCCATCAGGCAGCGTCCTCGTCAGGCTTCACGCGAACGTCGCCCGTGAGGAGGACGGACATGAGTGATGTCTTCAGGGCCTTCGAAGCCGCCAAGGTGGCGGCATCGGCTGCAAGTCGAGCGAGTAGCCTGCGAAACAACATACCGATCTTGTGTTGTTCATCGTCAGGAGGAACCGCGAGAAGAAGCTCTCGCTGCCTCGTGATCGGCACCTGGTTCCGCGTGCTCTGCTTCATCACGCGAGTGAGCTGCTCCTGGAACGATGCCCCGGCCAGGAAGGCCGCCAGATACGACGTGTCGAGCCGACCTGGAGCAGGTCGGTAATACGTCAGTGAGGTGCCTAAGAGCACCGTCCCCGACCACGGGGGCACTATGCCGACCGGCCCCACCGTTGCGTTGTGAGCAAGAAGCACGTCTCCCGTCTTTGCGAAACCGATTCGAAGCTTGTGGGCGCGTGCCTCCGGAAGTCGTGGCGCCGACACAACATCCACGTTGTGGAATTCGTCCAAGTGCTTTGCGGAGAGGAACGGAATCCCATCGAGTCCAAACTCGTTCTTGCGCGGATAGTCGCCGCCATGGTTCCCATCCTGGTGTCCGAGAAGCAGCCCGCTTCGAACGCACTCACCAACCGAAACAATCTCCCACGTCTCCGGCACCTCACCGATCTCCGTCTGCTTGAATCGCGCGTGTCTTCCCGGTAGGCCCCGCGTCAGCAGCTCGGCGATCATCGCCTTCTTCACAACCTGAAGCTGGTCGATGACCGCTTGCATGGCCTCGATGGCTTCGTCCACGGAGGAGAGAATGGCGGCGATCTTCTTCTGCTCGCCGAGAGGGGGGAGTTGCACGGGAAGAGCAAAGAACTCAGACGGCTTCACGTTCAGAAGGCCATGATTTCGGGCTCCCTCCTTTGCGATGCTGCGAAGACCCCCTTCAAGCAGGCCTGCCTCGAAGTATTGGACAAGAAAATCGGAGCACACTCGCTCCTCAGACTTCAAGCGGAAGCAGATGTAGAGCGGTGAGACAACGCCATTAGCGTACTTGTCGAGTCGCTTGATCGCCCCGACGGGGTACCCATCGGAGTAGCTCTTGTTGTAGGCAAAGTCGCCTCGTGCGAGCAGGAAGTAGTGGCCTAGGTCCTTGCTGGCGACCTGCTTGTTGAAGAACTCCCGCTGGCTAACCAACCCATGACGCGCAGAGATCGTCAGTACGTTCGTATCACCAGGAGCGTTCTTGACAGTGTGTCGCTCGACGAATGCATCGAGCGGGAGGCTGGTCCATTCAGCCTTCAAGGCCAAGCTCCTTCAGATAGCCGTTCATGTTCGCCTCGGCCTCCGTTCGCTTCCGTTCAAGCTCCCGGAGCCTGGCGAGAGCGTGCGCCACGTCCACTTTCTCGGCCGCATCGGCCGTCTCCACGTAGCGCGATATGTTGAGATTCCAGTCGTTCTTCTCAATCTCTTCGAGCCCAACGACCCTGGCGTACTTCTCCATGTCCTTGAAGGCGTGGAAAGCGGAGGCGAGCTTCATCACATCTTGCGGGCGCAGGTGGTTCTGATTCGTGCCCGGTCCGAACTCACGGGAGCCTTCGATGAAGAGCACCTTCCCCTTGCGGTCCTGTCTCTTCGCTCGATTCAAGATCAGGACAGACGCCGGGATGCCAGTACCGTAAAATAGGTTCTGCGGAAGGCCAATGACCGCTTCCAGCAGGTCTTCCTGGAGGATGCCGCGCCTGATATCCCCCTCCGATGCGCCTCGGAAAAGGACGCCATGCGGCATGACCACGCCCACCATGCCGGTCATGTTCGTCGTGGCAATCATGTGCTGGACAAACGCAAAATCCGCTTTGCTCTTTGGTGGAATACCGAACCGGAAGCGACCGTAAGGGTCATGTTCGGCGACCTCTTGGCCCCACTCATCGAGCGAGAACGGCGGGTTGGCGATGACCCGGTCGAACAGCGATAGCTCTCCCCCCTCCCGCAGCTTCGGGTCGCGGATCGTGTCGCCCTTCTCGATTCGCGCATCCGGCAAACCATGCAGCAGCATGTTCATCTTGCAGATGGCCCAGGTGCCCAGGTTCTTCTCCTGGCCGAAGAGCGAGAGGTTCTTCGGGTTCTGCTTGTGGCGCTCCAGGTAGTGGGCGCACTCAATGAGCATGCCTCCCGAACCTGCGGTGGGATCGCAGATCCGCATCTTCTCGGTCGGGGCCAGCATCTCCACGATGAGGCGGACCACCATGCGAGGGGTGTAGAACTCGCCCCCCTTCTTGCCGGCGTCATCAGCGAACTTTTCGATCAGATACTCGTAGGCCCTGCCGAGCATGTCGGGCTCGGAGAGATCCGTGTTCCGTAGCGAGAGCTTGGTGAAGTGCTGCACGAGGCGGCCGAGCACCACGTCTCGGTTCTTGGCGTCCCCGAGCTTGCGCTCGTCGTTGTAGTCGATGCCGGCGAGCACACCTTCGAGGGAGCCGTTCGCCTCTTCGAGCTGCGAGCACGCCTTGTTGAGGGTCGAGCCGAGATCAGTGGCCACCTTCTGGATCTCGCTCCACCTGGCTCGTTTAGGGACGAAGAACTGGTGGTTGTCCTTGTCCTCGGGATCGTCCCCATCCTCAACCAGCGCCTCGCACTCTTCCTCGAAGCGGTCGGAGAGGCGCTTCAGGAACAGAAGGCCGAAGATGTAGTTCTTGTAGTCACTCGAATCGATGGAGCCACGAAGGATGTCGGCCGCCGACCAGAGGTACCGCTCCAACCGGTCCACCGTCAGCTTCTCACCCGGTACCACCTCGATGGTCTCGGCGATCTTGCCAGCGCCATTCGCGGAATGGCCGTTGCTCTTCTTCGAGGGAGGAGCCGGTTCCGCCTTGCTGGCCGCTTGCCCCATCAGCCGCTCCACCAGGGCGCCCTTCTCGCGCCCGTTATCATCGAGGTCGAAGGCGCGGCACAGCTCCTTCAACCTGTTGCGCGACAGTTCGGGAAGGATCTCGGCCAGTGTGGGCTTCTTGGAAGCGGCCACGGACTCGACCAGCCCGTCCTTGGCTCGGCGATCCTTAGGGGCCAGTTCGAACCGGTCCACCACGGAGAGCAGTTCATCTCGGGAAAGGAGCTGGAGGACGTCTCGCTTGTGGGGCATGGCACACCGAGGGTACGTGAACCGAATCCGGACGGGGAAGCCCCAACGGCCTCCCTTCGGGGTTATCCGGGATGTCCGCTCTGTACCGCGGCGACAGATGCTGTCGCCGCAGCAGGACGTTGGTCAGTGGCGGTCGCCTCCGCGAACTTCTTAGCCAGCCATCGGCCCTGAGCAGGGTTCGTCCCTCGAACGTGGGCTAGCAAGCCACGAGCCCTCTGTCGGTCCTGCTCCGTCCCCACGGGACTGATCGCATGAAGAATCGCGCTGCGCGCTTGCTTCAGGCGTTCTCGACCATTCGAAAGTCGGCGGTTGACGGTATGCCCCGTCACTTCCTGCCGAACATGAGCGGGCATGACCTTGACCTTGTCGCGCGCCAGCTTGAAGCCATGTCGCCCGAGGGCGTTAGCCACCATTGAGATGGCACTCTTCGCATCCCGCCCGGAGAGCGTGATGTCGTCCACGTACACGGTGAGGTTCGTACCCTGCAAGCGACAGAGCAGATTCAGCTCCTTCATGACCGGCAGGATGACGAGGTTGGCAAGAGCCGTACTCGTGGGCGCTCCTTGCGGAAGATGCCCCTTGTATGTCGTCAGGCGGGTCAGCAGCCATGCAACGTCACGTGAAGCACCGAAATACTCGCGCCAGATCGATGCTACCTGGGCGTTGGTCACGGTGCCGAAGAAGTTCTTGATGTCGAGCGTGACGACCTCTCGCTGGCGAACGTGTCGCTTCGCATTCGCCTGGGTCGAACGCTTCCGCACTCCACCGCAAACGAATTCGGGGAACGTGATCGTGTCCAGCAGGCGAACCTTGATTCGCGTCTGGACTGGCTTCAGCGGGAATACCGGGTTGTCGATGGGTCGCTTCTTCTCGCGCCCTCGCTTCTGTTGCACCAGCGTGAAGGGCTTGTAGATGCTCTCGACGCTATCGGCCAGGTCCGACAGGACTTCTGGGGCAATGCCGAGCACGGCCCCGAGGTAGCGTGTCGAAACGAGCGGCCGGTCCAAGACCGCTCGTTCTGCCGTCACGACATCACCTTGAGCAACCCCACCAGGCGGTCGCCGAGTACCGCTGCCTGCTCCGGGGAGATCCCGGTCAGCTCGCTCGGTTCAGCCGATAGCAGCATGAGAACTGGCATTGGGACTCCAAGCACCTCCGCAACCTTCTCCATCGTGTCAAGGCTCGGCTTCCTCCGCCCCGTCTCGATGTGCGTGATGAAGCTCGCATCCACGCCCACCATTTTGGCAAGCTGGCGCTTTGACATCCCCGCCTTGGTACGGGCAACCATCATGCCCTTGCCGTAGTTCATGGTCAGTGTTTCCAGTTTTTCCCCTCTTCAGAACACGAATCGCGTTCGTAGCCTGAAGACGGGAACGCAAAAGTCTAGGACTTGAACGACCTCGGCAGGATCAACGCCCATTCATCCGCAGGAAGATCCTTGCAACACGGCCAACTGCTGCTCGGAGCTTTTCCGGGTCATGACTCCGGCCTGCTTTGCGAAGGTTGTTGATCTCCTTCGTTATCGACTCCTTCTGCCCTTGCTCCAACGTTCCCAGATCGGCCAGCTCTTGGAGAAATGAGATGACCGCCTTCAGCTCCTTGTCGTGATGGCTCTGCATGAGCGCACCAGATCCCTTCAACACGTGACCGAGGAGAACCAATTTCCTCCCCTTCGCACGTGGTGCCTAGCCGTGCGTGTCGTGTGTGGAAGAGGAACGTGGAGCACTTCTGCGACCCTGAAAACCGAGGGTGCCTTCACTTGCCGTCACCGTGATGACTGCTCATGTTGAGCGACCTCGGAGTGGAGGGCGTTGAGGATGAAGCGGCAAAGCCGGTTCATCGCGCGCGGGTGGTCGTGTCGAGCTTGCTCGCACGGCTAACCGCGTCTCTTACGCCCAACGATGCGAGGGCTTTCGCTCTCGCGGCATCCTCTGACGAGGACACCCTGAAACACGGAATCCAAGGAAGGACTCCGCCTCGAACGTGGCTAGGACACTAGGGATTTCAAGGACCTGCTGTCGCCAAAGGCGACCCGTTAGACCTGAACTTACGACCACGTTGACTTGTAGTCAACTGCTATTTTGTCCGGTACCATGCATTCCGGGCTGATGAGCGACCTCACGACAAGCGAGAACGCGGAGTCATCGATCCGCTCGACCCCGAAGTGGCTCGCCTACGCTGCTGCGCCGAGCGGCCCCGCGCTCGGCGAGTTGGTGGCTGCGACCCCTGGTTCGGACCGCACGGCCCTTCTCCGCTCGGTCGAAGATTTTTTCTTCGAGTCGGAGAACTGGCGGGTTGCGCAGCATGCAGCGCTTCTACATCTCGACCGCTTCGAACCCCGGACCGAGCACACGGACCTGGTGAAGGCGTTCTACTTCGCTGATCACGCATGTCGAGGCTCTGACAACGACCCCCGCGCCCGCATCATGATGGCAAGGGTCAATTGGGAGCGACGCCTTCCACTTGCGGTTTTCTATGACGTGGCGACTGCGCGAGCGGGAGAGACCCGCCTTCGGTCCGAGACCAACGACAGGGTGGCGAGGACAGTCCTTGCCGAAGCCGCACTCCTTGAAGGAATGGCTCGCGCCTATGTGCAAGATGTAAAGCGCGCCCACCAATGTCTTGTTGAAGCCGGAGAGCACGGCTCCCTCACGGTTGAGGGGCTCATCCAACTCCTACTTGCAGCAGGGCAGGACTCTCCCGAGGTCAGCATGTGGGTTGCGATGGTGCTGCCCGAAGACGTAGTCCTTCAGGGACGAGCGGGCTTCCTTCAGCAGCTTGCCCAGAGGCGCAGATTCCTGTCGCTCCTGAAAGTACGGGCCGGTACAGATGGCTGAAGACGAGCTCCGTGATTGGATCTACTGCCGCCTCGTTGATCGAGGGTCGCTGATCTTTCCTCGGAAGACCTTCTGGATGGGGCAGGTCGAGTTTTCCGAGAAAGGGCAGGAAGATTCGCATTGCGCAACGGCGCTCGCAGCCTCGATGAACGCCTTTGCCGTCTCTGAGGTTGGGGAGGGGTGGAGCCGCCTCGTTCGAGCCCGCCTACTCATTCCGCGAACGAATGCTGAAGATGCTCGAACGGCCGGTGCCTTCCACCTGGCCGAGACGCTCCAGACCTTCAACGTCCACCTATCCATGGCAATGGGAGAGGTGAGACCAACAGACGCCGGGTATCTCTTCGACCTTCGAGCGCGATCCGTCACGCCACTGATGCCACCCTGGAAGCGCCGTGAGAGGACCGGAATCGTCATCATGAACGATGAGGTGGCCCTCCACCCTCAGCACGTGCTCAATACCTTATTCGTGGCTCCGAAGGCGTTCGGCGAGCTTGGTGCCGCCTTCCGCAGGAGCGCCCATTGGAGAGTGCTAGCAGGACGGACGGAGGACGAGGGCGAGATGCTCTTGCTTTATTGGATGGCCGCCGAGTGCCTTTGCAAGGAGGTGGCGGACGAGGAGATCAGCGCCAAGCTGCTCGCCGGGTGTGGCTTCCCCGTAGGCAAGATTGCAAGGGGGCTTGATGCAGGTCTCGCGCGGAACGTCAGCGCCATACCGAGACACCGCTCTTGGAGACGACAGCTCACGGCACTCTTCGATGTGCTTCGAAAGGCCCGCAACAGCATCGTTCACGCCGGCTACCGTCACGTGGACCTTCCGGTTCTCCTTCGGGATGAGCAGCGAAAACTAGGACTGCACGTGCTCAGGCTCGTCACGAAGTGCCTTGCCGAGATGGCGCTTCAGGCGTTGAACCATAACCACACCACCCTGGCTGCGATGTGGAGAAATTATGAGCGCGCGCTCGAGCCCGTGGGGCTCGTTCGCCACGCGAGCTGGTTCATCGAACGCCTCGAAGATGAGCCTCGATGGCCTACGGGTATCGCTTGGTGATGCCGGGTCGATGTACGATGCAGAGGTGTCCACTAGAGAGGCCATCGAGCGCTACCTTCGGTCGGGCGACCATGACCACGATCACCCTCTTTGGCCGGGGCAGAACGTATTCGACAAGGCGAAGAATGGTCATGACGGACTCCTTCAAGCCCTCGTAGCGGAGGTCACCAAGCGCTCCGGGGGGAAGCCGCATGCCGCCGTTTCCGAACTCGACTTGACCTCGTGGACTCGCCGCAAACTGACGCCCATGGTGCACGGCTTCTTTCCCGAGGCTGAACGTGAGGCCGTCCTTCGCCTGTTTGAGAAATCGGTCGTCTTCCTGACGAGCGAGAGCATCGAGCCCGTTCTCTTGGGGCAGAGGTGGCTTCACTCGGCCTGGAACTTGGCGAACCTGTACCTGTCGTCGGTGGGAGCCGAGCTGCTCGGTCCCGAGGCACAGCACCTACTCGGATTGAGCGAGGAGACAACCTGCTACGTCTCGACCGAGTACTTCGTGGACCGAGGCCGCATCGAGGATTTCGTCATTCACGAGGCAGCCCACGTGTTCCACAACTGCAAACGGAGAACGGCGGGCCTTGCTCACTCGCGAACCAAGGAGTGGCTGCTGCTCTTGGAGTTCAGCAAGCGGGAGACGTTCGCCTACTCCTGCGAGGCGTACGGCTGGATCGTCGAGCACTCCTCCACCAAGCCGGAGCGTCTCGCTTTGGGCGAGAGGTTCGCGGCCCATGGCTTCGGGCAGTGCGATGAGGAGATGGACCCGAGCGAGGTGGCGGACATCGTCCACGACGCTTGCCACGCTCGGAACGGGTGGAAGGTCATTCTGGCCCGCTGCTCCCCTGAAAAGCGCCCCACGAGGCGCTCAAGCGCCGTGGTGGGCATCACGGAATAGAATCCAGGGTGGTCATTCTGCGCTGCACGAAGAAGCTGCTGGACCGACTGCCTCGTTCGGGTGCGGATGACGCCGAGTGTGTAACCAGCACCACCAGAATGGGTGACTGGACGGCCAACCTGCTCTTCATCGGCCGACAGCAGATCGTGCTCGGCGTGAACAACAAGACCTTGCTGCCGGTCCTCTTGCCGACGGCACCCAACAAGACCTTCCTTCCGCGTTTCACGGAGGCAGCAGGCGAGCTGCTGATGGCCCTCGGGATCGAACGTACGGCGGTGCTGGCCGAGGTGGCATCTATGAACGAATGCGTCGTGGCTTCTACCAACGACCGAAGGGTGCTCGGAACCTTGAACGACTTCGGAAGGATGCTGGAGGTCTACCTCGACGGTCGCCCGCTCCCCGAGGTGGCTCGTCACCTGGCGGAAGCACCGTGCTCGCCCATCGGCATGGAACGACCGAGAGACGTGGCACGTGAACTCTTTTCGGCTCCCACGCTGCGTCTCGTGAAAGGCTGATCCGAATGGCCTACGACGAACACTTGGCCGACCGAATCCGCTCAGCACTCGGCGACAGGACCGATGTCTCCGAGCGGAAGATGTTCGGCGGGCTCGCGTTCCTGATCTCGGGTCACATGTGCGTCGGGATCGTCGGGGACGACCTGATGGTCCGTGTCGGCAAGGACGCCTTCGAGAAGGCGGTGTCAGCTCGCCATGCCCGTCCGATGGACTTCACGGGCAAGCCTTCCACAGGAATGGTCTACGTGGCGCCAGCGGGGGTGAAGACAGTCGCGACCCTGCGGAAGTGGGTCGAGAAGGGGCTCGCGTTCACCGCGAACCTTCCTCCACGAGGTAGGGCTCCCGCACCGAAAGCCCGACGCCCCAAGCGCGTACGAACTGGGCGGCAGGGATAGCGCCAGCGGCACGCCTCAAGTTGGCAGCACCATCAAGTCTCGGACGATCTGATCCATCATCTCTTTGGCGCGGTCGATCCCCACGTGGAGGATGACGCCCCGGAGAGCGCGAACATGATCCAAGTGCTGCATGACGGGGCTCTTGGGGTTCACCGTCCCATTGCTCGAACCATCGCGCTCCTTCGAGCCGCCCCACACCGAGTAGACGTACGTGGTGGAGCACTTGGCGGCCTTGGCGATTTGATCGGCCGTCCAATCGGGGTTCTGGGCCCGCAGTTCCAGGACCCGGTTCTTCTTGTCGGGAGACTTGCCCCTCCGTCCCGGAGAGCTGGCAGCGGCCCCCTTCTTCGCACCGGTCTTCGCCTTGCCCGAGGACTTCTTCTTGGTCCTCTTCTTGTCGAGGGAGCGCGTCTTGTAAACGGCGTCTTCAGTCAAGGAGATGCCGGCCTCCTTGCCCTTGGCGATCACGTCCTTCGCAGACATGTCGGTGGGCATGGATCGAACGAAGTCGGCCTTGGTCTGCTTGGGCTCCTTCTTCGAGGAGGTCTTCTTATTTGCGGAGGTCTTCTTCGGCATCACCGGCTCCTCAGCTCGGGAGCGTAAGGCTTGACGTCGAGCGCCCGCAACCCCTTTCGCTCAGCGTTCATGGCATTCACGAGCACTTGATGTAAATGCCAAGCTTCCCGATCAGTTCTTCGTCAGTTCGTCCATCAGGATCGAGGTACGGCAACTTGAGCGGCTTCGAGGCGCCTGCCCTGTAGATCCACAGCTCGTTGACTGGGTCTCCCTCGAAGACGGCATCGTGCTCCGGTCCCAGTCTGACCACGCGCCTTGAGGGCTCGTTCGGATCGTCCGCGTCATCTAGCGGGAGGAGTTCTTCCCTGCGAAGGATCTCCTCCATGTCATCGACCGTGATCGGTTTCATAGCTGCGTAAACTCCAGCACGGTGGAAACGCCGAGCTGCTTAGCGCGCTCCTCCACGGCCTTCTTCAACTTTGCTTGGGCACGCTCCGTCTTCTCGGTCGAGTTGAAGGACACCGTGGCCCCGTCGTGCTGGAAGAGGCAGATGGTGAACTGGTCGGACTTGCCGGACTTGGCCGCCACGTCAAAGATCGGAGCGATGATCTCCATCTCGATGGACTGAATAACGGTGCCTGCTACCGCGCCCGACCAACGCTGCTCCGTGCACGCGTGCCATGTACCCCAGACATCGTGAGCACCACTGTCCTTCTCGATCCGGTCGAACCACTTCGTTCGTAGCGCAAGCAGCTCCCGAAGAATCGGATGCTTCAGCAGGCTTGGAACGCCGTGCTCCTCGACAACTCCTTTGAGGTTCCCCTCGCTCTTGCCGAAGCACAGCGAGTACATCACCTCCTTCATCACGCGCTTGTTCTCCGGTGAGGGCTCCGTCACCTGGCCGAGCAGGTGGTGATTGAATTCGCGCCAGATGCTCTTTCCGGAGGCGATGAACTTCTGGGCATGAGGTGCCTCCAGCTTGGCGGCCAAGATCGCGAACTGGCTGGAGCGAAGGTCGCACTCCCACCACCCCTTCGTGGCGGCACGCCTGATCTCCTTCTTCAGTCCCAGAATCGAGTCCCCGCTCGCCGATAGACGGCAGGTGCGACCCTGGCTCGACGGGAGGTAGTAGACGTTCGGGTTGCGACCCACAGCCGCCAAGATGCGGCACCGGATGTCCTGGACCGGTTGAGGGAGCTGTTGGATGGCTGCCTCGATAGGCGCCCTGTTCTCCGTCAGCTTGCGGATGAAGAGATGGCCCGCGCTCAAACCGCGCATGTAGCCCAGGATCTTGCTCTGCGTGGCGTTCAGGCTGAACTCCCCAAGCTCCAGATCGTAGGCTGCCGTCTCATTCGCCACGTCCTGGTAGCGATCCTGGCGGCGGTAGTCGCGACCGGTGATGAAGTCCACCTGGTCGTCCTGGGTATCGAGCCACTCCTTCTTCAGGGCGGCATGCATCTCAGCGTCAAAGCCGAGGTCCACGATCTCGCGAGCCTTGCCCCTCCACGAGTTGTTGGAGAGCCTGGCGTGCTCAGACCACCTCAGGCCCGGCAGCACCTCGGCTCGGAACCGCTCCAGCATGGCCTTCCCATTGAAGTGCTGATCGTAGGGCCTCTGGCAGAACCTCTCTGCCATGGTCTTCGTAGGGAGCACCAGGTGGTGCGTGTGCTGGTCGAAGAACTCCGAGAAGCACAGGTAGTGGAAGAAGCGCAGGTGGGGCTCGTTTCCCATGAGCGACGGGTACTTGTCCAAGACGAACTGACGAAACTTTCTGGTAACGGGTGATGTGTGCATGTTGCCTCCGCACACATCTATGCCGGCCCTTTCCTCGACGTTATTCACAATAATTGCCGCACAATATCTTTCTGAATTCTTGGATCCATTCATTCAGGAGTACACCTCCTGCTCCTCTCTATGCCTGGTCGGCACGATCAACCTCATCTAGTAGACCCAGGGACTGACCATCCCAAGAGGTCGGTAGCCATCTCCTTCCATAGGACTCCCTGACTGGCTTGTATTCGTCCATGATTCTGGATGATTCAACAGCGCTTTGTCGGCCACATCTCTACCATCACCCTAACTACACGTGCTCACCTGGCGTTCGGATGGAGTCTTGGATGACCTTCTTACGCACCCACATCAATTTAGGAAATTTGTTTGCGGTCTATTGGGGCCATGATGCCATTCCTGGTCAAAGATGCCCCTGAAGGCCAAGGGACGCTCTTGGAGCCTCCCCTGGGAATGAGACGCTCACGGCCTTGTCGGAGGTCGCCTGCGAATGCGTAGGCGGCGACAGCCTTATGGCAATAGCGCGACATGGATCGTGAGGTCGGTCGTTGCTCGCCTTCCGGTCACCAACCGCTTGGCAGAGTGCCGAGCCCAGACGGGCAACGGTCGTTCCTCATGAGAGGTGACCGATGCGTTTTCCAAGAGAACTGACCCTAAAGCTACCCGCGCTGCAACGAGAGGCCCTGGAAGAGATCCAGAAGCGAGAACCCGAGACGGGCGTTACCGACCTGCTTGAACGTCTTCTGGCCATGGGCATCGTGCGGAAGCTCGCCGAGTACGCGGATGACCCTGGAGCTGCTTCAGCGCCTTCCCCGGCACCGGATGTGGAGCCGCCCGCCCTGCCCGAGGACCTTCAACTTCATCTGGATGCCGATCTGCGAACCCGCTTGGGTCGCGCAATGAAGGGGCATCCGCCGTTCACCAACGACGACTTCGTGCTGTGGCTTCTCGAATGGGGGCTGGAGAGCTACGAGGAGGGCCTTGAGGTCATCTCGGAGCAACCAGACGTGTCAGGAGGCTCCCCGTGAAGGGCATGCCATCAGCTAAGGCGACCATCAGACCCTTCCCGGCACCTGGCGTGAGCTACCGCAAGCGTCGTCAAGAACTGATGAAGGGCATCCTGGCCGAGGAGTTCATGGACTTCTGCCGTAGTCATCCCGAGCTGACAGAGGAACAAGCCCTCAGCGCCTTCGTTGAAGCGGTCAAGGACGAGCATCCGGCACTCCACCATGAAATGGTGTCGCACGGGTCCAAGAACACTGAACTTGCTGGCAGCAGGGAGAGGGCACAGCGTCGTGAGGTCGAACGCTATCTCGGCTTCCCCATCTCCGAGGGCCTGAAGCAGAGATTCGAAGACTGGCTGAATGAGCACCCTTCGATCTCGGAGGAGGACGCGGCTGCCCATCTACTTCAGCGAGGGCTGGAACATGATAGAGGCGAGGAACCAGCCAATGCCTTGACTGGCTCGGCCCGTGGATCGAGCGCATGCAGGGCAAGAATGGCCCGCCTACGCTCGCTGCTTGCGCGTTCGTGATCAGAGTGGTGGAAGATGTGGGAATCGAACCCTTTGCGTGGGTGGGGCGTTACTTGTCGCTACGGTGGAAAGGATTTCGAAACCTCCGAGCGACCTCACGTCCCGGGAGCCGCGCAGCCATGGGCGGCCGCATTACCGGCGCTGATGGATCCAACCATCGTGAACATCTTCCGAACTGGCCTGCGGAAGGGGTGCATTGCTCCCTCCCGCAGGCGCCGGCCTCGGAGCGAGGCCGGACTCGATGCGTGTCGTCACGTGGTCGTCAGCTCGGCGTTCCTCTTGACGACTCCGTTTCGGCTTCGGTCGCTGTCGCGTGATGGGTCCTCGATGGGTCGCGCGTTGGCCGTAAGCCACTGCGTGTCCTCGTGCCCCAACATCCAGGTCTTATCCATGTCGGAGGCCGAGACTTGGAAGCCCTTGCTCCAATTGAGGTTGAGGTGGGCACGGAGGAACTGTTCGTGCCACCCGGTCGTCCACTTGCCCAAGGGCTCCAGGGGCTGAAGGACTGCGTCCGGGTCAAGCAAGATCTTCGTGCCTGGATAGTCGGCACGGAGGGTCAAGATTGCTCCCTGAATCGCCTGTAGGTCAGCCCTCGGCCCGGTACTCTCACCCTTGGTCAGGTACATGCTCGTAGCCGTCATCTGCGGACGGGCGGCGGTACATGTCACGCGCACCAAGAAGTGCTTGTCCTGGATCTCCGCAAACTCAATCTTACTAACCTGAACGTTCTTTCTATTACCTACTTGAATCATATGTGATCTCCTGTACTTTTCAATGAATCATCAGGACCTCCGTGGTTGAGCATCGGCATCTCTGACTTGTTGCCAAGATAAGTCGTGCCCAGACCAGCTCAAGTGGCCGACAATTATAAGAATTGCCACTCTGGTCGATTCCTCCTGGCTACCGTTCAATTTGTGACGTTCAGCGACATGCAACGAGCGCACGAGCACGTTCTGAAGTTCTACGATTGGCAGCCTTGCAAGCACCGGAGCACGCGGTGTTTGCATGCAGGCTTGCTTCCGACGCCAATGGTGAGCGTGGTGCGAGACAGAAAGCTCGCGAGCTTGGAGATGGATTCGCCCCACTACTCTTGGGCGACCGCTCGCGTTCCGACTCACGGCACCCCGGGCTACTCGGGGCCGTTCGACGGTTCCAGATCAGCCCCGCATGCCACGCTCCCCGCTTTCGCTCCTTGCCCCATTTTCAAGCCGCCTTGCGCCCCTTCTTGAGCGGCCAGAAGAGACTTTCGCCCTCGCAGAGAATGTGGAGCATGCGACCTTCTAGGGAAGCCACGATCTGGCGTGCGTAGTCCGAGCAGAGCCGCTGTCGCTGGCGTTGCGACAACATGCGGCCGTAGTAGGGCTTCACGCAGATGCAGAAGGTTTCCATCTTGCTGACTTCCACGGACCTCGGATTGCCTGGCGATCCGTTGCGTAGGTTCATCGAATCAATCGCCGCTCCGAGGTCGTCCATCAGTGGTTCTGCCGTGTAGATGTTGGCACCTACCCACGCTCCATTGACCCAGATAAGCTGTCGCATCCTTCCCAGGCCGAGAGGAATCTCGTCCGTGTGGTACTGGGTGGGCTTGGTGCTGGGCTTGCGGGATTGTGTCTTCTTCATGGTCTTTCTCCGTTCCTTGTTTCGGTCGTTGGTCACACGTTTCCTGTCGCTGGCGGAGAGCATCTCCGTCAGCGTTCACGACGAGTCTTGTTCGCGGGTGAGAGCGGCGGGCGGCTACTCGATCAGTTTGGCGAATGCGCTCGGAAGGGAAGCAGGGGCATCTGGGTGCGCGTCAGATGATGAGCGCGTCAGCCAAGTAGTACTTCGCTCCTCGTGTCTGCCCCTCCAGCTTCAGCCATCCTTGCTTGACGGCATAGGCCAGGGCCTGCGAGGCGTGTACGTCGGTCATTCGCAGAGCGGCAACGATGTCCTTTCGACGAATGCCCTCCAGCCGGTCGTTCGCCATCCGCTGCACGATGGCTTTCGCGTTCTCGATCACTCCAGAGGGAGTCTCGGAGGGCGCGCTCTCGTTCGGCACCACCAGCTCGACGCTTTCGATCTGCGCTCGAAGGGCCTCGACTCGTGCGATCTCGCTCGCTGCACGCCCTCCAACCTGCTGCTTCAACTGGCCGAGGGCGTTGGTGACCTCCTCGATGAAGCCCGGGATGGCGTCCAACGGCAGCTCGGCGGCAGCATCGAGGATGCCCTGCACCACGAGCTTGCTGAGCTGGTCTTTGCGGGGCTCTTCTGCGCCGTCCGAAGCGGCCCGGTTCGCATTGAAGGAGGGGGAATTGCTATCCACGAGCTTCAAGGTAGCTCGGGATTAGCTATTGGCAAGGCGTTTCGAGAAATAAATAGCTATTTATTAGCTAATCGCTCAAGGCGCTAGAATCACGCGAAATTATTTCTACTCACTGTGTGGGCCCCAGCGCATCTATACCCACAAGCAGTGCCAGCGGTTTAGCCGTGCCGCTCGTATCTCACCGAAAGTCGGTCGAAGCCTTCGGCCGCGCTAACGACCCCATCCCAGAGCCACGCAACGCCCAACCTGGTGAGCGCCTAATGAGCGTGACCGTGCAGCCAACGGCGAATTTCGCGGAAACGGGGTGGAACCAGACGGAACGAAGAACGCGAACGATCTCGGCGGGTTCTTGGTCAAGTACGCGCACTGGCTCGGCTTTCGCCGACACCGCTTGAGCCCTTCGATTCCCGGCGCCTCCACCATGTTCGCAAAACGCGAAGCGCGTTTTGCTCCCCTAGCTTGGTCATCGCCTTTCCTGTACTGCGCAGAGCCTCCGTACAGGAAAGGTCGATTCCCGGCGCCTCCACCTCTGCTCGAGGAGCTTTGCTCCTCTTCGCGCCAGCGCCGCTCATCGCTTCGTCTGTACTTCGCAAAGCCTCGTACAGACGAAGTCGATTCCCGGCGCCTCCACCACGGGACCGCGGTTTCGCGGTCCGGTGCTAACCTGCCGTGATGATCGGATACGTGACGATCGGCACCAACGATCTGGCGCGAGCAAGAGTGTTCTACGACGCGTTGCTCTCGCTGCTCGGCGCGAAGATGCTCTATGCCACCGAGACCATGGCGGCGTGGGGCACGAGCAAGGACGGACCGACCTTGATGGTGACGCTGCCCTACGACGGCGCCGCGGCCACGGTCGGCAACGGCGGTATGGTCGCGCTTTCCGGCAAGGACCACGCGACGGTGGACGCGGTTCACGCCAAGGCGATCGAGCTCGGAGCACGTGACGAGGGGCCACCCGGACCACGGGGCACCAGCGGCTTCTATGCCGGCTACTTTCGCGACCTCGACGGAAACAAGCTGAACGCGTACGTCGCCGGTTGAGCGACTCACGAGTCCTAGAGCGCATCTCATAAGCTCTGTGCACTCGTGCGAACCTGCACGAGTGCCTAAACCCAAGGACGGTTCATCGCTCCCACGATCAGTCGTGGTGGCCGCCGCCGTGATGGTGATCGTGGTGGTGGTGCGCGCCATGATCGGCGTGATCGTCGTGCTGATGACCGTGGTGGCCAGCCAGGGCGTGGTGGCCGACGCCCCACGAGGAGGCGATCTCCTCGCGCATGGCCTCCCAGTCGCACGTCTCGCCCGTCGATGCGTGGTGCGCGTCGAAGTCGGCGCGAGAGCAGTAGTCGGCGTACGCGTAGCAGAGGTAGTCGGTGTTGAGCCCCAGGACCTCCGCGGTCTTCCGCACCTGGTTGACCGTGTAGTGCCGTTCTCGACCGTAGCGCGCGACGAGCGAAGGACCGAGCTCGCGACGGTACCTGCGTAAGGCGAGGCGCTTCTGGAGCCACCGGATCATGGCGGAGATCCTAGCAGGCAGGCTCGTCGTGGAGCCGATCGAGCTCCTCAGAGCAATCGCGGAGCGTGCTCGAGCACGTACGTCACGAACGCCCTCACCTTCGCCGGGAGCGGCTTCGCCGG
Source organism: uncultured Polyangiaceae bacterium (assembly GCA_964531795.1). GTDB lineage: Bacteria > Myxococcota_A > Polyangia > Polyangiales > Polyangiaceae > CAZHHD01. Next base: position 198,508 of record CAZHHD010000002.1, on the reverse strand, counting down.
CGGGTACATCACGTACATCGCGCCGAGCGCCGACTGATAGTCGGGCAGCACCCGCACGAGCCGGCCTGCCGAGAGCTCCTGGGTCGCCATGAACGTCGGCAGAGGCCCGATGCCAAGGCCGGCCAGGATCGCCTCTCGAACGAAGAAGAAGTCGTCACCACTCACACGCCCCTGGACCTTCACCTTGGTGAAGCCTCTCGGGCCCTTCATCGGATACTCGGCGACCTCGTTGGGAAAGGAGACGTTGTCGTGCTCCCCGAGATCGTCGGGGTGCTTCGGGAGCTCGCGGCGCGCGGCGTACTGCGTGCTCGCGTAGAGCGCGATGTTGTTCGGTCCCAGCTTCTTCGCGATCAGCGCGGACGAACGAAGCGAGGTGCTGACCGACGCGCGAATGCTGACGTCGAAGCCCTCCCGGACCAGATCCACGGTCCGACGCGTGAGCACCATCTCCGCGCGGACGCGGGGATGGCGCGCGAGGAAACCGGACAAGAGCGGGACCAGCACCAGTGTCGCGAGGTCGGGCATCGTCGTGATGCGCAGGAGGCCATGAGCCTCGCTCGCCCCGCGCCCGAGAGCCGCCGGCGCGTCGCGGAGCGCCGCGATGTGGGGCGCAGCCATGTCCGCGAGGACACGCCCCAACTCGGTCAGGGTGGGCCCTTTCGACTTCCGCCGGACCAACGAGACCCCCAGGTCTTCCTCGAGCCGTCCGACGGCTCGACCCACCGTCGACGTAGGGACGTTCAGTCTCTTCGCGGCGGCGGAGAGGGAGCCCGACTCCGCGACCTCGACGAGCACGTCGAGCTCGTCGAGATGCGCCCGCCTCAAGGGTCTGTGACATGAAGGCCGCGGCGGACACAGGCGCGTTCGCGCCACTGATGGACCTGATGGCCGCGCCGTTCCGCGTGACCGTCCTCCGCGCGTTTGGCTGACGCGGAGGCGTCCAACATGGAGCGACCCGGGGGCCTCTTGCTTCGCAAGGCCTTCGTACAGGCGGAGTCGATCCACGGGCTACGGCGAGAGCGCTCTTCGAATCATCCCGAGGAAAACGGGGACCAGCTTGCGGACCGTCTTCTCGTCGAGCTCCTGCGTCATGAGCCATGTATCCATCGCCTGGCCCATGCCGAACACCACGGCGATCAGGAGGCCCGGCGGCACGTCCTTGCGCACGGCCCGCGCGCGCTGCCCCGCGGCCAACGCCTGCCCGAACCACGGAAGAAGCGCAGCCTCCATCTCCTTCTGCGCTTGCTGGAGAGCCGGGCTCGCCGAGGCCGCGATCCAACCGCGCGCGAGCGCCGCGAGCGTCGGCGACGACGCGAGCGCGGCCATGATGCGCAGGTAGTACTCCGCGAGCGTCGCCCAGAAGGCGTCGGGCTCGCGGGCGGTGGGCACTGGGAACGGCCCCACCCCGTCGAACAGGCGCCCAAGCTCGACGCGGGCGACGTACGCGTAGAGGTCCTCCTTGCCGTCGAAGTAGTAGTACATCGATCCCTTGGAGATCTCGGCCTCATCGATGATGCGGTTGAGCGACGCCTCGTTGAACCCGTGGCTGGCGAACTCCTCGAGCGCGGCGCCGAGGATCGCCTCCTGCTGTTCGGCGGGGAGCTTGTGAAACCGAGGGCGGGGCATCCTGATCCTCAGCCGGCCGGCGCCGGTGGAAGCTCGATCTTGTCGTAGAAGCTGTTGCCCGCCGCGAGCTTCGCGACACCGGGCAACGCCATCGCCCGCATCACGGTGTTGCGCACGAAGAGCTGAAACGCGCTCTTCGGCGCGAAGGTGAGCGCTAGCCGCTCGGCCGCCTTCTGCTTCGTGCGCAAGAAGGGCATGAGCTGCTTCTCGTAGGCGGCGAAGGCGTCCGCGTGACTCGGGGCACGTGCGAGCTCGGCAGCGAGCACGTAGGCCTCCACCATCGCCAGGGCCGAGCCCTGGCCAGACAAGAGCGACGGGCACGACGCGGCGTCGCCGAGCAGCGCGACGCGTCCGCGCGTCCACGACGACATGCGCACCTGGCTCACGCGGTCCATGTAGATCGACTCCGCGTGGGGCATCTGCTCGAGGATAGCGGGCACCTGCCAGCCCGCGCTCGCAAAGCGGGCGCGCAGCAGCGCTTCCTGCTCCGCTCGGGCTTCTGGGACGTCCTCGCCGTCGTCGAGGAAGGTGAGCGCGAACATCGTCGCGTCGCCGCGCATCGGGAACGCCGTCACCTGGTAGCCCACCTCCGTGTAGAGCTTCGCGACCAGCTCTTCGCGCGGGCGGTAGCCCTTGAGATCGAAGGCAGCGATCTTGAAACCGAGGTACCTCTCGAGCTGCTCGTCGGCGCCGAAGAGTAAGCGCCGCACCTTCGAGTGCAGCCCGTCGGCTCCGACCACGAGGTCGAAGTCCCGCGTGGCACCGCTCTCGAACGTAACCCGCACGCGCGCGCCGTCGTCGTCGAGCGCGCGCACCGTGTCGCCGAAGATGGTCTCGACCTCGCCGTCGAGCGCACCATAGAGGACGGCCCCAAGGTCGCTTCGGGCGAGGCTTACGTATCGGACGTCAGGACCCATGAACGACTCGACGCTGAACGAGAACAGGCGCGAGCCGTCGCGTTTCTCCTGCCGCGCCTCGCGTGGTCTGTAGCCAACTTCGAGCAGCTTCGGAGCGATCCCCATTCGCTCGGCGACCTCGAAGCCAGCACCCCAGAAGTCGATGAGGTACCCGCCGCGCCGAAGCTCGGGTGCCCGCTCGACCAGCGTCGGCGTGTGACCAGCGCGTTTGAGCCAATACGCGAGCGTGGGGCCCGCGACACCTGCGCCGACGATGAGAACGTTCATGGGAGCCCTTCTAAACCATCAGTTCGACCGATGGTCTAATTGCTAAGGTTCCACTCGCCACCGGTCAAGGACCAACGCCCGATCCGTTTGTCTCCTTGGAGCTATGAACCTGATGGCCGCGCCCTTCCGCGTGACCGTCCTCCGCGCGTTTGGCTGACGCGCGAGCATGGGGCGTGGAACTATGGCGCCCATGACCGAGCCGTTGCGAATCGGGATCGTCCTCAGCAGCACACGCACCGGGCGCTTCGCCGACAGACCGGCGGAGTGGCTCGCCGGCGTCGCCAAGAGGCGCGAAGGCGTGACCTTCGAGTTGGTCGACCTCCGCGACTACCCGATGCCCTTCTTCGACGAGCCCAAGTCGCCGATGCGTGAGCCGTCGAAGCACGAGGTCGTGGCGAAGTGGGCGCGGAAGGTGGGCGAGCTCGACGCCTTCGTCTTCGTCACCGCCGAGTACAACCGCAGCATCCCCGCGGTCCTGAAGAACGCCCTCGACTACGTCTACGCGGAGTTCAATCGCAAGCCGGCGACGTTCGTCGCCTACGGCAACGCGGGTGGCGCGCGCGCGGTCGAGCAGCTGCGCCTCATCCTCGTCGAGCTTCAAGTCGCGCCGCTGAGGAACGCCGTCCACATCGGTCGTACCGAGTTCGTCGACATGCTGATGCACGGCAAGACGTTCGCCGACTTCCCGCATCTCGAGCACGCCGCCGACACGATGCTGGACGACTTGATCTGGTGGGCGACGACGCTCCGGGCCGGGCGCTCGAACCTCGCCGTTCGATAGCGCTCACATTCCCGTAGCGGAGCGCATGCGGGGCGCAGGGGCAATCGCAAACGCCGGGGACCACG
>CAZHHD010000002.1:0-194752 GCA_964531795.1 uncultured Polyangiaceae bacterium | reverse complement strand
CCCGTAGCGGAGCGCATGCGGGGCGCAGGGGCAATCGCAAACGCCGGGGACCACGGCGCGGGGCTCCTGCAGAGACGCGTGCGGCCTCAGGGCGCGATCGACAGCCCGTACCTCGAGCTCACGTAGGCGGCGATGGTCTGACGATCGGCGGCTTGGTGCACGCCGTTGTAGACGATGACCTCGGCGATGGCGCCGTTGAGCCCGGACTGCCCGAGTCGCGTGGCACCGAGGTTGAGGTCATCCATCGTGGCGTTCGGCAGCGTGCCTGTCACGGCGGCGGTGCTGTAGTGGTCGAGATAGAGCGCCGAGGATCCGCCGGAGAGGACCGCGATGAGAAGGTGCGCGCTCGCGACCGTCGCGTTGGGGATCGCGTCGATGGGGAGCCCGGCGACGGCGGCGCCGTTGAGGTTCGTCGCATAGGAGATGCTCCAGGTCGACGCTCCGCCGTTGATGCGCAGGTTTTGGTGATCGTTGCCGGCCGCCGTGCCGCTCTCGAAGAGAAAGAGCCCGCCTGCGACGGTCGGATCGCCGCCACGGTAGACGAAGTACGCGGTGAAGGGAGCTGGGAGCGCGGTGACCGGCGCGGTCGACGTGAGGACCTCGCTCCCGCCGACGGCTTGCGGATCCGCCGGTGAGTTGTTGAGGAAGCGCATCGAGAGCTGGCCGCCGAACGCGGAGTCGGTGGTGGGAAGCTCGGGCTGGGTCGCGGTGGTTCCGTTCGATACGTCGCGTCCGCTCCCCGATTGATCGGCCCACGCCGAGACCTTCGCGCCGTTCGGAGTGACGCCGAGATCGGCGCGGAGCCAGAGGGCGAGGTTCGCGGCAAGGGGCCCTCCGTCCCCGGCGCGCGCAGCGTCGGCAGCGTCCTTTGCGTTCACCGCCGCGTCGGCAGCGTCGCCGGCGTCCGCGGCGTCGGAGCCGATCGCGGCATCCGCCGCGTCGCTCGACGAAGCACCGTCCGTCGACGAGGAGGAATCGTCGCTCGAGCCGTCGTGGTCCGAAGCCGCGTCGCCGGCGTCGGCCGCGCTCGTCACGCTCGGTTCGTCGGTGACACAGCTCCACACGGCGAAGGCGCCGACGAACGCAGCGCCCCACGCGACCTTCGCCCCGCGCCCCCCCGACATGCCTCGAAGGTATCATGCGGGCGTGCGCAGCTCTTCACGCATCGGAGTGGCGAAGGTCGGCGCGATCCTGGTGGTCGCCCTCGGTCTCGCGCTCGCGTACCACCTCGGCGTCTTCGCCGAGGTCGCCGATCCGAAGAGCCTCGCGCGGAACCTCGTGGCCATGGGGGTGTGGGGGTACGTCGTGTTCGTCGTCGCCTACACGTCGCTCCAGCCGTTCGGCGTGCCGGGGACGGTCTTCATCGTCGCGGCGCCGCTCATCTGGCCGTGGCCGACGGCGTTCGCCCTCTCGATGATCGGGACGATGTCGGCCAGCGTCGTCGGCTTCTCCTTCGCGCGCTTCGTGGCGCGGGATTGGGTCGCGGCGCGCATCCCCGCGCGCTTTCGCAAGTACGACGACGCGCTCGCCGAGAGGGCGTTTCGCACGGTGGTCCTCCTTCGCCTCATCTTCTGGATGCCGCAGGCGCTCCACGCCTTCTTCGGTGTCTCGAAGGTGCGCTTCTCGACGCACTTCTGGGGCTCGCTCCTCGGCTACGTGCCGCCGCTCCTCGTCGTGAGCTACCTCGGCGCGGAGATGTTCGACGCCTCGGGCCACATGCAGCCGCGCGCGTGGCCCATTTTGGGCGCGATGCTCGCGACGTCGATCGTCCTCGTCATGATCTTGCGGTGGCAAGAGAAGCGGAAGAGCGTGGCGTAGGAAGGGCACGGCTCGAACGCGATTGATCGACGGCCTCGTCGCGCTTCACGGCGCCGATTGGCCTCTCCGCGGGCGCTGACACGTCGCGTCGGGCGGCGCGACATCCGCGCACAGGTGCGGAGCCGTGCCCACCTTCACGTGTTCGAGGCTGCGTGACATCCTCGATCCATGCTCAAGTCCTTCGCTTCGCTCGGGTGCCTCGCGGTTGGTTCGATGCTCTTCGCGTGTGGTGGCGGCGACAGCTCGCCGAGCCCTGCGCGCATCGACAAGGCTTCGACGGGGCGCGTGACCCAGTCGACGATGACGGCGATGCAGAGCCTCATCGCGCCGCAGCAAGCGGGCGCGGCGAACCCGGGGATCAACGCGGGGACCGCGCTGGGGAACGCCGCGCAGGGAATGCAGGCGATCGCCCAGCCGCAAGAGAACAACGGCACGGCCACACAGTCGTCGCCGCTCTCGACGTTCGTCGGCCTCGCCGACGTGCCGCAAGGGGCCACCGGAACGTGCACGTGCGACGCAACGTCGTGCAACTTCCAAGCGTGCAGCTACGGCGGCGTGACGATGGACGGCTCCTTCTCGTGGGGCAACGGCCACGTACAGGCAAACGCGCTCAAGTACACGGTGGCCACGAGCTCGGCGAACGTCTCGACGAACATCAAGATGCAGCTCGACTGCGACATCACGGTCACCGCGACCTCGCTCGTCGGCTCGATGCACACCGGCGGTGACGCGACGATCGTCGCAGACGGAAAGACCATCACCGCGAACTGGGACACGGGGATGAAGATGAACAACGTCACGTTCCCCCAGGGCGGCGGCGCGCCGACGGGCGGCAGCGTGCACGTCGACGCTTCGGTGAGTGCGTCGGGCAACGGGAACAGCGCGTCGTACGCCGGCGCGGGCGACGTCACGTTCCCCTGAGCCCCGAGCGCGGCGCGCGGCGTCGTCCGCGCACCGAACGATAGGCCGAGGTCCAAGCGCCACGATCGACGTGTGCGCGCGGTCCTTCGTGTGACCAGCACGACCTCGCGGACGCGCGAAGAGCGCGCGACGCGCGCCCGCGGCCCGCCCACGGGACACCGCGCGCGTCGTGGCGGGATCCCGCGCGGCGGAACCCCGCGATCGCAAAATACCGCAACAAAGCAGGGGATCGTGCGACGGCACACGGGTTGCTGAAGGAGCCGGCATGACCGACTCACCGCCCGCCCTCGCCGTCCACCACGACGTACGTCCTCTGACCGACACGCGCGTGCCCGAGAGCATCACGAGTCGGATGGCCGACGACCCGGAGACCGACGCGGACGTCCTCCAAGTCCCCGAGCCGCCGACCGTGCGACCGACAGGCGCGGCGAGCACGCATCCGACGCGCGTGCGTGCGCTCGAATGCCGCGTGGAGAACGGCTCGATCGCGATCCCCGTCGAGGCCGTGGGGCAGATCGTGGAATACGAAGTCTGCCCGCTCCCGCTCGCGCGGGGCGCGGTGCGAGGGCTCGGCCTCATCGACGGGCAGCTCGTGATCTCTCTCGCGCTCGGCACCGCGCGTCCCGTGGAGCGGCGCCGCGCGAAGGGGGTTCTCCTTCGTGTGGAGGATCAAGGGGGCGTGTGGGCCCTCGAGGTGAACGAAGTGCTCTCCTTCGTGGAGGTCGACGTCCCGTCGGTGCGTACGCGCGGAGCGAAGGTGAAGACGCCCGACGCGCGCGAGCTCACCTGGCTCGACGCCGAACGCCTCGTCGCCGAGGTCGATCTGCTGCTCGCCGAGGACGGAGACGCGACGTGAGCGCGCCGGTGGTCGCCCTGCACCGCATGCCGAGCGAGGTCGAAGCTCGCGTGCGTCACGCCTGCGAGCGAGCCGGCGCCTTGGCCGTCCTTCACGGCGAAGAGGCGGGTGCGCCCCCGGTCGCGCTCATCGGTCACCTTCCGCGGCGCGCCCGCAGGATCCCCGAGGACGTCGTCCACGCGGCGAACAGCGTGAGCCCGCGGCTCCCCGTGCTGCTCGCGTGCGACGAACCGCTCGTTCATCCGTCGACGACGCTCCTCTTGGGCGGCGTGACGCTGGTCGAGCACGCCGCCACCGAGCGGCTCTACTCCCAGCTCCGCATCGTGCTCGCCGCGGCGCGATCGCACGACTCTGCCGAGGATCTGCAAGGCGGTCTCGACGCTGCGGGCCCGCACTACTGGCTCGCGCCGCTCGCCGCGGGCGGCGACGTAGCGATGAAGCGCGACGAGGCGCTCTCCCTTCTTCTCCCCCTCGAGGCGAGCGAAGGCCAGACGACGCGCCCGCTCGGCGAGGTCCTCGATCGCGCCCACGCGCTCGCCTCCGCTGGGGGGAAAGACGTGGGGCCGGAGCTCGTCGATTGCATCGGGGAGCGCGCCGGCTTCGTGCACCTCGCGGCGAACGCCGCTTCTTGGTTCCTCTACTGGCCGGCAGGTCGCGGCTCGCTCTGGCTGTTCTCGTCGCACAGGCTCCCGCACCTCTCCGAGCTCTCGCGGCGGTCGGACGCGCCGCGCATCTTCGCGAGCGCCGCGGCGCCCGGCGAGATCGTGTTCGCCACGTCGCGTCCGCTCGGCACCGACGAGCGCGCCATCGCCGACGCGCTCGCCGACGGAGGTCCCGCGGGCCACCTCCGCGCGCGCGAGTGCGAAGGTCTCCACGGCTTTTTCGTCGAGGTGCGGTGATGGAAGCCGGACGCGTCCTCGTCATCGACGACAGCCCCACGATTCGCAAGCTCGTGGAGATGACCCTCGCGGCCTCGGGCTGGACGGTCAGCTTCGCCGGCACAGGTCGCGAAGGGGTGGCCGACGCCGCCGCTTCACCGCCCGATCTCATCGTGCTCGATTTCGTCCTCCCCGACATGCGCGGGATCGACGTCTGCGCGCGCCTCGCCGGCGAAGGGAGGACGCGCGGGATCCCGGTCGTCGTCATCACCGCGAAGAGCGACGAGGTCCGCCACCTCTTCGAGCCGTTCCCCGCGGTCATGGCGTGCCTGCCGAAGCCCTTCACCCCCGATCAGCTGAAGAAGATCGCGGCGGCCGCGGTGGCGGGAAAGACGAGGAGCGCGAGCGAGACCTTCCCCCGCGCGACGCGCGACGCCGCGGCGCAGGCCCTCTTCGGCAAGCTGCGCGGTGCCTTCGCCAACATCCCCGAGTGGTCACGCGAGCAGGGCACCACAGCACCGGCAGCGTTCTTCGCGCGCAAGATCCTCACCGCCGAGCGGGTCGAAGCGATCCTCGACGCACTCCTCCCCTTTTACCGCGCCACGCTCGAGGACGCGCCGGCCGCGCCCGTCTCCGCCGCACCGAGCTCGGACACGATGCTCCAGGGTCAGCTCTCGGGCTGGCCGCTCTCGGCGATCTTGAGCCTCTTCGCCGCCACCGGACGCACCGGTGAGCTCACCGTCAGCTACGGCGAGCGCAGCATTCTCCTCTACTGGCGCGAGGGGATGATCCTCCTCGTCACCTCGTTCGACGCGAACGAGTACCTTCGCGGCGCCTCGCTCGGGAAGGTGTCGCCGGCGGCGCTCGCACGAGCCAAAGAGGCGCAGAAGGCGACGGCCCGCCCGGCGTTCGTCACGCTCGCCGAAGAGGGCGCGCCGCTCACCGGCCCGCTCGGGGATCTCCTCCACCGCCAAGGTCGTCGGCTCCTGCTCGATGCGCTCGACGCGACGCGCGCTACCTTCGCGTGGCGCGATCTCTCGGCGTTGCCGCTCTACGTGGACGCGCACGGTCGCCACGTCTCGACGACGCGCAACACGCTCGTGCTCGGCGCCCCGTCCATGGACTCGGCGCCGGCGCCCGCCTCCTCGCTCGAGCAGCTGGCCCTCGAGCGCTTGCGCAGGAGCGGCGCGGCGACCAGCGTGGGGGAAGACGACGTCTTCGATCGCGTGCGCGGCTTCACCGCGAAGATTCGTCGCTTCGATCTCGACGGCAGCGAGCGCCGCGTGCTCGCCGCGCTCGACGGCAGCGAGAGCGTCGCCGGCGTGGCCGAGCGCGTGAGCCTCTCGGTGAGCGAGGCGGTCGCCGTCGTCGCGCGCCTCGCCGACGTGGGCCTCGTGACGGAGCGCGTGCTCGCCGACGGCATTCCGCCGCGCCCGGTGATGGTGCTCGAGCCGGACGTCGAGGGCTTCTTGAAGCCGCTCGAGATGCTCCTCAAGAGCCGCGCGACGGGGACCGAGGTCGTGAACCTCGTCGCCGAGCGCGACATCGTGGGCGCGATTCGCCGCGAGCGCCCGCGCCTCGTCATCTTGAGCAACGCCGCCGCCGGCGTGTCCATCGAAGCGACGGCCCGCGCCGTCCGCGCCGAAGGCGAGCTCGACGACGTCTCGCTCGTGGCCGTGCTCGAGCCCGACTCGGTGCCCGACGCCGCCTCGCTCGGCGCCGCCGGCTTCGACGCCGTCTTCGTGAAACCCGTTCCTTATGCCGACCTCGAGCGCCTGATCGACTGACTCGCTCTTGCCAACGACTCGGGGGGGACACCCGAAGGACACCAAAGAGGACCCATGCAAAACATTCTCATCGTCGACGACATGCAAACGGACCGCGAGCTCGTGGGGAAGGTCGTGACGTCGGCGGGCCACTGCCCCGTCTACGCCACCGACGGCGCCGACGCCCTCACCAAGGCGAAGGAGATCCAGCCTGCGATGATCTTCCTCGATGTCGTGATGCCGCGCCAAGACGGCTTCAAGACCTGCCGCACGCTCAAGCAGGATCCTTCGACGTCGAAGATCCCGGTCGTCCTCGTCACCTCCAAGGCGACGGAGAGCGACAAGTTCTGGGGCAAGAAGCAGGGCGCCGACGATCACGTCGGCAAGCCGTTCACCCCCGACACCTTGCTCAACATCATTCGCCGCTACGCGCGCTGAGGCGAAGGGGGCCAGCATGGACTCTTCCCTGGAAAAAAGCGGGCGCTCGGGCGCGAGCTCGGGCGCGAGCTCGAGCGCGACCCCGGGCGCGAGCGCCGCGTCCTCGGCCGCGCGGGCCGGCGCCTCGAGCACCGGCACGGGGAGCTCGGGCCGGGATCAATCGATCTGCACGTTCTGGCTCGGTGAGCGATGCTTCGGCCTGGACGTCGCACTCGTGGGCGAGGTCGTCGCCGTCGAGGCGATGACCCCCGTCCCCAAGGCACCCTCGGAGGTGCTCGGCCTCTTCAACCTGCGCGGTACCCCCGTGCCGCTCGTCGACGCCGCCGCGGTCCTCTCGCTCGAGGGGCGCGCCGGAGGTCACGAAACGGCGGGAGGCATCGCCCTCGTCATCCGTCACGGCGACCTCGTCGTGGCGCTGTCGATCGATCGCATGGAGGCCGTCGTCGAGGCGGCGCGTGGAGCTCTGACTCCACCCGCGGCCAAGGACGAGCACCCCGTCGTGCAGGGCTTTCTCGAGTCGGGAAATCGCGTGGTCACCATCATCGGTCCCACCGCTCTCCTCGAACGACTCGAACGCCTCCGCCCCGGAGCCGAACGCCGAGCCTGACAACCGAACCCGCGCGAAGCCGTTTTTCCAACGCACGCTGCTCCGTCACGTCGCGCATGCGCGAGCGGTGTGCTTTTGCCCGAAGAGGAAACCAACATGCTCAGTCGTCTGTCCCAACTCACCGTCGGTCGCCGCATCGCGGCAGCCTTCGGCGTTCTCACACTCATGCTTCTCGCCGTGGCGATGCTCGGCTTCTCGGCGATTGGAACCATCGCCGACGAGACCGACTACGCTTTGAAGGTCAACGCCGCGATGAGCGAGCACGCCGCGCGCGCTCGAGTCGCGCTCGGTGACATGCGAAGGTTCGAGCGCAACTACATCCTCCTCATTGGTGAGCCGGAGAAGCAGGCGGAGTTCGAGACCGGTTGGTCCTCGGAGCACGAAGCCTTCCTCACCGCCGTCAGCGAGATGGAGAAGAACGCCGACACCGACGCGGAGAAGAAGCAGATCGCCGAGGTCCGCAAGTCGTTCAGCGCGTACGAAGCCACGTACAAGGCGCTCCTCTCGCGCGTGCAGGGGAAGGAGATCACGACGACGGCGCAAGGCCGCTCCCTCATCGACACGACGCAAGACGCTCTCCACAAGGTCGAGGGCGACCTCGACCAGATGACGGAAGAGCAGTTCGACATCGTCGAGGCGGTGCCGGTGCAGGTCGCGAAGCAGGCCGACCGCGCGCGCCTCACCAACGCCCTCCTTGGCCTCTTCGCCTTGGTCCTCGCTGGCGGCGTCGGCTTCCTCCTCACGCGAAGCATCGTCCGCCCGCTCACCGAGACGGTGAAGGAAGCGCAGGTCATCGTCCAGGGCCGCGCCAACATCACCGCGCCCGAGGAGATCGGCCAAATGCGCCAGGCGTTCGAAGGCGTCCGCGGCGCTCTCCAGGAGACCCGCGAGCTGAAGGACCAGATCGAGAAGGACAGCCTCCAGCTCCAGGAGGACATCATGGGCCTCCTCCGCGTCGTCGCCGAGGCCTCCGACGGCGACCTCACGGTGCGCGCCAAGATCTCCGAAGGCGCGCTCGGCAACGTGTCCGACGCCTTCAACACCTTGATGGAGTCGCTCCAAGAGCTTCTCTCCAAGGTCCAAACGCAGATCATCCGCACCAACGACGCCGTCGGCGCCATCCGCAACGCCTCGGAGAAGATGACCGAAGGCGCGGCCTCGCAGAGCCGTGAAATCCTCTCGGCGCGTCAGCTCGTCCAGCGCATGAGCGAAGAGATCGCCAAGGTCTCGAGCCAAGCCAGCGTCGCCGCGGACGCCGCCAAGCGCACCGAGTCTTCTGCCGAAGAGGGCGCGGGCGCCGTTCAGAACGTCATCAGCGGGATGTCGAACCTCCGCGCGAACGTGCAGGCGGGCGCCAAGAAGATGAAGAACCTCGGCGACCGCAGCATGGAAATCACCGGCATCGTCGGCACCATCAGCCGAATCAGCGAGCAGACGAACATGCTCGCGCTGAACGCGGCCATCGAAGCGGCTCGCGCCGGCGAGCACGGCCGCGGCTTCAGCGTCGTCGCCGAAGAGGTGCGCAAGCTCGCGGAACGTACCGCGGGTGCGACGCAAGAGATCGACAAGCTCGTGAAGGCCATCCACTTCGAGACCACCGAGACCGTCGGTGCCATCGAGCAACAAACGCAGGTCGTGGAGCACGAGTCCGAGCTCGTCGGTCAAGCCGGCGTCTCACTCCAGCGCATTCGCCAAGTGTCCGGTGAATCGGCCAGCGTCGTCGTCGACATCAGCACGATCGCGCAGCGCCAGGCTGCCGGCGCGGGCACCGTCGTGAAGGTGATGGAGGAGATCTCCGCCATCGCCGAGCAGACGCAACGCGGCGCCGAAGGCACCGTGTCCACGGTGGCGCAGCTCGCGGCGATGGCCGAAGAGCTCAAGGGCGGTGTGGCCCGATTCAAGGTGAGCTGAGAAGGCGCGCGCGTCCCTCCACCCCAACCTGTCCGAGGCCAAATCATGGCGAGCTTCTCCATCGACGACGTACGCGACACGCTCCGCGCAGACATCACCCGGATCCTCCAGCGCATCGAGGAGGGCTCCCGCCTCCTCGCCACGCTGAAGGAGCCGCCCGTGGGGGAGGACACCTCCTCCTTCCGCGGAATCGGCGACGGCGCGCACGCCATCTACGGTTCGTGCGCGCTGGTCGGAGCCGAGTCGCTTGCGACGTCGGCGCGGTCGTTGGAGAAGCTCGCCGAGCGGGGCGAGGAGGAGGCGACGCGCGCGCGGGAGGCCGTGCTGTCGGCGAAGCGGTTCGGAAAGGCGGCGAAGTACGCCGTCCAACAGATGCGCGAGATGCTCGAGCTCGAGCTCTCCTCGCGCGGTGACGAGGCCCAGTGGGCCGCGCTCGAATGGCAAGCGCTGGTCGAGCAAGTGCTGAACGGCGGGTCGGCCCCGGACGCGACGTCCACGCCGCCCGCCGCCTCGGAGGCGACGAGCGCCGAGGTGTCCGTGTCCAAGGAGCGCGCCGTCGAGATCGTCGACGCGCCCGCCCCGCGAGCACCCGCGCCCGCGTCGAAAGAGCCGGAAGAGACCGAGCTCGCGCTCTTCGACGAAGGCGACGACGGGAGCGCTCCCGCCGAAGCTGCCCCGCACGGCAACGCCGGCACCGAGCTCGACTTCGAGGAAGCCCCCGCACCGGCCGGCGACGACGACGTGCGCCGCGAGCTCCTCGCGGTCTTCGATCAGGAAGCGCGCGGCTGCTTGGTCGCCCTCCAAGGCTACTTCTCTTCCCTCTCCGTCGACCCGACGAACGCCACCCCGGTCGCGGCGATCGAACGTCTCTTCCACACCCTCAAGGGGGCCGCGGCCACGCTCGGCCTCGACAGCATCCGCGACGGCGCGAGCGCGCTGCAGCACCGCACCGAGTCGATGATCGAATCGGGCAAAGGCGTCGACCGCGACGCGCTCGACGACCTCGTCGCCGAGACGAACCGCATGCTCGCCACCGCGAACCTCCCGGGCATCACGCTCGACAGCGGCCACGCCGAGGCGGCGCCGAACCCTGGCGCGCGCGGCGACTTCGAAAGGGAGGCGCGCGGCCTCATGGTCGAGCTCGGCGATCTCGTCGACGCGCTCGGCGCCGCGCCGGAAGGGGCGCGTGGCGAGCTTCAGGACCGCATCGGCGGCGCGCTTCACCGCCTGCGCGGCTCGGCCCTCGTGGTGGGTGAAGAGCAGGTGGCGGAGGTGGCCGGCGCCCTCGAGTCGGCGTGCGCCGACGGCACGGTCAAGATCCCCGCGCTCACGCAGGGCGTGGCGAAGCTCGCTGCGGCGCTCCGGTTGCCCCCGCGCAGCGCGAGCCCCGAATCGGAGATGGCGCTCCTCGACGCGCGTGGCGTGTTCTTCGAAGAGGCGCGTCAGATCCAAGGCGAAGCGTGGGCCATCCTCGCCGAGCTCGACGCCTCGGCGGGCTCGCTCGGCGTCGGCGGATCGCGCGAGCGACTCGCGGCGCTCCTCCACCGCTTGAAGGGCTCGGCGGCCATCGTGGCGCACGACGCCATCGCCGGCGAGGCAGCGCAGCTCCACGACCTCCTCGAAGAGGGCGAGCTGGATCCGAAGGTGGCGGCCGTCCGCGAGGCCTTGGCGCGCATCGGCGCGCACATCCCCGCGCGCGCCCCTTCGTCGATCGTCAGCGGCGGGCACGAGCCCGTGGCCCTGGTGCGCGAAGCGGTGACGCTCCCGCAAGAGCCCGAGCTGTGGCGCGCGTTCACGCTCGAGTGCACCGAGCTCTTGGACGGCCTCGAGCGCGAGACGCTCGACCTCGAGCAGAGTGACTCCCCGAAGGACCACGTCCGCGCGCTCCTCCGCCACTACCACACGCTCAAGGGCGTCGTGAACACCATGGGGCTCACCCCGACGGGCGCGGTCATCCACCGGATGGAGGACTTCCTCGAGGAGCTCTTGAATCGGCCGAAGCTCCCGAAGATGCGCGCCGTCGTCTCGCTGCTCCTCCAGGTGCAGGTCGAGGTGCGGAAGAACCTTCGTCAGGCGGAGAACGGCTACGTCGAGACCTCGTTGTCCTCGCTCGAGGGGCGCGCCACGCGTCTCTTGAAGAACACCGACGAAGACTCGAGCCTCCTCGGGAGCTCGGAGCTCTCCGAGCGCTCGGAGGGGACCGACGCGCCTTCGCACAGGAGCGCGGCCGACGGCGCCGATCGCAAGTTCACCAAGGTCGCTACCGAACGACTCGACGTGCTCATGGATCTTGCCGGCGAGCTGGTCGTCAGCCGCTCGCGCCTCCTCAGCAAGGTCACCGATCTGCGTGTCCTGCAGAACGAGCTCGGTCGAGGCAGCAAGCGCCTCATCGAGACGGTCGAAGCCTTCCGCCGTGACAACGAGTTCGCGAACCTCGACGGCCGCCAGGTGCGCTCGCCCATGGTCACGAAGGAGATCCCCGAGATCATCCGGAAGACGGACGACACCGCCAAGCCGGCGGAGTGGGGCGGCTTCACCGACCTCGAGCTCGATCGCTACGACGACGTGCACGTCCTCTCGCGCCGCTTGGCGGAGATCACCAGCGACTTCCAAGAGCTCTACGCGCACTTCCAGCGCGGCGTCTCCACGCTCACCGACGACTCCGACGCGTTCGGCGGGATCATCTCCGGCATCCAGAACGAAGTGACGCGGGCGCGCATGGTGCCGCTCGAGTTCCTCTTCGCTCGGCTGCGCCTCCCCGTTCGCGACGCGGCGGTGCGCGACTCGAAGCAGGTCCGCGTGGTGACGCGCGGCGAGTCGGTTCACCTCGACAAGACGATCGCCGACGCGCTCTTCCAGCCGATGCTCCACCTCGTCCGCAACTCGGTCTCGCACGGGATCGAGCGCGACCGAGAGCGTCGCGGCAAGGGCTCGGTCGGCACCATCACCCTCGCCGCCCGCCAAGAGTCCGGTCAGGTCGTGCTCGAGGTGAAGGACGACGGCGGCGGGCTCGACCTCGAAGCCTTGCGCGCGCGCGGCGTCGAGATGGGGCTCATCCCCGCGAGCACGCAGGTCACGGATCCTGCGGTGAAGGAGCTCGTCTTCGCGCCGCAGCTCAGCACGCAGAAAGATCGTGGCGCCGTGGCCGGCCGCGGCGTCGGCTGCGACGTCGTGCGGCGCGCGGTTGAGCGCTTGAACGGCACCATCCGTGTCGACAGCGAGCGCGGGCGCGGCACCACCTTCACCGTCACGCTCCCCCTCACCCTCGCCATCACCAAGGCGCTCCTCGTGAAGAGCCGGGATCAGCTCTTCGCGGTTCCGCTCTACTTCGCCGAGCGCATCATCGACGCTCAAGAGCAGCGGGTCGTCGTCTCGGCGGGTCACCGCCGCGTGAAGGTCGACGGCGCTTTCGTCCCCGTGCGGACGCTCGGCGAGGTGCTCGCCGGCGCCGAAGCGGCCACCGACGACGGACCGGTCCTCATGCTGCGCGTCGGCGACCAACGCCTCGCGCTGCAGGTCGACACCATCGTGGCCCACGAAGAGATCGTCGTGAAGAACCTCGGCGCGCTCCTCGGAGGTCACCCGCTCTTCGCCGGGGTGTCCATCCGCGGCACGGGCGAGCTGATGCTCATCCTCGACGTCCCCGAGCTCGTGGAGGTGCGCGGCAGCGCCGCTCGCCACGCGCGTGAAGGGGCAGCGAGCGGAGCGGCCGAATCCACCGGCGGAAGCGGTGCCACGCCCTCTCTCGCCGAGGCCACACCGCACGTGCGGCGCACCAAGCTGCGCGTGCTCTTCGTCGACGACTCGCTCTCGGTGCGCAAGGTGGCCGAGCTCAACTTGAAGTCGCTCGGGGTGGACGTGACGCTGGCGGTCGACGGCATCGACGCCTTGAACAAGCTCCGCGAGCAGACCTTCGACGTGGTCTTCACCGACCTCGAGATGCCGCGGATGCACGGCTACGAGCTGATTCGCGAGCTGCGCTTCCTCCCGGCGTACGCCGACCTCCCCATCCTGGTCGTCACGAGCCGCTCGGGTCAAAAGCACCAAGACCAGGCGCGCGCCCTCGGCGCCACGGACTACATGAGCAAGCCCTTCACCGCGCAATCGCTCGAAGCCGCGCTCAAGAAGTTCGGAAAGATTCGCAGCGACCGTGGCTCGGGCTCGGAGGGGGGTGGCGCGTGAGCGCCTTGGCGAAGAAGAACGCCGGCGAGCTCGCGGTCCTCGTCGCGTGTCACTCCTTCTTGGTGGCGATCCCCACGCGGAGCGTCGTCCGGCTCTACCTCCCCGACGAAGTGACGAATTTTCGAAGGACCGAAGGGCGCGCGCCGTTCTTGGGGACGCTCGAAGCCGGCGGCCGCACCTGTGCGGCGTGGGACCTCGGCGGGATGCTCGAGCTCCCCGACCTCCACGCGGCGTGGGTCGTCCTCGAAGTGGAGCACGAAGGGCGCGCGGTCTCGCTCGCTCTCCGCAGCGGCGCGTGCGTCCTCGTGACCGAGCTTCGTCCCGAAGCGTCGCTCCCGGGGCGCATCTTTCGCCGGCGTGCGCGCGCGTTCCCCGCGGCGTTCGCCGCGAACCACTTGGAGCTCGAAGTTCCGGCGCTCTTCGGGATGTGGCTCGACCCGGCGCGCCTCTTCTCGCGCGAGGAGCTCACGGTCTCGCGCGACTTCGTCGACCGGGCCGAGCGGGAGCACGAGAAATCATGAGCGCATCGCGGGTGGAGGAGCCTGTGCACGAAGCGCCGCGACGGGCGGCGAGCGAGCCTCGCGTGGTCCTCGTCGTCGACGCCGACGGCGTGTCGCGCAGGTTCGTCGAGCTGACCTTGGGCCGCGGCGGCGCCTTCGTCGTCGAAGCGGCGAAGGACGCGGCTTCGGCGCTGGAGATCCTCGCCGCCGAGCGGATCGACGTCGTCGTCGCCGAGATGGACCTCCCCGACACGAGCGGCCTCAGGCTCCTTCGTCGGCTCGCGCAAGAGCAGCGGCTCCGCGGCGTCCCCTTCGTCTTTCTCTCGTCGGACGCGAGGCCGGAAGCGCGCGTCGCCGCGTACCGCGCGGGGGCCGACGCCTACTTCGGAAAGCCCGTCGCCTCCGAGGAGCTCTTTGCCTGCGTCGAGTCGCTCGTCGCTCGGCGCCGTCGCGAGCGCGACGAGGCGCGGACGCGCGCCTACACCTTGGCCGGCAACCTCGACACCTTGACCTTCCCCGATCTCGTGTCGCTCGTGGGGATGGCACGGAGGAGCGGCACGCTCTCCATGATCACCGCCAAGAGCACCGGCACCGTGTGCTTCGACGAGGGCGCGCCGGTGCACGCGCTCTACGGGAACCTCGTCGGGGTCGAAGCCTTCCGCGCGATGGTCGTGGAGGACGGCGGCACCTTCGAGTTTTCGCCCGGCCCTTGCAGCGTCGCGGTGACCGAGCGCACCATCCACGAGACGGGGAACGCGCTCCTCCTCGACGCCGCGCGCATCTTCGACGAGTCGTCCACTGGCCTCATGGAGCGTCCGGTGGAGGCGAGCGGCCCCAAGGTCGCCACCGTCGCACCCCCCACCGGTCTCGCCGACGCGCTCGCCCCTTCGAGCACGCTCGCCGCGCAGTTCGAGATGGCGCTGCGCGAGCCCTTCGCCCTCGGAGAGCCGAGGCTTTGGTCGGAGGATCAGCTCGCGCGATGGAGCGGGGCGGACACCGGCGGCGACCGACTCCACGTGCACCTCGTCGCCGAGATGACGTCCGGCGTCTCCGCCATGCTCGCGCTCGCCGGCGCGCCCACCGAGCGCTGGGTGATGGACGCGCTCTCGGCCAACCGAAAGGCGTTCGGTCTCACCTTCTTCTTCCGCCACGAGCGCTCGGTGGACGTGGTCCTCCTCGACGCTTCCGACCCGCTCGCCTTCGGGGACGCGCTCCGCCGCACGCCCTCGTTCAGCGTGGTCGCCCCCGCCGCCGGCGATCTGATGTCGATCGGCACGAAGGGGCGCGTCGGCCTCTCTTCGTACCTCACGCGCTTCGCGCCGCCCGCCGTGGTCGGCGTGGGGAACGCGTCGCTCGACGCTTCGCTCCGCCGTCTCGGCGCCTACGACGGCGCGCTTCGCTGTGCCTCGGGGGTGTTGGGAGAAGAAGGATGCGATCTGCGCTCGATAATTCTTCGTGGTCTCCGCCTATGGGCTTCTTCGGGGGCGACGCCGAAGCCAGCGCGAGGGGCGAAGTGAGCGCGCGCTTGAAAGATCCGCCGCTCCCTCCGTCCATGGACATCGATCTCTCCGGCCTCTTCCTCGGCGACCGGCGCCCCGCCCCCGCGAGCGGCCAGGACGAGAAAGAGACGGTGAAGGTCCCGCACGATCTCTTCACGCGTTACAGCGCGCGCACCGAAGAGCGACGTGCGCGCGCCAAGGCCGCGCCGGTGCCGCGCGATCCCTCGGCCTCGCGTGGCGAGCGCGGGCTCCTCGCGCGAGGCACCGTGCTCGACAAGTACCGCATCGACGGCGTGCTCGGCACCGGCGGGTTCGCCGTCGTGTACCGGGCGACCCACGAGCTTCTGCAGGTCCCGGTGGCGATCAAGCTGCTAAGGCCGCGGGTCCTCTCGCGCGAGCCCAACGTGGCGCGGCTCCTCCTCGAGGAGGCGCGCTACGCCGCGCGCATCAGCCATCCCAACGTGGTGCGCGTTCACGACGTGACCCACACCGAAGCCATTACGTACATCGTGATGGAGTACATCGAGGGGCGGTCGCTCTCGGCCACGCTCGAGCGCACCGGTCCGCTCGCCCCCGCCGAGGCTCTCTCGGTGGCGATCGACGTCGCCGAAGGGCTGAAGGCCGGGCTCCAGGTCGGGCTCATCCACCGCGACATCAAGCCGGCGAACATCCTGCTCCCCCGCGGCGGGGCGCGCATCGTCGACTTCGGCCTCGCGCTCGCCGGCTCGGCGTTCGGGCGAAGCGAGGCCACGACCTCGCAGGTGGTCGGCACGCGTGGGTACATGGCGCCCGAGCAGGCGCGCACGCCGAGCCGCGTCGACTTCCGGGCCGACGTCTATTCGCTCGGTGTCACGCTTTGCCAAGCTCTCACCGGCGCGAGCCCGCACGCGCGGCGCAGCGACGGCGATCTGCTCCGCGACGTTCCGCGGAAGCTCGAGCCGCTCCTCCGCAAGATGCTCGCCTCGACCCCCGAGGGGCGTCCGAGCTCCTACGACGCGCTGCTCACGATGCTTCGTCTCGCCGCGCGTCACCTTTGAGAGGGGAGCGTCGCTCCTCGGCCATCACGCGCGGGGATCGGCCGACACGCTCGAGACCTGAGTCACCGACGGATGCCGAGCGTCTTCATGCGGTCGCGCAGCGTGGAGGGGCTGAGCCCGAGCAGCGCCGCCGCGCCTCCCTCGCCGGCCACGCGCCCGCCCGCGCGCTCGAGCGCGGTGAGAATGTTGTCGCGCTCGAGCTGTTTGAGCTCCTCCGAGGTCATGACGCGACCTTCGGACGGGAGGGCGGCTCTCCCGCGCCCGGATCCACTCGCGCTCGTCGGCGCGGCGGCGCTCGGTCCCCCCGCCAGCGCGCGTTCGAGCTGCAACGTGGACCCGGAGGAGAGGATCACCGCGCGCTCGATCGTGTGCTGAAGCTCGCGGACGTTCCCCGGCCAGTCGTATTCGAGGAGGAGGTTTTGCTGCGAGGGGCTGAGCGAAAGCCCCGTCCGCCCCACGGCGCGGGCCGCTGCTTGGAGGAACTGCTCGGCCATCGGGAGGATGTCCTCGCTGCGATCGCGGAGCGGCGGGATCTCGATGGGGAACACGCTGAGGCGATAGTAGAGGTCGCGTCGAAAGCGCCCCTCTTGGACCTCCGCGGCGAGGTCGCGGTTCGTGGCAGCGATGATGCGCGCGTTCGCTTTGCGCGTCTTGTCTTCGCCGACGCGCTCGAACTCTCCTTCTTGAAGCACCCGCAGGAGCTTCGCCTGCATGGCCATCGGGATCTCTCCGACCTCGTCGAGGAAGAGCGAGCCGCCGTCCGCCAGCTCGAAGCGACCGATGCGGTCCTTGTGTGCCCCGGTGAAGGCACCGCGCACGTGACCGAAGAACTCGCTCTCGAAGAGCGATTCGGGGATCGACGCGCAGTTGACGCGAACGAGCGGCCCCGACGAGCGCGGGCTCCGCGCGTGGAGCGCGCGCGCGAAGACCTCTTTTCCCACGCCGGACTCGCCGTGAAGGAGGACCGTGGCGCTCGTGCCGGCGACCGCCTCGAGGCTCTCGAGGGCGGTGCGCGCGGCGAGGCTCGTGGCTTGGATCGCCCCCGCGCCGCTCGACCCTTCGCCGCCGACCTCTTCACGGAGGTAGTCGCGCTCGCGCTCGAGGCTCTCCTTCTGCTTCGTCACTTCTTGGAGCGCGCGCTCGCGAGCTTGCTCGGTGCGTTTTCGGTCGCTGATGTCGCGCACGAAGAGCGCAAAGAGCGGCGCGCCCGCGCGTCGCATGGGGGCGAGCGTCACCTCCATGGGGAAGCGTCGCTCGGCGCGCGTCCCGGTGAGCTCGACGCGACCCGAGCCGGGCGTCTCGAGACGGAGGCGTCCTTCGTCCTCGGGATCGACGGCGATCTCTTGAAAGCGCCGCCCCACGGCTTCGTGGCGCTGCCGAGCGAAGAGGCGCGACGCCTGCGCGTTCCACTCGAGGACGACGCCGTTCGCGTCCAGGAGCGCCACGCCGTCGGGGACGCTCTCGATGACCTGCGCGAAGCGCACCTCCGACTCTTCGAGCGACTCCGCGGCGCGCGCGCGCAGAAGAGCGCTGGCGAAGATGTCGGCCACCACGCGCAGACGCTCGAGCAGGCTCTGTGCCGGAGGCTCGCGGTGACGCACGAGGTGAAAGACGAGATTCCCGATGACCTCGGTCTCGACGACGAGCGGCACCTGCACGAGCGCGCGGATCCCTGCGGAGGCGACGAGGTTCTTCGCCGCCGAGGCGTGGGCGGGGATGTCTTCGTAGCTCGTTCGATGGAACGTCCCCTCGCGCACGTTGTTCACGGACCAGCCGAGCGTCGCCACCGAGAGCTTCGTCGACTTTCCGCGAAAGCTCGGCACGCCGGGGGCGCACCACTCGTGCGTCACGAGGAAGTGCTGCTTCGTGGCGTCGAGCTGCGCGAGCGTCGCGCGATCGAAGTGCAAGCCCACAGCGACCCAGCGAAGCCCTTCGGTGAGCGCCTCGTCGAGATCTCCCACGCTGGCGTCGAGCAGCTCGGTCGACACGCGCGTTACGGTCTGCTCGAAGCGAAGTCGGTCGAGGAGCTCTTGCTCCGCGGCCACGCGACGCATCGCCGTCGCCACCATGTCGGCGAAGCTCCGAAGGCGCGAGACCGTGCCGGTCGTCCAATGGCGAGGCTGAGCGCACGCGAAGACGAGGCCACCGAGCAAGCTCGTGCCGTCGTGGAGCGAGACCATGCAAGCCGACTCGCACCGAAGGCGCTCGAGCTGACGCCGCAACTGACCCTGCGCGGCGGTGAGCTCGCTCCGTGAGTTGATGACCAGCGCTTCGCCCCGCGCGAAGGAAGCGAGCGGGACCGGATATTCGCTGGCGGGATCGTCGGTGAGGACGATGGTAGGGAGGTCGGGGCCGTCGTAGCGGTGGCTCAGGGCGAGGAGGTGACCGTCCTCGCGCAGCACACGGGTCACCGCGCGATCGACGCGGAGGTGCTTGCAGACGTCGGCCAGCGCCTCGTGAATCACGCTCTCGGCGTTGGCGGCGTTCATCCGCGCGAGGCGGTTGAAGATCTGAACGAACGGTAGCTGCACCGCCATGTGCCCCGGCGGTTGGAGCTCGATCCGCGCCCCCGGACGAACGACCACGAGCGCGCGCTCGGGGCCGGTCACATCCCGCATGGGGACGACGTCGCACGTCATCGTGTCCCAACCGAAGATGAGCTCGATGGTGATCGTGTCGCCGGTTTCGAGCGCCTTCGCGACCGCCGGACGAAGATCGGTGGCGGCCGCAGGCCAGAGCTCGTCGACCGTGCGGCGATGGCACGCTTCCGCCGTCAGACCGGAGAAGGAGGCGAGCGTCTCGTTGGCGAATTCGAGCCGCAGGTCGCGATCCATGATCGCCACGGCGAAGCCAGGGAGCGAGCAGATCGCGCGGAAGAAGCGCTCCATCGAAGGAGGCATCGAGCTCGGGCGCGCCTCGCTCGCACGATGCTGCGGATCCTCGCGCATGCTCTCCGGAGGCTATCGGGCGTCGCTGAGCTGACAAGACCGGCCGAGCTACCGGGTGGTTCGGGGCGTCGAGCCCCATCGATGGGCGACCCGTCGGCTCCGGCCAGCAGAACCGTAGTCAATGATGTGCCGCGACGACGAGCGTGTGCGCCCCGGCTCCGCCGCAGGGGATCTGCAGCGGCTCTGTGCGTTCGACGCTCACCTCGTGACCGTCGCAGGTGACGACCGGCGCGTCGAAGCCAGCGACGTCACCGAGCGAGACGAGGTTCGGCGCGGTGATGGCTGCGTCGCCGGCGAGGTCGAGCTGGAATCGCTTCGCGTCGGCGTCGTAGCCCACGCTCACGATCCGCCCCGCCGCCGCCTCGAGCCGCACGCGCGCGAGCGCCGACTCGGTCGTCGGTCGCTCGGCGACGACCTCGGCTTGCGGATCGAGATCGAAGAGCCCCCACCCGCCTGTCTCCTTCCACACCCACAAGAAGGAGCTCGCGCGGAACTCGTCCTGGAGCTCTTGTTGGAAGCGCATGAACTTGGGGAAGTTCGCGTCGTGCGGATCGAAGCCGAACTCTGTGACGACGAGCGGCGCGAGCCAGCCGTCGGCCTCGTCGCGGGCGGAGGCGTTGGAGCGTCGCAAGCGGTCTTTGGTGGCGCCGTCGCGCGAAGCTTGGTCGCCGGCGAAGACGAGCGTGTAGACGTGGGGCGCGTACACCGTTCCTGCTCCCAACGAGCCGTCGCCTGGCGGCGCGACGTCGGCCAAATTGCGAAACGCCGAAGGCTCGAAGAAGAGGAGCTTCTTCGGCGCAACCGGGCGGAGCGCGGCGATCATCCCCTCGTGGAGCGCGCGCACGAGCGTGTCGCTGGCGAGCGGCTCGTTTTGGAGCTCCAAGCCGACGACGGCGTCGTCCTCGGCGAAGCGCGCGAGCACGTGCGCCGCCATCCGCGTGTACCTGTCACGGAGCCGCGCGCCGTCGGGGCTCGATCCGTAGAAGGTGGCGTAGGCCTCTTGCACTTGCTTCGAGAGGATCCGCTGCGAGAGATCGGTGAGCGGACCCTGGAGCTCTTGCGTGGGCGGCGGCACGATGGCCCAGAGCGGCGCGCCGTCCTCGCCGATCTCCTTCGAGTAGCCGTCCTGATGCAAATCGAGGAGCACCAGCACTCCGTGCGCGCGACACGCGTCGACGACCGCCGCGACGCGATCGAGGTAGCCCTCGTCGAAGCCGCCCGTCTCGGTGGGCTCGATGCCGCTCCAATCGAGGGGCAAACGCAGCGCGTCGTACCCGAGCTCACGCAGACGCTTGGCGTCGGCGTCGCCGAACGTGGGGATCGCCTCGAGCGGTACCCGACCGTCGTCGAACGTCACGTCGAAGATGCCGCGCACGCGCGCGTTGACCCCGTGAAGCAGCACCTCGCGCCCTTGGGCGTCGACGAGCGCGCCGCAGCGGACGCCGAGCGGCGAGCCGGCGAAGTCTTGTCCCAGGCACGGCCCGGCGTCGGCACCGCCGCTGCTCGTCGAAGCGCCCTTGCACGAGGCGAGCGCGACGAAGAGCGCCACCACCGTCGCGGCGACGACGCGGCCTCGTCCCCTCTCGCGGCCCCCTGTCATGGGTCGGATCCTACACTGGCCGCCTGAGCTTCCGGGGCCGACGCCCGAGGCGCACGTGTCTTCTGCACCGGCCCCCATTTTTTGCTAGAGGTCCTCACCATGCCCTCTCTTCGCTCCTCCGCTGTCTTCTTCGTGTTCGGCGCGTGCGGTGTCGGGCCCGCGCTGTTTCTCGCCTGCGGCGGGAGCGACACCACCGCGACGCAAGTCACGGACGACGGCGGCTCGGGCGGCGCCGACGTGGAGACCGCCGACCGCGGACAGATCGTGACCGCCGACGGCGGTGACACCGACAGCGGGAAGGAGGCGTCGACCGACGCCCAAGTCCCTTGCACGCTCGGGGACGGGGGCACCGGGCTCCAGTGTGGAAGCACCTGCGTGGACATCGCTTCGGATCCGCTCCACTGCGGCTCCTGCACCAAGGCGTGCGACCCCGGCTCGATTTGTCAGTCGGGTTGCGTGAACGTCGCCGGCTCGCTCTCGGGGCTCCGTTGGGAGTTGCCGTGTACCGCCGACGGACCGCAGGCCGAGGTGTGCATCACCAACGCCGTGCAGACGCAGACGGCCACGCTGCAGGGAACTTCCGGGCAGTCGTACGACGTGACGCTGCACTTCCGCGGCATCGTCGAGCAGAAGACGTACAACGGCAGCGCCCCCCCGGACGCTGGCCTCGCCGACGGCGGCTCGAACCCGGGCTTCTACGTCGTCGGCGGATCTCCGAACGCCGACGATTGGAACGTCTACCAGCTCAGCGTCTCCGATCCGCCGTACACCGCGTATTTGAACAACGGCGCTTCCGGCCACTACTACGTCGACGGCCTCGACTACGCGGTGACGGTGCGCATGAAGGCCGGCGCCACCGTGACGCTCACCGCGAACCCCGAGGACAACGGCCCGTACGAGATCCGCAACCGCGACAACGTCGACGGCGGCGCGATCGTGGTGCCGGGCGTCTCCCCTGCGCCGGCCCCGTTCAACGGCCAGTTCGTCCAGATGGACGTCACCGGCGTGACCGTCGCCCCTTAGGCGTTCGTGCGGGTTCGCGCGAGAGCTTGTGAGATGCGCTCCAGGCTCGGGCGTCACGCCTTCGAGACGCGCGCGAGCCCTTCGGTCACCTCGCCGACGATCATCGCCACGAGGCGCGCGTAGAGATCGTCCCCCTCGGCGCGCGTGGCCAGGCCGGGCGCGCCGGTGTACGCGCGATCGAGCCCCATCTCGACGAAGGTGGTCCTCCCCGCTTGGATCTCGGTCGCGAGGCTCGTGGTCAAGACGGGGAGCGCGGCAGCGAGATCACTCCGCACCAGCGCTTCGTCGGCGGCGAGCACGAGCGACGTC
The DNA here is from genome assembly GCA_964531795.1 of uncultured Polyangiaceae bacterium. Taxonomy (GTDB): domain Bacteria; phylum Myxococcota_A; class Polyangia; order Polyangiales; family Polyangiaceae; genus CAZHHD01. The sequence goes on along the minus strand of CAZHHD010000002.1, from coordinate 172,459 downwards.
TCGTAACGGCCGGCGTGACAGTCGCCTCGCTTGAACTCGTCGGAGAGGGTGCGCGCCCATCGCCTCGTGAGCGGGCACGCGACCGACGCACGCCCGTCGGCGAGCCCGAGCACGGCGGCGCGCACCGCGGCGTCGTGCGCCGGCTCGAGGTGGTTGTTCACGAGGCACACGTGGACGAACCCCTCGCCGAGGAGCGCCTCGACGATCGCCCGCAAGTAGGCGGTGAGCACGGGCGCCGGCACGCTCGCCGCACCGGCGAACCCCTTCGCGTAATCGGTCACGCCGTAAGGGACCGAGGGGGCCACGCGCGCCGAGACGCCGCTCGCCGAAAGCGTGGAGACCGCGCGACGCGCCGCCTCTTCGCCGAGGAGCGTGTCGGTGCCGAGCGGAAGATGCGGCCCGTGCGGCTCGACGCTCCCCACCGGGACGATCGCGACTGCGCTGCCCGTGGCGACGAGCGCGCGCACCTCGTCGGTGGTCATCGCCGAGAGGAGCACGCCGGACGCGCCCGCGCCCGACGCGCCCGCGGAGGCGGACACGTTCACCGAGCCGGCCGCCGGATCAACCACGCGCCGCTTCCTTCGCGCGGAGCGCCTTCTTGTCGACCTTGCCGCGATCGTTCTTCGGAAGATCGGCGACGATCTCCACGACGCGCGGGTACTTGTGCTTCGAGAGCCGCCCCTTCACGAAGGCTTGGAGCTCTTCGCCCGTGGCGCGCGCCCCTTCGCGAAGCACGACGAAGGCCTTGGGCTTCATGAGCCCTGCGTCCTCCACGCCGATCACCGCGGCGAGCGACACCGCCTCGTGCGCGAGGAGGCACTCCTCGACCTCGAGCGGCGCGACCCACAGCCCGCTCACCTTGATGAGGTCGTCGGCTCTGCCTGCAAAGTACAAGTATCCTTCGGCGTCGACCGAGAAGAGATCGCCCGTCCTGCACCAGTGGCCGTGGAAGGTCTTCCAGCTCTTGTCGCGGTCGAGGAAGTAGCCCATGGACACGCTGTCGCCCTTCACCCACAAGACGCCGATTTCGCCCGGTGCGCAGGGGGGCGCGCCCGGGCCTTCGGCTTCTTCGGGGAGCACGCGGAGCTCGTAGCCGAGCACGGCCTTGCCGAGCGAGCCGGGCTTCACGTCGCCCGGGCGGTTCGAAGCGTAGATGTGGAACATCTCCGCCGAGCCGATGCCGTCGTAGACGTCGCTCTGGAAGCGCTCGAGCCAGCGGTTCAAGAGCGCCTCGGGGAGCGCCTCGCCCGCCGAGAGCGAGAAGCGGATCGACGAGAGATCGAGCCCCTTCCGCCCCTCGCCGCGCTCTTTGGCGTCGTGCTCGAGGAGCTTGCCGAGCATCGTCGGCACGTTGGTCACGATGGTCGGGCGGTACATGGCGAGCGCGCGGACGAGCGACTCGGGGGTCGGCCGCTCGCTGAAGAGCCCCACCGTCGCGCCGACGGCGAAGGGGAACATCAAGTTCGTCCCCGTCGCGTAGCCGAAGTAGAGGCGCGGCACGCTCACCGTGACGTCGTCCCTTCGGTAGCCCACCGTCTTCTTGGCGTAGACCTCGGTGTTCCAGGCGAAGTCGCGGTGGGTGTGGACGTTCGCCTTGGGCTCGCCGGTGGAGCCGCTCGTGAAGAGCCAAATCGCGTCTTCGTCACGCGCGGTCGCGCGGGCGCCGTCTTTTCCGGCGTGGCGCGCGAGCGCGGAGACGAGCTCTTCGACGACGAGCCCAGGCCGCGACGACGCGCCGGCGGTGAGCGACGTCCGAACCGCGTCGGCGAGCGGGGCCTCGGAGTCGCCGCCGGTCTCGGTCTCGGGGACGACGAAGACGCGACGCACCTCGCCGCCGATCTCCCCAGCACGCATGGCGCGGGCGAGAGGCTCGGCGACGCGCGGCACGGTGACGATCGTCGTCGCGCGCGTGTAGTCGACGAGGTAGCGAAGCTGCTCGATGGGCGACTCGGGGTTCCCCATGGCCACGACGCACGCCGCGCGCAGCGTGCCGAAGAACACCCACGCGAACGGCGGCGTGTCGGGCAGCACGATGAGCACGCGCTCGCCGCGACGAATGTCCGCCTCGCCGAGGAGCGCAGCGAAGGCGCGTGTTCGCTCAGCCACTGCGCCGTACGTCCACGCGCGCTCGCCGTAGCGGAGCGCCGTCTTCTCGCCGAGCCCTTCGCCGAGTCTCGCGAAGAGGTAGTAGTCGGCGAGGTTGAAGACGTCGGGGAATTTCGGGAGGTCCATGCGGCGCGCAGTGTAGCGCGCGCCGCGAGGCCCCCGTCAACGCGCCGCGACCGCCTTCTGCAACGCGTCGACGAGCGCCAGCGCCACGCCAGGGAAGATACCGAATTGGATCTCGGGGTGGTGCTTCAAGAACGTCTTCGCCAGCCAGCCGAGCGACATCGGATCGAACTCGCCGTCCCCCTCGACCAGCGTCGCCGCGCCGTCGTCGACCGAGGTCATCGTGAAGCGGAGGCGAATGTCCCTCGGCTCGCCGGAGACCCAACGGAGCTCGAGCTCGCTCTCGTTCACCATCGTCACGCGGGCGGTGAACTCGAAGCCCGCGGAGAAGACGAAGCCGATCTTGAACTTCAGATCGAAGCTGACCTCGTCCCCCCGGTGACGCACGCGGTGCACCATGGGGAGGAAGCTGCCGTACGTCTCGAGGTCGGCCACCGCCGCCCACACGTCGGCGATGGGCCGCTCGATTCGCGCCGAAGCCGCCGCCCCGGTGGGTCGACCGTCGCTCGCGACGCGAACGTGGACGATCGGCCCTTCGCGCAGATTGGCTTCCATCGAAGAGCGAAGCGTAGCCCGCCTGCGGGACGCCGTGACGAAGTCGTCACCTCAGCCGGGCCCGCAGACTCACGCCGCGCGGCCGAGTGATACGGTCGACGTATGCGCGCACTCGCTCCGCTTCGGTTGACCGTAGTTCTCGCGCTCGCCACCTCGTTGGGGTGGGCCGTGGCCTGCGGTCACAGCGACGACGGGCTCCCTTCGAGCGACGAGCTCGACAGCGGCACCTTGCCGCCGAACGACGCGGGGGCGCGACCCGACACGAACACGAGCGAGGGGGACGCCACCGCCGCCAAGACGTTCTGCGACGGCATCTTCGGGGCGATCGCTGCCAAGTACGACTCGTGCTGCACGGCCGCGGAGAAGGCCGACGGCGGCCCCAGCGCCGAGTACAAGACGCTCCACGACGACGTGGTCATCTACCAAGCGACGTGCGTGGACGAGCTCACTTCGGCCTTGAAGAAGCGGCGCGTCACCTACGATCCCGTCGCCGGGAAGACCTGCCTCGACACCTACGCGACCGTCCTCCAAGACTGCGGAACGTTCCGCAAGCGGCTCTTCCTCTTCTCGAGGTGGTGGCTCGATCCCGCGTGCTCCACCGCGTTCAAGGGGAGCCAAGCCGAGGGCTCGGCCTGCGCGTTCTCCGGCGAATGCGCCGACGGGCTCACGTGCGTGGGGTGGAGCGCGCAGAGCGAAGGGCTGTGCAAGAAGCCGCCGGCGCTCGGCGAGAAGTGCGGCGCAGCCAGCACCGTGGGCCTCCGCTCGCGGATCCCCAAGCTCGAGCCGCACCCGGGCTGCGCGCCCGGCGGCTACTGTCCACCGGGCCCCAGCGGCACGTGCCAGCCGGCCTTGGCGGCCGACGCGTCGTGTGCCGAAGATCTCGCCGACGAGGCGTGTAACCCGCCCAACGTCTGCTACGGACACACGTGCAAAGTGGCGCCGGCGACGCGCTCGCCGGTCGGCGCGCCGTGCGGTCGCGGCGCCGAGTGCGTCGACGGCACGTTCTGCAATCCCTCGCTCGACGCCGGGACCTTCGACGGCTTCTGTGCCGACTACGGCGCCGCCGGGACGATGTGCACCTCCGCTGGCATGGGGTCCGCCTGCGCCGGTGACTGCAATCTCAACGCCTCCACCTGCACGACGATGTGCGGCTCGAAGTGAACGAAGTTCCCCACCAGGGTGAGCTAGCGTCCCGAGTCGAACGCTCGTCGGCACGCCGACGAACTTCAGACTCGGGACACTACAGCGGCGGCACCAGCGAGTCGCGGGGGATCGCCGCGCCCACGGTCTCGCTCAGCGGCCCGCGGTTCCCCGCCATGTCGTAGGGGCGCACTTGGTAGCGGTACGACTCGCCGGGGAGGACGCGCGTGTCCTCGTAGCGCGTCGAAGCAGCGCGCACGCTGGCGACGTGCACGAAGATCCCCGCCTCGTTCGTGCGGAGCACCTGGTAGCCGTACACCGCCTCGTTGTCGGTAGCGGCGTGCCACTGGAGGAGCACGTGCCCACCCTTGTACTCTGCACGTAGTCCCGGGCCGCCCTCGCCCCACACCGGCGGCACGGTGTCTTCGCTCTCCGGCGCGCGCCCGAGCTTCTTCGGCCAGAGCGTGCAGACGACGCGCTTGAAGTTCTCGTCGAGCGCCTTGCACACGTTGCCGTAGAGGCAACGGACGACGGTGTCCTCGCGGCCGGCTTGCCACTTCTTGGGCAGATCGGGATCGGCGAGGAGAGCGCGCGCCATGCCGACGAGATCCCCCTTGCCGCTCGCCAGCACGTCCTCGGCGAGATCGAGCGTCGCGATCTTCCCCACCGCCACGATGGGCGTCGTGAGGCCGGCGCTACGAACGGCGCGGCGCACGGCTTCGGGGATGTAAAGGTTCGCGCCGTCGGGGTAGGCCGCGCCGGGCATGCAGCGATCGCCCGAGTAGCCGGTGTACGGGTAGAGCGGCTCGCCGGCGATGGGGCGCGCGTCTTCGAATTTCCCCCCGGCGGAGAGCGAGATGTAGTCGACCCCCGCGCGGGCGAAGGCGACGGCCATGGGCGCGGCGTCGAGCACCGTGTAGCCGTTGCGGATGCACTCCTCGCCGAGGAAGCGGAGGCCGACCATGAAGTCGTCGCCCACCGCCCGCCTTACCGCCGCGAGCACGCGGAGCGGGAGGCGCAGCCGATTCACCAGCGAGCCCCCGTAGTCGTCTTTGCGCGGGTTCAAGCGCGAGAGGAACGAGCTCAGCGTGTAGGCGTGAGCCATGTGGAGCTCCACGCCGTCGAAGCCGGCGGCGCGCGCGCGAACCGCTGCCGCTGCGTACGCTTCGACGATGCCGTCGATCTCCTCGAGCGAGAGCATGTCCACGGTCTGACGCCAGCCCGAGCGCGAGATCTTCAAGAAGTGGATGATCTGCGGCACGACCTTGCCGGGGCCCGCGTCGTGGCAGCCCTTGGCCAGGTCGCGAAGGCCGGGGACGAACTCGTCGCCCGAGATGCGAAGGAGCGGGCCGCTCTTCGCGCCGTGCACCGCCATCGCCTCCACCACGAGGAGCCCCGCGCCCCCCTTGGCGAAGCGTGTATAGCGCACGCGTATGTCTTCGTTCACGAGGCCGTCCTCGCCGGAGAGGCGCGTGACCATCGCCGGGAGGACGATGCGATTCGGCAGCGTCGCGCCGCGGAGCTCGAGGGGCGAGAAGACCGCGCTCTCCCCCTTCGGCATCGGCGGGACGAACGAGCCCTCGCTCACGCGCCACCTCGCGGCGAGCCCAGCGCGCCGCCGATGATGAGCTTCTGGATCTCGGTCGTCCCCTCGTAGATGCGGAGCGGGCGAATCTCGCGATAGAGGCGCTCGACCACCGTCCCCTCGACGACGCCGAGGCCGCCGAAGAGCTGGACGGCGCGATCGATGATCCGCTGCGCCCCCTCGGTGGCGAACATCTTGGCCATGGCCACCTCGGAGCTTGCGCGCTCGCCCTTGTCCTTCAAGAAGGCGGCGCGGTAGACGAGCAGGCGCGCGGCGTCGAGCTCGGTCGCCATCTCGGCGAGCGCCGCTTGCGTGAGCTGCTGCTCGACGAGGGGCTTGCCGAACTGCACGCGACCGCGGACGCGGGCCACCGCTTCGTCGAGGGCGCGACGCGCCATGCCGCAGGCGGCGGCGCCGACCGAGGTGCGAAAGACGTCGAGCGTGCCGAGGGCGAGGCGCATCCCGGCGCCGACCTCACCGATGCGGGCGCGCGCGCGGGCGCCGCGCATCACGAGGCGGCCGAGCGGGTGATCGACCGACGTGGGGATCGTCTCGAGGGTGAGCCCCTCGGCGTCGGCGTCGACGAGGAAGGCGCTGATCCCCTTCTTGCCGAGCGAAGGATCGGCGTTGGCGAAGACGACGTAGTGATCGGCGATGCCCACGTTGGAGATGAAGATCTTCTCTCCGTCGATGCGGTAGCCGCCTTCGGCCTTCACGGCGACGCTCTTCATGGAGGCCACGTCGCTCCCGGCCTCGGGCTCGGTGAGGGCGAAGCCGAAGATCTTCTCCCCGGTGCGCGCGGCGGTGAGGAGCTCGCGGCGCTCGCGAAAGAGCGGCGTGAGCGCGATGGGGTGCGAGCCGAGCCCTTGCACCGCGAAGATGGAGTCGGCGAGCGGCGAGACGTACCCGAGCCCCTCACGGGCGAGGACGAGCGAGAGCACGGAGACTCGGTCGGCGCCGAGCGCCAAGGTGTCGTCCATGGACGTGGCCTCGGTGGCCACCGGCGGGACGACGAGGTCGAAGAGCCCGCTGGCGCGGAGCCGCTGGGCGACGCTCTTCGCGTCGTGGTCCTCGAAAGGGAACGACGCGAGCGCTTGCTCGAGCCGCGAGGCCAGAGCCCGCTGCGGCTCGCCGAGGAACATGGGCATCGTGCGCACGAAGTCGTGCACCACGGAGGCGATGGGCGAAGCCGACGACACGCTCACTCCTTGTCGCGGAAAGGGAACGGCGCGCCGGCGAAGACGATGGGGCGCTTCTCTTTCCAACCGTCGTAGGCCGCGCGGAAATCGGGGTGTTGCATGCAGATCGCCTGCACTTGGGCCTCGGCCTCGATGGCCGCGTCGAGGGCCATGGTGTGCTCGCTCTCGAGCATTTGCTTGGTCATGCTGTGGGCGAAGGCCGGGCCGCTGGCGAGGCGCTCGGCGAACGCGCGCGCGGCCGTGAGGCACTCGCCCTCGGGGACCACGCGGGTGACGAGGCCGATCTCGAGCGCGCGCTGTGCGCCCACCAAGTCGCCGGTGAAGAGGAGCTCGGTGGCGTGGCCCAGACCGACCACGCGCGGGAGGAGGTACGTCGCCCCCATGTCGGCGCCGCAGAGGCCGACCTTGGGGAAGATGAAGCCGAAGCGCGCCTTCTCCGAGGCGATGCGGATGTCGCACGCGAGCGCGATGACCGCGCCGGCGCCGACGGCGATGCCGTTCACCGCGGCGACGACGGGGCGGCGGAGCTTCCTGATGTTGGCGATGAGCCGGCCGGTCACCCGCGTGAACTCGACGAGCCCGCGCATGTCGCGGGCGAAGAGCTCGCCGATGATGTCGTTCACGTCGCCGCCCGAACAGAAGCCGCGCCCCGCGCCGGTGAGGACCACGCTGCGGATCTCTTCGTGCGCGTCCATCTCGGCGAAGAAGTCGGCGAGCTCCTCGTACACCGCGAAGGTGAGCGAGTTGAGCTTGTCCGGCCGGTCGAGCGTCACGAGGGCGACGCCGTTCGCGAGCTCGGCGCGGAACGTCTTCGGCGTGGAGAGCGTTCTCACGGGAGCGCCGCGACCCCTTCGATCTCGACGAGCGCCCCCGGCTCGAGCAGGCCGCCGACCTTCACGAGGCTCATGGCGGGGTACGATTTCCCCATGCGCGCGCGCCAGCCCTCGCCGATGGCCACGGTGGCGGCACGGTAGGCGTCGAGATCGGTCACGAAGGCGAGGAGCTTCACGATGTGCTCGGTGCCGCCGCCGGCGGCGCGGACCACGGCGATGACGTTGTCGAGCGCCTGGAGGAACTGGACGGCAAAATCCCCGCTCACGATGCGCGCGTCAGCGTCCCAGGCGATCTGCCCGGAGATGTAGAGCGTGCGCCCGGTGGGGACCACGATGCCGTTGGCGTAGCCGCGCGGCTTGGGGAAGTGCGGCGGGGTAACGATTTGTCGCGTCATGAATTCACCGTCGGTCGTCGTCGTTCGTCGTCAGGAGGTTACTTGGCCGCCGTCGATGGGGATGGCTTGGCCGTTGACTGCGCCGGCGTCGTCTCCGCAGAGCATGAGGACGACGTGCGCGACCTCCCCCACGGTGACGAGCCGCTTTTGCGGGCTCAGCTCTTCGAGCGCGCGGCGGGCCTCGGCCTCGCTGCGCTTGGTCTTCTCGGCGATGGCGTGGACGGCGCGCACCGCCATCTCGGTGTCGACGAAGCCGGGGCACACGGCGTTCACCGTGACCTTGGTGCGCGCGAGCTCGATGGCGAGGGCACGCGTCAGGCCGACGAGCGCGTGCTTCGAGGCGCAGTAGGCCGACGTGTAGGCGTAGCCGGTGAGCCCGGCGTTCGACGCCACGTTCACCACGCGACCGAAGCCGCGCTTCACCATCTCGGGGATGAGCGCGCGCGCGAGGCGGAAGGGGGCGGTGACGTTGATGGCCATCACCCGCTCGAGATCTTCGTCGCGCGTCGCCTCGAGCTTGGCGCTCAGCGAGATACCTGCATTCTGCACGAGAATGGCCGGCGGCCCCAGGCGCTCGCGGAGCTCGGCGACGGCGCGATCGAGGGCGGCGGCGTCGGTCATGTCGGCCACGAGGGGGAGCGCGTCGAGCTCCTTGGCCGCGTCGGCCAGCGCTTCGCGGTCGCGCCCGAGGATGGCGACACGCGCACCGTGGGCGTGGAGCCGGCGCGCGATCTCGCGGCCGATTCCTTTTCCTCCGCCGGTGACGAGCGCGATGCGGTCCTTCACGTGCTTCTCCGCCCGCACTTCCGGGCGAAGCCCGCGGGGAGGATCGATATAGACGCGAAGGAAGGCCCCTTCAAGGCGCCGACGCGCGCCCGAGGCGATCTCGCGCGGCGAGCCAGGGCTCTTCGTCGGGCGGCTCCTCGACGACGACCACCGCGCAGGCGCGATCGTCGAGCTCGTGCAGCGCGGCGAAGAGCTCGGCCTCGTAGCCGGCGGGGGCCCCGGGGAGCGCACGAACGAGGAGCGACGGGTCGGCGGCGGCCTCGTGCGCGGCTGCCGGTGAAGCTTCAATCGACCTTTTTTTCTCGAGGGAGAGGAGACCCACGCGCTGGCCACGCGAGGCGAGCTCGCGCGCGCGCGACCGCGCAGCAGCCGCGCCGCGGACGATCTCGAGGCGCGCCTTTGGCGCGTAGTGACGCGCGTCCATCCCTGGCGAGGCGCGGGGGAGCGAGTCGGAGACGGCGCCCACCGCGAGCCCCGCTCCGGCGTCACTCTCGAGAGAGGCGAGACGCACGCAGACCCCGGGGAGCGCGGCCCTCAGCGTGGGGAGATCGAGCGCGCCGGGCCGGAGGACGAGCACCTCGTCCCCACGGGCGTCCACCACGGTCGACTCGATGCCACGGGCGCAGGATCCACCGTCGAGCACGAGGTCGACCGCGCCATCGAGCGATTTCACGACGTGCGCCGCCGTCGTGGGAGAGATCGTCTGGTACCGATTGGCGCTCGGCGCGGCGATCGGCTCGCCCAAGGCCTCGACGAGCGCGCGCGCCACCGGGTGCATCGGCGCGCGCACCGCGAGGGTGTCGCCGCCGCCCGCGACCTCGCGCGGGACGTGCGCCGCACGATCGAGGACGAGCGTGAGCGGGCCGGGCCAAAAGCGGGACGCGAGCTTGGCGGACAGCGGTCCGAAGCTCGACGTGATCTCGCGCGCCCACGATTCGTCGAGCACGTGGGCGATGAGCGGGTGCGTCGCTGGGCGCCCTTTGGCGGCGAAAATGCGGCGCGCGGCGTCGGCCTCGAGGGCGCGCCCGCCGAGGCCGTAGACCGTCTCGGTAGGGAAGGCCACGAGGCCCCCCGCGCGGAGGACGCGCGCCGCCTCGCCGATCGCCGAAGCGTCGGGGCGCTCGGGGTCGACCCGAAGGACGCGCGTCGTGCTCATCGCCCCACCGTCTAAATCACCGGGCGCTCCTCTGCCACCTCGGATCGCTTCGCCCCGGGCGATGCACGCGAGTATCCTCCTCGGTCGCATGCCCCTCCTCTCGCCGAGCCTCGCCTCGGGCCCGCTCTGCCCGGCGCGTCGCTCCCTCCCCTTCGCCCTCGCCGCGTGCGCCGTCGCGCTCGCCGCGTGCGGAGGCGGTGCGCCGCCAAAAGCCGCGGCCCCTCACGCGGCCGCGAGCGCGGCCCCGGCGTTCACCAGCGACGTTCCAAGAAAGCCGCTCCCTCCGCCGTTTCACTTCACGTCGAAGCGGGCGCACCTGAAGGAAGATGCACGCGCCGCGAGCTGCACCGCCGGCTTCGCGACCACCACCGATCCGAGCGCCGACGTCGCTCGCCTCTCCACCGCCTGCGCCCCGGCGATGCAAATGCACGCCGTCGGCAGCCCCTTCACCGGCACGCAAGCCGAGGGGGCGCCCGCGTCGCGCTTCAAGGTCCACGTGGAAGCGGGCAAGTGCTACCGCCTCTTCGGCGTGACCGCGCCGGGCGTGAAGAACGTCGAGCTCTTCCTCATGGACAGCGAAGGGACCCCCGCCACCGAAGCGCGTTCGGACGCGTCGTTCGTCGTCGCCGATCCGCGCGGCGCGGTCTGCTTCACCACCGCCGACGACGCCGAGGTGGTGGTCAGCGTCGGCGCGGGCGAAGGGGCCTTCGCCGTCGTGCTCGCCTCCGACTGAGGGGCGAGGCTACTCGCGTCGAAGCGCGACGATGGGATCGAGGCGCGACGCGCGCTGCGCCGGGAAAAATCCGAACCCCACGCCGATGAGGCCGCTCACCCCCAGGCTGACGGCGAGCGCGAGCGGGCTCATGGACATGGGCCAGCCGAGGGCGCCGCCGATCCCCTTGATCGCGAGCCATCCGAGCGACGCGCCGGCCAAGCCGCCGAGCAAGCTCAAGACGAGCGCCTCCACCAGGAACTGCGTGCGAATGTCTTGCTCGCGCGCGCCGATGGCCATGCGGATGCCGATCTCGCGCGTTCGCTCCGTCACGCTCACGAGCATGATGTTCATGATGCCGATGCCGCCGACCACGAGGCTGATCGCCGCCGCCGAGACGAGCAAGAGCGTCAAGACGACGTAGATGACCTGCTGCACGTCTTGGATCGCCTTCTGCGTGCGGATCATGAAGTCGGGTCGCGCCCCCTCGCGGATGCGATGGCGCTGGCGCATGACCGACTCGATCTGATCCACCGCGCGATCGGTCGTGTCCGCCGACGTCGCTTGGAACATGAGCGTGTAGACCTGACCGGGCGAGGCGTGCACGAACCGCGCGCGCATCCCTCCGAGCGGCATCACGATGACGTCGTCTTGATCCTGCCCGAAGGCCTCGCCCTTCGTCTCGAGGACCCCGACGATGCGGTACGGGAAGCGCCCCACGCGGATCACGTGGCCGACGGGATCTTCTCCGGCGAAGAGGTGTTGCGCGACCGTGGCGCCGAGGACGCACACCTTGGCGCGCGTGGCTTCGTCGTGCTCGTCCCACAGCGCGCCGCGCGCGATCTTCCACGAGCGCACGGTGAAGTAAGAGAGGCTCGTGCCGGTCACGCCGGTCGAGGTGTTGCTGTCCTTGTAGACGACCTGCGCGCGCGTTTGGACGATCGGCGCCATGGTCGCGATGCTCACCGACTCGCGCTGCACGGCCTTGCCGTCTTCTTCCGTCAGGCGCCCCGGCGACTTCACGCGCGCGCCCGAGGCGGCGTTGTTGTCGGGCGAGAGGATGATGAGGTTCGTACCGATGGTGTCGAGCTGACGCGAGACCGCGTCGCGTGCGCCGCCGCCCAGCGCGGTGACGGTGACGACCGCCGCCACGCCGATCAAGATGCCGAGCACCGTGAGCGTGGCGCGGAGCACGTTCCTCCGGATGGCGCGGAGGGCGATGCGCACGGCGTTGAGCCAGCGCATCATTCCGTCCTCCTCTGGATTCGGACGGTCATTCCGTCCTCAAGGCATCGATGGGGTCCATGCGGGCGGCGCGGCGCGCAGGGAGGAAGCCGAAGGCCACACCGATGACGGCGCTCGTGGTGAGGGCCACGACGAGCGCGTCGATGCGGGGGACCACGCGCCAGTCGAGGGCGAAGCCGAGGCCGAACGCGCTCGCCATCCCCACGAGCACGCCGGCAATCCCTCCGACCGTGCTGAGGACCACCGCCTCCACGAGGAACTGCGTGCGGATGTCCCCCTCGCGCGCGCCGATGGACATCCGGATGCCGATCTCGCGCGTGCGCTCGGAGACGCTCACGAGCATGATGTTCATCACCCCCACGCCGCCGACGATGAGGCTGATCGCCGCGACCCCCATGAGGAGCGCCGAGAGCGCGGTGGCGATGCCGCGCTCGGCGGCGCGAAATTCCGCCTGCGAGCTGATGCGAAAATCCGGGTCCATCCCCTCGGGGATGCGATGGCGCTGGCGGAGGATGCTCGTGATCTGCGACATCGCGCCGTCGGTGGTGTCCTCGCTCGACGCGCTCGCCATCACCATGTCGGTGCGGCCTTGCGACGTGTGGACCACGCGCGCGCGGTAGCTGCCGATGGGCATCATGATGCGATCGTCTTGGTCGTCGCCGAAGGGTGAGGTCCCCTTCTGCTCGAGCACGCCGATGACGCGGTAAGGGGCGCGCCCTACGCGGATGATCTTCCCCACCGGGTCTTCGTTCCCGAAGAGCTCGGTCGCCACCGTCGTCCCGACGACGCACACCTTGGTCTTCAAGAGCTCGTCGGACGCCGTCCACTCGGTGCCGTGCGCCACCTTGTATTTGCGGATCCGGTAGTAAGGGAGCTGCGTGCCGACGATCGACGTGACGATGTTCTTGTCGCCGTAGATGACCGGCCCGTCGGTGGAGGAGAACGACGCGACGTCGGTGACGCTCACCGCCTCGCGCGCGATGGCGCGGCCGTCGTTGTCGGTGAGGCGCGCGCCGGTGCGCTTGACCCCCTTCTGCTGCGCTTGCTGGGGCGTGATGTAGATGGCGTTGGAGGCGAAGCTGTCGATGCTCCCGCCGACGAGATCGCTCGCCGCCGTGGCCAGCGCCGTCACCGTCACCACCGCGGCGACACCGATGAGGATGCCGAGCACCGTGAGGGCCGAGCGCGTCTTGTTCCGCGCGATGGCGGAGAGCGCGAGGCGAACGGCGTTCAGGAGCAGCGCCACGCGGAGCTCACTTCCTTCGCGGCGCGAAGAGGGACAAGAAGAGGAAGCGGAAGAGCGCCGTCGCCGCCACGAAGAGGAGCGACACGACGAGGGTCGCGGCCACGCGCGTGCTCGCGAGCTTCTCGAACCCGGCGAACGCCGCCGAGGGGAGACCGGGGAGCACGAAGCCTCCGAAGACCAGCGCAGCGAAGGCGGCGAACGCGACCGAATAGACGACCGAGAGCCGCCCGCGCTGATCGTTCGTGAGCGGGCGCCCGAGCCGGCTCGCGGCGTAGCGCGCGCCGGCGTAGCTCTCGAGGAGGAGCCCGGCGCCGAGCGGGATGAACGCCTCCTTCGTGCCGAGGATCACGATGTCGTAGAGGAAGCCGAGGAGCGCGCCGCCGAGAAAGCCGAGGGCGGTGACGGCGTAGATCACGAGGGGGATCGGCCCGCCCAAGGCGCGACGCGCCCTCTCTTCGAGATCGTGCGCGCGCTCGGAGGCCGGCGCGGCGTCGGCCTCGGCGGGGGGCGGGAGCTTGGCGAGCTCGGCGGCGGCGTCGAGCGGCGTCTCGCGCACTGTGTCGCTCTGGATGCGACCGTCGCGCACCAGCACGACACGCGAAGCGCAGGCGGCGATGTCTTGCTCGTGGGTGACGAGGCAGATGGTGATACCGCGCGTGCGGTTCAAGTTCTGGAGGAGCGCGAGCACTTCGTAGCTCGTGCGCGTGTCGAGGTTCCCGGTGGGCTCGTCGGCGAGGAGCAGCGGCGGATCGGTGACGAGCGCGCGGGCGATGGCCACGCGCTGCTGCTGCCCGCCGGAGAGCTGGTTCGGTGTATGATGCACGCGATCGCCGAGCCCCACGGCCTCGAGCGCTTCCATGGCGCGCTTTCTTCTGCGCGCCGCCGGCACGCCTCGGTACTGGAGCGGGAGCTCCACGTTCTCGAGCGCCGTCGTTCGCGGGAGCAGGTTGAAGCCCTGGAAGATGAAGCCGATGAGCCGATTGCGCACGAGCGCGCGGCCGTCGTTCGTGCGCCCGCCCACGTCGATGTCGGTGAGGTGGTAGGTGCCGCGCGTGGGCCGGTCGAGGCAGCCCAAGATGTTCATGAGCGTGCTCTTCCCCGAGCCGCTCGTGCCGACGATGGCGACGAACTCGCCGTGGCGAATCGTGAGGTCGACCTCGCGCAGCGCTCGCACGAGCCCCGCCTCCGACTCGTAGTCCTTGGAGACGCGGGTGAGCGTGATGAGCGCCGACGCCTCCTCGGGGAGGGAGAGCGCGGCGGCCATCAGAAGAAGCCCTTCTTCTTGGGATCGATCTCGTCGGTGACGACCTTGGTGTCGACGGGGAGCGCGCCAGGCGCGAGCTCGGTGAGGACGCCGTCGCTCGCGCCGATGGAGACGATGCGCGGCTCGGCCTTCTCTTCGCCCGGCTTGTCGTCGGTGAGCACGTACACGCGGCCCGTCCCCTTCGCGAGCGGCGGCTCGGCGGGCGTGGGGGTGGCAGGCTTCGCGCTTTCGCTCTTGCCGTCTTTGTCGTCCTTCTTCGGCGGCGAGGGCTTGTAGCGAAGCGCGGCGTTGGGGACGCGCGTCACCGCCTTCGCCTCGCGTGTCATCACGCTCACCGTCGCGGTCATGCCGGGGCGGAGCTTCTCCTCGGGGTTGTCGACGTCGACGACCGCCGAGTACGTGACCACGCCTTGGTTGTTCGTCGGGCTGTAGCGGAGCTGCTGCACGCGCCCGCGAAACGTCTCGCCGGGGAACGCGTCGACCACCGCCTCGGCCTGCATCCCTTCGCGGAGCTTGCCCACGTCGGCCTCGTCGATGTCGGCGAGGACGCGCATCTTGCCGAGGTCCTGCGCGATGACGAACAGGTTCGGCGCCGAGAAGCTCGCCACGACGGTTTGTCCGGGATCGATCGATCGCGTGATGACCACGCCGTCGACCGGGGAGAAGATCTTCGTGTAGCCGACGTTCGCCACCGAGGTCGTGAGCTGCGCTTGCGAAGCTTGAATGCTCGCCTGCTGCGCGTCGACTCCGGCCTTCGCCACCTCGTATTGCCCGCGCGCGGTGTCGAGGTCCGCCTTGCTCGCGAGGTTCTGCGCGTAGAGACGCTCCACGCGCTCGAGCGCGATGCGCAGCGTCTCGGACTGCGCCTTGGCGCTCGCGAGCTGCGCCTTCTGCGAGGCGAGGTTCGCTTGCCCCTGGCTCACTTGCGCGCCGTAGAGCGTGGGGTCGATCTCGGCGAGCACGTCCCCCTTCTTCACCACCGAGTTGAAGTCGACGAAGACGCGCGTCACGCGGCCGTTGACCTGCGCGCCGACGTTGACCTGCAAGACCGGCTGCACGGCGCCCGTCGCTTGCACCTTCTCGACCACGTCGCCCGTGGTGACGCTGGCGGTCATGTACTTGGCGGGCGGAAGCGGGCGATGGCGCGCGCGCCACACGAGCCCGGCGCCGATGACGAGAGCGAAGATGCCGGCCAACGCGGCGCGCCGCAGCCAGCGACGGCTCCCTTCTTCGGCGGACAGTGCGCGGCGAAGCTCCTCGGTCGCGGCCGCGGTGGCGCGCTCATTCTCGGTCGTGGCCATTTCGCCTCGTGCTCGTCGGGGGAGCCTCGCACGAACCGTAGGGCTCGGCAGCGCGGGAAGGGTGAAGAAGAGTGAAATTCAGGGATTTTGGGGACGAGGACGCCGGGGAAGGCGGGGTCTTCCCCCACCGAGCCGGCCTTCGAAGCGAAATTCTCGTCGTTCGAACGGAAGAACGTAAAGTTCCATTCCTCTTCGCGCGAGGGGCCCAAGAAATTTCACCCGGCGGTGTTCCGGCCTCGAAGGGGGGCGGTGGTCCGAACGGGAGGACACGCCAAAGCTTCTCGGCTTTGGTTTTGTCCAACCCGCGTGAACACGGTATCGTGCCTGCAATCGAGCTTCCCCGAGGCGCCCTTGGACGCTCGGCCGGCCCGCGCCGTTCCTCCGCCCCCGGGGCGAAGACACGCTCTTCCGCGCGAGCCCATCGAAGGCTCCGCGACTCCGGCCCCCACCTCGTCGACGCAGCTCAAGACCTCTCGCGCGCATGGCCCCCCACGCATGAAAGTCACCGATCGGGACCTCGTCGCGCGCGCGAAAAACGGTGACGTCGGGGCTTTCGGCCAGCTCGTGCGCCAGCACCAGCCGCGCATCCATCGGCTCGCGCTCCACATGCTGCGCGACCACGCCGAAGCCGAGGACGTGGCGCAAGAGACCTTCGTCCGCGCCTACCAGGCGCTCGCCCGCTTCGACGGCCGGAGCGAGCCATACACCTGGTTTTACCGCATCGCGGTGAATCTCTCGCTCAACACGCTCCGCTCGCGAAGGAGCTCGCGCGTGGGCGGCGACGTCGACGATCCGCGGCTCGAGTCGGTGCTGGCCGAGCGGCGCCCGAGCGCGCACGCCGATCCGCCGGGCGACGCCGCACGAAAGGAGCTCTACGGCGCGCTGTGCGCCGGCATCGACGAGCTCTCGGACACGCTGCGGACGACCCTCATCGTGGTGTGCATCGACGGCCGATCGCACGAAGAAGCCTCGGCCATCCTGGGCGCCCCCGAGGGGACGATCGCCTGGCGCGTCCACGAAGCGCGCCGCAAGCTGAGGGAGTTCATGTTGGCCCGGGGCTTCGACCTCGAGGGAGAAGTGGCGTGACGGATCCGCGAAAGCTCGACGAGCGCATCGATTCGGCCCTGGCGGCGTGGCCGCCGGCAGAGCCGGAGAGCGCCGCTCCGCCCGGAGGAGACGCGAGCTGGGACGCGACCGCGGCCCGCACCATGGAGCGTGTCCTCGGCGGCGGGGCCCGTTTCAGCGGATTTCAAGGTGGTATGAGCGACGACGACCTCTTCGCGCCCCCCCTCCCGGAAGAAGGAGGAGAAGAGGTGACCCAAACCGCGGCGCCCGCCCCGCGTCCGAGCGGCGCGCGCCTCGAGCCGCGCTCGCGTCCCTCCGCACCGGCGGCGGCGCCTGTTTCCGCCGCTGTTTCTCGGGCGGGAGAAATTGCCCAAGAAAAAATTTCAGGGGGTGGTCAAAAATCGACCAGGGACGACGTGCCGAGTGGGAGAATGGAAGCTATATCACCCCCCTCTTCGAGGGAGGCCAAGATGACCATGTCGTCGGACCAACGGCAGCGCGAGCGGACAAGCTTCAAGGATATCGCCAAGCTGGCCGCGACTCCGCCTCCTTCGAGCGCGGTGCCGTCGAACCCGTGGGGGGTCGCCCCGCCGGATTCGAAGCTGAACCCGAACGACTCGGGGATGGTCGATCTCAAGCTGATCGCCGCCCTCGATCCGCGCGGCGCCGAGCGCGCCAAGTCGACCCCGCTCGCCGCGGCCGGCCTCTTCGAGGAAGATCCGGCCCCCGCGCGCATCAGCGCCCCCCCGCCGTCCGCGGCGCCGGTGTCGGCCGCCCCCTCGTCGGGGGTCGCCGCCTTCGCCCCCAGCCTCCCGAGCCTTCCGCAGCAGCCGCCGATGGTGGCCGAGGCGGTCCCGGCGTCGATGGAGTCGATGCCTTCGAGCCTCGCGCCCGCTTCGGCGCAGGCCGCTCCGCAGTCTTCGGTCGCTCCGTCGATGTCGGCGCAGGCCATGCTCGCGGCGCAACCGACGGCGAAAAAGCGCGGCGGCGTGCTCATCGCGCTCTTCGGCGGCGTGGTCGCGCTCAGCGCGGCGGCGGCCGGCGGCGTCTTCTACATGCGTCATCACAAGGCCCCGGCCCCGGTGGCGGCGGCTCCGGCCGAGCAGCCGGCGGTGGTCGCGGCGGCGCCCGTCGTCCCCCCGACCCCGGTGGCTCCGGCCGTCGCGGCCACGGACGACCAAGCGCAGGCTCCCCAGCAGGAAGAGGTCGCGATCGACGACACCGCGAAGACCGCAGGGAAGCCCGCGGTCAAGGCACGCCACCACGGCAAGACGGCGGCTGCCCCGGAAGAGAAGGTCGCGGCGGCTCCCGTTGCCGAAGCGCCGACCAAGCCCGAGCCGAAGGTGAAGTTCGCCCCCACCGGCGGCGGCGGCGATCTTTCGAACGCGATGAAGGCGGCCGCGGGCCCCATCGACGGCCCCGCGCCGACCGACGACAAGCCCACCGGCCCGCAGTTCGCGCCGGGCAGCGTCCCGCAAAAGCCGGCGAACGGCGCGGTCCAAGGGGCGATCGGCGCGGTTCTCCCGAACGCACGCGCGTGCCTCGGGCCGGACGATCCGGTCTCGCGCGCCACGATCGTGTTCGGGTCGCTGGGCTCGGTGCAGAGCGTGTCGATCTCGGGCGGCGCCGCCGGCAAGCCGGAAGAGAAGTGCATCAAGCAGGCGCTCGGCCGCGCGAAGGTGCAGCCCTTCGCCGAGCCGACGTTCACCACGTCGTTCACGGTTCGTCCGTAGTGTCCTGAAACTGAAGGCTCGCCGCCTTCGGCGCCGAAGCTTCAGATTCAGGAACTACTCCCTCTTGTGGGGAACTGCGTTCCCCCTCCCTCGCCTCGCCGAGGGCTCGGCTCGCGATCCTCCCCCCGCCTCGCCTGCGGCGACTCGTGCTTCGCACGAGCGTGCCGATGCGCCCAGCGTGGGGGAGTCGCAATTTCTGCTTCGTCCTACGAGACACGCGAGGCCGTGCCCGTGAACGGCTCGTGCAGCGCACGAGCTCGCCGAAGGCGACGCTGGGGGAGGCTCGTCGCAAGGCGACGAGGGGGAACGAAGTTCCCCACCAGGGCGGGACCGGAGCCCGAGAACAGAACGTTCGTCGACCTAGCGACGAACTTCTGCCTCGGGATTCGGGCGAACCGCGTTGACAGGAGCGGGTGCGCTGGTAGTGTGCGCCCCCCTTCGCCCCTCAAGGAGAGGTCATGGTCTCGTCGACGCAGCAGTTCGAGCGCATTCGCAAGCGCAAGGCCACCACCAACGGTAAGCGCAACAAGCGCGAGCGCCGCGCGCTCGGGACCCCGGCTTTCGCCGTGCACCCCGAGGGCTACGACGCCAAGGCCGCGGACGCGAAGCGCCCCGCGAAGTGACGTCCCGCCCTCACGCGAGGGCGACGACGCACGCATAGACCACGAGAGCGCCGCCCCACGCGGCGATCGTCGTGTTGTGCCCGTCTTCCCACCCCCAGAACGGGGCGAGCGGCGGGAGCACCAGCGCGAGAAGTGAGATCGCGCCGCGTCGGCGAAACGCCGTGACGACGAGGCGCACGTGCGCGACCGCGAAGACGACCAAAGCCACCGCGGCCAGCGTCGTGACGAGAGCGATCATGCCGCGCGCCTCCGCACGATTCGCTTGTACCACGCCCCTCGCCTGCGCTCGCCACGACGAGGGCCGGTGCTACCCTGCGCACCATGCGCTTCCACGCGTTCTTGGGCTGGGGACTCGCCGCTTCGCTGGGGCTCGCGCTCGGCGCGATGGCGTGCGGGGATGACTCGAACGGCACGACGACCGACAACGACGGCGGCTCGTCGGACGGCAGCGACGACGCGACGCCGATCGTCGACGCGCCGTACGGCCTGGACACACGTCCGGCCAACACGACGTGCCTCGCCCCCGACAGGCCGACGACCAACACCGCGGTCAAGTGGGTGCAGGTCTTCAACACCGTGAACCTCGGTCAGGTCATGCGCCTCGTGCAGGCGCCGGGCGACAACTCGCGCTTCTTCCTCGCCACGCGCGACGGCAAGGTGAAGACCTTCGCTGCCACCGGCGCGAGCGGCGATCCCACCGTCGTCTTCGACGTGAACGCCGGCAAAGCCAACGTCGCCGATCAGCTCCAAGCGGGCGGTGAAGGCGGCTTGCTCGGCATCGCCCTCCATCCGAACTTCGCCCAAAACGGCTACCTCTTCCTGTCGTACACGATCCACGACGCCACGCAGCCCCCGCCCGGCGGCTCGGCCGACATGCGCTCGGTCATCACCCGCGTGCACACGACCAACAACGGCGCGAGCTTCGGCGAAGAGACGACGATCTTCGGTCCGTTCGATCAGCCGGCTTCGAACCACGACGGCGGCAGCATCAACTTCGGCCTCGACGGCAACCTCTACATCGGGTTCGGCGACGGCGGCGGCGGCGGCGACACGTTCAACCACGGGCAAGACACCACCACGCCGTTCTCCAAGATCCTTCGTCTCGACGTCGATCATCCGGCCAACTCGAAGCCGTACGGCATCCCCGCCGACAATCCGTTCGCCAACTCGACGACGAACCTCAAAGAGATCTTCGCCTACGGCTTCCGCAACCCGTTCCGTTGGAGCTTCGATCGCGGCACGGGCGACTTGTGGCTCGCCGACGTCGGCCAAGACGCCTACGAAGAGGTCGACAAGGTCAAGCTCGGCGGCAACTACGGCTGGCACCTCAAAGAGGGCTTCCACTGTTACAGCGCGCCCGGCCACACCACGGGCGATCTGCCGTGCAACATCGCCGGCCTCGTCGATCCGATCTACGAGTACTCGCACGCCACCGGGCACTCGATCACCGGCGGCTACGTCTACCGCGGGAAGGCCATCCCGCAGATGGTGGGCGCGTACATCTTCGGCGACTTCGTGAACCAGCAGATCTGGTCCTTGGTCGTCGACCCGAGCACCGGCAAGCCGGTCGTCACGCAGCTCAACACCAGCGGCCCGGGCGGCGGGTGGAGCTCCTTCGCCGAAGACAACGACGGCGAGCTCTACGCGCTCGATCTCTCCGGCGCCAAAATTTACAAGATGGTCGCCGCCGATCCGCCCGACGCCGGCGCGGGGGTCGACGCAGGCGCGGTGGACGCGGGCCCGCTCTTCGGACGTCCGCTCGCCGACCGCCTCTCGGCGACCGGTTGCGTCGATCCGAACGACACGAGCAAGCCGGCGTCCGGCGTCATCCCCTACACGGTGAACAGCCCGCTGTGGTCGGACGGCGCAGAGAAGCGTCGCTTCTTCGCCATCCCCGACGGCTCGCAGATCCACGTCGACGCCGACGGCGACTGGGAGTTCCCCATCGGCACGGTGATGATGAAGGAGTTCTCCGTCGCCGGGAAACGCACCGAGACACGACTCTTCGTGCGTCACGCCGACGGCGCGTGGGGCGGCTACAGCTACGAATGGGACGACGCGGGCAAGGACGCGTACCTCTTGCCGTCGAACAAGACGAAGCAGGTCGGCGCGCAGTCCTGGTACTTCCCGAGCCGGTCCGAGTGCGGCTCGTGCCACACCGAAGCCGCCAAGCACACGCTCGGCCCCGAAGACGGACAGCTCAACGGCCTCTTCGTCTACGACAGCACGCACCGGCGCTCGAACCAGATCGCCACGCTCGATCACATCGGGATCTTCGACGCGCCGCACGCTTCGCCGGACATGACCGCGGTCTACCCGGTGCCCACCGCCGGCGGGCCGGCAGAGGCGAGCGCGAAGAGCTACCTCCACTCCAACTGCTCCTTTTGCCATCGCCCGCAAGGCGGCGGCGGCGGGAACATGGACTTCCGCTTCGCCACCGCCTTCGGCGACATGAAGGCGTGCGGGCAGCCGGCCTCGACGGGGGACCTCGGCGTGCCGGGGCTCCAAGTCTTCGCCCCGGGGGATCCCTCGCACTCGGCGATGAGCCTCCGCCCCCACGCGCTCGACGCGAAGCGGATGCCGCCGCTCGCCACGCACATGGTCGACACCGCCGGCACGGCCGTCATCGACAGTTGGATCACCTCCGTCAAGGCGTGCCCTCCGCCGAGCGCAGGGCTGGACGGCGGCGACGGCGGCGATTGATTGACGGGGCCGACCCTCGCGTCACGCCGTTCGGTGCGTGACCGAGGGGCGCGCCCCTTTTCTTGCTACACTCCCTGGCCGTGCGCACCGTCTCTTCTCTCGGCGTGCTCGGCGCCGTCGCCGTGGGCCTCACGATCGGTCTCGGCGCGAGCCTGCCGCTCGCCGAAGGAGCGAGCCACGCAAAGACGATCTCGGTGAACGAGATCAAAGACGGGATGAAGGGCTACGGCCTCACCGTCTTCAAAGGGACCGAGCCCGAGCGCTTCGACGTCGAGGTCATCGGCGTCCTCCACAACTTCCGCCCCGGACAAGATCTCATCTTGGTGAAGACACCGCACCCGCGGCTCAACATCACCAAGAACGTGAAGGGGATGAGCGGGAGCCCGGTCTTCTTGGACGGTCGCCTCGCCGGCGCGTACGCCTACAGCCTCTCGTCGTTCCAGGCCGAGCCGGTGGCCGGCATCACGCCGATCGCCCCCATGCTCACCGAGCTCGCGCGCCCGGTGCCGCCGGGGTTCTGGCCGCTCCAGGGGAACGCCCCGCTGCCGAGCGCACGCGCCGGAGCGCCGCGCGATCCGGCGGCGCGTCACGCCGACCTCGCCCCCACGATGTTCGAGGGCGCGCCCGGCCACTACGACGTGACGGCCCACGCGGCCCAGCTCGCGACGCGCTTCGGCAACCGCGGCGACGTCGATCGCGGCGTCGTACCGGTGGCGACGCCGCTCCTCGTCGCGGGGATGAGCGAGCACGCGCTCGAGTTCGCGAAGAGTGTCTTCGGCCCGCTCGGCCTCGAGCCGCTCGCCGCCGGCGGCGGACAAGCGCCGATCACCCCCGGCGCGCCCACGCACTTCGTCGACGGCGGATCGCTCGGCGTGCAGCTCGCGCGCGGCGACGTGTCGTTCATGGGCCTCGGCACGGTGACGCACGTCGAGGGGACGCGCGCCTGCGGCTTCGGTCACCCGATGATGATGTCGGGCGACAGCGCGCTCCCCACGACCCTCGCCCGCGTCTTGTGGATCTACGCCAGCGACCAACACAGCTTCAAAGTGGGCGAGGCGCTCTCGCCGCTCGGCACGCTCGTGCAAGACCGCCAGAGCGCCGTCGTGCTCGACGAGACCAAGACCGCCCCCACCTTCCCCGTGCACGTCGAAGTGCGCGGTGTCGACGGCGCCCCCAAGAAGACGTGGAACATGGAGGTCGCCGACGAGCGCTTCATGAGCCCGTCGCTCACCGCTTCGATGATCGGCTCGGTCGTGGAGGCGACGATCAGCGAGCACCGCGACATGACCTGGCAGCTCTCCTCGCGCGTGACCATCCGCGGGCACGGGGCGATCGACGTCGAGGACTTCGGCGTGGCGATCGGCGGCCTGCCCGAGGCCGGCGAGTGGTCGCAATCGCGCGCCGTGCGCCTCGTCGGCGACGCGCTGAACAACCCCTGGGAGCCGGTGAAGATCGAGAAGGTCGAGTCGGTCCTCTCCGTGCAGTATGCACGTGACTTGTACCGCATCCGCGGCGTCGAGGCGCTCGATCCGGTGGTCGACGCCGGGCAGCGCGCGCGGATCCTCGTCCACCTCCGCCCCTTCGCCGGGCCGGAGACGACGCGCACGCTCGAAGTGAAGCTCCCAGAAGAGCTCGCCGGCAAAGACGTCGAGCTCGAGGTGCTCCCCGGCTACGAGGTCGCGCCCGAGGTGCCGCAGCCGGAGAACCTGAACGAGCTCCTCGCCAACGCGCCGCACCAGACCGCGATGCCCAAGAGCCTGGTCGTGCAGTTCAAGCTCCCCTCGCAGGGGGTGACGTACGGCGGTCACGTCGCGCACGAGCTCCCTGGCTTCGCCCTCGACGCGCTCCGCCCGGCCTCCACCAGCGAAGCGCCCGATCCGTTCGCCAGCTACTCGCGCACCGTCGTGCCCGTAGACCGCTACGTCGAAGGGCACGACAAGGTGAAGGTGCGCGTGCGCACGTCGGTGCGTTGAGGGCGCGCGCCGCGAAGCAAAGATGGCCAAAGACAGCGATCCCCCGCACGAGGCGAGCAGCACGGCGCACATCGTCCAGTCGTTGCTCGTGAACGTGGGCATCGCGGTCATGAAGGGGGTCGCCGCCTTCTTCACCGGGTCGGGGGCGATGCTCGCCGAGGCGCTGCACTCGGCCTCCGACTGCATGAACCAGGTGCTCCTCCTCGTGGGCGTGAAGCAGGCGCGGCGAAAGCCCGACGCCGAGCACCCGCTGGGGTACGGCCGCGCGGTCTACTTCTGGTCCTTCCTCGTCGCCTTGATGCTGTTCTGCGGCGGCGGCGTGTTCTCCATCTACGAAGGGCTCCACAAGATCGAAAACCCCGAGCCGGTCGAGCGCGTGTGGCTCGGCGTCGTCATCTTGTTCGGCTCGCTGCTCATGGAAGGGGGCGCGCTCGCCTCCAACGTGAAGGAGCTCCACGCGCGGCGGGGGAAGATCCCGTTCTTCGAGTATCTGCGAAAGACCAAAGACGCCGATCTCGTCGTCGTCTTCGGAGAGAACGCCGCGGCCGTTCTTGGTCTGGCCTTCGCCATGGCCGCGCTCCTCCTCGCGTGGAAGACGGGCGACGGGCGCTGGGACGGGCTCGGCAGCGCCATGGTCGGGCTCGTGCTCGTCGGCGTCGCTGCCTTCTTGGCGCGCGAAGTGAAGTCGCTCTTGCTCGGCGAGTCGGCCGATCCCGACGTCGACGCCGCGGTGCACGCCGCCGTGGCCGACACCCCCGAGTTCGCGCGCGTGCTCCACGTCGTCACGGTGCAGCAAGGGCCGGGGGAGGTGATGGTCGCGGTGAAGGTGTCGCTCGTCGACGCGCTCTCCGCCGACACCGCCTGCCGCGCCATCAACGAGTTCGAAGCGCGCCTCCGCGGTCGCCGGCCCGAGGTGCGCTGGCTCTTCGTCGAGCCCGACTTGCCGCGCGACGCCTGAGGGCTTCGGGGCGCATCGCCGCGACGCGCCCGCCGGGCGGCGCGGCCTCGGGATGGTGTACTCTCCACCCATGCGGAGACCGACGCGCGCGCTCGCTCTTTTCCCCCTCGCTTTCGCAGCGGCAACGCTCACGCACGACGCCGGCGCCGTGGGGACGCGCACCTTCGACCTCGACACCATCGACGAGTTCTCCGGCGGCGATCTTCGCGGCGTCTCGGTCAGCTCCGACGGCGGCGTGCGTGCCGGTTGGACGCTCGGGGCGACCCCGCTCATCGACTCGAGCGCGTCGTTCTCCACCCTCGCCCTTGCCGACGGCTCGGTGCTCGTGGGGACGAGCCCGAGCGGCAAGGTCTTCAAAGTCGCCGGCGACAAGGCGGCGCTCTTCGCCGACACCGGCGCGCTCGCGGTCACCTCGCTCGTCGAAGGCCCGCGCGGCGAGGTGTACGCGGCGACGATCCCCGACGGGAAGATCTTCAAGCTCACGCAGGGCAAGGCCGAGGTCTTCACCACGCTCGCCGACACGAGCCACGTGTGGTCGCTCGCGTGGGACAAGGCGAAGCGCTCGCTCTTCGCCGCCACCGGCCCCGAAGGGAAGATCTTCCGCATCGAGCCCGGCGGCGCCTCCTCGGTCTACTTCCGCAGCGACGAAACCCACCTCGTCTCGGTGGCCGTGGCCGACGACGGCACGGTCTACGCGGGCTCGAGCGGCAAGGGGCTCCTCTACAAGATCACCGGGCCCGGGCGCGCGAGCGTGCTCTACGACTTTCCCGGCGAAGAGGTGAAGGGGATCGCCTTCGGCAAGGGCGGGAGCGTCTTCGCCATCGTGAACGACTACGGCGAGCTCCCCGAAGTGCCGAAGCGGAGCGCCACAACCGGGCGCGTCCCCGCCGGCCCGTCGAGCGCCGCGCGGCCCAAGCCGGGCAAAGGAGCGCTCTACCGCTTCGACGCCGCCGGTCGGCCGGAGAAGATGATGCACCACGACGAGTTCCACTACGTGGCGCTCGCCGTCGACGAGGCCGGCAAGCCGTACGTCGGCACCGGCGCCGAAGGGCGCGTCTACAGCGTCGACGACGGCCACGTGGTGACGCTCGTCGCCGACACCGACGAGCGCCAAGTCGGATCCATCGGCTTCGGGCGCGGCGGACCGTTCCTCGCTTCGAGCGATCCGCCCACGTTCCACCGCGTGGTCGCGCAAGGCGGCGCCGACGCAGTGTGGACGAGCAAAGTGTTCGACGCCGGCCTCCGCGCCAAATTCGGTCAGCTGGCCTTTCGCGCCACCGGCCAGCTCGAGGTGGCGACCCGCACGGGCAACACGCAGACCCCCGACGCCACCTGGAGCGCGTGGGGGAACCTCGGGCCCGGGGCGCCAGGCTCGCTCGGCACCTCCGCCGGCGGCGTGACCAGCCCGCCCGGTCGCTTCGTGCAGATCCGCGCGCGTTGGGGGCGCGATCCGCACGCGACGCTCAGCGAAGTGATGCTCCCCTTCGTGACCGACAACGTGCGCCCCATCGTCCTCGAGGTGAACGCCGCGCCGAAGAGCGGCGGGCGCGAAGGTACGAAGGAAGGCGTGCAAGCGAGCGGCGGCGAGCCGCCGAAGCACGACAGCGTGCTCAAGCTCTCGTGGAAGGTCGAAAATCCCGACAACGACGCGCTCCGTTACCGCGTCGACTTCCGCCGCGAAGGCCAGGGCACGTGGCGCGACGTGCTGCGCGAGGGCGAGGTGCTCACGAAGAGCGAATACGAATGGGACACGCTCGCGCTCCCCGAAGGGAAGTACCGCGTGCGCGTCGAGGCGAGCGACGAAGCGGCGAACCCGCCGGCCGACGTGCAGAAGCACGTGCTCGAGTCGGAGCCGGTGCTCGTCGACAACACGCCGCCCATCGTGCGCGACATGACCGTCGTCGGTCGACGGCTGCAGGCGCACGTCGTCGACGGCCTCGGCCCCATCGTGCGCGCCGAGGTGGCCATCGACGGAAAGCTCGACTGGCGTCCGATCGGCGCCGCCGACGGGATCTTCGACAGTGCCGAAGAGGCGCTCGACGCCGATCTCGCCGCGTTCCTCCCCGCGGGATCGCACATCGTGGCCCTTCGCGTCTTCGACGCGGCGGGGAACAGCGTCGTTCGCGAGGTCGAGACGCGGTAGCGGCCAATCTACTCACTGTTTAGATTGAGCCAGGGTGATGTCGAGATGGCGCGGTCGATGCGCCGACCGCGACACGGGCGTCATGCTCGAGCGAAAAAGCGCGCACCTTTCGCGCATTAAGGTCGGAGAGATTTCCCCAAAATGCTGGAGATCTGGCGCGTCGGTGCCAAAATAGGAGGAGCCGGCACGTTGCGTGGATCGGCTCTTACTTTCGAGACTTCATGCTCCGCAGTTTTCTCTCCGCTTTTTCGTCGCCCGCTCGTTCCCTGAAGACGGGCGCGCTGCTCGCCGCGCTCGGCCTGCTCGCCGGCTGTGGCATCTCTACCCTGAGCAGCATGAGCGACGGCGCGGGGGACAACACCTACGGCGGTCCCGACGAAGCGGACGGCGGCTACGAATCGGACGGCGCCGGCGGCTCGACCGGCGCGAACAACGACGCCGGGACGCTGCGTGGAAACCCGCTGTGCAACGCGAACGCCGACGGGACGAGCTGCTTCCCCGACGAAGCCCCCACCGCCGCGCTCTGCGGAGCGAAGCCTGCCCCCATCGTCGACGCCGGCGGCCTGCTCGACGCTTCCAGCGCTGACGGCGGCGGCGGGCAGGCGACGTCCGGCGCGGCCTGCCACGTGCGCGCGACCGACGACGCCGGCGCGAGCGCCCCCTCGTGCCTTCCGGCGGGCAGCGGCCACAACGGCGACGAGTGCCTGAAGCCCGCGGACTGCGCCGCCGGATTCGAGTGCGTCGGCTCGCCTGGTCAGTGCCGGCCGTACTGCTGCAGCGGCACGTGCCACACCGATTCGTTCTGCGACATCCAGCCGGTCGCCGACGTGGGCGCGGTGCGCGTCCCCGTGTGCGAGCCGGTGAAGAGCTGCAAGCTCCTCTCGAGCATGGGCTGCGCCGACGGCGAGACGTGCGCCATCGTGAACGACGACGACGGCACCACGAGCTGCGTCACCGTCGGCACCGCGCAGGTTGGGCAGGCGTGCGAGATCACGCACTGCGCAGCGGATCTGACGTGCCTCGGTCAGCCGGGGTCGCGCAAGTGTTACAAGCTCTGCAGCAAGAGCAACACCGCGTACGGCTGCCCGACCGACGAGCAGTGCAAGGGGAGCGCCCCGCTCTTCAAGGACTCGACCGTCGGCGTCTGCCAGAAGCCCTGACGAGCGCCACCTCGCGATAGCACCCAGCCGGTGTCCAGGACACGCACCGGTGTGTCGCGGACGGCGCGCCTACGCACGTCGCGCGAGAAGAACCGCGAAGCGTCCGTGGCGCGAGGCGTGCTCTCCCATGCCGCATGAAGGAAGCGAGCGCGGCGATTCTTCGGCTCGAGCGTGACGGCGTCGAAGCTCTCGGCGACGGTGACTTGGTGGCGCTCCTCTTCGACGGCCGCGGGGATCCGCGCGCGTCGTCGCGCGCCGCGTCGATGCTCGAACAAGCGGGCGGCCTCTGCGCCCTCGGGAGGCAAGGCTACCGCGCCTTGGCCGAGCAGAGCGGCGTCGGTGCCGCGCGCGCCGCGCGGATCGTCGCGTCGTTCGAGCTGGGCGGGCGGGTCGCCCGACGCGACGCCGAAGACGCGCCCACGTTCCCCAGCAGCTTGGCGGTGGCGGCGTGGGGGCGCGCGCAGCTCGGCGCGCTGGCCCACGAGGAGCTGTGGGCCCTCGCGCTCGACGGCCGGCACCGACTCCGCGCCGCGAGGAGGGTCGCGCTCGGCGGTCTGCACGGCTTGTCGGTCGCTCCGCGCGACATTCTGCGCGTCGTCCTGCGCGAGGCGGCGAGCGCGTTCGTCCTCGTGCACAACCACCCGAGCGGGGATCCGACGCCGAGCGCCGAGGATCTCGAGTTCACGCGCCGCGTGGCCGTCGCCGCCGACGCGGTGGGGATTCCGCTCCTCGACCACGTCGTCCTCGCGGGCGACTGGCACGTCTCCTTGCTCGACGAGGGGGAGCTACCCGCGAAAGAGCGGGAGCTGCGTGACACGGGACGAAGGATGGCAATACGCGATGTAGCCGCAGTGGATCCGCTTGCAGCGCTCGGGGGCGACGCGGGGGAACGCTTCGGTCCAGCGCGCCGTGGCCAGGCTTCGCGCGAGCGCGACGATCTCGCGCGCGGACTCGCGCGGATCGACGGGCTCTTGCCACCGCGGCTCCACCGCGTCGCCGCCGAGGAAGACGATCCCCGCGCGCACACGCGGCGCTTCGGGGTAAAGCGCTCGCGCCGCGAGGGCGTAGGCCGCAAGCTGGAAGGCGTGCGGCTCGATCGACGGGCCGCGTGCACGCTTGTAGTCGACGACATCCACCGCGCCGTCGGGCCACACCACGACGAGGTCCATGGTCCCGCGGAGGACCAGCGTCCGCGCGTCGCCCCCCTCCCCCGCGTCGCTCACCGGCAGGACGAAGGGGAGCTCGCGCGACGTCGTCGCCCCTCGCGCCGCGATGTCGCACGCGTACGCGCTCCCGAGAAAGCGGACCGCGCGGGCGGCGATGCGCCTGTGCGCCGCGCTCGACGCGGGGAGCCCCTCGGTCTCGAGCGCGCGAAGAACACGCTCCTGTGCGTCGTCCGCGCCGAACGCAGCGACGACCTCCAGCACGCGGTGGGTCAAGGTCCCCTCGGCGCGGGCGCCAAGGCCGGTCGGCGCGCCGTCGCCCGTACCCGGAGCGCGCTCGGCGTCGGGATCGCGGGGCGCGTCGTGCACCGCCATCGCCGGAAGGTCCCGCTCGGGGAGATCGAGCAAGTGCACGAGCTGAAACCGGCGCGGGCAGTGGTGGAAGTCCTGGAGCGACGTCGCCGCCAAGGTCGTCGTCCCCCACGCGGGAGGTGATGCAATCGCCACGAGCGCGGGCGGCTCGGCGAGCGGCGCGCGCCCCTCGGACGAGAGCACCGGCGCGCGCTCCACGTGCTCCACCGCGAGCCGCGCGTCCACGCGGAGCGCGTCGATGGCGGTCATCTCGTCGAGCACACCGGCGATGGTCGCGCGAAAGGCCGCGTCGCCTCCTTGCTTGGGCGCCTTGCGATCGCCCACGAGGTACATCGCCTCCGAAGCGCGCGTGATCGCCACATACGCGAGGCGCGCGCGCTCGGCGAGGAGCCGCGCCCGCTCGCGCTCGCGCGACCGCGTGTACGAAGGCGGCTCGGCGCGACCGGCGGAGGTGTCGGCCAAGCGGAGCGCCAACGAAGCGTCTTCTCCCGCAGCTCCGAGATCGACCAGCACCGAGGGGCTCGCCGCGCGCGGCGGCTCGGCGCCGATCTCGGGGACGAAGACGATGGGAAAATCGAGCCCCTTGCTCGCGTGCACCGTGAGGAGGCGCACCGCGTCGTCCTCTTCGGAGAAGGTCGCAGCCTCGGTCTCCATCGCGTCGCGCTCGCACGCAGCCTCGAGGCGCTCGAGGAGCGTCGTCGCGTCGGTCTCGCGCCGCGCGATGACGAAGAGCTTCTCCACGTTGGCTGCGCGCTGCGCGCCACGCGGAAGCGCGAGGAGCACCTCGAGGAGCTCGAGCTCGCGCACCGCCTCGCGGAGGAGCGTCTCGGGCGAGAGACGATCGACGTTGCGTCGAAGGCGCTCCACCACGTCGACGACGCGGGCGATGCTCGCGTGGTCCTCGGGCTCGAGCGGCTCGGTGAGCTCGGCGTCCCACCCGGCGCGCGCCTCGGGGAGTGCGCGTCGAGCCCCCGCGAGCGCGAGGAGCGCCTCGTCCGAGACCCCGGCCCACGGGCCGCGGAGCACGGTGAGAAGCGCCACGCGGTCGTGGGGCCGCACGACGAGCGCCAAGAAGGCGACGACGTCGAGCACCTCGCGCGAGCTGTAAAATCCCCTCCCGGCGACGACGTAGGGGATCTTGGCGGCGGCGAGGGTGTACGCGCACGTCTCGAGCATGCCGTTCGTCTGCGCGAGGACGGCGATGTCCCGCGGTGTCGGCGGACGACCTCGCACGCTGGGCGCGCCCTCGTCGAGGATCTTCCGTACGCGATCGGCGATGGCGAATGCCTCTTCGAGCGGCGAAGTGCGCGTCTTTTCCATCGGCGGGCGAAGCCACGTCGTGCGCGCGCGCGGCTCACGCGGCGCCTCTTTCTCCGGAGGCAGGCGAAGGTCCTCGGTCTCGGGGACGTAGCGAATCGCGAAGAGCTCGGCGCCGCTCCCGCGGAGCATGCGCGCGCTGAAGGCGTTGGCGAACGTGAGCAGCTCGTCCTCGCCGCGTCGATTGTGTTGGAGCGGCACGAAGTCGGCGAGCGCCTCTTTCGGCTCGGGGATGTGCACCTCGTCGGGGATCCCCAGAGCGACGCGCGCCGGTCGCCCGGCCAAGCCCACGCACAGCTCGGCGAACACGCCGACGTCGGCGCCACGAAAGCCGTAGATGGACTGCTTGCGATCCCCGACCACGAAGAGCCCGCTGCCGCGCATCGCGAGCACCCCCGGCGAAGTACCAGGTGCGCGCGTCTTCGGGTTCTTCTCCCACAAGAGCTCGACGAGCTCTCGTTGAAGTCGTGACGTGTCTTGAAACTCGTCCACGAGGAGCGCGTCGAGCCCCGACGACACCTCGGCGGCCACGAGCGGGTGCAGGAGCAAGAGGTCGCGCGCGGCGCGGAGCACGTCGCCGAAGGCGAGCTCCCCGCGACGCTGCCGGTCCCTCCGGACCGCGCGCTCGCACGCGGCGAGGAGATCCCGCGCGGCGCGCCCTCGCGGCTCGAAGAGGTGCCGCGCCTTGTAGGTGCGGAGGAGCGCGTGCGCCTTCTCTTTGTTCCCCTCGCCGAGCAGGCGCTCGCGGAGCGCGAAGAAGCCTTGGGCGAGCTCGCTTTGTCCTTGGTTCCGGAGCGCGAAGAGCTCGGGGAGCGCCTCTTCGAGCGCAAGCTCGTCGCCCGCGTCCCACGCGCGCACCACGGGGCGCGCCGCCTCTTTGCACTTCGGATCGTCGAGCAGGGCGCGCGCGTGCGCCACCACCGCCTCGAGGTTGGCCGCGATGCGCGTGGCGTCGTCGTCGGCGACGAAGAGGCGCTCGGCGCCGCGACCGTCTTCTTCGAGCTTGCCGATGGCCCCGAGCAGCGTCTCCACGGCTCGATCCACGTTCCCCGAGATGCGTACGAGATCACGCACGACGTGGGGCTCGTCGACGGCGTACGCGGCGAGCGTCTCCCCCACCACCTCGGCGGCCCGGCTCCGCACGGCGTCTTCGTCGCCCAAGGTGAAGTCGGGGGGGAGGCCGAGCTCGAGCGCGTGCGCCCGCACGAGCGTCGCCGCAAAGCTGTGAAGCGTCCCGATCTGCGCGTGTCCGAGGCGCTCGAGAGTCCGGCGCGCGCGCGTCGCCAGCTCGCGGGTGGAGAGCGGCTCGAGTCCGACGCGGGTCCTGGCCGCGTCGAACGCGGGTCGGTAGAGAGACGGCTCGGCGAGCGCGAGCCTCTCGAGCTCGCCGGCGAGGCGGCCGCGGATCTCGGCGGCGGCCTTGCGCGAGAACGTGGTGGCGACGACCCGCGAGGGGTCGACCGGCGCGTGCAGCTTCTTGCCCGGCTCGGCCGCGCCGAGCTCGCTCAAGCCGAGGAGGAGGTGCAAGAGCACACCGA
This sequence comes from uncultured Polyangiaceae bacterium, assembly GCA_964531795.1. Lineage (GTDB taxonomy): Bacteria > Myxococcota_A > Polyangia > Polyangiales > Polyangiaceae > CAZHHD01. Next base: position 140,065 of record CAZHHD010000002.1, on the reverse strand, counting down.
CGAGCGAGTGGGTCTTCCCCGTACCGGCGCTGGCGGCGACGACGAGGTTGCGACGGAACGCGTAGAGGTCCATTTAGCCTCGCCCTCCCGCGAGAGAGCGCGGCGAAGCGTCACGTGCACTCTGCACGAAGCACGGTTGCCAGAGGACCTCGCCTCGTCCAGTGGACTTGGGCTGCTTGTCCAAAAGCGCCATCGCACATCGATAAATCCCGAGGTTTCGTACGATACGGCGTTGGCGCGGCGCGTGCTCTACGTCCTCCCGACGGCACGACACCCCGCACATGATGCAGGGGACTTCACGAGCCGGTTGGAGGAATTGGTCATGTTCACCCACCTTCGCCCCACGGTTTCGCGGACCTTCTCTTACGCCCTCGGCACGATCGGTATGTCCCTCCTGGTCGCCTGCAGCGGGGCCGGCAAGGACAACGGAGACTCTTCGATCGCGTCCGACCTCGACGCCGACAACGGCGCGATGACGACCGCCGACGAGCTGCCGTTCTTCAACGATCCGAACGTCGAGGGGCTCCCCTCCTTCGAGTCGGTGCAGATCGATCCCAACGACATGACGACCGAGGTCGCGCAGCAAGCGGGGGCGACGCGCTACCACGTGGCCCTTCTTTGGGGTCACCTCCCACAGCCGGAGGACACGAGCGCCGCCGACACCGATCCGGTGCCCGCCGATTGGACCGGTTCGCTCTCGGTCGACGCCGGCGCGATCGGCGTGAAGAAGACCCTGATGTTCGACGCGCACGACCAAGTGCTGCCGCGGAGCGACGCCAAAGAGGTCGACTTCAAGTCGCACACGATGCCGTACGTCGACGGGCTCTTCCTGCACGTGGTCATCCCCGCGGGCGGCTCGACGCTGCTCCACGTGAAGACCGCTTCGTTCACCGAGGACATCGATCTCGCGACGCTCGGCCAGAAGGCGGGCGGCGTGGACCGCATCCCCCAAAGCCCGAACGGCCTCGCGTACCTCGGCTACCCCGACGTCGCCGGCTGCGCGCGCGGGCTCGTCTTCGGCCGCTGGGTGAAGACCCGCGCCGCCGCCGGTCGCTTCCGCGGTCATGTCGTGGACGGCGACGGCGAGACGCTCGGCCACGTGCGCGGCATCTGGGGCCACGCCGCGCGCCACGACGCCGATCTCTTCTTCGGCAAGTACATCGACGCGAACGGGAAGTTCGAGGGGCTGCTCGGCGGCAAGTACGACGGCGGCGAGTTCCACGGCTTGTGGGGCACGCGCGACCCGAACGCCGTCGGCACGCTCGAGGGCTTCTACAGCGACGGGTACGACAAGGACGACGGGCGTGGCGTGTTCCTCGGGCGCTACGGCGCGAAGTGCAACTGACCCCACCAGCGAGCGCGGGGGGAGCGGACGGCGCGAGCGACCGCTCACGACTCCTCTCCCCCCTCTTCGAGCACGGCGACGAAGCGCGGTCTCCGGCAGCCGCCGTCGTAGCTGCACTTTGCACATACTCCCGGGTCGGCGGGCCGCGGCGCGAGCTTCCCTTCGCGTACGCGGCCTACGACCTCGAGCGCGCGCGCCTCGATGGGCGCAGGCGCGTCCGCCTCCTTCTCGAAGAGCCCCTTCCAGCGCTTCTGCATCTGCGGTGAGAGCCGAAACGAAGGGGCGAGGTCACCGAGCGGCAAGTACACGCCGTCGGCGAAGGCGCGGGCCAGCGCGCGGCGCGCGGCGAGCGCGTAGAGCGGGAGCTGGAGCGCGGTGCGGCCGAGATCGCGGTAGGTCGCGGCCAGCCCCGCCGTCTTGCTGGTCTTGTAGTCGATGACGCGCGCGCTGCCGACATCGTCGTGGGCGAGGTCGACGCGATCGATGCGCCCGCGAAGCGAGAGGCGCGCGCCACCGTGGTCGAGGGTGAGCGGTGGCCACGTCTCCGGGTCGCGCGCCTCACCGAAGGAGCGCTCGGCGAAGCCGAAGTCCCACGTCTCGTCGGCGAGACTGAACGCCAGCACGCGCACCACGTCCTCGCGCGCCCGGTCGAGGGCCACGCGGCGGAGCGCCGAGCCGGCGGCCTCACGGCGGAAGACCCCGTCGGCGGCGTCCAGCGCGCGCACGTGGATCGCTTCGTGATCGCGCGGGCGCTCGCGCCACATCGGGCCGGTGGCGGCGAAGGCGGCGGCGAGCGCGTCGTGCACCAGGTTGCCGTGCTCGCGTGGATCGGGCGTCTCCCCTTGAATCGTGCGGTCTTTGGCCCCGAGGAGGTGCGCGGCGTACCCCTGGAAGGCGCATCGGGCGAATCGCTCGAGCGAGGTGACGGGGAGCGGATCTTCTGCGCGAACCCCGGTGCGGGAAGCGAGCTCGGCGAGGTGCGAGGGGGACACGTCGCCGAGGAGAATGCTCTCGCGCGCCGTCTTGGGATCGACGTCCTGACGCCCGTGCCACGACTCACGCAGCGCCTCGGTCGCCGCGCGCCTTGCCGCTTCGGGCACGAGCTCGGCGATGGTCTCGCGCCGGCCGGCGAGGATCGCGCGGAGGCGGGCCGCGCGAGGCGTGAGGGGCGCGCCGCTCATCGTTCCGATCCAACGCGACGTGGCGACCCCACCGCGAAGGAGCCAAGCGGCGAGCGGTGCGGGGGCGAGCGCCGCGCCGTCGTCCCCGCGTCCGCGCGTCGTGAGCACGAGCCGAGGCACGTCGGCGGACGCGACGGCCAACGCGCCGAGCTCTCGTGCGGCCCGCACCGAGGCCGCGGCAGGGGCGCGGCGTGGATCGAGCTTGCGGAGCGCCTCGAGCAGCCCTTCGGAGAGGAGCGCGTCGCGGGGCGGGGACGCCGGGAGCACCCCTTCGTTCACGTCCATCACCACGAGGCAGGCGAGCGCGTCGCCCGAGACTTCGGGGAGGCGCCCGATGCGCACCGCCAACGCGCGGGCAGCACCGGGCGGCGGCGCGCCGGCCTCGAGCGCGCGCTCGAGCTCGTGACGAAACACCTCCGGCGACGCCGGACGGCGCGCGAGGCGCGTTCGCTCGATCGCCGTCTCGTAGGCCTCGAGCGCCCCCATGAGGACCTCCCACGCGTGGGCGTCGCGCGAGAGGGCGCGGAGCTCGGCGCGTGCGATTCCGTCGGGGACCTCGTCGGTGGCGAGGGTGCGGCGCGCGTCGAAGCCGGCGCGCCCGGGGAGCCCCAGCTTTTGCCAGAGCTCGCGCGCTGCTCGTGCGTGGGCGCCGCGTGTCTTCGCGTGCTCGACCGCGCCGAGGATTTCGGCGAGGGCGCGCACGACGCGAGCTCGAGCCTCAGGATCACCACGGCGCCCGGCGCGCACGGTCTCTTCGAGCGCCGAAGCTTCGTCCGGCGCGGCCACCGTCGGTGTGTCCTCGAGGACGCGCGCGACGTCGTGAAGGAGGCCTCGCGCCTCGCGTGCGTCGTCCACACCGGCGATGGCGCGGGCGTCGACGTAGCGGGAGCGAAGGAGCGCCGCCACCTCGCGCCGCGGGAGACCTCGCGAAGCGATGCGATGCACACGCAGCGCGAAGGCCACGATCGGCGCGGCGGTGGGCGCCGGCCCACGCGAGTCATGGAAAGGAATCTTCGCTTCGTCGAGGGCCACACGGAGCGGCACGAGCGTCTCTTCGTCGATGCGGGGGAGCGCGATGGCGACGTTCTCGACCGGGACGCCTTCGGAGAGGGCGCGGGCGATCGCGTCGACCACAGCGTGCGCTTGCGCGGTGGCGTCGGCGGCGGCGCGGACCTCGATCCCTTCCAGCGACGGGGGCGAACCCTCGAGCCGCAGGTCTCCGAACCGCGCAGCGAGAATGCGCGTCTCCGGCGCTTCGTCGCTTCGGCGCGCCACGTCGTCGACCAGCACCTCGAGCGGGTCGCGATCACGCTCGGCGTCGAGCCGGTGCTCGAACGCCGGAAGCTCGAGGGTCGCGCTCCCGCCACACCTTCGAAGCACGTCGTCGAGCGCTCGCCACCACGCGAGGTCGGCTGTCTCCCACACGAGCACGTGGCGCGCGCGCACGTGGAGGGCGCCGACGGCTTGGGCGACGACCTCGGGATCGGCAGCGCCGAGCGCTTTGACGAGGTGCTCCCACGCGGCGCGTCCGTCGACGAGCCCGGCCGCGAGGAGACCGCTGTCGAGGGCGGTGAACGCGCGACGTAGCGTGGCGGCGCGCGTCCCGGTCGCGCCACCCAGCGCTTGCACGCGTGCGAGCGCGTCGGCGTTGGCTCCGGCTGCACGAAGCGTCCCCACCGCGTCGTCGAGCGCGTCGGTCGCGCCGAGCCACGCGGCCCCCGCACCTCTAGCTCGCCTCCCTTGACCTTCGGCGTGCGCCGTCGCCAGAGGCCCGAGGAGCACGTCGTCCTCGGCGGCGCCTCGAAGCGACTCGGCGAGGACGAGGCGCGTCTCTTCCGGCGTGGCCAAACGAACTTCAGGGGCGAGCCGCTCGAGGAGACGCCTTTGAAGCGAGGCCCGCGTCTCGGCGTGAGCGCCGGAGAGAGCGAGGCGCTCGACCTGTCGCTCGTTGGCGACGATCAAGCGCGGTTCGCGCGGCGTCATGGCGAATCCGCCGTGGCCCCAGCGTCCGAAGGAGACGGCGGCGCGACCGGCGGTCCACCGACACGCGCGGGAATGCGGAGCACCTCGTCGAGCGCTTCACGCGCATAGAGGAAGGCGTAGGCCGCTTCGCTCCCGAGCACGCGCTTGATGTAGTTGCGGGTCTCGTCGAACGGGATCTCCTCGACGAAGAGATCGAAGTCCTCGCCCCCGCGAAGACCGATCCACCGCTGCACAGCGCCTGGTCCGCCGTTGTACGCGGCGATGGCGAGCGACCGGTTCGGCGCGAAGGTGCCGCGGAGCTGCGCCAGCATGCGCGTTCCGAGCGCGATGGACACGTCCGGGCGCTTGAGCCCCTCGGGGTCGGCGGGGAGCCCGGTGCCGCGCGCGACGAGGCGCGCGGTGGGGACGATGAGCTGCATGAGACCGTAGGCGTCCGCCGGGCTCTTGGCCTCGGCGACGAAGGTCGACTCTTCCCGCATGATCGCCCATGTGAGCGGCGTGGGGATCGCGTTCTTCGCGCTCTCACGCTCGACGAACGGCGCGAAAGCGCGCGGGTAAGCGATCTCCCACGGGAGCTTGTAACGACCGGCCGGGTAGTGCGCGAGATGCTCGGTCAAGCGCCCGCCGCGCGTGAAGGAGTGACCGAGCTCGGGGACATGGGCGCGGTCGTAGAGCGCTGCCACCGACCAGAGCACCGCGTGATCGGTGTTGTCCGCCGTGAGGCCGGCGCGCGCGAGCTCACGACGGGCGGCGTCGACCTCGCCCACCTCGAGCAAGCGACACGCGCGAAGAAACCCGGGGTCGCGGAGCTCCGGGCGATCTTCGAGGAAGTCACCCGCGGGCTCTTTGGCCACCGCGTCGGCGAGCGTCTTCTGCGCGAGGCGCAGGTCGAGCGTCGCGAGGCGCGCGTACGCCTGCGTCATGTAATAGGCGAGCGGATAGGTCTCGATGACGTGCGTGTAGCGCTGGACGGCGCTCGCGCGGTCGCCTTGAACCTCGGCGGCGCGCCCGAGAAAGTACGAAGCACGCCCCGCGGTGGCCCAGTGACGATCGTCGGGGAAGAGCGCCTCGATGCGCTCGAGCGGCTCGCGCGCGCCGGCGAAGTCCCCCTTGGTCATGCGCGCGAGCGCCACGCGGAAGAGCGCGTCTCCTCGCATGTCGCCTTCGGGAAAATCCTCGGGGAGCGCGAGCATCATCTGCGCGAAGCGCGCGTCGTCGCCTTGATCTTTGGCGAGCAGCGCCGCCTGGTAGCGCGCGTCGTCGGCGAGCCTGTGGCTCGGGAAGTCGTGCTCGAGCTTGGCGTAGCGCTCCACCGCTTCTTGGGAGCGCTTGTTGTAGGCGCTGGATTTCGCCCCTTGGTAGAGCGCGGCGGGGAGCTGGTCGTCGGACGTGCACGCGCGAATCGCGTCGCCCCACGCGTCGGCCGCGGGCCTCTTCGTCTTGCCCGTCGCCTGCGCTCGGAGGAACGCCAGCTTGCACGAAGGCGCGCGCACCGAAGAGGCCTCGCGCACCGCCGCGCCCTTGCGCGGAGGATCCTCGCTCGGCCACATCGCGTTGATCTCGGTCAGCGCCTTCTGTGCTTCGCCGAGATCGAGCCACGCTTGCGCCAGGCGAAGGCGATCGGCCTCGGGGAGCACGTCGCTGACGGTGGGATCGGATCCGCGAAGCAGCACCACGGCACGCGCGCGCAGCGCCGAAGCCCCCGAGCTCTCGCTGTAGCGCGGCGCCTCCACCATCACGCGCGTCGCAAGATCGAGCGCTTCGCGCGCGCGCGGCGAAGGGGGCCCGTCGACGCCGTCGAGCAGCGCCGTCGCGAGGCGCACGGCCGTGTCGACCCAGCGCGCGCCGTGAGGATTCTCGGTGAGGAGCCGTCGCCACAAGACCACGGCGCCGGCGCGGTCGCCCACGGCGGCGAGCGCCTCGGCGAGGGTGACGCGCACCTCGTCGTCGAGCGCGACCTCTCCGTCGGGGACCTGCCGCGCACGAGCGAGGCTCTCTTGCCAACGCCCCGCGCGGGCCAGCGCCTCGGAGCTCCGGAGCGAGGCATAGCCGAAGAGAGGACACGCCTTGTCCTTGGCGCTGGCGATCGTCTCGAACGCCGCCGCTGCCTCGGGCGCTTCGTTGGCTGCAAGATGCAACCTTCCCGCGAGGTAGGCCCACGCGCACGAAGCCCGGGGATCTTGAGGCGCCGCTGCTCGCGTGGCCTCCACGGCCCGGGCGGCGCCGCTGAAGTCGCGGGTCACCTCCAAGTCACGCACGCCGGCGAGGCGCGGATCGTCTTCGGCCACCGCGAGCGCCGGCAAGCCCGGCGTGCTCGGTACGGGCGCGCTCGCCGTCGGCTTCGCCACCGGAGCCGCCGGGGGCACGGCCTCCCCTCCGCGCCCGAAGCACGCGCCGCCGACAGCGAGGAACGCGAGTACGGGGAGCGTGAGGAGCGAGCCTACTTTCGACGCCATGCCTCCTCGGCAGCTTCTTCTTCGCGCGCTTCGGCCGCTCTTTGCTCCTCTGCCTTCCATCGCGCTTCGTGCTCGTGCACGACGTCGGCGTCGACCTTGCGCCGACCGAGCTCGACGCGCGCATCGCCCTCGGTCGTGCGCGCGGCGGCCTCGGCCTCGGCGGCGCGCGCGACCTTCTCGCGCAGCGCGGCGTCGTCGCTCGCCACGCGGTGCTCCCACGCGTTGGCGCGGACGAGATCGGCCACTTTCAACTCCCCACGGGCGAGCGCCTCCGCTTCCCGCGCGCGCCGCGTCGCCGCGGCCTCGGCGGCGCGCTTGCGCTCTTCGTCGGCGCGCATGCGCGCGGCCTCCGCCTCCTCGCGCGCACGCGCCGCGCGGGCGAGCGCCTCGGCCTGGTCGTCGACGTGGGCGTCGCGCAGGCGCACGAGCGGATCCAGCGAATACTTCGCGCGCGCCATGGCTTTCCGAGTCTAGCCGATTGCGGTGCGGGCATCCCGGTCCATAAGCTCTGGGAATGGGTCACGGGGGTTCGAGCGGCGCGAGCGGCAGGGCGCGCGTCGTGACTCGTCGCGTGCACGCGGTGGTGCACGATCCCGACGGCCCCTGGATCCGTCGGTGGCTCCCGACGCTCGTCGGCTGGCTCTTCGTCGTCGTGGGGGTCGTGCTCGTCCGCGCGACGCACCTCTTCGGCTTCCTGGCGACGGCGGGCGCGGCGTTCGTCTTCGGCGGTCCGGTCCTCCTCGGAAGGCAGCCACCCGCGGAGGGCGAGATCGGCCTCTTCCCCGGCGGGATCGAGCTCCCACGGCGACGCATCCTCACCCACGAGGTCACCGGTGCCTCGGCGGCGGCGCGCGCCGGCGGTGGCTACACGCTCGCGCTCGCCCTCGGCAAGCGTGCGAGCCCGGTGCAGATCGAGGTCGAGACGCTCGACGACGTGAAGGCGATCCGCGACGCGCTCGGCATCGGCCATGGTGGCTGCGGAGAGGTGACGTTCTGGACCGAGCCGGCACCGCTCGACGAGGCCCTCGCCATCCTCGGGGGCCTCGTCGGCTTCGGGTTCGCCGTCACCTCGTTCGCTCGGCTCTTTCTCGGAGCGAGCTCGAGCCTCAGCACGCTCCTCATGGCGCTCTCCTTCCTTGGCGTCATTCTCTACGGATTCCTCTGGCTCGGGCGGCGCGGCTCGGTGGTCCCCTCGGTAAAGATCACCGCGGGCGGGCTCGTCGTGACCACGGCGCTCCGTAAGACGATCACGCTCCCCTACGCCGCGATCGTCAACCTCCTCGGCAGCCGCGAGCTGCTCGTCCTCGGCGGTCCGAAGCCCGATCAGATGCTCTCGGTGAAGACGCCGAAAGTGACGCGGACGCGCCATGGGCTGACCCTCGCCGAAGGTGAGCTCCTCCGCGCGCAGATCGCCTCGGCGATCGCACGGACGCGTGGCGAAGGGCCGGCGCGCGTCGACGCCACCGAACGCGTGGCGCTGCTCGAGCGCCGCGGCGAACCTCCGCGCGCGTGGCTCGCGCGTGTCGAAGCGGCAGCGAGCACGACGGCGACGAGCGGCTACCGCGGTGGGCTCTTGAGCGAGGAAGATCTCTGGTCGGTGGCCGAGGACCACGACGCCGACGCCGACGCGCGCGCCGCGGCCATGCGCGTGCTGACCCGCGTGGCGCCAGCAGAGGCGCGGCCGCGGGTCGAGGCGATCGTCGCCAGCGTGCACGACGAGGCGGAAAAGAAGCGGATCCGCATCGCCCTCGAGCCGGACGTGGAGACCGCCGCCGCCGAGCTCGAAGCCCTCGAGCGAGACGCCCAAAAGGCGCGCTGACGGTCGTGCCATACTGAGTCGATGCGCGCGCGGGTGCACGATCCCGGAGGGCCCGCGTCGCTGCGCGTGAGCCTGCTCGTGCTCGGCCATGCGCTGCTCTTCGCCGGGCTCTTCGGTACGCCTGGTCCGGTCGCGTGGGCGCTCCTCCTCGTGGGGGCGCTGCTCGCGTTCCCCGTGGCCGCGCTCACCGAGCGCATGCGCGCACAAGACGGCGAGGTCACGCTCGCGCCCGGCGTGGTCACCATCTCGGGGGCGGGCGCGCTCAGCCAGCGGCTCGAATCCTCGAAGCTCGCCGGCGCGTTCCTCGCTTCGGGCCCGAGCGGAGCGCGCGTGGTGATCGCGCGCGCCGGTCGAGGGCGCCCGCCTTTGACGCTCGAGCTCGCGTCGGCGGCCGAGGGTCGCGCCGTGCTGGCGGCGCTCGGCGCAGGGCCGCTCGGCTTCGGCAAGGTGCGGTGGGAGATCGGTGCCCCCACGCTCGACGGGCTCTACTTCACCGTGGCGCAGGTTACCGGCGCGGCGTGGATCCTGTTCGCGCTCGCTTCGTGGGCCGCCGGCGATCGCACGCTCGCCGGCGTGTCGTTTCTCGTGGCGACGACCGGGATCCTGGCCCACGCGCTGCTCCTGCTCCTCCGTCGCGTGGTGGACCGACCGAGCCTGGCGATGACCGCCGAAGGGGTCGAGGTGGCGCGCCCGCGCGGAGGCGTGAAGCTCCCCTTCGCTTCGATCGTGCGCGTCATCCCTCAAAAGGGGGCCATCACCTTCGCTACGTCGCGCCCCGACTTGGCGGCGCTCGTGCGCTGCTCGCAGTTTCGCTTCTCGCCGCACGCTCCCACGGAAGAAGAGCGCACCATCGTCGTCGAGCAGCTCGAAGCGGCGCTCGAGCGCGCACGCGCGCACGCGCCGTCGCACGTCGACGCGATGGCGGAGATCGAGCGCAGCGCAGGTGAAACGGCGAAGAGCTGGCTCGCGCGCCTCGAGGTCGCGGCGGGGAGGCTCCTCTCCCCCGGCGCCTACCGTCAGGGGTCGCTCGACGAAGCGGCGCTGTGGGAGGTCGTCGAGGATCACGATCGCGCGGCGGCGCTCCGTGTGGCGGCGGCGCGAGTCCTCGTGCGCGTCGCGCCCGAGGCTTCACGTGCGCGCATCGGCGACGTGCTCGCTTCGGTACGGAGCCCGGCGGATCGCGCGCTCCTTCGCGTGGCCCTCGAGCCGGATCTCGACGCCGCGGCGCGCGAGATCGAGGCGCTCGCGCCCACGCGCGAGGCAGAAGAGTCGGCGATCGACTGAGCTCAGCCCTCGGTCGACCACTCTTGGAGCGAACGGACGCGAGGGACGGTCTCGCCGCGCGTCGCTTCGAGCGCGTCGCAAGCGGCGAGCGCCGCGGCGATGGTCGTGAAGTAAGGGATGTTCATGAGCAGCGTCTGGCGGCGTAGCGAGTAGCTGTCCTTCACCTCGCGCGCGCCCATCGTGGTGTTGACGACGATGGCCACGGTGCCGCTCTGGATGGCGTCGACGACGTGCGGCGTCCCCTCGAGCACCTTGTTCACGCGCTCGGCGGGGATGCGCGCGCGGGCCAGGGCCGCCGCGGTGCCTCCGGTGGCGCAAATCTCGAAGCCCAGCGCGCGGAGCCGTCGAGCGATGAGGCACGCGACCGGCTTGTCCTCGTCCTTCACGCTGACGAAGGCGCGCCTGCGTGGCGCTGCGACGTCACCGCCGCCGGGAGCGCGGCCGGCCTTGGCCCCGCCGCCCGAAGGAGCGATGACGATCCCGCCGGCGATCATTGCCTTGTCGAAGGCGCGCGCGAAGGTGTCGGCGACGCCCATCACCTCGCCGGTCGAGCGCATCTCCGGACCGAGGATGGTGTCGGTGCCGGCAAACTTGGTGAAGGGGAAGACGCTCTGCTTGACGGCGACGTGACGGGGGATGGGCGCGTCCTCGGCCCCGAGCTCGTCGAGCGTCTTTCCCACCATCACCTGCGCGGCGATGCGCGCGAGCGGGCGCCCCGTGGCCTTGGAGACGAAGGGGACCGTGCGGCTCGCCCGCGGGTTCACCTCGAGGACGTAGACGTCGCCCCCTTTGATTGCAAACTGCACGTTCATGAGGCCGACCACGCCGAGCTCGAGGGCGAGCATGCGCGTCTGCTCCTCGATGCTGAGGACGAGCTCGGGGCTCAAGGAGTGCGGCGGGAGCACGCTCGACGAGTCGCCGGAGTGGATCCCCGCCTCCTCGATGTGTTGCATGACGCCGCCGATGACCGCGCGCTTGCCGTCGGCCACGCAGTCGACGTCGACCTCGATGGCGTCCTTCAAGAACTCGTCGACGAGGAGGCTCTGGGTGCCGGCGTCGCGCGCCGCTTCCATCGCGCGCGCGGCGTACGACTCGAGCTCGGCCTTGGTGTAGGCGATCATCATCGCGCGACCGCCGAGCACGTAGCTCGGCCGAACGAGCACGGGGTAGCCGATCCCCTCGGCGATGCGGACGGCCTCATCGGCGCTCTTGGCGATCCCACTCTTCGGCCGCTTCAGGGCGAGCTTGGTCAAGAGCTCGTCGAAGCGACCGCGGTCCTCGGCGCGATCGATGGCGTCGGCGGTCGTGCCGAGGAGCTTCACCCCGCGCTCTTCGAGCGGCACCGCGAGCTTCAGCGGCGTCTGCCCGCCGAACTGCACGATGACGCCGAGCGGCGCCTCTTCGTCGCAAATGGCCAGCACGTCCTCGAGCGTGAGCGGCTCGAAATACAGGCGATCCGCGGTGTCGTAGTCGGTGGAGACGGTCTCGGGGTTGCAGTTGACCATCACCGTCTCGAAGCCGAGCGCGCGGAGCGCTTGCACGGCGTGGACGCAGCAGTAGTCGAACTCGATCCCCTGCCCGATGCGGTTCGGTCCGCCGCCGAGGATCACGACCTTCTGCTTGCCGGTCTTGGCCCCCGACTCGCTCTCGGTGTCGTAGGTCGAATAGAGGTAGGGCGTGTGGGCCACGAACTCGGCGGCGCAGGTGTCGACCCGCGCGAACACCGGGACGACGCCGTGCTCTCTGCGGAGCTTTCGCACGTCGTCTTCGCACCCGCCGGCGAGGCTCGCGATCTGGCGGTCGGAGAAGCCGAGGCGCTTGTAGCGGCGAAGGTCGTCTCGGCCGACGGCGCCTTCGCGCATCTTCGCTTCGGCGTCTACGATGCGGCGCATCTGCGCGAGAAACCACGGATCGATCTTGGTGCGGTCGAAGATCTCTTCGTTGGTGATGCCGAGGCGCATGGCGTCGCCCACGTAGAAGAGGCGATCGGCGGTAGGGATGTGCACGAGCTTCCGCAGCGCTTCGCGGAGCGCTTCGTCGGTCGCCGGCGGCAGGCTCTTCGGCGGCTCTTGCTCCGGCGCCTCCATGCCGAGGTCGCGCGTCTTCTTGGGCTCGGCGAGCAAGCGGTAGTCCACGCGTCCGAGGAGCGAGGAGAAGCCGTCTTTCCCCGTCTCCAGCGAGCGCCCAGCCTTTTGCAGCGCCTCGCAGAACGTGCGGCCGATGCTCATCACCTCGCCCACGCTCTTCATCTGCGTGCCGAGCGTGGCGTCGGCGCCGGGGAACTTCTCGAAGGCGAAGCGCGGCCACTTCACCACCACGTAGTCGATGACCGGCTCGAAGGCGGCGCTCGTCCTGGTGATGTCGTTCTTGAGCTCGTCGAGCGTGTAGCCCACGGCGAGCTTGGCGGCGATCTTGGCGATGGGGTAGCCGGTCGCCTTCGACGCGAGCGCGCTCGATCGCGACACGCGCGGGTTCATCTCGATGACGTAGACGTGGCCGTCCTTGGGCGAGACGGCAAACTGCACGTTGGCGCCGCCGGTGGTGACGCCGATCTCGCGCATGACCGCGCACGCCGCGTCACGCAGCCGCTGGTACTCGCGATCGGTGAGGGTCATCGCCGGGGCGACGGTGATCGAGTCCCCGGTGTGCACCCCCATGGGATCGATGTTTTCGATCGAGCAGACGACGATGAAGTTGTCGGCTGCGTCGCGCATGACCTCGAGCTCGTACTCCTTCCAGCCGAGCAGGCTCTCCTCGATGAGGACCTCGTGCGTGGGGGACTGGGAGAGCGCCCAGAGGACCTTGGCCTCGAACTCGTCCTTCGTCTCGGCGATGCCGCCCCCGCTCCCGCCCAGCGTGAACGACGGCCGCAGAATCGCCGGGAAGCCGGTGCGCTCGACGACCTTCCACGCCTCTTCCACCGAGTGCGCGGCGCCGGCGCGCGGGCACTCGAGGCCGATCTTCTCCATCGCCGCCTTGAAGAGCGCGCGATCTTCGGCCTTGGCGATCGATTCGGGCTTCGCGCCGAGGAGCTCCACGCCGAGGCGCGCGAGCACCCCTTCTTCGTTCAGCTTGAGCGCGAGGTTCAGGGCCGTCTGCCCGCCGAGCGTGGGGAGGAGGGCGTCGGCCTTCTCGCGCTCCAAAATCGCCGCGACCGTGCGCCACTCGAGCGGCTCCACGTACGTCCGCGAGGCGAGCTCGGGGTCCGTCATGATGGTCGCTGGGTTCGAGTTGACGAGGACGACCTCGTACCCCTCTTCGCGGAGCGCCTTCGCCCCCTGCGTCCCGGAGTAATCGAATTCGCACGCTTGACCGATGACGATCGGCCCGGCCCCCAAGACGACGATCTTACGGAGGTCACTCCTTCGCGGCATGCGCTCGGGAGATGGCTATCTCATGCGGCCGCGGGCGTCCATACGGCGCAGCGCCGAATCGGCCCTCGCGCCTCGGCGCGCGGACGATCAGGCAGAGCTTCAGCGGCGCGCGAGCGATTTGCGGCTCGCCGTGTCGAGCGGCGGGAGCGGCGCTCCGAGGCGCGCGTGGAGACGGCGCGCCTCCTGCGAGTCGGGGTGCGCTTCGAGGACCTCTTCCACCACCGCGCGCGCGTCGGCGCGGTGGCCGGCCTGCTCGAGCACGTTGGCCAAGAAGAGCCGCGGCTCGGCGGTGCCGTCGTGGAGCGACCACGCTTCGGCGGCGCGGCGCGCCTCGCGCGTTTGCCCGCCCTTGAGCGCTTGCACCGCCCATTCTTTGAGGGCACGCGGATCGGAGGGGTGCGCCTTCGCCGCGTCACGCGCGTCGGTGAGCTTGTGGCGGTCGCGCGTGTCGGTGCCGGAGAGCGTGCCGCGGAGCGACGCGGTCTCGAGGCGCGAGCCGCTGTCGGTGTCGGTCGCTTGCGTGAGCTCGGGCTTGTCCGAGGCCATCGTACGGACGATGGGCGGAGCGATGCGCGGCGGCGCGTCTTCTTCCGACGTCTCGTCGACGCGGTGGATCTGTCGCACGGTCGGCTCGGCACGCGGCGTGGGCGCGTCGCTCGGCGTGCGCTCGGCAACCAGGTGCGCGCGCTCCTCCTTCGGCGTCGCGCGGACTTCGCTCTTCGGTGCGTCGACCTTCGTCGCTTCGGCGGCGCCCGGGCTCGCGGGGACCATGGCCAGCGGCGCGGGGGGCGCGGGGATCTCGCTGACGCGCGCCGCGGTGATCTCGTGAGCCGGCGCGGGGACGTCGGCGGAGGTGGTCTCCGCGTGACCCACGGCGGAGGTCGTCTCCGGCGCGAGGGCCGCCAGCGGCGCCGGCGGCGCGAGGTGACCCACGCGGGTCGCGAAGCCGAAGGCGGCGAGCGCGCCGATGCCGAAGAGCGCGGCGGTGGCGGCGAAGCGAACGCGCTTCGGACGCACGGTGGGGCTCACGACGAGGAGCTGCTCGAGCGCGAGGCGCATCGCTTCGGCGCTGGCGAAGCGGTTCTCCGGCTTCTTCGCCAGAGCGGTCATGATCACGGTCTCGAGCGGCTCGGGGATCCCGCGCGTCGGCGCGCGGGTGCGCGGCGGCTCGGGGACCTCGCGGAGCTGCTTCCCCATCACCACGACGCTGGAGGCGCCTTCGAACGGCGGCGCGCCGGTGGTGAGCTCGTAGAGCACGCAGCCGAGCGCGTACACGTCGCAGCGACCGTCGACCGGCTCGCCGGCGACCTGCTCGGGCGCCATGTATTCGGGGGTGCCGAAGATCGCGAAGCCCTTCTGGCGCCGCTCTTCTTGGGCGTTGTCGGAGAGCGCCATCGCCACGCCGAAGTCGAGGAGCTTGAGCCCGCCGTCCTTCGTCAAGAAGAGGTTCGCCGGCTTCAAGTCGCGGTGCACGAGCCCCGCGGCGTGCGCCGCCTCGAGCGCCCGCGTCGTCTCGATGGCGAACCCGACGGCTTCGCGCCAGTCCATGCCGCCGTCGTCCTTGAGGCGCTTGTCGAGCGTCTCGCCGCCGAGGAGCTCCATCGCCAAGAAGATGCGACCGTCGAGCGCCTTGCCGAAGTCGTAGAGCAGGCAAAGGTTCGGGTGCGAGAGCGAAGCGAGCACGCGCGCCTCGCGGCGGAAGCGATCGATCGCGTCCTTCGCCGAACCGTGCTCGGGGGCGAGCACCTTGAGCGCCAGCTTGCGACCGAGCTCGACGTGCTCGGCCTCGTAGACGATGCCGCTCGCCCCTTCACCGATCTTGTGGAGCAAGCGATACGGCGTCCCCGAGAGGATCGACGCGTCGTCGTTCATGTGCTCGCGCGCGACCTCGGCGGCCTTGCCGGCGGGAGGCGTCGCGGTCTCCTTCTTCAGCGCGCGCGCCTCTTTCAGCAGCTTGGCGAACTCGGCGCGGGCGCGGCCGGGCTCTTGCGGCCAGAGCGTGCGCATGAGCGATTGGATGCGGCCGCGCACACCGCGCTCGCCGTTCTGCGGCGCGGGGGCTTCGATGAGCACCTTCGCCATGTCGGCGGCGGCGAGCGCGGCGCTGGTGTAACGGTCGTCGGGCTCGTTGGCGGTGAGCTTGCGAATGACCTCGTCGAGGAGCTCGGGGGCCTTGAGATCCTTCGCCAGCTTGGGGACGACGATCTTGCCGGCGGCGGCGTCTTCGAGGTGCTGCTGCGCATCGCCGGTCAAGAAGCGACGACCGGCGCAGAGCTCCCACATCATGATGCCGAGCGCGTAGAGATCGATGCGCCCGTCGCCGACCTGTTGGCGCGCGACCTCGGGGGCCACGTAGCCCGGCTTGGCGAAGACGACGCCGGCGACGGTGTGACAACGGCGGTTGTGACCGCGCGCGGTGCCGAAGTCGATGAGCTTGATCTCACCGGCGTAGCCGACCATCACGTTCTGCGGCGAGAGATCGCGGTGCACGATCCCGAGCGGGGTGCCGTCGGCGCCGGCGCGATCGTGCACGTGAGCGAGCGCCTGGGCCATCTCCAACGAGATCGCCACCGCCTCCGGCCAACCGATGCGCGCGCCGAGCTGAATCGAGCGCTGGCGGAGATCGGCGAGTGAGCGCCCTTCGACGTGCTCGACGACGGTATAAGGCTCGCCGTTCTCGTCGGTGCTCGCTTCGAGCACTTGGGCCACGCCGGGGTGATTGAGCTGCGACTGCACCCGGGCCTCGTCGAGGAAGCGCGCGAGGAAGGATCCGTCGTGGATGTGATCGCGGCGCACGGTCTTCACGACGCATGCGCGCTCGGCACCTTCGATGCCGGTCGTGGCGGCGAGGTAGACGTCGCCCATTCCGCCGCGAGCCAAAAGCTTCAGGAGAAGAAGGCGCCCGAAGACGCGCGGCACGCTCATCGCCGCGTCGACCGCCATCGTCGCGGAGGTGAAGCCCTTGGAATCGGCCATGGGGGGACACTTACGGATCCCGCCCCATGCGGCCAACTTTTGGGCAGGCGGCAGAAGATGCGCGCGAAATTCAGGGGCGCGCCAGGGTCCTCGGGAGACTCGGCCCGCACTCGGGGACATGGGCGGCGCGGAGGATGGAAACCAGCAAGCACCAGCGCGTGATCGAGGCCTGCACCAGGTTCACCCCCACGAAGAGGGTCAGGAGGAGGAACCACGGGCTCACGAAGTGGGCCAGCGCGAGCGAGGAGAGCACGAAGGTTCCGGCGACGAGGCGTACGTATCTTTCGATGCACATGGCATTTTCCCTTTTCATTCGGCAGGCGTCAGCGCGCCGTGCGGTTCCGCGCGAGGCTCTGACTTGGCGGCGGCGCCGCGCGAAGACTTCCGCGCTTCGCGGCGTCGCATGAGGAAGTAGACGACCGGCACGGTCACGCGAGACAAGAGGAGAGAGGCGACCTCGCCTGCCATCAAGGAGATGGCGAGCCCCTGGAAGATGGGGTCGAAGAGGATCACGAAGGCGCCGACGATGACCGCGGCGGCGGTGAGGAGCATCGGCCGGAAGCGGATGGCGCCGGCGTCGATGACCGCCTGCTCGAGCGGCGCCCCCTCGGCCAATCGCTGTTCGATGAAGTCGACGAGGATGATCGAGTTCCGGACGACGATCCCCGCGCCGGCGATGAAGCCGATCATCGAGGTCGCGGTGAAGAACGCGCCGAGCAGGCCGTGCGCCGGCAGGATCCCGACGAGCGAGAACGGGATGGCGCTCATGATGACGAGCGGCGTCTTGAACGACTGAAACCAGGCGACGTTCAGGATGTAGATGAGGACCAGCACCCCGGCGAAGGCCGCGCCGAGATCGCGGAACACCTCGTAGGTGACGTGCCACTCGCCGTCCCACTTCATGGCGTAGCGATCGGCCCGGAACGGCTGCGAGGCCGTGTTCTGCTCGAGGGCGTACCCCTCGGGGAGCTTGATCTCGTCGATCTGCTTGCCGAGCGCGAGGATCGCGTAGACCGGGCTCTCGATCGCGCCGGCCACGTCCGCGGTGACGTAGACGACCGGCATCAGGTTCTTGTGGAAGATGCTCTTGTCTTCCTTCACGAGCTCGGGACGGACGAGCTCCCCGAGGCTGACGAGGTTTCCTTCTCGCCCGAGGACCTTCACCCCCTCGAGGCGCTCGAGGTCGGAGCGCGTGGCGCGCCCGAGGCGCAAGACGATGGGCACGTCCTCCTTCTCGCGTTCGTCGTGGACGAGCCCCGGGCTCTCGCCCGCGCTGGCGAGGCGGAGCGCCCGCGCGACGTCGGCGTCGCTCACCCCGCTGAGAGCCGCCTTCTCTTGGTCGACGACGAAGCGGTACTTCGGCTGGTCGTCCTCGACGTACCAGTCGACGTCCACGACGCCCGGGGTCTGCTCCATGCGCTCGCGCACCTGCTTGGCGATGGCGACGTCACGCTCGTAGTCCGGTCCGTAGATCTCCGCGACCATCGTCTCGAGCACGGGCGGACCCGGCGGCACTTCGGCGACCTTGATGCGCGCGCCGAACCGAGCCGCGAGCGGGGCGATGTCGTCGCGGACGCGCTTGGCGATGGCGTGGCTCTCTGCCTTTCGGTCGCCCTTCTCCACCAAGTTCACTTGGATGTCGGCGACGTTCGACCCCTGGCGGAGGAAGTAGTGCCTCACGAGGCCGTTGAAGTTGTAGGGCCCCGAGGTCCCCACGTAGCTCTGGGTGTTCCGCACCTCCGGCTCCTTCCGCAACACGTCGATCAGCGCCTGCGTGACGCGGTCGGTCTCTTCGAGCGGAGTGCCCTCCGGCATGTCGACGACCACCTGGAACTCGCTCTTGTTGTCGAAGGGGAGCATCTTCACCCGCACCCACTTCACGGCGACGAGCGACATCGCGCCAAGGAGGAGCACCACCACACCGCCGAGGAAGAAGGTGCGGAGCTTGGCCACGCGGAGGAGCGCGCCCATCGCGCGGCGGTAGAAGAGGGTGAGCTTGCTCTCGGCCTCGTCGTCCGCGTGGAGCGAGTGACGAAGCAGACGGATCGTCGCCCACGGCGTCACCACGAAGGCGACGAGCAGCGAGAAGATCATGGCCGCCGAGGCGCCCACCGGGATGGGGCGCATGTACGGTCCCATGAGCCCGCCGACGAAGGCCATCGGCAAGATCGCGGCGATGACCGTCATCGTGGCGAGGATGGTGGGGTTCCCCACTTCGTCGACGGCGCGCACGGCGATGTCGGCGAGGTCCTTGCCGTGGTTCTCCGGGAGCCGCGCGTGGCGGGCGATGTTCTCGACGACGACGATGGCGTCGTCCACGAGGATGCCGATGGAGAAGATGAGGGCGAAGAGCGTGATGCGGTTGAGCGTGTAGCCGTAGAAGTAGAAGACGCTCAGGGTCAGCGCGAGGGTCGCGGGGATCGCGAGCATGACGATGCCGCTCTCGCGCCTCCCCAGCGCGAGCCACACCAGCACCCCGACGCTGAGGACGGCGATGCCCATGTGGAGGAGCAGCTCGTTGCTCTTCTCTGCGGCCGTGGCGCCGTAGTCGCGCGTCACAGAGAGGGTCACGTCGCTGGGGAGGAGCGTCCCCTTCGACGACTCGATCTTGCGGAGCACGTCGTCGACCACGTCGACGGCGTTTTGTCCCTTGTGCTTGGCCACCGAGATCGTCACCGCGGGAGCCGATCCCGAGCGCACGCCGAGCTCCGCGCCTTCGGCAGCCGCACCGGCACCGAACCGAACGTAGGTCGAAGGCTCCTCGGGGCCGTCCACCACCTCGGCCACGTCACGCACGAAGACCGGGCGCCCCGCGGTCGCACCGACGACCACGTCGCGCACGTCCCGCGCCGTAGCGAGCACCGAGCCGGCCTCGAGCAGGATCTCGCGATTGTCTTGTGCGAGCGCACCGGCGGGGAGACGCGAGTTGGCGCTCGAGAGCGCGTCGGCCACGCCGAGGGCCGAGACGCCGTGCGCCGCCAGTCGCTCCGGGTCGAGGACCACGCGCATTTGCCGGCGCTCGCCCCCGGTGAGCTTCACCTCGCTCACGCCGTTCACCTGTTTGATTTGCTGTTCGAGCTCGGCGGCGATTCTGCGGAGCTCGAACCCCGAATAGCGCGTGCTCCACAGCGTGACCGCCAGCACCGGCACGTCGTCGATCGATCGCGTCTTCACGAGCGGGAGGCTCGCGCCGGGCGGGATGACATCGGCGTGGGCGGCGAGCTTCTCGCGCAGGCGCACCATGCTGCGCTCTTCGTCCTCGCCCACCTTGAAGCGCACGATGACGACGGCCTGGCCCGGACTAGATGTGGAATACACATATTCGACGCCGGGGATCTCCCACAGGAGACGCTCGAGCGGCTTGGTAACGCGCTCCTCGACCTCTTTGGACGAAGCCCCGGGCATCCGCACGAAGACGTCGCTCATCGGTACGATGATTTGCGGCTCTTCTTCCCGCGGGAGGCGCCACACGGCGAAGGCGCCGAGGAGCACCGAAGCGACGAGCAGGAGCGGCGTCAGCTTGGAATGAATGAAGGCGCGCGCCAGCCGACCGGCGGCACCCAGCTTCTTGGGCGAGGTCACAGTCCCACCTCCACCTTCGCGCCGTCACGGAGACCGGGCGGCGGGGCAACGACGACACGTTCGTCGGGCAAGAGCCCGCTGAGCACCTCGGTCCAGCCCTCCTGGGTCTCACCGTGGGTGATCATCCGGAGACGCGCGCGCGGCTCACCTTGGGCGGAGTCGACGACGAAGACACGGTCGAGCGCACCGAGGGAGGTCAAGGACGTGGACGGAACGACGAGGCGCGGCCTCATGCCGGCGCGAAAGCCCACCCGGGCAAACGTGCCGGGACGAAGCGCGGAGGCTTCGCTCGGGAGGTCGATCTTCACGAGAAACGCGCGCGACGCCACATCGACGCTGGGGACGATCTCCCCGACCTTCCCGATCAGCGGCTGCGTCAAGCCTTCGATCTCGACATCGGCGACGTCGCCGAGGCGCACGTCGGCGGCGCGCGACTCGGCGACCGCCGCTTCGACGCGCAGCGCCCCCTCGTCGGCGACGACGAGGAGCGGTGTGCCCGGCGAGGCAAGCACCCCCGGATCCACACGGCGCTCGAGCACCTGTCCGGAGAAGGGGGCGACGATCACGGCGTACCCGAGCGTGGCGTTCGCCTCCCCGAGCGCGGCTTTGGACTCTTCGATCCGCGAGCCCAAGGACCGGAGACGCGCCTCGGCCATGTGCTCCTCGGCTTGGGTCAGATGGAACCGCGCCTCGGCTTCGTCGAACTGCGCTTGCGGAATGGCCTTGTCGTCGAGGAGCTTCGTGGCGCGCTCGTAGCTCGACTTCGCGAGCTTGGCTGCGGCGCGCGCCGCCTCGAGCCCGCTCTCGGCCTCCGCCTTCGACTCCGTCGACTGATCGAGCGCCGCTCGTGCACGCGCGACGCTCGCGCGCACGTCGTTCGCCTCGAGCTCGAGGAGCGGCTGGCCCGACGTCACGCGATCGCCCGAGCGAACCCGCACCGCACGGACGTAGCCGGTCGTCTTGCTCGTGAGGACGGCCGTGTTGCGACCGCGGACCGTGCCGCTCGCGCGGTGAAGGAGCGGGAGCGACTCCACGTGGACGCTCCGAACCTGGACGGCGACGGGAGCGTCGTCCGCCCCTGGGCGCTGGGGCCCAGGACGCGCGCACGCCGCCGCGAAAAGGCTCAAGCCGAAGACGCTCGTGAAGAGAGAGAGCTTCATGACCGCCTCATGCAACCTTGGAGGGACCGAGCTTCTGACGCAGGACGTTCATGTCGAGCGCGCGCGCCTTGGCGACGAGCTCGTCGAGCGCGGCCGCTCCGAGCACGCCCGGCTGGGAGAAGAGGAGCACGCCGTCGCGGAACATCATCAGCGTGGGGATCGCTCGAATCTCGAGGGCCCCCGCCAATTGGCGCTCGGCTTCGGTGTCGACCTTGGCCCACGTGACGTCGGGGTGGCGAGCCGCCGCCGCTTCGAAGATCGGGGCGAAGGCGCGACACGGAGCGCACCACGCCGCCCAGAAATCGACGAGGAGGATCCCCTGCTTTTTGACGAGCGGCGGAAAGGTATCGAGCGTGAGGTTCGTGATGGACATGGCGTTTCCTGCGGGCTGAGGGCGCGACGACGCGGCCGCGCTCGTGGTTGCCCGTGGGAGCCGGCGAGACGGCGGAAGGGTTCGCGCTGGGGGCGCCGGGTTGGCGTAGACTTGCGCCATGTCCGGCTCGTCGGAGGATTTGGCGTCGCTCGTCGCGCGGGCAAAATCGGGCGATCGCGCGGCGCTGGAGGCGGTCTTGGCGAGCGTCGCGCCGTCCATTCATCGCTTCGGGCTCCGCATGTGCAGGAACGCCCACGACGCCGACGACATCCTTCAGGACACGCTCCTCAACATCGCGAACCACCTCGGCGATTTCGAAGGCCGGTCCTCGCTCTCGAGCTGGGTCTTCTCCCTCACGCGCAGCGCCTGCGCGCGCAAGCGGCGCGGGCTCAAGAACCGACCTCACGAGGGGGACGATCGGCTCGTCGGGACCCCCGATCCCTCACCGACCCCGGAGACGACCACGGCCGATCGCGAGCTCGCCGCCGTGCTCTCTCGCGCGCTCGACGGGCTCTCCGACGATCATCGCGAGGTCATCTTCTTGCGCGACGTGGAAGGGCTGTCGGCCCCGGAGGCCGCGTCGTCCCTCGGCATCTCGGTGGAGGCGCTGAAGAGCCGACTCCATCGAGCGCGCGAGGCGCTACGCCTTGCCCTCAAGCCGGCGTTCGAGCCCGAGGCCACGCCGGACGCGACGGGTTGTCCGGACATCGTGGCGCTCTGGTCGAAGAACCTCGAAGGAGACCTGAGCCAGCGCGACTGCTCGGCCATGCAGCAGCACATGGAGGGGTGCGCTCGTTGCGGCGCGGCGTGCAGCGCCCTCAAGCGCGCGCTCGGCGCCTGCGCGGCGCTCCGCACCGAGACGGTTCCTGCGCGGATCCAAGAGGAGGTCCGCGCCGCGGTCCGCGCGTGGGCTCCGAAGACGCTCTGACCCCGCCGCCGCTCTGAGCGCGGAAAGGCTCGGCGCACGCGCTAGGGTGCGCAGGTCCCGGGCTTCGCCTTGGCGATCGAGGTGACTTGCGCACGCGCGTCTTGGCCGAGCTTGGTCTTGCCGAAGCGCGAGGCGCACGACTCGAACGCGAGCTTCGCGTTCTCGCAGTCGTGCAAAAGGAGATACGACTCGCCCATCGCGTAGAGGGTCTTGTCGAGCACGTTCGAAGGCGGCGAGGCCCTCAGCACGCGGTTGAACTCGCCGAGCGCGGACGAAGGGCGATTGTCCTTCAAGTTCGCGTCGCCCATCTCGTAGGCCACGTCGTCGGCCTTGTCGTCGGTGGGGTAGCGGCTCAGAAACTCGCGCCCGAGCGTCCGAACGAGCTCCCAATCCTTGGCCGCGTACGCCGTCTCGATGGCGGCGAAGTGCGCGCGGTTGTCGGGGGGTATCGTGACCGGCGGCGGCTTCGGCTGCTGGGCCTCTTGCGCGCGCTTCATGTCGTCGATGCGCTTGTCGAGCTCGCTGCGCGAAGCGGAGAGGTCCTTCTTCACCTCGTCCACGTTGTGAGCGACCTCGTCCACGCGACCGGCGAGCTCGTTCACCCGCGCCCGCTCGCTCATGATGTCCGAGCCGCGATCGGCGTTCGCGCGGAGCGCGTTGTCGAGCCGCGCGCGCGTCGCCTCGAGATCGCTCTTCATGGCGGCGATGTCGGCCTTCTCGGCCTCGATCGACTTCTCGAGGCTCTCGTTCTTGGTGACGAGCGCGTCGTGATCCTTCTGCGAGGCGAACACCCCGCACCCCGACGCCGAGCCCAGCGCCGTGAGCGCGAGCGCGAAGGGCGCCACGCGCCGCGCGACACCCTCGATCTTCGTCGGGCGTCGCATGCCTCAGCGCACCTCGATGTCGACGCGGCGGTCGTGCTCCCAGCCGGCCTCGTCGGTGCCGGTCGCGTCGAGCTTGCCGCGCGACGAGGTCGCGAGCTTGTCGTTCGCCACGCCCGCGGCGACGAGGAAGTTCTTCACGATCTCGGCGCGCTCGGCCCCGAGTCCCATGTTGAACTCGTACTCGCCGCGGTTGTCGCAGTGACCGGTCAAGAGGACGCGGTGCCCCTTGAGCCCACCGGTGGTGAGGCAGCCGGCCAGGCGCTGGAGCGTCTGCTTGCTCGGCTCGCGCAAGGTCGAGCTCTCGAAGTCGAAGAGCGGCGACGTGAACTCGCTGCAGCCGGGACCGCCGCTGACCGGCACGACGCAGTGCCCGTTCTCGCAGCGCTGGCCGCTGGCGCACGGCTTGTCGTCCGAGCACTCGTGGGGCATGACCGAGGCCTCGCCGCACGTGTGGTTCGTGCACGGCGCGCCGCCCGGGCAGGTCGTCTTCTCGTCGCAGTAGCCTTCTTTGGTCGTGCAGGCGCCCGCCTTGCACTGCTTCCCCGCGCCGCACGTCGCGTCGTCGCGACACTCGACGCAGGTGCCGTTCAAGCACACGCCGTGGTGGCCGTCGGCGTTGCAGTTGTCGTCGTTCTCGCAGCTCGGGTACTTGGGTCCACCGCACCCGACCGCCACGGCGACAAAGACGAAGAGGAACGAGGCCAAAAAGCGCATCGTTCGCTGGGCGAGGGCCTTCTCGGTGTGGACCATGGCCACCGGGGTTAGCCCTCCGGAACGTCTCTTGTCAACCGCGGTCGGACCAGCGGGGCCGCGGCGAAGATCGGCCGCGCCACCACGCCGTCGTGCTAAGAGCCCGCGGAACGGATGGCCAGCACAGGCGTCACGAGCACAGCGATCGAATTCGGCGGCAATCGCTACCGAACGATCTTGAAGCTCGCCCTGCCCACGGTCATCGCGATGCTCTCGCAGAGCGTCGTGAACGACATCGACGTCGTCTTCTTTTCGCGCCTCCCCTCGCCCGAAGGCTCGAACGGACAAGCCGCGCTCCTCCCCTCGCTCATCGTGGTGTGGCTCTTCGGCGGGTCGCTCTCCGCCATCAGCGTCGGCACGCAGGCCCTCACCGCGCGCCGCTTCGCCGAGGGGGACAAGCGCGGCGCCGGCGCGGTGCTCACCAACGCGGCGTGGTTCTGTCTCCTCGCCGGCGCGGTGGGCTCGGTCCTCGGCTACTTCACCCTGCCGCTCATCCTCGGCTTCATGCTCAAGAAGCCGGAGGTCTTGGCGATGGCCGTCGCCTACTCGCGCTGGCGCCTCCTCGGCATCATCAGCATGGCGATGACGATGGGCATCAAGTCGTTCTTCGACGGCATCGGCAAGACCCACGTGCACCTCGTCGCCGCCATCGTGATGAACGCGTTCAACGTGTTCGCCTGCTGGGTGTTCATCTACGGGCACCTCGGCATGCCGCGCATGGGTCCGCCCGGCGCGGGGCTCAGCGCCTTCATTTCCACGTGGATCGGCCTCGCCATCATGCTGGCGTACGCGCGCGGCGAGTCGCGCGTGTTCCCGGTCTTCGAGCGGGAGCAGATCTCGCGAACCCTCACGTGGTCCATCTTGAAGCTCTCGATCCCCGCGGCGCTCGCCACGGTGACGATGATGATCGGCTTCGGCCTCTTCTCTTCCATCGTCGGCAAGCTCGACGCCATCGACGTGGCCCACGCCAAGAGCCTCGGCCTGCCGCCGCCGGAAGAAGCGGTGAACGGCGCGGCGACGACCGACGTCGTGGCGATCCTGAAGCTCACCTTCACCGCGTGCATCGCCTTCGGCACCGCCACGGCGACGCTCGTGGGTCAGTCGCTCGGGGCGAAGAAGCCCGACGAAGCGAGCGCGTACGGCTGGGCGAGCGTGCGCCTCGGGTTCGGGCTCTTCGCCGTGCTCGGTGTGTGCGAGGGGCTCTTCTTCACGCGCGAGATCGTGCAGTTCATCAGCCACTCGGACAGCGTGCGCGAGGCGGCGATGATCCCGATGCGCATGATGGGTGCGGTGACGCCCATCATCGCCGTGGCCATGATCTTGAGCGAGGCGCTCTTCGGCGCGGGGAACCCGAAGTTCGTCGCCGCCGCGCAGTTCGTCCTCATCTTCCTGTGCCTCGTGCCGGTGGCGTACCTGCTCGCCATCGCCATGCACGTCGGGCTCCTCGGCATTTGGATCGCGACGTCCATCTACGCGACGCTCGCCGCCGTCACCATGAGCGTGAAGTTCTACCGCGGCTCGTGGAAGAACATCCTCTTGTAGGTCCGCGACGCAGCGCAGCACGTGTGACCTTCGCTTCTCACCCGCGCAGGGTCGAGATGGAGCCACTGGTGACGAAGCGATCCACGAACCTTGAGACGACCGGGGGACGTTGACGCGGAAATTTGAACCGAGTGGACAGGAAGTCCTCAAAAACAAGCGGCACGGCCATTGCGATGTAGGTCGGTGAGGGGTGTTTGCCCCCCTCACCTTACCGAAAGGCCCTGACGATGTTCCTCCGCCCCCGCAGCGCCGCCGGCGCCCTCCTCCCGCTCCTCGCCCTGTCGATCGCCGCCTGCTCGAGCGCCGCTGGCTCGGACGCCGACTCGCAGAAGGTCGTCTTCGGAACGGCCGCGTCCGATCACCCCGAAGCGGTGCTCGTGGACGTCATGAAGGGGGGACAGCCCGCAGGGAGCTGCTCGGGCGCGGTCATCGCGCCGTTCGTGGTGCTCACCGCCGCGCATTGTGTCGACGGCGCCGACGGCTTCAAGGTCACCGCCCCCTTCGCCGGCGGGCAGGTCTCGGACGCGAGCACGAGCCTCGTCTACGACTACAAGAACGAGAACGGCACGCTGAACCTCCAGCAGCACGACGTCGGGCTCATCATCCTCGCCACGCCGATTCAGATCGCGGCCTACCCGCACCTGTCGCAGGCGATCCTCGGCGACAACTCGAAGGTCGTCAGCATCGGTCGTTCGCAAGACGGCGTCGTCTCGGCGAGCACGATGTACATCGGCTTCCCCGTCCCGGTGCGCGACGGCACGCCGAGCGGCGCACCCAACGACTACCTCGCGCCCGGCGTCATTCAAGCGGGCGATTGGGGCGGCCCGGTCGAGTCGGTCGACGCCCCCGGCACCATCGCCGCCGTCGTCTCGTCGAGCGCCTCGATGCAGGACGCGAACAAGAACGCCAACGGCACCTACGACTATCTCGCGCGCGTCGATCAGATCGCGCCGTGGATCGCGCAGCAGATCTCCGCGTACCCGCAAGGCGCGCCCTACACGCCGGTGGCGGTGAGCTTCCCCGCCCCCTTCGGCGGCGCGGCGCAGGTCGCTACCTCGGGCGGGCAAGTGCTCGCGACCCCCAAGGTGATGCCCATCACCTACGACGCCGACGCGATGCGCGGTCAGATCGAGCAGTTCATCGCCTCCGTGGGCGCGACGCCGTGGTGGACGGCGGTGACCAGCGAGTACGGCATCGGCGCGCTCGCTCCGCAAAAGCCGGTGCACGTGAGCGTGGCGCCCCCCGCGGCGATCACCGACGACGCGATCAAGGCGTACTTGACCAGCGTCCTCGACGGAAAGCACGCCGACTTCGGCGCGCCCGATCCGAGCACCATCTACACGATCTTCTACCCGCAGACGACGACCGTCACCGCGACCTTCGGCTCGACCAAGACCAGCACGAGCTGCGTCGAGTTCGGCGGCTACCACAACGAGCTCACCCTCCCGACGGGGATGAAGATCGTCTACGCCGTCGTCCCGCGCTGCGCGAACTTGAACGGCCTCGTGGGCATCGACATGGTGACCGGCGCGGGGAGCCACGAGCTGCTCGAGGCGGCGACCGATCCGCACCCCTTCACCTCGCTCGCGTACTCGGGGACCAACGACATCGGCCTCGGTCTCGAGCTCGTCCTCGGCGGCGGCGAGGTCGGCGACATGTGCTCCTCGAACCAGGGCTCGTACTACAAGCCCGACGGCTACGCGTTCACCGTGCAGCGCGGCTGGTCCAACGCCGCCGCCGCCGCCGGCCATGATCCCTGCGTTCCGGCGCAAGCGGGCCCGTACTTCAACGGCGCGGCGCAGCTCACCGACGCGATCACCGTGGCCGGCGACGCGACGAACCCGGCGAGCCAAGTCGCGGGCATCAAGGTGCCGGTAGGCACGTCGAAGACCTTCGACGTCGTCCTCTACAGCGACGCGCCGACCGACGGCGACATCGCCGTGGCGGTGGTCGACGGCAACAGCGTGACCGGCGGCACCCCGCAGCTCACCTTCTCGCTCGAGAAGGCGAGCGGCAAGAACGGCGACCGCATCCACGTCACGGTCAACGCGGTGGCGATGGGCGCGTACGGCGTCGCCCCCTTCCTCGTCGAGACGACCTACAAGGGGCGCACGACCTTCAGCGGCGGCCTCGTCGGTCAGTGATCCACGCGGGGTGAGCCCCGCGAGGTCGAGCGCGAACGCCGATCGTCGCTCACGGCGTCGCGGGATCGGTGTTCGGCACGGCGCGCCCCGGCTCGCTCGTTACTTCGATGAAGGCGTGCCCCGAAGCGGCGTGGCACCCGTTGCACGTCGCGGCGACGCGCGCGAACGCCGCCTTCGATCGCGCGGCGTCGTGCGACTCGAGCGCTTTGGCGAGATCGGGGATCGTCGCCTCGCGGAACGACTTGGCGAGCGCGGGGAGCACCTCGGGGTGCCCTTCTTTCGGCGGATCGGCCAGTGGGATGGCTTCTTCGAAGAGCTCGTCGATCTCCCCGAGCTCGTAGCTCGCGAGATCCCACCGCGCCGACTTTTGCGCTTTGCCCACGAGCTCGAAGCGCCGCGCGACGTCGGCCATCACCGTGCCGTAGCCGATGTGAGGTGCCGCAGGACGCGGCGGCGGCGGGGCGGGCGGAGGCGGCAGAGGCTCACGCGGAACGCTCGACGCGGGGCTCGCCGAGGAAGAAGAGTCGCTCGTCGACTCGCGCGAGCACGCGAGGAGGCTCGCGGCGAGGAGGGCGGCAAGGACGAGCGCGACGGCGCGGCGCGCACGGCGACGGGACGCGAGGTTCGAGGCGCGCGAGCCAGCGCTCTTCGCCGAGGAACACCGACCAACGACACAGCGCGAAGTCGACATGCCCTTCTTCTACTTGCAGACGGTCATGACCGCATAGGGGGGATTGGGCGCGGAGCCGGCGACGCTGGTGGCGTTGATCCACACCACGTTCCCTCCGAAGACGCGGACGAAGGCCGGGGTGTCGAGCCCCGTCGCCAACGTCGTTCTCACGTGGCTCGTCTTGTCGATGCGAACGATGCTGTCGCTCGCGGCGAGGTAGAGGGCGTGCGCGTCGACGGCGAGGTCGCGCGTGACCTCGGCGGCGATCGACGTGCGCCCCGATCCGTCGAGGCCCACGCGGTCGACGGTGAACTCACCGCGGATCGGCGTGGTGGAGGTGTCGCTCGCGAAGTAGACGTGATCGTCGTCCACGGCGACGGCGAACGGGTGACCCACATCGTCGACGATGGTGGTGATGGCTCCACCCGCGCGTGGGAGCCGCGCGATGCTGCCGATCCCGCGGCCGTTGCTCTGGAGCGTGTAGACTGCAAGAAAAATGTCGCGCGCGCCGACGCCGAACGCTTCGATGCTGGCGACCCCTGAAGGGGCGGTGATCGTCTCGCTCCCGCCCGCCGCGGGGAGCGCGTGGACGCCTTTTGCGTCGGCCCAGTAGACGGTGTCGCTCGATCCCGCGAGGGTGAGTCCAAAGGCCCCCTCCACGAGGAGCTCCGCAGCCCCCGTGGCCTTCGTGACGCCGTAGAGCGCGGTCCCCGACGGCACCTTCCCCTGCGCGTCGGGGCCACCCGTGGCGTGCTCGGCGATCGTGAAGAGGCGCGCTCCGCTCTCGGCGAGCCCGTGCGGCCCGTCCATTGGCGCGAGGAGCACGTCGTCGCCGCCGGCGAGCGGCACCTTGTGCACGCCGTCGAGGCTCGTGAAGTAGACCGCGCTCGCGTCGACGACGAGCCCCGTGGCCCCCTTCGTGGCGAGGGTCACGGTCTTCCCTGCGGGCGTGACGCACGGCGCGTCGGCAGGGACGATCGACGGCGCCGAAGGTCCGCTCGACGCGCTCGAGCACGACGCCGCGCACGTGAGGAGCGCGGCGAGCGCGAGGGCGGGCAAGAGATGCGCGACGCGCGCGACGCGAGGTTTCATGGGCGACCCCCGCTTCGAAGGTACGACCGTTCGCGGGCGGCGCCAGGGGAGCTTTCCGCCAAGGCGCGCCGCCGGTCCGTGTCTCATGGGTTCATGAGCTCGCTCGGAGGAGAGATTCCGGCACGGGTCGCGCTCATCTTCGCCGTTGCCGGCGCGGCCGCATGCGGCGTGGGGAGACGCGAGCGGTCAGAAGCGCGCGCAGCGGAGACCGAAGCGGCTCCAGATGCCGCGGCTCCCCGCGCGACGGTGTCGGAGCCCCCGCCGGAGAGCGCGGGTGCGGAACGCGCCGTGGACCCGCTCTTCTCGCCCACCCCCGAAGAGCCGCTCTTCCCCTGCGGCCCAATCGGCGCGGCGCCTCCCTTCGGCTTCGACCCGCGCGGCCGCTGCGGACCACCACCCCCGGAGCCCGGCCCGCGTGGTTCGCTTCGTGACAGCGCCGTCGCCGAGGCCGTGCGAACGGCATCGCCGCTCTTTCGTGCGTGCAATCTGCACGGAACGGCGGTGGTCCGTGTCTTCGTCGAAGCCGACGGCCACGTTCGATCGGCGAGCGTGTACCGGGATCGTCTGAGCGGCACGAGCTCGGCCGCGTGCCTCCTCCACGCGGTGGAGTCGGTCCGCTTTCCCGCACCGGGCGAGCCGGCGGAGGTCATCGTGCCGTTCGCGTTTCGCGGTGAGGCGAGAGACGCCGGGTGAGGCCCCTCACCCCCCGTCGCCGCCGCCCATCATCTTCTTCAGGAGCTCGTCGTCGGTGTCGATGTGGCCTTGCTCTTCTTTGGGCGGAGCGGGGGCCGCGGCTCCCGCGTCCTTGCCGCCGCCGACCATCGCCTTGAGGAGATCGTCGTCGCTCGGGGTGCCCCCATTGTCACCAGAGCCCCCGTTGTCACCGCCCGCGCCGCCGTCGCCGCCGCCGCCGGCCATCGCCTTGAGCAGCGCGTCGTCGTCGGGGTTGCCGGTGCCCGCGTCTTCTTCGGGCTTCTGCTCGTCGACCGTGGGCTGCGTCATCTGACCGCCGGGCCACTTCTTCTTGTCCTCGTCGGTGCACGGCTGCGGGTTCGAGTTGTCCTCTTGCACGCACTCCAAGATCCACGCTTCGCGCGGCGGGATGTTGAGCTTGGCCGCGGCCGCGCGCTTCGCGACGATGTCGCCGCGCACGGTGAGACCGCTGAGCGCCGGCACGTAGCTCACGAGGAGCAGCGCCAAGGTGAGAATTCCGGCGAAGGGCAAGACCACTTTGTAGAGGCTCACCACCGGCCGATTGAAGCGGAAGCTCGAGATGAAGAGGTTCAAGCCGAGCGGCGGGCAGCAGTAGGCGATCTCCAGGTTGAGGAGGAAGATCATCGCCAAGTGGAACGGGCCGAGCGTGAAGCGCGCGGCGAAGGGGAGGATCAGCGGCACCGCGACCAAGATCGCGCTGAAGCCGTCCATGAGCATCCCCAAGATGAGCAGGAAGATGTTCATCACGATGAGGAACTGCCACGTCTCGGTGAGGCCGAGCTTGAGCATGAACTCGAGCACGTGCGCCGGGATGGCCTCTTGGATGACGTAGTTGATGAGCGCGTTGGCCATCGCCAGGATCAAGATGACCGCGCCGGCGAGCGCCATCGAAGCCTTGGCGATGCGCGGGAGATCCTTCTTCAGCGTGAGGTCTTTGTAGATGTAGACCTCGATCGCGAGCGTGTAGAGCGCAGCGAGCCCGGCGCTCTCGTCGAGCGAGGTGAGGCCCGAGGCGAGCCCGCCCAAGATGATGACCGGGATCAAGAGCTCCCACTTGAGGAGCCAGAAGGCCGCGAGCATCTCGCGCCCGTTGAGCGGCGAGAGCTTCACCTTGTCGCGCTTGCCGACGTACGCGGCGTAGACGCCGAGCATCGCCATGACCATGAAGCCGGGGACGAGCCCGGCCTTGAACGTCTCGTTGAAGTCGATGCCGGCGACGAGCGAGTAGACGAGGATGGGGAGCGAAGGCGGGAGCAGGAGGCCGAGCGATCCGCCGGTGGTCACGAGACCGAGCGCGAACGCGTCCGAATATCCCTGCTTGCGAAGCGCGGGGTAGAGCAGCCCGCCGATGGCGACGATGGTCACGCCGCTGCCGCCGGTGAGCGTCGTGAAGAACGCGCTCGCCACGATGCACACGATGGCGAGGCCGCCCGGCATCCACCCGAAGAACGCCGCCGAAGCACGCACGATGCGATCGGGCGTCTTCGACTCGGCCATCACGTAGCCGACGAAGGTAAAGAGCGGGATGGTGACGAGGATCGGCGAGTCGGCGAAGCGCTCGTCGAGCACCGTGGGCGCGATGTAGCGCAGGTGGTGGTACGCGGCGTCGTGGTGGAGGAGCCAAGCGATCTCGCTCGACCCGCCCATGATGGCGAAGAGCGGCGTGCCGAGGAGCGCGAGCGCCACGATGACCGCGGCGATGATGCCGCCGGTCGCGGCGATGCCCACGAGCACGAGGCCGAGCGCGCCGAAGGCGACCTTCTGCGACGTGCCCATCTTCTCCGAGGGCTTCTCGCCGCCCGATCCGCCGGTCGGCTTGGTCGCCACGGCGCTCACGAGGCACCTCCCGCGGCGGCCTTCTTACGATGTTGCTCGTGCTGCGCTTCGTCGACCTCGGGTTCGCCGTGCGCGGCGTCGGGATCGACGATCACGTGCCCGCTGATGGCGAGCGCCGAACGGAGCAGGAAGCGAAGGGCGATCATCAAGAGCCCGAGCGGGAAGATGAAGTTCAGGTCTTTGATGAAGAGGCCGGGGATGTTCTCGCTCGATCCCGGCAAGCTGATGATGGGCAGGTGCCCTTGGTCTTGATCCTCGGGGAGCTTCAGCCCCTCCACGTCTTCGGGCGAAAAGTGCTCTTTCCAGCTCGGATCGCCGATGAAAGCGTTCCAGTCCTTCGTCCGCATGTACTCGCTGTATTTCGTCCCGCCGATGACCTTGGGAATCGAGTGGACGTCGAGCGAGATTTGCTTGCCGAGGAGGAAGAGGTCCTCGCCGAGCGCGTGCTCCACCTTCTCGAGCTTCTTCGAAGGGGGCGCGTCGCACGTCTTCGTCGCGTCGCCGTCGCACGGCTGCATCGCGGGGGCGTGGAAGCTCTCGATGGCGATGTGATCGAAGAACCCCCACACGCCGGCGAGGCACATGACCGAGGCCGCCACCCAGCCGAGCACCGCCACCGGCACGCGGAGCTTGGGGGTGAGAAAGCGCATCACGACGTCGACGTTGATGTGCTTCCCCTGCGCCGTGGCGAGCGAAGCGCCGAGGAGCGCGAGCCACAGCGTGAGGCGCGTGGCCACGCCGCGGAGGCCGCCGACCAGCGTGAGAGAAGATGCATTCTGCATCCAGTTGAGGACGTTGGAGAAGTACTCGGTCCCGCGGTTCGCCCAGCCGTAGGCGCCGACCATCCCCACCACGACCGCGATGCTCACGGCGATGGCGTGGGTCTGCTCCGCCTTGGGATCGGCCTCGCCCTCGGCCTTGGGGCGCGTCGCCTTGTGCGCCGCGTAGCCGAGCACCACCGCGCCGAAGAGCGCGCGGAACACGAGCCCCGAGCGGTCGCCGCCGCCGTACTCGGCCGAGAGCCCCTTCAAGGAGATCCACAGACAGAGCGCGGCGATCTCGGCCATGAGCACGACGGCGCAGAGGCGCGTCTCGAGGCGCGTCCACGCGAGCTCGAGCCGATAGAGCGGATCGCCCCACGCCGCACGCGGCCGCGTCGCGACGATGGCCTTGGCGACGGGCGCCTCGGCTTCGGGTGCCTCGGCCACATCGTCGCCCTTAGGCTCCTCGGCCTCGGCGGCTCGGTCCTTGGACTCGTCTTCCCCCGGCTTCGAAGCCTCGTCGTCCTGCCCCGTCATTTCGCGCCGAGGGTAACGGGTTTTCTCGGCGAGGGCACAAAACACGAAGCCCCACGGCGACCTCGAGAGGTGCCGCGGGGCTCGTGAGGCGCGCCTCGTCGCGACGAGGGCGCCGCGTGGTCGGTCGCTTACTGCGCGGCCGCCTCGATCTGGCCCATGATGTCGGCGTTGAAGGTGGAGCCCTTCAGCTTGGCGCGAACGCCGTTGAAGACCTTGTTCCACTCGGCCTGTTCGGCAGGCGAAGGCGCATACGCCGTCATGCGCGCCGGAACCGGCGGCGACTTCGACGGGTAGCCGACGGCGAGGCGGGTGAAGGCGTCGTCGTCCGCCTTGCGGATCGAGTTCGTGAGCGCGCTCGCGGCGAGCGAACCGGTCTCGGTGAGCGCGGTCTGCGCGTCGGCCGGGAGGCTCTGGAACTTGTTCATCGAGAACACGAGGGCGCCGATGCTGTAATCGGTGACCATCGTGTTGATGTGGTCGAGCTGCGGCGCCCACTGGAGCTGCTCGGCGGCGAGCGGCGGGGCGACGATCGTGTTGATCGTGCCGGCGGTGAGGCCGGTGGTGATCTCGGGGACGGTGACGACCTTGGAGTTGATGTCGCCGATGACCGAGTAGATCATCGGAGCGATCGGGTCGCCTTTGATCGAGATCAGGTTCTTGTGCTTGAGCTGATCGGGGGTGTGGACCTCGAAGCCCTTCGTCATGAGGCGGGCGGCGCCGACGTCACCCCAGCCAAGGTTCTTGAACCCAGCCTCGGCGAACTTCTGATCGAAGTGCCCCTTCATCTTGTTGCGGGCCGAGTCGAGCTTCGCCCAGCTCGAGAAGATGCCCGGCACCTGCAGGATGAGCACCTGCTTGTAGATCTCGCCCAAGCCGACGGCGGTGATCGCCGCGCCGTCGAGCTGCCCGGTGCGGATCTTTCCGACCATCTCGGTCTCGTCGCCTTGCTGGCCGCTCCAGAAGAATTGGATCTGGATCGCGCCGTTGGTGCGCTGATTGATCCCCTTCTGCCAGACCTTGAAGACGTTCCCCCACGGGGAGTTGGCGGGGGCGAGCGTCCCCACCTTGAGCACGGTACCGTCCGCGCGGGCCGTGCCGCTCGGCGCCGTCACCGCGACGAGCGCGATGAATGCGGCCACGAGCGTGAGCCATCGTGTTGCCCGACGATGCATCCGAACCTCCTCCGGGGCACGACGGCCCCTTTCGACTTCCTAAGCAACCCCCGCCGCGGGGGACCGCGACGGTCTTATCACGCGCGAGGGGGGTCCGCCGAGGGCGGGCGCACCACGCCGTCCCGGTTCGACGAGCCGGCCGGCGCGCGGATTCAAAGGAGCGCGTGAAGCCCCGCAATTTGCAGGGTTTCGACGCGATCGCAGCTCAAGGCTTGGGGGCAGCGGAGGCGGCGGGCTTGGGCGCCGTCGCGGGCTTGGCGCTCGCTCCCGGCGCGGGGGTCGCGGGCTTCGCGCTCGCTCCCGGCGCGGGCGTCGCCGGCTTCGCGCTCGCTCCCGGCGCGGGGGTCGCCGGCGCGCTCGAAGCGGCGGGCGCGGGGGCCGGCGCGGGCGCGGGGGCCGCGGCAGGAGCCGGCGTGCCCGACGACGGGGCCGACATGTCGAAGCCGCAGTCCATCATGTGCTGCTTGCCGAGGTAGCGCTTGGCCCGGCGCTTGGCGACGGTGTTGGGGAGGCGTTGCTCGGGATCGAGATCGTCCGAGGCGGCGAGCACCTCGTTCAGGAGCTTCTCGTAGAGCGCGCGATCGTTCTTCAGGCACGCGTAGCGGGCGGCGTAGTTCACCTGCACGATGAGCGACTTGCGCTGGGTCTTCGCCAGCGTGTCTTCGAACATCGTCTTCGCCTGGTCGAGCTCGGCGATGGCAGCGCGCGCGTGGTAGGTCGCGAGCGCCCCCTCCGCGCCGTAGTGCTCGAAGCTCGGATCGACCTTGTACGCCTGCTCGAGGAACGCGACGCCGACGAAGAGATCGGCGACGTACGCCGGATCGTCCTGCATCAAGTCGACGCGAAGGAGCCACGCGCCGCCGAACCAGTAGAGCGTGTGCGCGTCTTCCTTGTCGCTGAAGTGCTCGTTGAGCCACGCCTTGAGGGTCGCTTCGTTGCGGCGCGCGGTCTCGAAGCCGGAGTCCTCGTGGCTCATGAGCTCCTTGCCCACTTCCACGGCGCGGTCGTAGGCGAGGCGCGCGCGGCGGCGGTGGTACTCGGCGAGATCGTCGTCGGTCCCTTCCTTGGCCGCTTCGTAGTCGTCGTCGGCGAAGGCGAAGCCGTAGCCGGTCCACGACTCGAGCAGCATCGCCAGCGCATCCTCGTTGTCGGGCGAGAGCTTGTGCATCCCTTCGAACTGCACGAGGCCCGCCTGCGCCGCCGAGCGCGCGAGATCGTAGTCGCCGATGCTCTGGAACACGCCCGAGGCCTCGCGCGTCGCCGAGATCTGGCCGTTCGTCAGCATCGACTTGATGCACCCGGTGCTGGAGAGAGAGAGGGTGCCGACCAGCGCCGAAATAAGGAGCTTACGCATGTCCCGCGGTTCTACGGGCAGGGCCCGGGCGCCGTCAACGTCCGCCTTGCGAAGGGCCAAGGCACGGGGCTCATGAGATGCACCCTAGAGGTGTTCGCGCGAAGCCGTGAGAAGCGTGCACGCTGCACGCATGCGCACCGAAGCGTCGGCGGCGGCGAGCAGGGGGGCGCCGCGCGCGCTCCGTCCGAGGGCGGAGAGCGAGCTCACTGCCGTGAGGGCCGAAGCGGCGTCGCTCGCGTCGAGGTCGCGCTCGATCCACGCCTGCACCCGCCGATCGCCGGCACCCGCCAGCGCTGCCAGGGCGCGCGTCGCGAGGCGCCCGTAGAGCGGTTGGCCTGCGACCTTCTCGAGCGCGGCCGTCGCCGCCGCGCGATCTTGGGCCCTTTCGAGCAGCCGCGCGTTCGCGAGGACGCGCGCCTCGGCGTCGTCGCCGCGGGCGAGGTCACGCACCGAGGCGAGGACCGCCGGATCCTCGAGGCTCGCCACCGTGAGGGCGTAGAGGCGCTCGCGCCGCGATCCGCGATCGAGCGCGCGCGCGAGGAGCGCGCCGGCGGAGGCGCGGAGCGTGGCGTCGCCCGGGCTCTCTGGAGCGCGCGTCACGACCCACGCCGCGGTGAGCGCGCCGGGGCCGTGCTCGGTCGCGACGAGGACGGCGAGCGCCTCGCGACCGCCGCGCTCCCAAAGCGCGGGGACGACCCACGTGGCGGCGAGGTCTTCCTTGAGGGCGTCGTCGCCGGTGGTCCAGAGATCGCGAAGCACCGAGGCCACCTTGTCGGCGGCGGCGCGCGCCTTGTCGTCGTCGGCGTCGACGAGGCGCGTGAGGGCACGCACCGCGTCGGTGCGCACGAGCCCTTCGGGATCGAGGCGCGCGACCTCGGCGAGCTCGGCGACGTCGCGCGCGTCGCGGACCTCCGCCGAAGCGGCCACCGCCGCGCGACGCACGCCGGGCGCGGGATCGCGGAAGGCACGGAGGCGCGTGTCGCGGTCGCTCGGCGCGACGAGGCCGCGCACGCCCACGGCGCGCCACGCGTCGTCGGGATCGGCGGCGTGACCGCGGAGATCCTCGGCGTCGATCTCGCCGGAGTCGATGCGCGCGAGCGCCGCCTCGGCCCCCGCCGCGTCGTTCGTCCTCATGCGCTCGGCGAGCGGTTCGTCGAGCTCCTTGGCGCACGCGCGCGCCTCACGCACGCGCGCCACCGCGTCTTTCGGCGGCGCCGAGGCGAGCTCGAAGGCGGCCACGCGGTGCGCCAGGTCGGCCGCTTCGTCGTTGGTCAGATCGCCGCGCGACTGGCGTGAGGCGAGCTCGCGCTTCAACGCGGCGTAGTCCCCGTGATCGGCGGCGTTCCCCAGGGCCCCTCCCCCGCACGCGCCGAGGACGAGCGGCGCCACAGCGAGGAGGGCGAGGACGAAGCGATCGACGCGCATCTCTTCTCGAGTACCCTGTGCGCCCCGCGAGCGCCAGCGCGGTCGTGGTCCCTCCTTGCTCCCCCGCCCGCACCTCGTCCTGAACCGAAACGCGCGCCGTCTCCGGGCGCCGGGCCCCGTCTACGACGCCCTCCGCGAGGCCGCGCGGGAAACGTGCACTGTGCACGAGACGCATGCGCTCGCCGAGCTCGACGCGCTCGCCCCGCGGCTCCTCGACGACGGAGAACCGGTGATCCTCGCCGGCGGTGACGGCGCGTACATGGCCGGCCTCTCGGCGCTCGCGCGCGCGGCGAAGGGGGCCGAGCTCCCGCCCGTCGCGTTGGCCCCCGGCGGCACGGTGTCGACCGTCGCCCGCGCCTTCGGGATGCGCGGCTCGCTGGTGCGGCACGCCCGGCGCGTGGTCACGAGCGTCACTTCGGGCAAGGCGAAGGAGCGCACCATCGCCACGCTCCGCGTGCGCGAGGAAGACGCGCGCGAGCGCGTCGGCTTCATCTTCGGCACCGGGCTCGTGGTCCGCTTCTTCGATCTCTACGACGCCGGAGGCGACGCCGGCTACCTCGCCGCCGCGCGCATCGTCTCGCGTGTCTTCGTGGGATCGATCGCCGGAGGCGACACGGCCGAGCGTGTCCTCGCGCCGCTCCCGATGAAGCTCTCCGTGGAGGGAGCGGTGGAGGCGCCGGAGGCCTACAGCCTGGTCGTGGCCAGCGTGATCGCCGACCTCGGCCTCCACATGCGCGTGACCTACCGCGCCGGAGAAGATCCCGCGCGCCTTCACCTCGTGGCGAGCCCACTCGGGCCGCGCGCGCTCGGACCGCAGCTCCCGCTCGTGCTCGCGGGGCGGCGCCTCCGGGGGCGCGAGAACGTGGATCGCTTGGTCACGCGCTTTCGCGTCGACTTCACCGGCGCGCGGCGCGCCTACGTGCTCGACGGCGACGTCTTCGAAGCGCCCGCGGTCGAGGTCGCGCCGGGGCCGCGCGTGCGCTTGCTCACGCCGCGCTGACGTCGCGGAGTGAAGGGCGAGGCGCGCCCACCGCGAGACGCACGACGCGATCGGCGATGCCGAGCGGCTCTTCGCGATGGGTGACGAGGATCACGGTGCGCTTTCCGCGGAGGCGGCTCACCGCGTCGAGCACACGCCGCTGCGAGACCGCGTCGAGGCCGCTCGTCGGCTCGTCGAGGAGGAGCACGGGCAGCTCGGTCGCGAGCGCGCGTGCGAGCGCGACCCATTGCTTCTCGCCGCCGGAGAGGGCGCGACCGCCGGCGCCGAGGCGACTCGCGCCGAGCTCCCCCACGAGGCGCGACGCGCCGAGCGGCGCGAGCACCGCGTCGAGATCCACCGCGCCCGCGCCGAGGCGCACGTTCTCGGCGAGCGTGTCGGCGAGGAGCGGCGCGTCTTGCGGGACCCAGGCGAACGGGCGATCGCGCGGTCCGGCCCCTGCCCCTCCGAGCGAGCGATCGCCGTAGCGGACCGCCCCGGCGCGCGGCGGCTCGAGGCCGAGCAGCGTGCGGAGAAGCGTCGTCTTCCCCGCGCCGGTGGGCGCGACGAGGGCGACGATCTCCCCGGGGAGGATCTCGAGGTCGAGCGAAGGGAGACCCCCGCGCGCGAGCGTGAGCCCGTCGATCGCCAGCGTGTCGAGCGGCCAAGCGGGGAGCGGCGCGCCTTCTTTGGGCGGGCGATCGTCGGCCGCGCGGAGCGTGGGGGCGAGATCGCCGAACGCCGCCGAGGCCCGGGTCAGCGCGAGGCGCGCTTCACCGAGCTCGCGGAGCGGGCGGTACGCGAGGAAGAACGCGACGGCGAACGGGAGGAGCGGCTCGCTCGGCGCGACGCCGCCGAGGCGCGAGACGAACACGACGAGGACGAGCGCCAGCGCTCCAAGTAGCTCGTTCGCGCCGCTCAACGCCGCGGCGATGGCTTCGAGGCGCGCGCCGCGGCGGCCGAGCACCTCGCCGAGGCGAGCCACGTGCGCGCGAATGCGCCCCTCGGCGCCGTAGGTCCGCCAGAGGTCGGCGTGACGCACGGCTTCGTCCGCGGCTTCGAAGAGCGCATCCCCCTTCGCAGCGAGGCGCGCGCTTTCGCGCTTGTAGCGACGCCGCGCGATCTGTTGCACCAGCGCGAAGGGGGCGAGCGCGAGGAGCGCGAAGGAGGCGAGCTTGGGGGCGAGGAGCGCGAGCACGACCGCGATGGCGACGAGCTGCGCCGTAGCGCGCACGGCGCCGAGCATCGCCGCGAATCCCCCTTCGACGTCGCGCACGCGGAAGGTGATCTCGGCGATGGCGCGCGCGTCTTCGCCTACCTCGTCACCGTGATCGCGCTGTCGTGCACGGTGCAAGACGTTGCGACCGAGCAGCGCGTCGAGGAGCCGCGCCCGGAGGAGTGAGCCAACTTCTCCCGCAAGGGATCCCTGGACATACGATGCGCCGATGCCTCCGACGACCTTGAGCAGGACCGCAGCGAGCCCGGCCAAAGCCAGCGAAAGTGCGTCCGCCGCACCTGGGAGTACATGGACCCGGTCCATGGATCGTGGAGCACTCAGGCCGCCCCCCCCGACGAGCACCTGCGCGAGCGCCCCAGCAAGAACGGCCATCGCGGCGTGGCCGACCGCGTGCATGATGGAGAACAGGAGGTAGCCGACACCGAAACGCGGGCGACGGAGAACCCGATCCCCCACGAGCCCGTAGAGAGACTGAGGGAACGCCGGCAGGGACGTCTGGGGGGCGCTCACGGCGGGGAGTTTAGCCGGCGACGAACGTCGCCTTGCGTCTTAACTTGGCCCTGGTCGCACGAACGTCGAAGCCTCTCCGTACACCTCACGAAGAGGCGCCCCACGCGCATGAAAAAAGCCTCGCCCCTCCCCTCGACGCCTCCCGCCGCACGCGGGGGGACCGAACCCCGCAAGGACAGCCGTCCGAAGGCCGCGAGCTCAGGCCCGGGTCGAGGAACAAATTTTGCAGCCAGCCACACACCTGCGCCCTCGCAGGCGGGCACATCCGCCCGTTCCTCCGAGCGTTCTAGCCCCAAAAAAGTGGTTGTCAAAGTCGATCGATCGAAAAGCAGCAAAAAGGATCGCGCTCCGACGACGTCGTCGAGCGGGCGCGCGACGGCGCTCGCCGTGAGCTCGTCGCGCTCGAAATCGACCCGCCCGCCGCCGTCCGCCGCGTCCAAGTCGTCGCCGAAGTCCACGCCCCCCGCCTCACCCCGCCGCAAGGAATCCAACATGCCCAAGAGCTCCCGCGCTGCTGCCACCGCTGCCGCCGCACCGCTCGCGCCTCGCGGCGGACCGCAAGGTCCCGTCCGCGCGGGGAGCGCAGGGGAGAGCGTGCCGCCGCCCGGCTACACGGGGGACGACGATCCGGACGAGAGCAGCGAGCGCGCGATCGTCACGCCCGAGACGGACGCCGCGCCCGATCTCGAGACGATGGAAGAGGAGCTCGAGGTCGAGGCGGTCATCGAAGAGGTGGAGGCCATCGAGCCGACGCCCCCTTCGCAGAAGGAGCGCTCGGACGAGGGGGGCGGCGACTCCATGCTCGCCCGCTACTTCCGCGAGATGGCCACGCATCACGTGATGGGCCAGGAGGAAGAGCTCGCCACCGCGATGGCGGTCGAGCAGGCCGAGGTCGATCACTGGGTGGCGATCT
The DNA here is from genome assembly GCA_964531795.1 of uncultured Polyangiaceae bacterium. GTDB lineage: Bacteria > Myxococcota_A > Polyangia > Polyangiales > Polyangiaceae > CAZHHD01. The sequence continues at coordinate 99,087 of CAZHHD010000002.1, read as the reverse complement.
TCAGCCACCTCCCGGCGGCCGAGCACGCGCTCGACTCGCTCGAGAAGGATCTCCCCACCGCCGAGGAAGAGAAGCTCGATCTCCCGCAAATCGCCGAGCTTCGTCGCCTGCTCAAGCTCTTCAAGAAGAACAAGAAGCTCTCCAAGGAGCTCGAGAAGAAGTGGACCTCGGTGTCGACCTCGCTCGGGCGCGCCGTGCGCCTCGCCGACAGCGATCGCCTGTGGATCGCCCACGCCGAAGAGGTCGTGCGAAAGCTCGGCGCCGAAGAGACGACCGACGACGAGAGCGGCCCCGAGTCGGACGTGGTCCTCGCCGTGGCGACCATCCCGGCGACGGCCGCCTACAAGAAGTTCTGCGATCGCATGTCGAGCGCGGCCACGCGCGCGAAGCTCGTGAAGAACCGCTTCGTGAAGGCGAACCTCCGCCTCGTGGTGTCGATCGCGCGGCGCTACAACCGCGGCCGTCTCCCGCTCATCGACCTCATTCAGGAGGGGAACATCGGCCTCATGAAGGCCGTCGAGCGCTTCGACCACACGCGCGGCTACCGCTTCTCGACGTACGCCTCGTGGTGGATTCGTCACGCCATCAGCCGCGCCCTCGCCGACAAGGGGCGCGCCGTCCGTATCCCGGTGCACATGCTCGACACGCACAACCGCGTGGCCCGGGCGACGCAAGCGGTCATCGCCCGCACGGGCCGGGATCCGACCTTGGCCGAGCTCGAGAAAGAGACCGGCATTCCCCAAGAGAAGCTCGACAAGGTGAAGGGCTCCTGGGCGGAGACGCCGTTCTCCCTCGATCGTCCGGTGGGCGACGAAGACGGGCGAAAGTTCATCGACTTCTTGCAGGACGAGAACTCGCTCTCGCCCTACGAGAGCCTCATCTCGCAGAAGTGGGGAGAGGAGGTGCGCCGCTTGCTCGGCACGCTCACCCCCATCGAGTCACGCATCATTCGCTGGCGCTTCGGCCTCGACGACGAGGACGAGCTCACGCTGAAAGAGATCGGCGACAAGTACAACCTCTCGCGCGAGCGCATTCGCCAGCTTCAAGAGCAGGCGCTCGGCAAGATCCGCAAGCACATGCGGGACTGAGCAGTCAGCGCAGGAGCGAAGCGAGCGCGAGCACCGCGGGGGGGATCGCGCCGGCCAGCGCCAGGAGCGCGACCTGCTTTTTCCGCAGCGTGCCGGTGAGGCGGACGACGAACGCCGCGCCGAAGAGGCCGGCGAAGAGCGCGACGGCGAGGAGCGCGAGCCCGCTGCCGAGCGACGTGGCGCCCGCGAAATCATGGGCGATCGTCCACCAGGCGAGGGCGCTCGCCAGCTGGGATCCCAGGAGCACGGGGACGATGGCCCGGCGCGCGAGGGGGACTCTGCGGTCCACCTGCTTCGAGTACCTCCGGTCCCATCGGGCCTCGGCGTTCACGCCGTGGAACATCGAGATCGTGTAGCGCCCACCGCGCGTGACCTTGGTGACCCCGTGCGGTGCCTCGAGGCCGCCGCTCGGGAAAAGAAGGGCCGTCGCGCGCACCGGCTTCCGCGTGACCCCTTGGTTCGGGAAGAAGATCTCGCCCCCTTCGAAGTCGTCGTTCAAGTAGACGACGCTGCTGAAGACCACGAACTCGAAGCCGCCGTGGGAGTCGACGTGCGGCGGCACCGCGCTCCCCTCGGGCCAGAAACAGAGCTGCGCCTGGCAGGTGGTGAGCGGCGCTTGGAAGCCGAAGGTCGCCTTGTGCGCTTCCTCGAGCAGCGTCGCGTACTTGGCGAGGAGCGCGTGACCGACGGGATCGGTGTCCGGCACCACCAACACCGACGGGATGTCGGCGTAGGGCTCGGTCGTCCCCGCGGCTACCGCCTGACGGATGCAGCGCACGGCCGCATCGAGGTCCTCCTCGGAGATGAAGCGCTCGATCGCGTGGAGGCGGTGCATGAGGGGCGCTGGCAGGCGAGCATACCCCGATGGACCGAGGATCCACCGGAGGCGCGACGGCGACGTCCAGCGGTTGTCCCCAGCTTCGCGGAAACCCTGGAATTTCCCATGCGCCGTGAAGCCGCGACGCACGCTCGCGCTGGCCGGTTCTGTGCATTCTTCGCACGTGCGCGATGCCCGCCCCCGCCCTTCACCGGCTCCCCCCCACGATTCGCCTCGACCGCCTCGCTGAGACCTGCCGGAAGACGGCGACGAGGTTCCTCGACGGCGTGCGTGACGGTTGGGACAAGCACGACGTCGCCGAGTGGCTGACCGGGCCGTACCGCCGCCTGACGCTGCTCCGCTACTCGCTCGCCGAGCTGGCGTGGGCCGACGTCCTCGACGCCAAAGACGCCCGGGCGCCGAGCCGCCCGATTCCGACCGAGCGCGTGACCCAGATCCTCGAGAGCGCGCGCGGCGAGGTGCTCGACCACCTGCGCCTCTTCGCGCGGAGCGAGGACGCGGCGATCTTCGTCCTCGAAGCGCGCGGGCGCGGCGCCGTCGTGCGATGCGCCGACGCGCAAGGGCGGGTGGGCTTTCTGCCGGCGGACTTGCCGCGCATGCGCCTCGCCGATCGCGTGCTGTCGCTCGTCGCGACCGACTATCTGCTCCGCACCGACGACTACGAGCAGCTCTGCTCGGTGTGCTGGCGGTGCGAGTCGGTGGTGTTCGACGCCGACGCGCGACGCATCGGTGCCTGCGCCGAGCACGCGGGGATGCGCCCGTCGGCGCAGAGCGGGATCAGCGTCAAAGAGTCTGCGCACGTTTCGGTGCATGAAGGCACGAGCAAGGTCGAGACGCTGCGAGGCATCCCCATCGCGCGAAAACTCGGCTGACGCTCGGCTGAGCTTACAAAAAGCGGTCTTCGAAGTCGGCTCGCGGGTGCGGGCTCGATAAGATCGGCGTGCATGCGCGCACTTCGATCCGTGGCCTTGGTCGCTCCGCTGCTCCTCTCCTTCGCCGCGTGCTCGGGCGGGAGCGACGCCGTGTTCGGACCGGACGACGGCGGCGACGAGGCCGCGAGCGACGGGAGCGCCGACGTGACGTCGGGCGACGACGCGAGCAGCGACACCGGAGAGGACACGACGATCGGCGACAGCGGCAGCGACGCCGCGAGCGACGCCACGAAGGACGCGAACGACGGCGCAGTGGGCGACGCGAACGACGCCGGACAAGCGAGCGACGCGACGGATGCGAGCGATGCGATGGACGCGAGCGACGCCAAGCCGACGGCGGAGCTCGTGTCGCCCGGCTGTCCGTACGCGCTCGCCGTCGCCGCGGGGACCGTCTACTGGACCGAGCCGACGGCCTTCGGGTGCGCGACCGCGGCGATTCGCGCCTGCCCCGTCACCGGCTGCGCGACGACGCCGGCGGCCATCTACTCGAACAGCGGGAGCCAATCGCTCCCGATCGGGATCGGTGTCCCGGCGACGAACGAAGCGGTCTTCTACGGCGACAACCAGAGCCCCAACAATTACCTGTGGAAGCTCCTCCCCGACGGAGGCGCTCCCACTGCCTGGGGGATCGTCGGCGGCAACCAAGGGCCGGTCGCCGTCGACACGACCGACGTCTACTGGGGGAACCAGAGCGGCGTGTTTCGCGTGCCGATCTCGAGCGGGTCGGTGCCGACCGCCGCCGACGTGTTCGCCGGGAGCTTCGGCCCGGCGACGAACCAAGCGCCGGAGGAGATCACGCTCGACGCGAACAACGTCTACGCCCTGAAGAGCGGGTCCACGATCGTGTCGTGCCCGAAAGGTGCAGACTGCAAGGCCGACGCCGGGACGGGGAAGGATCTCGGCGGTGAGGCCGGGCTCCTCGGCATCGTGACCGACGGCACGTACGTCTTCGCCGTCGGCGGGATGAGCAGCTTCGTCTCCGGCGGACCCGAGCGCCTGCTCCGCGTGCCTGCCGACGGATCGAGCGCGCCGGTGCTCTTGGCCGAGACCGATCCGACGACCAACGGCGACGGCACGCACATGGGCGTCGCCGTCGACGCGACGAACGTCTACTGGGGGACGATGGAGGGGGTCATCTACGCGTGCGCGAAGAGCGCCGCTGCGCCGTGCACGCCGAGCCCGGTCGTCAGCGGCACGAGGCCGTACGCGATGCTCGTCGACAACGGATACCTCTATTGGGCCGACAAGCGCGGCGGCGTGTACCGCATTCACCTGTGAGGTAGCGGGGCGAAGGCGACGTCGCGGAGGGCGCGCCTCACTCGCCCCACTGGCGGCGCACGATCATGCGCACCAGCTTGTCCGCTGCGGCGCGCGCGCCCGATCCCTTGCCGCCGACCTTGTTGAAGATGACGGAGAAGGCGATGGGCCCGTGGCCCGGCGGGGAGAGCACGTAGCCCGAGAGTGAGATGACGTCGTCGAGCGTGCCCGTCTTGGCGCGGACCGCGCGGCGCGCCTTCTCGTCGTGGAAGCGCTTGTGGAGCGTGCCGTCGACGCCGCCGATGGAGAGCTGCGAGACGAACTCCGGTTGCACGGCGGGATCGCGCCAGGCCGCGCGGAGGAGGAGCGCGGTGCTCCACGTCGTCACCCGGTTCGCGTCGAAGAGCCCCGAGCCGTTCTTGATGACGATACCGGGCTCGGCGGCGCCGACTTTGGCGAGGTAGGTGCCGACGAGATCGGCGCCGTTCGCGCTCTTGGCCGGGCGCCCTTTGAGCTCGCCGCCGAGCGTCTTGAAGACCATCTCGGCGTAGAAGTTGTCGCTCTGTTTTCCGAGGGCATAGAGCAACGTCGAGAGCGGCTCGGACTTGTGACGCGCGAGCACCGTCGAGATCTTGCTCGTGCCGGCCTTCACGTCGCCGCTCACCTTGATGCCCGATTGCTCGAGGATCGCCTTGAGCGCGTAGCCGGCGAGGAGCGTCGGATCGTCGACACGCCGCGTGAAGCGCACGATGCGGGCGTCGGCGCCCACGGTGCCCGAGACCTTGGCGGTGAGGCGCTTGCCGTTCGGCACGAGCACGAGCCCCACCGTGTCGGCCCCTTCGCCGCCGGTCTTCACGCTGCCGTCGACGTCGACGAAGCCGGGCGGATCGAACTCGACGATGGCCGCTTGGCCTTCGCTCGTCGGGCGCACTTCCATCGTCACGGTGTTCTCGTCGAGAGCCACCGCGCTCACCGGCGCGCGGAAAGAGGCCCACTCGTTGGGCTGCTGGTCGAACGCGGGAGGCGTCGTGCTCTCGTCGAAGAGGTGCTGATCGACGACCACGTCGCCCACGCGCCGCACCCCTTGGGCGCGGAGGTCTTGCACCATGTCCCAGAGATCGCGGCTCGTGAGCGAAGGATCGCCGTGCCCGCGGAGGACGAGCGGCGTCGTCACCTCGTTCCCCTTCACCGTTCCGGCGAGGGTGGTCTCGTAGCGATGATCTCCGTGGAGGAGGGCCAAGGCCGTCGCCGCGGTGAACACCTTGGCGTTGGACGCCGGGTTCAGCGGAGTATGCTCGTTCGCGGTGGCGAGAAAGTGACCCGTGTCGACGTCGAGCACAGCGATCCCGACCTCGGCCCCCTCGAAGGTGTGGTCGTTGGCGATGGCGCGCACCGCCGCCTCGAGCTCGGGGACGTGATCGTGCGGAGTCGTCGCGGGGGCGGGGCCGCGGGCGGGGGCGCTCTTTCCCGAGGTTTCGGGGGCGGCGGAGCTCGTCGCCTTCGGCTCGGGCTCGGTGCTGGCGTCCCCCGCTACCGTCGCGAGGACGAGGGAGAGCGCGAGCGTGACGAGCGCGCGGCGACGAAGCATGACGCGAGGCATAGCCCCGGAGGCCGAGGGAGAAAAGGGGGGCGACGTTGGCTCGCCGTCCTTTCTTCTCTCGCGTGCGTGAGCGGGTGCCACGCGCCCAAGGAGCAGGGGACGCGCCCTCTCGAGCTCGTCGTGACGAACGACGCCGAGACGCTCGATCCTCGCTACGCCGTCGACGCCGTCGGTGTGCGCGCCACGCGCCTCGTTCACGCCGGCCTTTTTCGCGTCGATCCCGAGACGCTCGAGCCCGTCCCGTACGTGGCGTTCAGCTACCGCTTCATCGATCCGCTGCGGCTCCACGTCGATCTTCGCCCTGGCCTTCGCTTCCACTCGGGGAAGGAGCTCCGCGCCGTCGACGTGGTGGCCACGCTCCGCGCGGTGGCCGATCCCGAGGTGCACTCCCGCCACGCGCGCATCGTCGAGCCGATCGCCAAGGTCGAGCCCGACGGAGACACGGCGGTCCTCATCACGCTGAAGCGCCCGCACGCGACGCTCCTCACCGATCTCGAGATCCCGATCTTGCGCGCCGACGAAGCGCGACTCCCTCCGAAGCCGGGTGGCGAGCTCGACGGCCTCGGGCCCTACACGGTCACGAGCGTGCGCTTCGGAGAGGTCGTGCTCGCCCCCGCCGACACCGGGCTCCTCCCCAAGCCGGCGAACGCCGTGACGATCCGCACCGTGCACGACGAGAACGCGCGCGCGTTGCGGCTCCTCGCGGGGAAGAGCGACATCGTGCAAGGGGCTTTCTCCCCTGCCCTTCTGCCCGCCCTCGCTCACGAGCCCGACGTGCACGTGACGGCGCGGCCGGGGGCGAACCTCACGTACCTCGTGCCGCGCGTCGACCGGCCGCCGCTCGACGACGTGGAGGTGCGACGCGCGCTGTCGCTCGCCATCGACCGCGCGGGGATCGCCGAAGGGATGCTCGGCGGCTACGCGCACCCGGCCGCCACGCTCCTCCCCGACGCACACTGGGCGAAGGCCGATCTCCCGGCCCTCCCCTTCGATCCCGCCGCCGCGCGAGCCGTGCTCGCCCAGAAGCACGTGCACATGACGCTGCTCACGACGACCGATCGCTCGCGGCTCGCGGTGGCGCGCGTCGTGGCGCAGGAGCTCGGCGACGCCGGCGCGGAGGTCGAGCTCGTCCCCCTCGAGCTCGGCACGATGATCGCGCGACTCAACGCTGGCGACTTCGACGCTGCCATCTTGCAGATCCCCGAGCTCGTCGAGCCCAACGTGCTCCGTGTCTTCTTGCACGGGAGCTACCTCCCCCCCGCCGGCTCGAACCGCGGTCGCGTGCAGGATGCACAGATCGACGCGCTCCTCGACGAGGGCGACAGCGTGGTCGATCGATCCGCGCGCCGCGAGGTGTACGCGCGGCTCGAAGCGCGCGAGCGCGAGATGCTCTTCTTCCTTCCGCTCTGGCACGAAGACCAAGTCGCGGTGACGAGCCTCCGCGCCGCGAGCTACCGCCCGAGCGGCGAGGGGCGCTGGCTCTCGGTGGCGGGGCTCAAGTAGGCGTCAGCCCTCGGCGGCGAGCAGCTCGCTCGAGAGGACGCGCGTGAGCCATCGCTTGCACTCGGGGAGCGACCAGCCGCGCGCTCGGAGCTTCCGCAAGAGATCGGGGCTCAGGACGACGTAGAGGACGTCCGCCCCGCGGGCCGGGGAGACGCGGAGTCCCCCCTCCTTCTGCGACAAGATGCGGAGGATCTCGCGGTAGCTCGTGTCGCGGAGCGCCTCGCGCCCCTGATAAAAGGCCGTCGCCTCGGGGTCGTGCGCGAGCGAGTCGAAGATCGCGAGGAGCGCGCCGACCCGCTCGTTGATCTCGGTGGCGCTGTCGACCACGAGCGCGAGCGCGCGGGCGGCGCTCTTCTCGGCGACGAAGGCGCGGTACCAAGGCGTCTCTTGGGGAGGCGTGGGCTTTTCGTGTCCGAGGACCGCCGAGTCGAACGCCTCGCAGAGGAGCGCCGTCTTCGTGCGGAAGAGGAAGTACATCGTCTGCCCGGCCACGCCGGCGTCGGCGGCGACGGCGTCCATCGTCGTCCCCACGAACCCGCGCGCCAAGAACATGCGGTACGCCGAGGCCACGATGCGGCGCCGCGTCTCCTGCGCCTTCTCCCGTCGCGTGGGCGCGGCCCTTTCGGGGGTCTTGCCGACGCGCGAGCTGGGCTTTTTTTTCGGTCCTTGCGGCATCGCCGTGATTCGCTAGACTCACACTCTAGTGTCGTACTACAGTGAATGAATCGACCATCGGAGGAGTACCATGGGCGGAGGAGCGAACGAAGCAAGGCGCGTCGAGGCAGCGGGGCCCAAGGCGCGCGGCGGGCTGGTCGCTCGCGTCACCGCGGACGATCTTCGGTCGCGGATCTTCCTCGGCGAGGTGCTCGTGCCGCCGGGGATGTTCGTGCCGCCCCACCGACACACCCACGAGGACGAGACGTCGTACGTCCTCTCGGGCGAGCTCCACTTCTTCGTCGGTGACGAGCACATCGTCGCAGGAGCGGGCTCGTGCGTGCTGAAGCCGCGCCAGGTCGTGCACTCGTTCTGGAACGCCTCCGAGGCGCCGGCCCGGATGCTGGAGATCGTCTCCCCCGGGAACCTGGACGCGTACTTCCCCGCCCTCGCGGAGATCTTCCAGTCCGAGCTCCCCCAAGAGGAGCGGGCCCTTCGCGCCACCGAGCTCCACGAGCGGTACGGGATTCACCACGACGTCGAGCTCGCGCGCACCCTCGCTCTTCGCTTCGGCATCGAGGGGGCAAAGGGGCCGTGAGCCGGGTCGCCGTCACCGGCGGCTCGGGGTTTCTCGGGCGCCATTTGATCCGCGCGCTGGTCGCCCGCGGCGACTCGGTCCGCGCGCTCGTCCGTAGCGAAGAAGCGCAGGTCACCGTGGAAGCGCTCGGGGCGACAGGCGTCCGTGGCGATCTCCACGACCCTCTGTCGCTCGCTCGCGCCGTCGAAGGCTGCTCCCACGTCGTGCACGCGGCGGCGTTGACCACGCACGGCGTGAGCCGCGAAGAGATGCATCGGGCGAACGTGGTGGGAACCCATGAGCTCGTGGCCGCTGCGAAGAGGGCGGGCACCGTCCGTCGCTTCCTCTTCATCGGCGCCGCCGCGTCGATCGTCGGTCCGAAGGAGGTGCACCACGCCGACGAGACCTGGCCACTCCACGAGCTCTCGTACTTCCCCTACGCCGCGACGAAGACGCGCGCCGACGAAGCGGTACGCGCCGCGAGTCACGGCGATTTTCAGGCCTTCGTGCTTCGTCCGGGCTGGATCTGGGGGCGCGGCGACGCGCACCTCGCGGGGATGCTCGAGGCAGCACGCGCCGGCAAGATGACGTGGATCGATCACGGCGCGCACTTGCTCGTCACCTCGCACCTCGCCAACGTCGTCCACGGCGCGCTGCTCGCGCTCGATCGTGCGCGCGGCGGCGAGGCGTACTTCGTGTTCGACGACGACGAGATCCAATCGCGCGAGTGGGTCACGCGGCTCCTCGCGGCGCACGGGCTCGAGGCGCCGACCAGGAGCATTCCCTACGGCGTGGCCTTCACGCTCGCCTCGGCGATGGACGTCGCGAGTCGCGTGACCGGACGACGCTTCCCGATCTCACGCGCCTTCGTGCGTCTCACCGGGCGCGAGTTCACCGTGCGCGACGCGAAGGCGCGACGCGAGCTCGGCTACCGCGCCGTCGTCTCGCGCGCACAAGGGCTCGCGGAGCTTGCGAAGGCACACCAAGGAGAGCAGCAGACGGCCGGATCCCGGACCGCGTCAAGCAGCCGTCATGCGTACGAGCCCGCATCGCTGGCCGGCGAGCGCCCCAAGGACTAGGGAAGATCGCGAATCAGTATGTTGTCGTAGTGTGCGGCCTGAGGAGCAACGTACGGAGACGCTCGGAGACCGGCGGCGAGAAACAGCACGCCGTCCGCAAGGGTCGATCCGCGATGGTAGGTGAAGATCGTGTGCCGACCCGCACCGGGGGGAACCTCCTTGTCGAGTGTGATGTCCACTGAGACGTCTCCCGAAAGGCCGACGTTCGGGGTGAAGCGCTCCGTCACGATGAGACGCGTCCAGACGCCGAGGTCCAGGCCTTCGGTCACCGGAAACTCGAAGAGCTCTTCGTCGTTCGGCACGCCGGGGGTGGCGCCATCGAGCGCGCCGTCCCAACTCGTTCGATAGCGGAAGCGAAGAGACACGGGTTCCCCCGGCGCCCCCGGCTGGATGAGGACCCAGAAGGAGGTAGCGGCGAGGTCTTCGCCCCAGATCTCGGCCAACGAGGCTCCAGCGGGCACCGCTGCGGAGACGGTATCAAGTCGAACGTCCAGCTGGCTCGAGACCCCGGTGAGTCCGGTGCGGATTCCCCCATGATCGACGCGGGAAATTCCGACCCCCAGGTCGCGCGGGCCTGCGTCAGAGCCCCAGCCTGCGTCGAAGGCAAGGAAGCCGGAGTCGAGAGAGGAGGCCGCATCGACACCGGGGAGGACTGCGCCGCCCGGAACCACGTAGGGCGTCCACATGCGCGCGGAGCCGGGCGCGGATACGTACGTCGATGGGTCGACATCGAGCGTGGCGTGGTCGGTGACTCGACGCAGGTCGAAGGGGAGCGGATCGATCGGGTCGTCGAAGTCGATGCAGTAGCGGTGCGGTGTCGCTTCCGGCGAGTCGCAAAAGCGAACGGAAGTGGACGCGTCGGACTCGGAGGTTGAGTCGACTTTGGGCTCATCCAGCGCGTCCCGTGCCTTCGTGGCGTCAACTACCGCAGCGTCCGGCGTCACTGCGTGGTCGTCCTCCCCGCCACACTCGAGCGCCAGGAGGGGCGTGAGCAAGGCGGCGAGGAGGACCCGGTTCCGACCGCGCATCGTCCGGCCTTAGTTCGAGAGGCCGATCAGATTTGTCGCGTCGGCCACGCAGGGGCTTGCGATGGCGAAGTCCACGCCGGGAGCCACGTACTGCGGCGTCAGGCCGCCACCACAACTTTGCGATCCATCGTACCAGTGGCCGCTGTAGTCCCCTGACTTCCAGCTCCTGACGCGCTGGTTCCAACCGAAGTCGTCGAGTGCGGCGTTACCGGAGCCGACAAAGCAGATCTCGTTGCCGCTGTACGAGAAGTCGTCCCAGATCCGCAACGAGGTAGACGCGCATGATGAGTCAACCGAGACGGTCGCGAGGCCTAGCCCGTGCTGCGTGGGTGCCCGCATCGTCGCCTCTTGCTCCGCACGCTGCTGGCTCGCCGTGTGATGGTGAACACTTGCACGTCGTGGGTTCCGTCTTCGTGAAGGTGAACGACAGTGCGAGTGTACTCCTTATCCCCCCCCCCCCTCGCCACTGCAACCAGCGGTGATGCAACACAACCCGACTCCCACCAGCGACGTCGATAGCTTCATGCAGGTCCTCCTTCGGACGGGAGACCGACGCGAACGCTCGCGCAGCTGCCCCGGCTTGCAGTCTGAAGGCGGGCTTCCTCGCTTCAAGCAGAGCCGGCTCACTTTGGTCGGGGCTCGACGCACCTGACCGCGCGCGCTCGTGTGGTCTCAACTCCGCGGTGCGCCGCGCGTGTGAGTCCGCTGCATGCCTTCGGGCCTCTGACGTCGCCTACTTGTGGCCCCGCGCGGCGATGGCCCGCGCCACCGCCGCCGCCGGCTGCACCACGCCCCAGCCTTGCCGATCGACGGCGAGATCGGGCAAGCGGTGCGCCGTCTGCAAGAGGATGCGCTTGATCTCGAGCGGCTTGAGCGCCGGGTTCGCTTCGATCATCTGCGCCACGACGCTCGTGACGATGGGCGCGGCGAAGCTGGTGCCGTCGACCATCTTGTAGTTGTCGTCGATGACGAGACCGTCTTTGAGACCGGCTTCGATGATCTGCCGCATCAAGTACGGCGGCTGGTGGCGCGCCTCGTCGAGCGCGGGGAACACGCCGCGGTGCTTGTCGACGATGCCGGCGAGCTCGTGGTCCTGCGCCTTCTTGAGCTTGGCGAGGAGCGCCGCCTGCTTGTGCGTCGGCGTGCCGGGGAGGATCGGCGCCGGGAGCCAGTCGGCGAGCGTCACCACCTCCGGCTTCTGCAAGCCGTCGATGGTCGGCCCGTAGGAGGAGCGGTAGCCCTGCACCTTGCCGAGGTACGGGTTCCCTTCGTCGTCGATGCCGCCGACGGTGATGACCGAAGGCACGCTCGCCGGCGGCACCACGTAGCCCGGGCGATGCCCTTGGTTACCGACGGCGCACACGAGCACGATGCCGGCGCGCACCGCCGCTTCGGCGAAGCGCGACATCACGTCGTCGAGGTGCGAGGCCTCGTAGTCGCCGCCGGCGGAGATGTTCAAGATGCGAATGTCGTAGCGCCCGCGGTTCACGAGCACCCACTCGATGCCGCGGGCGAGGTCGTCGTGATGCACGCGCGAGAGCGTGCCGACGCGCACGCAGACGAGCCCCATGTCGGGCGCGAGCGATCGGAAGCGACCGTTCGACAGCGCGCCGTTCCCCGCGGCGACGACGGTGGACATCATCCCGTGCCACGACGAAGCGTCGGCCTTCTCGAGCTCGGCGACGCCGCTCTTGCCGCCGATGAGATCCTCGTAGGCGTGGATGCGTGAGTGCGGCGTGACGAGATCGGGGTGGGCGTAGAACCCGGCGTCGAGGAACGCGGACACGACGCCGCGCCCGGTGAAGCGGTGGTCCATTCCGACCCGGTCGATGATCGGCAGCGGTTCGCGCGAGCGCGGGTCGGCCGGGGGCGGGTTGGAGGGGCGACGACGACGATCGATTCCGCCGGGGATATCGGCGTCGCGGTGCTCTTGGCGGCGTTCTTTCGTGCTCATTTCGACGGATGCCTGAACGGCCGATCCGCGTTCGCGCGGAGCCACCGGATGGACTTTTCGTGCTACGCGGTCGCCTTCTTGTACAATAAGAACTGCGTCCCGTGGTGTGGCGAGCTGTCCGCTCGTTCGTCGGGGGCCGCGGAGTGGTGCTGAAGAAGTGACATCATCCCCGCTGCGTATTTGCCTCGTCGACATGAACAACGGCGTGGCCAACCAGGCCACGCGGTGCTTTCGGCGCCTCTGCGATGCCTTCATCGCCAAGGTGAAGGAGGTCAATCCGGCGCTGGACGTCAGCTTCAAGCACGTCCAGCCGCGGAATCTCGGCGAGCTCCCCGACGACGACACGGACCTCGTCCTCTCGTCGGGCGGCCCCGGATCCCCTTTTGACGGGTTCGACGACCCGTGGTGCACCGGCTACCGGAAGTTCCTCGACCGCGTCGTCGACGCGAACATGAAGGATCCGCAGCGTGCCCCGCGCGCGCTCGTCATCTGCCACTCCTTCGAGATCGCCGTCCTCCACTTCCAAGTGGCGGAGATGAAGCGTCGCGAGACGACGAAGTTCGGCGTCATGCCCGCGTACATCAGCCCGGCGGGCCAGAAGTACGACTACCTGAAGCCGTTCGGCTACCGCCTCTTCACCTGGGAGCACCGCAACTGGGAGGCCGTCGGCCTGAACGAGGCGCGGCTGAAGGAGCTTGGCGGTGAGCTGATCGCCACCGAGTCGCACGCCAAGGCGACGGTGAACACCGGCGACGCCATCCTGGGGATGCGCTTCGCCACCGGCATCGACGGCACGCAGTTCCACCCCGAGGCCGACAAACCCGGCGTCATGGCGTGGATCGTCAAGCCCGAGCACCAGACGGCGGTCGAAGGGGCCTACGGCCCGCAGCTCTACGCCCGCATGGTGAAGAGCCTCGACAACCCTGCGCGCTTGGCGAAGACGTTCGCCCTGCTCATTCCCGGGTGGCTCGCCTTCCGCTTCAACGAGATGGCCGCCGCGCGCGGGCTCACCCCCATCGCGCCGCCGAACGCCGACCACCTCGACTTCGACGTAGCCGTCTAGCTAGTAGCGCACGCGCTCGCGTTCACGCTCGCGCGCGCTTCCGTGGCAAAGAGCCGCTCGCTCGAGCGCTCGCTGGCCGAAGGTCGCCCCGCTTTCGAGGGTCTCGTATCCCCCCGTTCCTCTGATATAGAGGGGCGCATCATGACAGAGCGGATCGGTATCGTCGTCGGCTGGGAAGACTCCTTTCCCCAGGCCTTCATCGCCAAGGTCAACGAAACGCCGGGCTTCCGCGCGGAGATCGCCCGGTTCGGCGGCACGCGTGAGAAGTACGAGTCGCCGTGGCGCGTGATCGTCGATCGTCTGAGCCACGAGGTCCCCTACTACCGCTTCCACTTGAAGGCGGCTTCGCTCGCCGGCGCCTACGTCATCAACGATCCGCTCTGGTGGAGCGCCGACGACAAGTTCTTCGGCTACTCGCTGGCGCAGAAGATCGGCGTCGCCGTGCCGCGCACGGTGCTCCTCCCCTCGCACTCGTACATCCCGGCCATCGACCCCAAGCGATCGCTCAGGAACCTCGAGTACCCGCTCGATTGGGAGGGGATCGTCGACTACGTGAAGTTCCCCGCCATCTTGAAGCCGGCCGACGGCGGCGGGTGGAAGAACGTCTCGCGCGTGAACAACATGCACGAGCTCCTCCGCGACTACAACGCGAGCGGCAAGCTCGTGATGACGCTGCAGGAGTACATCGACTTCGACGAGTACGTTCGCTGCATCTGCATCGGGAAGAACTTCATCCTGCCGATCAAGTACGACCCGCGCCGCCGCTGCTACGTGGAGGCGGACAACTTCCTCCCGAAGCCGCTCGAGCAGAAGATCCTCGACGGCGCGTGGGCGCTCAACCAGGCGCTCGGCTACGACATGAACTCGGTGGAGTTCGCCTGCAAGGACGGCGTTCCCTACGCCATCGACTTCACGAACCCGGCGCCGGACATGGACGTCCGCGCCATCCTCCCGCGCTACTTCCACCCGGTGGTCGACGAGATGGCGCGCTTCACCATCCAGTGCGCCAAGGAAGGGCGGAAGAACGAGGCCCGGTACTCGTTCCGCCAGTTCATCGAGCGCCCCGTGCCGCGGCCCGAGGGGGGCGCGAGCCCGGCTTTTTCCGCGAAGCGCTGATGACGAGGCGGAATGTCGTCGCCGACCGCCTGCACCAGGACGAAAGCGTGCTAGACCCGGCGCCGGCTCAGGTGGGGAGGCGAAGTTAACGTGCTCGACGGACAGTTCACCCTCGGCGTCGAGGAGGAGTACCAGATCGTCCACCCGGAGACGCGGGAGCTCCGGAGCTACATTTCGCGCCTCCTCGAGGACGGCAAGAGCGTCCTCCGCGAGCGCGTCCGCGCCGAGATGCACCAGTCGGTGGTCGAGGTCGGAACGACGGTCTGCGACAGCGTCAACTCGGTGCGGCGAGAGCTCGTCGAGATGCGCGGCGAGCTCGATCGCATCGCCCGTCGCGGCGGCCTTCGCATCGTCGCCGCTTCGACCCACCCCTTCAGCGACTGGAAGCTGCAGGAGATCACCGATCACGCGCGCTACCACGACATCGTGCACGACCTGCAGGACGTCGCCCGCGCGAACCTCATCTTCGGTCTCCACGTTCACGTGGGGATCAAAGACAAGGCGGTGGCCATCGCCCTCGCCAACCAGGTTCGCTACTTCTTGCCGCACCTCTTGGCGCTGACCACGAGCTCGCCGTTCTGGATGGGACGTCGCACCGGGCTCATGAGCACGCGCACGCAGATCTTCAAGCGCTTCCCCCGCACCGGAATCCCCGACGAGTTCGAGAGCCCGGAGCAGCTGAAGGCCTTCGTCGATCTCTTGATCCGCACCAACTCGATCGACAACGGCAAGAAGATCTGGTGGGACGTGCGCCCGCACTACCTCTACGACACCGTCGAGGTCCGCATCTGCGACATGCCGACGAACATGGACCACACCGTGGCCATGGTCGCGCTCATCCAGGCGCTCCTCGCCAAGCTCTACTTGATGTACCGCCGCAACACCTCGTGGCGCACGTACTCGCGCAGCCTCATCGAGGAGAACAAGTGGCGCGCGCTCCGCTTCGCCACCGACGCGAAGATGATCGACTTCGGCCGGAGCGAGGAGCGCCCCTTCCCCGAGCTCGTCGAGGAGCTCATCGAGTTCGTCTCCGAAGCCACCGACATCTTCGGCACGCACGACTGGATCGCCAAGGTGCGCGACATCGTCAAAGACGGGACGAGCGCGCACCAGCAGATCCGCGTGCACGAGAAGAGCGGCGGTGACATGAAGGCCGTCGTCGACTGGATGATGGCCGAGACGATGAAGGGGATCTGACCCCTCGGGCGTGGCCTCCGGCGCCGCGCTCGTGCTCGCCGAAGAGCGCCGCACCTCACGGGCGCGCCGGTGATCTCCGAGATCCGCAGCCGCGCGCGGATCCGCTGAAAATTACCTACAAAGATAGGTCGCGCACCTTCTCTTCCCGGATCCGAGGGATCCGGTCGGCGGAGTGTCCGGCCCGAGGCGCGCGCAAGGAACCGCGCCCCTTCCATCGACGATCTCCTGCTTTCTTCCCCGCGAGCGCGCGGCGCTGCGTTCGCCCGCACGACCTTCCTCGGCGGCGCGTGCCCTTGGCCCTCCGCGTGCAAGGCCTTCGGATGGGCCGTCAGCGCCCAGGAGGTCCCCCATGATTCGGACGCGAGAGCTTATCGGTGCGCTTGTGATGTTCGCCGCGGTCGGCTGCGGATCGTCGTCGTCCTCGGGCGAAGGGACACGCACGATTCAAGGGAGCCTCACCGGCGCTCCCGCCGGAACCCAAGCCATCGCCGAGACGCGCGCCGGGCGCGCCTACTACGCATCGCTCGACGCGAGCGGCGCCTTCTCGCTCCGAGTCCCGGGCGGCGCGGCGTATCGCGTACTCTTTGCTACACCCGCAGCCGGAGGTCACACGGTGACCGGCCACCTCGTGACGCTCACCAGCGGAGGCAAGGCGGCGTGGCTGAAGCCGAGCGCGAACCTCGTGCTCGGACGCATCGCCCCCGCGGCCGTCCCTGTGGCGGGCGGAACGCAGACGCAGAACGTCGAGCCGAGTGAAGGGGCGGCGGAGAGCGGGAGCGACGACGGGAGCGAGGCCGCCGAGCCGGCCGAGTCCGAGCACGAAGACGACGCCAAGCTTTGCCGTGGGACCGCGACCTCGGGCACGGCCGATCAAGAGCTCGAGGCGGAGAAGGGCGCACCCGACTCCGACGTCGATCACGCGGGGTCCTCGGGCTCTCAGGGAGAGAACGAAGACGACCACGGCGACAGCGATCTCGCCGACTGCAAGTAGCGACGAAGCACGAGCGGTGAGCGCGGACGAGCCGAGCGCTCGCTTCGCGCCTCACCGACCTCGGAAGACCGCCTCGCGCCGCTCGAGGAAGCTCGCCAGCCCTTCGGCGGCGTCTTCGCTCTTCATGATCTCGGGCAAGAGCGCGGTGAGGTGCGCCTTCGCCGCCTCTTCTCCGTCGCGCGCGGCGATGCGCGCGTTCTCCAAGGTGGCTCGCACGCCGAGCGGCGCTTGCTTGGCTATGAGCTGGGCGATGGCGCGCGCGCGCTCGAGCTCTTTGCCCACCGGCGTGACCTCTTGCACGAGGCCGATGCGCAGCGCCTCGGCGGCGCCGAACTCTTCGGCGGTCAGAAGGAAGCGCATGGCGTTCCCCCAACCCAGCTGCGACGTGGCGCGCAGCGTGGCCCCGCCGAAGGGGACGATGCCGCGCCCGATCTCGAGCTGACGCAAGCGCACGTCCTCGGCGGCGACGACGATGTCGCTGGCGAGCGCGAGCTCGATGGAGAGCGTGAAGGAGATTCCGCGGAGCGCGAGGACCACCGGCTTCGGCACCTTCGGGCGCCACACGCCGAACGGATCGTACTTCCCCGCGCCGGAGAGCGCGCCCGGTCCGTTCGCCGCGACCGCGGGGCCTACCTCGGCGAGGTCGAGCCCCGCCGAGAAGTGCGCGCCGTGCCCGAAGACCACGCCGCAGCGAAGATCAGGATCGTCGCCGAGGAGCTCGTAGGCGCGACCGAGCGCGTCGATCGTGGCCAAATTGAAGGCGTTTCGCTTCTCTGCGCGGTTCACGCCGATGACGAGGACGTGGCCGTCGCGCTCGAGGGTGACCGGATCGCTCACTCAGCGCTCCCACATGGCGACCGAGCCACCGACCCACGTGAGGTCCTTGTTGTAGTCGACGCCGAGCATCTTCCCGCGCGAGAGACGCACGAGGAAGAGCAGCGGCACGAGCGACGTGGCCTGCGAAGGGCGCATCAGCATCACGCGCACCTCGGCCTTCACGCCGTTGCCGTCGGGCATGCGAATGGCCGGCGCGTACTCGACCTTCTTCTGCAGGATCCACCGGCTTCGCTCGCCCGAGGGGACCTTGTCGATCGCCTCCTTGGTCACGTCGACGACGACGCCGGCGCCAGCGAAGGAGAAGAGCGGCTTCAGCACGTACTCCGAGAGGTCCTTGGGGATCTCGGTGACGTCGGAGAGGTAGCGCGCCTCGGGGACGGCCGGGTGGCGCAAGAACGGGAGCGAGTACTTCGACCACGCCCAGTACCAGTTGGGGTGCGCGCACCAGGAGACGTCGAGGTCCTCGTTCCACAAGAACGGCGGCTTGACGCGCTTGGCCTCGAGCTCGTCGAAGACGATGCGGTTGTAGATGCGGCGCACGCGCACGCGCTGGCCGTCCACCTCGCGGTAAATCTCTCGCCCCTCTTTGATGAGCTTGGTGATGCAGACGCTGTCGACGCCGAAGAGGTGCTTGGTGGCCACGAAGTCGGGCCAGGTCTTCTGCTTCTCCGGCTCGATGTCGACGAGCGCCACCTCGCGCGGGTCGTAGTCGCCCACGATGGTGCGGCGCATCAGATCCACCGCCTGGTCGCGCGTCATGTCGACGAAGCAGGTCCAGTCGCGGTCGAGCCCCTCGACGTCCTTCATGACCTCTGCCCACGAATCGGCGATGAGGGTCTCGAGGGCGTAGAGCGAGGGGAACGCTTGCAGCTCCACGACGCGACCGCACAGGCCGCCGCGCTCGTCGGGGCAAAGCGCGAAGTCGATCTGGACGCAGTGGGGGAGCGCGTCCATCCCAGGCACGTCGTAGTGCACCGGGACGACCTCGAGCATTTTGGAGAGGTTCGAAGGCTCGGAGAGCTGGCCGACGATCTCCATCGCGTCCTTGGAGAGCTGATCGACGAGCTCGCGCGTGAGGAGGAGCGGCGTCTCCGCGAGGCGGAACGGCGTGGGGCCCGTCTTGGCCTCGAGCACGCGCACGTAGCGCTGGAAGAGCTCCTCGGTGAAGGCGCGATTGAAGGCGGCGCGGAACGTCGGGTGCACGGCGCCCTCAGTTCGCCGCGAATTCGGCGGCGGGGAGCGTGGCCAAGAAATCGCGGCTGAAACGCGCGCGGTAGCTCTCGACCAGCGAGGTGGCGCGAGCGGCGTCGGGGGAGCGCACGACGAGGCCGACGTGGCTCTTCTCCGGCGCGCGGTAGAAGATCTCCGGGTCGGCGTACGCCGAGAGATCGGGGTGCTCCTCGCGCGCGAGGCAAATGGCGAGACCGCCGTACTCGCGGCGCGGCTGCGCCGGGACGTACGGGCGCTCGGGGGTTTGGAGCTCGACTTTCGCCCACTCCTCCCACGGGTTCAGGCCGGTCGCGGCTTCGATCATCTCGGCGATGTGGGCGCCGCCGACGCGCGCGCCGCACTCGAGCATGAAGAACTTGCCGGCGTTCGGGCCGGCGTTCGCCTTGATGAACTCCACGTGCGCCGCGCCGGTCTCCAGGCCGAAGCCGGGGAGCATGAGCGCGTTCAAGCGGCGAAGCTCGAGGTCGTCGGCGCTGTCGCGAAGGACCGTGGCCGAGGTGAAGATGCCGCCGCCGTGCGCGACGTCGAAGGGGGGCGCGCCGCAGCGGTGGGTCTCGGCGAAGACGACCTTGCCGCGGTCGACGATGCTGTCCACGTGGTAGACGTCGCCGGGGGTGAAGGCCTCGAGCAGGTACGACGACTGCTCGTCGCCCGCGGCGTTGACCACGCTCCAGAGCTGCTCGGCGGAGGTCATCTTCTTGATGCCGGTGGCGCCCGCTTGCGAGCGCGGCTTGTACATCCACGGGCCGCTCACCTTCTGGGTGAACTCGTGCACGGCGTCGTGGTTCAAGACGTGGACGAAGTCGGGGACGAGGAGGCCGATCTCTCGCGCGCGCATGCGCATCGCCAGCTTGTCGCGGAAGTAACGGGCCGCGCTGTCGCCTTGGCCGGGGAGGCGCAGGTGCTCGCGAAGCGCCGCCGCGGTCTCGACGTCGAAGTCGTCCATCGGCACGACGCGGTCGAAGGGGATCTTCCTCGCGAGATAGCTCACCGTCTTCAGCGTGTCGGCGAGCGTCGCCTTGTTGGCCTGCGCGTAGACGTCGACCAACGACTCGCGCGGCCACTCTTTTCCGAGGAGCTTCTCCACCGTGAGCAGGTGCACCCGCGCGCCCATGGCGTGCGCCTGGCGCATGAAGCGCTCTCCCTTGAAGTAGCTGGCGAGCACGAGCAGGTTCGTCGTCATCTTCGCGCGGTCCCTCGGTCAGACCACGGCGTCGGTGCCGTGGAAGTTGTCGTAGGCCTCCAAGGGTATCGCATGGCCCGCTTGAAAGGTGAGGTCGGGGAGGCCGAGCCAGGCGCGGAGGCGGCCGATTTCCTGGCTTCCGCCGCGAAATACGAGCGCCACGGGGAGCTGCGTGGGCGTCGGGCGCACGTGGTAGGTGCGCCGAGCGTGGCCGCGCGCGACGTCGACTTCGATCTCGTCTTCGCGGGCGGTGAGCCACGCGAGCCTCTTCGCCGTGAAGGGGAAACCGTCGACGCGCTCGATGTCGTCGTCGGGCGCGAGCCCCACGCGGGCGGCGGGCCCGCCTTCCAGCACGTTGCCGATGCGGGGCCCGACCCCCTCTTTGAGGACGACGCCGAGCACGCGACGGCTCGACATCTCCACTTCGAAGCCGAGCTTCGTGAGCCACTCGAGCGTCGAGAGCTGCCCGGCCGAGAGCACCTCGCGCTCGAGGAGGCCGTCGACCTCCTTGGCCTCGCGCGAGAAGAAGGTCCGCACGTCGTCGGTGGTGAAGCCCTTCTTGCCCACGTACGCCTCGTAGAAGGCGCGAAATTCTCGATCGAGCGTGCTCGGTGTCTCGTGGAAGCGGAGCGCCGCGTCGAGGTCGAAGGCGACGAGCATCCCCTTGTCGTAGTAGTCGATGGTCGAGTTCACGCTCCCCGGGTACCGATTGTGGTTCAGGAAGGTGGCGCGCGAGGAGTCGGCCAGCGTCGCGTGCGCGAAGGCGGGGAGCGACGTGAGCGCGCGGTAGTAGCAGCCGAGGTTCGAGAGGAACCGCTCGGGCGACATGAGCCCCGCGCGAACGAGCAGGAGAAACTCGTAGTAACGGGTGAAGCCTTCGCTCACCCACAGCCCGTCGGTGAAGCTCCCGTGCTCGTGGTCGAGGTGGTCGAGCCCGCGCGGCTTCAAGCGGCACACGTTCCACGCGTGGACGAGCTCGTGTGCGCTCACGCGGAGCGCGGCGAGGCGCTCTTTCGGGTCGATGAAGGTGTCCGGCGAGAGGCCGATCATCGTGCCGTTCGCGTGCTCGAGCCCCCAGTGGAAGCGCGGGTCGCACCCGAAGACGAACGTGTAATCGGCGAAGGGGAACGCGCCGAAGACCGACTCGCACTCTTTGACGATCTTCATCACGTCGTCGACGAAGGCGTCGACCTCGGTGTCGAAGCCGACGGCGTCGCCGACGAAGACATGGTGAAACGGGACGTCCGCGTGGGTGCGCGTTCGCTGCACGAACGAGCCGAGGACGACCGGCGTGTCGAGGAGCGCGGCGAAGCTCGGGTACTCCCACGTCTGCTCGCTCGCCTCGGACGAGACGGCGTGCGCGCCCGAGGGGTGGTGCAGCGGCCACGCCGTCGGGACGTGGTACCTCACACGGCACGGGCCTTCGTGGCCGACGACGTGGAGGTAGCGCGTGGCGAGGAGCACGGCGAAGCGGTCGTCGACGATGCCCGCGAGCTCGCCCCACGCCGCGTCGGACATCGTCGCGCGCCAGGTGACGCGCACGCGCTTCGACGGACCTGCGACGAGGAAGCTACTCCAGCCGTGCCGGGTGACCGCGAGGTGCTCGCCCGTCTCGGCGTCGGTGGCGCGGACGTCGTAGACGTCGCGGCCGTACTTCATGAAGCCGTAGGCGCCGGGGACCCACGTGGGGACGGCGAGCTCGAGGGGCGCGTCGCCGTGGCGGGTGAAGAGGAGCTCCACGTCGAGCGTGTGCTCTTCGGGGAGCACCCGCACGTGGTACTCGGGCGCGTGCGGGTGGGCGTGCCGCGCGGTCACGCTCACTCCTCGGCCAACCCGAGCTCGACGTCCCAACGCGGGCTCGTCGCCTTGGGGGCGAAGGCCGCGCGCACCACGAGATCGGCCATTTTTTCCACGACCCAAGCGAAGTGCGAGGCCCCGAGCGAGCTCACGTCGAGGTCGGGCGCCGAGTTCATGAAGTCGATGGCGTAGGGCTCACCGGCCTCGGTGATGGCGAGCTCGACGGTGTTCATGTCGTAGCCGAGCGCCCGCGTCAGGGTGAGCGCATCCTTGATGGCGCGGGCCTCGAGCTCGGGGGTGAGCGCGGGCATGGTCTCGTGCGCCTTTCCGTACCGCTCGAAGTGCGAGAGGCGCGGATCCCACAGCGCGGGGAGCACGTCCTTCTGGCCGATGACCACGCAGCGCACGTAGCGCGTCCAGCGGATCTCCTCTTGGGCGATCATCGTGAGGCGGCCGCTCTTGTCGTAGGCGGCGTGGAGCTCCTGCATCGACGCGCAGCGTGTGACGTCGCGCCAGCCGCCGCCCCAGTGGGGCTTCAAGTAGATGGGGAAGCCGAGATCCCTCCCCACGCCGTCCCAGTCGACGAGCTTGAGGTTCTTCTCCAAGGACTGCCCGTTGATGTCGTCGCCGTAGCTCTTCGAAGGGAGGAGCACGGTCTTCGGCACCTTCACCCCGAGGAGGTGCGCCAAGGCGGAGTCGAAGAACTTGTCGTCGGCGATGCGCCAGAACGGGTTGTTGATGATACGTGCACCATGCAAGCTGAGGAGCTTGAGCCACGGCTGGTAGCACGGCACCTCGTGGGAGATGCGGTCGATGAGCACGTCGTAGTGCGGCGGCTCGTCGGCGCGCGCGGCGTAGACCTCGGCGTAGTCGAGGGTGACGCCGGCCTCACGGCGCGCCACTTCGGCGATGAGCGCGTCGGGGAAGCTCCGCTCGCGCCCCACCAAGATACCCGCGCGTCGCACGCGACGCGACGCCGGCGGCTGCGACTCCCCTTGTGCCGAGTGGCCCGCGCTCATGGCGTCACCAGCCGAGGCGGTGACCGACGTAGTGGTTCAGCATCTTGTGCCACCACGGCCAGTCGTGGTTCACGTCGTGCCCCCACAAGTCGAGGTTGTTCCAGATCCCCTTCTGCCAGAGGAGCCCGCTGAAGCGCTTCGACGCGTCCGGGCGCTCGTAGGCCCCCTGCCCGGTGACGAGGTGGATCTGCGAGTGGTGGCGAATGAGATCGAGCTGGCGCCCGTCCTGGATGTTGCGGACGAACGACGTCGGGTTGTTGAAGTAGATGTCGTCGTTGACGTAGCCCTCGGTGTACCCGGGGACGAGGTCGTAGAACCCGCTCATGCCGATGAGGGTGTCGAAGAGATCCGGCCGGCGGAAGAACTCGTTCGCCGCGTGGAAGGCACCGAAGCTCGCCCCGGCGACGCCGATGCGCGCCTCGGGATCGCCGAGCACCAGGCGAATGTGCGGCACGACCTCTTCTTCGACGTAGGCCGAGTAGAGCGCCTGCCGACGCGCGGACTCGCGGACGCCGACCCCCTTGGCCATCCACGACATGCTGTTGATGGTGTTGATGCAGAAGACATTCAGCTTGCCGGCGAAGATGTGGTGCTCGATGGCCTTGATCAGCCAGAAGCGCTCGTTGTCCAAGAAGTCGCTCTGCGCCGTGGGGAACAGGATGAGCGCGTGGCCCCAGCTCCCGTAGCGCACGATGGGCATGTCGAGCCCGAGGCGCGGGCTCTTCCAGCCGAACACTTCGCGCGGGAGACTCGGATCGGTGAATTGCATGATGTCTGTCGGCCTCGTCGGAATGGGGCGTTCACGGGAAGGTCGGGGGTGGCCTCCGCGTACGACCCGGCAAGATGCGCTCCCTTCTAGGCAATTTCGTCGCGCTTTGCATCAGCCTCGGCAGCTTGGGCGTCCTCGCCTGCAGCGGTAGCCCTTTTGACGGTGGATCCGGCGGCGGCGGGGCCTCCTCGAGCGGGGGCGACGACGCCTCGGCGGGGCAGGACGGCGGCTCGGCCACCGGCGAGGGGGGGACGAGCGGCCACGAGGGGGACGACTCCTCGGGGGGCGGCGGCGGCACGGGCGACGCCGGGAGGAGCGACGCCGGGCACCACGATGGCGGCAAGAGCGACGCGGGGGGCGGCGGCGGCACGGGAGCGAGCTGCACCGCGTTGTCTGCATGTTGCAACGATCTCGGCTCGCAGATGGCCGGTGGGTGCATGAGCATCGTGAGCTCGGGTTACGAGGCGAGCTGCGCGAGCGCGCTGAGCTCGTACCACTCGGGGGGCTACTGCACCGGTGGGACGCACTGCGCGACCCTCGCCAGCTGCTGCCCGAGCTTGCCCCCGGGCCAGGGGTGGCAGGACACCTGCAACTACTATGTGGATCTCAACAACGATCCGCAGTGCGAGTCGCTCTACGGGACGTACCAGACCGACGGCTACTGCAACTGATCGCACGTCGAGAACGCCTGGGCACCGCGCCCGGGCGCACGCTCGCCGCAGCGCGGGCGCGACTCCGTCGCGACGCGCCCCGTGAAGCGACGGCTCGGCGCGCGCGTCGTCGCTTCGCCCGCGTCGACGTCGCTCGAGAATTGCCGCGTCGTACGCCAGGAGGACGCGCGCGGCGCGAAGGGGTGCACGCGTTGGTCCGCGCGTTGCAAAAGGCGCCCGGCTCCCCGCGTGGGTGCCGCCTCGCATGCTGCACAAGATCGTCGCTCTCGCCCTTCGCGCCCCGTGGCTCGTTGCCGCACTCGTCACGGTCCTCGTCGTCGGCGGAGGCTGGGCGTACCAAAAGCTCGACATCGAGGCGTACCCGAACCCGGTCCCCCCGCTCGTCGAGATCGTCGCGCAGCCGCGCGGGTGGAGCGC
The DNA here is from genome assembly GCA_964531795.1 of uncultured Polyangiaceae bacterium. Lineage (GTDB taxonomy): Bacteria > Myxococcota_A > Polyangia > Polyangiales > Polyangiaceae > CAZHHD01. The sequence goes on along the minus strand of CAZHHD010000002.1, from coordinate 74,287 downwards.
CGAGGAGGTCGAGCGCTACGTCACCGTGCCGCTCGAGACGCATCTCTACGGGATGAAGGGGCTCGACCACGTCCGCTCGCAGTCGCTCTTCGGGCTCGCCGACGTGAAGTGCTACTTCAAGTGGGGGACCGACTACGACCGCGCGCGCCAAGAGGTGCTGAACCGCCTCGCGCAGACCGACTTGCCGGCGGGCGTGACCGCGGACATCTCCCCGTGGAACGCGATCGGCGAGGTGTACCGCTACACCGTCCGCGGCAAGGGCTACACGACGCGCGACCTCAAGACGACCGAGGACTGGAAGCTCGAACGGGCCTTCAAGCAGGTCGACGGTGTCGTCGACGTCGTGAGCTTCGGCGGTGAGACCAAGGAGTACCACGTGGAGGTCGACCCCTACCGCCTCCGCGGCCAGGGGGTGACGCTCGATCAGCTCACGCAGGCGGTGCAATCGGCGAATCAGAACGCCGGCGGGCAACGACTCTCCATCGGCGAGCAGTCGTACAGCGTGCGTGGCGTCGGGCTCTTGAAGGACGTCCACGACATCGACGACATCGTCATCACCGAGCACAAAGGGACGCCGGTGCGCCTCCGCGACATCGCCACGACGAGCGAGGGCTACGCGCCGCGCCTCGGCATCGTCGGGCAGGACGACGACCCCGACGTCGTGCAGGGCACCGTCCTCATGCGCTACGGCGGCGAGACGCCGAAGACGCTCGCCGGCGTGCACGCCAAGGGGGAGGAGATCCAGAAGAAGCGCGTCCTCCCGCCGGGGATGGACATCGTCCCCTACTACGACCGCGGCGACCTCGTGAAGCTGACGACCCACACCGTGATGGAGAACGTCGCGGTGGGGATCCTCCTGGTGACGCTCGTCCTCGTGGTGTTCCTCGGTCACACGCGGGCGGCGCTCATCACCGCCATCAACATCCCCTTGGCGCTGCTCGTCGCCTTCGGCGGCATGGTGCTGAGCGACACCCCGGCGAACCTGATTTCGCTCGGCGCGGTCGACTTCGGGATCGTCGTCGACTCGACGGTCATCATGATGGAGAACCTCTTTCGTCACATCGGCCCGCACGGCCAAGGGACGATGAAAGACCGCGTGCTCGCCGGCGCCGGCGAGGTCGCGGGGCCGATGCTCTTCTCGACGCTCATCATCGGCGTGGCGTTTTTGCCGCTCTTCACGATGACGGGCGTCGCCGGGATCATCTTCTCGCCGATGGCGCACACCTACGCGTTCGCCATCTTCGGGGCCATCGTGCTGGCGCTCGTGCTCACGCCGCTCCTCGCCACGCGCTTCGTCCCGGCGAACGCCGAAGAGTCGGAGAACCTGCCGATGCGTCTCCTGCATCGCGCGTACGCGCCGCTCTTCGACGTCGCGGTGCGAAGGCCTTGGGCCGTGCTCCTCGTCGGTCTCCTCCCGGTCGCGGTGGCCGGCGCGCTCCTCTCGAGCCTCGGCGGCGAGTTCATGCCCAAGCTCGAAGAGGGGAATTTCTGGATCCGCGCGACGCTCCCCACGTCGATCTCGCTCGAGCAGTCGGCGAAGTACGTGGGGCGCATGCGAGCCATCGTCCGCGGTTGCCCGGAGGACGGGAGCCCGTGCAACGACGCCACGCGCAAGCACCCCGAGGTGCTGCACGTCGTCTCGCAGCTCGGTCGACCCGACGACGGCACCGACGTCGCCGGCTTCCAGAACATCGAGCTCTTCGCGCCCCTCGCCCCCTTCGACGAATGGCCCAAGGGGGTGACGAAGGAGAAGCTCACCGACGAGCTCTCGCGCGAGCTCGGCGAGGCGTTCCCCGGCGCGGTCTTCAACTTCTCGCAGATGATCAGCGACAACGTCGAAGAGGCGGTGAGCGGGGTCAAAGGCGAGAACTCGGTCAAGGTCTTCGGCCCAGACGTGAAGACGAACGACCAGAAGGCCGAGGCCATCGTGGCCTCGATGGGCAAGGTCCGCGGGGTGAAGGACCTCGGTCTCTTTCGTTCGATGGGTCAGCCCAGCGTGAAGATCGTCCCCGATCGAAGGGCGTGCGCGCGCTACGGGCTGAACACCGCCACCATCGACGCCGTGGTGGAAGCGGCGGTCGGCGGGCACGCCGTCACCGAGGTCTACGAAGGCGAGAAGCGCTTCGACCTCACGCTCCGCTGGCTCGAGCCGTACCGATCGTCGGTGGAGGCGATCCGCGAGATCACGGTGAGCACGCCGAACGGCGCCGAAGTGCCGCTCGGGCAAATCGCGCAGATCACGCTGGAGGACGGACCGACGGTCATCTACCGCGAAGACGGCGAGCGCTTCACGCCGGTGAAATTCTCGGTCCGTGGGCGTGATCTCACGAGCACGGTGGCCGAGGCGCAGGCCGCGGTCGATCACGACGTGCACCTCGGCTACGAGCTCCACCTCGATTGGGCCGGCGAGGCGAGCGAGCTCGACGAAGCCATGAGTCGCCTCGCGGTCGTCGTGCCGGTGAGCGTGCTCGTGGTGCTGGGGCTCGTCTTCGCGGCGGTGAAGCGGTGGTCGTACACGCTCGTCGTCTTCATGAACGTGCCCATCGCGTGCGCCGGCGGCGTGCTGGCGCTCCTCGCGACCGGCGTCACCTTCTCGGTCTCGGCGGCGATGGGCTTCGTCTCCATCTTCGGCATCGCCGTGCAGGACGCCATCTTGGTCGTGACGTACTTCGACAGGCTCCGTGCCGGCGGAGCGAGCGTGCGCGACGCGGCGCGCGAGGCCTCGACGAAGCGTCTTCGTCCGTGCCTCATGACGACGCTGGTGGCGATGATCGGGCTCTTGCCCGCCGCGCTCTCCAACGGCATCGGCGCGCAGACGCAGAAGCCGCTGGCCATCGTGGTCATCGGAGGCGCCGTCGTGCTGGCGGTCTTGGCGCGCGCCGCGCTGCCGCCGCTCTTGGTGTTGGTGGGGGAATGGGCCGAGCGCCGCGAGGCGCGGGCCAAAGAGCGCAGCTTGCCTCGAGAGGAATCACCCGCCCATGCGTGAGAGCCCCTACCGCGTCCCCGGAACGCGCGAAGAAGACGTCGCCCCTCCGCTCCCCGACACCCTCGATCAACGCATCGTCCCCATGCTGACCATCGGCTTCCTCGCGCCGCTCGAGGTCGCCGCCGGGCGCGCCGATCGTTGGGGGACCGCGGCGGCGTTCGCCTTCTCTGTGCTCGTCGCTGCGCTCCTCATCCAGCGGAGGCTCGCGCGCTGAGCGTGAGCGTCAGCGCCACACGCGGAGCGACCAGGTGAACCCGGCGCGCGCCTCGAAGACCTCCGCCCCCGAGACGAGGGCGAGGCGCGTCCCTCCGTCGAGACTGAGCTCGTCGTTCAGCGGGGCGATGAAGCCCACGAGCGTGGAGAACGTGCTCGCCGCGCCGGTCTCGTGCTCGACGTAGACCTCCGCGACCGGGCGCAGAGGCCAAAGGAACGGGCCTTCGACGATCCCGCCGGCGAAGCCGTCGGCGTTCCCCGCGCGCGTCCGCGCCCCCTCGAGGTTCACGTGGAAGGTCACGACGTCGAGGCGATGCGACACGATGAGATTCAGGTTGGCGCCGGCGCCGGGCTCGTCGTTCACCGTAGGGAGCAGCGCGCCGATCTCGGTGGCGATGCTGAGGCCCGACTTTCCTTGCAGCGTCCCTTCACGCAGCACCCCCTTCACGAGGGCTCCGGTGTCGACGAGGCGCACGCGCGCCGCTTCGCCGCCGGGGCGCAGCGCAGCGAGCTCTTGCCCTTGGAGGACGAGCTCCCATCGTTCGAGCACGCCGAGGTTCAAGACTTCGAGGGGCGCCGCGTAGCCCCTGTGGCCCGCGCGGAGGTACCCCACCGGGCCGAGCTCGAGCTCGAGCTCTCCCTGCGCCGCCACCGCGGCGTCGGTCGAGTCGAAGGGGCGGTACGCGAGGGCGGGCTTCGCCGAGCACGTGACCGCGACGCACAGAGCGACGAAGACCACGCTTCGTCGGGCAATCGACGTCCTCAAGAACGGAGCCCGCCGCACGTCACTTCTTGGCGAGGAGCCGCTGGTAGTCGAAGCCCAAGGTGCCGATGAGGCTCGCGTTGCGCTTGCCGAAGACGTCGCCCGTGCGCGCCGCGGCGAGATCGTAGAGGTATGCGACGTCGAGCTTGAAGACGCCGGCAGCGAGGCCGAGCCCGGTGGTCCACGTGGTCTCGTCGAGACCGGCGCGCGCCCACACGCGCTTCTTCACCAGCGCCTGCTCGACGCCGAGCGCGGGGTGCACGTCGAAGGTCTTCGTGTGCTCGAGCGTGTTCGAGCGGTCGAGCGCGGCGACGCCGAGGTCGAGGAGCGTCCCCTTCCACGGCGAATAGGCCACCCCGGCGCGGTACTCGTACGAGCGAAGGAACCCGCGTGAGGTCACCGCGCCTTGGGTGCGCGTCTCGTTGTCGTGGTTGAAGATGCCTCGTACGCCGAGCTGCCAGTGCTCGTCGGGGTGGTAGTGGAGCCCGAGCCCGCCCGAGGGGAGGTACGCGGTGTGAAACTGAATCGGCGGCGCACCGCTGTCGGGGAGGAGCGTCGCCTGCGAGAGCTCGAAGGCCCCCATGAAGCCGATGCTCAGCGTCTTCGAGAGCGGCTTGGCGAGCTTCACGAAGACCGAAGTGTCCGAGAGGTTCCCCGTGGAGGGAGGCTTCGCGGGGCTCTTGGCGGTGAAATCCCACACGCGCACGCCCGTTCCGTTTTGGCCCAAGGCGATGACGTAAAGGGCCGCGTCGTCCCAGAACGTCGGCGTGGTGAAGCCCACCGCGCTGAACGTGAAGAGATCGTTCGTGTCCTTGTAGCGGGTGATCCCTTGATCGAAGATCGCGCCGCCGGCGTCTTTGTAGACGAGGGCGTAGTTGCCGGTGGTGGCGCCGTCGCCCCCCATGCCGATGGTGCGGACCCCCTTCTTCACTTGGCCACCGGCGAGCTCGCGGAGCGCCGTCTCCGGACCGGCCGAGGCGCGCGTGGCGAAGGCCGTGCTCGCGAGCACGAGCGAAGCGCAGGCGAGGCAGGCGCGAGAGACTCTCTTCTTCATCGGCCTCCGTGCGTCGCCGACGGGCGCGCCAGAGGCGCTGCCGTGGCGGGGACGGCGGCGGGCTTCATGATGCGCATCGCCGGCTTTCCGTGCGCTCCGGCCATGAGGGGGAAGAAGACCCGATGCGTCGCCGGATCGACGACGACCGAGTGCGCGTTGTCCCCCGGGTGCTCGCGATCCAAAGCGGTGAGCCCGGGGCGCGCGAGGTCGAAGACGGTGAGATCGCCGCTCTCTGCGGCGACGTAGAGCCACCCCGCGCCCGGATCGAGGGAGAGGACGTCGGGGCCCGAGCCGGTCTTGGCCGTGACCACGGCGCGCGCGCCGCCGAGATCGACGCGGGCGAGCGTGTCGTTGTCTTCGCACGCCACGAGGGCGCTCTGACCGTCGGGGTGGATGCGAAGCCCGTGCGCGCCGGCGCAACCGGGGAGCGGGATCCGCGTCGTCGCCTTCTTGGCGACGGGATCGACGGCGACGAGCTGATCGGGCGGCGACGCGCCGACCACGGTGATCCAAAATTCTTTCCGCGGGGCGTCGTACACCACGTTCCCCGTCTCTTTGCCGAGCGGCACAGCCACCCGCGCGCCGCTCCCGGCTTCGGCGAGGAGGGAAATGGCGCCGTCGTGCTGATCCGACACACCGACGACGCGGTCGTCCGGATCGTAGGCAACACCGTCCGGACCGCTCCCGGTAGGGACGCGCGCGATCTCGGCGAGCGTCACGGCGTCGACGACGACGAGCGTGGACGGCGAGCTCGTCACGAAGAAGCGATCGGGCCCCACCGCGACCCCGCGCGGCGTGGGGATGTTGGGCAAGAGCCGCGCGACCGACGCATCGGCCAGGTTCAAGACGAGGACCGACGCGTCGTTCATGTGCGCGACGACGAGGTGCGCGTGCGCCGCGTCGATCTCTTGGTAGTCGAAGCGCGTCGCGCCGCCGGGGAGATCCACGTCGCTCACGGCGACGAGGGGGAACGACGGCGAGCTCGCCACCGGCGGCGCCGCGCTCCCCTCTTTGCAGGCGACGAGCGCCGCCACCCCAGCGAAGAGCGGGAGGCGGGCGAGGACGCGCGCGACGAAGCGCGGACCGCGAGGCGACATCCTGCCCCCCCGCTTCATCTCAGTGGAGCGACCAGCTCGCGTGGTAGCCAGGCTCTTCCAGGTTGCGCGCCTGCGCGGTGGGGGCGAGCGTGGCGAAGGTGTCGACCATCACCGCCATCTCCGTCGTCTCTTTCGATCCGATGCTCCCTTCGTACGCGCCGGGGTGCGGCCCGTGCGAGATGCCCGCGGGGTGGAGCGAGATCGAGCCCGGCCCCACTCCCTTCCGGCTCGTGAAGTTCCCCCGCAAGTAGAGGATGACCTCGTCGCAGTCGACGCTCGAGTGCGGATAGGGGCACGGGATGGCCTCGGGGTGCGTGTCGGTCATCCGCGGGACGAAGGAGCAGACGACGAAGCCGCGCCCGGCGAAGGTCGTGTGGATCGTCGGCGGCAGGTGCACGAGGCCGGTCTTCGCTTGGTACTTCTCGATGGCGAAGGCCCACGGGTAGACGAAGCCGTCCCAGCCGACGACGTCCATCGGCGCGTGCGTGAGCTCGTAGCGGGTGTAGCGCCCGTGCTTCTTGGCGAAGAGGACGTGCGGCCCGGCGGGGGGCGACTTGGTGATGGGAGCGATGGGCCCTTCGGGGAAGACGAAATCGCGATGCGTGTAAGGCGCATCCATCATCAGCTGACCCACCGGATTGCGGAACTGCGTGGGGATGTGGATGCCGGCGTGCCCTTCGAAGCACATGAGGCGCATGGAAGGCGACGTGAGGTGCCAGCGGTGGATCAAAGAGCGCGGCACCCAGACGTAGTCCCCGCTCTTCACCGAGAGCCAACCGCACGGCGACTCGAGCCGCGCGCTCCCTTCCTGGACGAACCAGAGCTCGTCGCCGTCGCCGTTGGCGAAGTAGGCCTCGTCGCTCTCGGTGGGTCGCGCGAGGAGAATGGTCAGATCCTGGTTGAAGAGGATGGGCGTGCGCGCTTCGAAGAGCTGCCCGCCCGCCACGAGCTTGTCCGAAGAGTAGAGGCGACGCTTGAGCGGGTGCTGCGCGTCCTCGTCGGCCACGGGCGGCGCATAGCCGCGCGACGTCGCCTCGACCGAGCGATGCGGCGTGATGGGGTGACGATGGTAGAAATAGGTGAAGGGCCCGCCGAAGCCCTCGCGCGTGAACATCTCCTCGTAGAGGAGCTTGCCGTCGGGATCGCGAAAGACGGTGTGCGGCTTGTCCGGCAAGACGCCGGCGTGGCGCCGCTCGATCACGGCTTCCCCGCGCCGCCCGAGGCCTCGCGCTGCGCGCGCTCGATGCTCTCGAAGAGCGCGCGGAAGTTCCCGTAGCCGAAGCCAGGATCGCCGCAGCGCTGGATGATCTCGTAGAAGAAGGGACCCGCGCGCGACTCGTCGTAGAGCGCCGCCGCTTCGCGCATGAAGATCTGCAGCATGTACTTGTCGTTCGCGCCGTCGACGAGGATGCCGAGCCGCTCGAGCTCCTTGAGCTCCTGCGTCACGTTGGTGATGCCGAGGTTTTCGAGGCGCTCGGGGAGATCCTTGTAGTAGGCGGGGTGCGTCTCCATGAAGTCGACGCCGCGCTTGCCGAGCTCCTCGACCGTGGAGAGGATGTCGGTCACGGCGAAGGCGACGTGCTGCACGCCGTTCCCGCCGTTGTCGTCGACGAATTTCGCGATCTGCGAGTCGCGGAAGAACGGGCGCATCGGCTCGTTCGTCGCGAACTTCACGCCGCTCTCCGGATCCCACATCACGATCGAGCGGAGGCCCGAGCCCGAGGCGCGCCCCGCGGCGACGTCGTTCGTGTGAAAGCTGATCTCCCAGAACGGCTCGAAGCCGAGCACCTCGCGGTACCAGGAGACGATGGGCTGCATCGTCAGACCGTTCGAGGTGACGTGATCGATGCTGGTGATGCCGAAGCGGTTCACCGGGCGACCGCCGTTCCACGCCGGGGTGCCAGCGACGCCGCTGTCGACGAAGCCGGGGGCGAAGGCGCGGAAGTCGTTGCGCTCGACGAAGCGGAAGGCCACGTCGCCGAGCGGCGTGGCGATCTCGAAGGAGCGGTAGGTGCCGCCGTGCTCGTCCTTCACCTCGAGCGGCTCGCGGAGGAACGTGCCCCCGCGCTTGTCGAGGAGCGTGGCCGCGCGATCGAGGTCCTGCACACGGAAGGAGAGGCTCATCACCCCTGCCGGGTGACGCTTCAAGTAGCGCGCGGCCTTGGACGTCTGGCTGAGGGCGGTGGAGACGCACACGCGGACGTCGCCGGCGCCGAAGACCACCGACTGCTGCCCGCCGCGGGCCGCGAGCTCGTCGCCCGGTCGCGCCACCTCTTTGAAGTCGAGCACCTCGGTGTAAAAGCGCCGTGAGCGCTCGAGGTTCTCCACCACGAAGTGGAAGCTGTCGTATCCGAGGATGCCGAGATGCTCTGCCATGGCGAGCGGAGCATAGGCACCGGCCGCGAAGCATCGCAAGAGCCCGAAGTGCACGTGCGGCCGAGGCGCAGCGCGTCACGCCGAAGCGACAGGATCGCGGGGCGAGGCGCCTTGGGACGGATCGGTCCCGGGCTCGGCCGAGGGGGCCACCGGCGGCGGATCGGCCGTGGACATGGCCCCCGAGCGCACCGGCCCGAGCAGCAAGACCAAGCGCTCGAGCGCCTCTTCGAGCGCGGCTTTGAGGCTCGGGTCGCGCACGTGCCCGAGCACGGCGGCGAGCACGTCGAACCAATAGAACGCCGAGAGCCCGCGGTCCTGCGCGAGCTTCTCGAGGTCGGCGGCGCGCGCCAAGAGATCCACCGACTCCCCGCGCGCGACCGCGCAGACGATGGCCACGACCTCGGCGAGCAGGTACGCGTCGCCGCCCGCGGCCTCGGCTTGCGCGGCGCGCGCGTGCGCCTCGCGGAGCTCGGACTCGGCGCGCGCCACCTCACCGAAGAGGAGCGCGTGGAGGGATCGCGCGACGAGCACGTAGGCCGCGGTGCGCCCGCTGACGCGTTGGAGCTTCGCCTCGGTGAGACCGGAGATCGCCGCGCGCGCCGCGGCGTCGGCGCCGAGCGCGAGGTGAGCGAACGATTCGTTCATGCACGAGAGCGCTTCGTGCTCTTCGCTGAGCTCGCCCTCGGCGGCGAGACGCGCGCGCTCGAGCGTGGGGGCGGCCTCGGCGTAGCGTCCTTCGATGATGAGCGCGGCGCCGCGATTGTGCTGCGCGATGTGCTCGAGCGAGGGGGCGTCGCCGTGCGCGAGGAGCGCGCCGGCGCGCTCGAGGATCGCGAGCCCTTCTTCCACGCGCCCGGGGATCTCCACGAGGAGGCCGCCGCGGGCGACCTGGGCTCGCACCTCGAGCAGCGTGATGCCGGCCTCGGCGGCGAGGCGCGCGGCCAGCTCGAGCTCGGTCCGCGCGAGGTGCTCGTCGACGCGGAAGGTGAGCGTGCCGAGGAGCAGCGCACGCACGAGGACGGCGAGCGGAGAGCTCGGCGCGGGCTCGGCTTCGCGGAGCGCGAGGAACTCCTCGAGCGCGACCGAAGGGGTCGCGTCGCCGGTGACGCTCGCCGCCGTGCATCGCGCCATGCTGAGCGCCGCGCCGACGGCCGAGGGGGTCTTGTCGGTGACGCGCGCGAGCAGGCGGCGGCATCGCAAGAGGACGCGCGGCGCGTCTTCGCGCGGCAGGAGCGTCACGCCCAGGGGGACGAGCACCGCCGCGGCGTCGAAGCTCACCTCGTCGAGCCAAGTCTCGTCGACGTCGGTCTCGAGACGACCGCGCGTCGAGCGCCTGGCTCGCGGCGCGACGAGACACGTCGCCACCGCGCGGGCCAGCGGGCTCCCGGCGAGCAACGGCTCGAGCACGACCGCCGCCGCGTCGAGCTCGAGACGCAACGTGAGCGAGATCGCGCGCGCCACGCGCCCCACGTCGGTGCCCCGCTCGCGACGCCCCAACGCCTCGAGCATCGGCAGATCGAGCGCGTCGAGCGCGATCAGCAGCGCGCGCTCGCCTTCGTCGGGCAAGCGCGTGAGGCGTACCGGCGTGGCCGGATGCACCGAGTGAGCGAGCGGTGTGCGCGGCGTCTCGAGCTCGCTGACTTGCGTCGTGCCGATGGGCCCCGTCGGTCCGCCGAGGGAGAGCTCCCGCGGCAGGTCGGCGAAGGAGACCGGCGCGGTCTCGAGCTCGGCGATGAGATCGAGCGCTTCGCCCGCGTCGGCGAAGCGCGCGCGCGGATCACGCGCGAGCATGCGCGCCAGCAAGCGAAGGAGCACAGGATCGACGCGCCCTTCGAGGTTCGGATCGCCCTGCAAGCGACCGGCGAGCTGGTCTTGCATCGTCGATCCGGGATAGAGCGGCCCCGTGCCGAGCAAGTCGAAGAGGACGAGCCCCGCGGCGTAGACGTCGCTCGCCGGCGTGACGACCCCTTCGCTGATCTGCTCCGGCGCCATGAACGCCGGTGTGCCGAGGAGCACGCCGTCTTGGGTCTCGTGCTGGCCGAGCCCTTCTTGCACTTCGTGACGGCGTTCCGAGCGGGCGATGCCGAAGTCGAAGAGCCGCAAGTCGGCGAGGCCGGCGAGCCCCCCGGGGACGAGCACGTTCGACGGCTTGATGTCGCGATGCACGATGCCGGCGGCGTGCGCCTCGGCGAGCGCCGAGAGGAGCGCGCGCGCGGCGAGGAGCACTTCGTGGGGGAGGAGCGCACGCCCGAGGGAGCGCACGTCGAGGGCGCGACCGTCGATGAGCTCCATCACGAGGTAGAGGCCGACGGCCTCGTCGTGGCCGAAGTCGTGGACGCGCGCGATGTTCTTCGACTTGAGGCGCGAGAGCGCGAGGGCCTCGTGGCGAAAGCGATCGAAGTTCTCGTCGCCGAGGATCGGCGTCACCTTGATGGCGACGTCGTTGCCGAGCGTGAGGTCGCGCGCGCGGTAGACCGCGGCGAATCCCCCGGCGCCGAGGAGCGGCCCGAGCTCGTAACGCGCTGCGATACGGACCACGCGAGCAGCGTACCAAAGAACGTCCCCGAAGCGTCCCAGGGGGAGCGTCTCGCGAGAGGATCGAAAGAAGTGGGGAGGATCTGAAGAAATGTGGCGGAACTGCGTCCATAAAACGCGTCGCGCCACGTGCACGGCGACGGATTCTTCGTAAGATTCTCCGACCCGCGGCCATCCCCCGGCTTCGGACGCCCTAGGAGCCGTCGCGGCCCGTGCCGCGCCTCGTCCTTCGTTCTTCCCAAGGAGTCTTCATGCGCGCCTCGTCTCTCCTCGCCTTCGCTCTCCTCGGAGCTCCGCTCGTCATCCAACCGCTGGCTTGCAGCTCCACGACGATCGTCCACGCGAATCCGGGAGACGACGGGGGGACCGGCGACGACGACGGCGGCGTGGCGGGGGACGACGGCGGCACCACGAGCAAAGACGGCGGCAAGGACGCGGGCCCGTTCAACCAAGCGGCGCACCCGGCGTACCCGCAGGTGCCGAAGAACGGCAGCTCGATCCTCACGAACTTCAAGCTCGTGACCATCACCATGCCGAGCGAGACGTCGCAGCTGACGACCGCGTACCAAGACTTCGGCGATCACCTCATCGCCTCGAACTGGCTCAAGGGGCTCGCCGCCGAATACGGCCTCGGCTCGGGCTTCACGCACACGAACGTGGTCGGCGCGTCGTTCTCGGGATCGACGATCAGCCAATCGCAAATGGAGAGCTACATCGCCTCGGCCATCTCCGGCAAAGGGCTCGCCTCCAACGGGCACACGATGTTCATGCTGTATTTGCCGGCCGGCGTGCACGAGTCGCAGGACCCGACGTGCCAGCAGTACGGCGGCTACCACCTCGACTACCAAGGGACGAACGACGGGTGGGGCTTCGTCCACTACTGCCAGTCGCCGGGCATGAGCCAGCAGCAGTACATGACGATGGCGTCGAGCCACGAGATCATCGAGGCGGTGACCGACGCCGTGCCGGGGAGCGGCTGGACCCTCCCCTCGCCGCAGAGCGCGCCGTGGAACACCACCGTGTGGGCCACGCTCCAAGGAGAGATCGGCGATCTTTGCGCGAGCACGCAAGCCTACGAAGGGCTCGACCTTTACCAGCGCGTCTGGTCGAACAAGGCGGCGCAAGGGACCGGCGACCCGTGCGTCCCCACGCTGAACCGCGCGTACTACAACACCAGCGTTCCCCAAGACGCGAACTCGCCCAAGGGCTGGTTCAAGGTCGCGGCGGGCGGCAAGATCGACATCCCCGTCACCGGCTTCTCCACCGCGCGCATGAACGACTGGATCATCGACGCCGCCATCACCGGCGCCACGACCCAGGGCTTCACCGTCAAGCTGACGAGCCCCACGACGATCAGCGCGCAAGGGCAGACGCTCAACACCATCAACAACGGCGGCACGGCGACGCTCACCATCTCGGCGTCGGGCTCGGTCGGCTCGGGGAACTACGCCCACATCTACATCGTGAGCCAAGAGGCTTCGGCGGGCGGCGACCCGTACCACGTGTGGCCGGTCGGGGCGTACGTGCAGTGACCAAAGCGAGCGCCGGGTAGAATCGCGGCACGGCTTATGCTAATCCGCCCCTGTACTCGCCACCGAAGGAGCACAGGGCGATGAGCCGGAAACCGACCAAGTACGTGTTCGTGACCGGCGGTGTCGTCTCGTCCATCGGCAAGGGGCTAGCGAGCGCTTCGGTCGGTGCGCTCCTCGAGGCGCGCGGGCTGAAAATCACCCACGTCAAGCTGGACCCGTACATCAACGTGGACCCGGGGACGATGAGCCCGTACCAGCACGGCGAGGTCTTCGTGACCGACGACGGCGCCGAGACGGACCTCGATCTCGGGCACTACGAGCGCTTCACCACGGCGCGCATGACGCGCCAGAACAACGTGACGACGGGCCGCATCTACGAGGCGGTCATCTCCAAGGAGCGCCGCGGCGAGTACCTCGGCGCCACCGTGCAGGTCATCCCGCACATCACCGACGAGATCAAAGCGCGCGTCCGCGACGCCACCGAAGGGGTCGACGTCGCCATCATCGAGATCGGCGGCACGGTGGGCGACATCGAGTCGCTCCCCTTCCTCGAAGCCATCCGCCAGATGAAGATCGAGGCGGGTCCGCAAAACGCGCTCAGCGTGCACGTCACGCTGGTGCCGTACATCGCCACCGCCGGCGAGCTGAAGACCAAGCCGACGCAGCACGCGGTCAAAGAGATGCGCGAGATCGGCATCCAGCCGGACGTGCTCCTCTGCCGCACGCAAGAAGCGTTGAACCGCGGCACCAAGGACAAGATCGCCCTCTTCTCCAACGTGGCGGTCGAAGCGGTCATCTCGGCCATCGACGTCTCGTGCATCTACGAGGTGCCGCTCTGGCTCCACAAAGAGGGGCTCGACGACCTCATCTGCGATCGGCTCAACATCTGGAGCCGCCAGCCCGATCTCACCGCCTGGCAGAAGATGGTCGAGCGCTTCACGAAGCCCACCAAGGGGAGCGTGAAGATCGGCATCGTCGGCAAGTACGTGCACCTCCGCGACGCGTACAAGTCGCTCCACGAGGCGCTCGTCCACGGCGCGATGAACAACGACTGCCGCCTCGAGCTCGAGTACATCGACTCGGAGGAGATCGAGAAGGACGGCGCCGAGTCGCGCCTCCAGAACCTCGACGCGGTGCTCGTCCCCGGCGGCTTCGGCGATCGCGGGACGGAAGGGAAGATCCAGAGCATCGCCTACGCGCGCGAGAACAAGATCCCCTTCTTCGGGATCTGCCTCGGCATGCAGCTCGCCGTGGTCGAGTTCGCGCGCAACGTGGCCGGCCTCGCCGGTGCGAGCTCGAGCGAGTTCGATCGCGAGTGCGCGCACGCGGTCATCGACCTGATGCCCGACCAGCGCGGCACGCGGAACAAGGGGGCGACGATGCGCCTCGGCGCGTACCCGTGCAGCCTCTTGCCCGGCTCGGCGGCAGCGGAGGCCTACGGCGCGACCGAGATCTCGGAGCGCCACCGCCACCGTTACGAGTTCGCCAACGACTACCGCGAGCGCCTCGAGCAGGCGGGCCTCGTGCTCTCCGGCACCTCGCCGGACAAGCGCTTGGTCGAGATGATCGAGCTCAAGGATCACCCCTACTTCCTCGCGTGCCAGTTCCACCCCGAGTTCAAGAGCAGGCCGGCGGCGGCGCACCCGCTCTTCGCGCGGTTCGTGCGCGCCGGGCTCGAGCGCGCGGCGCAACGCGCGAAGCAGACGGGCGAGGCGCGCAAGCCCTCGTCGACCCAGCCCGAGATCAACTGACGGTATTTCTTCTTCCGCGCTTTTCCTCTAAAGCGACGTGAAGAGGGGGCCGAAAGGGAGCTCGCGTGTCGTCTGTCACTTGGGTCGTGCGACCCGTCGTCCGCCAATTCAAAGAGAAGTACGCGCGCGAGGCCGCGGCCCACGTACGCGCCGGTGGTCACGCCATCGTGTTCGACGAGGGCTCGAAGACGCGCGCCCGCTTGGTGGTGAAGATCCCCGACCCGAAGGATCCTATGGATCTCGGGTATTGGTCGCTCCTCGACCTCGGCAAGCATCGCTTCTCCAAGCCCACGAGCGGCCCGCTCAAGGGGCTCGCCACGACGCGCATCGCCCGCGACTCGCTCCACGTCATCGAGCGCCGCATCGAGCGCGACGCCGGCTGGCCGAAGGCGACGCGCAAGGTGGGCTTCGACTGCCTTTTGTGCGGCGCGTGCTGCCGCGACAACCAAGTGGTCCTCGACGACGACGACGTCGCGCGCTTCACGAAGGGGGGCCGCCCCGAGCTCGCGCGCCCGCCCTACGCGAAGAAGGACAAGGAGGGGCGCGTGGTCCTCACGCTCCTCAAGTCGAAGGACTGCCGTCACCTCGGCAAGGACAACAAGTGCGGGGTCTACACCCTCCGCCCCTCGGCGTGCTCCGAGTTCCCCGTCGCCAGCGAGTGCTGCCTCTACGCGCGCGAAGAAGAGATGGGCGTGTACGACGGCATCGCGCCGGGGGAGTGACGGCGGGGCACCGAGCGGGGCGCGCGGCGCGCCTCAGTACCGCGCGGGCATAAGCGCGTCGCGGTCGTCACGCGCCGGGCGCGCGAGGCGAACGATCCCCAGAAGGAGGCACAGCGCGCTCGCCGAGTAGGCGAGCGTCGTAGCGACGTGCATCGCCGCGTAGAACGTGCCGACGGCGCCAAAGCCCGACGAGCCGACCAAGCGCCCGCCCACCGCGTAGCCCACCATGCTGAAGATCGACGCGCAGATGTTGATCACCGGCGCCGCGGCGAGGAGGAACACCGCGTCGGGTCGGTGGCGCTTCACCACCGTGAGCGCGGCCACCAGGAAGGCGACCTGAAGTACGAACGTGACGAGGGTCGCGATCCCGTTCGTGACGAGGAGGAGCAGGCTGTCGCCGTTGAAGAGCCCGAGCACGCTACTTCCCCTTCTTTTTGGCCGGCGCGGCGCCCCCCGAAGGAACGGCGCTCGAGGCCGCCGGCGTCGCGCTCGAAGCGGGCGCGACATCGTTCGCCCCGGCATGCGCGGCGTCCGCTGCCTCGAGGAGCCCCTTCAATTTCACGCGTACGACGTCGACCGTGGCCGGATCGGCGGCGGCGCGCTCGACGAGCGAGCGGCCGTCCTTGCCCCCGAGCTTGAGGAGCGCTTGCCCCGCGCTCACCACCGCCGCGGGGATGTCGTCCCCCTCCGCCGAAGCCGAGTTCAAGACGAAGAACTGGCGCAGCGAAGGGACCTCGCCCGCGTCACCGAGGACCGCGAGCGCCGAGGCCGCTTGCTTCACGTCGTCGTCGGTGTCGGCCGGGTCGAGCAGGTGCGCCGCGAGCGCCGGGGCCGCGGCCTTGTCCTTCATCGCCGCGAGCGCTTGCGCCATCGGCCCCACCGGCGGCGGGCGGAGGACGTCTTTCAGGTAGTCGTAGTGCCGCGCGAGGGCCGCGGTCATGTAGCGCGCGCCGTTGCGCCGTGCAGCAAGGGCCGCGCGGGCGTCGGCGACGATCTGCGGCGGCGTCTCCGAATCGGACGCGAGCTCGACGAGGACACGCGTCGCGTCTTCGTCCTCGAGCGTGGCCATCTCGCGGAGGAGCAAGCGCTGCGCGGTGACGAGCTGCGCGTCCTTGTTCTCGAGCGCTTCGGCGAGCTGGGCGCCGAGCGACTTCAAGTCGGCGCGCGCCGGCTGCTGGGTGACGAAGCTGTCCGTCTGCACGATGCAGCTCTTCACCGGCTCGCCGAGATCGAGCGCGCCCACCACCGCACCGGTGCGCGCGTCGAGCTCGGTGATCTTCCCCGCTTCGTCGCAGAGGACGAGGCCGCCCTTGGCCGCCGCACCGCCGAGCACGTCGCTGTCGTGCGTGTGCACCCACGCGAGGCGCCCCTTGCCCGACTCGAAGCCCATCACCACCCGGAAATACGTGGCGAAGAAGCGATCGCTGTCGATACCGAGCGGACCTTGCGTCCCCGAGGGGCGCGCGTAGAGGCGAATGCGGTCGCGCGCCGAGGCGACGACGCGTTGCCGCTCTTCGGGCGGTGTGAGGAGGACCGGGCTCCCCGGGAGCTCACGCTGCGGCAAGGTCGCGTGCGAGGCGCCGCGCTTGGAGGCGAAGGCGATCTTGTCGTCGAAGCGGAAGATGCCGATCTCGCCGAAGAAGAGCCCGCCCCCCTCGGTGAAGGCGCGGCTCACCTTCTCGCGGAAGAGAATGCGTCCCGGCTCGTCGCCGTTGGTGAGGTCGAGCGCGCTCACGTATTGGCTGCTCCACGGGACGAAGGCGATGCCTCCGAGGACCGCGGGGATGCCCAACGACTTGTCGGTCTCGATCTGGCGCGTCACGCTGCCGTCGCGCGCGATGGCGAGGAGCGTCGCTCCCGGGCCTTGCACGCGCTCGAGCGTGACCACGGTGATGCTGCCGTCGTCGCCGGCGCCGAGGAGCGGGAGCGAGCCGGTCGGGCGCGCCCAGAGCTTCTTTCCCGTGGTGGCGTCGAGGGCGAAGATCTCCCCCCCCCCCGAGCCGACCACCACACGCCCGGCGATCATCGGACGCGCGTCGAGCGGGTGGGTGAAGGTCCAGCGCGCGCCCGCGAGCGGCTGCCCGACGAGCCTGTCGCCGTTGCCGGTCACGCCGACCACCACGTCGGCCCCCGCGGGGACAGGCGTCGCAGCGAGCCTTTGGTACACCGCCTGGATCGAGCGGCCACCGTCGTCGTCCCAGTCGGTGGAGAACACGTTGGCGCGCGTCTGCCCGCCGCCGCACGCCGCGAGGCCGAGCGCGAGAGCGCCGAGGAGCACGCCCCGAGCTCCCCGCTTTTTGCCGGAGATACGCGCTTCGTTCGAGGTCTTCATTGCGTTCCCCCTTCACTCCCCGCGCCGCCGCCGGTCGCCGCCACCGCTTGCTCGATCGCCTGCCGCACACGCGCCGAGCCGCTCTTGGGCCACCGCTTCTGCACGTCGCGCAAGAACTTGTTGGCCTCTTGGGTGCCGAGCTCGCGCACGCGCCCGACGACCTTCACCTTGGCGTCGTCGTTCACCTCCGCCGTCGGACGGAAGAGGATCTGATCGAGCCCGCCGGACATGACGTCGAAGGGCTGCTTGCCGACCTGGGTGAGGAAGGTGTCGCACTCGTCGCCGACGCAGAGCTGGCCGATCGACGCCGCCGCTTCGGCGATGCGGTGTTGGAAGGCGACGAAGAGATCGGGCACCGCCTCTTTGGCCTTCAGCGCGCCGAGGCCGGTGGCGGCGACGCCGCGCACCATCGGATCGGCGTCGGAGAGCGCGCGACGGAGCGCCTTCACGCTCGCCGCCCCCTTGGTGTGGAGGAGCGCCTTCACCGCGGCTTGGCGCACGCGCGGGCTTCGGTGCTGGAGGTAGGGGACGATGCTCGGCGTCGTCGCCTCGACCTCGAGATCCCCGAGGGTGTCGAGGACGTCGATGGCCATCGCCACGGTGGTGCCACGGTCCAAGATGGCGGCGACGTCGCTCGCCACCGGCGCGCCGGCCTTCCCCGCCACGCGCACTTCGTCGAGCGCCGCCTTCACTTGCGCCGGATCGTTCGACTTGAGGCGCGCGCCGACGTCGGCGCCGAGGGTCACGGCGGGCACCGACGCGGCTGGCGCTTTGCCCCCGGGTTTCGCCCCTTTCGCCGGTGCGGCGAGCGCGCCCGCGGCAGAGGTGAGCGAAAGCACGACGGCGGACGCTCGGAGCGCGCAGACGAAAGGACGATCGAGGGTCATGGCGGAGTCTCCCACTGGGCGATTTATCACGCGACGTCGAGGTGAGGCAGTGCTATCGAAAGCCGGGTCATGGACCCTTCCGAGGAGGAGCGCGGCGCGGAAAATCGCCTGCCGTCGTCGCCTCCGGCGTCGGTCCCGCCGCCGCCCGTGAGCCCCTCGGTCCCACCGCCCCACGTAGGACCGCAAGTGGTGCGCGCTTCGCAGCGCCCCGGGAGTGATCGCCCGAAGCGCCCTTGGTACCTCGTGCTCGCCTTGGCGATCGCGTGGCTCTTCGGTGCAGCCGGCTTCTACGACGGCTGCATGACGATGTCCTTCTACCACGCGGACTCGGTCGACCCTGCGGTCTACGTTCGCGACGTGAAGGACGACGATCAGCGGAAGATCGTCGAGCACGCCGCCGAGAGCCTCATCGAGACGACCACCTTGGCGCGCGAGCGCGCGTTCCCCCTCGCCGTCGGCGCGTTCTTGCTCGGGGCGGTCATGATCGCTTTCGCCGCGCGTGCTCTCGCCGGGCGCGCCGGGGCGCGAGGACCGCTCATCCAGCTCGTCGCCGTGCAGGCTGCCCTCGCCATCCTCACGTTCGTTCTGACGCCCGACATACGGCACGCGCGCGTGGAGCTCGCGGTGGCGTCCTTCGACGCGCAGCTCCACGACAAGAAGGACGCGGAGCCGGCGGTGATCGCCGAGAGCGAGGCGTGGGCCGCGGCGGTCTTCCGCCATTTCGACGTGAGCCTCTTGGGGACACGCACGGCGCTGGCGCTCTTCGTGCTCTTCGCGCTGACCCGGCCTCGTTCGCGCGCCTTCTACGACGCCGCGCAAGAACGTCTCTCGCGGAGGTAGCGTGCGCATCAAGCGCCTCCCCAAAGACCTCGCCAACCAGATCGCCGCCGGCGAAGTCGTCGAACGTCCGGCCAGCGTCGTCAAGGAGCTCGTGGAGAACGCGCTCGACGCCGGCGCCACGCGCATCGCCGTGGAGATCGAGCAAGGGGGGACGACGCGCATCGTCGTCTCCGACGACGGCGAGGGGATGGATCCTGCCGACGCGCGCCTCGCCGTCGAGCGCCACGCGACCAGCAAGATCGCCCGCATCGAGGACCTGACCGAGATCGGCACCTTCGGTTTCCGCGGCGAAGCGCTCCCCAGCATCGCCTCGGTCGCGCGCTTCTCCCTGCGCACCCGCACGCGCGCTCAGAGCGAAGGGGTCGAGGTGCGCGTCGAAGGGGGCGGCGCGGTCGACGTGCGCCCTGCGGGGACGGCGCCGGGGACCACGATCGAAGTGAGCGATCTTTTCTTCAACGTGCCCGCGCGCCGAAAGTTTTTGAAGTCGGTGCAGACCGAGAGCGCGCACGTGGGGGAGGTGGTGCTGCTCGCCGCCCTGGCGCGCCCGGAGGTGACCTTCACCTTGAGCCGCGACGGACGCGTGGCGCGCGAGTACCTCCGCGTCGCCACGCGGCGCGAGCGGGTCGTCGCCGCGCTCGCGGAGAAGCGCCTCGAAGCGTGCGGTGGAGAACGCGGCCCGCTTCACATCGAAGCACACCTCACGCCCCCCGAGCGCGCACGCTCCGGCGCCGGCGCGCTCCACGTCTTCGTCAACGGAAGGCCGGTGAAGGACCGCCCGTTGGCGCGCGCGGTGGCCCAAGCCTACGGCTCGGTGCTCGAGCCGGGGCGCTACCCGGTGGGTGTACTCTACATCGACATTCCCCCGGCGCTCGTCGACGTGAACGTGCACCCGCAGAAGGCCGAGGTCCGCTTCGCCGACGCGCGTGCGCTCTTCGACGCCGTGACGCGCGAGCTCTACGCGAGCACCTCGCGCGTCTTCGCCATCCCCGCCCTCGGACCGAGCTCGCGCCCTTGGCTTCCGCCGCCGCGCACCTCGCACGGCGCGCCGAGCTCCAACTTCGTCAACGCGCCCACGGCGCCTCCGCCGCACGGGCCGACCGAGAGCGTGCCGGGAGCACCGCCGAGGCCGGCCGACGGCTCCCACGGGTTCGTTTCGGCGCTCGACCGAGGGACCCTCGCACCTCCGACGCTCCGCACCGACCGAGCGCCCGCGGCCGTCGACCCGCATGTGCAGAGTACACAGGATCGACCGGTCGAGGCCGAAGGAGCGCTCTTCCCCGAGACCGGCTTCTACGGCGCGCTCCGTTTCCTCGCCCAGCTTCGCGCCACGTTTCTCCTGTGCGAAGGCGAGGACGGCCTCTACGTCTTGGACCAACACGCCGCCGCCGAGCGGGTCACGTTCGATCGGCTGCGCAAGGGCTTCGCCGCGCGCGGCGTGGCGATGCAAAAGCTCCTCGTCCCCGAGCGGGTGGAGATCGGCGCGCGCGAGGTGGCGCTCCTCGAAGAAGCGGCGAGCGAGATTTCGAGCCTCGGGGTCGAGGTACGCGCGCTCGGCACGAGCGCCGTGGCGGTGCACGGGGTGCCCAAGATCCTCGCGCGGGCGAACCCGGAGCGTCTCGTGCGCGACCTCGCGGCCGAGCTCCTGCGCGAAGCGGGGCGGCCGTTCGGCGGCGCGGTGGATCTCGTCCTCGCCACGATGGCGTGTCACGGATCGGTGCGCGCCGGCGACGTCCTCACGACCGCCGAGGCGGAGGCGCTCCTTCGCTCGCTCGACGGGATCGACTTCTCCGGACATTGTCCGCACGGGCGCCCGGTGGTCACGCGGCTCGCGTTCGGAGAGCTGGAGCGCCGTGTCGGACGCTGAGCGAGCGCGCTTCGCCGGCGCGGTGGCCGAGGCCGAGCGCGCGCCAAAGGACACGCTCCTCGTCGTGGTAGGCCCGACGGCGAGCGGCAAGAGCGAGCTCGCGATGCAAATGTGCGAAGCGCTGGGCGGCGAGATCGTGAGCGCCGACAGCGTGCAGATCTACCGCGGCTTCGACATCGGCTCTGGCAAGCCGACGAGCGAAGAGCGCGCCCGCGTAAAGCACCGCCTCATCGACGCGCTCGACCCGCTCGAAGCAGTCGACGCAGCCCGCTACGCCACGATGGCCGAGGACGAGCTCCGCGCGGTGATCGCCTCGGGGAAGCGCCCCGTCGTGTGCGGCGGCACGTTCCTCTGGACGCGCGCGCTCCTCTTCGGTCTCGCCGACGCCGCACCGGCGGACGAGGCGGTGCGCGCCCGCCATCGCGCCGAGGCCAACGAGGCGGGCCCGGCAGCGCTCCACCAAAAGCTCCGCGAGGTCGATCCGACGCTCGCCGCGCGGCTTCATCCGAACGACGTCGTGCGCGTGAGCCGAGGGCTCGAGGTCTACGAGCTGACGGGGCGCCCGCTCAGCGCTTGGCAAGCCGAGCACGGATTTTCCACGCCGCGCCACACGGCGCACCTCTTCGCGGTGGAGCGATCGCCCGAGGAGCTCACCGCGCGCATCGACGCGCGCGTCCGCGGCTGGCTCGCAAACGGCTGGATCGAAGAGACGCGCGATCTCTTGGCGAAGGGGTACGGCGCCGCGCGGGCGATGGGCTCGGTCGGCTACAAGGAGGTCGCCGCGCACCTCGCCGGCGAGCTCTCGCGGGACGAGCTCCCCACCGCCATCGTCCGCGCGACCCGGGTCTTCGCCCGGCGCCAGCGCACCTGGCTGCGCGGGCTCCCGGCCACGCCGCCGCTCACGTGGGTGTGACGCGCTCGGGGTCGAGCCTTTTTGTCCCAAACGCGCCGCCTTGAGATACACGTAGGAGGGACCACTGGCGGAGGGATCTCACATGCCGAGCTACGAGGTGACGCAGCGTCTCCTGTCCGTTGCGTCGAGATACGACGTACGCGACCAAGGGGGCGAGGCCATCGTCATGACGGTGAAAGGCGCGCTCATGAGCGCGACCCCGAACTTCACCCTCATCGAGGGGACCGACGGCAAAGAGCTCGGCACGTTGAAGGGGAACTTCGCGAAGACGAAGTTTCAAATCGTCGACACGAAGGGGACCGAGCTCGCATCCATCGAGTTTCCCGCCATCGCTCTCAAGAAGACGATGAGCCTGAAGGTCGGCGACAAGACCTACGCCGCCGACGGAGGGGTCTTCACCGAGACCTTCAAGTGCGGCGACGCCTCGGGAGTCGCGCTCGAAGTGGTGAAGGACGAAGGCCTCGCCAAGGTACGCGACCATTTCGTCGTGAAGATGAGCGATCCGATCGGGCGCGAGGTCGGGCTCCTGGCCGCCGTCGCGATCCACTCGCGCTTCTTCGAGATGATCTGAAGCCGCCGTCGGCGTTCGCGCGTGAGGCCTCGCTCGCTCGTCCTCTTGGGAGCGCTCGCCGTCGGGGCGGCTCCCGCGCACGCTGACACGTCGCCGCCGATCGACGCGCGCTCGCCTTCCGCGGCTGCGTCGACCGTCGACGGCGACGCTTCCGTGGGCGATGCCTCGGCGCCTCTCGAAGAGGACGCGGCAGGAGGGCCGATTCGCACGGGGATCGTGCGTCCTCCGGGATCCGCGGCGTGGCGCAAGGCCTGCTCCTTCCGTCACCCGGTGTGCGTCCACGCAGCGCGAGCGCCCGGCGCGGAGATCCTCGCGACCTTGACCCTGGCCGAGCGCGCGTGGGACACGGCCGAAGGGCCGCTCGAGCTCCCACCGCCCGATCCCGATCCCGAGACGCGCGCGTACGACGTGTACCTCGTCGACGGCGTCCCCGACGGTGCCGTGACGGCGATCGGCGAGCGCGACGTTCTCTCCCGTGTCGATCGCGCGAGCGCCTTCACGCTCCTCGACGCGAAGCTGCGAGGCTGCGCGCGCGAAACAGCGGTCGCGCGCGAGCTCTTTCGCGCGGTGCTCTTTCGCGTGGCGCCGGGGACCGACGAGGGGAGCGCGCGCGCCGAGACCTCGTACCTCGCCCGGCTCGCGGTGACGTGCGCCGCGGGGGCGCTCGACGGCGTGGAGGTGTTCCAGGCGCACCCCGATCGCGCGCTCGTGGACACGCTCCCCGATCTGCCGCGCAGCGTGGGCGTGGCCTACGACCGCGGAGCTTCGCTCTTCTTCCTGTGGCTCGACGAGACGTTCGGCATGCACCCGGGCTCGCTCGTGCGGGCGATCTGGGCGCTCACGCCGACGATGACGCCGCTCGGCGCGACCCACTGGCGCAGCGAGCCCGATCTCTTCGAAGTGCTTCGAATGAGCTTCAAAGGCACGCTCTCCACCGGTTCGACGGTGGACGATCTCTTGCTCGAGTTCGCCGTGGCGCGCGCGCTCGTCGGCGAGCACGCAGACGACACGCACGCCCTCGAGACGCGGACGCTCGGCGCGGCCGCCGACGTGCGCATGGATTGGGACGTACCGTGGCCCACCGCGCCGCGCAGGCTCGCCGCCCCCTCCCCCACCTTCCCCACCGGCGCGGCCTACGTCCGCGTGAGCCGCAAAGGCGCGCCCGCCGGTTCACGGCTCCGCGTCGAGACGACGTGGGAAGAGCACGCGACCATGCGCTGGGCGGTGGTGAAGCTCGACGCCGACGGGCGCGAGAAATCACGCGTCCCCATCGGCGCGAAGGAGCGCGGCACCGAAGCGCAGACCACGGTGCTCGATCTCGACGGCGTCGACGCCGTCTTGATCGTCGGGGTGAACGCCGGCGACCGCGCGGTGCCCTTCGATCCCGACGACGCGGTGTGGGAGCCGCACGGGTGGGTCGTGGCGATCGCCAGCGAGTGAACGGGCGCGGGCGCGGTCACGACGAGGTCGTCGGCGGCGTCGTACAGCTCTCGATTCGTCAGCGGTGGCAGAGATCCGACAGCGAGCACTGGTCGCCGCGATTGCAGTCGGGCGCCGCGTTGAAGCACGCGACGAGTGCAGCACACGACTGCTCCAGCTGCGAGCAGCTCTGCTCGGCGCCCTTCACATCGTCGCCGTACGGATCCTTCGCTCCACCCGAGGCGCTGTTGTAGCAGTCGACCCATTTGACTGCGTAGGCGTGGCACTCGGCCGAGACCGCAGCCCCCGCGTCCCCGCCGCCACCGCTCGCCGGGCCGCCGCTGCTACCCGAGCCGGACGATCCACCGCCGGTCACCGGGCCGCCGCTCGAAGATCCGCCGCCGCCTCCACCGCCCGACGACGGACAGGCGCACATGCCGCTCCCTGCGCCGCTGCCGCCGCCACGACCTGCGCCGGCCGCGCTCGCATCGTACGGGCGCCCGAGCGTGCTCGGACAATGGTGCTTCGCCTCGAGCTCGGTCATCAGGGTGGAGCACGCCGCTTGGTCTCCGCCCGTTATCGTTTGCACGCACTTCGTAAAGTCGGGATCCGCCCCGTAGCAGCACATCGAGAGGCTCTCGCACGCCGGCTTCGACGGATCGGGGAACGACATGAAGCCCGCGTCGAACGCCGCGTCGAGCGCGTCGCCAGCCGAGGTCGGAGAGCCACCGCCCTCCGCCGGGCAAGGGCAGAGGAGAGGCGCGCCGGCCGTCGCTGCATCCGACGAACTCGAGCTGCACGCCGAAACACCTGCGAGGAAGAGGCCGAGACCAAGAGCAGCGGCGCCGACGCGAGCCAAGAAGGGACGAAGGATCATGGGCCCCTGTCCTAGCGAGGGGTGCCACCACCGCACGGCTCAGGACGACAATTCGGAAGGCCGCGCGCGCCAATCCGGCGTCAGAGCTTACGAAACTGCTTGGGGGTGACCCCGCGCCAGCGGCGAAAAGCACGCTCGAAGGCGCCCTGGTCGGCAAATCCGAGGAGGAGCGCGACCTCGTAGATCGAGAGCTTCGGGTTTTCGAGGTACGTGGTGGCGAGCTCGTCGCGCACCGCGTCGAGCTCCGCCTGGAAGGAGGTCGACGCCTCGCCCAACCGACGCTGCAGCGTGCGCGGGGTCATGTGGAAGGCCGCGGCGACCGACTCGAGCGTCGGGCCGGGCGGCCTCCCTAGCCCCTCTTGGATGCAGCGACGAAGACCGGGCAAAGGTCCCGCGGGCGGGAGGCTCTTCTCGGCGTGTTGGTCCAGCCAGGCGAGGAGCGCCTCGTCCTTGGTCAGGACGGGGAGCGCCAAGACATCGGGCGCGAGGTGAAGACGGTTCTCGCCGCGATCGAAGCGCATCTGGGTCGTGCCGAAGTACGCGTGGAGCTCGGAGACGTCCTCGGGCTCGGGGTGCGCGAAGTCGACCGCCGTGGCCACGATGCGAACGCCGCTGTTCTCGCGACCGAAGCGTAGAACGGTCGCCAACGCGAACTCGTTGGCGTGACGGCCGCTCGCGTCCTTCTGTCCGGGGATGCGATGGACGATCGTCGCGCCGTGCTCGTCCTCGTCGACGCGGATCTCGATGACGTCGCTCAGGAGCCTCAGGTACTTCACGGTTCTCCTGAGGCCGGCGCCCAAGGTCGGCGCGCTGCGCGTCGTGAACTCGACGAGCCCGTACTTTCCCCGCGGGCTCTCGGCGGCGACGTGGAGACCCAGGAAGGGATCGGAGAGGAGCATCGCGGCCCGATCGCACACGAGGCGGTGCACGTCGAGCGGCACGAGCATCTCGCGGATCGGATCACCGGTGGGCTCGGGCAGGTCGAACTCCGCGACCAACGCGGCCGCCGCCTCGCCGCGTCCACGCGATGCCATGTGCGCCAGCAAGAGCGGCAACAGCTGAGACCGCATGAGCAGGGGACGCTTCGCGCGGGCGGACGCCATTGGGCCTCTTGCGGTCACGCCGGCGTGACGCCGTTCACCTTGCGTGCAGCCCGACGACGTCGTTGTCCGGCGCCGAGCCACACGGCACCCGCCGCGAACGCCAGCGCACCGATCGGCGCGTCGCCCTCTTCGTGCGGCGCGCGGGTCCCCACGGTGCTGCACGAGCAGCCACCGTGCGCGTGCGATCCGTAGCTGGCAGTCCAAATGTCCGAAGCGACCGGGACGCTCTTCGCCGCCACGATCGGCGCGCCGTCGAACGTGGCCCCCACGCTGACGATCGACCCGCCGTGCCCGCGAGCGACGCGCACGTCGAAGGTGTAGAGCCCGGGCCCTTTGCGAATCATCGTCGGCTCGGGGAGCGGCTCGCCGTCGAGCGCGATCGCGGCGTGAAGGCGCGAGGGCTCGAAGAGATCCGCCCGGTGCGCGCCGTCTTTGGTGCGAAGCTCGACGATGGCGCGGAGCGGCGTGGAGTCGTCGGCGGCGAGGTAGTCGGCGCCCAGCGTGACCCAGCTCTTCGCCGCGTCGGGGAGCGCGAGCACCGGGTTCTTCATCTGGTCGAGCGCGTCGAGCGCGCCCACCACGTCGAGCTCGCCCGGGCCACCTTGATCTTCGAACGGCGCGGCGCCGCGGAACGGATGCGCGCCCGCTTGGAGGAGCGCAGTGACGCTCCCTTGCGTCAACGTCGGATCGCGCTGAAGGAGGAGCGCCACCGCGCCGGCCACGGCCGGTGCCGACATCGACGTGCCGACGGCGATCGCCTGACGCGCATCGATCTGCAGGCACCGCGGATCGGGCGGTTGACCGTCGCTCACCTTGGGGCAACGCGGATCGTAGAAGATGCTGCTCGCCTTGTCGGGCGTCGCGCCGGCGCTCATCGCCGCCGCGACCGCGCCGCCGGGGGCCGAAATCTCCGGCTTGGGGACGCCGGTGACGGTGGGACCGGCGCTCGAGAACCAGCACATCTCGCCGTCTTGGGGCTCGCGCACTTCGTTCCCCGAAGCGGGCTTTCCGCCGATGGAGTCGAGCGCGGGGACATGCAGGGTCACCGGACCGCCGGCGATGCTCGTCCAGCGCGGGCGGTTCATGGTGCAACCGACGGCGATGAGCGACGGCTCGGTGGCCGGCAAGTTGATCGTCCCTTCGCGCACGCCGGCTGCGAAGCCCGCGGGGCGCGAGCTCGCGGCGTCGCCGGTGGTCTGCAAGAAGAGATCGGCCGTGCCTTCGCCTTGGAGCGTGACCCAGTACACCCCCGAGGGCCACGCGCCGCTCCACACGACGATGGCGCCGCGTGAATCGGCGGGGATGGGGCTTCCGGGGAGGCTGCTCCCGTAGATGACGCCGGCGTTGTAACCGTCTTGGTTCTTGCCGACTTGGTTCCCCTCGTCGACGGGGGAGATCCAGGTTCCGTCGGGCCCGTCGAGGCCGATGCTGAGCTTGGCCCCGGGCCGCAGCGTGATCCACACCTGTACGCCGCCCGCCGAAGCTCCACTCGTGGAGACGGGCACGCGCATCGTCGTGCTCTCGGTCACGCGCACGCTCTCGTGCACAGGCGTGTCGATGATCGAGCCGCTGTTCCCCGCGGCGACGACGAGCGCGCGCCCGGGATGATCGGGACCGACGAAGCTCGCCAGCGTCTTCTCCCAGAGCAGCGTGCCGTCGTGAGGGCCGAAATCCCCTCCGAGCGAGAGGTTCACCACCGCCGGCTTCCCCAGCGCGTCGGCGCGGTCGAAGAGGAAGCTCACGCCGCGCAAAAGATCGTCGTTCTCGATGGCGTCGGCGTTGTTGCGCGTGACGCGAGCGACGACGAGCGTGGCCCCGGGGGCGATGCCAGAGAAGGTGCGCGACGAGCCGGTGCCGGCGGCGATCGACGTGACGTGCGTGCCGTGACCGACCTCGTCGACAGGGCCGGTTTGCGTCGGGTTGGCGATCAGCGCATCGATGTCCTCGGACGAGAAGACCGCGCCGGTCGCCGGGTTCCCCTTGGAGTCGGGGATGGAGAACTTGGCCTCGACCTCGGGGTGCTTGCCGGTGACGGGGATCGAGTAGTCGATCATCCAGGCGACGCGCGTCTTGCCCTGCGCGTCGAGGAGGCTCGGGTGGGTGATGTCGATGCCGGTGTCGGCCACGCCCACGACGACCCCTTTGCCGTCGAGCCCAGTCTGTGCGCGGGCCAACGACGCGCGGGTGAAGGCGCCCACGTGGTCGAGGAGCATGTGGAGCGGCGGGCTCACCTCCATGTGCACGTCGGGGTGCGCCGCGGCGAAGGCCTCGAGCCGCGCGGGATCACCGCGAAGCCGCCCGATGCCCGGCGCGATCTCGTCGACGCCGAGCGAGGCAGCGCTCTTGCCCGCGGGGATCGCCACGAGCGCGCCGATGCTCCCCGAACCGGGAGCCAAGGTCGGCACCGCCTGCGGGCCGAGGAGGCGCACCATCGCCGCGCCGTCGGGATGCGGAGAGAGCGCCATCACCGGCGCCCCCGCGTGCGAGGGGGTCGCCGTGAGGGCGAGCGAGCACGAAGTGAGGACCCCCAGCGCGAGCAGACGACGCAGCATCGCGAGGAAGGTTAGCTCAGATCGGCGGCGCGCTCGCGCGTCCCGTCACACCGGCGGGACGAGGTGCTTCTTCGCCGGCCGCGCTTCGCGCTTGTTTTCGTAGCGCGCGAAGCGATCCGAGATCTCCCGCCGCAGCCTGTCGCCCGGGACGACGGCGTCGATGACCAGCTCGGACGCGAGCTTCATGAGGTCGACGTCGGCGCGGTATTCGTCCTGGAGCTTCTGGACGTACGCCTTGCGCTCGTCCCCTTCGGGGACTTCCTGGATCTTGTTGTAGTAGACGGCGTTCACCGCGGCTTGCGGTCCCATCACGGCGATCGACGCGCTGGGGAGGGCGATGCACGCGTCGGGCTCGAAGGCCGGGCCGCACATGGCGTAGAGCCCCGCGCCGTAGGCCTTTCGCACCACCACGCTGAGCTTCGGCACGGTGGCTTCGCTCACGGCGGCGATCATCTTCGCCCCCGCGCGGATGATCCCCTGCTTCTCGACCTTGGTGCCGATCATGAATCCGGGCACGTCGGCCAAGTAGAGGAGCGGCACGTTGAAGGCGTCGCACAGCCAGATGAAGCGCGCCGCTTTGTCCGCCGAGTCGACGAAGAGGACGCCGCCGAGCCACTTGGGCTGGTTGGCCACGATCCCCACGACGCGCCCGTCGATGCGACAGAAGCCGGTGATGAGCTCACGAGCGAAGAGCGCCTTGATTTCGCACCACGAGCCTTCGTCGATGAGCTCGTGGATGACGCTCATCATGTCGAAGGGCTTGTTCTCGTCGGCGGGGATGATCTCCTCGAGGCGCTTGCCGCTCGACTTCGGCGGGAGGGGCGCGGCCATGGGCGGCGGCGCCTGGAAGTCGGTGGGCAAGTAGCCGAGGTAACGCTTGCAGAATGCAATCGCTTCGTCTTCGGTCTTGGCGAGCACGTCGCCGCAACCGGAGACCGAGCAGTGCATCTTGGCGCCGCCCATCTCTTCGAGCGTCACCTTCTCGCCGATGACCATCTCCGCCATGCGCGGGGAGCCGAGGTACATGCTGGCGTTCCCCTGCACCATCACCACGATGTCGCAGAACGCCGGGATGTACGCGCCGCCGGCGGCGCTCGGTCCGAAGAGGAGGCACACCTGCGGCACCTGGCCGCTCATCTGCACCTGGTTGTAGAAGATGCGCCCCGCGCCGCGGCGACCGGGGAACATCTCGATCTGATCGGTGATGCGCGCCCCGGCCGAGTCGACGAGGTAGAGCATCGGCACGCGGAGGTCCTGCGCCGTCTCTTGGATGCGGAGGATCTTCTCCACCGTGCGGCGGCCCCACGAGCCGGCCTTGATGGTCGAGTCGTTGGCCATGATGGCCACTTTGCGACCGTCCACCAGCGCGGTGCCCGTCACCACGCCGTCGGCGGGGAGCTCGGGATCGAGCGCGTTGGCGAGCGCGGCGTCTTCGACGAACGAGCCGGCGTCGACGAGGCGCGCGATGCGCTCACGCGCGAACAGCTTGCCGGTCTCGGCGTTCTTCTTGTGGTACTTCTCGGCGCCGCCCTTTTCGATCCGGGCCAGCTCCGCGGTGAGTGCGCGCTCTTTCGACATGGGGCCGCGTGTTTACCGCGGCGCGGGGCCGAGGGGAAGCGCACACGCGGAAGCCATGAGCACCCCCTACCGGCAGCCCGAACGAGAGCCCGTCGCGCCGACGCCGGAGACGGTGACCGTCTCGATGTCACGCCGGAACACGCGCTTCTTCCTGGCGCTCCTCGTGGTGCTCCCTTCGACCATGATGCTGACCCTCGTGCTCAACGAGGCCGGTCGGATCGCTTGCTCACGGCGCACCGAGACGTGCGAGGTGCGCACGGGGCTCGCGGGGCTCGGCGCGACGCGCACCTTCGCCTTGGGCGACGTGCTCGGCGCCGAGGTCGAGACGCAAGAGGGTCGCGCCCGCGCCGGGGGCGCGGCGACGGAACCCACGGTGCTCTATCGGCTTGTGCTCACGACGACGAGCGGACACGTGCCGCTCACCGGGTGGGACAACGTCGAAGAGCCGAAGTACGCCGCCGCGGGTCGCGTGAACGTGTACCTCGGCTCGGCCACGCGCGATCTCGACGTCGTGCTGGGGAGCTCGGCCCCCTTCTGGACGCTCGCCCTCTTCGGCGCGCTGGCGTGCGCCTCGTGGATGAACGGCCGGCGCCGCGTGGTCGTCTCGCCGGGAGAGAACCTCTTCGTCCTCGAGGAAGGGCGCTGGTTCAAAAAGCGCCGGCGCGAGATCGAGCTTACGCGCGTGAAGTCGGCGACGGCAGAGAACCCGGGGGTGATGATTCAATTCGACGACGGGAGCGAGGAGTCGCTCGACGCCGCCGACTTGAGCCTCCGCGAGCGCGAGTGGGTGGCGGGGCGCATCGGCGACGCGCTCCGCGGGCTCACGCCCCGGTGAACTTGGGCTTTCGCTTCTCGGCGAAGGCGGTGAGCGCCTCGCGCCGGTCGGAGCTCACGAGTGTCTTGTCGTAGCTGACCTTCTCGAGCTCGAGCCCGACCTCGAGCGTCGAGTCGAGCCCGCGATCGATCGCTTCGAGCGCTGCCGCTTGCGCGATGGGCGCGCCCTGGGCGATGGGCTCGATCCACGCGAGCACGTCGTCGACGAGTGAGATCCCCGCGGGGACGACGCGGTTCACGAGCCCCCACTCGAGCGCCTCGTCGGCGGCGAGTCTGCGGCAGAGGAGCGTCATCTCTTTGGCGCGCGCTTCCCCGACGAGGCGCGGGAGCCTTTGCGTGCCGCCGGCGCCGGGGATGATGCCCAGCGAAGTCTCGGGGAGCGCGAAGGTCGCGTGAGCCGCGGCGACGCGGAGATCGCACACGAGGGCGAGCTCGAGCCCGCCGCCGAAGGCCACGCCGTTGATGGCGGCGATCACCGGCTTCGGCGAGTGATCGAGCGGCCCCAGCTGACTCCGATAGAGCTCGACCTGCACGCGCACGTCGTTCTCGGTCATGCCTTGGCGCTCCTTCAGATCGGCGCCGGCGCAGAAGGCCTTTTCCCCCGCGCCCGTGAGGACGATGGCGCGCACGGCGTCGTCGGCGACGGCCTCGCGGGTGAGGCGACCGAGCTCGAGGAGCGTCGCGCGCGAGAGGCTGTTCGATCGATCGGGCCGATCGATGGTCCAGACCACGACCGGGCCGCGACGTTCGACGCGGACGGGCTTCTCTTCGCTCATCGCTTCCTCCGTCGTGCCTTCTCTTGCTTTGCGTCCTTGGCCGGCTTCTC
The DNA here is from genome assembly GCA_964531795.1 of uncultured Polyangiaceae bacterium. Lineage (GTDB taxonomy): Bacteria > Myxococcota_A > Polyangia > Polyangiales > Polyangiaceae > CAZHHD01. Next base: position 42,662 of record CAZHHD010000002.1, on the reverse strand, counting down.
GCCCTTCTTCTCGCTCTTGCTCGCCTCGGCGGCGCCCTTCCCCGCCTTGGCGGCGGCGGGCGGCGAGCCGTTCCCCTTGGAGGAGGAGGCTTCGCCGGTGACGCGCGCTTCGATCTGCGCGAGCCGTGCCTTCAGGTCGGTGTGCTCGTTCTGCAAGCGCTCGAGCTCCTCTTTGAGCTGCTCGAGCGACTTCTTCCCTTCGCCGCCGAGGTCACGCAGCGCCTCGCGAATGCGGCGCCGAACGCGCGGATCGAGATCGACCTCGAGCCGGCCGCGGAGCGCCGGGCGCGATTTTCCGTCGCCGTACTCGGTGAGCGCACGCACGACGTCGATGCGAAGGTGCGGATCGTCGTCCTCGAGGAGCTCTTCCAGCGCCTCTCGGCCGCGTCGGTCGCTCATCAGCTTGGGCACCGCCAAGATGGCGGCGCGGCGCGCGCGCGTGGCGTGGCCGTAACGAAGGCGCGAGAGCACGTGCGGGGCGGCGCGATCGTCGCGGAGCGCCGCGAGCCCGTCGATGGCGCCGACGCGGATCACGTCGGCCCACGACGGGCGATCCATGACGTCGACGAGCGTGTCGAACGCCGAAGCCTGCTTGGTCTTGCCGAGCGAGCGCGCGGCCTCGGCCTCCACGAGGAAGCTCGCGTCGCGGAGGGCGAGCGGACGGAGCGTCTCCGCGGCGGCGGCGGTGCGGAAGCGCCCGAGCGCCGAGACGACCGCGCGGCGCACCTTGGGGTGCGTGACGTAGGCGTTCTCGGCGAGCGCGGCGAAGCTCTCTTTTCCGCGGAGGATTCCCAGGGTCTCGGCGGCGGTGGCGCGCACGCCCCAGAACTCGGCCTCGTCTTCCAGGCGCGCGACGAGCGCGGCGCGCGTCGTGGGATCGTCGTGCTTGGCGAGCGCGTGCGCGGCGAGCCAGCGACCGCGCGCCGTCGGCGCCTTGGCGACCTGGGCGCGGAGCATGTCGGCGGGGGCGCGGAGCGAGATGTCGCCGAGGACACGCATCTCCGGATCGACGACGACGAAGGCGGGGCGCTCGGCGGCGGGAATGGCGAACGACTCGGTGCGCTGGGTCACGGCGAGCCGCTCGCGATGCACTTTCCCTTGAGCGTCGACGATGTCGAGGTGGAGCGGCACCTCGAAGACCGAGGGGACGTCGTCGGTCGAGGCGTGCGTCTGCTTCACCGCGACCTGCAAAATCCCGCGTTCCCACGAGAACGCGACCTCGAGGTCGGGGTGCCCGGGCCTGTACACCCACTGGTCGAAGAGGCGTCCGAGGCTCCGGCCGCTCACCTCTTCGAGCGCGCGCTGGAGGTCTTTCGTCTCCACGACGCCGAAGGCGTGGCGCTTCAAGTAGACCGAGACCCCGCGCCAGAAGAGATCGCTCCCGAGCTCCAGGCGAAGGAGGTGGAGGACCAAGCCCCCCTTCTCGTAGAGGTGCCGATCGAAGAGATCGAGCGGCGCGTCGTACGCGTGGCACACGATGGGCCGGCGATAGCGCCCCGCGGCCTCGGCCATGTACGCGTCGAGATCCCCCTTCACCGCGTACTCGTGCTCGTCCTTGCCGAGGTGCTTCTCGCGCCAGACGTGCTCCATGAAGGTGGCAAAGCCCTCGTTGAGCCATCCGTCGGACCAGTCGCGGCACGTGACGTAGTCGCCGAACCACTGGTGCGCGAGCTCGTGGGCCACGAGATCGTCGGAGGTGACGTCGAGCGCGGCGCGCTCGTCGAGCAAGATGTGCTCGTACATCGTGGTGGCGGTCGTGTTCTCCATCCCGCCGAAGATGAAGTCGCTCACCACGACCTGGGCGTACTTGTTCCAGGGGAAGGCGACGCCGGTGAGCGTGCCGAAGTACTCGATCATCTGCGGGGTGCGCCCGAAGGTGCGCTCCACGTCCCCCTCGCGCCCGCGCGGGACGAGGTAAGAGAGCGGCACGCCGCCGGCCTTGGCCGTCACCTCGGCGAACTCGCCGGCCACGAGCGTGAGCAGGTAGCTCGGGTGCGGCGCGCTCATCTTCCAGTGGAAGCGCCAGGGCCCTTCCTTGGGCTTGCTCGAGGACGCGAGCTCGCCGTTCGAGAGGACGTAGAAACCGTTGGGCACGGTGACCGTCATCTCGGTCGTCATCTTCACGTGCGGCTTGTCGTGGCACGGCAAGAAGTGGCGCGCGTCCTCTTCTTGGCACTGGCTCCACACCTGACGCGGGCGGTCCTTCACGTGCTCGTCGGGCTCGAGGAAGTAGAGCCCGCGGCGCGGCGTGGCCGAGTAGGTGACGGCGAGCACGCCCCCGCGCGATGCGACGGGGATGGTGACGGTGAGGACGCGACCGTCGTAGCGATGCGCGACCCTGTGTCCGTCGAGCGTGACCTTCTGCAGATCGAAGCCGATGGCGTCGAGCGGGAGCTCGGTGGCGTTCGGGTCGACCCGCTTCACCGTGAGCGACGCCGTGCCCGACACGCTCTTGGCGTCCAGGTCGAGCGTCAGATCGAGAGCGAGGTGCTCGACGGCGAACGGGCGATCGCGCTCGAAGTGCCGCGGCGTGGCACCGAAGGCGAAGGGCCGCCCCGCGGAGCTGGCCTCCGCGGCGTGGTGCTCTTGCTCGTCGATTCGGGAGTGCGCGAGGCCACACCCGCAGCGGGCGTGGAGACGATGCTCGGTGGGCATGAGGGGGCAGCACTTTGCACCCTTCGGCCGGGGTGCGTAAAGCAAGTGTGCGCGCTCCCATGCTCCCACCTGTCCACGCATGCAGTAGCGGCCGGTGCCGGCCCACGCCCTGGCCGTCGCAACGCGCGTGGTAGCATCGACCGCGAGGCGCGCGATGACCCCTCCGGGAACCGAACCCTTGGGCGAGACCGTCGCCGCCGCCGACAAGACGCTCGTCGCCGGTCAGGCGCGCGGCACCGTCTTGCCGCGTCGCGAAGGGGGCGCCGCGGCGGCCGCGCAGAGCACCGGACGAAGGTTCCGTCACGTGAAGCCGCTCGGCGAAGGCGGGATGGGCGAGGTGGTGCTCGCCCTCGACGAGGACATCCAGCGTCGCGTCGCCATCAAGCGCATCCGCCAAGATCAGAGCGGGGAGTCGACGCTTCTCCGCTTCGCCGACGAGGTGCGGATCATCGGCCAGCTCGAGCACCCCGGCATCGTCCCGGTGCACGACGTCGGGGTCGACGACGACGGGCAGCTCTATCTCGTCATGAAGTTCGTCGAGGGGGACACGCTCGAGCGCATCCTCGAGGGGCTACGGGCTCACGAGCCGGCCTTCGTCGAGAGATATCCCGTCACCAAGCGCGTGGAGGTGCTCGGCAAGATCCTCGAGGCGCTGTCCTACGCCCACAGCCGCGGCTTCGTGCATCGCGATCTCAAGCCCGCCAACATCATGGTGGGGCCCCACGGCGAGGTCACGTTGATGGACTGGGGGATCGCCAAGCAGATCGGCCAGGCCGAAGATCCAGCGAAGGTCGACGCGCTCGCGGCGACCGGCGAACGCCGCGATCGCCTGGTGGAGACGCAGGCCGGCACGCTCCTCGGCACGATCCTCTACATGTCGCCCGAGCAGGCCGCGGGGAAGAACTCCGAGGTCGACGCACGGAGCGACGTGTTCGCTGCCGGCCTCGTGGCGGTGGAGCTCCTGACGCTCGAACACCCGCTCGGATCGTTGACGTCGGCGCCCGCGGTCCTCGCGACGCTCCTCCATCACGACCTCGACGGGCGGGCGAACCTCCAGCCCTTCTTCGCCAAGGCCGGGGTCGGCATGGAGCTCATGTGGTTCACGTCCGGCGCCCTCGCCCGCGATCCGGCCAAGCGCTACGCCGACGCCGGCGCCATGGTGGAACGCCTCCGTCGCCTGCAGGGAGGGGACATTCCCATTCAATGCCCCGTCAGCCTCACCAAGGCGGTGACGAGCTCGTTCATCGGGTGGGTCGACCGCCACGTGGTCCTGTGGGTCGGCATCATGACGGCGGGCGCGATCGCCGTCGCTGCCGGCCTCGTCGTGGCGGCGGTGGTCGTCGTGCGCGCGATCGCGCACTGAGGGAGAGCCCGACGTCGTCGGGCCCGCGGAGAGCGAAGCCCGACGGCGTTCTCGAGGCTCCGCCTCTTCGGCGACGGTCAGCGACCGAGCGCTTCGGCTCGGTTCACGATGCGCGGGGTGAGGAAGATCACGAGCTCGTTGCGCGAGTCCGAGGCCCTTCGGCGCTGGAAGAGCACGCCGAGGATGGGGATGTCGCCGAAGAACGGCACCTGATCGATGTTGCGGCCGGTGTTCCTGGTGAAGATGCCGCCGATGACCGCGGTGTGACCGTCCATCACGAGCAGGTCGGTCTCCGCCTCACGCTTCAAGATGGTGGGATCGCCGCGCGCCGAGGTCTGGTTGAAGTCGGGCTCGTCGCGGTTGATCTTCACGTGCATCGCGACCGAGCCGTCGGCCGTCACGTGCGGCTTCACGAGGAGCTGCAGCTTGGCCTCTTGGAAGGTCGTCTGCACACCCTGCGCGCTCACCTGCGCGAACGGGATCAACGTGCCTTGGTTGATGCGCGCTTCGCGGTTGTCCAAGGTCAAGATGCGCGGGCTCGACACGATGCGGAGCATGCCGCTCGACTCGGCCGCGGAGAGACGCACGCCCAAGTTGAAGTTGTTGTCGATCGATCCGAACGTGAGGCCGAGGGCGCCACCTTGTCCGGTACCGGTCGCCGCCGGAAGGTTCACGGCGAAGTTCGGGTTCGGCACCGTGCGCTGGAACGGCGAGAGACCGGCCGTCGGCGTGTTGGCGTCGGAGGCACCGCCGGTCGCGCCGACGCGCGAGGGGAAGGCCACGCCGGTGGGGTTGCCGGTGGCTTCGCTGAAGGTCGCGTCGCCACCCCACTGGATACCGATGTCGCGGAGGTACTTGCTCGTGGCCTCGACGATGCGCGCTTCGACGAGCACCTGCGGGGTCTGCGTGTCGAGAGAGCGAACGAGCTCCTCGATGTGGTTCAAGTTGCCGGCGACGTCGCGGGCGATGAGCACGTTGGTGCGCTCGTCGACGGCGAGCGATCCGCGCGGCGAGAGGAAGTCCTTCGCCCGCGCTTGGAGCTCGTCGGCTTGCGCGTAGCTCACCGGGATGAGGCGCGTCTCGAGCGGCGCGAGGTCGAGCTCCTGCTTTTGCTGCGCGAGGCGAAGCTCACGCTCTTTCTGGAGCTGCGCCATCGGCGCCACGCGAATCAGGTTCCCCTGCCGCACCATGCCGAGGCCCTTGGCCTGGAGCACGACGTCGAGCGCTTGGTCCCAGGGGACGTTGCGCATGCGGATGGTGACGCTGCCGGTGACGTCGTCGGCGGTGACGATGTTCACGCGGCCGACGTCGGCGAGCAGGCGCAGGATGTTGTGGATGTCGGCGTCTTTGAGGTCGAGGTCGATACGACGACCGTTGTAGCGACCGCCGTTGCCGATGGCCTGCGCGTTGAGACCGGAAGCGAAGCCCGCTTGGCCGCCTTCCGAAGTCTCCACGTGGATGTCGGCGTCGTGGATCGAGGTATCGATACGCTGCACCGACGGGCCGGGATCGTCCCGCTCGACGGTGACGACGTGGCGCATCGCGCCGCCGTCGGGCGCGAGCCCGCCCTGACCGATGGGCGACGTGACGTTGCTCTTGGGGACGTCGAAGGCCCAGACGAGCTTGTCGCCGTCGACCGTGACGTTGCCTTGGTCGGCCTCGGCGGCGCCCGGCGCGCGATCGATCTCGACGATGGCGGCGCCGGTCTTCGGATCTTGGAAGGTGCTGACCGCGCGGAGATTTCCCCGGTATCCGGTGACGTCGAGCGTGCGCCTCAGCCCCTCGGGGACGCGGGTGCCCTTCATCTCGAGACGAATGCGCCCCGTCGGCGTGGTGGTCATCGCGTAGCCGGGCGAGCCGGTCATCATGACGACGACGCGGTCGCAGCCGTGCGTGCAGTGCGAGGCGGTGGCCGCCGACGCCGGCGCGCGCTCGAAGCGGACGTCGCGAATCTCGGCTTGTTGCTCGCCGCCGCCCTTGGCGTTGGTGGCGCTGCCGGCGCTCGGTGCGGGGACCGAAGCACCGCTCGGGCTGATGACGATGTGGAGCGTGTTCCCTTCGCTGCGAACACGATACGTCGCCTGCTGCGCCAAGCCGATGGAGAGCCGCGTGACCGACGCGCCGTCGTCGCGGAAGGCTTGGGTCAGCACGCCACCGACCACTCCGGGGAGGTTCGTGAGCGCCTGCGGGGCGCCGACGACGTCGGAGTTGGTGATGTCGACGATGAGGCGCTTCCCCCCTTCGGCGAGGCGAGCGTGGAAGGTCGGCACCGCCGTCCCCACGACTTCGATCTCCGCACCGCCCGGGGTGCCGTCGGCGTCGTGCACGCGCACGTCGCGCACGTGGTTGAAGCCCATCTCGGCGTGCGCGGCGCTGCCCGAAAGGAGCACGAGCGCAGCTGCGACGACACCGTAACGCGCGATCGGCGAGCGAGCGAAGCGCCTCTGCCAAAAGCGAGCCTTTTCCCGTTCCATCGTGGAGCTCCTCGCGTCACCAGAGACCGACCGCTCGATGGGGAGGGTCGACTTCAGGGGATCGCAGATCGGACGGTAATCGGAGGTCTCGCAAAGGGACCAATTTGTGGCAGTGCTTCGCTCCTACACGTGGGTCGGCTCGAAAGCTCGCTGCCGACGACGGCGCCGACGTTCTCTGCGCGAATTCCCGCGAAGCGGCGAAAGATGGCATCATGGGAGGGGTCATGAGCGACGAGAAGCAGGGCGGCGGGCCGGGGGCGTGGCTTCCGGGTGACGCGCCGGTCGGGGGCGCGAGCGCCGCCGAAGGCGAGCCCTCCGCGAGCCAAGCCGCTCCGGCGGGCGCGACACCGGTCACCTCGCAGGGGCCGGCGCCGCCCGAGGTCGGTGCCACGACGCCGAGCGCCACGCCGGGCAACGTCGCGCCCGATGCACCGACGAGCCCGGGCGCTTCGCCGCCCGCGCCTCTCGCCCCCCCGACGACCCAGGGCCCGCTCGCGGGCGGGGGGCTGCGCTTTCTCCCGTCCCCCAGCGACATGCAGAGGACACCGGCGTGGCAATGGCTCGCTGTCGGTCTCGGGGGGACGCTGCTCGTCTTCGGTCTCGCGCGGGTCGCCGGATCGAGCCTGCAGGAGCCCCCGCGCCCCCTTTCTCCGCCGGTGGCGGCGAACCAAGATCTCGGCCCTAGGCCTCTGCCGGCGCCGCCCTCGCTGCTCACGGTCACAGCTCGACCCATCGGCGATCTTCCTCCGACCGAATCGCTCGAATCGCTCCGTGGCGACGCCGGGCGAAGGAGCGCCTTCGCGCGGCGCGACAAGAAGCACCCGCCTTCGAAGTACTCGTTCCCCACCGAGGGGATGGCCCTCGACGCGGCCCGCTCCGCGCTCGACGCCAAAGACACGACGCGCGCGCTCGCGATCCTCGACCAGTACGATCGCGACTACCCGGGCGAGCTCTCGAGCACCGACGCGCGCGCGCTCCGCATCGAGGCGCTCGCGCAAGCGCACAAGAGCGACGAGGCGATGCGGCTCGCCGATCAGTTCCTCGAGGACTACCCGCACAGCCCGCGGGCCGACCGCGTGCGCGCGCTGAAGCAAGCGCTCGCGTCGCAGTGACGCGTCGTCAGCGCACGGAGCGACGCGCAGACCGAGAGCCGCGAGGCCCCCTCAGTTGCGGTTCGTGGACTCGTTCCCGGCCTTGTCCGCCTCGGGATGGAGGAGGAGGACGCGGGTCGCCGGCGCGATGCCGGGCTGCGCGGGATCCTCGCGCGTCAGGACGACGTCTCCGTCGCGCACGCGATCGACGCGCCAATTGAGCTGGTAGTCGACGCCGTTCGTGCCGCCGGTGTGCACCACGTCGGGGCGACCGACGTAATCGCCGCGCTTCAAGACCCAGCCCTTCTTCGTGGGGTCGAGCACCATGGCGCGCGGGAGATCGCCTCCGGTCTGGATGGCCACGAGGGTGAGCTCGTCGATCGAGTACTGCGGCAAGATCACCGAGAGCTGGCGCGTGATGGCCTTCGGTCCTTGCGCGACGAACGCGGCGGCGAAGGAGCGAAACGGATCGCGGTTGCGATCGCTCTCGACGAAGTCGTTCTCGCCGTATTCGACGGCCGGGCCCGGCGGCTTGCCGGCGTCGGCGGGGGCGGCGGCCTTCTGCGCGGCGCGCTCCGCGGGCGGGGGCGGCTTCGCAGCGGTGTCGTTCGACGCGCTCTTGCCGCCGCAGGCGAGCAGCACGAACGGCGCGGCGAGGAAGGCCACGGCGAGGAGCGGGCGCGTGCGCCTGAGGACGGTGCGAGCGCCGTCCTGAACGCGGTGAACGGGGCGGAGCGTCACTTGGTGGCTCCCTTCGGCTTGGCCTTGGGCACGTGGAAGGTCGTGGCGAGGCACTTGGCTTTGAGCTTCACCTCGTCACCTTCGACCTTCGGTGAGCCGAGCTCGATGTTCTCGATGTTGATGATGCGCTCGAGGCGCCCCATCTCGTAGGCGAACTTGGCGATCTGATGGTAGCGGCCGACGAGCTCGATGGACATCGGCACCTTGGCGTAGAAGGCCTCGGTCTTCTCTTCCGCCGGTTGCCAGCCTTTGAGGTCGACACCGGAGACGTTCGCCACCTGCTGAATCGCCGAGAGGAACGTGGCGATCTCGGTCTCGGCGGGGAGCGCCTTGTTGAGCTCGCGCGCGCGCTGTTGGCGCAAGGCGAGCTCGTCGCGATCGGCAAAGTAGCTCGCTTGCGCCTCTTTCTCCCGAGCGAGGTCGGCGCGCAGACTGTCGCCTTGCTTCACTGCCGAGTCGATCTTGGCCGACACGTCGGTGAAGAACACGAGCCAGTAGCCGGCGGCGATGAGCACCGCGATGAAGCCGCCGATGCCGTAGCGAACGGGGGTGGTGAGCTTGGCGAGCGCGCTGGGAGCCGGGGCGGCCATGTCAGTACCTCACCTTTGCGCTGAGCTCGAACTTGATGAGCTCGAGGTGCGTCGTGGCGTCGATGGCCTTCGTCGCCGGCATGAGCCGGACTTCGTAGAAGTAGTCGCTGAGCGAGAGCCGCCGCAAAAACTCCGAGACGTCCTCGCCGTCACGCGCCTGACCGACGATCTTCACCTTGCGATCGCCCTCGGAGTACTCGGTCATCCACAAGCGCCGCGTGTCCCAGTTGGCGTTGGGGACGGCGCCGGGGTTGTCGCGCTTCATCTGCTCGAGCTTGTCGTGGTCCACGGTGGGGCCGCGACCGGGCGTGAGGATGCGACCGACCTCGAGGAGCACCGACGTCGGGCCGGTGCGCGCCGACTGCAGCTTCGCGATCGCCTCTTCACGATCGCGCAGCTCCTTCAGCTGCGCCTTGATCTCGTCGTGGTTGGCGATCTGGTTCTTGATGTCGGTGATGTTGGCGTTCACCTTCTGGTTGTCGGCGGTGATCTTCGCGAGCTCGTCTTCCTTGTGCTTCTGGAAGAAGATCAAGACGACGATCTCGAGCAGCACGACGCCGAGGATGACGAAGAGCCAAGTCTGGCTCTCGCCCGAGGCGGCCCTTCGCGCGGTCTCGCGCTTCTGCGGGAGTAGGTTGACGCGAATCACGCGCGGCGCTCCTTGTCGGTGCGGAGGGCGAGCCCGATGGCCACGACGAACTGCGAGGCGCGCGAGCGGAGATCTTGCTCGTTGGCGGTCTTGGCGTCGACGGTCAGGTTCATCGTGGGGTCGAAGAGCGTGACCGGCACGCGAGCGCGGCGCTCGACGGACTGCGCCAGCGGGCCGAGGTACGCGCTCCCGCCGCACATGTAGATCCGGGTGATTTCGGCCTCACCGCTGGTGGCGAGGTAGAAGTCGAGCGAGCGCTGAATCTCCGCGGCGAGCGTGTCGCACGCGCCGTTGATGGCCTGGTGCACCTGCTGAGGAACGCCCGCAGGGTTCGACGCGGTCAGCTTGTACGCCTCGGCCTGCTCGAAGGAGACCGAGAGCTGCTTTTGGATTTCTTCGGTGACGGCGTTGCCGGCGTTGGCGATCTCACGCGTGAACGCGCTCACCCCGCGGGAGACGATGTTCAAGCTGCTGACCGCCGCGCCGACGTTCAGGAGCGCCACGGTCTGGTCCTGCGGGAGCCCGGCGGTGTGCTCGAAGATGTTCTGGACGGTGAAGGCGTTGATGTCGACGACGATCGGCTTGAGCTTCGCCTCGCGGACGATCGCCGCGTAGTCGTTGATCTCGTCCTTCTTGGCGGCGACGAGGAGGAGGTCCATTTGGCCGGCTTCGGGGCGCTTTCTCAGCACCTCGTAGTCGATCGACATGACCTTGATGTCGAAGGGGATGTGTTGCTCCGCCTCCCAGTTGATCTGCTCCTCGAGCTCGTCGGGGGTCATCATGGGGACGGTGATTTTTCGGACGATGACCGACTGGCCGTAGACCCCGATGGCCACGTCACGCTGCGAGATCTTCGCGTCGGTGAACATGCGCGACAGGGTCTCGGTGACGACGCCGGTGCTCATCACGTGACCGTCGACGATCGTCTGCGGCGGCAAAGGGGCGTACGCGTAGCGGACCACGCTGTAGCGCTTCCTCGCCTCCTTCAATTGGACGACCTTGATCGAGCTCGCGCCGATGTCGACCCCGACCAGGTTCTTGCCTTCGGCCATGCTCCTGCCTCGTCTGCGTACCCGAAGCGCGACGCGCCGCAGGATTCCGCGAGGACACAAGTGTGGCATCCCCGTCCTCAAGCGGTCAAAAAGTCCGCCGTCGCCTGGTGCTCGGTGCGCGGGCCCTGTGCTATGAGACGCGCCGCCATGGCCCCGCCGTCCCTCGCGCTCCGAGCCGGTCTTTTCCTGCTCTTTGGCGGTGCTTGGGCGCTTCTTCCGGGCGGCGCGCGCGCCGACGTCACCCACACCGTGGCGCGTGGGCACACCATCGAGGCGATCGCCCACCGCTACCACGTGACGGTGAAGGCCATCGTCGACCAAAACCACATCAAAGACCCGAAGCACCTGAAGGTCGGCGAGACCCTGGTCATCCCCGGGGTGACGAAGCCCGAGCCCACCGGGCACGGCACGGTCGCGGCGGCGCTCCCCGGCGGCAAAGGGGACAAGGCCGGCGGCAAGGAAAGGCCGCAAAAGCCCATCAACTACGCCTCGCGCCCCAAGACCCCCGACGTGATCCACGCCACGCGCCTGGCCACGAGCGAGGATTTTCAGATCCGCGTGAAGGATCGGCGCGGCCGCGTACCGCCGACCGCCATCAAGTCGTTTCAGCACATGCTCCGGGCGACGAACAATCAGGAGCACGAGATCGAGCCGCGCCTCGTGGCGTTGGCGGGCATCGTCTCGAACCACTTCGGCGGACGGAAGATCGAGGTCATCAGCGGCTTCCGACCGTACAAGACGACGCAGTACACGAAGCACTCGAACCACAACATCGGCCACGCCATGGACTTCCGCGTGGTGGGCGTCCCCAACGAAGTGCTCCGCGACTACTGCCGCACGCTGAAGAACACCGGCTGCGGCTACTATCCGAACAGCACGTTCGTGCACATGGATGCGCGCGCGAGCTCGGCGTATTGGATCGACTACTCGCACCCCGGCGAGGCGCCGCGCTACGGCGGGCCGGGCGGGAGCGAAGCCGACGAAGGAACGAGCGACGTCGGCGACGAGGTCCACACGCCCATCGAAGGCGTAGTCGACGGCGGAGCGGCGAGCGAAGGGGCGAGCCCGAGCGACGCCGGCGCGCCGGTGGCTCCCCAGGCCGCGACGCCGACGCTCGCCCCGACCGCGGCGCCGACGCCCGCGCCGGCTCCGACCCCCACGACCGCGCCGACGCCCACGCCGAGCGCCGCCCCCGCGCCTTCGACGCGCCCCGCCGTTCCCTGAGGGGACGCGGAGCGCGCTCGCTACTTCGCTTGGGCGAGCGTCGTCTGCGGCTCGAAGCGGAAGGAGCGCGGCTTCATCGGCTTGGCGACGGCATAGAGCACGCTGACGTCGTAGCGCGCGCGCGGCGGAGAAGCGCCACCGGCGCGATCCACGAACGGCGTGGCGCGCGCCCCGCGATCGAGCAACACGGCGCGGATGCAGCCCGCGCGCTTGAGCGCGTCGGCGAGCGGCGCATCGCTCAGCACGAGGCCACGCGCAAGGAGCACGCGCCCCTCGGCGGTGATGCCGAGCGCCGCGCGCGAAGCGCTCCCCACGGTGGACCGCGGATGCGACGAAGCGATCGGCTCTCCGCGATCGAGGAGCAGCGGCACCTCGGCGAAGTCTTGCCCCGGCGTGATCTCGCCCACCTCTTCGGCGCGCACGATCGACAACGTTCCGTCGGCGGAGGCGACGAGCGCGGCGCTCCCCGCGCCCCCGTGCATCGGCATCACCAGCTTGCCGCCGGTCGCGAGCCCGCGGGGGCGCTTCTCTTCGGCCACGCCGAGCCCGGTGGCGAAGAGCACGCGCGCGGCGTCGGCTTCGCCCAGGTCGGTGAGCGGCGCAGCGCCGGTCTTGGGATCGGGCTCACGCGCGCCGCCGCGAACACGGAAGGTGGCGCGCCCCGCTTCCACGTCGGTCAGCTCGACGACCCCTTCGGCGCTGGAGATCTTCGCCGTCCAGATCCCCGGCACCCACGAAGGCGCGGGCTGCGTGCCGGCGTCGGGGGTCCACGAGGTGGCGCTGGCCGTGCCGCTCGCGAGCGCGACCGGCGTGGGATCGTGGAGCAGCACGTAGAAGAAGTCCTTCGGCGCGTACTCGATGTAGCGATCGGGGCTGATTTCCATCTTCCCCGGGGCGAGGAGCTCGGAGTGATACTTCCGCCCTTTGAGCTCCTCGATGGTCGCGAAGATGAACCCCGTGTGGTGCGGGTTCATGTCGAGGTGCAGACCGTAGCTGCACCCGGCCATGTTCATCGCCTTGCCTAGCGTCGTGGCGCTCACGTCCTCGCCCCAGGCGTAGATGATGTGGCCGCTCGTCGTCGTGCACACGCCGGAGCGCTCGGTCTGCACGCCGGTGCCGGGCATCGTCCATCCCCAGAGGCCGCGCTTCGTGGGGTTGACCTCACCGTGGTCGACGAGCGGATCCAAGTTCTGCCGGAAGGAGACGATGTCTGCGTCGGCCACGTCCTTGATGCCGGTGATCTCGTGCGTGTTCGCCCAGGTGCCGAAGCCCACGCGCCCGTCCTTCAACACGGCGACGGTGGCCGCGCCCGGCTGCGGCGGAAGCAGCACGCGCTTCTTCACCATCATCCCGTAGTTGCCGTGCTCGGTCTTGAAGCCGCCGTTGAACGCCGCCACCACGCGCGTGTACGTAGGCGCGTCGCGGGGGATGCGCCCCGGGCCGTTGGCGCCGACGAGCGGCTTGGGATCTTCGCTCCCCGCCTCCATGTCGAGCTCGAGCTGGCGCATGTCCATCGCCACGAGCAGCACCTCGGCGTACGGGCGCTCTTGGTCGGGGCGCACGAAGGTGCGCACGAACGCAGGCGGCGCGTCTTCGGCGAGCTTGCGCATCCACGGGAGCTTGGGCGGAGCCCACTCGCCTTCACCCGGCTCGGTGCTCTTCCAGATCGAAGGGATGTTCGTCGGCGGCCACGCGCCGTCGTCGGCGGAGATCTTGGAGGTGTCGAGCACCTTCGCCGCCGGCGGAGTCCCTACGGCGGGATCGGCCAGGGTGTCCTCGGGATCGCTCGCGTGAAGCTTGAAGGCGAGCTGCTTCGCCGTGTCGCGAAGCCCGAAGACTTGATCCTCGAGCCAAGCGATGGGCGCAGGACCGATCCACGGCACGGCGCGCACGGTGTCGACGGCCCAAAAGACGACGGGCTTCGGCAGGTGACGCTGCGCTTCGGCGTGGAGACCGTTCGTGACCTCGGCCTTCGACGGATCGAGCCGCGCCTCGCGCGTGCCGTCGTCGTAGGTCAGGGCGAGCACGACCTTCCCTTCGGCGTCGAGGTGGAGCGCGGCTCTCTTCGCCGGCGGATCGAGGGTCACGTCGACGCGCCCCACGCCCGCGCCGGTTCCTGTCTGCTGCACGTTCGTCACCCACGCCATCGCGCGGTCGTGGGCCTTCACGATTTGGGTCGCGTCTTCGCCGCCGAGATCGAGCGACGTGACGCTCTGCTCTTGGCCGTAGGCGAACGTGGCGAAGGCCGCGCGCGTCCCCGCGAGGACGAGCCCGTGATCGTCACCGAGCGGCGTCGAGGTGAGATCGTGGGTCTCCGCCACTTCGACCGGCCGCCCTTCGGGGGTGAGGCGCACCCGCGCGCGCCACACGTCGCGCGGCGCGCCCGCGGTCTTCGCGCCCAAGAACACGACCCAACGACCGAACGCGTAGTCGTCGAGCGCGCCGTGCGACGGCTCCCAACGAATGTCGTCGGGGGAAACCGCGCCCGCGATGGCCACACCGAGCGCGTCGGCCAACGCCGGCAGCTCGCGCGGGGGCGGAGCCGGGCGGAACGCCGCGACGACGAGCGCGAGCCCGGCGAGCGCGCCGCCCAAGCGAACGACCCGATCACGCGATGCGAGGACAGAAACTGCGGGCAAAACTACGACTCCTGACGGCGCGAGCCCTTTCGGTATCGGCTCCCCCCCACGGGGTCAAGTAACAGCGCGGGGACCATGGGCAACTGTGCCACCGAAGTGTGCCGAAAGTGACGCATGTGGAGGGGTCCGAGCCAAAAACGGTTCAAATTCCCCAGAGCACACAACGGCACGACATGTGCTGAGGGGCGAACGGTTGCGAACTGGGCGCGTCCTCGATCGAGCGCGCGCCCCGCCTCATGCTCACTCGTCGGAGAACGCTCATGGCCACGAAGCCCCTTTCCCTCTCGCCTTCCTTTCATGTCGTTTCTCGCGCTCCGTTCGTGACGGCGCTCGCGAGCCTCCTTGCGCTCGCCGCGTGCGGCGGCAGCGTGGAGAGCGTGGGCGCGGGCGGCGGCCCGGGCACCGGCGGCGCGATCGACGGCGGCGGCGGGGGCGGAGGAGGCGGCGGTGGTGGCGGCGGTGACGACGGCGGCGGTCAGTCGCTCAGCCTCGAGGGCTCGTACGATCTCACCTTCACCCAAGCCTCGGCCACGTACCAAGGCGGCGGCGGCGTGCCGAACGCACCGAGCCCGAGCGCCGGCAAGAGCGGGCGCCTCGACATCCGCACCGAGCACAGCTCGAACGGCCCGCTCTACACCGCGGTCCTCACCGCGCGCTGGGGCCAGTCGTCGGAGTACGCGGTCACGGTGGCGAACAACGTGGTCACGCTCGACGGCGCCGCGACGTTCAACGGCTCGAGCTCGGGCGCGTTCGTCTCGGATACGTGGAAGCAGATCACCCTCGAGCGGGCGAGCGACGGCTCTTTGACCGGCGTCGTGCACGGCACGGGCGAAGAGCAGATCGGCATGGGCGACGAGATCTGGCAGGGGAGCCTCGCCGGCGCGGGGAAGCTCGCGCACGACACGACGGTCCCCGAGATCCGCGCCACGCTCACCTCGCCCCAAGGTCCTTCGAACGCGATGCTCCCGTGGGATCCGATCCGCGTCCAGCTCGCCGAGCCGCTCGACGGTCAGTCGACGATCCCGACCCTGCGCCTCGACATCGACGACTACTCGATCGCGGTCGCGTGGAAGCAAGGGGCGGCGACCAGCGTCGGCACCGTGGAGCTCACCGGGTCGCTCACGACGTGGATCGGCGCGACCGGCGCCGCCCACCTCGTCCACACCGGCGGCGTCCCCGATCCCTCGGCCAACGTCACCGCGCCCACGACGAGCCCCTTCACCATCCTCGCGGTCCCTCCGCCCATGAACGTCCACAACTTCGACGGCTTCGAAAAGGTCGCCACGGTGACCCCGTGGGGGAGCGTGTCGCAAGTCGAGGACGCTCGCTGCGAGAGCGTCGGTTGCATGATCGTCGGCCCGTACCTGCACCAGGGCTGCGGCGCTCCCCGCAACGGCTTCGCCGGTCAGCTCAGCGCCCCGCAGCTCCCGCCCGGCGGGAGCCTCCCCAAGATCCACGTGCGCTACCGCATCCTCGCCAAGGCGAGCTCGGGCGGCGGCGCGCCGGTGATGTACAGCGCGCCGCTCAACTTCGAGACCGCGACCCCCGGCGGTGCAGTGCAAGAGACGACCGTCGGACAGAACGCGTCGAGCTACGTCGCGCTCCCCACGGCCATCGACGGCTTCGGCTACGGCACGCCGTGGACGACGCTCGACGTCACCGCCCCCGTCGGCTCGACGCCGCAGTCGCCGGTGGGGTTCGCCGTCCGCGCGGGCGATGCGTACGGGTGCGGTGGCCCGCCGATGCCGACCGACCAGGTCGAGATCCTCGTCGACTCGATCGCCTACAACTGACCCGCGCCCGAACGCGCGCGCGGCGCCCCGACGCGGCGCGCGTGCCTCGGCGATCGCCGGGGAAAAAGCGGGGCGGCGGGCGCGTGGGGGGCTTTTCGGCTACAACGCGCGCCGATGTCCTCCCAACGCCGTCCTGAAGTGCTGGCCCCCGCGGGCGACGCGGTCGCGATGCGCGCCGCCATCCGCGCCGGCGCCGACGCCGTCTACTTCGGGCTGCAAGGGTTCAACGCCCGCGCCCGCGCGACGAACTTCGACGCGGCGTCGCTCGGCGCGACGATGCGCGAGCTCCACGACCACGGGGTGAAGGGCTACGTCACGCTGAACACGCTCGTCTTCGACGCCGAGCTCGCGGCGATGGAGGCGGCGGTGCGCGCGTGCGCCGAGGCGGGGGTCGACGCCGTCATCGTGCAAGACGTCGGCGTGGCGCGGCTCGTCCGCGCGGTCGCCCCTTCCCTCCCCCTTCACGCGTCGACGCAGATGACCTGCACCGACGCGCACGCCGTCGAGCTCGCCGCTTCGCTCGGCGCCTCGCGCGTCATCCTCGCGCGCGAGCTTTCACTCGACGACATCGCGGCGATTCGCAAGCAGACCGACGTCGAGCTCGAGGTCTTCGTCCACGGCGCGCTGTGCATCGCCTACTCCGGCCAGTGCCTCACGAGCGAAGCCATTGGCGGGCGGAGCGCGAACCGCGGCGCCTGCGCGCAAGCGTGCCGCTTGCCGTACGACCTCGTCGTCGACGGCGAGAAGCGCGACCAAGGCGATCGCGCCTACCTCCTCTCGCCCGAGGATCTCGAGACGAGCGACCTCGTCCCCGAGCTCGTGCGCCTCGGCGTGAGCTCGCTCAAGATCGAAGGACGCCTCAAAGGACCGGAGTACGCGGCCTCGACCACGCGGCTCTATCGGCACGCCATCGATCGCGCCATGAGCTCGACCGAATCGAACGAGCGCGCCAAAGCCGAGTCGGCCAACGGCGCGCGCCCACTCGCCGAAGAGCGCGCCGACGCCCTCGCCACTTTTTCGCGCGGATCGGGGCCGGGATTCTTGCGCGGCGTCGATCATCAGCGCCTCGTCGAAGGGCGCGCCTGTGACCACCGCGGCCTCGAGATCGGCACGTGCCAGGGGACGACCTTCGTGCGCGGGAGGCGGCTCGTGTCCGTCGACGTGACGACGGACCTCGCGCGCGGCGACGGCATCCTCGTCGAAGGGGGCTTCGCCGGCGAAGGAGAGGTCGGCGCGCGCGTGTGGGGGATCACCGTGCTCGGCCAGGACGTCGCCGCGGCACGCGCCGGCGAGTCGGCGCTCGTGTGGCTCGGCCCCGATCGCGAGGTCCACGATCTCCCCCGAGGTCGGCGCGTGTGGAAGACGAACGATCCGGCGCGCGAGAAGGCGATCCTCTCCTCGATCGAGCAGCACCCTCACCGCGTGCGCATCGACGTCGCGGTCGCGGGGGCGATCGGCGAGCTCCCGCGCTTCACCGCCGTGACCGAGCGCGGCGTGCGCGCCGAGGTAAGAGGCGACCACGCCGTCGAGCGCGCCGAGAAGCAACCGACCACGCGCGAGGCGCTCCGGGACAAGTTGGGGAAGCTCGGCGACACCCCCTTCGTCCTCGGCGAGCTCGAGAGCGCCCTTCCGAGCGACGCGATGCTCCCCATCTCCTCGGTGAACCGCGCGCGAAGGGCGCTCGCCGACGCGCTCCTTCACGCCGCCCACGCGGCGCACCCCACGACGGCGATCCACGCGAGCGATCTCGTCGTCCAAGCCGCGCCCCCCGCGCGTGCTCCTTTGCCCGGCGGGCTCTTCGTCCTGTGCCGGAACCTCGAGCAAGCGACGGCGGCGGTCGAGGCGGGGGCCGACGGCGTGATGCTCGACTTCCTCGAGCTCGTCGGCACCGGCGCCGCGGTGCGTGCCCTCCGCGCGCGAGGACCCGTGCATATTGCATTGGCTCCCCCGCGCATCCGCAAGCCGGGCGAGGAGAAGATCGACAAGTACCTGGGCGAGCTCGCCCCCGACGCGCTCCTCGTGCGAGGCCTCGGCGCGCTCCACGAAGGCGCGCGCGCGACCGACGGCGTGCCGCGCATCGGTGACTTCTCGCTCAACGTGACCAACAAGCTGTCCGCCGCCGAGGTGCTCTCGCACGGCCTCTCCGCCTTCACCCCGAGCTTCGACCTCGACGCCGGGCAGCTGACGACGCTCCTCGACTCGGCGTTCGCGCCGTTCGCCGAGGTGGTGCTCCACCACCCGATGCCGCTCTTCCACATGGAGCATTGCGTGATCGCCGCGCTCCTCTCCGAGGGGCGCGACCACAAGACGTGCGGTCGTCCGTGCGAGAAGCACGCGGTCTCGCTCCGCGATCGCGCGGGGATGGATCACCCCGTGGAGGCCGACGTCGGCTGCCGCAACACCGTCTTCCACGCGGCCGCCCAGAGCGCGGCGGGGCTCGTGCCCACGCTGCAAGCGAGCGGCGTGCGGCGCTTTCGCATCGAGCTCGTGCGCGAGAAGGCCGAGGACGTGAAGCGCATCGTGGCGACGTACCGACGCCTCCTCGGCGGGGGCGTCACGCCTGAGCTCGTGTGGCGTGAGCTCCGCACCGAAGGCGGGTACGGCGTGGTGCGCGGCAGCCTCCGCGTGCTGGCGAGCTGACGTCCGTCCTCTGCCCGACCCGGCCGAGAGCTCACTGGACCGGCCCGCCATCGGGGTAGCACTCGCCCGCGAAGGGATGGTGGAGATAGTCGACGCGATAGAGCCGGTCACATATCCGCTCGGTGGCGATGCCTCCGTTGCATGTGCAGTAGGTGACGTCGTGTGGTTCAGGGGCGCAAAGGCGCGAGGTGTTCCCCGTCACGCAGGTGCCTTGCGCTCGGCATCCATCCGCGACCTTGAAGGTGCAGTAGGGGTAGTTGGGCGGTTGCAAGTCCGCCTTCATGTACTCGCAGTCCTCATCCTTGCTGCACGAGCCATCGGGCGAGGAACTCTTGCTCGTGCATGCGGCGAGGCCGATGAGAGCCAGCAGAGCCCCCGCGCGCCAGAGTGTCACCACGCACTCACGTCGGAGTCTTGCGCCGTCCCGCTGTTGTAGAGGATCTGCTGCCAGTTCTTCCAGCCGAAGTCATACTCGCGCTGCCAGACCGAGTTGTTCGCGTCCGTGTAGTTGACCAGCAAACGGTAGTCGCCGCGACCGACTACCGACGGGCCTGTACCGGACTTTACGGCCGTGGGGAGACTGAGGGGGTTGCCGTTGTTGCCCGGAGGGTCCCATCCGCTCGTCCCATTGGAGATCCAGTAGTGCTGGAGGGTGTGGAAGATGTCGGCCACGAAGACATCGACGGTATTTACGTCGTGGGAGCCGAGGTCAGGCGCCGCGGCAGGATCCAACCAGTCGTTGTTGTTGCCGACGTTATTCCACGTGAAGGCTTGGCCGTCTGTCGACTGGCCGACCCAGAGGTTCGGAACGGTAGCGTCATCCAGGATGGCTACCTGGACACCTCCGGGCCCCCACGAAGTAGCCCCCGGCGCGCCCCCCGGAGTGAAGTTCTGTCCGGAGCAAGAGAGCCCGCAGTTCGTGACGACCGCTTGCCATCCGGAATCGAGATAGTCATCCCACGAACGATGGAACAGGGCGCGAGCGCCCCCGCCGGTGGGCGTACCCACCGCATAGATATCGATTCGATTCGCTCCCCACGAAGCGATCGTCGGTCTGCCCGCGAAGACGTAGCCCGTGGGTCGCCCCCAGTCCGCCCACTGGCTCAGACTCTGACCGCCGTTGGCGGTAGCACGCTGCCACAAGTCCCCGCTCGTCGCGCGCGCGAAGACGTCAATGTGCTCTGGATCATGGGACACGGCCGCGGGCGCCGACGCGAGGGTCGCACCCGTCGGCGCTCCCCACGACTTCCAGCTCATATTCGCGTCTGTGGACTGGTAGACGCTGCCGTCCGTCCCAAGAACGAACGAGTCCGAACGCGTCGACCGGGCGTACACGCAGTAGCCGCCGCCTCCAAAACCGCCAAGGTTGCTCTCGGCGGGAGCCATGCTGAGCACGTTGGTTCCTGCCGAACGTGGGAGCAGCTGAAAGCTCCTTCTAGCCGTGAGTGGGGGGCTCACTCCAGCAGCAGAGAACTCGCACACGTCGCCGATCTCGGTGAGATCCCCCGGCACCTGCCACTGATTCGTATCGGCAATCCAGGCTGGCGAACCGCCGGAGTCGAGGAAGACGTCCGTTAGCGACTCCTCGAATTCGTGCTGCGCATACCAGGGGTAGTTCTGCGACGCCGCTGTGTACGGAAGGACCAGATAGGGCTTCAGGTACGTTCGACTCCAATCGTGACACCCAGCTCCACCGCTGCAGAGGTCCGAGGCGCCCTGGGGATATGCGAGTACCACCAGCGTGCTTGCGGCAGGGTACTGCGCGAGGACCGCGTCTACCGCGGCCAGTTCTTGCTGCTGCGAAGGAGGATTGCTCGGGCCGGGCGTGATTGCCTGGATCACGACAGGCACGCTCGCGAGAGTGATGCTCTCCGGCGTCGAGTTCGATGCGAGCTTCTTGGAGTACTGGGTCAGGACGTTGGAAGTGCGCCAGGCGCCCGCCGCCGTCGCATTAGCCCACGCCTCGAGGTAGTCGGAGTGCCCACCGCCCGGCCAGCCCCAGTATGCAACGACGATCCGTTGGTAGCTCGTCATCACGTTGTCGCCGTTGCTCTCGTAGATGAGCGGCGCGCCGTTCGGATAGTACGCGTACTGCTTCGCTGCGAAGGCGTGTGTTGCTGATCCGAGGCTGACGGTCGAAGCGACCAAAGTCGCGGCCAGGACGCGGCCCCTCACAGCGCACCGGCCGATGCGTCAACGCCGGGCGGTCCGGCTTCAACGGTGGGCGGCGTGGGCGGCGGCGGTCCGCCTTGGGCGTCGGCGGCGTCGATCCAGACGACGCCTGGCTGCGTCGAGCCGTCGGTGAGCCCCTCACTTGTCCAGAGTGTCGTGATCGTGAATGTGTACCCAACGTCCTGACTCGCATCAGCCACACGGGCATCCGCCGCGGAGGCGTCGAGCGAGAGCGCGTTGGTCGCGTTCCCCGTCGGCTCCTCAGGTCGCGTCGCGCACGCAGCGTAGAGCCCCGAGGCGAGGAGGAGCGCTAGCCCCGCGACGCGCGCGCTTCTCCCCTGTCCCCTTGTCATCGCGAGAGCATCGAACGCTCGCCCTACGCCCGTCAACTACGTCGTTCGGCTGTGCTGACGATCTCCGCACCCAGCTGCGGCGTTCGCGCCACGGAAGAGACGCACACGCTCCTCGTGTGTGCGCCGCCGCGTTCTGTCGCCCCGTGCGACGCGGATGGTACGATGGGTCATGCGTCGTTGGTTCCCCGTTTGGTCGCTCGCCTTCGTGTGCTCCGTTGCCGCCGCCGCCGCGTGCGGCACCGACTCGGCGAGCACCTTCCCCGACGACGCCGGCTCGGACGGCGGCGACGTCACGACCGACGGCTCGTCGTTCGGCGACGGTCCTTCCTTCAGTGACGGCGGAGGCGACGACGCCGCGAGCGGCGACGCGCAGACCTTCGAGGTCACGCCCCAGACGGCGCAGACCCTCACCGTGAACGCCGGACAGACGACCCCCACCGTCGCCTTCAACGCCACCCTCAACGGAGGAGCGGTCAACGTCGGCTGGTCGCTCGATCGCGGCGACATCGGCACGATCGGCGCCGGCCCTTCGAGCGTCGGCACCTTCACACCGACGGGGACCACGGGCGGCGTGGCCACGGTGAGCGCCGGGCTCAACGGCCAAGTCATCACGCGCAAGGTGATGGTCGCGCTCGTCGCCGCGCAGAACGGCGCGAACGCCGCGAACCCCAGCGAGGCGGCGCAGATCCCGGCGAACGTCGCCGCGCTCAGCGCCGGAGGCGGTGTGGGCGGCGTGGGCGGCGAAGGGCTCGGCCCCGCGGTGAGCGACGCCCCCACCCTCACGGCGTTGGGAGCGCCCGGCAGCACAGGGAGCGCAGAGAACCTCGCGTTCCTCTATCCCTACGACAAGGTCGTGTGGCCGCGCGGGCAGCTCGCGCCGCTCCTCATGTGGAGCTCGACCTTGGGCGACGCCGATGCGATCCGCATCGAGCTCCGCACGACGAGCGGCTCGTTCTCGTACACCGGCACGTTCGCCCGCCCGGCGATCCTCACGCAGACCTCGGGGAAGTTCATCCGCCACCCGATCCCGCAAGACGTCTGGGACATGGCCACGAACACCGCCGGCGCGCCGACGTTGAACGGCGTCCCCGATCAGATCACGGTGAAGCTCACCATCGCGCTCGGCGGGCAAGCGTACGGCCCGATCAGCGAGACGTGGAGCGTCGCCCCCGCGCGCCTCTCGGGCACCGTCTATTACAACTCGTACGGCACGCAGCTCGTGAAGAACTGGACGGCGCTCGACAAGGCGGGCCACGCCGTCGGCGCCGCGGTGCTCGGCATTCGCTCGGGGCAGCTCGGTCCCTCGCTCGTCGTCGGTCAGAACAGTCCGACCAACGCGCAGGGGAATCCGAAGGACGACAGCGGATGCCGCGTGTGTCACATCGTCGCTTCGCGCGGGCGCTGGCTCATCTCGCAGTCCGAGCTCGGGAGCCCCGGCGACGGACGAAGCTTCCTCTACGATCTGACGGCGGCGAACATCCAAGCTTCGGTCGCGCAGATCCCCCAAGAAGGGGTGTTCGCCTGGGCGGCGATGACGAGCGACGGCAGCTACGCGCTGACCAACACGGTGAACCCTTCGTCGACGAACCCGTCCCTCAGCGGGACGACGAGCTCGTTCTGGCAGTTCAGCGCGACGCCGGTCGCGTCGTCGGCCACGGGTCTCCCGGCGAACGTGGCCGCCGGCTATCCGGTGTACTCGCCCGACGACACGAAGTTCGCTTACGTGGACGTCACCGGCTCGACCGGGAACGTGCACGGCCCGCTCATGGTGGCCGATTACGCCGCGGCGACGAAGACCTTCTCCAACGTGCGCAC
This sequence comes from uncultured Polyangiaceae bacterium, assembly GCA_964531795.1. GTDB lineage: Bacteria > Myxococcota_A > Polyangia > Polyangiales > Polyangiaceae > CAZHHD01. Next base: position 19,411 of record CAZHHD010000002.1, on the reverse strand, counting down.
CCTGGCCACGCCGGCGAGCGGAGAGCGCATCGGCTACCCGGCGTTCCTCCCCGACAACAGCGGCATCGTCTTCGAGAAGGAGGTGCGCGCGAGCCAGACCGACTCGGTCATGGTGACGCGCAACGGCACGCGCAGCGAGCTGTGGTGGGTGTCGCTCGCGCAAGGGGCCACGCCGGTGCGTCTCGACGCGTTGAACGGTCGCGTGGCCGGCGGCGCGTCGTCGTACTTGCCTTCGCTCCCCAACAACCACGGCATCGCCGGGGCGACAGATCCGCAGAGCTCCTACGACGAGACCGGCAAGGACGACACCACGCTCTCCTACGAGCCGACCGTCCTCCCCATCGCCGTCGGCGGCCACGCGTGGGTCGTCTTCACGAGCCGCCGCGCCTACGGCAACCAGCTCGGCTCGGTGCCGTGGCTAAGCTGGCCGCCGAGCTACGACACGACGAGCCTCGCCTCGGCGCCGGTGAAGAAGCTCTACGTCGCCGCGCTCGATCTGGGGACGGCGGCCAACGCCGATCCCAGTCACCCCGGCTTCTACTTGCCGGCGCAAGAGATCCTCGCCGGCAACTCGCGCGGGTTCTGGGTGCTCGATCCGTGCAAGGCCGACGGGCTCTCGTGCCAAACGGGCGACCAGTGCTGCAACGGCTACTGCGAGGCGAACGGCGACGGCGGCGCGCTCGTGTGCTCCAACACGCCGCCGAACAACCAGTGCTCGAAGGCGCAAGAGAAGTGCTCGAGCGCGGCCAACTGCTGCGACCCCACGAGCCAGTGCATCAACGGGTTCTGCGCGCAGAGCGTGCACTGAGAGCGAGCCCGCTGGCGGCTCCGGTGCAGGCCGGATCCGCCCCGCGGCGGTCTTGAGGCTTTTTTTAGGCGGCGAGCGCTACTCCATAAGGGGAGGTGCACGCCATGTCGCTCCACGAGAGTAGCCAGGTTCGCGCCGCCCCCGGACGGCGCTTCGACGACGAGCTCTTGCCCATCTTCTTCGGGCTCTGGCTCGTGAGCGTGCTGCGCGCGTGCGGGCCGCTCCTCCGCGGCGAGACCTACGGCGCCGAGGCGACCCTCGCCCTCTTGGCCGCGCTCTTTCTGCCGCTGGCGATGGCCGAGTCGATTGGTCATCTCGTCCGCAGGATGATCGCGCGGCGCGGCACGAAGTAGAAACGGCGACGAGCGGCATGCACGAGGCACGTCGCTCGCCGCCGTGAGGCGTTGATCCTCTCTCCGATTCGTCAGGCCTTGGGCATGCCGTTCTTCGTCGTCGTGCCGTTGCTCTTCGACGACTCGGCGAGGCCCGCCATCAAGCTGCGACGGAGCGCCTCGGCCTCGGGGCGCACGGGCTTCACCGTGTCGGCCGCGGCCACCTCACCGAGCTTGTCGGAGAGCATCAGCGTGAGGAGCGACTCGAGCACGTTGCCGCTCCCGCCGCCCCCGCCGCCGAGCCCCGACGAGCCGCTCCCCATGCCACCGATCATGACGCGGGGGACGACGTCGACCTGCGCCGCGGCGATGGCCTCGGCGAACTTCCCCATGACGAGCTGCGTGAGCTGGAACTTGGGACCGCCGTAGGCGCGGACCTGCTCCTCGGTGGCGATGGCCTGCGCCACACCCACGCGCGCGGCCTTGTCGGCCTCCGATTCGGCGAGCATGCGGATCTTGTCCGCCTCCGACTGCCCGAGGAGCCTCACCTTGTCGGCTTCGGCTTGCGCGAGGCACCGGATCTGCTCGGCGTCTTGCTGGCTCCTCTGGAACGCGGCGCGGCCCTGGTTCGACTCCACCGTGATGGAGAGCTCACTCTCGGTGAGCCTCGCCTGCTGCTTGGCGCGCGACTCGGCCTCGCGGAGCTCGCGCTCCTTGACCGCGGCCTTCTCCTGACGCGCGTAGGTCTCGACCTGCTCTTCGGCGATCTGCCGCGAGCGGAGCTGCACGAGGATCTGGTCGATGTGCGAATCGCCCGAGGCCGACCCCGGCGTGCCGATGAGCACCTCTTCCAGCTCCAGGTTGTAGTGTGCAAACTTCTCTTTCATCTCCGACCCCGATTGCGTCTGGATCGAGCTGCGGTCCTGAATGAGCTGGATGAGCGTGCGGTTCTGCCCCACGTTCTTGAAGTAGGCGGCGATCATCGGATCGAGCGTCTGCTCCACCAGCTTCTTCACGTCACCGAAGCGCTGAATGACGAGCGGAGCCTTCCGGTAGTCGATGTGCACCACCACCGAGAGCGGGAGCGAGGGCTCGAACGCGTCTTTGGTGATGAGCGCGACCTCGGCGAGGTTCTCGTCGTACTTGTGCGAGCCCACTTCGCGCTTGTTCCACTTCAGGATGAAGTTCGTCGTGGGGACCACGATGACCTTACCCGCGTAGGTGTTGAACGCGTACTTGCCGGGGAGGAGCGGCTCGCTCCACACACCGCGCGCACCCTTGGCGACGAGCTCGCCGTGCTTGTACTCCGAGCCGGAGAGATCGCTCCCCTGCTCTCCCGTGTACGAGACGACGACACCGACGGTGCCGACCTCGATCACGGTCTTGGGGATCATCTCCACGGTCGCGAACAAGCGGTTCACGTAGTACGTGCCGTCGACCAAGACCTGGAGCTGGCGACCGCGCAGCCCGCCGGCGGCGAGGAAGCGCTCCGGATCCTGGAAGTTGTTGTGGAACGTGGCCGGGTCCTTCGGGTCGTCGCCGCGCACCGGGGCGATGATCTGCCCCTGCGGAAGCGACGGGCCGTCGTGCACCGTCACGATGGCGACGAGGTCGTCGGCGCCTTTGATGACCACGGGCAGAAAGCCGCCGCGCTCGTGGAGCGTGTGCGCCATCTGCTTGAAGGTCGACTCCTCGCTCGCGTTGAGCGGCAAGTAGTAGATGCGGTCCTCGGTGAGCACCACGAACTGGGCGAGGTTGATGGCGTACGTACCCTCGCGAAGGATGTGGCGCTGCGGGCCGCGCTGACCGCCCTTCGTGAGGAAGCTCTCGGCGTCTTGGAAGTCGCTCACCAGAACGTTCGACGCGAGCGTCTGCGTGGCGCCGAGCGGCGCACCGTCACGGGCGAAGACGTAGCCGATCCTCCCCTGCGGGATGGTGACCAGCGGCATGCGGTGCACGTTGTATTGGAACGGCATCAAGTAGTGCACACCACCGCGGAGGACGCGCGGCTGGTAGCCGGCTTCTCCACGAAGCGCGATGAGCCCCGACTTCACCGAGCCGCGCCCACTGAAGCGCTTCTCGACGATGCCGATGCGATCGTTGGGAATTACGCGAAGGCCAGACAGCAGAATCAAACCGAGGATCCCGACCGCGACGAGCGCGATCAGAAGTGTCCCTTCGACGGCGAACATGTGGTTCTCCCCTTTCCTTCTTCTTCGGTTCAAGTGGCTCGGGCGGACGCACGAGCGCGCGGAGCACGCGAGGCGTGCTCACGTCTTGGTCGCGGCGCGAAGGCGCGCGCGGTGATGGCGCGACGCTCGGAGCGTCGCGGGCGGGCTCGCGCGCGCGGGTACGCGCAGCGGAGCGGTCAGCGAAAGATGGTGCGCTCGAATCGGTGGCGCGAGCGCGTCGCCGAGAGGCACTCACGCGACTCGCGAGCTATGGCGGCATCTTGGTCACAGCGCAGAAGGTGCGTACGTGCCAACGCACCGACAAGGGGGAATCGGACGCGCCGCGCGCGTCTCTTGGCACGCCGGATTCCAGGGCCGCCACATCGCGACGGGCGGCAGCGTGTTCTTGGAACCCAACGGCCCCGAGTGCGGATCGACTTGCTACAACGCGGATCTCTCGATCGCCCCGTGAGCACGGGTGCGGGCCAACGGCGAGGCGCGGCGCCATCCGCGAGCGAGGAGCCAGGTGCGCGGCGGCGAGCACGCCTCCCTGTGCGCGCCCGAGGAGAAGCGGTCGGGCCCGAGCTCGCTCGCACCGTGGGGGTTGCGCCGAGCCACGTGCTTCGCGAAGTTCTGCAGCACGTAAGCGATGACGCGTCGCACTTCGCGCGGGGTGCGGAGCACGCGCGCGTGGTACCGATCGGCAAAGACGCGCCCGCGGCGGCGACCCATCATCGCGTTGATGCGCCGCGCGAGTCGGATGCCGAAGCCCTGCATCCGTCGTGAGAGAACAGCGCGATCGCGCGCCTCGACCACGAGGTGCACGTGGTTCCCTTGCACCGAAAAATGCACGACGCGAAGGGCGCCGCGGGCGCGCTCGGCGGAGAGCGCCTGCTCCACGCACCGAAAGCCCCGCTGGGAGCGGAGGTTCCACACGTCGCGAGCGACGCGGATCGTGACATGAAGCGGCGCACGCCTACCGTCGAACCTGGGGCGCGCAGCGTGGCTGACCCGCGTGGACGTGCGCGGGCGACCGGCACCGCGCCGCGCGCCGCCGTGGCCGTGCAAGGGAAGCTCGAGCTGTCGTGCGCGCTGCATCTTGAATACGGCATATATAATGACGACGGCGAGCAACGGCAAGGAAGCACGCTTCTTTTTTTGGATGCCCCCACCCGCCTCGCGGCTCCGCCGCTCGTCGACCTCCCCCAAGCGCTCGCTCCGCTCGCGCGGGGGAGGTGAAGAGGGAGAGGTGGTCAGTGTGCTCGATCGCGCGACGACCGCGACGCCCGGGAACGGGCGCATCGGCGCGAAAGGCCTGCCGAAGACGACCGGCACGCAGCGCGTCTGCCTCAAGGTCATCGACGACCAGAAATGCAATCCGACGCGTTACCAGGCCGACCTCTCGCCTCAGCGGCCTCCCGCCTCAGCGGCCTCCCGCCTCAGCGGCCTCCCGCGCTAAGCTGCGCTCCGACGCGCACGAGCTCGAGCACGGCTGCTGCTCGGCACGCGTCGAACCCCAAGGAGCGCTCCATGTCCCTCTACGCGTTCGCCGTCCCGCAGATGAAGAAGATGCTCCAGTGCCTCGACGCTTGGCTCGAGAAGGGGGTCGACTACGCGAAGTCCAAGTCGTTCGATCCCGAGGTCCTCGTGAACGCGCGCCTCGCGCCCGATCAGTACCCGCTCGCGCGTCAGGTGCAGGCGGCGTGCGACGCGGCGAAGTTCGCCGCCGCTCGCCTCGCGGGGGTCGAGGCGCCGGCGCACCCCGACACCGAGAAGACGCTCCCCGAGCTTCGCGCGCGCATCAAGACGTGCCTCGCGTTCCTCGACACGGTGAAGGCCGAGAGCTTCGCCGGAGCCGACACCCGCAAAGTGCCGCTCTCCTTCATGCCGGGCAAGGGGCTCACCGGCGAGGACTACTTGGTCGAGCTCGGCGTGCCGAACTTCTACTTCCACGTGACGACGGCGTACGCGATCCTCCGCCACAACGGCGTGCCCCTCGGCAAGGCCGACTTCATCGGCGGGATGAACGTCATCGATTTGTGAGGCGGACCTCTCCGCTCCCTGGCGAATTGCAGATGCGACGCGTGATCCTTGCTCGCGTGGCCGTCGGCCTCGCGCTCGCCGGCGCGGCCGCGTGGGCGCTCGCGGCGCGCCTTCGCGGCGGCCCGCCGGAGAGTCGCGGTCACGGCGGCGACGCACGGGCGACCGACTCCACCGCCGCGCGCGATCCGAAGAGCCCGCGCGCGACAACGGATGCGGCAGCCGGGCAAGCCAGCGAGCGTGACGGCGGCGAAGCACGCGAAGGGCTCGTCTCGCTCCTCGCGTGGACCGACTCGCGCGTCGCGGTCTCCTCGACCGTGGACAACCCGCACGATTTTCCCGAGCACCTCATCGACGCCAAGGCCGACACGGCGTGGAACGGCAAGACCGGCGATCTCGCCGGCTACATCGCCTTCCGCGTTCCCAAAGAGGCGCACGTGGAGCGCGTCCGCATCACCTGCGGCTTCGATCGCGTCGCCAAGGACGGGCGCGATCTCTTCACGGCAAACCACCGCATCAAGCGACTCCGCGTCACGCGCGACGGCGCGCTCCTCCGAGAGGTCACCCTCGACACGAACCGCCGCGATCTGCAGACGATCGATCTCGACAGCGACGGCGGCGACTTCAGGCTCGAGGTCCTCGAGACCGTCCCCGGCACGGTGGCCGCGTGGCGCGAGCTCGTCGTCAGCGAGCTCCAAGTCTTGGGCGATCCGCGCACCGCGCGACGGACCACGGCGCACATGCCTCGCGTTCGCGTGGGCTCGCTCGACGCCGCCGAGTGGGACGCCGCCTCGCGCGATGCGCCATCGCCCGCGCCCGACGGGTCGTTGGATGCATATTGCAAGTGGTTCGTGAAGACCCACGAGGCCGAGGTGCGCGCCGTCGTCGCCACCCCCGAGTTCCCTTGCCAAGAGGTCGATCCGCACGCGACGTGCGAGTCGACCGACGAGCGCGCGCTCACGTCGTCGGGCGCATTCCGCGCGATCGCGGTCGTTCACCAGGTGGACGCGAAGACGAGCAGCAGCGACTACGCCGTCGTCGGCAAGAGCGGTGCGTTCACCGTGCTCGGCGGCGACGCGATGGACCGCTGCGTCATGGGGGATCCGGGGACCGACTCGTACAAGCTCGTCTCGGTCGACGAGTCGAAGACCGCCTCCGGTGAGGCGCAGGTCGTCGTCGTCGCCGACAGCGTCGGCATGTGGCCGATGTACACCGATCCCGAAACCGGCGGCCCCGGCTTCTTCCTACAGGCCAGCGTGGAGCGCGAACTCATCGTCTGCCACGCGAATGGCACCGCCGCCCCCGCCTGCGACTCGCCGGTGGTCCTCGGCAAATTCAACGGTCGGCTCGACGCGACCGGCACCGTGCCGCCCTTCGAGACGTGGGACGACCACAAATCGTTCACGATCGCTACCGACGGCGGCGTCGTGCTCACGCCCTCACGATAGTCTCGGGCGCGTCATGGCGCTCGAGACACGACGGCTGGAAAGGAACCTCTTGGCCGGGGCGCTCATCCTCGGCATCCTCGCCTACGCGCTCGCTTCGCGCGACTGCGCAAAGAGCCCGGGGAGCACGCCGAACGAGGGCGGCACGACGAGCGCGGACGAGCCACCGAGCCTCGAGCCGCGCGCGGGATCGTCGGATCCCGGCGCGACGGCCGAGAAGGGCTCGATCCGCGACGCCGGCGGCCCGATCCTCGATCGCGAGAAGGCCGACCGTATGCGCGCGGCGATCCTCGCGGCCCTCGCCGCCCCCGCCGAGCCGAACGGAGCGATCCCCAGCGAGCCCCCGACGCGCCACCCGGGTGAGCACGCCGAGATGCCTTCGAGCACGAGCGGCGACGGCGGCGCGCTCCGCGACTACATCAAGAGCGTCATCCACGACGACTACTTCCCGCTCGCCAAGCAGTGCTACGAGGCCTCGCTGGCGAAGGATCCGAAGATGCACGGGCGCATCTCCATGAGCTTCGAGATCGTCGGCGACAAGAAGATCGGCGGCGTGGTCGACAACGCTGCCTACGACGACGAAGAGACGACGATCATCGATCCCGAGCTCCGCACCTGCCTCCGCGAGTCGATGATGAGCGTCTCCTTCGACGCGCCGCCGAAGGACGGCAAGGTGACGGTGAAGTACCCCATCACCTTCGCCCCCGACGACCCGCCGGACGAGTAGGCCTCTCCTCTGCCCGAAGACGACGGCCGAGCCGCGTCACGGGACGAGAGCGCGCGGAGCCTTCACGCCGCTCGCGTCGTAGACACGGACGGCGCCTCGCCAATCGGCGAGCGCGATGGATCGGCCGTCCGGCGACCACGCGATCTGTTGGGCGAAGGAGGTCTTCAGATCCAGCACGCGTGTCTCTCCGGTCGCGAGCACGTGGACCGTCAAGCGTTCCTCGGTCGTCCCCGCCATGGCCAGCGAAGCGCCGTCGGGGGAGAACGCGAGCGCGTCGGCGTCGCCGGGGAAGACGGCCGTCACGTCCCGTCGGGGCAACGACATCACACGCACCGAAAACCGATGGGTCGTGGGCGAGCCGGGCATCGTCCCCGGCGGGTACTTCACCGGGATTTCCTGCACCGTGGTGGAAGCGACGCGGGATCCGTCCGGCGCCATCGCCACCGCCCGACCGTTGCCGATGGCGTTCACCGTGCCGGGGAGCGACTCCACGTGCGCGAGGTCGAGGCTCACGATCTGCACCTGATGCACTTCGTCCCCGAGTGCCAGGTTGGCCCGACCGACGTCCATCGACACGATCCGTGGCGAGCCGGCCGGCGCGAGCCACTGCCGAAGAATCGCGCCGCCGGCGGATTGAACGGCGCTGACGCCGGTGTCGCTCCCCAAGAAGAGCGCGCCATCGTCGAGGGCCCACGCGAGGAGCGGTCCTGGCCGTGGCCAGCGCAGCACGCAATCGGTGCGAAGATCGATGACGCCGCTCTCCGAGACGGAGCCGAAGGCGAGGCGCTGGCTCGTGTGCGCGAAGGCGACGGCTTGCGTGGAGAGGCGATATCGCTTTTGCGGGGCGCCGTCCGTCACGGACCACACGACGACGCTCTCGGCGCCTTCCACGCGCTGGCTGGCGACGCCCGTCTGCCCGATCGCCGCGGCGATGAGCGCGCCGTCGCTGCTCCAAGTGACCGCCTCGGGATACGGCTCCCCCACGAACGGAGCGCCGGTCGGCAAGCGCTCGCACGACGCCGACGCGCTCGGGGCCGGTGCGGGGGTGGCGCGGGCCTCGCTCGGCGCGCTCGGCTTGCGCGGCGCGTCGCGCGGAGCGCACGCCGCGAGCGCGATGGGCACGAGCGAGAAGAGCGTGCGTCGCATCGCTCGAATCTAGCGCGGTTCCCACGGCGCCGAGGCACTCGTGCAAGTTCGCACGAGCGCGCAGGGCTTATGAGATCGCCCCAGGGTGTTTACAATGGAGCGATGCGGCCCCTCGTTGCCACGGCCATCTTCGCCGGCCTCGCGTTCCTCTCGGCGTGCCGCAGCACGGTGAAGGACGACGGCACGCCGGTGAACGTGGAGCGCACCTACGCCTCGCAGACGGGGGAGCCTCCGCCGGCGCCGGGGGTCGTCGAGCGCGCGGTGTCGGTCGCCGGGCACGAGCGTCGCTACCTCCTCTTCGTGCCGCCCAACGCGGTGAAGCCGGTGACGCTCGTCGTCGCGCTCCACGGCGGCGGAGGCACCGCGCGCGGGCTCGAAGCGCAGAGCGGATGGCAAGCCTTGGCGAAGCAGCGAGGGTTCGCCGTGGCGTACCCGCAAGGTGTCGGCAAGAGCTGGAACGACGGACGCACCGATACGCCGTCAGAAGCGATTCGCGAGAACGCCGACGACGTAGGCTTCCTCGCGGCGCTCATCGCCGACGCAGGAAGAGAGGCGGGCGTCGACGCCGCGCGCGTCTACATGAACGGGATCTCCAACGGCGCGTTCATGACCTCGCGCTTCGCCTGCGAGCGCGCCGACCTCGTCTCGGCCATCGGGCTCGTCGCCGGCACCATCGGGCCCGACGTGCTCGCGCGCTGCAAGCCCTCGCGCCCGGTCGCGGTGATCGCGTTCAACGGAACGAGCGATCCCATCGTCCCTTACGACGGCGGCACGGTGCGCATCGGTCCGCTCGTGCGTGGGCGCGCGGCGTCGGTCGCGGAGTCGATCGCGATGTGGGTCCAAGCCGACGGCTGCACGAAGGAGCCGGATCGTAGCTTCCCTCCCGACACGGATCAGGACGACGACAGCAAAGTGCGCCTCGACGCCTTCGGTGGCTGCACCGCGGAGAAAGCCGTGCACCTCTATACGATCGACGGAGGAGGCCACACCTGGCCGGGCGGGAAGCAGTACTTGCCTCCGCGCATCGTCGGACGGGTCAACCGCGACATCGACGCCACGGCGCTCATGTGGAGCTTCTTCGCCACGCACTGAAGCGGCGCGTAGGGCAGCCCCGCCGGCGAGCCGACCGACGAGCTCTGGGCACACGGACCGACCGGCGCGCGCGCCCTCGAGGTAGAGTGCGTGCATGAAGCGTCTCGCGTCGATCCTCGCGCTCCCGGTCCTCGCCCTCGCGTGCTCGTCGACGTCGACGCCGGTCGGGACGACCGACGCCGGCAGCACGGACGCCGGCGGCGCGACCACGGACAGCGCCGCCTCGAGCGACACCTGGACGAGCTACGCGTCGGGCTTCTTCGCCACCTACTGCAACTCCTGCCACTCGGCGAAGGACTCGACCGGGCGCGACTACAGCGTGCAGGCGAACGTGGCGAAAGACATGGCGCCGATGCGGTGCGGCGTAGCGGCGGTGCAAGATCCCGCGTGGGGGTGCGCCGCTTCGCCGGTGGCAAAGCAGTTCCCCATCGGCTCGGGCCCCAAGCCCTCCGACGCCGAGCGCGCGCGCATCGTCGCGTGGATCAGCGCGGGAGAGCCGTAGGCGCTCGCGGAGGTTCGCTCGCCTCCGCCGCAGCTTGCCGAGCGAGCCAAAATCCACGACGCTCGCCGCGTGACGGCGCGACGCTCGACCACGCTCTTCGCCTTCGTCTCCGCCCTCGCGATCCATGCGTGCGGTGGGGAGAGCGCCCCCTCGCGACCGCCCACCGCGCCTCCTCCGCAGCGCGACGCGAGCGATCTTCGCCGGCCCGGCGCCTTCACCGCCATCGCCGATCGCGTCGAGCGATCGCGCGCGCTCTTCACCGAAGCCTCGCGCGTCATGAAGAGCCCGCGCTGCGTGAACTGTCACCCCACCGGCGACTCGCCGCATCAAGGGGACGACGGGCACCTGCACGATCCGCCGGTCCAGCGCGGCGAGCAGGATCGCGGCGGCGTCGCGCTCGCGTGCACGTCGTGCCACCAAGATCGAAACCTCGAGCTGGCGCGTGTCCCCGGCGCGCCGGGTTGGCACCTCGCGCCCCGCGTCATGGCGTGGGAAGGGAAGAGCCCGGCGGCGATCTGCGCGCAGGTGAAAGATCCCGCGCGGAACGGCGGCCGATCGCTCGCGGCGCTCGTCGAGCACGCGGCGCACGATCCGCTCGTCGCCTGGGGATGGGAGCCGGGCGCCGGGCGCACGCGCGCGCCGGGGAGCCAAGCGCGCTTCGCCGAGCTCGTCTCGGCGTGGGTCGCGAGCGGCGCGGAGTGCCCGCGAGAGCAAGAGGAGCGCCGATGAAGATCTCTCTTCGCGTGAACGGAAAAGACCACGCCCTCGACGTCGACCCCGAGATGCCCCTCTTGTGGGCGCTCCGCGACGTGCTCGGTCTCACCGGCACGAAGTACGGCTGCGGCCAGGCGCTGTGCGGTGCGTGCACTGTGCACATCGACGACGAGGTGGTGCGCGCGTGCGTCACCCCGGTGCGCCGCGCCGAAGGTCGTGCGGTGACGACCATCGAGGGGCTCTCGCCCGACGGCAGCCACCCGCTCCAGCGCGCATGGGTCGATCTCGGCGTGCCGCAGTGCGGGTTCTGCCAGGCGGGCCAAATCATGTCGGCGGCGGCGCTCCTCAAGAAGCGGCCCAAGCCGACCGATCACGAGATCGACGCCGCGCTCGCCGGCAACTTGTGCCGCTGCGGCACGTACACGCGCATTCGCGCCGCCGTGAAGCGCGCCTCGGGGGCGAGCGATGACTGACGCCCTGGTACGAAGGCGCGCGTTCCTCGCCGGTCTCGGTCTCGTGACCACCGGGCTCTGGCTCGGCGTGAGCGACGAGGCCGCGGCGCTCGGACCGCCGGGGCCGCCCGACACGAAGGCCACGGACGCGGGGCTCGCGCCCAACGTCTTCGTGCACGTGGCCACGAGCGGTGCGGTCACCATCGTGTGCCATCGCTCCGAGATGGGCCAAGGCGTCAAGAGCTCCCTCCCGGTGCTCATCGCCGACGAGATGGGCGCCGACATGGCGCGCGTCACGGTCGTTCAAGCCGACGGCGACGCCGCCTACGGAGATCAGAACACCGACGGATCGAGCAGCGTGCGATCCATCTACGAAAAGATGCGACGCGTGGGCGCCGTCGCGCGCGTGATGCTCGTGCTCGCCGCGGCGAAGCGCTTCGGGGTGAGCCCTTCGGCGTGCACCGCCGAGGGGAACTACGTCGTGCACGCGCCGTCGAAGCGAAGGCTCGAGTTCGGTGCGCTGGCGGCGGCGGCGGCGAAGCTCCCGATCCCGAAGCTGGAAGACGTCGCGCTGCGGCCGCGGAGCGAGCTTCGTCACGTCGGCGGCCCGCTCCCGCTCCTCGACGGTCCAGCCATCGTCACAGGAAGCGCGGTCTTCGGCGCCGACGTCGCGCTCCCGGGCATGCTCGTCGCCGTCATCGCGCGACCGCCGGACGTGGGCGGCACGGTGGAGCATTACGATCCTTCGCGCGCTCTCGCGATCCCTGGCGTCCGTCGCGTGGTGAAGCTCCCCGCGCCCACCGCCCCGTACGCCTTTCAGGCGCTGGGCGGCGTCGCGGTGCTCGCCGACACGACCTGGGCGGCGATGCGCGGGCGTGCCGCGCTCGAGATGAGGTGGAGCACGGGGGAGAACGCTTCCTACGACTCGACGAGCTACGACGCTGAGCTCGCCGCCGCGGTGAAGGCGCCGGGCAAAGTCGTGCGGAGCGCGGGGGACGCGAGCGCCGCGCTCGCCTCGGCGAAGAAGAAGCTCGTCGCCGACTACGCCGTACCCCACCTCGCGCACGCGCCGATGGAGCCACCGGTGGCCCTCGCCCGCGTCTTGGGGGACACGTGCGAGGTGTGGACCTCGACGCAGAACCCGCAAGCGGCGAAGAAGGAAGCGGCGCGCGCGCTCGGCATCGACGAGAGCAAAGTGACGGTGCACGTCACCTTGCTCGGCGGCGGTTTCGGCCGCAAATCCAAGGCCGATTTCGTCTCCGAGGCGGTGCTCCTCTCGCGCGCGGCGGGCGCGCCGGTGCGCGTGCAGTGGACGCGCGAGGACGACATTCGCCACGACTACTTTCACACCGTGAGCGCACAACACCTCGAGGCCGGCCTCGACGACGCAGGCCGCGTGACGGCGTGGCTTCACCGCACCGCGTTCCCGTCCATCAGCTCCACCTTCGCGCGCGGGGTCGTGCGCGCGAGCGAGATGGAGCTCCAGCAGGGGATCTTGGATCTCCCCCTCGCCGTGCCGCACGTGCGCGCCGAGGTGTGCGACGCCGTGGCGAGGACGCGCGTCGGGTGGCTCCGCTCGGTGTGCAACATTCAGCACGCCTTCGCGGTGGGGAGCTTCGCCGACGAGATCGCCGAGGCCACGGGGCGTGATCCCTCGGACGTGCTGCTCGATCTCTACGGTCCGCCGCGCACGGTGACCCCAGAAGAGCTCGGCGTGGCCAAGGTCCCGAACTACGGCGCGCCGCTCACCGCCCACCCCATCGACACCGCAAGGATGCGCCACGTGATCGAGCGCGTGGTGGAGATCTCTCGCTTCAAGAGCCGCAAAGCCGACGGGCGCGCGATGGGGATCGCCGCGCATCGGAGCTTTCTCACCTACGTCGCGACCGTGGTGTGGGTGACGAACGACGCACAAGGGAAAGTGCGAGTAGAAGAGGCGTGGGTCGTGGTCGACGCCGGCACGGTGGTGAACCCCGATCGGGCGCGCGCGCAGATGGAGGGGTCCGTCGTCTTCGGATCGAGCCTCGCCCTCTACGGCGCCATCACGATGCGCGGCGGCGCGGTGACGCAGTCGAACTTCCACGACTACAAGCTCGTCCGCGCACCGAGCGCGCCGCGTCGCATCGAGGTGGAGATCGTGCCGAGCGAAGGGGCGCCGGGAGGGATCGGCGAGCCAGGGGTGCCGCCGGTCGCGCCGGCCATCGCCAACGCCGTGCGCGTGCTCAAAGGGACGCGCGTGCGCACGCTCCCGCTCGCGCGCGCCGGTTTCGCCTGAAGAAACGGGCGAGCCAAGCTCGCTAGCGCGCCATGTTGATCTCGAGCGGCCGCGCCGCCGGCGGCGTCGTACCCGTGCGCGGGTGAGCCGTCGGAGGCGGCGGCGCGTCGACCTTCACGAGCAGCTCGCGCGGCCCACCGGCGACGGCGACGACGTGCCCGTGCGCGCCGCCTTCGAACGTCGCGTCGATGGTGAGCTCGCCGGTCCACGGGAGCACGGCGATGCGCGCGCGCTGATCGTCGGGCTCGATGCGCTTCAAACCTTGCGCCTGAATCCCCACGATCTTCCGATCGGCGAGCAACACGAGCTCGATCTCGTCGCTCTTCGGCACGAGCGGAGGGGTCGCTGCGGAGGGCTCGGCCGACGGCGGCGCGGAAGCGGTGGCCGAGAGCGACGCGGTCGAGGAGGCCTCGCTTCCGACGACGGCCTTGCGTCCGTAGAAGGCGGCGAGGGCCACGCTCGCGGCCGCCGCCACCGCCAGATAGATCGCCGCGCGACGCTTCGGCCCCCGCACGTAGGAGATCTCGAGCTCGGTGTGCGTCACCGAGGCCGAGGGGGGCGTGAGGCTCTGCGCTGGCGGCGCGTTCGAGGCGCGGAGCCCCGACTCGGCGAGGTTCGGCGTGACGGTGCCGGTGACGAGCGCGCGGACGGTGTCGCGACGATCCTGGAGCTGCATCTTGAGGCGCTCGTTCACGTAGGTCGCGACCTCACGATGCGAAGCGAGTGGCATCGCCGCCTCGAGCGCGTCGAGGAAGGCCGCGGCGGTGGGGAAGCGCTCGTCGAGCGGCCGCGCCAGCGCACGAAGGAGCACCGGATCGAGCGCCGCCGGGAGGCTCGGCACCACCGTCGAAGGCGGCAGCACCGGATCCTCGTTGATACGCCGGACGGTCTCGTACTCGCTCTCGGAGTGAAAGATGCGATGCCCGGTGAGCACTTCGTAAAAGACGATGCCCAGGGCGAAGACGTCGGAGCGACGATCGAGATCGCCGCCGCGCGTCTGCTCGGGGGACATGTAGCCGTACTTCCCCTTGAGCGAGCCGGTGCGCGTCTCGGTGATGCGGTGCTCGGCCTTGGCGATGCCGAAGTCGATGAGGCGCGCCATGCCGTCGACACCGATGAGGATGTTCTGCGGCGAGACGTCACGATGCACGACGTTCATCGGCGCGCCGTGCACGTCCACCGCTTCGTGCGCCGCGTGAAGCCCGGCCAAGGTGTCGGCGATGATGCGCCCGAGGATCGGCGGCGGCACGCGCTGGCGGAGCTTGCTCACGGTGTAGCGGAGCTTCGCGAGCGTGACCGACTCGACGTAGTCCATCACGAGGAAGAGCTCGCGCTCCGCCTCCACCACGTCGATGACCGGCACCACGTTGGGGTGATGGATGCGCGAGGCGACGTTGGCCTCGTCCATGAACATGCCGGTGAAGGCGGCGTTGTTCAGAAGGTGCCGATGCACGCGCTTCACGACGACGAGGCGCTCGAAGCCGGCAGCGCCGAGCTGACGTGCCACGTAGACCGTGGCCATCCCGCCCGAGGCCAGCTCGAGGAGCAGCTCGTAGTTGCCCAGGCGAATCCCCGACGAGGGGGTCCGCTGGCCGGTCGGGCTCTGTGCCTCCAAGACCCGAGGATTTTACCTGCTCGCGACGCGCGGAGCGAGCGGAGCGGCAAATTGGTGATTTGTCGGGGCGTGGCTCGTACTTCAGGTTCTGCTAAAGAGCTGTCCCGTGCCCCCGGAATCGACAGAACAGGCCGCCGCGCCCTCTTCCCCCGCGCCCCTTGGCCCCGTCGATCCTCCGGCTTTTCTCGGTCGAAGGAGCGCCAAGGAGCTCCTTCGCGAGCGACCGGTCGTCTTGGCGCCGATGGAGGACGTGACCGACACCGTCTTCCGACGCTTGTGCCGCAAGTACGGCGCGACCTTGTGCGTCACCGAGTTCGTGAACGTCGAGGGGCTCCTCCGCGGCTGCCGCAACGCGCGCCGCAAGATCCGCCTCGCCGAAGACGACGCGCTCACGGCGATTCAGATTTACGGCTCCGATCCCGAGCGCCTCGCCGAAGCGGCCAGCGTGGCCGAGGAAGCGAACCCGCTCTACATCGACATCAACTGCGGCTGCTGGGTGCCGAAGATCGCCGGGCGCGGCGCGGGCGCCGGTTGGTTGCGCGATCCTTCGGCGATGGTCGCGATGGTGAAGATGGTCGTCGATCGCGTGGCGATGCCGGTGACGGTCAAGACGCGCATCGGCTACGGCCCCGAGTCGCACATGCCGATCGTCGATCTCGCGCGACGCCTCGAGGACACCGGCATCGCCGCCCTCACGCTCCACTGCCGCACCGCGCAGATGGGCCACTCGGGCGCGGCCGATTGGAGCTGGGCGCGCCGCGCGCAAGAAGTGGTGTCGATCCCGGTGATCGTGAACGGCGACGTGAAGAGCGGGCCCGACGCGGTGCGCGCCCTCGCCGAGACGGGTTGCGCCGGCGTGATGGTCGGCCGCCGCGCCATCGAGCACCCCTGGGTGTTTCGCGAGATCGAAGGGGCCCTCCGCGGGGAGACGATCGCCCCGCCGACCCGCGCCGAACGGCTGGCGATGTGCGAGGAGCACCTCCGCGCGAACGTGGAAGAGCGGAGCGAGCCGTGGGGGGTGCGCGTCACCCGCCGGCACCTCTCGGGGTACCTGCACGGACTTCAAGGTGCCGCCGCGATGCGCCAGAAGCTGATGCTCACCGACTCCCTGGCCGGCTGCCTCGAC
This sequence comes from uncultured Polyangiaceae bacterium, assembly GCA_964531795.1. Lineage (GTDB taxonomy): Bacteria > Myxococcota_A > Polyangia > Polyangiales > Polyangiaceae > CAZHHD01. The sequence goes on along the minus strand of CAZHHD010000002.1, from coordinate 2,966 downwards.
ATCTTGGCCGAAGCCTGGGAACGCGCCGCCTGACGCGCTAACGTTCTTGGGGTTGAGCGACCCCTTTCAAATCGTCGGCACCACCATCGCCGAGAAATACCGGGTCGACGGGACCTTGGGCGAAGGCGGCTACGGCGTCGTCTACGCAGGGTTTCATCTTCTGCTCAAGACCCCGGTGGCCATCAAGCTGCTCAAGCCGGTGAGCGGCGCCTACGCGAGCGAGCAGACGGCGACCGAGCAGTTTCTCCGCGAAGCGCGCATCCTCTTTTCCCTCAGCCACCGCGCCATCGTGCGCATGTACGACGTCGGCGAGCTCGCGACGCGCCTCGGCAACGTGCCGTACGTCGTGTTGGAGAAGCTCGACGGGATCGGGCTCGACGCCGAGATCGCCGCGCGAAGGCAAGCGGGCCGCGGCGGCCTCGACGCTTCCGAGCTCCTCGGCGTCTTCGTGCCGGTGCTCGAAGCGCTCGCCTTCGCGCATCGTCACGGCGTGGTGCACCGTGATCTCAAGCCGTCCAACGTGATGCTCGTGACCGAGGCGAACGGCATGCGCTCGGCCAAGGTGCTCGACTTCGGAACCGCGCGCGCTTCGGCGCAAGAGGTCTCGTCGGGGACCACCGGGTTCACGCCGCGCTACGCCTCGCCCGAGCAGTGGGATCCGAGCTTCGGCACCACCGGGCCCGCGAGCGACATCTTCGCGCTCGGTCTCATCCTGGCCGAGGCGGCGACGCTCGAGCCGGCGTTCCCGTTCACGACCCCCACGCAGGTCATCGCCGCGGCCGTGAGCGCGAGCCACGTGGTGCGCGTGCGCGGGAAGCGCCCGGACCTTCCCGATGCGTTCGAGCAGGTCGTCATGCGCGCCACCGCGCGCCCGATGCACGAGCGATTCGGGAGCACCGAGGAGATGCTCGACGCGCTCCGCGCCGCGCTGAGCGGTGTGCCCGCGCAAGCGCCTTCGGCGATGGCCGCGGCATCGATGGCGATGGGCGGCGGCGCGCCGATGGGCGGCTCGCCGTACGCGCCGATGCCACCTCCCGTCTACACGAGCCAGCCGCGCTACGATCTCACCGGGCCGCCGATGTGGACGGGGCCGCGTCCCGTCACGCCGCAAGCTTCGTCGAGCGGGTGGATTCTCTTGGTCGCCCTCGGCGCGTTCGTGCTCCTCGGGGGCGTGGTGGGCGCGGGGCTCCTGCTCGGGCGCGCGCACTCCGCGTCGCCGACGGAGACCATCGAGGTGACGGAGCCGACCGAATCGCCAATCCCGACGACGACCGAGGAGCCGACACCGACCGAAGATCCCAAGGCGACGAAGACGCCGGGCACGGCGCGCACCGGTCGCACGCCGGGCGCGACCGCGCATCCGATCGGCACGCCGAGCACCACCGCCCCCGGGACCACGAGCGTCGCGAGCGCCGCGCCGACGACCGCGCCCGTGGCGGCAGGGGGGAGGATCGGCCTCTCGCTTTCGCGCACGCACGTCGCTCCTGGGGAACACTTCGACGCGCACTTCTCCCCCGCCCTCCCCGCCGCGGGCGATCGATTTTGGATCACGGTGCTCCCGGCCGATTCGTCCGACTCGACGTGGGGCGATTGGAGCTACGTGTCCGTCGGTCAGTCGGATCAAGGGCTGGTCGCGCCGAACAAGCCGGGCACCTACGAGGTGCGCCTCCACGATCAGTACCCGCGGTACACGACCCACGTGAACAACCGGGTACGCTTCACGGTCGACGGCGACGTCGCCCACTGACAGCGCGCGTCCTCCGACGAGCGCGGACCGGTTGAGGTGTCGTCGCGCGCCCGCGTCCCACGAGCGGTCGGGGGGCGCTCTCTTGGGGGCGTCCTGGGGGCGCGGCGGGGGGCTCTCGCTTGAGCGAGACCCTCATATCTGCGAGCCTTGGGAGAGATGCCCTCGGACCCCAAAATTCGCCAGCTCCAGATGGAGGATTGGGACGCCGAAGAGTCGACGAACATCACCGCGATCGCCCCCGAGGTGCAGCGAGCGCTCGACGCGCCGCCCAAGCTCCGCGCCTGCTTGCTGGTGCTCACGGGGACGAATGCCGGCGAGCTGTGTCGGCTCGACGGGCCGGAGACAATTCTCGGCCGCGGCACGCAAGCCAGCGTGCGCCTCTCCGACGACGGCATTTCACGCCGCCACGCGCGCATCGTCCGCTCGAAAGGGCAGCTCGTCGTCGAGGACTTGGGGAGCGCCAACGGCACCTTCGTCAACGACGAGCCGGTCATGAGCCAGGTGCTCAAAGAGGGCGACAAGATCCGCCTCGGCTCGACCATCGTCCTGAAGTTCGGCATGCACGACGAGCTGGAAGAGAAGTTCCAGCAAACCATGTACGAGTCGGCGCTGCGCGACGGGCTCACGCGCATCTACAACAAGAAGTACTTGATGGATCGCCTGCGCACCGAGATGGCCTACGCCGTGCGGCACCGCACGTTGCTCAGCGTCCTCATGTTCGACGTCGACCACTTCAAGAAGATCAACGACGAGCGCGGGCACCTCGGCGGCGACTACGTGCTCGAGCACTTGGCGTCGCTCATCGGCGGCGCGCTCCGCACCGAGGACGTCTTCGGGCGGTACGGCGGCGAAGAGTTCCTCATCGTGTGCCGTGGCATCCCCGGCGCGCACGCGAGCCTCTTGGCCGAGCGCCTGCGCGGGATCGTGGCCAACGCCCACTTCGACTTCGAGGGGTCGCGCGTCCCCGTGACCGTGAGCATCGGCGTGTGCACCTTCCCCGACGTGGAGATGAAGACGGTCGACGAGCTCATCGCCGGCGCCGACGAAGCGCTCTACGCCTCGAAGCACGCCGGACGAAACCGCGTCACCGTGAAGACGCCGTAGTGTCCCGAATCCGAAGTTCGTCGCCTTCGGCGCCGAGCCTTCGGATTCAGGAACTAGGTCACTCTGGTGGGGAGCTTGCGCTCCCCCTCGCTCGGTCGCTCGCGCTCCCTTCGCG
>CAZHHD010000001.1:0-483477 GCA_964531795.1 uncultured Polyangiaceae bacterium | reverse complement strand
GGCCCGAGTCGAACGTTCGTCGGCACGCCGACGAACTTCGGACTCGGGACACTAGGACGCGGCGAGACGCGGACGGAAGAGCGGCTCGGGGATCGTCGGCGGCGCTTCGTCCGGCCAAGGGCCCCAATCGACGTCGATCGATCCGCGGAGGCCGGCGAAGAGGCTGGCCGCTTTGATGCGGCTCCCGCTCTCGGGCTCCTCACGGAGGAGTGCGTCCAACTCGTCCAACTCGCGCTGACGACGGGCTTCGCGGCCGTCGGTGTCGTCGTCCTCGAAACAGGGCGACGCCTCGAAGAAAAGCTTCACAGAACCCCCGGAGCGTGTCGGTACCAGCCCGGCAACGCAAACAACCGAGCCCCGCACGCCGTGCGGACCTCGAAACCCCCCACCCAGCTACTTCATTCCGGAGATACGTCCCGGCGCTCGCGGGCACCCCCCGCGAAGTGCGTGCACACTACCACTTTCGATTTCTGTCGTGGAGGTCGAAAAGCGCACTTGGCGAGGCACACTGCGTCTTTTTTTCGTCTTCGAAGGACGCTCGGAGGGGCTCGACGTCGAACATGGACGGCGCGCGTGCCAGGGGACCCGCGCACCGCGTGCGCGGAGCGCCGTACGCGCGCGGGCTACTTCGCGACCTTGCGGACCGTCGAGCCGTAGGGGCTCGCGTAGACAAGGTACGAGCCGGAGACGGCGAGCGACGAGATGTCGTCGAGCACGCCCGAGAGCTCGCCCAGGGCGACCAGCTGCATGCACGAGGGGCACGCGCCGGAGATCTCCCCCTTGCGCACCCGATCGTACTCGCTCACGTAGAGGTTCGGTCCGTCGACGAGGAGCGCGACCGGCGCCTTGGCGGTAGCGATCGTGGTGCGCCCGCCGCCGTTCGTGTCCATCCGGAGCACGTGCACGTCGTCGGTCACGTAGATGGCGCCGCCGAGGACGGCGATCCCTTTGGCGCCGCTGACGGTGGCGATCTGCGTCGCGGCACCTCCTGTGCGCGCGACCTTGCTCACGCCGGTGTACGTCGTGAAGTAGACGGTGGTGGCGTCGACGGCGAGGCTCTCCGGGCGATCGACGGCGGTCGCGAGCTGCACGAGCCCCGAGCCGTTCTTGCCGACCTTGGTGATGGCGCCGGTGTTGAGCGTCCCGACCTCGGTGAAGAAGACGTCGGTGCCGTCGAGCACGAGCACGCGCGGCCGGTTTCGCCCGGTGGCGATGGGGGTGGGGGCAGGGGTCGTCTGGCCGATCTTGACGATCGATCCGTCGGTCGTGCCGCCGGCCCCTTCGACCGCGACGTAGACGTCGGTCGCGTCGGCGGCGATGCCGTGCGCCGACTTGAGCCCCGGGGCGACGACCGTGGCGCCGGTCTGGGCGCCGCTGTCCCCGCCGTCCACGCCGGCGTCGACGCCCGGCTTCGGGCCGCTGCCGTCGAGCGGTGCGCGCGACACGCCGTCGCCGCTCGTGAAGTAGACGTAGCTCCCCGCGACGGCGACGCCGAACGGATCTTTCTGGTTGGTCGCGAGCACGACCGGGCCGCACACTCCGGCGCTGCACGCTGTTCCCAGGCAGTCGTGCGCGCACGCGCCGCAGTTCTTCGCGTCGCCGCCGGCGATCTGCGTCTCGCATCCGTCGTCGGGGTTCTGGTTGCACTCGGCGACGCCGGCGTCGGGATCGTCGCAGCCTGGGTCGACGCATTTCCCCGCGGCGCAGATCGGCGCGCGCCCGCCGTAGGTCGGGCACGCGTGCCCGCACGCGCCGCAGTTCTTGATGTCGCTCGTCGTGTCGAGCGTGCACGCCGCGCCGCCGTCGTCGCCCGCGGAGGCTTCTGCTCCTGCGTCGCTCGCCGCCGCGTTGTCGTCCCCACCGCACGCCGCGAACAGGCCGAGCCCGCCCGCGCCGAGCGCGCACAAGAAGCCAAGAGCCCACCCTCGCATCGCGCCGACCCTAGCGCGAAACGGCGAGAAAACCAGCGAGATTAGGGGACGGTGTCCCCGCCCTGGCGCGACGCCACGTCAATGCTCGCCGTCGGCGCTCTCCATCTTCTCGATCACGATCGCGATCGTCGCCGCGTCGATCTTCGCGCGCCTCATGAGGGCCGCCGCCCGCTCGGTGTCGTCGGCGTCGATCGCCTCGAAGAACTCGTCGACCTGGCCAATCTCGGCGAGCCGCTCGAGCACGAGGGTTCCTTCGAAGTCGCTCTCGTTCATGGCCCGTACCTTGCTGGTCAGGGTATCATGTCGAAAACGACGCGAGAAACGGCGGCGAGGCGCGGCGCATCTGTGCCGCGCCGGATCCTTCTGTCAGGGGTCCGAGCGTGGGCGTGCAGCGCGGCGCTGGCGATCCTCGGATGCAGCTCCTCCTCGGCGGTCTCCGCGGGCGACGCGGGGACAAGTGACGCCGGCGACACCGCCGCCGACGGCGCGCTGGCTCTCGACCCCGCCGCCACGCAGATCGAGATCGCGTACGACAGCGAGCCCCCCATACAACACGATGGGGGCTGTTGGCCCGACCGCACCGTCATCGACTACGCGCGCGATACCCACGCCGCGTCACGGCACGTCTGCCGAGACGGAGTCATGACCGACGCATCGGCGACGATTAGCAGCGAGGATGCTGCCAAGGTCGAGAACCTGCTCGCATCGCTCGTCGTCGCCGCTCACCCGACGTGTGACGGCTACGACGGCATCGTCATCTCGATGACGGCGCAAGGCGGAAAAGGTCCCGCGCCCCGCTACGTCGACCGATGGAACAACTGCGCCTCGAACGAAGGGGGCCCGCCCAACGGCACCCGCGTCGTCCCGAAGCTCGGGACGCTCTACCAGCTGCTCCACAGCCTCGTGCCGTAGCGCGTCGCACGTCAGGGCTGGTGGTGAGGCGCTCGCCCGCGAGCTAGCGCCGTGCCGGTCTCGCCCATCAGTGCCGGGCTCCGGTCACCGGCGTCACGCTCGCGTCGTAGCCGTCGTGCTGGGCCTCGTCGTGTACGTGAGCGCATCCGCGGAACGGCTGCAAGCAGGGGGGCAGCGAGCGGGGGAGTGCAAACGGCGAAGTCCCGCGATGGCGGCATGACGGATCGCCGGCTCAGGGGGGGGCCGCGCGCAGGCTCGATGGCGACGTGACGCGCCAGGCCGGGAGGCCGAGTGGGTGCGCGATCGCAGCGACGACATTGACGAGACTCACAGCGCGTTCCCGGAGCATGTTGAGACCGTGCTCAAACTTCTGGGGTCTTGCTTTGAGGAAACCGAGGCGCTCCGGGGGAATGACCACCCGCCGTACGTTCGAGCCGACGCCTATGGAGAGGGCAGCCAGGCGTGAAGGCGTGCGCATCCACGCCGAGAACTGCTCGGGGTCGAAATCACGCTTCTTCGCAAGAAGGATGAAGTGGCGCGTCGAGAGCGGAACCGCGAGGAGAGGCGGCTTGCCGAACTGCGGGATCGGAAAGTATGCGGCCTCCGTGAAGAAGAGGCGATGCATTGACGAGATCGTCCCGGCGACGAGTACCGAGTCGCTCAGTGCGACCTGGCAGAGCGCATTGAGGCTTGCTTCGCCCTCACGAAGCAGAGCCCCGAGCGTCCTCCCCGAGCGACCGGTCTCTCGCCGTGCATCGTGCAACCGTTGCAGTTGTACAAGCCACAGACACACGAGCGCCCGGTACGTCTTCCAGTCCGTAGCGTCGATGACCGACCCATCCGAGCTGGCAGCCCGGAGTCTGTCGCGGTACCGAGCCGCCGGCTCCTCCACGAACTTGTCGAGGATCTTCTCTACGGCTCCGTCGTTCAGATCGGTGCGGGCAAAGAGGTTCTTGCTGGGCTCCTCGCCGAAGCGATGCTCGACGAAGTCGTAGAACGCGAGCCTGCGGTTGGACACTTCCCAGGGCTTCGTCTGGAACCGGGAGATGAAGTGGTCGTTCGCCATGACCTGACGCCCCGTCCGCAACATCCTCCCAGTCTCGCCGCCTTCGCCTTTCGTGCCTTGGCGCGACGCGCATCGCGATCCCCGACGGGGGGAAAGGCGTCGCGTCAGCGATGCGTGGGGAGGCTCAAAAACGCAGGGCGTTTTTGAGGGGCCGGCACGGCCCACCAGAGTGGTGTGACTTCACGCTCAGGGCTCTTCGCGACGCGAAGAGCCCCGGGCGTGAACTGTCACGAGCACCCCATCGAGTTGCCGCAGTTCAAGCACTTGTAGCAAGCGCCGTTGCGGACCGTGATGTGGCCGCACACGTCGCACACCGGCGCGTCGCCCATCATCGCGTCGAGGTGCGCGTCGAGCGCGGAGCCGCCTTCGCGGGCGTTCCCCATCTCTTCGTTCATCGAGGCCGAGCGGGCCGTCGCTTCCTTCGTATGAAGGAGCGGCGCCCCCGCCGTGGTGGACGCGCTCGAGAGCGAGCTCGCCGGCGGGATCGAGAGACGACGGCTCGAGGGGGGCGCGTCGGGGATCTCGGTCTCCTCGGGCTTGATGTGCGCGAGGTCGTAGCGGTGCAAGTACTCGACGCCGAGGACGCGGAACAAGTAGTCCACGATCGAGGTCGCGAGCTTCACGTTCGGGTGACCCTCGACGACGCCCTGCGGCTCGAAGCGGGTGAACGTGAACTGATCGACGTAGGTTTGGAGCGGCACACCGTACTGGAGGCCGACCGAGACGCTCATGGCGAAGCAGTTCATCAGCGAGCGGAAGGCGGCGCCCTCCTTGTGCATGTCGATGAAGATCTCGCCGAGCGTGCCGTCCTCGTACTCGCCGGTGCGGAGGAAGATCTTGTGCCCGCCGACGCGCGCTTCTTGCGTGAAGCCGTGGCGGCGCTTGGGGAGGCGGATGCGGAGACCGCGCGGGCGCGTCCCTTCCGGATTGAGCTGCAGCGTGAGCTGCGTCGTGTCCTGTGGCGCTTCGGTCGCCGGGATCGGCGTGAGCGGCTCGTCGGCGAGCGCCTTCGCGTCGGCGGTGTCCTTCTCCTTGTTCGACGTGGAGAGCGGCTGCGACGCCTTGCATCCGTCGCGGTAGAGCGCGACCGCCTTGAGGCCGAGGCGCCAGCCCTCCTCGTAGATCTTGGCGATGTCGGCGATCGACGCGTCGTTCGGGAGATTGACCGTCTTCGAGATGGCGCCGCTCAAGAAGGGCTGCGCGGCGGCCATCATGTGGACGTGGCTCATCGGAGCGAGGTAGCGCTGACCGGTCTTGCCGCAGCGGTTCGCGCAGTCGAACACCGCGTAGTGCTCGGCCTTGAGGTGCGGCGCGCCCTCGATCGTCATGCGACCGATGATCACGTCGCCCGCCTCGGCGATCTCCTTCTTGGTGAAGCCGAGGTGCTCGAGGAGGCTCTTCCCCTTGGGGAGCCCCGCCTCGGCGAGACGCGCGTAGGTGGCCTCGCCGAGGACCCACGGAGCGAAGGCCGAGTCGAGATCGAACACGCCGGGGAGGGCGCCTTCGACCTTGGCGAGCTCGTCGTCGGTGAAGCCCTTCTCCTTGAGCGTGCGGCGGTTGACCACCGGCGCGGCGAGGAGCGTGTTGGTGCCGCTCACGAAGGCGACGATCTCTTGGACCTCCGCCGGCGTGTAGCCGAGGCGACGGAGCGCCGCCGGCACCGACTGGTTGACGATCTTGAAGTAGCCGCCGCCGGCGAGCTTCTTGAACTTCACGAGGGCGAAGTCGGGCTCGATGCCGGTGGTGTCGCAATCCATCAAGAGACCGATGGTCCCCGTCGGCGCGAGCACGGTCGACTGCGCGTTCCTGTAGCCGTAGCGCTCGCCGAGGGCGACGGCGCGATCCCAGTCCTCGCACGCGGCGCGGTAGAGCGAGCCGGCGGCGCCGTTCGTCTCCTCGCCGGGGAGGAGGCAGGCGTCGCGCGAGATCTGGTAGGCCGCGTCGCGGTGCATGCGCATGACCTTGAGCATCGGCTCACGGTTCTTGGCGTAGCCGTTGAACGGACCCTTGCTCTTCGCCATGGCCGCGCTCGCGCGGTAGGCGTGGCCGCACATGATGGCGGTGAGCGCCGCGGCGATCGAGCGACCCTGCTCGCTGTCGTACGGCACGCCGAGCTGCATGAGGAGCGAGCCCAAGTTGGCGTAGCCGAGGCCGAGCGGGCGGTAGTCGTGGCTGTTCTTGGCGATGTTCGCCGTCGGGTAGCTCGAGAGATCGACGAGGATCTCCTGCGCGATGAAGAAGATGCGGCACGCGTGGCGGTAGCCCTCGATGTCGAAGACGTTCGCGCCCGATTCCCCCTCGTGCATGAACTTGATGAGGTTGACCGACGCCAAGTTGCACGCCGAGTCGTCCAAGAACATGTACTCCGAGCACGGGTTCGACGCGTTGATGCGCGCCGTGTTCGGGCAGGTGTGCCAGCGGTTGATGGTCGAGTCGTACTGGACGCCCGGGTCGGCGCAGCCCCACGCCGCTTCCGCGATCTTGTTCCACAAGTCGCGCGCTTCGTAGGTGTCGCAGACCTCGCCGGTCGTGCGCATGCGGGTCTGCCACTTCCCACCGAGCTCGACCGCCTTCATGAACTCGTCGGTGACGCGCACCGAGTTGTTCGAGTTCTGGCCGCTGATGGTGTGGTAGGCCTCGCCGTTGAAGTCGCTCGAGTAGCCGCCAGCGATGAGCGCGTGCGCCTTCTTCTCCTCACGCTGCTTCCAGGTGATGAAGTCGACGATCTCGGGGTGCTCCATGTCGAGGCACACCATCTTCGCCGCACGGCGCGTGGTGCCGCCGCTCTTGGTCGAGCCCGCCGCGCGATCGAAGACCTCGAGGAAGCTCATGAGCCCGCTGGAGGTGCCGCCGCCGGAGAGCTTCTCCTGCTTGCCGCGGATGTTCGAGAAGTTCGAGCCGGTCCCCGAGCCGTACTTGAAGAGGCGCGCTTCGCTCTTCATGAGCTCGAAGATCCCCATGAGATCGTCGCTGGCCCCCTGGATGAAGCACGCCGAGCACTGCGGGCGCTCGTAGGCGTTCTTCGTCTCGACCACGCGGCTCTCGCCGCGGCGGGCGCCGTGCGTCGTCGACTCGGGATCGTTCACGTAGTCCCAGGCCCAGTTGCCGCCCGAGCCTTCGATTCCATACGCGTGGTAGAGGCCGCAGTTGAACCACACCGGCGAGTTGAACGCGCCGTACTGGTTCACGAGCAAGAAGGAGAGCTCGGCCTCGAAGGCGTCGGCGTCTTCCTTGGTGGCGAAGTAGCCGCCGAAGCCGTCGGCCGCTTGGCGAATGGTGTGCGAGATGCGGGTGACCACCTCGCGCACGCTCTGCTCGCCGCGGCTGCGCATGCCGCTCTTGTCGAGCAGGCCGGCTTTGCGGAAGTACTTGGAGATGACGATGTCGGTGGCGAGTTGGCTCCAGGTGGCGGGGACCTCGGCCCCTTCCATCTTGAAGACGATCGAGCCGTCCGGGTTGGTGATGGCGCTCGAGCGGCGCTCGTAGACCACGGTGTCGAGCGGATCGACGCCGCGCGTCGAGTAGCGGCGCTCGACGGTGACGCCGCCGATGGCCGGCGCGGGCTGGATGGACGGGCTCGACGTCGCGGCTGCGCGCGCAGCCGGGTGGCGCGGCGGCTTCTTCGCCGTCGTCGTCGGGGGAGTGTGCGAGGCCTTCGCCTTCTCGCCCTTCTTCTCGCTGCCAACCTTACGCATCCCGAACTCACCCGTCTGCGCCATCACCCACCTCCACAACCTATCCACACCGTTTCACGGCCGCTGCTTGGAACTATCGCTGCTTGAAAATCGAAAGCGACGAGGCCCCAGCGGACGCGCTTCGCGCTCCGAACCACTGGGCTCGTCATGGGGTCGCCCCCTGCGGAGGAGCGCGCCGAGACCGGCCTTCACTCTTCCGTTTGCGCATCCTCTGCGCTCTGCCTGGTACCGCTCGCCGCCCACGGACCGCCCGCCGCGGTGCGCGCGGCCTGGTCCGTCTCGTGCTCACCGCCTCGGCGGTGTTGGGGCCGTTCGCCCCGTATCGTGTTCACCTGCTCGTTCGATCAGCCGATACGCCTGCCCAGTCACCCCTCCCAGTCGAACCACGAACCCAACTGAACCCAACTACGGCCTCCTCGTGAGCCCCGCGACCCCCGCCGTGTCCCCTTTTCGGGGACCCACCGGCAGCACTCGCAAGCACGAGAGTTCGTGTTCTAACCCCAAGATGTTGTGGTTGTCCAGGAAATCGACACCACAGATCGTACGTACATGGAGGTCCATGGTGCGACAGCCCAGGCGCCTCGCGTAAGGCCTTGGGATGACTGAACTCGCGTCGGGGGTGAACACAGGATGCCCACAGGCCCGTCCAGGAGTTCTCCTCAGGTCCCCCTCAGCCTGGGGGCGATGGACGAGCGCTTGTTCAGGGGTTTCCCCCACGTGCTCCCGAGGTCTCCCCAAGGATCTCCACCGCGCCGGTCAGCGCGCGGGGAGCGTCCGCACGACTTTGAACTCGGCTTCGGGGTCGAGCACCGTCACTTCGCCGTAGGCGGTGAGATCCTGCGCGATGGCGTCGGCGTCGCCCGAGACGACGATGAGCTCCGGCCCCTTCACGAGATCGGCCCCGGCGCTCGACGCGGCGGCGGCGTTCGTCGCGCGCACCTCGGCGCGGTACTTGTCCCACGTGCCGTCGGGGAGGCCGAGCGCGTCTTGGAGGACGACGAGATCGGCGATCGATCCGATGGTCTCCATGCGGATGGCGAAGATGTCGCTCAAGTAGCGACGTGCCGTCTCGGTCTCCACGTCGGTCACCCCTTGCGGCATCTTCGCGAGGTTCTCGAGCACGCCGTCGAGGGCGAGGCGCGTCTTCTCGGTCTGCGTGCCGGCGTAGGCCACCATCGGCTGCGCGCCGTGGGCGAGCTCGTAAATCTGTGAGCGCGCCGAGTAGGCGAGCGATCGCTGCTCGCGCACGTCGGCGAAGAGGCGGCTCGCCACGCCGCCGCCGAGCACCTGGTTCGCCACGCGGACCGCGGGCCACGTCGCCGCGTGACGCTCGACCGTGAGGCGCGCCACGAAGACGTCGCTCTGCGCGCTCTTCGGGCGGTTGCACAAAAAGACGCGCCGCTTTACCGGGGCCGCGGCGGCGGGGAAGTCGACCTTGGGCGCGTCGCCTCCGGTCCACGCCGCGAGCTTGTCGCCGGCGGTCTTTCGCGCCGCTTCGTCCACGTCGCCCACGAGGACGAGCTCGGCGTTCTTCGGCACGTAAAAATGCTTGTAGAAGTCACGCACTGTCGCCGAGGAGACCTTGGCGATCTCGCTGGGGACGAGCTCGTAGCGGGCGTAGGGGCTCCCCGTCGGATAGAGCTCGTGGAAGAGGGTGCGCGTCGCCGACCACGATCCGCTCGAGCGCGCGCGATCGCTCGCCGCGTCCGACTCGCGGGCCTTGAGCTTCTTGAGCTCGGCCTCGTCGAAGCGCGGCGAGGTGATCATCTCCGCCAAGAGGCCGAGGGCGTCGGCGAGGTGATCCTTCGTCACGGCGATGCCGAAGGTGCTCGCGTCGAGCCCCACGTCGACCGAGAGGCTCGCGCCGAGCGCTTCGATCTTCTCGAGGAGCGCGGCGCTGGTGAGGCTCTTCGTGCCGCCGTCTTTCAGGAGCTGGGCGGTGATCTCGGCGGCGCCAGGCGCTCCGTAGCCCATGCCGGCGTGCACGAGGAGGCGCACTTGGACGAGCGGGAGGGCGTGCGCTTCGGCGCTCGCCACCGCGAGGCCGTTCGGGAGCACGGTCCGCGTCACCTTGGGGAAAGGGGACTCCTTCGCCGCGCCGGAGGGCGGGGGCGTCTCGCGCGGCTTCTGGGTCGCGCGCGGCGCGGCGGAAGCGACGGCCCCGGGGGCCTCGACGTGCTTCGCCGGCGGCGGGGCTTCACCGCCGCACGCAGCGGCGAGGGTGACGAACGCGGCGAGGGCCGACGAGACGCGCGCGCGGCTCACTTCGCACCTCCGCTCTTCTTCTTGTCCGTCTTCTCGGTCTTCTCCGTCTTCTCGGGGGCAGGCTTCGTGGCGGGCTTTGCAGGTTTCATGTCGGGCTTAGCTTCGTGCTTCGGGGGGCTCGTATCGGGGTTCGTCTTCGCCGGCGTCGTCGTGGGCTTCGCTTCCGGCTTCTTGGCGGCGGCGTCGCCCGCCCCCGCGGGGCGCACCTCGACGCGGGATCGACGGTCTTTCACCAGGTATTTCGCCACGGCGTGCTGCACCTCTTCGCGCGTGACGGCGAGGTAGCGCGGGAGCTCGCGCAGGAGCAGGTCGGCGTCGCCCCAGTAGAGCTCGTATTCGGCGAGCTTCTGCGCGCGTGAGAAGTTCGATTGCAGGCCGAGGAGGAAGCTCGTCGCGAGGCGCGTCTTCACCTTGTCGAGCTCGGCTTGCGACGGACCCTTCGATCCGAGATCGGCGAGCGCCCCTTCGAGGAGCCGCTCGACGTCGGGCACCTTGGCCGTGCTCGACAGCTTGCACTCGAGCTCGAACCAATCGGGACCACGAAAATCGTTGGTCCCCGCTTGCACCTCGACGGCCACGCCGCGCTCGCGCACGAGGCTTCGGTAGAGGCGCGAGCTCTCGCCGTCGGTCAGCACCATGCCGGCGAGCTCGAGCGCGTAGTGATCCGGCTCGCGGCTCTTGGGGATGGCCCACCCGTCGATGACCGCCGGCAGCTTGGCGTGAGCGTCGGTCGTCACCTCTTCGCGCGGGGTGACTTGCTCGGGCATCGTCCCCGGATCGTATTTCGGCGCCTCGGCCGGCTTCGCCGAGTCGAAGTAGCGGTGCACGAGGGCCATCGCCTCCTCGGGATCGAAGTCGCCGGCGATGGCGAGGACGGCGTGATTCGGGGCGTAGTACGCGTCGTGGAAGGCGCGCACCCAGTCGAGCTGGGCCGCGTCGAGGTCCTTCATGGTGCCGATGGCCGAGTGCTCGTACGGCCAATAGCCCTCGTAGACCATCTCCTGCAGGCGGATCTCGCTCGGGACGTACGCGGCGTTGGCGACGCGCATGCGGTACTCCTCTTTCACCACCGCGCGCTGGTTTTCGAAGTTCGCCTGCGAGACGTCGAGCGACTTCATGCGGTCGGCCTCGAGCCACAAGGCGAGGGCGAGCTCGCTCCGCGGGAGCATCTCGAAGTAGTTCGTGCGATCGCTGTTGGTCGTGCCGTTGAGCGTGCCGCCGTGGCTCGTCACGAGCTTGAAGTGCTCGCCGCGCGGCACGTTGGCCGAGCCTTGGAACATCATGTGCTCGAAGAGGTGCGCGAAGCCCGAGTGACCGCGCTCTTCGTTACGTCCGCCGACGTCGTAGACCACGTCGACGGCGACCGTGGGGGACGTCGCGTCGGGGGCCATCACCACGCGGAGGCCGTTGTCGAGCTTGGCCTTCCGCACGTCGAGGCGCAGCGAGGTGGCGGCGCTCGCCGATGTCGGCGCGGGCTGCATGGGGGGCGGCGCGGCGTGCGCACAAGGCGCAAACGAAGCGAGCGTGGCGAGGGTCGAGGCGACGAGGAGGATGTCGAGGGTGCGCATCACCCGCGCATTTTTAGTCGTCGTCGTCGCCGGTGTCGATGAGCGCGAGGCGCTCGATCGAACGCACGGGGGAGTGCGGATCCACTCGGGGGTCCACCCGCGGCGTCATCCCGGGGGGGGGCGCGGTCGACTTTGAGCCGCGCTGCGGGGTGCGGCGCTCGGGGGCGCGCGGGCGCGGACGGCCTCCGCGCGGCGTCGGCGAGGTCGTGGGGATCGGCGTGAGATCGGCGAATTTGGCCAAATCCACGATCGGCAGCGCGACCTCGGACGAAGGCTCGGTGTCCTCGTCGTCGTCGTCGTCGCGCTTCGGGCGCTTCGGCTTCTGGAAGACCGTGCGGTGCTCGCTCCAGAAGGCGAGGATCGCGCGACGGAAGGTGAGGGCGTCGGGGAAGCGCTTGTCCGGCACCTTTTCGAGCGCGCGCTGCACGAGCGCCTCGAGGGCCGGCGGACAGTCGGGGCGGAGCGTGCGTGCCGGCGCCTGCGTGGCGTGGAGGATCTCGAGCATCACCAGCGGCGCCGCCGAGGCGATGAAGGGGAGCCTCCCCGTGACCGCTTCGTACAGGCACACGCCGACCGCCCAAAGATCCGCGCGGCCGTCGACGGCCTTGGGGCTCAGGATCTGCTCGGGCGAGACGTACGCCGGCGTCCCGACGACGATCCCGGTGTGCGTGATCGGCGCGTCGTCGTCGCCCCCGCCCGAGATCGGATCGGTGAGCTTCACCACGCCGAAGTCGATGAGCTTGATGACCGGCGGGCCGTCACCGGCGCGCGAGAAGAAGATGTTGTCCGGCTTGATGTCGCGATGGACGAGGCCGCGCGAGTGCACAGCGGAGAGCGCCGTGAGGAGCTGCGTGAAGGTCGAGGCGATGTCGGCGAACTCCAGGCGAAGCGATCGGTCGAGCCGCTGCCGCAGCGTCTCGCCGGTGAGCTGCTCCATCGCGATGAACGCCTCGCCCGTCTCGAGCGTGCCGGCTTCGAGGATCTCGGCGACGTGCGGGCGACCGACCAGCGAGGCGGTGCGCGCCTCTCGTTGGAAGCGCCGGAGCGCGCTCTTCCTTTGGTTGGCCAGCGCCGCCGTGAGGATCTTGAGGGCGACGTTGCGCCCCGTCGGCAGGTGCTTGGCGGCGTACACGACGCCCATGCCGCCCTGGCCCAAGATTCCGCGGATGACGTAACGCCCGAGGAGGGTGGTACCGACCAGGGCCGAAGGACCGGACATTGATGTTTCGATTGGACTCTGCCGGCGCCCCGGGCGCAAGGCACGTCAACTGTCCACGGCAAATTGTCGCGCTGCGAGATCTGGGTCCAAGAGGAATCGACGCGAGGTGTGGCGCCGCCGGACCCGCAACGACTCAGAAAAGACGCGCAGCCGTGTCGTCGGTGAAGAGCCACGCGGCGGGCGGGATTCGAAGGGTCGTCCCTTCTTCGGCGAGCCGTCCGCGTGCGACGAGGGCGTCGGCGGCTCGTCGACGCTCGTCCGGCCACGCTTCGACCCCGAGCTCGGAGGCGGCGCGCGCGAGGTCGAATCCGCCCGCGAGCCTCAGGCCGAGCATGATCCGCTCGCGAAGGAGCGTGGCGCCGTCGAGCGCCTCGGCGGAGATCGAGAGCGCGTCCCCCTCGCCGATCGCGTCGCGCTTCGCGCCGTGCGCGGCCTCGACGTAGCGGCGCGGATCCTTCGGGTTCAAGTAGCGGACGCCGCGCGCGCCGCCGTCGCCTCCTGGCGCGCTCCTCACGAAGCCATACGCCGCGCAGCCGAGGCCCAAGTATTCCTCGCCGCGCCAGTAGCCGAGGTTGTGGCGGGCCTCTTCGCCGGGGGCGGCGTAGTTGGAGATCTCGTAGTGCGCGAGGCCACGCGAAGCGAGCGCCTCGTCGATGGCCAGGAAGCCCTCGGCGACCCGTCCGTCGTCGGCGAGCGGCAGGCGTCCGCGACGCGCGAGCTCGCCGAAGCGCGTCCCCGGCTCGATGGTCAGCTGGTAGCAGGAGAGGTGACGGAGCCCGCGATCGGCGAGCGTGAGCGCCTGCTCGCGCGCGTCTTCGGGCGCTTGGTCGGGGAGCCCGAAGATGAGATCGGTCGACACCCGCGGGATCCCCGAGGCGAGCGCGGCGTCGACGGCGGCGAGGGCGCCGCCCGGATCGTGGAGGCGACCGAGGTACGCGAGCTGGTCCTTCTTCAAGGACTGCGTGCCGACCGAGAGGCGGTTGACGCCGACGTCGTGGAGCGCGCGCGCGCGATCGAGGTCGAGCGAGGTCGGGTTGCACTCGACTGTGACCTCGAGATCCGCCGAGCAGGGGAGGAGAGCCCGAAGCTCGGCGAGGACGCGCCCGAGCTGCTTCGCGTCCCAGAGGCTCGGCGTGCCGCCGCCGAAGAAGACGCTGGCGACGGTCTTCGCGCTCGCCTCCGGCCGCCACGCCTCGGCGCGCGCGCGGAGCTCGGCGATGACTGCGTCGGCGTAGCCCGGGTGGTCGATCTGCTCGGGCAGGATGGCGTACGAGACGAAGTCGCAATACGGGCACTTCGCGAGACACCACGGAAAGTGCACGTAGACCGAGGACACGGCGAGGTAGATAGCGCGCCGGGAGCTGCTTGGCGATTCGCCGTTCCCTAGCCCGGCGCCCGAGGGGGTGTTACTTTTACGGCTGGGCCTTTCCCGCCCCGCAAATGCTAGAGGTCGACGAACTCATCGAGCGCGTGAAGGCTTATCAGCCTCTGGCCGACGCCGACCTCATCAAGCGGGCCTATTCCTACAGCCACCAGGCCCACACCGGCCAAAAGCGGAAGTCGGGGGACCCCTACTTCATCCACCCGGCGAGCGTGGCGGGGATCATCACCGAGCTCCGCTTGGACACGGCCAGCGTGTGCGCCGGTCTCCTCCACGACGTGGTGGAAGACACCCTGGCCACGCCGCAGGACATCGAGCGTGAGTTCGGCGTCGAGATCGCCAACCTCGTCGACGGCGTCACCAAGCTCTCCAAGATCAACTTCACCTCCAAAGAGGACCGCCAGGCGGAGAACTTCCGCAAGATGGTGGTGGCGATGGCGCGCGACATTCGCGTGCTGCTCGTGAAGCTGTGCGACCGCGTCGACAACATGCGGACGCTCCAGCACATGAAGCCGGAGGCGCAGGAGCGCATCGCTCGCGAGACGATGGAGATCTACGCGCCGCTCGCCAACCGCCTCGGCATGGCGGCGTTCAAGAGCGAGCTCGAGGATCTCTCCTTCCGCTACATCGAGCCCGAGGCCTTCGCCGAGCTCCACGCGGCGGTCACGAAATCGCGCAAGGAGCGCGACAAGTACATCTCCGACGTGTGCAAGACGCTCGCGGCGCGCCTCGCCGAGCAAGGCTTCGCCGCCGACGTGACCGGCCGCGCGAAGCACCTCTTCTCCATCTGGCGGAAGATGAAGGCGCAAGAGTGCACGGTGGATCAGATCCACGACGCCATCGCGTTCCGCGTGATCGTCGAGAGCGTGAGCGACTGCTACGCCGCCCTCGGCGTCATCCACTCCAAGTGGACGCCGGTGCCCGGGCGGTTCAAGGACTACATCGCGCTGCCCAAGCCGAACATGTACCAGTCGCTCCACACGACGGTCATCGGTCCGGGGCGCGAGCGCATCGAGATCCAGATCCGCACCCAGGACATGCACCGCGTGGCCGAGCGCGGCATCGCGGCGCACTGGAAGTACAAGGAGCGCAACGGCGGCGGCATCGCCGACCAAGACGCCGCGCGCTTCGGGTGGCTCCGCCAGCTGATGGAGTGGCAGAAGGAGCTCAAAGACCCGGCGGAGTTCTTGGAGGGGGTCAAAGTCGATCTCTTCCAGGACGAGGTCTACGTCTTCACGCCGAAGGGGGACGTGCGCGTCTTCCCCCGCGGGTCGACGCCCATCGACTTCGCCTACGCGATTCACTCGCAGCTCGGCGATCACATCACCGGCGGGCGCATCAACGGCAAGCTCGAGCCGCTCAGGTACAAGCTCCGGAACGGCGACGTCGTCGACGTCATCACCAACCCCGCGCAGCATCCGTCCAAGGACTGGCTCGACTTCGCGGTCACGACCCGCGCGCGCGCCAAGATTCGCAACCACCTTCGTGCCGAAGCGCGCGAGAAGTCGCTGAAGCTCGGGCGCGAGCTCTTGGAGCGCGAGTTCCACAAGTCGGGCGTGAGCCTGAACAAGCTCTTCAAGAACGACACCGAGCTCCGCAAGGTGTTCGACGCGCTCAGCGTGCAGAACGAGGACGAGCTCCTCATCTCGGTGGGCTACGGCAAGATCAAGCCGAGCGACGTCATGGGCGTCGTCGCGCCGCCGACCGAAGGCGGCAAAGAGAGCGCGCCCCCCGCGCAGCTCCGCGAGGGGAAGCTCGAAGGCCTCGTCCGCAAGGTGATGAAGGGGGATGACAACGGCATCCGCCTGAACGGCATCGACGACGTGCTCGTTCGTTACGCGCGATGCTGCAACCCGCTCCCCGGCGACGACATCCTCGGCTTCATCACCCGCGGGCGCGGCATCACCATCCACCGGCGCGGCTGCCCCAAGGCGTTCGACACCGATCCGGCGCGCCGCGTCGACATCTCGTGGGACTCGAAGGCGAAGATCAACCGCAACGTCCAGCTCCGCGTGACGACGGCGAACCGCCCCGGCATCCTCGCCACGGTGGGGCACACCTTCAGCGCCCAGGGGATCAACATCAGCGAGGCCAACTGCCGCGCCGGCGACGACGGGCGCGCCGTGAACGTCTTCACCTTCGTGTGCGCCGACCTCAACCAGCTCAAAGTCGTCATGAAGGCGCTGCAAAAAGTCGAAGGGGTCGTGGCGGTCGAGCGCGCCTGAGCCGTCCCGCCGCGGTGCGCGAAGGCGCCACTTTTTTGGCGTCATTCGGTGGGCCGCCTCGTCTAAAAGAAGCAGCGGCGGCCGCTCCTCCGTGGGGCGCCCGCGCCGTTTTCAGGAGGACCTTGCCCTATGTCGATTCGTTGGATGATGTCGCGCTCGATCGCTCTTCTTCTCCCTCTCCCCGTGGTGCTCGCGGTCGCGTGCTCGAGCAGCACCACCGCCACCCCCACCGGCGACGCCGGGACAGGTGACGCCTCCGGACCCGGCGACGACGCCAGCGGCGGCAGCGACGCGAGCTCCGACACCGCCGACGCCGCGCCCCTTCCGCCGAACTCGGGCGGCACCGGTGCTTTCGGCATCGTGACCGTCAACGGCAAGCAGAAGCTCTATCTCCCGCAAGACACCACCAACACCGACGGGCACGCCATCATCTCGGTCGTCGACGTGGGGGTCGCGGGGAACGGCGTGGCCGGCGCCCCGGCGCTCATCACCGACATCGACCTTGGCGTCAGCGACATCGCCACCACCACCGGCGGCGATCCGTCGATGGTCGTGGCTGCTTCGGTCCAGAGCCACAAGGTGTGGTTCATCGATCCTACGACCGACACTCTGGTGAAGACCATCGACCTCGACGCGACCTACGGCGCGTCCGGCTTCTCCGGCGGCGGTGGCGTCGTCACCGGCATCGCCTTCGACTCACCGCACCACCGCGCGATCTTGAGCGTGTGGAACGGCTTCGCTCTCGTCGACCTCACGACCCAGAGCGTGACCACGACCATCCTCGCGCCGCCGTCGGAGAACTTCGGCTTCGACTCGGTGCACGGGTACATCCTCGCGCCGTTCTACGACTGCACGACGTCGTCGAACGGGGCGCCGCCTCCGTTCTGCAGCGACTACAAAGCGCCCGACCAGACGGTGATGACCGATGGCCTCAACGTCATCGATCTGAAGGACAACACCGTCTACACGTTCCAGAACTCGGGCGCGGACGACGTGCACTACCCCGTCGGCGGAGAGCCCGACTCCGCCTCGGTGGATCCGACGACCGGCGTCGTCGTGGTCGCTTCGGAGAGCGGTGGCTACCAGAACGTCATCGACCTCTCGAAGGGGACCTTCGACAAGGGGACGAAGACCGTGACCGCGCCGTGGAAGAAGGCGGCGGACATCGATCTCGAGGGCGTCGCCGTGGAGTCGACGAGCCACCTCGCGTTCTGGGAAGGCGAGGGGAGCTCGAGCATCGCCGTCGGCGATCTCACGTCGCTCGTCAGCGGCGGGACCAAGTTCCTTCGCGGCTCGATGCCGACCAAGCCCGACCAGGGCGGATGGGGGAACCTGGGCGATCCGCACGGCATCGCCGTGACCGCCGGCATCCGCGACGGCAAGGCGGTGGGCGTGCTCGTCGACAGCGGCCGCCAGTGGGTCGCGCGCGTGGACCTCGCGAAGGTGCTCGCCACGACGCCGGACTCGGGGACGCAAGACCTCACCGGCGACCAGGTCGCGCCGGCGGTGACGTACCTCGACGCGCGCACGAAGCCGTAGCTCGGGCTCTTCGCACGAGCGCCGAAGGGCGCCGTGCTGCTATAGACACGCGCATGGCGCGCGTGACGGTGATCGGAGCGGGCCTCGCGGGGTGCGAGGCGGCGTGGCAGCTCGCCGAGCGAGGGAACGACGTCCTCTTGCTCGAACAGAAGCCGCTGCGGCGCACCCCGGCGCAGACCTCGGACCGCATCGCCGAGCTCGTGTGCTCGAACTCGATGCGCGGCGCCGCCCTGGTGAACGCGGTGGGGCTCCTCAAAGAGGAGCTTCGCCGCTCGGGGTCGCTCATCCTCACGTGCGCCGACGAAGCCAAGGTGCCGGCCGGTGGCGCGCTCGCCGTCGACCGCGACGTGTTCGCCGAGAAGGTCACGGCGCGCATTCAAGGTCACCCGCGCATCACGCTGGAAGCGCGCGTGGTGGAGAAGATCCCCGAGGCGACGTTCGACTCCCCGGTCGTCCTCGCCACGGGTCCGCTCACCGGCGACGAGCTGGCGAGCGATCTCGCGTCGCGCATCGGCGCCGAGCACCTCGCCTACTACGACGCCATCGCCCCCATCGTGAGCGCCGACTCGATCGACTGGACCCAGGTGTTCCGTCAATCGCGCTGGGGCAAGGGGGGCGAGCCGACCCCGAGCGACGACGGAGGCGAAGGAGCCGCCCGCGGCGAAGCGCTCCTCGACGCCACCGCCTTGGGCGACGAAGCGTACGTGAACTGCCCCTTCGACGAAGCGGGCTACAAAGACTTCGTCCGCGCTGTCGTGGACGCGCAAAAGGTGGAGGCGCGCGCCTTCGAGGACGTGCGCTACTTCGAGGGCTGCCTCCCTATCGAGGTGATGGCGTCGCGCGGTGAGATGACGCTCGCCTTCGGACCGATGAAGCCGGTGGGGCTCACCGATCCGCGGACCGGGCGGCGCCCCTTCGCCGTCGTGCAGCTCCGGCAAGAGGATCACGCGGCGACGGCGTACAACCTCGTCGGCTTCCAGACCCGCATGACGTACGGCGAGCAGGCGCGCGTCTTTCGGATGATCCCCGGCCTGGCCGAGTGCGAGATTTTGCGCTTCGGCAGCGTGCACCGGAACACGTTCGTGAACGCGCCGCTCCTCTTGGACGAGCGCATGCAGCTCAAGGCCTCGCCGCACGTGTACTTGGCGGGGCAGGTCACCGGCGTCGAAGGCTACGTGGAGAGCGCCGCAGGAGGGTTCCTGTGCGCGGTGGGGCTCGCCCAGGTCCTCGCGGGTCGCCCGTTCACCCCGCCTCCGGAGACGACCGCGCTCGGCGGGATCCGCACCCACTTGATGCGCCCGCAGCCGCGCTACCAGCCCTCGAACATCACCTGGGCGTGCCTCCCGCCGCACGAGAACCGCAAGCTGAAGAAGCGCGATCGCTACCAGGCACTCGCCGAGCGCGCGCTCGTTTCGCTCGGCGCGTGGCGCGAGACGGCGCCGCTCGCCCGCGTGTGATCAGACGAAGAGCGCCGGCCCGGGGACGCGCGGCAAGAGCCCCAGGTCCTTTGCGTCACCGGCGAAGCCGAGCACCGCTTCGCGGAGCGGATCGCGCGTGAACGAGAGGTACGTCGCGGCTTCGTAGAACGTCGGCTTCGGTCCGGCGTTCCCCACGAGCTTGGTGATCGCCGCGTGGGCCTCTCCGAGGCGCTCCTGGCCGAGGCGCGCCGCGCCGTCGATCTCGTCGCCGATGGCTTCCATCAGCTTCGCCAGATCCGCGGTACGCGCTTTGGAGAAGGCGGGGCGCGTGGCGACGAGGGCCGAAGAGAACGAGCGCGCAGGCCAGAGATCGCGCTCGTCGACCAGGCGCGTCGCGCCGATCTCTTGTACGAGGCGTGTCGCCCACGGCTCGGGGAGCCACCCGCCGGTGAGTCCGCCGCGACGCATCTCGGTCATGATCGTCGCCGAGGCGAGGGCGGTCACGTCCACGTCGCCGCCGCGCTCTTTCGTCTCGAGCCCGTGACCGGCGAGGTACTTGCGGAGCGAGACGTCTTGTGTGCATCCGATCTGCGGCGTCGCCAGGCGCGCACCGTGGAGATCTTCGGGCTTGGTGATCCTCGCGCCCTTCGCGACGACGAGCGAGGCGCCGCCCGACGCGCAACCGGAGATGATCTGGAACGTGCCGTCGCCGTGGCGCGCCTGGAGCGTGACGATCGGCGCCGGACCGCACACCGCGACGTCGATCGAGCGCCCGAGGAGCGCCTCCACCACGCGCGGGCCGGCACGGAAGGTCCGCACCTCGAGCTTCAGCGGGGCGATGCGCTTGGCCAGGCGCTCGCTGAAGATGCCCGCCAAGATCGGCGCGTGCGTGAGGTTCGCCATGCACCCGAGGCGAAGGGTCCCCGGCTCGCCGCTGTCGCTCCGTTGGCAGCCGGCGGCGCTGAGCCCCAAACCGCCGAGCCCGAGCGCGCCGAGCCCGAGGCTGAAAGCACGTCGCGAAACACGCGGGCCGTTCACGATGCCGCCCCCTTCGAGCCGAACGAGGAGGCGGAGCGGAGCGCATCGCCGAAGCGCTCGACGCCTCCTCTTCGACGACGGCTTCCGTGGTAGCGTGAGACCGTCGTTTGGTTGGAGTTGTTCGTTCCAGTGGTTGAGATTTCATTATAGTGGAGGCTGTCGTGGGCGCACGCAAGGGGAATCGATCGGGGGGAGGCGCTGGGCGCGAGGTGGTCGCCGACGACGTCGGCGCGGCCGATCTCGCGCGCCGTGTGGCCGACAACCTGCGCCAACGCCGTAAGGCGCGCGGCATGTCCCTCGACGATTTGGCCCGCGCGTCCGGCGTCAGTCGCGCGGCGCTCTCGCAGATCGAGACCAGCAAGTCGAACCCGACCGTCGGCATCCTCTGGAAGATCGCCGTCGGCCTCGGGATCCCCTTCGCCGATCTCATCGGCGAGGCGCGCGGAGGCACGTCGGTCCTGCGCCGCGCCGACTCGCGCATCCTCCGCTCGGTCGACGGAAAGCTAGAGAGCCGGCCGCTCGCCCCCGCGGGGAGCTCCCCGATGGTCGAGCTCTACGAGCTTCGTCTGGCGCCGCGCGCGACCCACGTCTCCGACGCCCACGCCCCCGGCACGCGAGAGCTCTTGGTGGTTCTCAGCGGAACGCTCCGCATGCGCATCGGGGCCGACGTGCACGACCTCGCCGCGGGGGACTCCATCACCTTCGAGGCCGACTCGGAGCACACCTACGAGAACCCGTCGGCGACCGAAGCCCGCTACCACAACATCATCATCTACGATCGCTAGGGGCCCGAGTCGGAAGGCTCGGCGCCGAAGGCGACGAGCCTTCGGACTCGGGTCCCTAGCCCACCCTGGTGGGGAACTGCGTTCCCCCTCGTCGCTTCGCGACGAGCCTCCCCCGCGTCGCCTTCGGCGAGCTCGTGCGCTGCACGAGCCTGTTACTGGCACGGCCTCGCTGGGCTCGCCGTAGGAAGCTCGCACGATGAAGAAGGAAATGCGGCTCCCCCATGCGCCGCAGGATTCTGTTGAAACCGGACCTCTCGTCGTTATAATGGACGAATGTTCGCTTTCGCGAAGTCGCTCGTGGGTGCGAGTGCCGCAGTGGACTCGGCGCCCGCGCCCGCGCGAATGGCCGGGCCCGCCTTCGCCCTCGAAGGGGTGTCGTGCGGTTTCCCGTCCCGTGACAACAGCTCACAGCTGCTCGCGCTCGCCGGGGTCTCGCTCACCGTCGCGCGGGGAGAGTTCATCTGTCTCCTCGGTCCTTCGGGCAGCGGCAAGTCCACGGTCTTGAACCTCGTCGCCGGTCTCGTGCGACCGACCGCCGGGCGCGTCCGCGGACCGGGCGGCGACATCGTCGGTCCGGGGCCCGACCGCGCCGTCGTCTTCCAAGACGCCGCGCTCTTCCCCTGGCTCACGCTCGAAGACAACATCGACTTCCCACTGCGCCTCGCGGGCAAGCCGCGCGACGAGCGCAAGGAGCGCGTCGACCAGCTTCTCCGCCTCGTGCACCTCCATCGCTTCCGCGATCGCTATCCTCACGAGCTCTCCGGCGGCATGCGGCAGCGCGGCGCCATCGCCCGCGCGCTGGCGCCCGATCCCGACGTGCTCCTCATGGACGAGCCGTTCGCCGCCCTCGACGCGCAGACGCGCGAGATGCTCCACGCCGAAGTGGAGCGCGTCTTCCTCACCACGAAGAAGACCGTGCTCTTCGTCACCCACAGCGTCATCGAAGCGGTGCGCCTCGCCGATCGCATCGTCCTCATGGGGACGCGCCCTGGGCGCATCCTCGAGACGCTCGACGTGAAGCTCCCTCGGCCGCGTCACTCGGCCGACGACGCCGTCGCCGATCTGGCGATGCGCGCCGGCTCGGTCATCGCCCGCGAGGTGCAGAAGGTCGCGCGCGAAGAGGAGGGGCGTGAGTAACGCCGCGAAAAGCGAGTCGCGCGCGCGCCGCTACGGCGCTTCGCTGCTCTTCGCCGCCGGCTGGTGCGCCCTGTGGTGGGTCGTCGCCCGCCTGGCCGCGAGCCCGCTCTTCCCCGGCCCCGACGAGGTCGCGAAGGCGCTGCTCGCTTCGTTCCGCGGCGGCGCGCTCGTCCGCGCCGTCCTCACGAGCGCCGTGCGTCTCGCCGTCGGGTACGCCATCGCGCTCTCCTTGGGCATCCCTCTTGGCGCGCTCCTCGCGCGCGTCCCTTTCGTCAAGCGCGCGCTCGGGCCGGTGGTGCTCGGGCTCGCGGCGGTGCCTTCGATCTGCTGGCTCCCGCTCTCCATCTTGTGGTTCGGTCTCTCCGAGAGCGCGATCCAGGTCGTCGTCGTCCTCGGCGCGCTCCTCCCGGTGGCCGTCGCCACCGAGTCGGCGGTGCATCATGTCTCTCCCACGGTCGAGCGCGCGGCGCGTACGATGGGGGCCCGTGGCGCCACACTCCTCTTCCGCGTCACGCTCCCCGCGGCGATCCCCGGCATCATCGGCGGCGCGAAGCTCGGCTTCTCCTTCGCGCTCCGCTCGCTCATGGCTGGCGAGCTTCTCTTCGTGTCCGGAGGCTTGGGCCAACTCCTCGAGACGGGCCGCGACCTCGGCGACACCGCGATGGTGCTCGGCGTCGTGGTGCTGGTCGTGATGCTCGCTCGCGTCCTCGAAGGGGCGCTCTTCGCGCCGATCGACCGCGAGGTCTCGCGACGCTGGGGGACGGCATGACGACGCGCATCGGTCTCGTCTCGCTCGTGGGCGCAGGACCCGGGGACCCCGAGCTCCTCACCGTGCGCGCCCACCGCCTGCTCACGCGCGCCACCGTGCTCGCTTACGACGAGCTCGTCCCCGACGCGATCTTGGATCTGGCGCCGGCCCACGCGGTGCGCATCCCGGTGGGCCGTCGCGCCGGCGGGTTCCGTCATCACGACGCGAAGATTCACCCCGAGGTGGTGCGCCTCGCGCTCCTCGGCCAAGACGTCGTGCGCCTCAAGGGGGGCGACCCGTACATCTTCGGCCGCGGCGGCGAGGAGACCGAGGAGCTCGCGGCGCACGGCATCCCCTTCGAGGTGATCCCGGGGATCTCGGCGGCGCTCGCCGCGGCGTCGAGCCAGCAGGTGCCGCTCACCCACCGCGAGGTGGCGACGAGCGTGACCTTGGCGACCGCCCACGCCGCGACCGAAGCCGGGGACCAAGAGCTCCTCGCCTCGCTCCCTTCGTCGGGAACACTTGTATTCTACATGGGACTTACGCGTCTCGAGATCCTCTTCGCCGGCCTCGTCGCCCGCGGTCGCTCGGCAGAGACGCCGGCGATGATCGTCGAACGGGCCAGCCAGCCGGGCGAGCGCGCCGTCGTCGGCACCTTGACCACGCTCCCGGCGCTCGCGCGTGAAGCGGGGGTGAAGCCGCCGGCGCTGGTCGTGGTGGGCGAGGTCGTGGCTCGTCGGGTGGAGAGCCCCGTGCTCGCCGGCTCGCCGAGCGAGGTCGTGCTTCGCGCCGCGCCGCGACCCCTCAGCGCGGCGGCTTCTCGGTCAGGCTCCGGAGAAGGTCCTCGAAGCGATCGCTCATCGGGACCTTCTCGCGCTTCCAGCGGGCGCGGAGCGCGCGGGCCGCGCTGATCCAACGCTCCTCGGGGAGCACCGCCTCGAGGATCTCGCGGAGCAGGCGGCTCATGGCCGGAAGCTCGCCGGAAGAAGAGATGGCCACGAGGAACGGTGGACGGCGCACCACCGCGCCCGAAGCTGCCGACCCGTGCGCTGGATCGTCGACCGCGAGGACGAACGTGCCGCGCGCGTCGGCGGCGGCGAAGACCGCGGCTTGAACGCCTCCGTCACCGGTCGCCGACACGACGAGGTGCGCGTCGTTCACGTCGCGCGTCTCGAACGGGCGGAGCGCGAGGGCCACCTTGCCGCTTGCAGCCAGCGCCTTCACCTCGTCGCTCGCTTCGCGCGCGACCACCGTCACCTTGGCTCCGGCGTCGACGAAATCGCGCGCTTTCTTCGTGCCGACCGTGCCGGCGCCGACGACGAGCACGCGTCGTCCGCCGAAGCGGAGAAAGAGGGGGACGAGATCGGCGTGGTCCATCGGATCACCTCTTGGGATCGTACGCGATCTCGAACGCGATCCCCGCGGCTTCCAAGCGGCGTGCCGCGGTCTTCCTCGCGACGTCGCCGACGTCGCTCCCCACCGCGCGACGGCCCAGCCGCGCCGCCGCCTCGAGCGTCGTCCCGGAGCCGAAGAACGGATCGAGCACCACGTCACCGGGGAGCGAAGCGGCGCGCACGATGCGCTCGAGCAGCTTGAGCGGCTTCTGCGTGGGGTAACCGGTGCTCTCCTTGCGGAGCGGGGTGTTGGCGGCCATCGCCGGACAGTCGGACCACACGCTCCCGAGCGCGCGCCCTTCGTCGGCGTAGTAGCGGTAGGTCTTCTTCCCGATCGTGCGCTCGCGGTACCGGCGCCCGTCGGCGTCCTCCCCGGTGAAGTGCATCGCGAGGCTCGTGTCGGCGAAGGGGCCGCGGAGCGCCGGGTCCCGCGCGTTCCACAGGAAGCGCGGGCTCCGGGCGTAGATCAAGATCGTCTGGTGCGTGACGCCGGGGCCGCGTCGCGCCTTGCTGCCGTTGCCCGGGAGCCAGATGATCTCGCCGGCGAACGCGCGACGGCCGAAGAGGCGATCGGCGAGGATCTTCGCCTCGTGCACCGCGCGTTGATCGAGGTGGAGCCAAAGCGTGCCGTCGTCCTTCACGAGCGGGAAGATCGCTTCGAGGCGCGCGCCGAGCCACGCGAGGTACGCCTCGAGCGAGGGCCAGCGATCGTCGTAGGCCACACGGCGCGTCCCGCCGCCGACGGCGCGCGCTCGGAAGGTGGTCCCCACCGCGAACGGCGGATCGAGGTAGGCGAGCGCCACGCTCCCTCGGGTCACGTACCTCGGCAGATCGATCGCGTCGGCGTGGACGAGCAGCGCCGCGCCGGCACGTGCCCGTCGCGCGGTCACGGTCCGCCAGCCACGCGCGTTTGCGACTCGAAGGGGGCGAGGAGCTCGCGCGCGAGATCGTCGTTCGAGGGGAGAGGCGGCGCGGGGGCGAGGGCGAGCCACGGGCGCTCGGGGCCGCTCGGCTCGCAGCCGTGGGCGACGTCGTCCTCGGAGCAGGCCGTTCGCACGTGGAGGTGATCGTCGTGAGCGCCGCCGGGATGCGGCTCGAGCATCACCTGCTGCGCGCGCCACACGATCTCGGTCGGCTCACCTCGTGAGAGCGCCCACTCGACGAGCCACGCTTGCACCTCGCGCGCGGCGAAGATCCACTGCACGCGCGCCTCGGGATCGGAGAGCAACGCGCGCACGAGGAGCCATTCGCGCTCGACGTCGAAGCGAAGGTAGCGCTTGCCGTCCCACGCCAAGCCGTCGGGGCCGAAGTGAACGAACCCCGGGCTCACGACCGGCGCGCCGTCCAGCGTCGTCAGGTAGAGGAGCAAGTCGGCGTCGCGCCCGGTGCGATGGGAGAGGTGCGGCATGAGCTCGCCGCCGGTGCGCGTGGAGAGATCGCCCACCACGAGCGTCGCGCCCGGCCGCTCGTGCGCGACGCTCGACGCTGCGTGCTCGATGGCTCGGGCGAACCGGGGCAAGGCGAAGTGACGGTCGTTGTCGCGGAGGAAGCGGAAGCCGTCGCCTTCGCGCGGCACCTCTTCTCCGCCGGCGAGCATCCCGCGATGCGGGAGCCCGACCGAGCCGCGCCTCCCCGGCTCGAGCGGCGTCGGCGCGTGCACACACGACGAGGTCAAGACGGCGAGCGCCATCGCGACGAAGCCGCGCGCGCACGCAGCGCGCCGCTCCGTCTCGATGCGCGTCGAGCAGGGCGAGGCGCCGGGAGCGCGCGCCTCGCCGCAGGTACCGCTTCGCCGTGAGGTCACGGCTGCACGCTACCTTGCTCGTCCGCCGTCGGTAAAGCGCACCTACTTCTTGGGCGCGGGAGCCGGGGTCGGCGCGGGGGCGGGGGCCGCCGCGTCGTTCGCGTCCTGGATGTGGAACTCGACGCGGCGGTTGTTCCTCCGCCCGTCTTCGGTGTCGTTCGTGTCGATCGGGCGCTCTGGGCCGAAGCCCTGGCTCGAGAGACGCGAAGCGTCGACGGAGTGATCGGTGAGCCACTTCTTCACCGCCGCCGCGCGCTTGCCGCTCAAGGTCCGGTTGTAGGCCGCGGAGCCCTTGTTGTCGGTGTGCCCTTCGATCTTGATCTTCATCTCCGGGTGCTCGCCGAGGATCTTCGCCACCGCTTGGAGGATGGGATCGCTCGCCGGATCGATCTCCGCCTTGTCGAAGCGGAACTTGATCTGCTCGGTGATCTTGATCTGCTTCCCCTCGACGATGGCCTTGGGGCAGCCGTTCTTCTTGGGATCGGGATCGGGATCGCCCGGCTGATCAGGGCAAGCGTCGTCCTTGTCCAAGATCTTGTCGCCGTCGCGATCGGGCGGACAGCCGTTGGTCTTGGGATCCTCG
Organism: uncultured Polyangiaceae bacterium; assembly: GCA_964531795.1. Taxonomy (GTDB): domain Bacteria; phylum Myxococcota_A; class Polyangia; order Polyangiales; family Polyangiaceae; genus CAZHHD01. The sequence goes on along the minus strand of CAZHHD010000001.1, from coordinate 456,769 downwards.
GTGTGGACGCCGGGCACGTCGACGCACGCGTCGTCCTTGTCGTAGACGCCGTCGCCGTCCTTGTCGGGCGGGCAGCCGTTCGTCTTCGGATCGTTCGTGCGCACGCCGGGGACCGTCGGGCACGCGTCTTCGGCGTCGAGGATGGTGTCGCCGTCCTTGTCGGGCGGGCAACCGTTCGTCTTGGGATCGTCGGTGCGAATGCCGGGCACGTCGACGCAGGCGTCCTCCTTGTCGGCGACGCCGTCCTTGTCGCGGTCGGGGCAGCCGTTGGTCTTGGGGTCGCTCGTCTTCGGGCCGGCCGCGTCGGGGCAGGCGTCTTCGACGTCGAGGATGCCGTCGTCGTCACGATCCGACGGACAGCCGTTCTTCTCCGCCTTGCCGCTCGGCACGCCGGCGATCTTCGGGCACGCGTCCTTGCTGTCGCAGATGCCGTCGCCATCGCTGTCGGCGCAGGGGAACCACTCCACCGAGCCGAGGAGGCGGAACTCCGGCTCGCCGTAGCCGCGCGTGAAGCCGGGGCCCACGCCGGCGCCGATGCGCAGACTGTCGAGAACGGTGAGGTGCCCGCCGAGGAGCCCTTCCACCGAGGTGTTGCGCTTCTCGAACGCGCCGTCGCCGTTGGTGACGGTGCTCCCGTAGATTTCCGGGCCGATCGTGAGGCGCTCTTTGACCTTCAAGCCGGCGGCGGCAGCGAAGTCGAACTCGCTCCCGAGGTCGCTCCCAGCGAGGCGCTCGGTGAACGGACGAACGTGGTAGCCGAGCTCGGCGGCGTACGTGAGGAGGCCTACGTCGCCGGCGACCATCGCGCGCGGCTTCACGCGCATCGTGCCGTCGCCCGTGTAGTCCTCGCGGCTGCCGGTGGGGAAGTAGACCTGCACGCCCACGGCGCCGGTGATGGCGTCGCCGTACTCACCGAAGAGCCGGACGTCACCGCCGACGCGGAGGTCGCCGACGCCGGCGCTGCTCGGGGCCTTGGTGTTCAAGTTGGTGGCGAAGCCCGAGAGGGTCGCGCCGTGCTGGAACGCCAAGACCGGCAAGTTGAGCCCGAGCCGGAAGCGGTCGGCGAGCACGAGGCTCCCGCCCACGTGCAAAAAGACCTGATCGCTGACCAGGTTCGCCAGCTTCGACCCGTCCGGGTTGTAGAGGACGAGCGGCTTCCGACCCCAGTCGGCCACGACACCGAGCGCCGGGCGCACGCTGCCACGGAAGTCGAGCGACTCGTTGGCGAACCAATCGCTTCCGCGCTCCGAAGGATCGAAACGATCGAGCGCGAAGCCCGAAGCGTTCGACGGGGGATCGGCGGCGGCCGCCCCGGCGGTGGTCAAGGACAGAAGAGTCAGGGCAAGCCAAACACGGGTCTTCATCGGGACCTCTCTCTACGAGGAATCAAGCTCTGGGAAGGAGCGATGCGTCGGGGCATCGGGCGCGGTCCGTGGGCAGGCGGCTCACGGACCCGCGCGACCGGTTACTTCTTGTCGCGCCGTCGTCGCGCGAGCGCGCTCAAGGCGAGGAGCCCGACGCCGATGCCCACGAAGGGGCTGGCGTCGCTGCCGGCCACGTTGCACGAGCACCCGCCGCCTTCGACCGCGCCGTCGAGCGAGACGCCGCCCGCGCTGCCGTCGCTCGCGCCGTCCGCGCTGCCGTCGAGGCTCCCGCCTTCGCCGCCACCGCCGTCGTTCGCGCCGCCGTCACCGCCGGTGCCGCTGCACGTGCCGATCGTGTCGTCCTTCGACGAGCACACGTCGGGGTCGGGGCAACCGTTTCCGTTGGTGCCGCGGCAGCCGGGGATGCACGTGTGCGACGAAGCGGTGCCGCCGCAGACGCGCCCCGACTTGCGATCGCCGCAGTCGGAGTCGCTGCCGCAGCCGCAGGTGTCGCTGTTGGCGAGGCACACGTCGCCGGGGCCGCTCTCGGTGCACGCCTGCTTCTTGCCTTGCGTGCATTGTACACACAGGCCGTAGTTGGGGTTCTGGCCGTCGGTCTCGCAGACCTTGCCGCCGGTGCAGTCGGTGTCCTGCGTGCACTGCACGCACTGGTGCGTGTTCCCGGTGTCGCACTTGGTGAAGGGGGCGGTGGTGCAGTCGCCGTCGCCGCTGCAGCCTTGTCCCTGGCACACGCCGATGGGGCCGCCGTCGGTCACGCACGTCTTGCCGGTGGGGCAGTTGCCGTTGGGGCCGGCGTCCGTCGCCACGCGGCAGCCGATTTGGCAGATGCCGCTGTTGCCCCCCGCGTCCGGTCCGCCGCCGTCGACGACGCCGCTACGATCGCAGTAGCGACCCTTGGCGCAGTCGGAGTCGGTGTTGCACCCGCACTGACCCGACGCCGGATCGCACGCCGGGGTGCTCGGCGTCGTTTGGCAGAGCGTCTCGTTGGGGACCCCGCCGCTCCTCGCCGATCGACACTGCGTGCACGAGCCGTTCAACGTGTTGAGGACGCCGCCCTGGCACGCGGGGTGATTGGGATCGGGGCAGGCGAGGCTCCCGCCGCCGCCGTTGTCGGTCGAACAGCCGACGCACAAGCCGAGCGGGCCGGAGCAGATCGGCGTGGGGCCCGAGCACGTGCCGCCGTCGACGACGCAGGGCTGCGTGCACTCGCCCGTCGAGGCGCCGGCGTCGGTCAAGCACGTGGAGGTTTGCGCGTTGATCGCCGTGCACTCGGTGTTGTTCGCGCACGGGTGGCACTGGAGATCCAGTCCGCACACCGGGCGATGCGCGTCCTTGCAGTTCAGCGACGTGACACACGACTCGGCGTCCGCGCGCCCGCCGTAGAGCAAGGCCGCGAGCGCGACGAGCGCTCCCAAAAGCCACACCGCGTGATTCGTTCGCCCCACGCGACAGCAGTCCCCCGCCGTTCTCATCTGTGTTCTCTTCCTCCCGTGCGCGCGCATTGGGCACGCCGCCTTCGCGCGCAGACTATCGATCCAATCGTGCAGTGCAACGACTACCGTGCAAGCGGAGCCGCACGACGTACGAGCGACGCGCCTCAGCGGTTCCACCGATCGACGGCTAGCTCTAGCGTGGGCTCGGCGTGCCGCCGACGCTCTTCGGCACGAGGAGGCGCGCGATGCGTCCTTCGATCGTCCGCGCCGCTTCCGGGCTCTGGTACGACTCGGCGAGCTCGAGCTTGCCCTCGACGCGCGCCAAGTAGCCCTGATCGACGAACGAGCTCATCGCGTTGTCGAAGAGCGGGCGGCTCACCGCCTCGGGGCGCTCGATCTCGCCCGCCAGGAACATGCGCTCGCCGGTGGCGATGGCGCGCTTGGCGAGGTCCTTCGGGGCGAAGGGCTTCGTGGGCAGGACGGCGAGGGTCCGCGCGGCCACACGGTAGCCCTCGACGAAGCTCTTCAAGATTTGCGCGTAGAGCACGAGGCGCTCGCGGGGCTCGCCCTCGCCGACGCGCACCGCCCCCGAGCCTTCGCGCACGAGCTCGCCCTCGTGGACCATCGCTGCCACGGTCTCTTCGAAGATGCGCTCGAAGGTGGCGTCGGTGCGGAAGATGAACTCGTACTTGAAGAGGCGCGAGAGAAAGAGCACGCGCTCGCTCAAGGTACCGAGCTCGGTCGCTCCGGGAGTGGCGTCGAGGGCGTCGACGAGCGCGGCGGTCGCGACGAGGGCGCGATCGACGAAGAAGTGAACGACGCCGTTCTTCGCGAGGTCGAGGGAGAGGCGCGCCGCGTCGTGGACGACGTAGGCCACGTCGGCGTCGACGCGCGCGGTGGCGACGAGCTCGGCGGCGCGCGCGCTTCGCTTCCCTGCGCGGAGCATTCCCGGTCTTCGCACCTCCACGTGACCTGCGCGTACGAAGAGCTCGCACGCCTCGCGGATCGCGTCGTCGCGGAAGCGCGGAGCCACGCCGCCGGACGCCGCGGCGCGGGCCGAGCTCTCGGCGTGGGCGAGGGAAGGGGAGAAGCGCGCCCCGAAGGCGTGGAGCACGTCGATGATCCGTCGACACCGCGCCACGAGATCTTCGTGCGAGATGCCGCGGTGCTCGTGCGTGAGGAGCGCCGTGGCGACGACGGCGCCGGGGGTGACGGCGGTCACGCGGTTCATCTCGTGCATCACGCGGTGCGCGAGGCGCGTAGTGAGCGCGCGGCGGCGCGCCGGCGAGACGGCGTGGAGCGAGTCGGGCGCGGCGTCGGGATCGATGTCGGCGAGGACCTGCTCGAGGGTCAAGAGCTCGCCGAACTGGACGCTGATGCGGCCGTAGCGCCCGCCGAGCACCTCGGCGCTCGAGAGCAGGCCGCGCACGTCCTCTTTGGACTTCTCTCCGCCGGAGAGCTCGTGCACGTAGGCCTTCTCCTCGACCACGCGCTCGTAGCCGATCGAAACAGGTGCAAAGTGCATGGGTCGTCGCACGCCCAGCGCGGCGTCGACCACGAGCGAGAGGAGACCGAGCTTGGGGGAGAGGAGCTTCCCGGTGCGCGAGCGCCCGCCCTCGAGGAAGAACTCGAGCGACCAGCCGTCGATGACGAGGCGGCGCATGTACGCGTCCACCACTGCGCCGTAGAGGCGATCTCCCTTGAAGGAGCGGCGAATGTAGAACGCCCCCGCGCGCCGCAAGATGGGGCCGAGGGGGAAGAAGTTCAGGTTGTCGCCCGCGGCGATGACCGGCAGCGAGAGGTGCCTCTGGTTCAAGACGAACGCGAGGACGATGTAATCGATGTGCGACTTGTGGCTCGGCAAGAGGATGACCGAGCCGTCCTTCATCGCGCGGCGAAGTCGGGCGATCCCCTCTTCGTCGACCTCGAGCGCCGAGTACATCCGAGAGAAGACGCGGTCGACCACGGCGTCGATGGCGGTGATGGTGCCGGCGTCGAGGTCCGCCTCCATCTCGCGCAGCATGGCCATCGCGCGGAAGGTCATCACACGCCGTTCGGCTTGGCCCTCGCCGGCCATGTCGCCGATGACCTTCTGGAGCTTCGGGCTTCGGATCACCTCTTCGCGGAGGCGGTCGGCGGGCTTCTTCGTCGGGCCGAGGACGGCGTGGCGCTCGCGCTCGAGGCGACGGAGCAAGGTGTACGTGAGCCGGCGCACGAGCACGTCGTCTTGCAGCGGCTTGCCGTCGGGCGCCTCGCGTGACTGGGCGAGGAAGGACTTGAGGTCGACCGGCTCGCCGGCGCGGAGCGTGACGTTCCGGTAGTTGGCGAGGAACTGCGCGACGGTGCGGATCTTCCCCGGCCACTCGCGCGGACCGAGCACCGCGTCGAGCGCGCCGTGCTCGGCGGCGTCGGGGCGCTTCGACCAGATGAAGACCTGCGGCACGAGGAGGATCGGTCGATCGCTGTGACGCTGCACCTCGAGGAGCGTCTTCAAGTAGACGTCGCCTTCGATCTTGGGGCGCGCGCCGCCCGACTCGAGCAACGTGGGCGGCCGCTTCAAGAAGAGGACGGCGGACGTGCCGGCCTTCACCGCGCGCCCCAGATCCTCGGCGTCGTTCGCCGCGCTCCGCGGCTTGAGCGCTTCCAGCCAACCGCGCCCCATCGGCTCGAGCACCCACAGGCCGAGGTCGTTGGCGAAGCGGACCTCGGGGAGCTTCAGCCGCTTGGCCAGGTAGTCGAGGGCCAGGAAGTCGACGAAGGAGAGGTTCCGCAGAATGTAGACGACGGTGCCGCGCGCGTCGGCCTCGCGCACCGCCTGGGCCCAGCGCTCGTCGACTTCGATGTGCTCGAAGAAGCGCTCGTAGAGCCACCCGAGGATCGGGTTCGGGTCGTAGGGAATGAGCGGACGATCCATGCGCGCGCTCTTCGGCGCCGCCGCGTGAGCTCTCACGCAGCGGCGCGCGTCGTCACGTCACCCGCCGAAGGTCTTTTGCATCACCGCGATGATGCGCTTCGCCGTGTCGGCGGTGAGCGCCGTCTTCGCGCCGTGCGGCCAGACGAAGCCGAAGGTGCGGACCTGGTTGCACGAGAGCGACACGAGGATGTCCGCCGGCGGCTGGTTGACCTGGGCGATCGAGAAGCCGAACTCGGCGTACATGCAGTTCTCGCGCGGGGTGTCGAAGTTCTTCTCGTTGCCGAAGATGTCCAAGATCTCGTCGTGGACCTTGGTGTCCTGCACGTTCATGTAGCCGAGGATCGGAAACTCGTGGAAGCGGGGGACGTTCGGCTGCACCGGGGCCGCGGGGGCCGCGCCCGGGAGGATGCCCGGCGGGAGGAGCCCCGGCGGAAGCATGGCGGCGCCGGCGGTGACCCACTGCTGGATCTGCGGCGGGAGCTGGAAGCCCTGGGGAGCGGCGGCGCCAGGGGCGGCGGCCTGCTGCTGCGGGGGCTCGAAGTTCTGCAGGCGGTACGCCGTGATGGGGGCGTTCTTCATCGAGTCGAACGGCTGCGCGAGGCTCGAGCCGCAGCCCGTGCCGATGAGCAGCAGGCCGACGACGAAGGCCAGCTTGAGCGCGAAGGCGAACGAGACCGGAAGCGTGAACGAAGGGAGTCGAGCCATGAACAGTGTCCTCCTCGGAGCGGCGGCGACGATAGGCGTTCTCGGGCCCGAGCGCCACGCCTTCGGCGCCCACGGAAGAGCCCGTTGCCCCGGCAGGCGGGGCATCATGGTAACCTCGTCTCGGGGGATGCCCGCTCCGACCGCGACCGCTGCGCCTATTCCCGAGCGAGTTGGGCGCTACGAGATCCTCCTCCCCATTGCGAGCGGAGGCATGGCGACCGTGTACCTCGCGCGGTCGCGCGGCGGCGGTGGCTTCGAGCGCGACGTGGCGCTGAAGCTGACGCACGCCCATCTTCGCGACACCGACGATTTCGCCAACGATTTGCTGGAAGAGGCGAAGCTCGTCGTGCGCATCCGTCACCCCAACGTCGTCCCGGTGCTCGACGCCGACGACGATCCGCTCGGGGTGTTCCTGGCCATGGAGTACGTCGAAGGGGACAGCCTCGGCGGGCTCCGGCGCCGCGCCGACAAAGCCGGCTCGCGCGTCCCTCCGCGCGTCGGGGTGCGCGTGCTGCTCGACGCGCTCGCCGGTCTCCACGCCGCCCACGAGCTGAAGGACGAGGCGGGCGCGCCGCTCGAGCTCGTCCATCGAGACTTCTCTCCGCAGAACATCTTGGTCGGTGTCGACGGTGTCGCGAAGCTCACCGACTTCGGCATCGCCAAGGCGGCGTCGCGTCTGGGGACGACGCGCGCCGGCCTCGTGAAGGGGAAGATCACGTACATGGCGCCAGAGCAGGCGCGGAGCCTCGCCCTCGATCGCCGCTGCGACGTGTGGGCGGCCGGGGTCATCGCGTGGGAGCTCTTCGCCGGCCGGCGCCTCTACGCGAGCGACAACGAGGTGGGGACGCTCCTCAAGATCGTCACCGAGCCGCCGCCGCTCCTCCGAGCGATCGCCCCCGACGTCCCCGAGGCGATCGAGGCGGCTGTGGCGCGCGCCCTGACCTTGAGCCTCGAGCGGCGCGTCCCTTCGGCGCAGGCGTTCGCGCGCGAGCTCGCCCAAGCGTGCAGCGCGCATGGTCAGCTCGCCGAGCACGAAGAGGTCGCGGCCTACCTGCAGACAGCCGTGGGCGCGCGTCTCGCGAAGCGACGCGCGCGCGCCGCCGAGATCCAGCGGATCCGCGGGCGTGGATCCCAGCCCTCGCTCACCCCGCGCGACGTGCCGCCCCCCGCGGCGTCGTCGTCGTCGCTCCTCGACGATCTCGAGTCGTCGCAGTCGGGCCCGGTGCTCGTCCCCGCTGCGCCGAAGCTGCCGAAAGAAGCCACGCCGGCGGTCAGCGAGGATGACGTGCTCACCGTGGCGCCGCCGCCGTATCCCTCGTCGCCTTCCATCCCGCCGGAGATCGCCAACGCCTCTTCCCACGTGACCGATCTGACGTCGGCCTCCGGCGGAGGCGGCCTTGGGAATGCCCCCTTTGCCATCCCCGAGCCGATCGCGCGGCTCGCGCGCGATCGTCGCGCGCAAGCGCTGGTCGGGGCGCTCGCCTTCGCGGCGATCCTCGGCGGGGCCGCGCTCGTGTCGCGCCCGCGCGCCGCGTCGGACGACGTGCCCATCGCGTCGGCCTCGGCGACGAGCCCCGCGACCGCGCCGGCGAGCGCGCCGCCACCCCCGGCGAGTGAGGCGGCGATCGCCTCGGGAGCCCCTTCGGCGGCGGCGGTACCTCGACGCGCCGAGCTCCTTCGCGTGGTGGCGAACACTCCGATCACGTCGTTGCGCGTCGACGACCGCGACGTGCCGGTGGATCGCGACGCGCGCGCGATCGATCTCGAGCTCACGTCGGCGGAGCGCTCACGCACGCTGAAGCTTCACGCCGTCGCTTCCGACGGGCGCGAGGCGACCACGCTGGTGCCAGTCGGCGCGTCGTCGGCCGAGCTCGCCTTCCGCGAGGTCAAAGCGCCCGCTCCCGCGCGACCCGCGGCGCCGCGCAAGGCGCCGGTCGCCGCCGGCACGCGCACCTCGCGCTGACCGCCGCGCTTGGCCTAAGCTCTGGCCGATGTTCGCCATCAAGAAGATCGACCACGTTGCCATTTGCGTCGAAGACATCGACGGCGCCGCGGCGAAATACGAGACCGCCTTCGGCCTCAAGGTGACCACGCGCGAGGTCGTCGCCTCGCAGAAGACCGAGGCGGCGCTCCTCCCGGTCGGGGAGAGCAACCTCGAGCTCATCTCCCCGCGGGGGAACGAAGGCCTTGCGCGCTTTCTCGAGAAGCGCGGGCCGGGGCTCCACCATATCGCCGTGGAGGTGACCGGGATCGAGGCCGCCCTGACCTTCTTGAAGGGGCTCGGTGTCCCGCTCATCGACGAGACCCCGCGCAAAGGGGCGCGAGGGCACAAGGTGGCCTTCGTGCACCCCAAGGCGACCGGAGGGGTCCTGATCGAGCTCGTGGAGCCCGATCACCCCTGAGCGACATTCGGGGGGCGTGCGCCCTCCGAGGGGGTTGGTTCCGGGCGCCGCCTTGTGTACGGTTCTCCCTCAGAATGAAGCACAGGACCCAGCTGTCGGCAGTTCTGGTGGTGATGGCGGCTCTCGCGGCCCCCGCGGTCGCGCAGGCGCAAGCGGCGAAGGCCCCGGCGGCGTCGGCTACGGCTGCGCCCAAGGCCGCGCCCAAGGCGACCGCGGCGAAGCCCGCGACGCCGGCGACGGGTGCCGCTGCAGGCACGGCCGCGGCCCCCAAGCCGGCGGACCTCGCCGAGGCGCGGAAGCGTTACAAGGCCGGCGAAGCCAAGTTCAAGGCGAACGACTTCGCCGGCGCGCTCACCGAGTTCCAAGCGGCCGACGCCATCAAGCCGACGCCGCAGGCTGCGCGCTACATCGGCCTCTGCGAAGACAAGCTCGGCAAGTACCCCGAGGCCGTCGCGGCGTACGATCGCTTCCTCTCCGACGTCCCGCCGAAGATGACGGCCGAGGCCGACGAGACCCGCAAGCGCGGCGCCGAGATCAAGGCGATGCCCGGCAAGGTGCACCTCGACGCGAGCGTTCCTGCGAGCGTGACGGTCGACGCCGACACCAAGAAGACGCTCACCCCGGGCGACCTCGATCTCCCGCCGGGCAAGCACACGCTGCATTTTGCTGCCGAAGGAAAGCTCGCGCAGGATCGCGACGTCGACGTGACGTATGCGTCGACGCAAGACGTCCGCGTCGAGATGGAGAACGCGCCCGCTCCGCTGCCGCCGCCCGCGCCGGTCGCCGCGGTGCCGCCGCCGCCGCCGCCGGCCGCGCCTCCGCCCCCGCCGCCCGAGCCGCGCAGCATGGTGCCGGCGTACGTGACCGGTGGTCTCGCGGTCGTCGCTGCAGGTGTCGGCACGGTGTTCGGCGTCATGGCGCTCAGCGACAAGAGCGACTTCGACAAGAACCCGACGGCCTCCAAGGCCGACGACGGCGAGAACCACGCGCTCATCGCCGACATGTCGTTCGGCGTCGCCATCACGCTCGGCGTGACGAGCGCCGTCCTCTTCCTCACGAAGGACGAAGCCCCCGCGAGCCCGACCGCGCGCGAGGTGCCGAAGACCCGCACCGCGGCCAAGCGGCCCGCGGTCACCATCACCCCGTCGCCCATCGTCACGCCCCACGGCGGCGGCGCCGGCGCGCTCTTCCGCTTCTAGACGGCGCGCGGAGACTCGGACATGAAGACGATGCACGGCGCGCGATTCCTCACGGCGCTCGCAACGGCGACCCTCCTCGGCGGGCTCGGCTGCGAGGTGTTGGTCGACTTCGATCGGACGAAGATCGACGCCGGTGCGGCCGACGGCGCCATCGGTGAGGGTGGCGAGCTCGACGGCCCGGCCGGCGACGCCGCGGCCGACGCCGCCGACGGCGCCTCGACGAGCGACGCCTCGGACGGCGCCGCGCTCGACGCGAACGACGCCGGTGACGCGAGCGACGCCGATCTCGGCGACGCCGCCGACGGCGCGGACTGATTCGGGCTCCGCGCGTACCCCGAAGGGCGCGCGCTACGCTTCTTCGATCGCGCGGGCGACGATCCCCGCGTCGGCGGGGAGGACGCGCGTCATGTTCTTGTGGCGCGAGGTGACGCCGGGGAGCGAGCCCTCGTGGTAGCCGACCTTGAGCTCGGTGAACTTGAGCCCGCTCGCCGTCGAGACCACGACGACCCGCGCGTGCTCGCCGATCTCGCCGCGCGCGCGTAGCTTCTCCGCCGCAGCGAGCGCCACACCGGTGTGCGGATCGGCGTAGAGACCGGCGCGGTCGGCGCGCGCCCAGGCGTCGGCGAGCTCGTCCTCGCTCGCTTGCTCGACGACGCCGTGCATCGCGTGGAGCGCGACCATCGCGCGCGGCGCGCTCACCGGGTTGCCGATCTGAATGGCGCTGGCGAGTGTCTTCTTGGCGACGACCGGCTCGACGACCGATTTCCCCTCGGTGAACGCGCGGTACATGGGGTTCGCGTTCTCCGCTTGCGCGACGCACAAGCGGGGGAGCCTGTCGGTGAGCCCGAGCTCTTTCATCATGGAGAAGCCTGCGTAGAGCGCGGCGGCGTTCCCCAGGTTGCCGCTCGGTAAGACGACCCAGTCGGGCACGTTCCACCCGAGCTGCTGGGCGATCTCGATCGCCACCGTCTTTTGCCCCTCGATGCGGAGCGGGTTCATCGAGTTGGCGAGGTAGACGACGTCATTTGCCGCCAGCTCTTGCACGACCTTCATGCAGCCGTCGAAGTCCGTGTCGAGGGCCAGCACCTTCGCGCCGTGGGCGATGGGCTGCACGAGCTGCGCGGGGGAGACGAGCCCCTTGGGCAGGAGCACCACGACCGGCAGATCGGCCAGCGCGCCGTACGCCGCGAGCGCCGCCGAGGTGTCGCCGGTGCTGGCGCACGCGACCGCACGCACTTCGAGCTCGCCGTCGGCCCGCGCTTGCTTCACGACGCTGACGAGCACCGTCATGCCGAGGTCCTTGAACGATCCGGTGTGCGAGGTGCCGCACTGTTTGACGAAGAGGGAAGGGATCCCGATCTCGCGCCCCAAGCGCGTCGCCGGTACGAGCGGCGTCGCCCCTTCGCCGGTGCTCACCACGTGCTCGTCGCGGACGTTCGGCGCGACCCACTCGCGCTTCCCCCACACGCCGGACGAGAGCGGCCATGCGCCGGCGCGAAAGCGCGCGTCGAAGCGCTCGCGCCACCCGTTGGCCGGTGTCTTCTTCAGCGCGTCGAGATCGTGCTCGACCGCCAAGAGGCCGCCGCACGTGGGGCAGCGCGAGATCGCCTTCGTCAGCGGGTACGTGCCGGCGCAGCCGGTGAAGCAGCGAAACCAGGCGCGGAGCTCGATCATGACTTGGTGCAGCGGAGGAAGAAGCGTCCTTGCCCGAGATCGCGCGGGCGGCACACCATGCCGGCGCGCGCGCAGTCCGCGTCGGTGCAGCAGACGTCGGAGCACGACTTGGCGCCGGACGTCGCGTCGGCGTAGCAGCGGTAGCTCCGGCAGTCGCGATCGTCGGTGCACGCCTCGCCGAGCTGCTTCGCGCCCGCCGAGACGGCGCTGCCGCACGCGGGCGCCACGTCGGCGGCGTGGCCGAGGGGCGGAACGTCGTCGCACACGAGCGGGTAGACGCCGGAGATGCCGAGATCGATGGTGCCGCAGCCCGACGAGCCGCAGCACGTGTTGTAACAAGTGTTGTCGTCGTCGGCGCAGACGCCACGCGCGCAGCGCGAGCTTCCGCCGCAGTACCCGGCGGGGCCGACCGAGCCGTTGGGATCGGCGCAGCCGAGCGCGGTGTGCGCGCCGATGCTGGTGGCGCGACAGACCGCCGGCGCTTTGCAGTTGGCGTCGGCGCAGCAGACGTCCTCGCACTTGCCGTTGGGGGTGCACACGCCGGAGCGGCACGTCGTGCCGTCGGTGCACGACTCGCCCCCTCTGCCGACGCCGAGGGTGGTCCTCCCGAGGACCGCCTTGCCGATGCAGTAGTTGCCGCCGTTGGCGTACGTGTAACAGACGAAATCGGTCGGGCAGTCGGTCGACTGGCAGCACCCCTTCGTGCACACGCCGGCGGAGGTCTTCACCACCGCCGAGGTGAGGGCCGAGGCGTAGCCGCAGAACGTGCCGCTCTCGCACTCGTCGTCCGACTTGCACTCTTCGCCGATCTTGGCGCTGTTCTTGGTGATGCACTGGCGCGTGCCCGGATCGCAGATGCTCGGCGGCGGGCACGGCTTCGTCTGCGGATCGCACGCGGTGGTGGACGAGATGCACTCGCCGGTCTTCGGCGCGCAGGTGGTGCCGTCGGGGCACGAGCCGTTGTCGACGAGCCCGTCGCAGTCGTCGTCCTTGCCGTTGCACACCTCTTTGGCGCCGGGGTGCACGTCCTTGTCGTTGTCGTCGCAGTCGCGATCGAGGAGCGTGCCGCCGTCGGGATCGAGCCGCCCGCACACGGTGTAGCCATCGCCGTCGTGATCGCTCCCCGGGCCGTCGTCGACCTTGCCGTTGCAGTCGTTGTCGAAGCCGTCGCAGATGTCGTTCTTCTCGCAGGGCGCGCAGCCGGCGCCGGCGCAGTAGCTCCCCGAGGGGCACACCCCGGGCGCGCTCCCGCGGCAGGTGAACGCAGGGACATCGCCGCTCACGATGAACTCGCACCCGCCGCCGCCGAGCACGAGGGCGACGAGGGTCACGACGAACGCGAGCGAGGCGATATAGCGCCTCATCAGAACGTGCCTCGAAGGAGGAAGCCTGGCCCGCGCGATCCGGCCGCCGGGACGACCTCCACCGAGCCGCGTGCGGGGGGCGGCGCGGCGCGGGAAGGGGTCTTCTCGCGACCGAAATACAAGATGGCGGTTCCGACGCTGGCTACGAGGCCAACGGCGAACCCCACGTCGGCGACGATCGCTTCCTTGTGGGCGTCGTCGGCGCGCTGCGCGAGATCGGTGTAGGAGCCCGCGCTCTCGGTCACGGTGCCGGCTTGCGGTTTGTCGCCGCTCGCTTTGATCGCGAAGACGGTCCCCACGGCGAAGCCGGCGACGGCGACGGCAGCGGCGCCGATGGTGAGGACGTCGATACGTCCGTGCGGCGCGCTCGCCGGCTCGTGCGGAGGCTCGGGTGGCGGCGCGGCGGTGCTCGCGGCCGGCGGCGGGGTCGGCGGCACCTCACGTCGCGCCCCTTCGAGGCGGCGAATGGCCGCTTCGGCGCGCGCGCGCTCGGGAGGGGTGAGGTCCATCTCCTCGTAGCTGTGCATGTAGCGGAGCGCGTCGTCGAGGCGCCCGAGCTTTTCGCTGACGAGCGACAGGTTGTAGACGAGGTCTTTCGCGGTCGGATCGAGCTTGTGTGCCCGCTCGAGCTCGTCGATCGCCTCGCGGTAGCTCCCCGCTTGGTAGAGCGCCCGTGCCTTTTGGAAGTGGTCGGCGGCCTCGGCCACCGCTTCGCTCGAGGGGGCGGCGGCGGCGCTCTCCCCCCCGGCGCTCGGCGCGCGATCGGCAGCGCCCGCCAGGGGACAAAACAAGAGGAGGGACAGGAGAGCGGCGACGCTCGATGCCCGGGTCCCCATCGTGGGGCGAGCATATCAGGAAGTTTCCCACGTGGGCGTTCGTCCAGCTTGGGCGCAGCCCTTCTTTCGGCGCGGGTGTAAGGCCACGCGGGTGGCCGCCGTTCTTCGAGCGGAGGTCGTGATGGTGAACCGGTCGAAGAGCTTGCTGCGCGCGAGCGTGGCGTCCTGGGGCGGCGCGCGTCGAGGTGGGATCGTCCTTGCTGTGGCGGTCCTCGGGTCGATGGCCTTCGCGGGGGTCGCGCGCGCCGACGACGCTCAGGTGTCGGTCGGCGACCGTAACGCTCTCGGTGGTCGGTTCGCCGATCCGCCGGGGCACCCCGTGGTCGTCGAGGAGAGGCACTACCTCGACGAAGGCGAGCCTCCTCCGTTCGACCGCGAGGATCATTCGCGCGAGCCGTACCGCTCGCCGGTGCGGCTCGAGCTCGGGCCGGTGGGCGCCACGACGGGGCGCGGGCTCGGCCCGGGGCTCTCGGTCGCCGCCGCGTTCGGCTCCGGCACTGTGGGAGCGCGCCTTCAAGCGGCGTGGATGCGTGGTGAGGTTCGCGACGACGCCGCAGCCGACGCCGCCGAGCTCGGCAACGGCCTCGCCCAGTACACCGGCGAGCTCACGCTCGACCTGCACAAGCGCGGTCCTTTGCACCCGGTCTTCGGTATGGGCTTCGGCCTCGCGCACGTCAGTCACCCGAGCGGCGGTGGCAACGCCGGGATCGGCACCGCGCGCTTCGGGCTCGAATATGCGCTGAACGTGGAGGACGCCGACGTGCGCCTCGGAGGCGGCGTGACCGGCGTGCTCTCCGGCCCCACCGAGCGCGAGGCCGACAACCTGCGCGGCTACGCGTTGATCGGCGCCCAGATCGCCATCGGGTTCTGAGCGAGGAGAGCCTCTAGCTCCCCCCCGGGCGACTCGCGTAGGGTGGCGACGTGATCGACGCCGCCGCCCTTCGCCGCTTCGCGCGCTGGCTCGCGCCCGCGTTCGTCGTCGCGTGCGTGTGGCTGAATCAAGGCGTCTCGCGCGCGCATCTCGAGGCGATGCGCGACGAGCCCGCCGACGCGCCCGGGCACGTGCTCCGCGCGGCGTGGTATCCGCTCGCCTTCGCCTACCACCGCGCGATCGACGAGCAGATGTACTTCGAGACCGCGGGGGTGCTCCTCGGTCGCGAGGCCGACCGCGCGTGGCTCAGGAGCTCGCGGGGGAAGGTGTCGCCGGCGTTCGACGTCGAGCCGCCGCCGGCCGACGGAAATTGGCATGCACCTTACACGGAAGTGCCGCTCGAGTACCCACCGGTGGCGGTGCCGATGCTCACGCTCCCGCGCCTCGTGGCGTCGCGCTTCGAGCCGTACGCGCGTGTGTTCGGCTTCGAGATGGGGCTCTTCCTCGTGGCGGCGTTCGGCCTTTCGCTCTCGGTGCTGGAGCACGCCGGCGCGAAGCCGCGCGAGCTTCGCGGCGCGGGCCTCCTCGCGGCGGGGCTCTTGCTCGCCGAAGGGTGCCTCGCCATCCAACGCATGGACGCGTTCACCGCCTTTTGCCTCGCGCTCGCCCTCCACGCAGCCGTGACGCGGCGACCGGGGATCGTGGGGGTCGCTTCGGGGCTCGCGGTGGCGAGCAAGTTCCTGCCTGCGCTCCTCTTACCGGCCCTCGTCGCCGCCGATCTCGAGGCCTACCGCGACGTCCGCGCGTGGGTGAAGCTCGGCGCCGGCTTCGCGATCGCCGCGCTCCTCGGCCTCGGGCCGCTCCTCCTCGAGCCGCGCGCGTTCGCCGCGGTGCTCGACTACCACTCGAGCCGCGGGCTTCAGATCGAATCGACGCTCGGGATCGTGTGGGGCTCGCTCCGCGCTCTCGCCGGTCACGGCGGCCCGGCGACGTACTCCTTCGGATCGCTGAACTTCGACGACGGCGTGGCCATGGTCCTCGCGCGCGCGTGCACCGCGCTGACGCTCGTCGCGACGCTCGGGCTCGCGCTCGTGCTCGCGCGACGAAGCGGGTTCGGGGCGCGCGGCATGGGGGGCGACGTCCCGGCGCGCGCGCGTCGCCTCGCGCTCGCGTTGCTGGCTGCGTGCCTCTTGCTCTGGCTCACGGGGAAGGTCTTCTCACCGCAGTACCTCACGTGGGGCTTGCCGCTCGTCCTCGCGGTTCCGGCGGGGAGGCGGGGCGTGGGCGCGACGGGCTGGCAACGGGCGTGGAAGCGGGCCGATCTCGTGTGGGGCACCATCGCGCTCCTGACGCTCACGCAGATCTACATGAAGGGGTATTACCCGGCGGTCATTGCGCAGGAGCCCGTCGGGCTGTTGACGCTCGTGGTGCGTCAGGCCATGCTCTTCGCGCTCCTCGGCGTGGTGCTCTTCCGGCTCTTCGCCTCGGACCCCCCCCGAAGCAGCGCGAGAACCAAAGAGCTCGGATGAGGATCGCGGCGTGACCGAAGCTCGGGTGGAGACCGAAGTCGCTGCGCTGTGCGTGCGGGCGCGCGCGGCGGCGCGGAAGCTCGCGCCGCGGAGCGAGGCGGACAAGAACGCGGCGCTCGTCGCGGTGGCCAACGGGCTTCGCGCCCACGCCAAGGAGATCCTCGCCGCCAATGCCGAGGACCTCGCGGCAGCGCGTGCTCGTGGAACGAGCGGAGCGCTGCTCGACCGGCTCGCGCTCGACGAGAAGCGACTCGAAGGCGTGGCGAAGAGCGTGGAGGAGATCGTCGCGCTCCCCGATCCGGTGGGCGCGGAGCTCTCGCGCGCCACGCGGCCGAACGGACTCTCGGTCCGTCGGGTGAGCGTCCCCATCGGCGTCATCGCGATGATCTACGAGGCGCGCCCGAACGTGACCGTCGAAGCGAGCGCGCTCTGCCTCAAGGCGGGGAACGCGGTCGTGCTCCGCGGCGGATCCGAGGCGCAGCATTCGAACATGGCGCTGGCCAAGGTGGTGGGCGACGCCCTCGAAGCGACCGGTCTCCCCCGGGACGCCGCGCAAGTCGTCCCCTTCACGGATCGCGACGCCGTGAAGGCGCTCGTGCAGCAGACCGAGACGGTGGACCTGGCGATCCCCCGCGGGGGCGAGGCGTTGATTCGTCTCGTCACCGACCTCGCCAAGGTGCCGGTCGTGCAGCACTACAAGGGCGTCTGCCATCTCTTCCTCGACGCCGGCTGCGACCCGGAGATGGCCGAGCGCCTCGCGGTGAACGGCAAGCTGTCGCGCCCCGGGGTGTGCAACGCGCTCGAGTGTCTGCTCGTCGACGCGAGCGCGGCGCCGACGCTCTTGCCGCGCGTGGCGAAGGCGCTGCTCGCGGGCGGCTGCGAGCTTCGCGGGTGCGCGCGCACGCGGGAGATCGTCCCCGAAGCGCACGTCGCGGCCGACGACGACTACGGGCGCGAGTTCCTCGACCGCGTGTTGGCGGTGAAGGTGGTGGACGGCCTCGACGACGCGCTGGCTCACGTGGCGCGCTACGGCTCGGGGCACACCGAAGCGATCTGCACGCGGAACGCGGCGCACGCGGCCCGCTGGGAGCGCGAGGTCGACGCGGCGTGCGTCGCCGTGAACGCGTCCACGAGATTTCACGACGGCGGCGAGCTGGGGCTCGGTGCCGAGATCGGGATCGCCACGAGTCGTCTTCACTGGCGGGGGCCCATGGGGCTCGCGGCGTTGACCACGATGAAGTGGATCGTCGAAGGCGAAGGGCAGGTCCGCGGCTGACGCGGGAGGAGATCCGGTGGCGGGAACGCAACGAAAGTCCGGCGGGGGAGCGAGTGGGGGATCGAGCGGCGGATCGCGCGGCGAAGGCGGAGGCGCGCGTCCGCGCATCCACTCGTCGCACGGTGGGCCCGGCGGACCTGCGCGCGCGCCGCTCAAGAAGAAAGGGCCGAAGGCCAAGGGGCCGACGCCGCTCCCGCGTCCCGTTCGTCCGAAGGGCGACGCCCCTCGGCCGTCGGCAGCCACACCGAAGGTCGGTGGTCGTGCGGCGCCGCGCCCGAAGAAGACGTCCCTCGCCAAAGGAGCCGCCGACGGGCCGAGCATCGCCGGAGACGACGCGCGGAAGCTGGCGATCGAGATCGCGGTCGCAGCGCTGGAGAAGAAGGCGGTCGGTCTCGAGATCCTCGATGTCGCCGGCAAGGTCGACTACGCCGACTTCCTCGTGCTCATGACGGGGCGAAGCGATCGTCAGGTCGTCGCCTTGGCGCAGGGGATCGAAGAGGCCCTCCGCAAAGTGAATCGCCGTCCGATCTCGGTCGAGGGACTGCCCCACGCCAGCTGGGTGCTGATGGACTTCGGCGATGTCGTCGTCCACGTGTTCCAGGACGACGCGCGCGGTCTCTACGACCTCGAGGGGCTCTGGATGGACGCGCGGCGTCTTCCTCTCCCCGCGCCGAGCCCCGAAGAATTGCGGTAAACCGGCGGCGGCGGGGCGGGAGCGCTTCAGTCGTCTGGGTGCCAGGGGTAGCGAAGAAGCGCGACGTCTCCAGAGCCCGCGCGGATGCGCGCGAGCGCGGCCTCGAGCTGCTCCTTGATCTCGACGACCTCGTCTTCGAGGTACCACCCGGTCGGGGACAACATGGAGTCGAGCGCCAGATCCGGCTGGCCGCGGGTCATGAGCTGACGATGAACGCGCCGGACCTTGGCGTCGCCGAGCTCGGTGAGCTCGATGCACAGACGACGGCTCCCGTGTCGCGTCGGACGCCGCCGAAGGAGGCCGAGCTCCTCCAGCGAGCGGACCATACGACTGATGGTCATGCGGCACACGCCGAGGATCTTGGTGAGCGCCGCCTGTGGGACGTTGCGACGAATTCCGTAGGCGCGGCGCCTTCGCCCGGGGTCCTCGTCGAAGAGTGCGAAGAGCAAGTCGAACCGCGCTGGAGTGAGTCCGACTTTGCGCAGCATGGGACGCGTGAGGCGCATCGTCGCGTGATGGGCGCGCTTCATGGCGAAGAAGAGGGCGTGCATGGGCGGCGGTTCATCACGGTTCGTGCCAACCCTGCGCGCCTGGTGGGTCTCCGGGGCAGCGCGGCGACCGACGGGGCCTTGTAAGCAAGCTTACGAGGGATCCGCTCCTTTTCGGCCCGCCCGTCGCCATCCGCCGGTGCCCCTTTTCATGTCGCTCCACATGTCCCGGACGACGCGACCCCCGTCCCGGCCACGCGCCGTCACGCGCCACACGGCATCACGCGCCGCGCGGAGTCGCGCGTAACGCCGCCGCACCCCGCGCCGCTACGCGTGACGCCAGGAGCGCGCGCGATCGAGGTACCCCTCGACGTCGAGCTTCTGCCGCGCGGAACGACTGGTCATCGATCGCACGGTGCCGAATACCGGCCGGGACGGCCAAGGGCGATCGTGGAGACCAAAGCACCAGGAAATATTCGCGTAGCCGTCGGGGTCGCGGCCGTCGAGCGCCCAGCGATCGTTCAGGTAGACGAGCGTCGCGTGCGCGTCCTCGGGTCGCGCCGTCCAGGTGAGGACGAGCTTCCCCCACAACATACGTAAGTAGTTATGAATGACCCCTCGCGCACGAAGCTCGAGTTGGGCCGCATTCCAGAGCTCGTCGGGCGATCGTGCCGCCTCGAGGTCCTCCCGCGACACCAACGACGGTCGCGGGTCACGCGCGTGCTCCTCGAGCGTCGCGCGCGCCCACGCCGGCAAGATGCCGAACGTCGCGTGAGCCGGGACGTTGCGCGCCAAGTTGTAGGCGAGCCCTCGCCGGACGAGGAGCTGCTCGAGGAAGGCTTCGAGGCCGTCGCTCGCGCCACGCGCTTCACCGTCGGTTCGCGCCGACAGAGCCACGCGTCGCGCGCTGATCATTCCGAAGTGGAGGTACGGCGAGAGGTGGCTCGTAGCGTCGCGTGAAGGGTCGTTGTGGTCTTCGAGGTACGCCGCGAGCCCGCGCCGCAGAAAGGCCTCGAGGCGCGCCTCCGCGGCCGCCGAGCCGCCGGGGAACTCCGCGACCGCACCCACCTCGTGGTCGATCGCGCAGGCCGCTACAAGCTTCGCCACGTCGGCGCGACCGAGATCGACCGGCTCGAAGGGGAGGTCGAGTCGCGCCGGCGCGCGCCTCTTCGGCGCACCCTCGGCGAGGGGGAGCAGCCAGTCGGGAAGCGCGCGATGCATCTTGGGACGCAGCGTGCGCGCCATGTACTCGGCCTTGGGAAAGAGCGCGAGCGGCACCACGGCGCAGTCGTCGATGGCGACGAGCGGGCACGCGATACGCCGCGCGGCTGCCTCGCTGTGCGCGGCGATCAACGTCGGGCTGTCGTCGGTCACGACCAGCGCGGCCCGTGCGGCGAGCTTCGCCACGACCCCCCGCGCCTCGTCCGGCGTGCGCGGCAAGAAGAAGACGTGTCGGATGCCGCGCGCTTCGAGTCGCGCTGCCGTCTCCTTCGCCCCCTCGAGCACGAAGGTGTGGAAGCGCTCGCTGGCGAAGGGATAGTCCGGGCGAATGGCTTCGTAGACGACGAGCGGCAAATCCAGCTCGTTCGCCCGCGCGAGCGCGTATTCGAGCGCCGCGTTGTCCGTCCCACGCCGGAAGATCTGGCACCAGTAGAGGACGAACTCCGGGCTCTTCGCCGCGTGCTCGCCGCCCCGAAGGACCCGCACACGCGGGTCCGAATCGCGGAAGGAGAGGCGCTTGTTCATGCGGATCGAAGCTTCATCTTGAGGCCGCCGTGGGGGCGCAACGTGACGAGAGGCTCGGGCCGCACATCGGCGCCGGGAGGGAGCTCGACGTGAGGTCCTTGCATCAAGGCTGCGAGCACGAGCTGCGCTTCGAGCAGCGCGAAGTTCTGACCGATGCAGAGTCGCGGCCCGCCGCCGAAGGGGAAGTACGCGAGCCGCGGACGGGAGGCTTCGTTCTCGGTCGTGAAGCGCTCGGGATCGAAGCCCTCGGGGTTCGACCAGACCCCCGGGTGGCGGTGCGTCACCCACGGGCTCAGGAAGACGATGCTCCCCTTGGCGATCCGGTATCCGCCCACGATGTCGTCCTCGGTCACGCCGCGAGCCATGAGCCACGCCGGCGGATAGAGACGCATGGTCTCGCTGAGGACCATGCGCGTGATCTTGAGGCGCGGAAGATCCGCCAAGGTCGGCGCGCCATCACCCAGCGCTTCGCGTACCTCGGCGCGGACCGCACGATCCCAGGTGGGGTGCTTGGACAAGCAGTAGAGCGACCACGTGAGGGCGTTGGCGGTGGTCTCGTGGCCCGCGAGGAAGATCGTCATCACCTCGTCGCGGAGCTGCGCGTCGCTCATGTGCTCGCCGCTCTCGCCGTCCTTCGCTTCCATCAGCATGGTGAGGAGGTCGGGCGGGCGCGCCGCCGGGGACATCTTGCGGCGCTCCACGATGCGCCGCAGGACGACCTCGTCGAGCGTGCGTAGCGCCGCGCGAAAACGCCGGTTTCTCCGCGTAGGGACGCCGAGCGGCACGTCGAAGAGCTCGGTGATGCGGTGGTTCGTGTCCTCGACGACGAAGGTGAGGGCGTCGCCCACGGCGTCCGCGTCGCCCGTGACGTCGCTCGACAGCATCGTCTCGCCGACGATGCGCAGCGTGAGGCGCATCATCTCGCGCGCCACGTCGAGCGTCGCCCCGCTCTCCGCGAGCTTTCGCCACCGCGCGGTGGTGTCGACGGCGGCGGCGGTCATCTTCTCCCCGAAGGCAGCGATGCGCTCCTTGTGGAACGCCGGCTGCGCGATGCGCCGCTGCCGAAGCCAGAAGTCGCCTTCGCTCGTGAGGAGACCGTTTCCCAGGATCAACCGCAGCTTGTCGAAGCCGCGCGTCTTCTTGTCGTAGGCCTTGTGATTCTCTTGGAGGACGTGCCGCACGCCGTCCGGGTGCGCGAGGAGGTGCGCGCGCATCGGGCCCGCGCGGAAGCGGACCACGTCACCGTAGTCGGCTGCGGCCTCCAGGAAGAAGGCGAGGGGATCCTCTGCGATGCGCGGGAGCTGCCCCAAGGGGTGACGACTAGCGATTCCCGGCGGCAGCGGCACCAGTGAGGACCGCGAGATCATTGCGCGTCGCTCGCCTCGTCCCCGCCGTCGTCCTTCTTCTTGCGGCCGACCACGAACGCCACCGCGATGGAGACGAAGTAGAGCGCGACGAGCGCTCCGCTCACCGCGAGCTGGCTCGAGATCTCCGGTCCGGGGGTGACGATGGCACCGAGCAAGAAGGAGAGGAGGATCGCCCAGCGGCTGAATTTGAAGAGCTGCTTCGGCGTGACGATGCCGGCGATGGCGAGGAAGGAGATGAAGAGCGGCAGCTCGAAGACGAAGCCGAAGGCGAGCAGCATGCGCGTCGCGAAGTCGAGATAGAACTCGAGCGTCGGCCTTTGCGTCAGGACCGTTCCGTTCTCCGAGACCTGGCCGAGCAGCGAGAAGAAGTAGCCGAAGGTGAAGGGAAACGCGACGTAGTAGGCGAACGCGACCCCCGACAGGAAGAGCCCCGTAGAGAAGGTGACGAAGGGGATGATGAGCCGCTTCTCTTTGGCGTAGAGCCCGGGGCTGATGAAGGCCCACAGTTGGTAGAAGATGATGGGCGCCGCGGCGATCCCTCCGGCGACGAGCGAGAGCTGCATGTACCCCACGAAGACATCCGAAGGGGACAGCGTCTGGAGCTCGGGGGCCCCAGGGAAGTGCCGAGCCATCCACGCGCGCTCGTACGGCTTGAGGAGCCACGCCAGGATCTCCACGCGGTAGACCCAGGAGACGATCGCGCACAAGAGAAGCCCGACGAACGAGCGCACGACCCGCGAGCGGAGCTCGTCGAGGTGCTCCCAGATCGTCATCTTCACGTCGGCTTCGGGGATCTCCGAGGCGGCGTCGAGCGCGTCGTCGTCCCCCTGCGCCTTGTCGGGCTCGTCGCTCTTCGCGCTCATGACGGACCGTCCGCCTGCGCGGTGTCACTGGCCGGCACGTGCGTCGAAGAAGGGGGATCGGCGATGCCGGTCGTGTAGAGGAGGTCGCTCGCGAGGAGCGAGGCCGGCAGCGTCTCGGCGTAGGTGATCGCGTGATCGGGGAGGGCGCTGTAGCTGTCGGCCCCTTCGCGCGGGTACTCGCGGTCGCGAAGGATCGTCGCCTCGACCTCGTCGTAGTCCGAAGGGAGGCCGTAGCGTTCACCGTGTCCGTGGCCGTGCCCGCCCTCGTAGCCGTAGCTCCTCTCCGAAGCGATCGCGCCCGCGGTGAGCGCTGCCGCAGCGACCGGCTCACCTCCGCCGATGGCCGGCGCGTCGCTCGCGAGCGAGGCCCCCTTCATCACGTTGCCGAGCTCGCCGCGCGCGAGCTTGCGGATCTCGGCGATGTCCTGGGCGACGCTCCCCTCGCGGAGCACTTCGTCGATGCCGCTCTGCGCGCGGAGGTCGGCGGCCATGCGGCGAAGCTTCCCCGACCACTGCCCCAGCTTGCGCAGGATCTTGGGGAGGTCCTTGGGGCCGATGACGACGATCGCCAGAACGACCACCACCACGAGCTCGCCGAAGCTCATTCCGAACATGTCGTAACCTTGGCGGGACGTTAGCACGTTCGGGGGGGCAAAAGTCCGTGCGAGCGCGTGCTCCCGGCCGCGAGGTCGGCTAAAGAGGGGCGTGCTCGCTCTCCAGGCCACGACCCCCGAAGCGCTCGCCCTCGCCGCTGGGATCGATTTGTCCGAGGCCCGGAAGATCGTCAGCGCCGTCCACCGCGAGCGCTCGCTCGAAGGGGGGATCGCCGGCGTACGGCGCGAGAGCATGGCGCGGGCTCGGGCGCTCGGGCACGTCCCCGCGCTCGAGGTCGTCGAAGACGTGGGGAGCCGCGTCGACCCCTTCCGCAAGCTCCTCTTTCGCACCCACGACGGCGAGCTCGTCGAGACGGTGCGCATCCCGCTCGAGCGCGCCGGGCGCTTCTCGGTGTGCGTGAGCTCGCAGATCGGGTGCGCTCTCGCGTGCTCCTTCTGCGCGACCGGTCGCATGGGGCTCCGCCGCAACCTCGAAGCGTGGGAGATCGTCGAGCAGGTGCGCCACGTCGCGCGCACGCTCGTAGGCCAGCCGGGCGCGCGCGTGCACGGCGTGGTGTTCCAGGGGATGGGCGAGCCGATGGCCAACCTCGATCGCGTGCTCCAAGCGATCGCCGTCCTCTCCGAGCCGAGCGCGATGGCCATCGACGCGCGGAACATCACCGTGTGCACGTCGGGGCTCCCCACTGGCATTCGACGCTTGGCCCGTGACGCGCCGAAGATCCGCCTCGGCATGTCGCTGGGGAGCGCGCGCACGTCGCTGCGACGCACGCTCATGCCGATCGAGGGGAGCCACCCGCTCGCCGAGGTCATCGAGGCGGCCGTCGAGCACGCGAAGACGACGGGTCTCTCCCCGATGTGGGCGGTGACGCTGCTCTCCGGCGTCAACGACGGAGAAGAAGATGCGCGCGCGCTCGCCGAGCTCGTGCGGGACTTCTCCGAGCGCGCCGGCGTCCGCCCGCGCCTCTCGATCATCCCCTACAACGCCATCGACGAGGGGACGCGTGATCCGTTCACCCGCGCCTCGGACGCACGCGAAGAGGCGTTCCGCGCTGCGCTCCGCGCGGCCGGCGTGCCCACGCACAAGCGCTACAGCGGCGGCGGCGACGTGGCCGCGGCGTGCGGTCAGCTCGCGGCGACACGCAGCGCGTCCCCCGCCGACTGAGCCGCGTCGGAGGTTCACCTACCTCGCACCGGTCCTCCCACCGAAGGCGAGCGTATCCTGGCTCGCACGCGCGTCCCTCGATAGCATGGAGGGGATGTCACGCGTGCCCACCCCCGGGGAGACGATCCTCGGCAAATACCGCATCGAGCGGCAAATCGCCGAGGGAGGGATGGGCATCCTCCTCGAGGCCACGCACCTCCAGCTCGACGAGCGCGTCGCCATCAAGCTCCTCAAGCCCGAGGTGCTCGCGGACGATGGATCGAGCTCGATCGTCTCGCGGTTTCTCCAAGAAGCCCGCGCGACCATCAAGATCCGCAGCGAGCACGTGGTGCGTGTCATCGACGTCGGCACCCTCGAAGACTCGGGGACGCCGTACATCGTCATGGAGCTTCTCGAGGGGCAAGACCTCGATCAGGTCGTGACCGGGGGCGGTCCGCTCCCTCTTCGCGACGCCGTCGACTATCTCCTTCAAGCGTGCGAGGCCCTCGCCGAGGCGCACGCACGCGGCGTCGTGCACCGCGACTTGAAGCCGGCGAATCTCTTTCTCGCACATCGTGCCGACGGCTCGGCGTGCGTGAAGATCCTCGATTTCGGCATCTCCAAAGTACAGACCAAGAGCGACGTCGGGATCACCAACACCTCGGCGGTCATGGGCTCGCCGCGCTACATGTCGCCCGAGCAGATGCGAGCCACGCGCAACGTCGACGCGCGCGCCGACATTTGGGCGATCGGGATCATCCTCTACGAGCTCGTCACCGGACGCGCCCCCTTCGACGGCGCGACGTTGACCGAGGTGTGCGCCGCCATCGTGGCCGACACGCCTCTGCCGCTGTCGTCGCTCAGACCCGGCGTCCCTTCGGCGATCGACGCGGTCGCCGCGAAGTGCCTCGCGAAGGATCCGTCGGGCCGCTACGCGAACGTCGCCGAGCTCGCCGAAGCGCTCGTCCCCTTCGGCGGTGACGCCGCGCAGGCGGCGGCCACGCGCATCGCCCGCGTGCTTCGCCTCGAGCGCCCGGCGCCGTCGTCGCAGGCGCTCCCCGTCGCCTCGACATCGGCCAAGAGCGCACCCACCCTCGAAGCCGCTTCGCCCGCAGGCATGACGTCGGTGGCGTGGGGCGACGAGCGCGGCGGAGGGAAGGGGCCTTCGCGCCGCCTCCCGTTCCTCGGCGGCGCCCTCGTTGGGATCCTGCTCGCGATCGGCGTCGTGATCTTCGCCGTCCACAAGAGCCACGACGCGCCGGCAGCCGCGACCGCGCCGGGCCCGCGCGACCCGTCGCCTCCGCCCCCGCCGCCAACGACGCCGGCGAGCGCGCCGGCGACGGCGGCGTCGACCGCGCCCGATCCGGTCGCGAGCGCCCTGCCGAGCGCTTCGGTCGGCGCGCCCGCCGACGCGGCGAGCGCCGCTCTGGCGGCGACGAGCAAGCCGCATGTCGTGCGCTCCGGCGGCACCGCTCCCAAGCCGACCACGACCGCGAAGGCGGCGACGGGCAAGGATCTCTGGGGCGAACGGAAGTAGAACCGAGCACGCTCGCGTACGCCCGACGCGAACTTACGAGAGAATGGCTTGAGGGGAATCATGAGGACTCGCATCGGATACGCCGCGGGGCTCGGCTTCGCACTTTGGACGGTCGCCGGCAGCGCGCGCGCCGACGACGTCGCCGCCGCGCAAGTGCTCTTCACCGACGCGCGCCAGCTCATGGCCAGCGGCAACTACGCCGCGGCCTGCCCCAAGCTGGAAGAGAGCCAGCGCCTCGATCCGGGGATGGGGACGCTCTACAACCTCGCCGACTGCTTCGAGCACGAGGGGCGTGTCGCCAGCGCCTGGGGGCGCTTCCTCGAAGTCGCCTCGCTCGCGCGGAACACCGGCCAGCCGGCGCGCGAGGCCGACGCGCGAAAGCGCGCGGCGGCGCTCGAATCGCGCATCCCGCACCTCGTCATCGCCGTAGCGGCACCGGCGCCGGACGGGCTCCAAGTGACGCGCGACGGAGAAGAGGTCGGGCGCGCGCAATGGGGCTCCTCGCTGCCGATCGATCCCGGTGCGCACAAGATCTCTGCGACCGCCGTGGGGAAGAAGCCTTGGGACACGACGGTGACCATCGCCGAAGGGGGGACGCCGACGACCGTCGAGGTTCCGACCCTCGCGGATGCGCCCGTCGCCCCTCCGCCGCCCCCCGCTGCCGCGGGGCCGAAGACGACCGCGCCGCCGCCCACCGAAGAGCACGACGGCAAAGGGCAGCGCATGATCGCTCTCGGCGTGGGCGGCCTGGGCGTCGTCGGTATCGGCCTCGGCACCGTCTTCGGATTGGTCTCGAAGTCGCGCCACGACGAAGCAGAGACCTTGTGCGCGCCGCCGAACGGGTGCGGACAAGCGGGCGTCGACAAGCGAAGCGATGCGTACACCGCCGGGACGATCTCCACCGTGGCGTTCATCGTCGGCGGCGTGGCCCTCGCGGGTGGCGTCGCGCTCTGGCTCACTGCGCCGCACGGCGCGACGCAAGCCAAGGTCGGCTTCACCGGCGACCGCCTGGTCGTGGGAGGTGCGTTTTGAGCGCGCTCGGGCGGCCGCGTGTCGGTCTCCTCGCGTTCCTCGGTGCCGCGTTCTTCGTGACGACGATCGCCGCGAGCGGATGCAATGCCATCCTCGGAAATGAGCTCGGCGGTCTCGACGCCGGGCTCGGCGCCGCCGACTCGGGCGAAGCGGGCCCCGTCGCCTGCGACGTGGGCAAGAAGAGCTGCGGCGCGCTCGGTTGCCAGAGCGTGACCGATCCTCAGTTCGGCTGCGGCGGCACGAGCTGCGACACGTGCGTCGCCGACCACGCCGCCACGACCAAGTGCTTCAGCAAGGGGCAGAGCTCGCAGTGCGGGAGCGACACGTGCCGCGCCGGCTACGACAACTGCGACTCCGATCCGACGAACGGGTGCGAGGCGCAGAGCTCCGACGTGCACACGTGCGGCGGCAGCGGCGCGTGCCAAGACTGCACGACCGCGGGGCTGAAGTTCTGCGCGCCCAAGGGGGGCGGCACCTTCGAGTGCTCGAACGAGTGCGCACCGCCGAGCACCGTGTGCAACAACGGCCAGCTCTGCGTCGACCTCTCCAACGACGTCGGCCACTGCGGCGCGTGCACCACCGACTGCCGTGGCCTCATCCCTCCTGGGACGCCCACCGGAGCGGACGCCGAGTGCAAGCAGGGCGTGTGCGTGTACACCTGCCCGCAAGACGCGCCCAAGGAGTGCCACGGTCACTGCGTCTCGGCGAACATCGATTGCGGCGGGACCTGCGCCGGCACCGACCATCAGTGCCCAGGCCAGTCGGGCTGCTTCGCCGCCACCGACATCGCGCACTGCGGCGACATTTCCGGGTGCGTCGACTGCAACGAGGCGGCGCCTCCCAACGCCGTCGCCCAGGCGTGCGCTTCGCACGCGTGCGTGTTCGCCTGCCAGTATCCGTTCTTCGACTGCGACGGCGACCTGCAAAAGCCCGGGGGCAACGGCTGCGAGGTCGACGCGAGCAAACCTACGACGTGCGGCGGTTGCAAGGGCGTCGCCTGCACTGCCGATCAATCGTGCTGCGCCGGCGCGACGACGAGCGCGTTCGTCTGTCAACCCGGCCTGAAGTGTGGCGCCTTCGTCTCCGACGGCGGTCCGAGCGTGAATTAGGGCCCCACGTCCTCCCGAAGGTCGGACTAGCCCGCGCGTTCGGATATGCTCGCGGTCGTGCGTCCGGCCGGCCTTGCTCGCGCGCTCGTGGTGGCAATGGCGAGCCTCTTCGCGGCTGGCGAGGCGGCCGCTTCCCCCGAGGACATCTTCGGCTACGGCCCACGCGGGCCAGCGCTGGGCGGCACCGGCGTCGCCCACGCCGAGGGGTTCGACGCGGCGTACGCCAACCCCGCGCTCCTCTCGCGCATGCGAGCGCGGAAGCTCACGCTCGGCTTCCAGGGCGCGCGCTTCCGCCTCATCGCCAGCGGCGCGGGGCTCCCCGGTCGCGTGAGCGCCCCTTCGGCCAAGGGCTATGTCATCGGCGCCGACCTCCCCATTCCCCTCGGCGGCAAGCTGCGCGATCGCATCGGCGTCGGGCTCGCGTTCTACACGCCGAGCGACGTGCTCGTGCGCGGGCGGATTCTTTATCCGGAGAAGCCCCAGTTCCCGCTCTTGCCCGATCGCACGCAGTCGCTCATGGCGCGTCTCGGCGTCGGGGTCGACGTGGGCCACGGCGTTCGCATGGGCGCAGGTTTCGCTGCGCTCGCCGAGATCGCCGGCGACGTCGTGGTCGCGACCGATGCGACCGGGCGGGTCGGCTCGCGCGTCGAGGACCAGCTCGTCGCCACCTACGCGCCCACCTTCGGCATGTCGTACGAACGACGCGTCTTCGGCGGCGAGGGGCGCGTCGGGATCGTCTACCGCGGCGCGCTCTCGGCTCGTTTCGCTGTCGACATCGACGGCACCAAGCTCTCGAGCCTCAACATCCCCATCCTGCACATCGCCGGCACCGCCCAGTACGATCCAGCGCAGATCGGCCTCGAAGGGGCGTGGAGCGGCGACGGCTGGCTCTTCGCCGCCGGCGTCACCTACAAGAAGTGGAGCGGCTACCCCGGGCTCATCGAGCCGACGATCCGCTGCGACGACGGCGGCACCGACTGCGGCGCGCTCATCCCCACTGCGCCCGGCTTCTCCGACACGCTCGTCCCCCGCGTCGGCGTCGAGCGCACCGTGCCGCTCACCCGCAAGGTGAGCGCGCGTCTTCGCGCGGGCTACTTCCTCGAGCCGAGCCCGGTCCCCGACCGACTCGAAGCGCAGCCCTTCTGGGACCCGACCTCGCGCGCGACCTCCTACGTGCCGAATCACTTCTTCGACGGCACGCGCCATGTCCTGACGCTCGGCTACGGCGTGGCGCTCGCCGATCCCTTGCCCATCACCTTCGACGTCTACGCGCAGGCGCATTGGCTCCCGCCCCACCACGTCGACGTGGCGATGGGACCGGGAAACCAAGGGGTCGGTGCGTTCGGCGACGCGCGCGTGGCCGGGTCGGTCCTCGCTGCCGGCTTCCTCGCCGGGGTGACGTTTTGAACCGCCTCGGCCTCGCGGCGTTTGCCGCAGCGCTCCTCGCCGCGTCGCCCGCGCGCGCGAACCCGCTCGACACCTTCGGCTTCGGATCTCGCGGCACGGCCATGGCCGGCGCGGTCTCCGCCGACGTGTCCGATCCTTCCGCCAACTACTACAACCCGGCGGGGCTCGCGCGCGCCGAGCGCCTCGAGATGTCCATCGGCTATTTTCGCGCCGATCACACGCTTCGCACCAACGGCGTCGACAACCACGTCGACCCGGTGAAGGGGCTCGTCGGCGGCGTGGTCGCCCCGGGGAAGATCCTGAAGATCCCCTTCGCCTTCGGGCTCGGGCTTCACCTCCCCGACGATCGCCTCTCGCGCGTGCGTGCGCTTCGTCAGGAGCAGCCGCGCTGGGAGCTCTACGACAACCGCAATCAACGCGTGTATGTTGCAGCGAACTTGGCGGTGAGCCCGTTCCCCTGGCTCCAGCTGGGCGGCGGTCTCTCGTTCATGTCCGCCACCGAAGGGCGGCTCGACATCACTGGCTCGGCGAACATCTTCCGCCCCGAGGACTCGGACCTCCGCCACGAGGTCGACGCCGATCTCACCGCCGTCCGGTACCCGCAAGCCGGCGCGCGCGTGGCCCTCGGGGAGAAGGCGGCGCTGGCGGTCGTCTACCGCGGCGAGTTCCGGCTCGACCTCGACCTCAAGGCGCGCCTCAACGGCGACATCTCGCAGCTCACCTCCGCCTACTACGCGCTCGAGGCGCACAGCGTCGACGCCTTCCTTCCGCAGCAAGTCGTCATGGGCGGGACCTGGGACGTCTTCCCCGATCTGCGCGCTGGTCTCGATCTCACGTGGGTCAATTGGGCGGCCTACGTCTCGCCCGTCGCGCACCTCGACGTGAAGCTCGACATCCCGCCTCCGCAAGGGGGCTGGCCCCCGGGGATCTCGCCGCCGACCACGCCGGCGCCCACGCGCGTCGCCCCGCTGAAGATGCACGATCGCGTGGTGCCGCATCTCGGTGTCGAGTGGCGCGCGCTCCGCAAGAAGCACGTCGAGGGGTTTTTGCGCGGCGGGCTCGAGCTCGCCAAGAGCCCGGTCGAAGCGCAAACGGGGACGACGAACTACATCGATCGCGATCGCACGAGCTACTCGCTCGGCCTGGGGGTGAAGTGGGCGCCTCCGCAAAAGGCGCTCCCGGAGGAGATCCGCGTCGACGTCCACGGGCAGCTCAGCGAGCTCGCCGACGGCACGACCTCGAAGTCGAGCGCCGCCGATTTGATCGGCGACTACACCGCCGGCGGACACATCGTGAACGTGGGGGCGACCCTCACGGTGGGGTTCTGAGATGGATCGCGTGGCGCATTTCTTCTGCCTGCTCTTCACCGCGCTCCTCACCGGGACGCTCTTCGGCACGTTGGCGATGAACCCCGCGCTCTTGAAGCTCCCCGCCGCCGGCTACATCGGCGTGCAGCAAATCACCCTGAAAATCCTGCGGCCGGGCCTCTTCGTGCTCATGCCGCTCACGGTGCTCTCCTGCCTCCCGGTGATGCTCGTCGTCTACGAGAGCGAGCCGCAGCCGTCGTTTCATTTTCTCGCCGTCGCGCTCGGGCTCGCCTGCACGGTCGCGTTCATCGTCACCACGCTGCTCGTCAACGGTCCCATCGAGCGCGAGATGGTGGGGTGGAAGGTGACGTCGATCCCCGCCAACTATTTTCAATACCGCGATCGCTGGGCGCGCGCGCACGTCATCCGCGTGGCCTTCGGGGTGGGGGCGCTCGTCGCGCAGATCGCGGGGGTCGTGTGATGCCGCGCGCGTCGATGCGTGCCCTCGGTCTCGCGCTCGCGTGCCTTGCGGCGAGCTGCTCGACGATCGGCTCGGACGGGCAGGGGGACGTCGGTCTCCCGAGCGCCGGGGTGGGGCCGTTCCGCAAGCTCGTCGCCGGCGAGGTGAACGGCGTCGCCCCGTTCGTCCTCGAAGACGCAAAGGCGCGCTTTCGCGATCCTGCCGTCCTCGCGCTCCCCGGGGGGGGCGCCGCGCTTTACCTCACCGCGACCCAGCCCGACGGCAGCGGCGGTACCCACGCCGTGCTCGTCCGCACGCGCGCCGACGACGGCCGCTCCTTCTTCGGCGCGCCGCTCGACAGCGGACACACGCCGCGCCTCGTGCTCGCGGCCGACGCTCCGTGGGAGGGGACGGATCTCGGCGGGGCAAGCCCGCTCCGTGTCAGCGATCCCGAAGCCGGCGGCGACGAGGTCGTCCTCTTTTACGCCGGCGCCGGCGGCATCGGCCTCGCGCGCTCCGCCGACGGGCTCGATTTCCACAAGGACGACGGCCCCGTCCTCGACGCCACCGGCGCCCCCGCGTGGGAGACGACGCCGCCGCGCGCACCGAGCGTCGCGCGCCTCCCCGACGGCCGCTTTCGCATGGTCTACGCCGCGGGGCGATGCTTGGGCGAAGCGGAGAGCACGGGCGATCTTCGCGTGTGGCGTCGCCTCGACGCCGACCCTTCGACGCCGGTGTCGGATCCGCTTCTATGCCCCGCGGCGATCCCCGCGCCGGGCTCGCTCCTCCCCGGCGAGCAACCGCCGTTCGACACCGACGCCGTCGACGACCCGCTCCTCCTGCCGCGCATCACCCCCGCGGGGCGCTTGCAGATACGTGTGCTCTACACGGGATACGCCGCGGCCACGGACGGCGGTGCGCGTCCGAGCGCCATCGGCTTCGCCGGACGCTACGGCGACACGGGGCCGCTCGAGCGCGCGACCGGCCCGGTCTTCTCGGTGGGTCGACACGAAGCCGGGCCCGCGCTCTTCGACCTCGGCGACGGCACCGAGCTCCTCTACGTGGGCGAAGATCACGACGCCTCGGGGGGGCTCGGCGGCGGGGGTGGTGCGCCGTACTCGGCGATCGGCGCCGGCTTCGCGCCGGCCAATGAGAAGCTCGCCGCGCCGGCCCCCTTCGCCACGAGCCCCTGAACGATCGCGGGGGCAGGGGAGAACGGCGCGCGCGCGACCGTAAGCTCTTCACGGGGTTCGCACGCGGCACATCCTCCCGAAGGTCGGCTAGGCCGCGTGCAAGTTCGCACGCGGCACATCCTCCCGAAGGTCGGCTAGGCTTCTACGACATGCTCGCTGTCGGTCTTCTCCTCGGGCTCTTCTGCGTCACGCCCTTCGTGCTCGTCTACGTGCTCTTCGTGCGGTGGGTCGACCGCTTCGAGCCCGAGCCGTGGTGGCTGCTCGCGTGCGCCTTCGTGTGGGGGGCGGTCTTCGCCACGCTGGGCGGCGGGATCTCGAGCGGCATCGGCGAGGCGATCGTGATGGCCTCGACCGGGACGCAGTCGGCGGACGATCCGGCGATCCAGGCGTTCGGCGCCACCATCCTCGCCCCCATCTTCGAAGAGGGCTTCAAGGGGCTCGGCGTCGCCATCATCGCGACGGTGAGCGCGCTGGGGTTGAAGGAGCTCGACGGTCCGCTCGACGGCGCCATCTACGGCGGCATCGTCGGCCTTGGCTTCACGCTGACCGAGGACATCCTCTACGTCTCGAATCAATTCGTCGAGCAGGGGCTCCCCGGCTTCGTCGGCCTCCTCATCCTCCGCACGGTGATGCTCGGGCTCTCGCACTGCACCTTCACCGCGTGCACCGGTCTCGGCTTCGGCATCGCCGTCGAGTCGCGGAGCTGGGCGGTGAAGATCGGCGCGCCGATCCTCGGGTACATCTGCGCCATGGGGATGCACGGCGTGCACAACGCGCTCCCCACCTTCTTCGGCGGGGAGGGGACGGTGCTCATGATCCTCGTCTCGTGGATCATCGACGCGCTCTTCTTCGTGCTGCTCGGATTCCTCGTGGCGCGCGATCGCAAGATCGTCCTCCGCGAGCTCGCCAACGAGGTCGGCGGCGTGCTCCACCCGCGCGAGCTCGGGCTCCTCACGACCTACGTCACCATCGGCATGCAGAACTGGTCGACCCTCTTCTCCAAGGGTTGGACAGCGTTCCGCGGGCGCCGCCACAAGCAGCTCGCGCTCGTGGAGCTCGCCTTCTTGAAGCACCGCCGGAGGCGCGGCGAACGCGGCCGCGACCTCGACATGAAAGAGGCGCGCCTCAGGAACGAGCTGTGGGTGGCGAATCAGCGCGGGATCTGGCTCGGCTGACGGAAGGCGCCGAGGCCGCGCGCGACTGCGACGCGAACACGCCTCGACCGAACCCGCTTACTTCGCGAGGCGCGCGACCGAGGTCGTCGAGAGGTGCACCGCGAGGTTCGTGAAGCTCGCGCCGCCGTCGGGGACCACGAGGAACCCGCCCGGGAGGTGATCGTACTTGTAGTAGTGGGCGATGGCGGTCGCGACAGGCGCGCCGTCGCTCCCCTCGAAGGTCACCGGGCGCGGATCGGCGACCGGCTCTTCGCGAAGCGAGACCGGCTCACCCCACGAGAGGGTGCCGTCCTCGGCCACGTCGACGAAGCGGTAGCTCTTCAGCGCGGCGAGCTCGGTCGAGCCGGGCTTCGGGCCGAGCGGCATCGTCGTGCTCGGCGTGACGCCGTTCACCGCGGCGATGCGATCGAAGAGCGCGCTGTAGGTGTAGCCGCTGATCCACTCGGGCTGGCAGTAGCCCATGATGTCTTTGCCGCTCGACGGGCTGATGAGCGTCTTCGAGCGCATGTCGAAGCCCCACTGACCGATGCCGCCGGTCGAGTCGGGGAAGCTCGGATCGACGCCGTTCGTGCCTCCGCAGGGCGCGTGGTTGCGCCCGTGCGCGTGGCCGACCTCGTGAGCCATGGTGGTGGCCGCGGCGTCGCCGGTGTAGCCGATGCCCACGCTCGCGCGACCGAACGAGTCCGTCGGCTGGTCCATCACGCCGGAGAGGCCGGTCACGCAGCCGCCGCCGCAGTAGCTCGTGAACGACGCCGAGGGGGCGAACGCCGCGAAGTAGTAGACGTCGGCCGGCGCGTTGTCTTGCTGACGAAGGTTGACGATGGCTTGCAGCACGGTGCTGAAGCCCGTGCCGTTGGCGCTGATCGGCTTCGACCACTGGTAGGGCGCGCGCACGCTCATGCTGACGCTGGCGACGGGGTAGAGCGCCTGCATCGTCTTCTTGTACGTGTCGAGCTGCGTCGCGCTCGTGTCGGGGAGCCGGCCCGAGCCGTCGGCCATGTACTGCACCGGCACGACGACGACCTTCACTTGCGGTCCGTCGCTCTCGGCGCCGATGTTCTCGCTCGATCCGTCGGCCGGGTAGCGCGCTTGGCTCGCGGTGCCGGCGGCGACCTCGGGGGCCGCGCTGTCGGTGACGGCGACGCTGTACTTCACCCCTTGCGGCAGGCTCGACGCCGGCACGTAGAAGTTGAACGTCGAGCCGAGGGTCGCGTCGGTGGACGCGGCCTTGAGCGTCTCGGTGTCGGTGAGCTGCGGGAGCGCCTTGCCGCTCTTGTCGGTGAGGCTCAAGACGGCGGTGAGCGCGCGCGCCTTGTAGCCGGACGAAGGGGTGACGTAGACGCGCACGAGCGCGTCGCGGTTCGCGACGACGGGGATCGTGTGCGAGGCCTTCGCCCCTTGCTTCGCGATCGTCACCATCACCGCTTGGTTCACGGTGACCTGCGCGATGGTCATGTCGGTCGCGAGGTGCGTCGGCTCCGCGGGCGTCGTGCCGCCGCCACCGCCGCCTCCGTTGCCGTTCGCGCCGCCGTCCTTCTTCGCCGCCGCGCCGCCGTCGTCGCCGGTCGTGCCGTCGTCGCCCGCTCCGGGGTTGTCCCCGCCGGAAACCTCACGGACCACCGTGGTGGTGCAGCCCGCGGCCAGCGCGAGCATCGACCCGAGGCCAAGAACCAAAAGGAGACCGGCGTGGCGCATGGCAATTCTCCTGGGGGGCGAGGGCGTGGTTTTAGACCATTCCCCGGGAGTCACCAGCTCGTTTCAGGTAGTTACGTCCTTTCCTGTCAGGAAAAGAACCTGAACGAATGTGACGGTATTTCCGTCATCCATGGACGCTTACCGTGCCACCCTCCGAGGAGGGGGGCGCGCCGCCCGGGGGCGACCGTCGCGCGGGGCTCACGGGCTCTTCGTCGGCGCTCCGCTCGCGCCTTCCCACGTCGCCTCGATGGCGATGCCGCGCGGCGTGCGACCCGCGTCGGCGCGTGGCGGAGGGAACACGTGCGCGCGGAGCGGAGCTATCACGCACAAGATCGCGTTGGCCGCGACGTCGCCGCCGCCGGAGGTCTTCACGTTGAGCGCGCCGACGGTGCCGTCGTCGTTCACTTCGGCGACCACGCGCGTCGCGCCTTGCACGAGCTTCCCGAGCCTCGCTTGATCGGCGGCGCATGTCTGAAGTGCGTCGGCGATCGCGTCGACGGCTTCGGTCGCGACGTCCGCGGGGAGGCCGCGCGCTTCGGCGAGCGCCACGACGCCGAGCCCCCGACGCGCGACGTACTCGTACGCGTCGGGGTTCTTGGCGCTCGACGTCGCCGCCGTGCCGCGCACGTCGGTCGACTTCTCGACCGTGTCGCGGCCGCCCGTGCACGCGACGGTGAGCGCGCCCGTGAGAGCGACGATGAGCGCGAGCGTCGCGACGATCACCCCGCGGGAGCGCGCCGCCGTGCTCACCCCGCGAGCACGCTCTTGGCGATGACGATGCGCTGGATCTGCGACGTCCCCTCGTAGATCTGGAGGATCTTGGCGTCGCGCATCAGCTTCTCGACCGGGTACTCCTTCACGTAGCCGTTGCCGCCGAAGATCTGCACGGCGTCGATGGCCGTCTGCATCGCCGAGTCGGCGCCGTACGCCTTGGCGTAGCTCGAGACGATCGGGTTCCGGATCCCCTTGTCGAGGTTCCACGCCGCCTTCCTCACGAGGAGGCTCGTCGCTTCGATGCGGATCGCCATCTCGGCGAGCATGGCCTGCACGAGCTGGTGCTGTCCGATGGGGACGCCGAAGGTCTTGCGCTCTTTGGCGTAGGCCACGCACTCGTCGAGGCAGCGGCGCATGAGACCGGTCGCGATCGCGCCGATGTCGGGGCGCGTCTGGTTGAAGGTCTCCATCGCCACCTTGAAGCCCTGGCCCGGCGGCGCCAGCACTTGGCTCGCCGGCACGTGTACGTCCTCGAGCATCACGACGGCGGTGTCGCTCGCGCGCTGGCCGAGCTTGTCCTCGTGCTTGCCGACCTTCAGCCCCTTGGCGTCACGCTCGACGATGAACGCGCCGATCCCCTTGTGCTTCAGCGTCGGATCTTCGGTGGCGAAGATGGTGAAGAAGCTCGCCATGTTCGCGTTGGTGATCCACGCCTTCTGGCCGTTCAGCACGTAGCCGCCGTTGCCGTCCTTCTTGGCGCGCGTCTGCAAGCCGGCGACGTCGCTCCCCGCGCCCGGCTCGGTGGTGGCGTAGCTGCAGAAGATGGGCTCCTGCGCGAGCCAGCCGAGGTACTTCTTCTTCTGCTCGGGGGTGCCGGCGAGCTTCAGCGGCGTCATGCCGAGCGTGTTCGCCGTCATGCTCGTCTGGATGCCGGAGCAC
Source organism: uncultured Polyangiaceae bacterium (assembly GCA_964531795.1). Taxonomy (GTDB): domain Bacteria; phylum Myxococcota_A; class Polyangia; order Polyangiales; family Polyangiaceae; genus CAZHHD01. The sequence continues at coordinate 419,700 of CAZHHD010000001.1, read as the reverse complement.
CCGTAGGCGAGCTCCTCGGTCACGAACGAGCTGTCGAGATCCGAGAGGCCCGGACCGCCGAACTCCTCGGGGAGCGTGCAGTTCACGAGGCCGATCTTGTGCGCTTCTTCGAAGACCTCGCGCGGGAAGCGCGACTCGCGATCGCACACGGCGGCGATGGGGAGGATCCGCTCGCGCGCGAAGCGACGGGCGGTGTCGATGAGGGCGCGCTGCTCCTCCGTGAGCTCGAAGTCGATCATGAGTTACTCCCTGTTTCGCTTTCGCTTCTTGTCGTTCGCCGTGCGTTGGGCGCGCGCGCCCATCGTGTAGCCGATGACCATGCCGATCATCAGGACGACGGGGATGAAGATGACGTGCTCGACGGTAGGCATCCCCATGGCGCGCTCCCTTCTTTAGTGCGGATGCGCCCGCGACGTCTACGCGCTCCTGCGCAGGATGTGGGGGAAGCCCCGACCTTCCCCCCGCTCGAGCGGCGTCAGAATCCTGGCGTTCGTGGCCGCGCGGCTACGGCGACCGTGAACCCGCACGGGGGTGCCGGCACAAGGCGGCGCAGCAGACGCGCTTGGATTTCCACGCATTCCTCGAGGCGCCGTGCCTGCGGAGGCGCGGCAAGGATCCTGCTTGGGCTCTCGGCCATGGCAAGGAAGGTGACCATGATGCACGACCCTCTCCTCCCGCCGACTCCCGACGAAGACGAGGCGTGTGTCCCGGCTTCGTCGGAGGAAGGTCGCACCACCCGCGAGCTCGATGACCTCGCCGTCGCCCTGGCCGAGGTCGACTCCATCGTCGCGTGGTCCGACGAAGGGGGTTGGTCGCATAGCGATCTCGCTCAGGTCATTCGCGTCGACGACGGCTTGGACGAGGACGACGACGAGGAGCCGGTGACGGTGCGCTCGCCCTCGGGGATTCGTCTCTCGCTCGAGCACGGTCGCCCGGTGGCGGTGGCCGAGGACGAGTCGTCACCGCGTGCCATCGACGGCAGCGACGACGATCCGGCCGACGACGAGCGGGTGGCGTGAACGCGCTCTACTTCGCGTCGAGCTTGGCGGCGGCGCGGTCGACGACCCCTTCGAGGCGATCGAGCCGGACGCGCAGCGTCGCCTGGCGGCGCCAAAGGAAGAGCAGCCACGCCATGAGGATCACCCAAAGCACCGCGTAGGCCTCGACGAGGAGCGTCGAGCCGCTGTGTTGCTCGGGGCCGCCTTCGACCGGTTGAAACGTGGTGGCGCGCGAGTCGGGCGTCTGGGCGGACGCGGCCGGGGGGGCTTGCACCTCTGTCGTTTGGCTCATCTTGGGCTTTCTAGCTCGCGGGTTCGGCCTCGGCCTCTTCGTCGAGGCCGAGATCGATGGCGTCGTCTTCGAGGCGCAGGAGGCGGCTCTTGGCCACCTCGAGCCGCACGCGCGCCCAGAGGAGCGCGACGGCGAAGAGCGTGAAGGTGAGGAAGGCCAGCGAGAGCGCGACCTTCATGTCCGGGTGCTGCAGCCCGCCACCCTTGCTGGTGATGACGGTGGGGTGCTGGCCGCTCCACTTCTGCACGCTGAAGTGGATGATGGGGAGGTTGAAGCCGCCGAGGATCCCCAGCGCGGCGGCGAACTTTCGCTCGCCCTCACCGTCGCCGGCGAACGCGCGCAGCACGAGGTAGGCGACGTAAATGAGCACCGAGAGCAGTGACGTCGTGAGGCGCGGGTCCCACGTCCAGTAGAAGCCCCACGCCTTGGCCGCCCAAAGCGGACCGGTGGTGAGCACGATGGCGCCGAAGACGACGGCCATCTCCGCGCCGGCGCGGCCGAGGGCGTCACGCGCATCGGTGGGCTTCACCAAGTAGGCGGCCGAGCCGACGAAGCAGGCGGCCGCGCCGATGTACATCGAGTACGCGCTCGGCACGTGGAAGTAGAAGATCTTCTGCACGATGCCCATCCGCAGCTCGACGGGGGCGACGAGGAAGATCTGATTCAGCGTGAGGACGACCAGGAAGCACGCCACGACCACGAGGCCGGTGAACGCTTTGTCCGCGGCGGTGCTCATCTTGGGCCGCACGTTAGCACTCGCCCATCTCCGCGGCGAGATTCGCGATGACCTCGTCGAACCACGCCTCGACCTGTCCGCGGAAGGGCCACATCCACCCGTAGTCGGGGCCGACGAAGCGCGCGACGATGGGCTTTCGTAGCGCCTTGGCGGCGGGGAGACCACGGAGCTCGGCGGTCGCGCGGATGGTCTCGATGTACGCCTCCCACTCGATGCGCGCGCGCCCGTAGGCGAGGCCGAGCGGGAAGAAGGGGACGAGGTAGACGAAGGCCATGGTGACGTCGCCCATGCGACGCCGCTGCCGGAGATGAATGCGCTCGTGACGAAGGAGGATGTAGCGCGCGTCGTCGTCCATCGTCTCCCACGCGTCGGGGACCCACAGCGTGCCGAAGAGCACCGTGTGGTACTGCGTCAGGTAGGTCCGCATCTGGCCCACGGTGAGCACGAGCAAGGCGACGTGGATCGCTCGCTGGAGCGCGCTCGTCCGCTTGGGGAGGATCTGGAACGAGGGGAACTCGTCCTTCATCTCTCTCAAGAATTGGTCGGAGCGCTCGCGGGCCACGAGGAGAGAGTAGCGCGCGCGCGTCAGTCGCGGGTGGGCTCGCAGCCCGCGGGGATCCGGAGCGCGCCGCCGACGCACTCGGCTTTGGGGAGATTGGCTTCGCACGCCGCTGCGTCGAAGAGGTTGGGCTCGGCCGAGCAAGGGTCCGCGCGGGTGGTCGTGCAATCGTCCACCGAGCTGTACGTGACGGGGGCCGTCGTGGAGTTCGCGAGGAGTCGCGGAAGCCGATCGGGCGCGCAGGTCGAGGCGCGGGTGCAGAGGTCCCGCTCCAAGGTGATGCAATCGATCGGGGGGAGCGCGCCAGCGTCGACAGGGCCCGCGTCGGCCTGCGCCACCGTGCCGCCGCACGCAACGAGGGACAGCGCGCCGACGAAGAAGAACAGGGCGCGGAGGGGTCGCATCACGTGGGGCTCGAGTAGAAAGCTAGCGAAGGAGCCGCGAGGGCGCACGTCGTTCGTGGGGACCCGACGCTCTTCGGTCCGCGCGCGAAGCGACGTCCTCGCCTACTCACGCTGCGAGCGCTGGCAGGTGGGGCAGAAGTACGTCGAGCGACCGAGCGCCCCTTGGCGTCGCATGGCCACCTTGGCGCCGCACACGAGGCACGGCGAGCCGCTCCTCTCGTAGACCCAGTGGGCGGGCCCGGGCGCCTTGCGCGTGCGACGCCGGCGCGCCTCGGGGCCGGAGTTTTGAACGAGGAGGCGCCGCGCGGTCTCGAGCACCTCCCGCAGCTTCGCGCGCTCGACGTCGCGCACGCGGGCGAAGGGATCGAGGCGGCAGAGGAAGAGCACCTCGGCCTTGTAGACGTTGCCGATGCCGGCGACGACGCGCTGATCCATGACCGCCACGCCGAGCGGGCCGTCGTGGGCCGCGAGGTTGGCGAGCGCCGTCTCGAGGTCGAACGTCTCGTCCAAGAGGTTCGGCCCGAGCTCGTCGAGGCTCGCCTCGGCGGCGCGAAGCGAGAGGAGCTCCACCAAAGGGGCCGAGAAGCAGACCGCCACCGTCCCTTCCACCTCGAGCACGAGGCGCGCGCGCCACGCGGGGAGCATGTACCGCTCCCCGGGCCGATAGACGTGCCAGGTGCCGTTCATCCGAAGATGCGTGCGGAGTGCAAGTGTTTCCTCCCCCGGTGCTTGCGGGGCGAGCTCGATCAACAGGTACTTCCCGTAGGCGTGCACGCGCGACACGGTGCGCCCGACGAGATCGTCGCGGCGCGCGACGGAGGCCACCTCCGATTCGCATCGCACGAGCGCGCGCCCCTCGAGCCTTCGCGCCAGGGTTCGCGCGGTGAGGGCGAGGGTGTCCCCTTCAGGCAAGCGGGACCTCGGACGGACGACCCGTGCCGAGCGGATCGAGATCCAAGGTGCGCCGTCGCAAGAGCCCCGTCCCCGCGAGCTGGAACCCGGCGCGGGTGAGGGCGGCCACGAGCGGGCTGTGGGCGGCGGGGAGTCCGTCGATCGTGAGGAGATGAAGCGCCTTGCGCTTGCCGCTCCCCACGAGCCCCGCGAGCCCTTCGGCGAGACCGCGGGCGGCGGCGCTCTTCGCCGGCTCGTCGGTGGGGAGGAACGTGAGGAGCGCCTCGGCGTTGCGGCCGAGGAATCCGACGAGCGCGCCTCCGTGCAAGATCACGCGCGCGCCCACCGCGCGCTGCGGGCGCGGGCGATCGGGCTCGTCCTCCGAGGCTGCGGGCCAGGGGAGGGCCGCGCCGTACGGGTTCGCCGGATCGATCGCCGCGAGGACGAGCGTGCGATCTTCGTCGCCCGAGGCGCGGAGCGCGCGCAGGCGATCGTCGGCGCCGGGGAGGGCGAACTGCGTCGCGCCGCGGCCGGCGAGGAAATAGCCGCGGCGCACACGGCCGGACTCCTCCATCGCCTTGAGCACGTCGTAGACCGCGCCGAAGCCTCCAGGGATCCCCTCGGCGGCCACCGCTTCGCGCGTGAGGACGCCGTGGCGCTCGAGCAGCGTGCGAACGAGCGCCGCGCGCCGCTCGGTCTCCGTCGGAGCGTCGAGCCAACGCGACGCACGGAGCGACCAGCGCCCCTCGGTCCCGGGAGGGCCCACGCGCCCTCGTGCGCCGTGACGCGTGCGCGCGCGTGCCTCGCCGCCGCCGCGTGCGCGGAGGTAGCTGCGGAGCGCTTCGCAGGTGTCGTTGGTCACCTCGCCCGACCAGACCATGTCCCAGAGGGTGTCGACGATCTCGTGGGTGTAGCCGCCGAGCTCGCGGCCGATCTCGTTGAAGAAGACGGCGCCGCGGCGCTCGAGCACGCCGCGGATGCGACCGGCGAGCTCGCTCTCGACCTTCGTCGTACGGAGCGCGAGGTGCGGCTCGTGATCGGCGAGGTAGAGCGCGATGCGACCGTCGCCGACGCCGAGCGGCTCGATGCCGGCCCACACCACTTCGCCCGCGGCGCACAGGGCGTCGAGATCCCACGGGCGAAAGCCCTCGACGCGGGCCGGCAGCACGTCGCTCTCGAGCGCTGACGCAGGGATGGGGCACCCCTCGAGCTGCGCGATGACCGTGAGGAGCGCGTCCGGCCCTTGGCGACGCCGTCCGATCCCTTGCCACTCGGGGAGAAAGCGCCCGAGGGCGGCCGGCTCGACCGGCTCGACCTCGCGCCGGAGGCGCGCGAGCGCCTTGCCGCGGAGCGCGCGGAGCACGTCGGCGTCGCACATCTCGCGCCGCCCGTGATCGCCGCGTGGACGGAAGGCCCCCTCGACGACGCGCCCGAGCTGAAGAAGCCGCTCGAGGGTGATCTCCACCGTGGCGACGCCGAGGCCGAGGCGTGCGGCGACCTCTTCGGCGGTGAACGGACCGTGGGTGCGCGCATATCGCCCCACGAGATCGCCCAAAGGATCGGCCACCGGCTCGAGGAACGATCCGGGCAGCCCGCGCGGGAGCACCACCCCGAGGCCGTCGCGGAGGCGCGTCGCGTCTTCCACCGCGGCGTAGCGCGACACGTCGGCGGAGATCCGCGCGAGAAAAATACGCCGCGCCCCTTCGAGCTCTTCGATCCATGCGCGCGCGACGCGAGGCTCTTCTGCGCGCTCCAAGATCTCTTCGAGCGAGAGATCCCCGATGCCGAGGAGCAGGTCGTGGAGGCCGTCGGCGTGACGGAGCTTCGTCGTGCGCCTCTGGAGCATGCGCTCGTGCTCGGCGACGAGCTCGGGATCGAGCAAGGTGCGGAGCTCGGATTCGCCGAGGAGCTCACGAAGCTGCGCATGGTCGATGGTGAGCGCCTGCGCGCGGCGCTCGGCGAGCGGCGCATCACCGTCGTAGATGAAGTTGGCGACGAACGAGAAGAGCAGCGACGCGGCGAAGGGGGAGGGCTTCTTCGAGTCGACGGTCACGACGCGCATCTTTCGTGTCTCGATGCGGTGCAAGAGATCGACGAGCCCCGGGAGATCGAACACGTCGCGCAGGCACTCGCGGTACGTTTCGAGCAGCATGGGGAACGACGGGTAGCGCGAGGCGACGCGGAGCAAGTCGCCGGCGCGGCGGCGCTGGGCCCAGAGCGGCGTGCGCTGACCCGGGCGACGGCGCGGCAAGAGCAGCGCGCGCGCGGCGTTCTCGCGAAAGCGGGCGGCGAAGAGCGGTGCGTCGGCGAGGGAGGCGGTGACGAGCCTCTCGATCTCGTCCGAGGCCGGCAAGAAGGCCTCGGTGGGCGGCGGCTCGGCGGTGCCGGTGAGCCGGAAGGCCATGCCGTCGTCCGACCACACGACGTCCGCTTCTCCCCCGTGCGCTGCGCGGAGGCGCGCGAGCACGGCGGTGGCCCACGGAGCGTGCACGCGCGCGCCGAACGGCGAGAGGACGCACACGCGCCAATCGCCGATGTCGTCGAGGAAGCGCTCGATGAGGAGCGTCCTGTCGCTGGGGACCTCGCCGGCGGCCGCGAGCTGCTCGACCACGTAGGCCACGCAGTTCTGCGAGGCACTGGCGTCGAGGCCTTGCTCGACGAGCCCCTGCACCGCGGCCTCGGGGGCCTCCGAGATGACGCGCGTGAGCTCGCCGACGGCACCTCCGAACGCGCGTGACCGGCCCAGGCGATCGCCGTGCCAGAAGGGCATGCGCCCCGGCTCGCCGGCCGCCGGCGAGACGAGCACGCGGTCGAGCTCGATCTGCTCCACGCGCCACGACGAAGCGCCGAGCAAGAAGACGTCCCCCTCGTGGAGCTCGAAGACCATCTCTTCGTCGAGCTCGCCCACACGCTTCGAGCCGCGCACCTCGTCGGCGCCGCTCAAGTACACGCCGTAGAGCCCGCGATCGGGGATCGTCCCGCCGTTGGCGATGGCGAGCCTCAGCGCCCCCTCGCGCGGGCGGAGCGTGCCGGCGACGCGGTCCCACGTGAGGCGCGGCCGGAGCTCGGCGAACTCGTCCGAGGGGTAGCGACCAGAGAGGAGATCGAGGAGACCCACGTAGGCCCCGTGAGGGAGCTCGGCGAACGGAGCGGCGCGGCGGAGAAGCTTGTAAAGTGCATCCACCGAGACGCCGCGATCCCCTTCGCTTCCGACGATGGCGACGATCTGCTGCGCGGCGACGTCGAGTGGGCTCCTCGGGTAGTACGTCTCCTCGACCTCGCCGGCCGACATGCAGCCGAGCGCCGCGGCACACGCCAAGAGATCGGCGCGGTGCTTGGGGAGGATGACCCCTTCCGAGGTCGCGCCCACCGAGTGCCCGGCGCGCCCCACGCGCTGGAGGCCGGCTGCGATCGAGGGCGGCGCCTCGACCTGCACGACCAAATCGACGGCGGCCATGTCGATGCCGAGCTCGAGCGACGAGGTGGCGACGATGGCCGGCAGATCGCCGCGCTTCAGACGATCTTCGATCCCCACCCGCTGCTCGCGGGCGATCGAGCCGTGGTGGGCGAGGGCGATCTCTTCGCCGGCCACTTCGTTGAGGGCGGCGGCGAGGCGCTCGGCCAAGCGACGGCTGTTGACGAAGACCATCGTCGAGCGATGCGCGCGCACGAGCTCGACGAGGCGCTGGTGGAGGTGCGGCCAAATCGATCGTCGTGCCCCGCCGGCGGCCGCCGGACCGGACGCGTCGGGATCGATCTCGCCGAGGCGACTCATGTCGACCTCCGGCACCTCCACGCGGAGCGAGAGCTTCTTCTCTTCCGAGGCGTCGACCACGTCGACCGGACGCGCTTTCCCCGCGCCGTCGAAGCCGCCGAGGAGGCGCGCCACTTCGTCGAGCGGGCGCTGCGTCGCCGAGAGCCCGATGCGTTGCAGGGGCGGCGCGCTCTTCTTGTGCGCGCGGCGCAAGGCTTCGAGCCGCTCCAGCGACACGAAGAGGTGCGCCCCGCGCTTGCCGGCGACGAGCTGGTGGATCTCGTCGACGATGACCGTCTCGACCTCGGCGAGGATGTCGCGCGCCCCCGACGTGAGGAGCAGGTAGAGCGACTCCGGGGTGGTGATGAGGATCTCGGGCGGGTGCCTTTGCATCCGCGCGCGCTCGGAAGGGGGAGTGTCGCCGCTTCGGATTTGCACCGCCGGGGGTGTGGGCGAGAGGCCGAGGCGCTGCGCTTCGGCGACGATGCCGGCGAGCGGCGCGCGGAGGTTCTTCTCCACGTCGACGGCGAGCGCCTTCAGCGGCGAGACGTAGAGCACCCGCACGCCGCCGAGCTGCGTGCCCGGGCGCTTCGCGCGTGCGCCGGCGCGCGCTCGCGTCCCGCCCGTCGCTGCGCGCGGAGCGACGGCTTTGCTCGACGACGGCGGAGGCTTCGGGTGAAAGAGGAGTCGATCGATCGACGAGAGGAACGCCGCGAGCGTCTTCCCCGAGCCGGTGGGGGCGAGCAGCAAGGTCGAGCTACCCTTGGCGATCGGCTCCCATCCCAGCGCTTGCGCGTGCGTCGGTGGTCCGAGCGCCCCCTCGAACCACGCGCGCGTCGCCTCGTGAAAGAGCGCGAGCGTCGCCCGTGCTTTGGGCGCGCGCGCACGCTTCGCGTCGCTCGTGGCGCGGGGCGAGGATTTGCGTTCGCGTGGCGGGCGCTTCGGCACGGGGGCATAAGGTTGAAACAGCTCGCGCCGCTTCGCTAGGGGGAGCCGCGCCTCTTCGCGCGCCTACAACGTGGGTACGCATTTTCTCGTCGACAGCTCTGGAGCTTGCCGTCGACAATCGCGAGGGGCGAGGGCAGGGCGTTCGATCCGCCGTCGCGACGCGCGGCGTGTCGCCTCGCCGATCAGCCGAGGCGATCGCCTTCGTGGACGCCGCGCCCCAAGTGCCAGTCGACGGCGCGCACGGCCTTCTTGCCTTCGAGCTGCACCGTGACGAGCTCGAGGAGACCCGAGCCGGTGGCGACGAGCACCTGGCGCTTGTCGGCGAGCACCACCGTGCCGGGCGGCGCGTCCTTCCCCGAGAGGTCGCTCTTCTTCGTGGCGTGCACCTTCACGATCTTCTCGCCGTGCTTGGTGAAGGCGCCCGGCCACGGGCTCATGCCACGCACGTGATCGTGAACGGCCTTCGCCGAAAGCGAGAAGTCGATCTTGCCGTCTTCCTTCTTGAGCATCGGCGCCAGCGAGACGCCCGCTTCGTCTTGGACGATGGGCGTGTAGCCGCCGGCGACGTACTTCGGCAGGCCGATGCGCACCGCTTCGCCTCCGAGCGCCGAGAGGCGCGCCGAGACGTCGCCCGCGGTCTCGTCCTCGCCGATGGGGAGGCGGAACTGCTCGAGCATCGCGCCGGTGTCCATCCCCTCGTCCATTTGCATGAGGGTGATGCCGGTCTCGCTCTCGCCGCGCACGACGGCCCACGTGATGGGGGCCGCGCCGCGGTACTTGGGGAGGAGCGAGGCGTGGACGTTCACGCAGCCGAGGCGCGGGGCGTCGAGGACGTCTTTGGGCAAGATGCGCCCGTAGGCGACGACGAGCGCCACGTCGGCGTTCTGCGCGCGGAGCCAGGCGGCGAACTCTCCGGTGCGGAGCTTCGTCGGTTGCACCACGGGGATCCCGAGCTTCTCGGCGAGCTGCTTGGTGGGCGGTGCGCTGAGCTCGAGGCCGCGCCCCACCGGCTTGTCCGGCTGGCACACGACCGCGGCGACGTCGGCGACCTTCGCCAGCGCTTCGAGGCAGGGGACCGCGAAGACCGGCGTGCCGAAGAAGACCGCGCGCATCGCCGCCTCTACTTGCCGATCTCGAGCGGGGTCTTGGGCGCGCTCACTTCGTGGTCCGAGCCCTCCATGACGTTGGCGAGCGGGGTCACCACGCGGAGCTCGTACTTCCCCTTGCCCAGCGGGCCGGCGGGCGAGCGCGGGTAGCCCATCTCCGGCGGGGTACCCTTCACCTTCTCCGGCGCCCACTTGGTCTTGGTGGCGTCCCAGCCGATCTTCACGTGCGCCGATCCGTTCGGCGTGATGGTCACGCGCGCGAGACCCGGCGTCGCCGGCTCGCCTTCGGAACCGGCCGGGCGCGCAGGGGCGTTCCCCGCCGGCATGTCGGCGCGCTTTCCCTTGGCGGTGTAGGCCTCGACCGTGAACCGCGGCGTGGGATCGAGCACGAAGTCGAGGGGGAGCGGATCCTTCGATTTGTTCACGAACGAAACGATGAGATCGACGTGACCGCCGGGCTCGATCTTGTTCGCGCTCGTGTTGAGCTTCACCTCGAGGAGACCCTTCATGTCGCGCGGCTTGTCGTCGGGCTTCCCCTTCGTCTCGCAGGCGCTCTGAATGAGAGCGGCCATCAGATCGATGTCGCCGCCGGTGCACAGCGACGCCTTGGAGGGCTCCGCCGCTTCACCGCTCGCCCCCGCGTCGGCCTCGGTCGTGGTCTCGGAGCCGGACTTGTCGGCCGGGTCCTTCGCGTCCTTCTTGGATCCGCCGCAACCGCCGGCAGCGAGGCCGAGCCCCACAAGGATCAGGAGTGTCCTCTTCATCGGTCCTCTTCTCTCTTGGTTCGCGGACGGGTGCGTCAGCGGATGCAGTTTTGCCACTCGGTCGACGAACGCGCGCGCATGCCGCACTCGTACTGGCCGCGGTGGATCGACTTCACGCACTCGGACTTCATCTTGGCGAAGTTGGGATCGTTGCCGGCCATCTGCTTGAGCATGGCGAGCTCTTGCTCCATCTGCTTGCCGGAGTGCCCCTTCAGCGGGCCGCCGTCGCCGAACGCCATGAGCTCGATCCCCTTGTCACTGAGCTCGCTGCACTCCTTCGGCGAAATGACCGGGCCGGCCTTGGAGGGTGCGGCCATCGGCGGCACCGCGTTCCCCGCGGCGCTCGAGTCGCCCGAGCTCCCCTTCTTGCCACCCTTGCCGGGGGGCGGCGACGCGGCGCTGTTGTCGGCGCTCGCCGTCGAGTCGCTCCCGCTCAACGCCGGGGACGAAGAGGACGAGGACCCGCTGCTCGAGTCGTTGCTCGAGGGCGGCGTCTCTTGGCTCTGCTGATCGATCGGCACCTCGGCGACCTTGGGCGGAGGCTCACTGCCGCCGCACGCAGCAAGGAGAAGGAGGACAGCGGGACCCAGCGCTCGGAGCGTCATGTCCCAAGCTTAGCCAAAAAGCGCGGCGTGCGCGCGTTCAGTCGATGCAGGCTTCCCATTCGTTGGGGTTCGGCGCCTTCATCGCGCAGTCGTACTCTTTGCGCGAGATCTCGCGCTCGCACTGCTGCTCGACGCGCACGTAGCTCTTTTCCCCCTTCTTGACCGCCTTCTTCATGTCGCGGACGTCGGCCGCTTGCTGCGGCGTGAGGCCGGCGAGGGAAGGGTCGGCGGCGATGCTCATGTCGACGTAGCGATCGAGCATCTCCATGCACTCGGCGTGCGTGACCTTGCCGCGGCAACCCCCGAGGAGCGTCGCCGAGATCACCACGAGGCCCGCGCACGAGGCGCGCGTCGTCCGTGCGCGCAGGCGTGCGCCTCGCTTCATCCCTTCACCGGAAAGAAGGGGGCGAGGGCGAAGGCGAACTGCATGGCCACGAGCTTCTTTCCCCGCACGGTGACGTGCCCGCCGCTCAGGGCCTCGTCGGGTCCGAGCTTGCCCGAGAGGAGCCGCTCGAAGACCGGAACCTCCGATTCGACCACGACGTCGGCGTCGTCGTCGCGATGCTCGATCGCCTTCCCGCCCGCCGCACCGGCGACGAGCGCCGCGCGGCTGCCGTCGAGGTCGGGGAGCGCGAGCTCGATGCGCCCGCTGACGAGCACGAGGCGCTTCAGGACCCGCGGATCGGTGAGGAGCGTGAGCGGCGCACCGCCGGCGGAGTTGGGGGTGAAGGAGGGGACGAAGCGGCGCGGCCCCGTCCAATCCTCGAGAAAGCGCGCCAAGGTCGCGTGCTCGGTGGCGACGAGGAGCTGCGCCGGGCGCGCCTCTTCGTGGACCGTCACCTCGCCCCCCTGAAGGGTGTAGGTGAAGGCGAGCGGCGTCGAGCCGGTCACGCGAACCCCCAAAGTGAAGGTCTCGCGCGAGCCTTGGGGGACGAGCCTTCGGTGCGCGTCGGGGAGCACGCGCACGAAAAGGTCCTTCGGCGTCGTGCCGGCCGGGATCTCGAACGGCAACATGCGCGCGTTGTAGCATTTGACGCGCGCGGTCATGCGGGGCAAAAGGAGCGTGTGACGAAGGCCCTCCTGCTCGAGAACATCCACACCACCGCCCACGAGGTTTTTGCACACGAGGGGGTGGAGGTCGAAGCCGTCGCGTCGTCCCCCAAAGAGGACGAGCTGATGAAGCGCATCGCGACGCCCCAGCTCCTCGGGATTCGCAGCAAGACGCACGTGACCGCCAAGGCGATCGGCGAGGCGAAGAACCTCCTCGCGCTCGGCTGCTTCTGCATCGGCACGAACCAGGTCGACCTCGACGCGGCGAACCGCGCCGGCGTGCCGGTCTTCAACGCGCCGTTCTCCAACACGCGCAGCGTGGCGGAGATGATCCTCGCAGAGGTCGTGATGCTCTCACGGCAGCTCGGCGATCGCTCGCGCGAAGTGCACGAAGGGACGTGGCGCAAGCTCGCCACGAACTGCCACGAGGTGCGCGGCAAGACGCTCGGCATCATCGGCTATGGGCACATCGGCACCCAGGTCGGCGTCCTCGCCGAGGCCTTCGGCCTGCGCGTCCTCTACTTCGACATCGCCACGCGCCTGCCCATCGGGAACAACCACTCGGTGGCGACGCTCGACGAGCTCCTCGCCTCGAGCGACTACGTCACGCTCCACGTCCCGGCCACGCCGCAGACGCACAACATGATCGGCGCCGCCGAGCTCGCGAAGATGCAGCGCGGCGCGCACCTCTTGAACGCGAGCCGCGGCAACGTCGTCGACATCCCCGCGCTCGTTGCCGCACTGAAGAGCGGTCAGGTCGGCGGTGCGGCCATCGACGTCTACCCCGACGAGCCCGAGTCCAACGGCAACGCGTTCGAGAGCGGCCTCCGCGGTCTCCCCAACGTCATCCTCACGCCGCACATCGGCGGGTCGACCGAAGAGGCGCAAGCTTCGATCGGCCGCGAGGTGGCGACGAGCCTCTCGCGCTACGTGAACACCGGCGCGACGATCGGCGCGGTGAACTTTCCGCAGGTCGAGCTCCCGCAGTCGAAGGGGACGCATCGCATCCTGAACGTCCACCGCAACGTGCCCGGCGTGCTCCGCGACGTGAACGCCATCGTCAGCGAGCGCTCGGCGAACATCCACAGCCAGGTGCTCGCGACCGACGCGAACATCGGCTACCTCATCATGGATCTCGACCTCGACGTCGCGAGCGAAGTGGCGCGCGACATCGGCCGGCTGTCGACGAACATCCGCACGCGCATCCTGAAGTAGTCCCCGCGCGAGCAGCAGAGCCGTTCTCCTGCGCTCACCTCACGCCGCGGGCGTGTACTCTCCCCGCATGCGCACACGCCACCTCGCTGTCGGGCTCTCGCTCCTCGCCGTCGTTCCCCTGCTCATCGTCGCGTGCGGAGACGACTCGTCGACGACCGGAGACGACGGCGGCGCGGGAGACGCGTCGACCGACGGGAGCGTCGCACAGGAGGACGGAAGCCTCGGCGACGGAGGGAGCGGGGACGGCGGTGCAGGCGACGGCCAAGCGAACGACACAGGCGTCGACGCCGCTCCGTGCTTCGTCGACGCCGCCGGGCCTTACCTCGTCGACGCGATCGAGGTCGCCGCCGAAGGCGAGGGGGCCTGCGCGCTCCGACAAGATCACACCGTGGTCTGCTGGGGCGCGAACGTGTCGGGGCAGCTCGGCACCGGCGCGCCCGACGCCGCATCGGGGTTCTCCACGACGCCGGTCCCCGTCGCGTTCCCGAGCGACGCCGGAACCGTGCGCATCGACCACGTCGCTGGCGGCTACGACCACATCTGCGCCGTCGACGGCACGAAGCGCGTCTGGTGCTGGGGGAGCAACGTGAACGGAGAGCTCGGCAACGGCCTCACCGGCGTCACGGCGTCTCCGCAGCCGACGCTCGTCCTCGACGCGCAAGGCCAGCCGATCCACGCCGAGGCGCTCGCTGCCGGCTACCACGCGACATGCGCGCTCGCGTCCGACGGCTCCGTCTCTTGTTGGGGGAGCATCGCGAACTTCGCCGACGGCGGGGCCGATGCGTCGGCGGGGGCGCCCTTCGCCATCCCCATCGGCGTCACGATGAGCGGCGCCGATCGCCAGATCGAGGCGCACGCGTACACGACGCACTTCTGCGCCAAAGACAGCGCCCGCGTCGTCTGCTGGGGGCTCGGCCCGCAAGAGGTCGCGCTCACCTCCCTCGCCAGCGGTGACATCAATCTTGGCGTGGGCGATCAGCTCGCCGACGGTGGCGCGCTGCTCCCGCTCGTTCGCGTGGAAACGGGCGGGCATCACTCGTGCGCGGTCGACGGCCGCCACGATCTCTACTGCTGGGGGCAGAACATCCGGGGCGAGCTGGGCGATGCCGGGACCACGGCGCGGCCGACGCGCATGACGAGCGTCCCCGACGGAAGCGTCGCCACGGTGAGCAACGGCGACGCCGTGACCTGTTACCTCGACGGAGCCGGCAAGGCGCACTGCTTTGGCTTCGGCGGCACCGGCGCGCTCGGCAACGGCGACGATTCGGGCGTTGATCGCCCGGCGCCGCAGCTCGTCGTCGACGTCGACGCGGGCGGCGCGCTCGGGCCTGTCGGAAGCCTCTCCGCGGGGACGTTCTTCGGCTGCGCGCGCGTGCCGAACGGATGTGGACCGAACGGCCCCTCGCAGGTCTTCTGCTGGGGCGCCGGCTACGGCGGTGTTCAAACGGCGACCCCGGTGCGCATTTCTTCGCCGTAGCGTCCCGAATCCGAAGGTCGTCGCCTCCGGCGTCGAGCCTTCGGATTCGGGAGCTACGTCACCGGTCACTCTGGTGGGGAGCTGGCGCTCCCCCTCGCTCGGTCGCTAACGCTCCCTTCGCGATCCTCCCCCGCCTCGCCTCCGGCGACGCGTGCTTCGCACGCGCGCGAACCTGACGCGCCCAGCCTTGGGGAGCCGCATGTTCTCACCTGCTGCAGACCAGCGAGGCGGTGCCAGTGAACGGCTCGTGCAGCGCACGAGCTCGCCGAAGGCGACGCTGGGGAGGCTCATCGCGAAGCGATGAGGGGGAGCGCAAGCTCCCCACCAGGGTGGGCTAGGGACCCGAGTCGAAGTTCGTCGGCCTGCCGACGAACTTCTGACTCGGGACGCTAGCGAGCGGGACGCTCTCGTCGCATCCCGCGCCGGTGACGCGGACGACGCGCCCCTCTTTGGCGACCGTGACCTCGGGGGCGAAGGGCTCGACGGCGACGATCCGATGAGCGACCGCGTCGTAGAACGTCGTCCGCTCGGCGCGCAGCCCTTCCACGCACGACACGGTCTCGTTCGCCGAGGGAGGCGCCGCGGGATCCTTCGCGCTGCGCCTCCACGCGAAGCGCTGGTGGCGCTCGGTCACGACGAGCGTGAGCTTCTCGAGGCGCGTGTCGACGCTCGATTCGTCGAACGGCGCTTCGCCGGTGCAGCCGGCGCCGCCCACGCCGCCGAGCAGCACGACCACGAGGCTCGAGCCGTCGGCGGGCATGAGGATCGCGGTCGTGTCGCGGTAGGTGTCGTGCACGGTGGAGACGCGCCACGGAGGCGGGCCGTCGCACGGGTGGGTGTCGACCGGATCGGCCCCGTCGGCGGAGGCCGTGCGGCAGACGAGCCTCTTCGCGTCGGCCTCGGTGCGGGGCGCGAGCTCTCCCGGGGGGAGCGCGTAGAGCTTGGCGTAGACCTCGCGGAAGTCTTTGGCGAGGAAGGCCTCGCCGTGGCTCCCGCCCCCCTCGAGCGTTCGCACCTCCACGAGCGCCGGGCATCGCGACGCCGCGAGGCGCTCGGTGATCATCTTGTCGGCGCTCGCTTGCGCCGGAGCCAGCACCGCGGCGCGGGCGAACGCCAAGCGCGCGAGCTCGGTCTCGAGACGCGCCTCGTGCGCGCGGCCGAGCGCGAGGAGAGCGCGTGCGCGGAGCGCGTCGTCGTCGGCGCGGGCGGCCGCAGCGTCGAGATCGGCGAGCGCCGAGCCGAGATCTCCCGCGAGGCGCGCAGCTTCGCCCCGCTCGACGAGCGCGAGCGCGTCCCCCGCGCGGGCGACCAGCGCCTCGGAGAAGGCTGCCCGTGCCGCGTCGTAGCTCTTCTTCGCCGACGCATTGCGCCCGCGGGTCATCGCCGTGGCGTAGCGCGTGAGGGCATCGCGCTCCTCCGCCGTGAGCGGACGCGTCGTCCCCGGTTCGATCCGCGGCGGATCGGCGTGCACCGCGGAGGCGTCACGCAAGTGCTCGAGCGAGCCCGAGGCGACGGGACGCGCGATCGCCGGCTTCTTCTCGCCGGCGTCTCGTGGCGTCTCGCCGCTCTTCTTGCTGCAGGCGACGGAGCTCACGAGGAGCGCCGCAAGGACGAGCGCGCCGTTCTTCAAGACGCCTCGAGGTCGAAGATCTTCCCCGGGTTCAGGATCCCTTTGGGATCGAGCGCGCGCTTCACCGCGCGGAGCGTGGCGATCTCTTCGGGGCTCCGCGAAAACGAGAGGAACGGCTTCTTCAAGAGCCCGATGCCGTGCTCGGCGGAGATGCTCCCCTTGTGCGCCTTCACGAGAGCAAAGACGTCGGCGTCGGCGCGCTTGGTCTCGGCGAAGAAGGCTTCGCGCGTCATCGCCTCGGGCTTCATCACGTTGAGGTGAAGGTTGCCGTCGCCGATGTGACCGAAGAGACAAATCTCCCAGCCCGGGTAGCGCGAGGCCATGAGCTCCTCGAGATCGGCGGTGAAGCTCTCGAGCCCGGCGACGGGGAGGGCGATGTCGTTCTTGTGCGGGAGCCCGGTGGCCGAGAGGCTCTCGCTGATCCCTTCGCGGAGCGCCCACAAGTCGCGCGCCTCGCCGCCGTGTTGCGCGAGCGTGCCGTCGGAGACGAGGCCGCGCTCGAAGAGCGAAGCGAGCCACGGCTCGAGCGCCTCGCCGCCGTGCTCGACCTCGAGGAGCACGTAGTGCGACGCGGGCTTGCCGAGCGGCGGCCGGAGCGCGCGGTGACGGAGCAAGCGATCGAGGCACGCTTGGGTGAAGAACTCGTACGCCGAGAGGGTGAACGGCGCTTTGCGCGCGTCGCGAAAGAGCCGCAGGACGCCGGCCAGGTCGGGGACGGCGAGGAGCAGCACGTCGAGCTTTTCGGGGAGCCGCGTGAGCTTCAGCGTCGCCTCGGTCACGATCCCGAGCGTCCCTTCGCTCCCGATGAAGAGCTGGCGGAGATCCATGCCGGTGTTGTTCTTCTCGAGCGCGCCGCCGATCTCGAGCACCTCGCCGCTGGCGAGGACCACCGTGAGCCCGAGCACCCACTGCCGCGTGAGGCCGTAGCGAATCACCTTCACCCCGCCGGCGTTGGTGGCGATGTTGCCGCCCACCTGGCTCGAGCCTTTGGAGGCGAAGTCCACGGGCCACGTGAGCCCGTGCGGTGCGCAGTGCTCGTGCACCGCCTCGGTGATGGCCCCTGCTTCCACGTGGACGGTGGCGCCGAGCAGATCGACGGGCCCCATCTTCCGCATGCGCGCGAGCGAGAGGACGAGCTCCCCCTTCGCCGCCATCGCGCCGCCGGCGAGCCCGGTGCGCCCGCCCGAGGGGACGACCGGCATCTCGTGGAGGTTCGCCAAAGCGAGGATGCGCGCGACCTCGGCGGTCGTCTTGGGGAACACCACGCCCGAGGGCGCGGGGGGGACGACGCGTGTCCAATCGCGTCCGTACTCGGCGAGATCGGCGGGGTCGCGGCTCACCGCTTCGGCGGGCAACGCGCGCACGAGCTCCTGGAAAAACGCCTCGCTCATCGGCGCGCACTGTAGCATCCCGGCACCGCGAAGGACGTGCTACGCCACGCTTCATGACGCGCGCCATCAACTTCAACGCTGGTCCCGCCACCCTGCCGCTGCCCGCGCTCGAGCGCGCGCGCGAGGAGCTCCTCGACTTCGCCGGCACCGGCATGAGCGTGATGGAGCACTCGCACCGCGGGAAGGACTACGAGAAGGTCCACGACGAGGCGATCGCCCTCCTCCGCGAGCTCTACGGCGTCGGTCCCGAGTTCGACGTCCTCTTCCTGCAAGGGGGCGCTTCGCAGCAGTTCGCCCAAGTGCCGATGAACCTCCTCGGCGCGGGCGAGAGCGCCGACTACGTGGTCAACGGCGCGTGGGGAGAGAAGGCCTTCGCCGAGGCGGAGATCACCGCCAAGATGATCGGCGCGCGCGGCGTGCGCCTCGCGGCGACCACGGGAGAAGGCGCGGGCAAAGCGAAGAGCTACGCGCGCGTGCCGCGCATCGAGGAAATCCAGCTCGATCCCAAGGCGGCGTACGTGCACGTCACGAGCAACGAGACCATCCACGGCATCCAGTTCGACAAGCTCCCCGAGACGCGCGGCGTGCCGCTGGTCGTCGACATGTCGAGCGACTTCATGTGGAAGCGCACCGACGTCTCGAAGATGGATTTCGTCTACGCCGGCGCGCAGAAGAACCTCGGACCGAGCGGCATCGTCGTGGTC
This sequence comes from uncultured Polyangiaceae bacterium, assembly GCA_964531795.1. Taxonomy (GTDB): domain Bacteria; phylum Myxococcota_A; class Polyangia; order Polyangiales; family Polyangiaceae; genus CAZHHD01. Next base: position 401,176 of record CAZHHD010000001.1, on the reverse strand, counting down.
TTGGCGAAGAAGAGCCTCGTCGAGCGCGGGCGGAAGGACATCCCCAAGATCTTCCAGTACCGCACGGTGGCGGAGAACAATTCGCTCTACAACACGCCCCCGACCTTCGCGATCTACCTCGCGCGGAACGTGCTCGCGTGGATGAAGAGCGAGGGGGGCCTCGCGCGCGTCGAGGCGGACAACGCCAAGAAGGCGAAGATGCTCTATGGCGTCATGGACGAGCACCCCGATCTCTACGCGTGCCCGGTGGAGCGCGCGAGCCGCTCGGCGATGAACGTCGTGTTCCGGCTGCCGAGCGAAGAGCTCGAGGCGCGCTTCCTCGAGGGGGCGAAGAAGGAGCGCATGGTGGGCCTCAAGGGGCACCGCTCGGTCGGTGGCGTGCGCGTCTCGCTCTACAACGCCGTCTCGGTGGCGTGGGTCGAGGCGCTCGTCCACTACATGGAGCGCTTCGCCGCCGGGCTCTGACCGCGGTCAGGGGGCGGGCGGTGCCGCGCCGGCGTCCGCGCTCGCGGCCGGCGTCGTACCGGCGCTCGGAGGCGCTGCGGGAGGCGGCGGCACGCTGAACGCGACGGCGGGCCCGCGCACGAGCTCGCCGTCCGGGCGCTCGAGCACGAGCACGGCGCTCCGCGCAGCGTCGACGTCGCGCACGCCGGCGACGAGATCGATCTCGTGACGGCCCCGGGCGAGCGGCGACACCGAGCCGTCGTTGTGGTTCAAGCGCACGCCCCCTTCGTAGAGCGCGAGCCCGAAGGTGCTGTCGCCGTTGGGGGAGAAGAGCCCTTCGCCGCGCGGGAGCTTGTCGCCGCCGGTGAGCGTGTCCCACTGACCCACGGGGTGCCCGGTCGAATCGAGCGCGAGCAGCACGACAGCGTTCACCGGCCCGTCCACCGTCGCGTGAAACACCGCGTCGGGGACGCCGTCGGGATCGAGCGATCCGTCGCCCGACCCCACGCGATCGACCTGAAACGACTCCGGCGAAACGCGGAACGCTTCCACGCGCGTCTCTTCGCTTCGCGCGGGCGAGTCGGCTTCGCCCCCCCGGCACGCGACGAGCGCCGCGAGCGGGAGGACGGCGAGTGCGAGTCTCACCCCTTCTTCTTCGCCTTGAGCGCCTGCACCGAGCGCTCGAGCGCCTCGGCCACGTCGGCTCCGACCACGTCGCCGCGCGCCCATTGATCGGCCTTCACGAGGGTGGTCTGTGCCTGCTTCGCGAGCTTGGCGCGCCGGCCGCGCGCGAAACCGCGGAACGCGTCTTGGGTCTCGGTCGGGTTTTGGCGGACGGAGGGCTGCAGAAATCCACGCATGATGACGGTCCTTGGTACGAGGCCCTGGCGACGAAGCGCCGAGGCAGAGAGAAGGGGGGCGGTATTTAGCGCGAAAACCAGCCCCTGCACAATCACTTCCCCGCGGGCGGGCCTGTAGAGGCCACGGGGCGGGGAGCCACGCGGATCTGTGCGCCGTCGATGACCTCGTCGCCGGGGTGGAGGACCACCGTGTCCCCTTCACGCAGGCCGTCGACGATTCGCACGGTCTTTCCGTTCGTACCGCCGAGTTCGACCGGGACGAGCTTGGCTTTGCCCCCCTCGACGCGCGCCGCCATCGTCTTCCCTCCGCGGAAGGCCAAGGCGTCCTCGGGGACCGCCAGCGCCGGCGCCGCGGCGAGCTCGAGGCGCACGCGCACGAAGGTGCCGGGGTAGAGGCCGGCCTCGCGGTTGTCGAGCTCGATCTCGGTGAGCATGGTGCGCGAGCGGGTGTCGAGGTCGCGCGAGAAGCGGGTGATGGTCGCCTTCACCTTTTGGTCCGGCCGCTCGTCGGTCCACACGAGCACCGGATCGGCCTCGTGCACGAACAGCGCCTCACTCTGTGCAAGATGCACGTACACGCGGACGCGGGTCAGATCGGCCACGTCGACCAGCGGGAGCGCCCCTTGGGTCGAGGTCGCCGCTTGAAGGAGCGCGCCGGGGTCGGCGTGGCGGGCAGTCACGACGCCGTCGAAGGGGGCGCGAATGACCTCGTAGCCGCGGAGGGCGTTCAAGCGCGAGAGATCGGCGCTGGCGATGTTCACGTCGGCGGTCGCGCGCTCGCGATCCTGCTGCGAGATGATCCCGCTCGCCGCCAGCGAGTTGTAGCGCGCGTCGGTGAGCTTCTTGATGGCGAGGTCGGCTTGCTTCGACGCGACCTCTTGCTCGACCTCGGGCGCTTCCATCACGCCGAGGACCTCACCGGCGCGCACGCGGTCGCCCTTGTCGACGCGCACCATCTTCAAGTAGCCGCTGATCTTCGCGTAGAGCGTGGCTTGGCGGTAGGCCGTGACCTCGCCCGAGAGGGTGACGGTGCGGGTGGGCGGCGCCTTCTCGACCTGGGCGACTTGCACGAGCGGCCCCGCGCCGAGCTCGGCGTGGCGCGCGTCGGCTTCCACGGTCTCGGCGTGCTTCTTGGTCGCGGCGAGGGTCATGCTGGCGACGAAGGCGCCCACGAGGAGCAAGAGCCCGCCGAAATAGAAGAGCACCGAGCGCCCGCGCGGAGGGCTCGGCTCACCCGGCGCCGCGGGGGTCTCGGTCGTGGAGGGCGCGGACGTGTCGGTCATGCCAAGTGTCCTTCGACGTGGGGGGAGGCGTGGGGCTCCTCGAGCTCGCGCTGAAAACGCTCGTCCAGCGTGTGCGCGACCGGGGCCTTCCGGCGGAGGAGCGAGTAGACGACGGGTACGACGAAGAGTGTGACGAAGGTCGCGACCAGCAAGCCGCCGATGACCGCGCGACCGAGCGGCGCGTTCTGCTCGCCGCCTTCGCCGGAGCCGATGGCCATGGGGAGCATCCCCAAAATCATGGCCAGCGCCGTCATGAGGACCGGGCGAAGGCGGGTCTTGCCCGCTTCGAGGGCGGCGGCGCGCGCTTCGAGGCCGCGCTCGGTGCGCACGTCGTTGGCGAAATTGACCAGCAGAATGCTGTTCGACACCGCGACGCCGACCGCCATGATCGCCCCCATGAGCGATTCGACGTTGAGCGTCGTGTGGGTGAAGGCAAGCATCCAGAGGACCCCGACGAGCGCGCCGGGGACGGCGACCATGATGATGAAGGGGTCGAGCCACGACTGGTAGAGCACCACGAGCAAGAGGTAGACGAGCACGCTCGCGAGCACGAGGCCGAGCCCGAGGCTCTTGAAGGAGCTCAACATGCTCTCGCTCTGACCGCGCACGTGGACCTGCGTCCCCGGCGGCAATTTGCCCAGGCGCTTGATGGCGCCGTCGATGTCGCCGGCGACCGATCCGAGGTCGCGCCCTTCCACGCCGACCTGCACGTCGACGATGCGTTGCACGGCGTCGTGGCTCACGAGCCCGATGCTCGCCGCGGGGGTGACCTTGGCGATCGTGCCGAGGTAGGGGGCGACGGTGCGATCCCCGGCTCGCGCGCCGCCGGTGACGGGCGTGCCGAGGAGATCGTCCACCGAGGCCGCGCGATCGATGGGGGTTTGCACGGCGACGAAGTAGTTCACGCCGTTCTGGGGAGAGAGCCAGAACGAGGGGGCGACGAGCGAGCTCGAGCTCAGCGAGGTGAGCACGTTGTTCGCCACGTCCCGCTGCGCGAGGCCGAGCTGCGCGGCGCGCTCGCGATCGACGTCGATTTGCAGCGCGGGGTGATCGAGCACTTGAGGGATGCGCACGTCGACGGCGCCGGGGATCCCGCGAATGTCCTCGCGGAGCTTTCGTGCGAGCACCATCGAGCTCTCGAGATCGCGCCCTTCGATCTCGACGTCGATGGGGGCGGCGAGCCCGAAATTGAGCACCTGGCTCACGATGTCTGCCGACTGAAAGTAGAAGTGCATCCCCGGGAAGGAGCGCGCGAGCTCTTCGCGGAGCTTCTTTCGGTAGGTGGCCGTCGGCGCGTGCTCGGGGGCGAGGGCGATGAGCACGTCCGCGTCTTGTCCGCCGATGCTGTCGGTCTGCACGAAGGCGAGGTTGTACGAGACGGGGATGCCGATGTTGTCGTTGATGGTCACGAGCTCCTTCGCCGGGATGATCTCGCGGATCTTCGCCTCCACCCGGGCGATCTCGTGCTCGGTCTCCTCGATGCGCATGCCCATCGGCGCGCGTACGTGGAGGCGCATCTGGCCGGCGTCGACCTCGGGGAAGAAATCCGTCCCGACGCTCTTGGGGAGCGTCGCGGTGATCGCCACCATGCCGACGGCGCAGGCGAGGACGAAGGGGCGACGCTCGAGGACGAGCGCGAGCAAACCGGTGTACGCGCCCTGAAGCCGCCCGAAGAGGCGATCGCGGAGCCTCTGCAGCGCTGCCCAAAGGCCGCTGCCTTCCCCCTGCAAGACCGGCTCTTTGGCCATGAGCATCCGCGCGAGGCTCGGGACCAGCGTGCGCGAGAGCAGGTACGAGGCGAGCATGGAGAAGACGACCGAGAGGGCGAGCGGCACGAAGAGGTGCTTCGCCGGCCCGAAGAGCAGCACCACAGGGAAGAAGACGATGCAGATGGTGAGCGTCGCCGCCAACGCCGGCGTGGCGATCTGCTGCGCGCCGTCGAGGATCGCGACGGTGAGCGGCTTCCCCAGGTGGCGGTTTCGGTGGATGTTCTCCACCTCCACCGTCGCGTCGTCGACCAGCATGCCGATGGCGAGCGCGAGCCCACCGAGGGTCATGATGTTGAGCGTCTGCCCGGTGAGAAAGAGCCCCACCAGCGCGGCGAAGATCGCCAGGGGGATGGACGTGGAGACGATGATGACGCTCCGCCAGCTCCCCAGGAAGAAGAGGATCATCAGCGAGACGAGCAAGGAGGAGACCACCGCCTCGTGGAGCACACCGGCGATGGCCACGCGCACGAAGACCGACTGATCGAAGTCGAGGCGGATCTCGGTCCCCTCCGGCGCCGAGGCCTTGATGGTGGGAATGAGGCTCTTGGCGGCGTCCACGACGGCGATGGTGGAGGCGCTCGCCTTCTTCAGGATCGCCAAGTAGGTCGCACGCTGGCCGTTGACGCGCACGATGTTCTGCTGCACGGCGTAGCCGTCGTGCACCATCGCCACGTCGCCCAAGAAGATGGGCGCGCTCCCCACGACGCTGATGGGGAGACGATTGAAGTCGTCGATGGTCTTGGGGCTGTTGTTGACGCCGACGTCGTAGTCCGTCTCTCCCACGCGCACCGAGCCCGCGGGGAGAATGAGGTTCGACTGGAGGAGCGCCTGCACGACGTCCGTGGGGGCGAGACCGTGTGCCGCGCACTTGGCGGGGTCGACGTCGACCATCACCTGGCGTGTCTTGCCGCCGTAGGGGGCCGGCGTCGCGAGCCCGGGGACGGTGAAGAGCCGGATGCGGATGAAGTTGAGCCCGTAGTCGAAGACCTGCTGCTCCGACATGTTCGGGTTCGTCACCGTCATCTGCGCGACGGGGACGTTCGAGGCGTTGTAGCGAATCACGCTGGGCGGCGTGATCCCCGGAGGCATGACACGGCTCGCCGTCTGCGAGACCGCGGCGATCTGGGCGATGGCCCCGCCGATGTCGGCGTCGGGCTCGAAGTACACCTTGAGGATGCCGATGCCGTTGATCGACTGCGACTCGATGCGGGAGATGCCGTCGACGGTGGTGGAGTAGGCGCGCTCGCTGATGACGATGACCCGGCGCTCCATCTCCTCGGCGGGCATACCGGGGTAGTTCCACACCACGATGACGACGGGGATGTCGATCGTGGGGAAGATGTCGGCGCGCATGCGCTCTGCCGAGAGCGACCCGAGGAGAAGGATCACGAAGGACAGCACCGCCACGGTGTACGGGCGGCGCAAGGCGAGCTTGACGATCCACATGCGGTGACTGTGCGCGCGCTTGCGCTCTCCCGAAGACCCGCGGACGACGCGGGCGATGGTCTGCCACGACCTACGGGGTACCGGGGAGGAGAGCGCCCCGCAGATCGTTGCAGACGCAACGATTGTAAGAGCAATCGTTGCATTCGCAATGGGTCGGACGCATTCTTGTGGGCGAGACCCATGGCGCGCAAACGAAGCAAAGGCTCCGTGCTCTTGGCAGAGGAGATCTACCGCCTCGTCGGGCGGAGCCGGCGTCTCCTGTGGCAAACCGCCGCGAAGTGCCTTGAAGAGCGGGGCGAATCGATCTTCACCTGGCAGGTCGTCTGTTATCTGGTCCGCAACGGTCCGACGTCCCAGCGCGACCTCGCGTACGCCAACGCCCAGCACCCGGCGGGGATTTCGCGGCTCGTGGACGAGCTCGAGGCCGAGGGAATGGTCAAGCGGAGCCCGGATCCGGACGATCGGCGGCGACTCCTCGTCGGCGCGACGGCCAAGGGGAGCGCGTGGCTGCGCAAGGCGACGCCGCACGTGATGACCGCCGTCGACGCCGCGCTCGGTGAGCTCGCGGACGACGACCGGGAGGATCTCCGCGCGCTCCTCGGGCGCCTCCTCTCCGAAGGGGCACCGCCGACGGGCTGACGCCGCCGCGGGTTCTTCGCTCCGTCGGCTCGCGCGGTCCGCTGCTCCGTCGAGAGCGACGCGCTACTTGAGGAACGAGAGCGAGCAGTTGCTCTTGGGGCTGACCTCGATCTTGGTCTTGTCCGGCGCGCTCGAGTCGAAGAAGAGCTTCCCCTCGAGGACCGCGTCGCCGCCGACGACGCGCGTGAGGCCCGCGGCTTGGGCGAGCGCGCCAAGGGGCCCTGCCTCGGCCGCCTGCGCGCCGGCGAGCTGGGCACACGATACCGGTCGGCTCCTCAGCGTGAGGTCGGTGCGGAAGCCGCCGGGCAAGGGCTGGACGGTGCCGGTCACGTCTCCGGCGAAGGGGACGATGGCGAAGGTGCCCACGGTGATCGGGACGGGCTTCGCCGGGTCGCCCTCCCACGCGAGGTCGACGTGCACGTCGGTCGGCATCGTCATCGACACGAAGCGCGCGCCGTCGAGGTTCAAGGCGAGGCCGCCCTCGACTTTGTCGAACGCGCTTTGCCCGTGGTGAAAGCTGAGGTCGACGCTCGGATCGATACCGGCGGGAATGCCGAGCATCGCGCCGGGGACCCCGAGGCGCGACAGCTTTTGCTTGTGGAGCTCGATGCGCCAGCTCGTCGGGGCGAGCGCCGAAGGGGCGGGCGGCGCGGCGACGGTGCGGGTCAAGGTCGCGGTGCCGGGAGCGTCGGGGACGAGCTCGACGGCGACGCTCGTCAGGTCGGCGGTCTTGTCGAGGCGCGCGGTCCACGGACCGAGCTCGCGCCCCGGCGACGTCGCGGCCGAGAGCTTGCCCACGGTGGCGTGGATCTCTTCGCCGAAGTTCTTCCCCGCGGGCATCTCCACGCGGAGCGAAGCGGCCTCGAGGCTCGATGTCTCGCCGAACGGTTTGATCCACTGGAGGCGTCCGGAGAGGACGTGCATCGCCGGCAGCACCGCGCGGGGAAGCGAGCCGGTCTTTCGCGTGGCGAGCGCCTGGAGAAACGGTTCGCCCGCTCCTTCGAGGGTGAGGTCGAGCCCGCTCCCCGTCACCTGGGTGACGGCGAGCCCCTCGCGCGTGAGCACCGCCTCCTCGAGCGTCACGCGCACGCCGGGGAGGTCGGCCATCGTGGCCGCGAGTCGGGTGAGACGGATCTCGCTCCATCCGATGCCGACGTGGTCGATCGAGAGGTTCACCCCTTCGGCCTGCGCTGCGGCGTCGAGCTCGCGCCGCACGTACCAGGGGAGGCCGACGGCGATCGCGCCGCCGAGCGCGGTGAGGAGGCCGACGGCGACGAAGACGCGGCGGAGTAGGTTGCGCGAGGCCATGGCGATGCGAGCGCGGGGGTCGTGCGCTACGCGGTCCAGGTGGTGCCGATGCGCCGGCGCATGGCCACCGCCTCGGCGGACATCGCGTAGCGGCAAACGTCGCCGGCGTACGCGTGATTCAAGACAGCGCCGAGGGCGGTGACGCCGGGGCGCTCGGTGGCGTGGAACAAAATGGCGTCCATGCCGCGGACGTCGTCGAGCGTCGCCAAGAGATCGCCGGTGAGGATCGCCGCCGCGCGGAGCTCGGCGCGGGCGAGCGCGCTGATGAAGCCGTCGACGGGGATCGGACGACCTTGCGGCGCGCCGATGTGCGGCGTGAGCTCCTCGAGGAGCTTCTTGTGCTTGCGCGTGAGCGCGCGCGCCACGTTGGGCTCGTACTGCGCGACGAGCTTGGAGGAGAGGACGTCGAGCTCGTCGGCGCCGTAGCCGTGCACCACTTGGCGGGCGCAGGCGATGAGGAGCGCTTCGATGTGCGGCGGGGGGAGCTCTTCGAGCCAGGGCACGCCGAGCGAGATGCGCGTGAGCGCGCGGCCGAGCGAAGCGAGCTGGCTCGGTTCGGGCAGATCGCAGAGCGTCCGCGGGACGACGACCCACAGCGTGTCTTGGGCGAGGACGCGCGTGCGCGTCACCGTCGGGGCGATCACGAGCTCGACGTCGGTGAGGCCGAGCACGCGCATCAGTCGATCGAGCAGCGCGCGGGTAGGGTGCCCGCTGCGTGCTCCCACGCGATCGCGTGAGGTGACGCCGATCTCGGTGAGGTCGGCGCGGAGGATCTTCGACTCGATTCCGGCCACTGCGGCGGCGACCTCGAGCAGGACGTGGCGCCCTTCGGGCGGAAGCACGTGGGTGACGAGCGCGGGGCGATCGAGCTGCGCGTGGTGCGGCTCGATGGGGCCGAGACGCCTCTGGCGGAGCCAGGTGAGACGACCTTCGTCCAGATCGCCGGCGATGGCGCGGAGCTCGCTCACGACCAGCGCCTCTTCGTTCCGCCTCTCGGCGCCGAGCGCTTGCTCGAAGAGGACGAGCGCTGCGGTCGGCTCCTTGAGCGACATGAGCGGCGTCGTCGCCGCCGGCTCGTTGGGCGAGCTCTGCGGCACCGTGAAGAGCGTGAAGAGCTGGCGCGACGTGTCCTCCGGCGCGCCCGAGCGGGCGTACGCGCGGGCGAGCTCGAGGCGCGTCTCGTGGAGGCCGGGGTCGAGCTGCACCGCTTGCTGGAGGTGGGCGATGCCGTCGCGCAGGCGGTTCAGCGATTCGATCTCGATCTCGCCGAGCGTGGCCAGCCACTTCGAATCCACGCGACCGAGCTCACGTCCGCGCGCGACGACCTTGCCGAGCGCCGTGGCGTAGCCGGCGTGATCGCGCGCCGAGCTGGGCCCCGGCTTGCGGAAGAGCGAGGCCAGCCGGGTGAAGGCCTTCTTGTTCTGCGGCGTCTGCGCCACCGCCTCGATGAGCGCTTGCTCCACGCCCGCGGGATCGGCGAGGCGCCCGCGCATCTCGGCGAGCTCGAGCAAGAGCTCGCAGCGCTGGGCCGGATCGCGCTCCACCGCGGCGAGGCGCGAGAGCAGATCGGCGACCTCGAGGCGTTCTTTGGTGGTGAGCTCGACCTCGCCCGGCGTGCGCACCGTGGTGATGTGGCGGAGGAGCCCGCGGAGAGCGCGCGGGTTCTCCGGCTCGATGCCGAGGGCGAGGCGGAGCGATCGCTCGGCGTCGTCCAGGCGATTGAGCACGTGCTCGTAGAGGTTCGCGAGGGTGAAGAGCGCGGTCATGCGCGGCGTCGCCTCGCGTCCCGAGCTCACCACCGCTTCGAGCGCGTCCACCGCTTCCGGCCACGCCCGCTGCGCGACGCAGAGCTCGCCCAACATGAGGAGGGAAGGGACATGGAGCGGCGCCACGCTTCGCACGCGGCGAAGGGCCTCGATGCCGAGCGGGAGATCTTGCAGCTCGTCGCGCGCCACGCGGGCGATCTCGCCGCCGAGCATGATGACGGCGTCGACCGCGCGCGCTTTGGCGATGGCCGTGCGGAACGGCTCGACGAGGCGCTCGGCGAGGCCGTCTTCTTTGCGGACTTGCGCCAGGCGCGCCGCGGTGGGCACCGAGTCGGGATCGGCGTCGAGCGCGCGCTCGAGGAGGAGGCTCGCTCGCGCGCGGCGATCCATCCCCGAGCCGAGGCGCTCGTCGGAGGTCGCCGAGAGGAGCAAATCGGCGGCGTTGGCCAGGTACTGCGCTCGCGCTTTGGGGTGCGCGGCGAGCTCGGCGAGCGCCGTCGACGCGGCGATGGCTCCTTCGGTGTCGCGGAGGCGCGTGGAGGTTCGCGCGAGCCCTGTCGCCGCGGTGACCGAGAGATCGTCGATGTGGAGGCACGCGCGGTAGCGATCGAGTGCCTCGCGGACGAGGCTCGCCGCCGTGGCTTCGCCGGCCTCGCTCGCCGACTCTTCGAGGAGGAGCGCGAGGCGAAGCTGGATCGCCAGCCGCGTGCCGTTCTCCGAAGCGAGCGCGAAGAGGGAGCGCAGCGCGCCGATGACCGCTTTGCGCGCGCGCGGCTCGCCGCGGCGCGTGTGGGGGAGCTCGCGCCGCACGGTGGCTTCGAGCGCCGAGGGCTCGGTGGGATCGAGATCGAGGATGCGCCCGTACGTCGGCGCGGCGTCTCCGACCGGGAGGCGCCACTCTTCGAGGCCCGCGAGGGTCCACAGCGCGCCCAAGCGCGCACGCTTGTCGCGAAGGGCGTCGCCTTGGCGCGAGAGGGTCTGGCCGAGCGCCGACCAGTCGCCAGCCCTTCGGGTGACGAGCTCGAGTAGCCGGAGCGAAGGGACGTGCCCCTCGTCTTCGAGGAGGACCGAGTCGAGGAGGGCCGTAGCCGTCCCGTGATCGCGCCCGGCCTCGACGAGGAGCTGGGCAACGTCGAAGGAGAGGTGCCTCTGCGCCGACGGCGTCTCTGCGCGCTCGACTCGCTGTTGTTGAAGCGCGAGGAGCTCGTCCATGCCGAAGCTCGTCCCCTCGCTTCGCAGCTTGGCGGCGCGGCGCGCGAGCACGCGCTCGAGGCGCTCGGCGACGATCTCTTCGTCTTCGGCCTCGGCCATCGCCCGCGCGTAGGTGAGCGCGGCGCGGTCGTCGTCGGAGAGACGGAACTCGTCGATCTCGGCGGCGCGGATCAAGAAGCGGAGGCGCTCTTCGGGCGTCTCGGCGTCCTTGGCGAGCGCTTCGAGCGCGTCGCGCAACGTGACGGCGTCGCCCGAGGCCTCGAGCATGCGGAGGATCTCCCCGGGGGGCACCGGGTGCGAGGGATCGAGCTTCCTTGCAGCCTGCAAGGAAGTGAGCGCCTCTTTCGGGTTCCGGAGGTGAAGATCCTGGATCTGAGCCAGGGCGAGCCAAAGCGAGACCTGCTCCTTCGGCGCCGTCGCGTGCTCGATGCGAGCGACGAGCGACTGGCAGGCGCGCTCCCAGCGGGCCGCTTCTTCGTGGAGGCGCGTCTCGAGCGCGCGCGCGGTGGGGTGCGCGGCGTCTTGCTCGAGCACCTCTTCCACGAGGACGAGCGCGCGATCGGGATCGACGCGCCCGAGCGCGGTTGCCGCGCGGACGCGGAGCGTGAGGATGTCGACGCCGTCCTCGGCGAGGCGCGCTTCGTCGAGCAGCGCGCGCGCGAGCGCGCGATCGTCGCCCACGCGTGAGGCCGTGCGCCCGAGGCCGATGACGGCGCCGCGACGATCGGGCTCGAGTTGCAGGATCTCTTCGTAGGCGCGGGCCGCTCGGCGCGCGTCCCCGATGACCTCTTCCCAGAGGACGGCGGCCTTCTCGAGGTAGGCGACCTTCCGTCCGGCGTCGCGCGTCGCCGCGGCGGCCTGCGCGTAGAGGTCGACGAGCGCGCGCGCTTCGCGATCGAGCTCCTCGGGCGGGGCGGGGGTCATGAGCCGCGCGAGGGCGTCGAGCACTTCGGCGTCGCCGGGGGCCGCGACCCACGCGCCGCGCAGGTGACGAATCGCATCGGCCGGTCGCATGAGCGCGGTCTCGGCGATCTGCGCGGCGCGGGTGAGAGCGCGCGCGCGCCGCGTGCCGTCCTCGAGGCGCTTCGCTTCGTCGAGCCACATGTCGACGCGCTGTTCGTCGCGCTGCACGGCGGCGAGCAAGCGATCGAGCATGTCGAGCATGGTCGCGTCCTCGGGATCGACGTGGAGCGCGCGCTGCACGTCGGAGATGGCCGCTTCGAGCTCGTCGGTACGCTCGCCGATACGCGCGAGGAGGCGGAGCTCGTAGGCCAGCGACTTGGGCTCGGTGACGAAGCGCAGGCGCGCACGCCGCGCTCGGGCCGCCTCGGCCCACTGCGCCTGGTTTTCGTGCAACCGCACGAGCTCGTCCAAGACCTTGCGATCCACCGCCGCGGAGGTAGGCGCGCGTCGCGCGGCGCGGGTGAGGAGATCGATGGCCCGCGCCGGATCGTGCAGCAGCTCGCTCGAGATGCACGCGGCGTCGAGCTCGAGGCGCGCGGCGCGATGAGGATCGGTCTCGATGTGCGCTTCTTCTTCGAGGAGCGCGGCCAGCGCGCCGGCGTCGCTCTGCGCCGCGACGTGGCGGACGCACGCGTTGCGCACGGGGCCTACGGAAGGATCGAGCTCGACGGCGCGCTCGAGGGCGCCGCGCGCCTCGTCGACGCGGCGGAGGCGGAGCTCGAGGATCTGTGCGCGCTCCACGTGGAGCCACGCGGCGAGGCGCGGGTCGTCGTGGTAGGCCTCGGCCATTCGACCGAGGTGCTTCGCCAACGCGTCGAACGCCTCGGCGGCTTCGGCCGGCGAGGGGCGCGCTCCGTGCGGCGCGCCGTAAGCCCGGGCGACGAGATCGGCCTCGAGCCCCTTGAGCGCGGCGGGGTGCTCGGGGGCGCGGGAGAGGGCCTTCTCCCACGTCGCGCGGACGAGCGCGGCGTCCTCGCCGGCGGCGTCGAGGAGGCGCGCCTTTTCGACGAGGAGCTCGACGGTCGCGACCTCTTCGGTCGAAGCGGTGAGCTCGTGCTCGAGGTGCTCGAGCATCGCGCTGAGCGCCGCGCGGCCGTGACGCTTGCGGCGCAAGATGGCGTGCGCAGCGGCGAGGCGCCCGTCGATGCGGAGCGCCGCCTCGGCGTGAGCGATCGCGCGCGCGTCGTCGCCGAGCTGCGCCTCGCAGGCGATCGCCATCTCGATGTGGGCGCGCGCGAGCCCGACCTTGTCGACGACCTTGGTCTCGGGGTTCGGCTCGGACAGCGCGGCGATGCGTGCGTGGAGGAGATCGACGAGGCCGGCCGCGCCTACCTCGGGCGGGGTCGCCATCGAGCGTCGCGAGCCGCTGCCCTCGGCCGAGCCCGAAGCGCGAGGAGCCTCCGACGTGAGCGACCGCCGTTGGCGTCCGGTGTCGGGGACGCGGGGGAGCGGGGGCGGCAAGGACGGCGGCGTCGTCCCCGGCACCGGCGGCGGGGGAATGCTCCCGGGGAGGGGCGGCGGGCCTTTGCGCGCGCCCGGCGCTTGGGACGCGCGAATGGGGAGCGGCGGAGGCTTCGTCCCCCCGGCAGCGGGCGGAATGCTGGGGCCCGACGTGGCGTTCGGCGCGAGCTCGAACGCCGTGGGCATGAGCACTTCGGGCGCGTGGTCGCGCAGCGGCTCGACCGCGCTGGCACCGTCGTCGGAGGCGTTTTGCAGCGCGCGGACGTCGTCGTCGACGCTCCACACGTCGTCGGTCATCGCCAGGAGCTTGTCGATCGAGGCGACGTCGCTGGAGGACGACTCCGGGGGGGGAGGCTCGACCGGCGGGAGCAGAACTTTACCCGGGAGAGTCGGCGGATCGGGGTTGTTCCCGCCGTCTCCGGCGGAGTGACCACCGTGCCCCGCGTGGGGCCCTCTCTTGGGATTGTCGGCGCGGTGTTGCGCCATTTCATGCCTCCGCGCCTATCGTCGCACGTTTCGGCCAGCCGAGGAGTACCATCCTGATGTGGGCCGACGTGCCGCTCCTCGGGTCCCGCGCCTCGCGCCGCTCCTCGCGGTGACGGTGTCCACTGCCGCGGGCGCGATGCTCGCGTTCGGCTGCACGTTCCTCGTCGACTTCCAAGACAAGCCCGAAGAAGCGCCGTTCCCCGACGTCGTCACGAAGGACGTCGGCGGCGACGAGCTTGCTCCGGACGACGCCGGTCTCGACGCGCCCGCCGTGAACCCGTGCATCGGCAAGCCCAACGGCTACGCGTGGGACGCGAGCGACGAATACGCGCGCTGCTGCAACGGCGTCATGGTGCGCACGGTGACCGACGAGTTCTGCGGTACGTGCGAGATCGCCTGCAACCGCGCCAAGGGGCAGGCGTGCGAGGAGTTCCGCGGCCGCTACTATTGCCGCGGCTGCGACGCCAACGCCGAGTGTTGGTCGAAGTGCTGCAGCAAACAGTTCGGCGGCGGAAGCTGCGCCGCGAGCGACTGCAACACCGGCGCGTGCAACTCGGCGCTGTGCACCGGCGGCACGGTGTGCGTCGTCCCCGGCGACGCGAGCAACTACTGCAAGTACTAAAACGGCCGGCCGTGGCCGAGCGACTCGGCGAGCGGCTTCAAGTCGCCGCACTCTTCTTCGCCGAGGTCGACGAGCTCGTGCGGATCTTCTTGGACGTCGAAGCAGTTCCACTTGTGATCGCCCTGGCTGGCGATCAGCTTGTGGGTGCCGTGGATCGCGCCCCAGTTCTTGAACGCGCACTGCCACAGCTCGCTGCAGTTCGTGAGGAAGAGCGAGCGATCGCTGGTCGACCCGCCGCGGAGGAGGCTCTCGCCGGCCATCTTCGCGCGAAGAGGGGCGATCTCCTTCGCGTCCCAGACCCCCACGAGATCGAGCATCGTCGGCAGGACGTCGAGCGACGTGAGCGGCGCGTCCTTCAGCGCGCGGAGGTGCGCCTCTTCGTCCGCGGTCAACGTCCCTGGCGGTGCGTCGATCCACGCGGGGATGCGGATCTCTTCTTCGTAGAGGGTGCCGGTGTGACCGACGGCCCCCTTCTCGCGCATCTGCTCGCCGTGATCGGAGAGGAAGACCACGACGGTGCGCGCCCCTTCGGGCCGCGCGCGGAGCCCCTCGAGGAGGCGACCGACGGCCTTGTCTTGGAGGTAGATGGCGTCTTGATAGCGGTTACGAATCTCGGTCTCGTAGCCGGGGCCGGTGGCTTCGTTCTCCGGCAAGAACGGCTCGTGGCCTTCGTCGACCTTGTAGGGGAAGTGCGTGTTCGAGAGGTGCACCACCGCGACGAACGGCTCGTGGAGCTGGGGGAGATCGTCGAGCGTGTAGTCGACGAGCTTGCCGTCGTCGGCGCCGATCTCGAGCGTCGCGTCGGGCTCGAGCTGCGTCGCGCTCACCTGGCGCGTGAGCGGGAGCCCCTCGATCCACGCGCCCGAGTTGCCGAAGAGGAGGTTTTGCGACGTCCAATACGCCGTGTCGAGCTGCGCGGCGTGCGCGTACTCCCAGAGCAGGGGCGCCGAGTGGAGGGCGGCGCGGCTCTCTTCCGGTCGAAGGCCGCTGAAGAGGATGGAGAGCGAGATCGCCGTCGTCGAGTCGAGCGCGCGCATCTGGGTGAGCGGGATGCGGTTGGGCGCTGCTGCGTTGGAGAACGGCGTGTAGACGCAGTGCGGATCGTAGGCGACGCACGTGCTCATCGCGCGGACCGACTCGGTCAACACGACGAGCACGTTGCGCTTCGCTGCCGGCCGAGCGGTGAGCGCGGGGACAGGGAGCGGGCTCCGCGGGCCGGGGTGGATGCGCTCCACGGTCTCGTTGTGATCCCAACGCGCGCGTCCGAGCTGACCCATCGCCGAGACGTACATGACGTCGGGCGGCTGCCCTTGCTCTCCGCCGCGTGAGGGAGAGACGAACGCCGCGAGGAGAAACGCCACCACGGCGAGATCGATCGCGGCGCGTCGCGCCCACCCACGCGAAGGGGCGAGCATGCGGAGGAGCCACGGCGACAGCGTCGCGAGGAGGAGCGGTGGGAGGAGCGCTTTCGCGAACCCGGCGCGGTCCATCCAGAGCTGCTGGCCGATGCTCGGCAGCATCGCCGTGCCCACGAGGACCGCTTGATGGTCCATGTACGCCGCGTAGCGCGCGAAGGTGTACGACTGCGCGCCCACGGTGAAGAGGCCGAGCGCGGCGAGCGCGATGCGGGCGAGCCAGGTAAGAGGCCCGCGTCGCCCGCTGGCAGCGACGAGCAGCGCCGCCCAGAGGAGCGCCCCGTCGACGGCGCTCGCGCCGTAGAAGGCCTTCTCCTCGACGTCGAAGCCGGCGAGGTGACCGAACCTTCGCGTGACGTCGATGGCCACGAGCCCGAGGGCGGGCGTGAGGAGGAGCGCCCAGGCGACGCGCCGGCGGAGGCGCGCGTTCTCCCGCGTGGCGGCGAAGAAGGGGAGGGACCACGGCCGCGCGACCCCGGCGAACCACGAGCCGCTTCGTCGCGTGACGTCCGTGCCCGGCTCCGCCGAAGCCGCCGCGCTCGTCGAGCTTCCGTGGCGCGAGGGCGTCGATCCCATGGCAGAAGCGTGACGAATACACCACCCCCCTCGGCGGGGGAACTCCAACGTTTTCCCCACACCATCACCGCGCGAGGAGGCCATTTCGACGTGTCTCGGCCCACGAGGTGTGTGTGGGCGAGGCGACCGTCGCGGACATTGGCGAACCTGGCCGTCGACATGTCCGCCGAGGTCCCACGAATCTGTGGCGAAGGCGCGAGTCGCTGTTGAGATGAGGAGAAGCTCCCCGCTACGGTGCGAAGTGGCGCGCTTCGCGCCGCTTTGTCCGCGAAAGGGAACCTCTCGTATGCGCACTGTCCACGTTCGTCTCCTCCTCGTCACGCTCGGTCTCGGAATGTTCACCGCGGGTGCGCTCGCCGGCTGCGGCGGCGACGACAGCACCGGAGGCACCGACCAAGATGCAGGGACGGGCGATGGATCGAGCACGGTCGACAGCGGCGGCGGCGGCGACGACGGCGGCCCGGTAGGCGACGGCGGCCAGCAAGACACGGGGACTGCCCCGCAAGCGAACGCCAACGATCTGACGATCTACCTCGGCCAGCTCGCGCAGCTCGACGGATCGGCGAGCGTTCCGCCGAGCGCGACCTTCGCGTGGACGGTGCAGAGCGTCCCCGGCGGCAGCGCCATCACGACCGGGAGCCTGCTCAACGCCAACGCGGCGAAGACGAGCTTCACCCCCGATGTCGTCGGCGACTACGCGCTCAAGCTCACCGTGACGGCCGGCACCGCCAACGCGACGAAGACGGTGACCGTGCACGCCGTGCCTGCGCAAGTCTTCTACACGACGTACACGTACCAGCAGCCGGACGGCGCTCCGCTCGACGGTGCGGTCGCCGATCTGCGTGTCGTCGCCGCAACGGGCGGCGCCGCGCAAGCGGTCACGTGCCCGTTCGCCGACAAGAACACGAGCATCGCGGCCTACGTGGTCGAGCACGGAAGCTACGTCGGCGAGGGCGCCGATTGGTGGGAGGGGCCCGCCGGGAGCGACGGTCGCGCGGTGCTGACGGGCTACGCGACCGAGCCCGACGGCGGGATCAAGTCGACGTTCTATTCGGTCACGACGAGCACGACGTGCACGGGGGCGAAGCAGCCGGTGGTCCTCGACACGGTCGAAATCGGGGGGAACATCACCGACGGGCACCACTTCGTCCGCATCTCGCCCGACGGGACCCGCGTCGCCTTCACGCGCAGCGTGGCCGGTGCAAGCTACGCGATCCAGACGATCGGGATGGACGGCACCGCGCCTCACGTCATCGCCCCGATGGTCCTCGACGTCGACGCCGCCACGCTCCCCGAGGCGGGGCTCAACGGCCAAGAGATCCCGACACGCTGGGTCTCGGCCACGAAGATCGCGTGGGGGCGGTCGTTCGGCAGTCGCTGGGAGATCGTCACCGCCGACGACGCGAACGGTGCGATGCCCCAGCTCGCGCTCACCGGAAACGGCAAAGTCGTCGCGTTCGAGCTGCTCGCCAACGGCGACTTCATCGTCGAGGGGACGGCCGCTTCGGACGGTGGCCTCTCCAACGCGCAGGACATCCTCGTCTACCACCCGAACTCGATCACCAAGGAGGCCGAGCTCGTCCGCAACCTCTCGAACCTGAGCGACGCCGGCGGCTCGTTCGCGCGCGGGCTCACGCTCTCGCCCGACAAGACGCGCGTGGCCTTCATCGCCGCCGACTCCACGGCGATGCCCGACGCCGGTGGCGCGGGAAACAGCCCGTACGGGCTCTTCACGGCGCCCGTCGACGGTTCTTCGGCCGCCGCACGCGTCCCCGGCGTCCCCAACGGCGGCGTGGGTGGACAGGTCATCGGAAACCACGGTCCGCGTTGGATCGCCGGTGGCACCGCGCTGAGCTGGGAGCAGGACCAGGGGACCTTCGACGCCGGTGACGGCGCCGTGCCGAGCCGCGCGGCGATCGTCACCGCGCCGGCGACCGGGGGCGGCTTCCGCGTCCTCGCGACGTCGGACGCCAACGGCTACGTGTTCTCGATCCCCAACGCTTCGTGCAGCGTGGCGCGTGGACCGGGCTCGGCGCTCATGGCCATGGGCTCGCTCGCTGCGCTCCTCGGCCTCGTCGCTCGCCGCCGTCGTAAGAGCTGAGCTGTTCGCATCGGTCGACGCCATCCTGCGACCTCCGCGCGCATGTCCCTACGGAGAAGGGGGCGGAGGAGGGGGTCGCAGGAATCGTGGGCGAGGGCTCGTTGCGTCCTTGAGACGCGACGAACGAAGAAGGTACGTTGGAAACCGGCGCATTTCTCGTGCGCCGCTTTTCACGGCTGTCGTTCGGCCGTCTCACCGAAGGGGAGTCCATGCGCACTGTCCACGTTCGTCTTCTGCTCGTCGCACTCGGCATCGGAACCTTCGCTGCGGGCGCTCTCGCGGGCTGCGGCGGTGACGACAACAACACCGGCGGCGGCGACGACGCGGGCTCGCAAGGCGACACCGCGGTCGTAGGGGACGGCGGCGGAGGCGGCGACGACGGTGGCGGCGGCGACGGCGGGACAGACAGCGGACCTGGCGTCCATGCGAACGCGAGCGACGTCAGCGTGTACCTCGGACAGATCGCGCAGCTCGACGGCTCGACGAGCGCGCCTCCCGGCGCGACGCTCACGTGGACGGTCGACACGGTCCCCGGCGGGAGCGCCATCACGACGGCGAGCGTCCTCAACGCCAACGGGCCGAAGCCGACGTTCACGCCCGACGTGGTCGGTGACTACGTCCTCAAGCTCACCGTGACCGCGAGCGGCGCGAGCGACGTGAAGTCGGTGACCGTGCACGCGGTGGCCGCGCAGACGTTCTACATCGACTACCTCCAGACGTACGCCGACGGCGGCACAATCGACGGCGGCGCCTACTCCACGATCTACTCCGTGGCCATCAACGGCGGCACGCCGAACCCGGTCGCGTGCCCGATCCAGAGCCCCGCTTCGCCGAGCTCGACGGCCGTCTACTCGCTCTACGCTTCCGGCCTCTCGAGCTCGGACCAGTGGGAAGGCCCCGCGGGGACCGAAGCGCGCGCGGTCACGGTCGCCTTCGAGCAGTACCCCGACGCCGGCTTCGCCGCCGACCTTCTCGCCGTCACCACCGGCACGTCGTGCAACGGCGCGAGCAAACCGCGCATCCTCGACACCGTCCCCGGCCCCATTCTCGGCGGGGCGAGCGAGGTGTACGCGCCGGCGGTCCCGACACTCTCGCCCGACGGCACGCGCGTGCTCTACGTGAAGAGCATCGCCGCGGTCTCGGCCACGGTGAGCACCATCGGCTTCGACGGTACGAACGCCCACGCCATCACCGCGTACAACGTCTACCCCGACGGCGGCGCGCAGACCGACGCGGGGATGGTGTACGCGGGCAAGCTCCCGCCGCGCTGGGCCCCGGGCGGCAAGATCGCACTCGCTTCGAACATCGCCAACAACACGCGCTTCCAGATCCTCCTCGTCGACGACGCCGCCGCGGCGACGCCGACGATGGCGCTCGGCTGCGACGGCACCATCAACCACTACGACACGCTTCCGAACGGCGACTACCTCGTCGAAGGGAGCCTCAAGCTCGCCGACGGTGGCGCCACGACCGCCGGTGACCTCCTCGTCGTGCACCCGAACTCGCTCACCAAGGAGTGCGAGATCGTCCGCGACCTCACGAGCCTCCCGGCGGGCTCGACGGTCTACGGCTTCACGCTCTCGCCCGACAAGGGGCGCGTCGCGTACGTCGTGCAAGACTCGTCGGTCGACGCCGGCTCGGGGAAGGACAACGCGGCCATCTTCGTCGCCGCCGTCGACGGATCGACCCCGCCGGCGCGGGTCCCCGGCATCCCTTATGGCGCCGGTGGATCGCAGTCCTACTACCACCGTCCGCCCCGCTGGGTTGCCGGCGGCTCGTCGCTCACCTTCGAGATCGCCAACGGAGCGATCGACGCCGGCGTGCAGCCGGCCTACCCCTCGCTGGCGACGGCGCCCGCGGGCGGTGGATCGATGCGCGTCTTGGCGGTCGCCGACGGTCCGGCGCATCTCATCTTGGGCTTCAGCGCGTGCAGCGTCTCGCACGGGACCGGCTCGGCGCTCATGGCCTTCGGCTCGATCGCGGCCTTCCTCGGGCTCGTGATTCGTCGTCGCCGCCGCGACTCCTGATCGCTCGCCTGCCGCGCTTGCCCGGAGACTCGGCCGGGTGAACGAGGTACGCTCCCGCCGCTTCATTTCCCCCGCGCCGCGGCCTCCGCGTCGCGGGGGCTTCGCCTTCACCCGTTCGACGAAAGGTCACTTCCGCATGCGCACTGTCCACGTTCGTTTCCTGCTCCTCGCTCTCGGTATCGGCACGTTCACGGCCGGCGCGCTCGGCGGCTGCGGTGGCGACGACAGCAACGGAGGGACCGGCGACGACGGTGGCTCGCAGAGCGACACCTCGGTCACCGGCGACGGCGGCGGTGGTGGCGACGACGGCGGTGGGGGCCAGGACTCAGGCCCCACCGTGCACGCCGACGCGAACGACGTCAGCGTGTACCTCGGACAGATCGCCAAGCTCGACGGCTCGGCGAGCGTCCCCCCGGGGGCGACGCTCACGTGGACCGTCGACAGCGTCCCCGCCGGGAGCGGGATCACCACGGCGAGCTTGCTCAACGCCAACGGAGCGAAGCCCAGCTTCACGCCCGACAAGGTCGGCGACTACGCCCTCAAGCTCACCGTGAGCTCGGGCGGCGTCAACGACGTGAAGACCGTGACCGTTCACACCGTGGAAGCGGTCGTCTTCTACAACGACACGCAGATCCAGGGTGTCGACGGTGGGCCCGCGTACGCGGTCAACGTGGTCAACGCCAGCGGCACCGGCACCCACGCCGTGAACTGCCTCGACCAGTCCGACGGCGGCGGCCTCCTTCAGGAGTACTCGTGGCTCCGGGCGACGTACGGCTCGGCCGATTGGTGGGAGCCGGCCGCGGGCCAGGCGACGCGCATCGCCTACGCCGGCATCACGCGCAACAACAACGACGGCGGTCTCAACTCGGTGCTCTTCGCCGGGACGAGCGCGTCGAGCTGCGCCGCGCCCCCCAAGCTCATCGACACCGCGCCGGCGACGCCGAGCATCTTCGGTCACTACTCGCTGCGCATCTCGCCGGACGGCAATCGCGTCGCCTACGTGCTCTTCAACACGGTGACCGATCTCTCGGTCCACACCATCGGCTTCGACGGCACCACCACGCACAACATCGGCCCGTACAAGGCGTACCCCGACGGCGGCCCGCAAGCCGACGGCGGCTACGGCGGTCTCAACAACGTCGCCGTCCGTTGGATGGGGGCGCAGGTCGCGTGGGCGAACAACGGCCTTGGCTCGGGCAATCGCTTCCAGATCACGGTCGCGCCCGATCAGGACAACGCCCCCCAGACCGCCTACATGGGGTGCACGGGGACGCTTCGTCAGTTCGACTTCCTGCCGAACGGCGACGTCATCGCCCTGGCCAACGTACTTCAGGGCGACGGCGCGCCGGGGGTCGCTTCGGACGTCCTCGTCCTCCACCCCAACGCGCTCACCAAGGAGTGCGAGGTGGTTCGCAACCTGACGAACCTCCCGTCGGGCTCGGTCGCCTGGGCCGGCTCGCTCTCGCCCGACAAGACGCGCTTCGCCTACACGGTGACGGACACGTCGTACGACGCGGGGAACGGTCTAGACAACGGGCGTCTCTTCATCGCCGCGGTCGACGGCACGTCGCCCCCGGCGCCGGTCCCCGGTGTTCCGAACTCCGCGGGGCAAGAGCCGTTCGAAGGGCTCACGCGCCTCGCGCCGCGTTGGATCGCTGGCGGCGCTTCGCTCACGCTGCAAATTCAGCAGGGGGTCATCGACGCCGGTGACGGCGGGACCATGCCCGCGGTGGCGGTCGTCTCCGCCGGCGGCGGCGACATCCACGCCGTCGCCGTGTCGCAGGTGCAGTTCGGTCACTACGTCGAGTCGATCGGCGGCTGCAACGTCTCGCACGGTGCGGGCTCGGCGTTGATGGCCTTCGGCTCGCTCGCCGGCTTCATCGGCCTGGTCCTCCGTCGTCGTCGCCGCGACGCCTGAGTCACGCGGGCTCGCGAGAGCCATGAAGCTCACGGCGCGCTCCCGAGAGGGGGCGCGCCGCGCGCTTTTGTGCGAGAGCGCGCGGGCTCAGGAGTGCATGTGCAATTTGCACGTACCGCCGTCGCAGTCGCGCCCGGCGATCTTGTAGCGATTCTTGGCCACGAGGTCGTAGACCGCCTCGCTGAGCTGTCGGATCCCCGGCACGTAGTAGACGTACGCAGGGAGGCCCACGACCGGGATGCCAGCGACGACGCGCGTCACTGCTTCGGCGCCGGCGTACACGCGCCCGTCGGGGAAGACGACGTGCAGGCGCTTCATGCACGCGTCGTAGGTCACGCCCGGGAAGCGATCGAGCACCCCTTCGTCTTGGAAGGAGAGGAGCTCGAGCTTGTCGTGACCACGGAGCGACGCGAGCTCGTTCGCCGAGCGGGTGCAGAAGCGGCATTGCCCGTCGTAGAGGACGAGGATGCGCGATCCGCCGGGAGGAGTCGTCGTCATCATGGGGAGATGAGCACAGCGTAGCGCATCGTCACCGGGCGGCCTCGTCCGGGCCGTAAGCGTCCGTTCCACCGCTGTTTGAATTCGCGGGCGGGATGGGCTGCGACGCCGCGTAGGCGAGCGGAGCGAGGGAGAGGAAGGCGAGCACGAGCGCGACGAGCCCGAAGACGCGACCCCGCTCTCTCGTGCCCGCTGGGCTCGGGCCGAGAGCCACGAGGAATCCGGTCGCGCCGAGGAGAAAGAAGACGCCGCCCACCACTTCGCCGATCGAGGCCGACCGGGACGCCTCGAGGTAGCCTTGACGGAGGATCCGCGCGCGCTGGGAGGAGAGGATCCCCTGCGCCGCTTCTCCGCCCGGCCTCGCGTCGAACGCGTCGATGGAGTCGAGCGCGCGCCGCGTGGCCTTCCGACCTTGCATCGTCCCCGCGCCGCCGACGACGAACGCGAGCCCGGCGAGGAGGAGCACGGCGCCGCCGAGGAACCGCGCCCACGGTCGCAGCCGCGGATGCAGGAGCGAGGCGATCCCAAGCACGAGGGAGGCGATCGCCGGGAGGAGCCCCAACAGGAAGAGGGCGACCTCCAGGTAGCCCCACAGCCCGGCCTCGCGCACCGCCTGCCAGAGCGAAATCACAGAAATCCTCGGGCGGACGACGCCGCCACGGCATGACTTGCATTCATTCGCATTGGCGTATATATGTACGGAGCGATGCTTGAGGCGACGTCCCCCCGAACCCTGCCGGAAAACCGGTGGGATCTCTACCGCGTCCTGGCCGAGCCGGTGCGGCTCCGCCTCTTGGCGCTGGCGGGGGAGGAGGAGCTCGCGATCGGCGAGCTGGCCGAGCTCCTCGCCGAGAGCCAGCCCAACGTCTCGCGCCACACCGCGCCGCTCAAGCAGGTCGGGCTCGTGTCGATGCGTCGGCAAGGGACGCGCACCTTGATCCGTCTGCGCGAGGAAGCGGCGCAAGATCCGGTCGTCGCCGACGCGCTCGCCAGCGGTCGCGCCTTGTGCGAGCGCGACGGGAGCCTGCGTCGCGTGGCCGACGTGCTCCGCGCGCGCGACGCGCTCGGGCGCGAGTTCTTCGCCCAGCCGGCGCGCGGCCCCGCGGTGGACGACAGCCCCAACGAGCTCGGCGCGTACCTCGCGGCGCTCGCGCCGCTCCTCGCGCGTCGCGACCTCGCCGTCGACGTCGGGACGGGCGACGGCGCGCTCCTCGACGTGCTCGCGCCCACCTTCCATCACGTGATCGGCATCGACCGATCCGAGACCCAGCTCTCCCGGGCGCGCGCGCGCGTGCACGCCCGCGGCTACGAGAACGTGACCCTCGTCGAGGCCGACGTCGTCTCTCCGCAAAAGGGAGAGGGCGAGGGGAAGGCGAAGGCCAAGGAGCCGACGTCGCGCCGCGTGCTCGGCAAAGCGCGCGAGCGTGGGGCCGACGCCGTGTTCGCCGCGCGCGTGCTGCATCACGCGGCCAAGCCGGCATCGGCGGTCGCCGCGCTCGGTGCGCTCGTGGCGCCCGGCGGCGCGCTCGTGGTGCTCGACTACGCGCGCCACGACGACGAGTCGATGCGCGACGTGGCCGATCTTTGGCTCGGCTTCGAGGCGACGGAGCTCAAGAAGTTCGCGCGATCGGCGGGGTTCTCCTCGTGCGAAGTGAACGCCATCCCCGCGGCGCTCGTCTTCGGGGGCGGGGGCAAGCGCGGACCGGACCATCACCTGCCGTGGCAAGTGATGGTGGCGAAGAAGTGAACGACGGAAACCGGTGGCGCACCCCACGCCTGCGTGGGATGTGAGCGCCGGCGCTCGACAACAACGAAGAGAAGTGGAGACGACGATGGCTGAGAACTACAAGGTTGCGGATATCAAGCTCGCCGATTGGGGGCGCAAAGAGATCACGATCGCCGAGAGCGAGATGCCCGGCCTCATGGCGCTCCGCGCCGAATACGGCAAGTCGCAGCCGCTCAAGGGCGCGCGCATCGCCGGCTGCCTTCACATGACCACGCAGACCGCGGTGCTCATCGAGACGCTCACCGCGCTCGGCGCCGAGGTCACCTGGACGAGCTGCAACATCTACTCGACCCAGGATCAGGCCGCGGCGGCGATCGCTGCCACCGGCGTCCCCGTCTTCGCTTGGAAGGGCGAGACCGAGGCCGAGTACGACGAGTGCATCGAGATGCAGCTCAAGGCATTCAAGGGCGGCAAGGGCCCGAACATGATCTTGGACGACGGCGGTGACCTCACCATCATCGCGCACAAGAAGCACCCCGAGCTCTTCTCCGGTCCGGACCCCGTTCGCGGCCTCTCGGAAGAGACGACCACGGGCGTGCACCGCCTCTACGAGATGCACAAGAAGGGCGAGCTCAAGGTCCCCGCCATCAACGTCAACGACTCGGTCACCAAGAGCAAGTTCGACAACCTCTACGGTTGCCGCGAGTCGCTCGGCGACGGCTTGAAGCGCGCCACCGGCGTCATGTTCGCCGGCAAGGTCGCGGTCGTGGCCGGCTACGGCGACGTGGGCAAGGGCTGCGCGCAGTCGCTCCGCGGCCTCGGCGCTCGCGTCATCGTGACCGAGATCGACCCCATCAACGCGCTTCAGGCGGCGATGGAAGGCTACCAGGTCACCACGATGGAGAAGGCCGCCCCCCAGGGCGACATCTTCGTGACCGCGACGGGCTGCATGAACATCATCCGCCCCGAGCACATGAAGGTCATGCGTGACCAAGCCATCCTCTGCAACATCGGTCACTTCGACTGCGAGATCGACGTCGCTTGGCTCGAGAAGAACCCCGAGATCAAGGAGACGAACATCAAGCCGCAGGTGGACCAGTTCACCTTCCAGGACGGCAAGCGCCTCACGCTCCTCGCGCGCGGTCGCCTCGTGAACCTCGGCTGCGCCAACGGCCACCCGTCGTTCGTCATGAGCACCTCGTTCTCGAACCAGGTCCTCGCGCAGATCGCGCTCTGGACCGACATCAAGAGCTACCCGGTGGGCGTGCACGTCCTCCCGAAGAAGCTCGACGAGAAGGTCGCCGCGCTCCACCTCGGTCGCCTCGGCGTCGAGCTCACGAAGCTCACGAAGGAGCAGTCGGAGTATCTCGGGGTGCCGGTCGAGGGGCCGTTCAAGCCGGAACACTATCGGTACTGAGGAGTGGCGAGGCCGGTGGGCGTTGCGGTGAGGGGGGCGTTGGGCCTTCGCCGCTTCGCCCGCCGTACCTTCACCCTTGTGGGCCGTTCCGGCCCCTCAAAACACTGCGTGTTTTGAGCCTCCCCAGGATTCGCTGACGCGACGCTCTTCGTGCCCTGCACGAAGAGCGAAGGCGGCGAGACTGGGGGGGCGAAGCTTGCTGGGGCCGGGAACGTCAGAGTTCCTGGCCCCACAAGTTTGTGGCGAGGGCGCGGAGGGCGGCGAGGCTCTCGGCGGCGCTCGGGAGGCCGAGCGCGATTTGCGCGGCGTGAGGCGGAGAGGACGACGCGTCGCGCGCGAGGGCGCGGAGGGCGCGGCGCCGCGCGGTGGTGAGGCGTGTGCGGGCTCGAGGGGTGAGGCGTGGCTCGAGCCAGCGGGCGACATCCCATGCGAGCTCGGCATGCGAGATTTCGTCGTCAGCGATCCTGATCATCTCACTTCGGACCTCACGGTCGGCGGCGCGTGATGCTTGGAAGAGCGCGATGACGGCGCCGAAGGTCTCACGACGCAGCCTTCGACTGCGTTGTCGATGGCGATGGTCTCGACGTCGCGTTTCGGGGTGCGGCGGACGCCGATGCGGGGGACCGAAGCTCCGCGGCGGCGGGCGAGGACAGTCATGACGCGCGCGTGCCGGGTCTCGTCGCGGGCGGCGCGGCGGGCGCGGGCGACGAGCGTCGCGGGCGCACCGAGGCGAGCGAGCTCGCGACTGAGTCGACGAAACGCGGGCACCGAGGCGGCCTCGAGATGCGCAATGCGTGCGAGAACGTCGGCGACGGCGTCGTTGGAGCTGTCGCGCGCGAGCGGTTCGAGACCGGGCGGGCGACGGCCCGTGCCGCATGGCGCGTAGTCGCACTGCAGAGAGCTGCCTTGGACGAAGCACTTGTTTGCGGGCTTGTCGCTCGCGCCGTTCACGGGCGGCGATGGTCCCAAGGGGCAGAGATGCGTGCAGGCGTCGTCCGAGAGATACCCGCTGTTCTCCACACCGCACGACTCGGCGCTCCCATCGAGGGGAAAGGTGTTCGTGCAGAACTGGTTGAACACATCGTCTGGCACGTTCGAGGCAAGCGCGCACACCGGCCCCGGCTCTCCAGACGTCGACGCACGCTGGCCACACGCGACGAGGCCACGCGCCGACAGAGCCCCGAGGACCACGGCGTGAAGAATCGAGCGAAGGCGAGGCATCTGCCTCGTAAGGTGTCACGAACGACCTGGCGGCGCCCCCGCAGAAGCGCTCTACGCTTCTTTTTTTGCGCTCGGGGGGCCTGCCGACTACGAAGGAAGAGATGGGAAGCGAAGCGAAGCCCGAGGGGGCGCCGGCGGACGAGTGCGTCGCGCACGACCACCCGCCGCGCGCGCGGGCGCTGAAGGCGTCGGACGAGGCGTTCGAGCGGGCGGCGGCGTTCTTTCGCGCAGCCGGTGACGAAGCGCGCCTTCGTCTCCTCGCGCGGCTCGCCGACGGCGAGTGGTGCGTGACCGAGCTCGCCGAGGCCGCCGGATCGGGGCTCTCCACGGTGTCGCAGCAGCTTCGTCTCCTCCGCGCCGAGCGGCTCGTGCGCCGGCGCCGCGAGGGGAAGCACGTGTACTATGCACTGGCCGACGCGCACATCCGCGAGCTCGTCGCCAGCGCGTTGGCGCACGCCAGCGAAGACGGGCACGACCACGACGAGTAGTCCGGCCGGGCTGCGCGGTCCCTCTTGCGGCTCGGCGCCCTTCGCGGTTTCCTCGGCGCATGAGCCCTGGGGGAAACAACGAAGCCATCGAGGCGTGGAACACCGTCCTCTTCGACAAATTCGTCCGCTTTCGGCCGGTCGTCATCGAGGGGCTCGGCCGCTTCGGCGACGCCGTGCTCGAGCGGCACCCTCCGCGCGCGGGGTCGCGTGTCCTCGACGTCGGCTGCGGCATGGGCGACACCACGCAGGCCATCGCGCGCATGGTCGGACCGACCGGCGAGGCCGTCGGGGTCGACGCTGCCGCGCGCTTCATCGAGCTCGCCACCCGCGAGGCGAAGGACGCCGGCGCCGAGAACGCGCGCTTCCTCGTCGCCGACGTGGAGAGCGAGGACTTGGGCGGCCCCTACGATCAAGCCTTCTCGCGCTTCGGCACGATGTTCTTTTCGAGCCCGGTGGCGGCCTTCCGCAACATCCGAAGGTCGCTCGCCCCCGGCGGGAAGCTCACCATGGTGGTGTGGCGGAAGAAGGAAGAGTCGGGGATGTTCTTCGAGGTCGAAGAGACCGTGCTGTCGATCGTTCCCCATCCGGAGAAGAAGGAGGGCGACGTCACCTGCGGCCCGGGCCCCTTCTCCTTGGGGAGCTGCGACGTCGCGAGCGCGCAGCTCGTCGCCGCCGGTTTCTCGCGCGTCACCTTCGAGCGCTTCGACGCCAAGATGCGCGCGGGCATGAACGTGAGGGACGCGATCGACTTCGCCATGGCCCTCGGTCCGGCGGGGGAGATCATGCGCCTCGCCCGCGAGGAAGGGGAGCGCAAGCGCCCCGAAGTCGAGGCCGCGCTGACGAAGCTCTTCGAGCCCTACGTCGAAGCCGACGGCGTGTGGGGGCCCGCCAGCACGTGGATCGTCAGCGCCACGGCGTGACGCGCGAGCGGCCTTCGTGAAGCGATCAGGCGAGGCGCGCTTCCAGGCGCGCCTTCACCGCCGGCCACTCGTCTCGGAGCACGCTGAAGTAGTTCGTGTCGCGCACGTAGCCGCTCTCGTAGACGATGTGCTTGCGGAGCACCCCCTCTTCGACGGCGCCGAGCGCGCGGATGGCGCGGCGCGAGCGCTCGTTCCTTAGGTCGCACTTGAGCTCGAGCCGCCCCACGCCCAAGGTCTCGAAGGCGTGGGTCATGAGGAGCAGCTTGCACGACGGGTTCACGTTCGTGGCCCGTGCATCTTGCACGTACCACGTGCCGCCGATCTCGATGCGACGGTGCTCGAGCACGATGGAGAGAAAGCGCGTCGAGCCGACGAGCCGCGCGTCGCTCGTTCGCCGCACGACGAAGACCACCTCGTTCGTGGTGGCGAGGCTCTGGTCGATCCACCGCCGCATGAAGTGCTCGAACGGGCCGACGTCGAGCGTGTGGTAGCGCCAGATGTCCGGATCCCCCGGGAGCGCGAGGAGCTCCGGCTCGTGCCGCGCTTCGAGGCGCTCCAAGACGACGTGCGCTCCTTCGAGGCGGGTGGGGGCGAGGGCGCTCACGGGAAGCGCTCCTCGAGCGTGCGGGTGAGGCGCTCGTAGAGCAGCGGCTGCGTCCACACCGGCGTGAAGGTGTGGTCGGGGCCGTCGAGGATCTCGAGGTGGAGGCGCGCCTTCTTCTTGAGGCGCGTGATCTCTTGGTCGCCGAGGAAGAGATCGAGAAAATCCAACCCCGGATCCCCAGCGCTGAAGAACATGCAGAGCTGGGTCCCGCGGGTGAGGATGTCGCCGAGGTCCTTGCGCAGGTTCTCGCGCTTCGGCGGGAACCAGCGCGCCATGGCTCGCTCGGTGCGCGCCTCGGCGACGTGGAGCGCGCGGGAGCGAACGGTGCGAGCGAAGTGCCGCAGGTCGATCTGCCCGCGGGCGAGCTTCTTCCAGGTCTCGAGCCGCGTGAACGCCGACTTGTAGTGCTGCGTCTGGTGGAACGCCTTCGACGGCGCGACGTCGAGCGACATGCCGTCCTTCCAATAGAAGGTCTGCGGGTTGATGAGGAACGCGCCGCCCACGCGCCCGCGCACGGCGAGGTGAAACGAGAGGTAGGCCCCCGAACAGAGCCCCGCAGCGACCACCTTGGGCGATGAAGCGTAGGAGGCGGAGGGACCACTCCCGCTCGATTCGCCCTCGCTCGGGAGTCGCTCGAGGTACAGGGCCCCCTCGGCGGCGTCGTCGATCCCCGCCTTGGCGTAGGTGTCGTTCTCCAGCGCGCCGGGGGCGGGGGCGCTGTCGCCGAGGCCGCCCGTGTCCATGCGAAGCACCGTGTAGCCTGCCGCCGCCCACCCGCGCGCGAGGAGCACGTGCATGCGGTTCGGCCCCGGGCGCGCCACTGCGCCGGCGTTGAGGAAGACGATGCGCGCGCGATCCGAAGCACCCTCGGCGGGGCGCGTGAGGATCCCGAAGAGGCGCTCGCTCGGCCCGAAGCGCACGAGCTCTTCGCGCACGCGCGCCTCGCCCGGTACGCGGGGGACGAAGCTCGCCGGGGCGGCGAAGGTCGCGCTCCGTCGAAGGGGAGAGGCCGTTGCGTGCTCGGCCGCGTGCTCGGCGCGCGGGAACGTACGCGCGAGCCAGGCGACGATCGCCGCGTTCGCCACCGTGGGCACGTGCGCGCGGTGCGGATCGAGCATCATCTCGCCGTAGCCGGTCGCGGGCACCTCTTCGCACGGCGCGCCGGCGCGTCGCCACGCTTCGGCGAGCGCGCGCTCGGCGTCGGTATGCGTGAGCACGAGCACCGGCTTCGTGGGGACGAGCGACGTCGCGTCGATCTTCCCGAGCGCGCCCACGGTCGCGGGCCGCATCTCGTAGCCCGCGGCCTCTTCGGATCCTTCGCGCCGCGGTGGCGCGGCGGGGTGCTCTTCGCCGTGGAGCAGGCGAAACGCCCGAAGCTCGCGCGTGTACGCGCGCCCTTTGACCACGGGGGCGAAGAGAACCGCGCCGGCGACGGGGAGATCCCCGGGCTCGGCGAGGACCTTCGCGGCGAGCAGCCCACCGAGACGCACGCCGAGGAGGACCACGCGACGCGCCGACGTGCGCGCGATCACTTCCCGCGCAGCGAGTCGGAGCCCCTCGAGCCAGCGAGCGACTTGATCGGTGTCGTCGGGATAACCCGACGAATCGAAGGTCCCCGGGTAGTCGAAGCGGAGCGCAGGAAAGCCGGCGCGCGCGAGATCGTCGGCGAGGTGGCGGATCGAACGATGCGCGCACACGGCCTCGTAGCCGAAGGGGTTGGCGAGGACGACGGCCGTCTCGCCGTGCGTGCCGTGGAGCCAACCGAAGACCTCTTCGCCTTCGGGGCCGAAGAAGAGAGGTTCTTTCATCCTGGGCTCTTCTCGATCTTCACGGGGGTCCTTTGATTCAAGGGGGTCACGTAGCCGCTCGCGGGGCGCGCCCCTCGCTCGAGCGGGCGGAGAGCGACGACGCGCGTCCCTCCGGGCTCGAGATGAAAGTGATTGTCCAGGGGGAGAAAGCCGTCGACCTCGACGAGGAGCGACTGCGCGAAGCGCTCGGTCGTCACGACGAGGCGATCGTCCTCGAAGCGCGCGTGAAGGCCGAGCGCGCTCTCGAGGTGCGAAGGGAGCTTGGTGGGGAAGTGAAAGGCGGGGCTCGGCGCTTCGGGGGCGCCGGCTTCGCGCGCGCCGGCGGGGAGCTCGAGCGAGAGGACGGCGACGTCGTAGGTCGGGGGGCCGAAGCGGTAGGCGTAGCTCGTGTCGGCGAAGCCGGGAGAGGCGCACTCGACGGGGCTCTTCACGGCGCTCCGCGGCGCGACGCGCTGCGTGCTCGGTCGCTCGCTGACCAACGTGCCGTCGCTGCGGAAGAAGCGCACCGTCACCTTCGCCTCGCCCGACCACGCGGTGTCGTTGACGACGTGAAGGTAGAGACCGTTCACCCCTTCGTCGGTGAAGAAGGCGGTCAAAGGAGCGAAGGCGCGCCGCATCGCGTAGTAGACCGACTTGGGCCAGCCGCTGGAATCGAGGGCGCCCCAGCCCGCACCGAGCTCGAGATCCTTCCAAAACCACACGAGCGCGCCATTGGTGGTCGAGCCCGCGCGCCGCCACTCGGCGAACGTGCGCTCGACGAGCGTCGCCGGCACCGCGCGCGAGAGGGCGAGGTACCTCTCGTGATCGGCGTAGCGCGTCGCCAGCGGATCGAGCCCGAAGAGCTCTTTGAAGTAGTGATCGCGCACGTCCTCGAAGTCCCAGCCCGAGCCGTGGTCGCGTGGGACGCGCTCTTTCCATCGTGGGTGGTGGACGACGGGGGCCGAGTCGGGGAAGAGCCGGTCGAGCGTGCGCGGATCGGGGACGTTGGCGAAGGCGAGGCACTCGGTGGCGAAGCGCACCTCGGCGCGGCGCGCGTCCTCCACCGGGCGCAGGTACGCGCCGACGCCGTAATAGTGCGTGACGCCGTGGTTCGCGTGGAAGGGGAGCGGACCGCCGTAGGGGGTTCCGGGGATGTAACCGGCGTGGCTCGCTCGGGCGACGACGCTCGGGAGGATCTCCTCGAAGAGTCGGCTCGACCAGGACTCGGGCGGCGCGGCGACCATCGCGGCTTGCTGCTGCACCTCGCTCCCGCCAGAGAAGACAGCGACCGAAGGATGGCTCGCGAGCCTCGTCACGACGAGCTCTGCTTCGCGCGTCACGGCGGCAGCGAACGCTTCGTCGTCCACCGGGTAGTCCATGTTGGCGAACATGAAGTCTTGCCACACGAGGATGCCGAGCTCGTCGCAGCGGGCGTAAAAGTCCGGGCACTCGTAGTGCATCGTGCCCCCCACGCGGATCATGTTGACCCCCGCGTGCTTGGCGGCGGCGAGCGCGTCGAAGAGCCCATGCCCCTCACGGTTCGCGCGAAAGCGGAGCGACGCGAGATCGTCGGTGGTCCAGGAGGCGCCGCGGCAGAAGGCAGAGGTGCCGTTCACGCGAATCGCGAAGCCCTGCGCGTCGGGCTCGCGGCTGACCTCGAGCGCGCGAAATCCCACGCGCCCGAGGTCGAGGCGGAGGGGCTCGCTCCCGTGGACTTCGAGGCGCGCGTCGTAGAGGAACGGCTCGCCGTGCGTGTGCGGCCACCACGGGGTGATCTCCCCGACCGAAGCCTCCCCGTGCACGATCGTGCGCTCGCCGTCGCCCTCGACTGTGAGCGGGAGGCGCGCGTCGCCGACGACGAGCTCGGCGGAGGTCACCCCCGCGAGGCGGAGGGCGAAGCGCGCGCGGATCGAGCCTTCGCACACGACGCGCGTATCCTCGACGCGCACCACGCGCGCCGTGGGGACGAGCTCGGCGCGATCCTCGTCGTCGAGCCACGGGGCTTCGAGGCGCACGCCGAAGAGGGGACCGACCGGGGCCGGGCCTCGCGACCAACCCGGCATGCGACCGAGGAGCGGCGTGCGAAACCAGCGGAGCTGCTGCTCGCGCACGAGCTTCGTCTTCCACCGCGGGCGACCCCGCTTCTTCTTCGGGTTCAGCGCGGCGAAGCGGAGGACGATCTCGTTCGCTTGGCCGAGCGTGACCTCGCGCGCGATGGGCTCGTACACGCTCTCGTGATGAAAGAGGTGCTCGCCGTTCCACCACGCGTCGGTCACGGTGGCGAGCCCGTCGAAGCGGAGGACGCGTCGCTCGCCCACGTCGCTCGGCGTGCCGAACCGCGCGCGGAAGAAGAAGTCGCGCGCGTCGAGGTCCACGCCGTCGAGACGCTCGTTCGCCGCGACGAGCGCCGAGGCGACCGAGCCCGGTACCTCCGCGGGGAGAGAGGCGCGCCCGGCGAGATCCGCGGGTCCCGAGATCTCCCCCGGAGGCGCGGCGAAGAGCTCCCACACCGCGGGGAGCGACACTTCCTTCCGAGGTGCCGCGGGGAAGCGTCGCATCAGGTCGGCTCGAGGCGCGCGCCGAGCGTGTTCATCGCGCGCGCCCACGAGGCTTCCATCGCCGCCATCATCGGCTCTTCGTCGATGGGCTTCTTCCCCTGAACCGCGCGTGCGAGCTTGAACTGGAGCGATTTCGCCTGATCCGAAATCTGGCGGAAATCCTCGGCTGCCGAAGCGAACGCCGCAGCCAAGCTCCCACCTGCGGCGAGCCCTTCGGCGCCGCCGGCGAGCCACTTCATGTGCTCGCTCGCGAGCTCGAAGTTCGCGCCGATCTGCCGGAGCGTCGCGAAGGCGTAGAGGTGGTAGGTGGCGAGCGGCTGCGTCTTCAGCCAGGCGAGGTCGGTCTTGAAGCGCGGTCGGTAGAGCGTGAAGGGGTTCTCCGAAGGGCGCCGCGCGTAGTGCTCCTTCAAGCAGGCGATCGACGCCTCACGGAGCGCCGCGGGGGCGAGCGTCTTCTTCTTGTCGATCTTCACCACCTCGACGTACGGCGGGAGCACCGTGTGCCCCGGCGGCTCGACGTAGAGGATCTTGGCGTAGTCCTCCCCCGAGAGGGTGAAGAAGCCCTTGTTGTGGAAGTAGTCCATCTCCCGCTTTTCGCGGTCGAGGCGGTTGACCGCCACGGTGGTCTTCACGTGCTCGGCGCCGTACGCGGTGCCGCGCGTGTCGGGGAGGTAGAACGAGTCGAGCTCGATCAAGATCGAGCGGCCCATCGCCACCTGCTCCTCGATGTGATCCTCGAGCGGGCGCCAGATGGCGTGCTCCTGCACCTCGAGCCCGTAGAGCCGCAAGAGATCGTGGTGCTGGAATTTGAAGAAGGACCACTGCTCCCCCTCCCAGTCCATGAGGAGGGTGAAGCCGAGCGAGGCCAACGGCTCGAGGCCGAGGCCGTGGAGCACTTCGATGAAGAGGTCGACGTAGCAGTTCGTCTCCGGCCACGCGCTCTCTTCGTTCGTATGGAGCGCGTGCGGGACGTACGTCGCGGGATCGATCGGGAGGAGCTTCACCATGTGCGGGCAAGCCGAGAGAGGGCGCGGGCTCAGGCGATTCCGAGCGCGGCCTTCACGCTCGCGGGCCAGGAAGAGGGGGTGAGGCCGTGCTTCTTCAAGAGGGCGAGGGCGATGCGCTCCATCCCGAAGCCGATGCACGCGGTGTGGGCGCGCTCGCCGTTCGGGAGGTGGATGTCGAAGATGTGCCCGAAGTGATCCTGGTGGTAGTTGAACGACGCGAGCGCGGTGGGCTTCTCGGTCGAGCAGATGGGGTGAAGGATCTCGAACTTGAGGTTCTGATCGCGCTGGTTCATCGCCAGCATCTTCCCGCCGCGCCCGAAGAAGGGATCGTTGGCGAGATCGCTCACCGGGGCGAGGCCGAGCTCCTGGAAGGTGGCGAGGCCGCGCTCGAGCCACGTGTCGCGGAAGGCGCGCACGGTGTCGGGGGCGCCGATGCGGATGTTCTCGTGCATGCGGAACATCTGCATGCGCGCGGGATCTTCCGAGGGCTCGTGACGGAAGCAGAAGGAGAAGACGTCGACGAGGCGCCCTTCCGCCGGCACGGTGCCGGTGAGCGTCGGATAGACCGGGTAGCAGGCCGCGGGGCACAGCATGAGGTCCGTCTTGGCGAGGTGTCGGCTCCAGTCGCCCCCCTCTTCGAAGGTCTTCAAGAGCTCGAGGTGGTCCTTCTCTTTCCCTTCGAAGCTGTGGATGGATCCCATCAGCTGGGGGAACGAGCGGAGGTAGTCGCTCTTCTCGAAGTTCGTCCGGGTGACGAGCGGCGGGAAGCGCATGAAGTCCGCGCCGTCCTGCTTCGCGCACTTCGTGACCCACGCGTCGAAGCCCTCGATGATCCCTTCGAAGGCGGCGCTCCGCCCGTAGACACCGGGGACGCCGGAGGGGGTGAGGAGCTTCGCTTCGAAGAGCTCGTTCAGGAACTGGGTGTAGGCGTTCGGTTCGCTCATTGGGCTTCTTTGTGGACGAGGAGGAGCGAGGCGTTGGTGCCGAGGATGCGGTCGTTGTTCACCATCACGCCGGCGCCGTACGCGTCGCGGAGGTGGCGGCCGAGGCTGAATTTCGTGTCGGCCTTGTAGCCCATGATCCCGCAGACCATCAGCGCGCGGCTCACCATGTCGACGATGAGCTGCGAGGTGGAGATCTTGAGGTTGTTCGTACGGATCGCGAACCCGATGGAGGAGAGGGCTTCCGGATCGTCCTTGATGCGCTCGTACTCGGCGATCGCGTCTTGGATGTTGTTCCTGAGGTACTGGTGCATGTTCGCCACTTCGGCGAGGCGCACCGCTCCCGGGGGCATCGTGCCGGGGTTTTTGCGCGCGGCGCCCTGGACGAACATGCGCGCCCGAGCGAGGGCGTCGGTGGCGATGCCCGACCAGAGCGACGCCCACACGAGGTGCGAGACGGGGACCATCGTCTGCGCGGCGATGTCACCGAACTCGGGGAGGACCTGCGCGACCGCGCCTTTGCTCTTCACCAAGAACGGGAGGCTGCATGTGCCGCGCATGCCGAGCGTGTCCCAGTCGCCCTTGCGCTCGAGCTGGTAGTCGCCCTTCTTGAGGAGCACGAGCACCTGATCGTTCGCCGGCGCTTCGGGCGTGCGGCGCGAGGTGAGCAAGAGATCGTCGGCCTCGGCGCCGTAGGAGATGACCGAGGCGTCCTTCTCGACCGAGAACTCGCCGCCCGAAGTCACCACGCCGCACTTGCTCGAGCGGAGGTCGCCGCCGATCCCGACCTCCGAAGTGACCGAAGCGATCAGCCGCTCTTGGGCGACGAGATCCTTCAGGTAGCTCTCGAAGAAGGCCGAGTCCTTGGCGTGACGAACGATGCACACCACCTGGATCTGGTGCATCGCGAAGACCATGGCCGTCGACGCGCAGTACTGCCCGAGGGTGTGGCAGATCGCAGCGAGGTCCGTGATCGAGCAGCCGCGACCACCGAGCTCTTTGGGGACGTAGGCCGAGAGGAGCTTCTCGCGCTTGAGCGCGTCGATGCCCTCGCGGGGAAAGCGCGCCTCTTTGTCGACGGCGATCGCCGCCGGGCCCGCCGCCTCTTTGCCGATCTTGTGGGCGAGCTCGACGAGCGGGTTCTTGCGCGTGTGCGCCTCGGCGACTTCGTTCCCCAAGGCCTTTTGTACGTCGTTCATCACGCCCCCTGCTCGGCGACGAGCTCTTTCACCGCCGCGCGGATCGCCGCGATCGATTCGAACGCACGGCGACGCAACATGCGCTCCGGGAATTCGACGTTGAACTTCTCTTCGAGCGCGAGCATCAAGTTGACGCTCGCGTGGGAGGTCATCCCCGCTTGGTACAGGTCCGCGTCGTCGGCGAGCGTGCTCACGTCGACCGGGAGTCGGGCGTGCTCTTTGAGGATCGCCCGGATGTCTTCGTCCATCGATGTCTCCATGTGCGCGGGGCCGTCACGCCGAGTGCGCGCGGGTGTCCTTCTTGGCGGCGTCGGCGAGCTCTTTCGCCCAGAGGTGAAGGCGGTCTTCGTTCGGGCCTTCGAGCATGATGCGGAGCTTCGGCTCGGTGCCGCTCCAGCGGATGAAGACGCGCCCCATGGCGCCGAGCTCCTTCTTCACCTTCTCGCTCAGGGCCGAGAGCGCGGTCATCTCTTCGAGAGGGCGACGCGCCGCGAGGTTCACGTTCTCGAGCACCTGCGGCACGCGCTCCATCGCGCTCTGCGCCAAGGCGGAGATGGGCTTGCCCGTCTTCACCATGAGCGCGAGCACTTGCAGCGCGGCGATGGTGCCGTCGCCCGTCGACGCGTGGTCGAGGAACACGAGGTGTCCCGACTGCTCGCCGCCCAGGTTGTAGCCACCTTTGCGCATCGCCTCGACGACGTACCTGTCGCCGACGGCGGTGCGAAGGAGCTTCCCGCCCATCGCTTCCATGGCGCGCTCGAGGCCGAGGTTCGACATGACGGTGGCGACGACCGTCTTCTTCTTGAGGTGGCCGTCGGCCATCATCCGCGTGGCGCACATCGCCATGACCGCGTCGCCGTCGACGATCTGCCCCTTTTCGTCGCACACGATGAGGCGGTCGGCGTCGCCGTCGAGGGCGATGCCGATCTGCGCGCGGCGCTTCACCACCTCGGCGCGGACGTTGTCGGGGTGGAGCGCGCCCACGTCCTTGTTGATGTTCACGCCGTTCGGCTTCACGCCGATGCTCATCACCGTGGCTCCGAGCTCGCCGAAGACGAGCGGCGCCGTGCGGTAGGCGGCGCCGTGAGCCGCGTCGACGACGACGCGAACGCCGGCGAGCGAGAGGTTCGAAGGGAAGGTGTTCTTGGCGAAGACGACGTAGCGCCCGCGCGAGTCTTCGAGCTTCTCTGCGCGGCCGACGCCGGGCCCGGTGGGGCGCGGGCCGAGGAGCGCGTCGTTCCCCATGAGGCGCTCGATCTCCGCCTCGGCCTCGTCGGGGAGCTTGTAGCCGTCGGCGCCGAAGATCTTGATGCCGTTGTCTTGGTACGCGTTGTGGCTGG
This sequence comes from uncultured Polyangiaceae bacterium, assembly GCA_964531795.1. GTDB lineage: Bacteria > Myxococcota_A > Polyangia > Polyangiales > Polyangiaceae > CAZHHD01. The sequence goes on along the minus strand of CAZHHD010000001.1, from coordinate 363,174 downwards.
CGCTGATGACGATGCCCGCCGAAGCGCGCATGCTGGTCGTGAGGTGCGCGACCGCCGGCGTGGGGACCGGGCCGCACAAGATGACCGTGCCGCCCATCGAGCAAATGCCGGCGGCGAGCGCCTGTTCGATCATGTAGCCGGAGAGGCGCGTGTCCTTGCCGATGAGGATGCGCGGCGCCTGCTCCTTGCCGCGGCCCACGAGGAACGTGACCGCGCGACCGAGCGCGAGCGCCGTCTCGGGTGTCATGGGCGCGACGTTCGCCACGCCGCGAATGCCGTCGGTGCCGAAGAGGTGACGGGGCGGCGCGGCGGGCTTCTCCTCGCGCGGCGCGGCCTTCGCCGCGGCCTTGGGCGCGGACGCCTGCGCGTCGGCGACCTTGGGCGCAGGCTTCGCCGCCGCCTTCGTCTCCGGCTTCGCGTCGGCCTTCGCCTCGGCGCGCTTCTCGGCGGGCTTGCCGTGCACCTTCGTCATGCCTTTGATGAGCGACCTCATCGTGTGCGTGCCGGCGCCGTTCAGCGCGTGGTCCTTCGTGCTCTTCAAGCGGAGCTCCTTCAATCGCGGAAGTTGATGAACTGCAGCTCGATGGGGAAGTCGAGCCCTCGTACGAGCTGAATCGCGGCCTGGAGATCGTCTCGGTTCTTCCCGCTCACGCGGACCTGGGCGTCTTGGATGCTCGCCTGGACTTTGATCTTGCTGTCTTTGATGTGCTTCACGATCTCTTTGGCGTGCTCGCCTTCGATCCCCTCTTTGACCTTCACCAGGATCTTGGCGCCGCCTTTGCCCGTCGGCTCGGGCTCCTGCACGTCGAGGTGCTTCAAGCTGACCTTGCGCTTGATGAGCTTCTCCTGGAGCACGCTGAGCGCCGCCTTCGCGCGCTCCTCGCTCGACGAGCGGACGGAGAGGCCGTCGCTGTTCTTCTCGAGCTCGGTGTTCGTGTCCTTGAAGTCGAAGCGCTGGGAGAGCTCCTTCTGCGCTTGGTTCAACGCGTTGTCGACCTCGTGCCAGGGGACCTTCGAGACGATGTCGAAGCTCGGCATGGCGCACCTCCGGGAAAGGGAGAGTAGAAAGGGAGAAGAGTAGGGGTGGGGAGTGTAGCCGGTCGCGTGGCGCCGTGGAACGGCGGCGGAGGCGCTCCGAAGCGGCTTTTTGCGCTTTTTCGCTCGGTCCCTCGGCGGGGCTCTGGACGCGCGCCCGCGGGCCGGCACGCCGCCGGCCCGTCAGAGGGGGCCCGTCAGAGGGGGCCCGTCAGAGGGCGACGGGCGGATCGGCGGGCAGCCCGAGCAAGTGCCCCCGCGCGTGGCCCACGAGGTAGATCGAGCCGGTCACGACGAGGAGCTCCGGGGCCGAGGCGCGTGCGCGCGCGAGCGCTTCGTCGACCGACGCCGCGACCTCCCCCGGGTGGCGCGCGGCGAGCGCCGCCGGATCGATCGCGTTCCGCGGGAAGGTCGAGGCGCCGCTCGAGGTGGGGAGGGGGCGGACGTAGACGCGCCGCGCGGCGAGCGGCGCGAGGCGATCGAGCGACTCGGCCCATGCCTTGTCGGCGAGGGCACCGAAGACGATCGTCGTGCGCGAAGGGCCGGGGCCGTGCGCTTCCAAGTAGCGCGCGAGCGCCTCGGCCCCTTCGGGGTTGTGCGCGGCGTCGAGCAGCACCGGGCCGTCCGGCGTCGTCACCGTCTCGAGGCGGCCGGGCCAGCGCGTCGAAGCGATGCCCGCCTCGCACGCGGCATCGCTCGCACCGAGCGCGCGCCCGAGGGCGAAGGCCACGCGCGCGTTTCCGATTTGATGATCGCCGAGGAGGGCAGGGTGCACCTCACGCGGCGGCGCGTCCTCCACCTTGGCACCGACGCGCGCCGCGACCTCGTCGATGGCGCGCGCCGCCTCGAGCGGCATCGGCCCACGAAAGGCGAGGGTGCCCGGCTTCAAGATGCCCGCTTTTTCTCGAGCGATCTCCACCAGCGTCGTGCCGAGGCGATCTGTGTGATCGAGCGCGATGCTGGTGATCGCCGCGGCGCGCGGCGGTGGGACGACGTTCGTGGCGTCGAGTCGCCCGCCGATCCCGACCTCGAGGACCGCCACCTCGACCTTCGCCGCGCGGAAGGCGAGGAACGCCGCCAAGGTCGCCGTCTCGAAGAAACTGAGATCGGGCCCGCGCACGAGCGCTTCGTCGAGCGTGGCGGCGAGCGTCGCGTCGTCGAGCGGCTCGCCGGCGACGCGGATCCTCTCGGCGAAGCGGACGAGGTGCGGCGACGTGTAGAGCCCGGTGCGCTTCCCCGCGGCGCGCGCGATGGCCTCGCTCATCGCCGACGTGCTCCCTTTGCCGTTGGTGCCGGCGATGTGAAGCACCTCGAAGGCGCGCTCGGGGTGACCCGCCTCGGCGCACGCCTTCTTCATCGGATCGAGGCCGAGGCGCATGCCGAGAGGCACGCGCGCGTAGAGCCCGGCGAGCGCGCGGCCGAGCGCCCGCGCCGTCGCGCTCGTCTCTTCGCTCCCCACCTCGGTCGCGGCTCTCAGAAGCCGTTCTCCGTGTCGTCTTCCGGGCGCACCGCGCCGGCGCGCTGGGAAGCGCGGGGAGCCGGGGTCACGTGCGCGCCGAGGTGCGAGAGGAGGAGCGAGATCTCGCGCTTCATCTCCAAGCGGCTGGCGATGCGGTCGATCATCCCGTGCGAGAGCAAGAACTCGCTGCGCTGGAAGCCTTCGGGGAGCTTTTGGCGGATCGTCGTCTCGATGACGCGCGGGCCGGCGAAGCCGATGAGCGCCTTCGGCTCGGCGATGTTCACGTCGCCGAGGAGCGCGAAGCTCGCCGCCACGCCGCCGGTCGTCGGATGCAGGAGCACGCTGATGAAGGGGATGCCGGTCGCGCGGAGCCGCTCGAGCGCGGCCACGGTCTTGGCCATCTGCATGAGGCTCAAGATCCCCTCCTGCATGCGCGCGCCGCCCGAGGCCTGGAGGAGCACCACCGGCAAGCGCTCCGCCGTCGCGCGCTCGAAGAGGCGCGTGATCTTCTCGCCCACGACCGAGCCCATCGACCCGCCCATGAAGGCGAAGAGGAACGCGCCCCAGGCGATGGGGGTCCCGTTCATCTTCGCGCGACCGATCTCGATGGCCTCTTTCGCCCCCGAGCTCTTCTGCGCCGAGGCGACGCGATCGCCGTAGGGCTTGCCGTCGACGAAGCCGAGCGGATCGGAGGGGACGAGGTGCGCGTCCCACTCTTCGAGCACGCCGTCGTCGAGGAGGAGGTCACGCCAGCGCGCGGCGGCGAGCTTGTGATGCTGTCCGCACTCGGGGCACACCTCGAAGTTGTCGAACATCACCTCGGCGGCGAGCGTGGCGCTGCACGCGTCGCACTTGCGGAAGACCCCTTTGCCGAAGCTCTTCTTCTCGCTGGCGTCGAGCTCGTGCGGGCGCTTGGTGGGCCACTCCATTCCGTACGAATTAGCGGAGGATCTGCGCGGGGTCGAGGCGTTCCTTGTCCTTCTTCTCGCTGCGTAGCGCCGCGCGCTCCGCCGGGCGAGGTGGGAAATTTCGTTCGCACGCCGCGGGAAACCGGCTCTACTCACCGCGTGCCCCTCGAAACCGTGCCTCGACGCGCTGCGTGGTGCGCCGCGCTCGTCGCCGGCTCGCTCCTCTTCGGCGCCCGAACCGTGCACGCCGAAGGGGAAGACGGCTTCTACGGGAGCCTCCACTTCACCGGCATGATCGAGCCGTTCGGCTCCGGCACCGACATGCAGCGTCACTGCGAGGTCCTCGGCGCGGCCGACTGCGGCACCCCGGCGCCGCTCGGCGGCGGGCTCTTCGGCACCTTCGGCGTGCGGCGTCGCGCGTTCGGCCTCGAAGCGATGGCCGGCGGGCTCTTCGACTTCCAACGCCCGTCGGCCCACTTCGACGGCGTGCCGCATCGGCCGCATCAGAACCCGCTCCTCTCGATCCCCGCGCGCGACGAGACGTTCATCCTCTTTCGCGGCGGCACGATGCTCGCGGCGCGCGTCCGCTACACCACCGCGCCGGCCGCGCTCCGCGGTAGCTTCGCCGGCGGCGTGGGGGTGGCGTACCGCTACATGGCGCTCGAGCGTGAGGTGACGACCACCGCCGGCCTCGAAGATCGCCCGTACTTCGCCTCGGGGACGCACTACCTCGCCCCCGCGCTCAGCGTCGACGCCGAAGCGTGGCTCCGCGCGACGCCCACGCTCGCCGTCGCCTTCGGTCTCGGCGTGTGGATGGAGGACGCCGGATCCGACACGCGTGCGGGCGCTGATCCTTCACGCACGGTCGCCGGCAACGGCCAAGTCGCGCCCATCGCCACGCCGGCGTACGAGATGGCGCACGGCGTACAGATCTTCGTCTTGCCGCACGTGGGGCTGGTGTTCGGGCCTTAATGTGGTGATGCCCCCACCCGCCTCGCGAGGCGGGAGCCTCGCTCGGCTTGCCTCCCCCAAAGCCATGCTCGCTTCGCTTACGCGAAGCTGCGCGTGGCAGGGGGAGGCGGGGTAGGGCGGACTGGTGATGATGCGTGCGGGGTGCACGCGTCCGCGTAGCAGGCGAGTCGCAGAGGTGTGAGCGCGGCGAAGCGCGCCCGGTGAAGCGGCGTGCGCGCGCTCCAACGCGCACGCTCCGCGCCGCGCTCAGGGCGTGGAGTTGCGAAGGCTCGCTTCGCGCGTCACGGAGCCTGCGCTCGGGGTCGCGTGCGCCCGCCGCTTCACCGGGCGCGGGAGGTCTTCATGCGCTCACGTCACTCGGCTCATCAGCGTCAGCTTCTCGCTCAGCGTGCCGCGTGCATGCGGCGCGAGCCCACGGCGTCCGAGCTCGCGCTTTGGTCGGCGCTCTGCGGGTCGCGGCTCGGTGTCGCGTTTCGCAGGCAGGTCGTCATCGGCGGGTACATCGTCGACTTCTGCGCACCGTCGGTGCGGCTCATCGTCGAGGTCGATGGTGCCTGGCATCGTGGGCGCGAGCGCAAGGATGCGCACAGGCAGCGCGTGCTCGAGGCGCGGGGGTGGCGCGTCGTCAGGGTCGAGGCGCGTGAGGTGCTCTCGGACCTCGAGGCGGTGGTGGAGCGGGTGCGGGGGGCGCTGGGGTAGGTCGGGCGCGCGCGTCGCGGCAGCGTGCCGGCGCCGGGTGGATCAGGTTCAGATGCGTGTTCGTGGATCTGTTGGAGGTGCCTGTTCTCACCTTCCCTGTCCGGACCGTGTCAGCGTGGAGTTACACCGGGTCGGACCAGTCACCCGAGGCTCCGCCGAGCCGACGGTCACGCACCACGTGCACACAGCCGAGAATCTCCGCATCGCGTTCGCGCACGAACATGGTGAAGACTTCCGTCGCCCCCGAGAAGTGAAAGAGCAGCACTTCCTCCTTTGGCTCGAGCGCGCGCAGCGCCGCGAGGGTTTCGCGCATCCCGTCGACCCCGATACCGGCGGACCGCGCAGTCTGCTCTCGCACCTCGAAGATGCCGACCGCGGCAGCGGCCAGCAGCCGACCTGGACCAACCTCGTCGAAGGGAGCCTGCGACAAGGCTTTGTGGCAAGCCTGGACACACCCATTGTGCAGTCCGAACTCGTCCGAGAGCTTTCGGCGCAGCTCTTTGAAACCTACCATTTGATCACCTCGGCACCCGATCTTGAGCCGCGGAGCAGCACCTCTTGCTCACCGTATACGTCGGGCGATGGCTCCCAGTTCCAACCCGCCCCCTGCGGCGGTGGTCCCAGCGGCACGCGCAGTACAACCCCGCCAGGCCCGTCCTTGCTTGCATGAAAGCTCGCCACGTCCGGGTCGTGCGTCCAGGACGTATAAGGGCTTTCGCCAGCCATACCACCCAGGTTGTGGGCCTCGGGTGAGATCGTACCCTCAAGGTTCCCCGGGATGACAATCCCCTCACGCGCGAGATCTATCGCCGGATGCCGGGCGGAGACGCCGCGGTAGATGTACTCCTGCGCACCACCACTCGGAACCTTGCAACTCCCGCCGTCCTCGAAAGTGCCGGGGCCAGGAGCACCAGTTGCGAGCGGCGCTGCGAGCCCGAGCTTCCACAGGTCGTTCTCGTTCGAGACGCCAAGTCCGCCCGCCACGAGGAAGGCAGCCTGCGGTGCACCCGCTCCGGCGAGACCGCCGATGATCCCTCCTTCGAGACCGGTAGTGAGCGCGGAGTTCCAGTCCACGACCCCTGTCGCTGCGGCCTGTGAGAGCGCGCTCGCTCCGAACCCGATCCCAAATCCGATGGCAGCACCCAGTGCACCCGTGCAGAGCGGTCCGCAATGTCCTGTCGGGTCGCGCCACGCCGCCGGATTCTCCCCCGGCCACCCCCAGAGCGTGCTCCGCGCGTCGTGGAACGCGTACTCATCAATCGAAGTAAACGCCCCCATCTCGGGGCTCCACGCACGCGCGCGCACGTCGTAGAGCCCAGCGCCCGGCACAAACTCCGTAAACAGCCGCCCCTTCCACCGAAGCGGTTGATCGAACTGCGCGCTCGGCGTCGTCGCGTCGGCGGGCATCTGCGTGCCAAACGCGGTGTACCTGTAGCCGCCCGCGTCGCTTCCGCCGGGGCGCATCAAGCGGCGCACGTTCCCGGCGAGATCGAGCTCGTAGTAGTAGACGAGGTCCGGGCTACGGGCGTGGACGCGGAGCGGGTGGTCCACGCCGTCGAAGAGCCAGGTCTCGGCGAGGGGTGGCGTGCTGGTGGCGCCGCTGTAGATGGCGGCGACGTTGGGGCCTTCGTAGAGGTAGAGGTCTTGCGCCTCGAAGGTGGTGGGCCAGCCTGCTGTCGGCACCGACGAACGGATGCGGCCGATGCGCCTCCCTGCGGTGTCGTAGCCGTATTGCTCGGTCTCGGTGGCTCCGGGGATGGGGCGCTGGAGGAATTGGACTTGGCCGCGGCCGTTGTAGGCGAGTGTGACGCCGCGGAGCAGGGTCACGTTGCCGGCGGGGTTGAGGGTGACGGGTGAGCCGCTCAGGGTCGCGGGGATCGCTGCGTCGGCGGTGCCTCCTCCGGCGAGCCTCGGGCGTTGATCGTCGAGGAGCGTCCCGGCGTTGGTCTTGAGGGCTCCGAGGGCGTTGTAGGTGTAGTTGTCGATCTGATCGGGGAGGCCCGAGGCGATGCGTGCATCCTGCATGAGACGGTCGAGGCCGTCGTACGTGAGGGTGTCGGTGCCTTCGGGATCGGAGAGCGTGGTGGGGTTGCCGGCGGCGTCGTAGGTCGCGCCGTAGCAGCGCGTCGTGGTGGTGTACTGGTAGCAGCGCGAAGCGATGCGGCCTTCGGGGTCGTAGGTCTGCGCGCGGGTGTGGCCGTCGGGGTAGGTCAGGAGGCTGCTCCGGCCGACGGCGTCGTATGGTGATGCCCCCACCCGCCTCGCGAGGCAGGAGCCTCGCTCGGCTTGCCTCCCCCAAAGCCATGCTCGCTTCGCTTACGCGAAGCTGCGCGTGGCAGGGGGAGGCGGGTTAGGGCGGACTGGTGAGGATGCGTGCAGAGTGCATCTATAACATCGTGGCGAGGCCAGCGCTTCGAGACGCGCCTAGTGAAGCGGCGGCTGCCGTTCTCATGGTCAGGTCGAGTCGAGGAAGGCCAAAGCAGCGGCTACATCGAGCTCATTCGCGAGAACCCCCTTCGTCGGGCCCGAGTAGTTGACCGAGGTCTGGATGGGCGGCGTTCGCGAACTGGTGTGAGCCGGAACCGTGACCACGACGACCACGATGTTCCCCAGGACTCCGCAGAGATTCACATTCACCCACGCGTATCCGCTCGCCAAGAGCTCTTCGAATCGCGGCGCGTACTCCTCGGCGCTCCGGAGCTCCCGCCGTTCGACGATCACCCGCCCACGGTCATCCGTTCTTCGACCGATCTCGAGTTCCAGGAAGCGAACGTCGCGCTCGAGGATGCTCGCCGGCACGTCCTTGGCGTGCTTCTTGAGCTCCGCCAACGCAAAGAGGAGCGCACTCATGGCTTGACCATCCCCTCGTTGAAGAGCTGGATCTGTGTGGGCGAGCTCAGTGGGATCTCGGTCGACTGGAGTTCGTTCGGATATAAGCCGCTAGTTGGTCGAAGCTGCCCCTCGAGGCCCACTGGCAGCGACTAACGTTGCTTCGCCGTGGAGCTTGCTGCCAGCAGCTCATAGAGTCGATGGCACGCGCTGGACTCGGTGTCGAACACTCCGTAGGGGGTTTGGCCGCCCCGCTCATCGAAGTACTCCACCTTCCATTTGCCGTGCACCTCAGTGAGGACCAGGCCGTCAAACGGTGGACTCGACCCATCGAGTCTATACGCATCGCGACGAAAGCCTTCTGAATCGAGACGACGAGCGAGTTCTTCCCGGTTCATCGCTTTGGTCCCAGATAGCCCTGATTGAGGAGCTGTTGCACCGACGCAGGCAGCTCGTACTGCGTACCCATTCCAATTTGACCGAACCACGGGGTACTCGAGCCCGCCTTCACTTCCAGTGGCTGAAGAACCTCGTAGACGTTGTAGGGCCCGCCCACGGCCTCGGGCGGCAACGCCCGCATCTCGAGCGGCGTCCCCGCCGGCGCTGCGAATGTCCCCGTGGCCTGGCCAAAACGATCGATCATTGTCCCTGGAGACAATGTGACGGATGTCGGGTCGTTTAGGAACCCTCGGTTCGGAGGATAGTAGGACGCTAGGGTACTGGGACTCGGCAGCGGGCAGGATCCACCCTCCTCGATCTCCTCTTCAACCAGCGGAGCACTCACGGCCGCCCCGACGAAGAGACTTCGCGCCCAGCTCACGGTACCGACGACTGCAGCGGATAGACCTTCATCCACGAGGATCGCGCCACCGGTGAGGAGCGCCGCCATCGAGTTGGCGCCCGCGGCGTTCATCATTTGAATGGTCGGAGCGTTCTGAAGCTCCGCGTCCCCCGGGTCGGGCATGGCATCAAAGCCGCCGCTCGGATCGTGTCCGCGCGGATCCCTCCACCTCGCCGGGTTCGCCCCCGGCCACCCCCAGAGCGTGCTCCGCGCGTCGTGGAACGCGTACTCATCGATGCTCGTGAAGCTCCCCATCTCGGGGCTCCACGCACGCGCGCGCACGTCGTAGAGCCCTGCGCCCGGCACAAACTCCGTAAACAGCCGCCCCTTCCAGCGAAGCGGTTGGTCAAACTGCGCGCTCGGCGTCGTCGCGTCGGCGGGCATCTGCGTGCCAAACGCGGTGTACCTGTAGCCCCCCGCGTCGCTACCGCCGGGGCGCATCAAGCGGCGCACGTTCCCTGCGAGATCGAGCTCGTAGTAGTAGACGAGGTCTGGGCTACGCGTGTGGACGCGGAGCGGGTGGTCCACGCCGTCGAAGAGCCAGGTTTCGGCGAGGGATGGACTCGTAGTGGCGCCGCTGTAGATGGCGGCGACGTTGGGGCCTTCGTAGAGGTAGAGGTCTTGCGCCTCGAAGGTGGTGGGCCCGCCTGCTGTCGGTACCGAGGAGCGGATGCGGCCGATGCGCCTCCCGGCGGTGTCGTAGCCGTATTGCTCGGTCTCGGTGGCTCCCGTGATGGGGCGCTGGAGGAATTGGACTTGGCCGCGGCCGTTGTAGGCGAGGGTGACGCCGCGGAGTAGGGTCACGTTGCCGGCGGGGTTGAGGGTCACGGGGGAACCGCTCAGGGTCGCGGGGATCGCTGCGTCGGCGGTGCCTCCGCCGGCGAGCCTCGGGCGTTGATCGTCGAGGAGCGTCCCGGCGTTGGTCTTGAGGGCTCCGAGGGCGTTGTAGGTGTAGTTGTCGATCTGATCGGGGAGGCCCGAGGCGATGCGTGCATCCTGCATGAGACGGTCGAGGCCGTCGTACGTGAGGGTGTCGGTGCCTTCGGGATCGGAGAGCGTGGTGGGGTTGCCGGCGGCGTCGTAGGTCGCGCCGTAGCAGCGCGTCGTGGTGGTGTACTGGTAGCAGCGCGAAGCGATGCGGCCTTCGGGGTCGTAGGTCTGCGCGCGGGTGTGGCCGTCGGGGTAGGTCAGGAGGCTGCTCCGGCCGACGGCGTCGTATGGTGATGCCCCCACCCGCCTCGCGAGGCAGGAGCCTCGCTCGGCTTGCCTCCCCCAAAGCCATGCTCGCTTCGCTTACGCGAAGCTGCGCGTGGCAGGGGGAGGCGGGGCGGGGCGGACTGGTGAGGATGCGTGTAGGGTGCATGCGTCCGCGTGGCAGGCGAGTCGCAGAGGTGTGAGCGCCGCGACGCGCGCCCGGTGAAGCGGCGAGCGCGCGCTCGACGCGCACGCTCCGCGCCGCGCTCAGGGCGTGGAGTTGCGAACGCTCGCTTCGCGCGTCACGGAGCCTGCGCTCGGGGTCGCGTGCGCCCGCCGCTTCACCGGGCGCGGGAGGTCTTCATGCGCTCACGTCACTCGGCTCATCAGCGTCAGCTTCTCGCTCAGCGTGCCGCGTGCATGCGGCGCGAGCCCACGGCGTCCGAGCTCGCGCTTTGGTCGGCGCTCTGCGGGTCGCGGCTCGGTGTCGCGTTTCGCAGGCAGGTCGTCATCGGCGGGTACATCGTCGACTTCTGCGCACCGTCGGTGCGGCTCATCGTCGAGGTCGATGGTGCCTGGCATCGTGGGCGCGAGCGCAAGGATGCGCACAGGCAGCGCGTGCTCGAGGCGCGGGCGTGGCGCGTTGTCAGGGTCGAGGCGCGAGAGGTGCTCGCGGACCTCGAGGCGGTGGTGGAGCGGGTGCGGGGGGCGCTGGGGTAGCTCCGGCGCGCGCGTCGCGGCAGCGTGCCGGCGCAGGGTGGATCAGTTTCGGATGCGTGCTCGTGGATCAGTGTGCGGTGCCTGTTCTCACTCGATCGAGGTTCCGGTCGGCGGTCGAGCGGGGGCGTGGCGCGCTGGTCCACGTGTCGGCGTGCTCGAGGCGCTCGGCTGGCGCGTCGTCAGACGTCCCAGCCGGTGGCGGCTGCAACGCTTTCGCCCGCGAGAATCCGCTCAACGGTGTCTCGTCGCGTGAAGACGCGGGCCAACACTCTCGCAAAGAAGTCCATGTCGAACGGTGCAGTAGGCAAACCAGCGCGCCATTCCTGTTCGGTCGTGCCCTTCGACCGGGCACAGCTCAGCCGTGCCGTTCCAATGCAGTACCGAATTAACTCCTTGGCGATCCGATCATCGAGCGCGTCCATCCGCTTGCGTGCCTCGGCCTCGTGAATGAGTATCCCGTCCCCATGCATGTGCTCTTCGCTCATTTGATTGACCTAAGCTGACCGTAGTCGATCTCGAGTCGACCGCCAGCGGCCCGGGCAAACGCGGATTCATCGGCGAGCTGTCCGCGAAACATGTTGCCAGCACTGTCGAAGACCAACGCTTCCCCGCCTTCGCCAGCGAAGATCGTTCCGTTCGCCGCATCGAGTTCGGTCGCAGACCACTGGCCGCTGGTGGCCTCCGTGATCTCGCCCGCAAGGTCTCGGAACACGGCGACTCGGCCGGATCCCGGGAGCTGACGCAAGCGACCAAGCGCCTCGCCTAACATTTCGCCTCCCGAAGCCTTAGTCAGGGGTTGTGGGCAGCTTTCCGCGAGCTCGGCCCCGCGACTCGCCAGCCTTCCACCTTTGACGAGTTGGGAGAGGACATTGGCGACGTCCGGCGCAACGCGCTCAACGATTGGCAGGCTTGCTTCGAGCAACCCCTTCGCCGCAGCGCCGGTTGCCGGCCCGAGCCCCGGGACGGAAGCCATCATCCCGAGCACGTTCGACGGCGCCTGGCTCGTATCCGAGGGGGCCGACGCTCCCATGCCAAGAACTCCGATGCCCATCCCAATCGCGATGCACCATGGGCAGTGGCCAGAGGGGTCAGCAGCTGCGATCGGATTCTCCCCCGGCCACCCCCAGAGCGTGCTCCGCGCATCGTGGTACGCGTACTCATCAATCGACGTAAACGCCCCCATCTCGGGGCTCCACGCACGCGCGCGCACGTCGTAGAGCCCGGCGCCCGGCACGAACTCCGTGAACAGCCGCCCCTTCCATCGAAGCGGCTGGTCAAACTGCGCGCTCGGCGTCGTCGCGTCCGCCGGCATCTGCGTGCCAAACGCGGTGTACCTGTAGCCCCCCGCGTCGCTTCCGCCGGGGCGCATCAAGCGGCGCACGTTCCCTGCCAAATCGAGTGGTGATGCCCCCACCCGCCTCGCGAGGCGGGAGCCTCGCTCGGCTTGCCTCCCCCAAAGCCATGCTCGCTTCGCTTACGCGAAGCTGCGCGTGGCAGGGGGAGGCGGGGCGATGCGTGCAGGGTGCATGCGTCCGCGTAGCAGGCGAATCGCAGAAGTGCGAGCGCCGCGACGCGCGCCCGGTGAAGCGGCGGGCGCGCGCTCGACGCGCACGCTCCGCGCCGCGCTCAGGGCGTGGAGTCGGGCAGGCTGGCTTCGCGCGTCACGGAGCCTGCGCTCGGGGTCGCGTGCGCCCGCCGCTTCACCGGGCGCGGGAGGTCTTCATGCGCTCACGTCACTCGGCTCATCAGCGTCAGCTTCTCGCTCAGCGTGCCGCGTGCATGCGGCGCGAGCCCACGGCGTCCGAGCTCGCGCTTTGGTCGGCGCTCTGCGGGTCGCGGCTCGGTGTCGCGTTTCGCAGGCAGGTCGTCATCGGCGGGTACATCGTCGACTTCTGCGCACCGTCGGTGCGGCTCATCGTCGAGGTCGATGGTGCCTGGCATCGTGGGCGCGAGCGCAAGGATGCGCACAGGCAGCGCGTGCTCGAGGCGCGGGGGTGGCGCGTCGTCAGGGTCGAGGCGCGTGAGGTGCTCTCGGACCTCGAGGCGGTGGTGGAGCGGGTGCGGGGGGCGCTGGGGTAGGTCGGGCGCGCGCGTCGCGGCAGCGTGCCGGCGCCGGGTGGATCAGGTTCAGATGCGTGTTCGTGGATCTGTTGGAGGTGCCTGTTCTCACCTAGCCCTTTGGAGCTCGCCAAGTTTGGGTTCGGAGCAGGTCCTCTCGCTCCGCCGCTCCTCTCCGCGCTCCCGCCACCGTGTTTTCAAGCCAGCAGATCTCGCCCGGAACGCGAGGCTGCCCGAGCCGGATCCACTCCCGGTCGATCCGCTCCGATGCCTCAAGGGGGGCGAGACCGGACCAGGGACGAAAGCCACCATCGGCAAGCACCGTCCCCGCCCTGACGAGTCCCTCCTGGAGTAGTTGATGAATCGCGCCGACGCAGACCAAGCGCGCCGTTTCGTCGTCATCTACGCCCATCGCCCGAGCGATCGCGTCGACCTCCGGCATGTGGACCCAGTCGATGGTCCCATGGGCAAGGATCCGCCGGGCCACCTCTCTCGCCATCACGGCGCCACGTGCACCTTCCAAACGGCCCCCCCGCCCTGGTTGACGTCGATCGTGGCGCCGCCGCTTATCGAGGTCGAGCGAATGCCCACGAATGTTCCATCAGGAAGTGTTACCGCCTCCCCGGGGTACGTCGAGCCCTGAAGTGGGGTCCCACCCGTAGAGAGTTCGTCATACAGTCCTCGAAGCTCGGTCTCGCTGGGCACGGTATAGACCTCGGAGTCGGCGCTGAGACCTGGCGTCAGGCCCGCACGGATCACGTCCAACGGCCGAGGAGCCCGGGAGCCGGCTTGACTGCCAAGCCCCTCGGTGATGCCCGCGCCCGCTTGTTCGGCAGCACCGACACCGGGCCCTGCCACGATCGGACACGACATCCCGGTGACGCCCAACGCAAACTCTCCCGGCGTCATCCGGTGACGCTGGAAGACTTGAGTGAACGCGCCCGCCAGACCCGTGGCGCCCGTGAACACGGCGTCGACCGCGGCGTCCCCGTAGTTGCCGGAGTTGTAGTCAGTGGTCGTCTTGTCGACGAAGAACGCCGAGGCCGAATAGAGAACTGACGTCTGTTCGGGACTAAAGAAGCCCGAACTCGGATCCCAAGGCGGACGGTTGTGTCCTGTCAGGTCGCTCCACCTCGCCGGGTTCTCCCCCGGCCACCCCCAGAGCGTGCTCCGCGCATCGTGGAACGCGTACTCATCAATGGACGTAAACGCCCCCATCTCCGGGCTCCACGCACGCGCGCGCACGTCGTAGAGCCCTGCGCCCGGCACAAACTCCGTGAACAGCCGCCCCTTCCACCGAAGCGGTTGATCAAACTGCGCTGCCGGCGTCGTCGCGTCCGCCGGCATCTGCGCGCCAAACGCGGTGTACCGATAGCCGCCCGCATCGCTTCCGCCGGGGCGCATCAAGCGGCGCACGTTCCCCGCCAAGTCGAGCTCGTAGTAGTAGACGAGGTCGGGGCTACGGGCGTGGACGCGGAGCGGATGGTCCACGCCGTCGAAGAGCCAGGTCTCGGCGAGGGATGGACTCGTGGAGGCGCCGCTGTAGATGGCGGCGACGTTGGGGCCTTCGTAGAGGTAGAGGTCTTGCGCCTCGAAGGTGGTGGGTCCGCCGCCCGTCGGGACCGAGGAGCGGATGCGGCCGATGCGCCTACCTGCGGTGTCGTAGCCGTATTGCTCGGTCTCGGTGGCGCCTGGGATGGGGCGCTGGAGGGATTGGACTTGGCCGCGGCCGTTGTAGGCGAGGGTGACGCCGCGGAGCAGGGTCACGTTGCCGGCGGGGTTGAGGGTGACGGGGGAGCCGCTCAGGGTCGCGGGGATCGCTGCGTCGGCGGTGCCTCCGCCGGCGAGCCTCGGGCGTTGATCGTCGAGGAGCGTCCCGGCGTTGGTCTTGAGGGCTCCGAGGGCGTTGTAGGTGTAGTTGTCGATCTGATCGGGGAGGCCCGAGGCGATGCGTGCATCCTGCATGAGACGGTCGAGGCCGTCGTACGTGAGGGTGTCGGTGCCTTCGGGATCGGAGAGCGTGGTGGGGTTGCCGGCGGCGTCGTAGGTCGCGCCGTAGCAGCGCGTCGTGGTGGTGTACTGGTAGCAGCGCGAAGCGATGCGGCCTTCGGGGTCGTAGGTCTGCGCGCGGGTGTGGCCGTCGGGGTAGGTCAGGAGGCTGCTCCGGCCGACGGCGTCGTACTCGAACGTGTAGACGCCTTCGCCTTGGACCGTCACGGTGTGGACGAGGCCGCGCGTGTCGTAGGTGATGTCGTGGGTGCCGTCGGCGTTGATGAAGCGCGTCAGGCGGCCGTTGGGGGCGTAGGTGTATTGCGCCGGCGGCGGCGTGAAGGTGCTGAAGCTCTGGGTGACGAAGGAGCGCGCGATTTGGGTGACGCGGCCGCCCACGTCGCGCGTGAAGGTCTCGTTCATCGTCGTGAGCGAGCCGTTGCCCGAGCCGACCGCGGTGAGGTCTTCGAAGTACGGGTTCTGGGTGAGATCGGAGCGGCCGCTTCCGACGGGCTCGGTCTGCACTTCGGTCGCGAGCACCGGCGCGCTCGTTTGCTGGTTGTAGGCCCACGCCTGGTTGCGCGTCGTGCCCGTGCCGCTGAGGCCGGAGAGGCTGATGCTCGGGATGCTCTGACCGGCGCGATCGTGGCGCTCGCTCGGGCGGCGCGCGTAGTCGAAGACCCGTGCGTTCGCGAGCTCGAAGGTCGCGTCGCGGTAGAACTCGATGCCGGCGGGATCGGCCTGCGTCGGGTAGCCGGTATCTTACGGATGAGCGGCGGTCTCCGCCCATGTACTCTGCACGCGTCCTCACTAGCTCGCGCCGCGGCCCCAACGAGTCAGGTGCGCCCGTCACGTGTAAACGATCACAATCACCGTGACGAACGACGTCAACGCCCACGTGAGGCAGCCGGCGCCGCGAGCAACTTCCAGCCAAGGGGAGCGCGCGAAGAACCCGACGCGTCGCATGCTTTCTGCGAGCCCCAAGGGGCCCATCGCGAGTCCGACGATGCCGCCCATCAGGTCGAGCGCGGGCGGGCCGCAGTGGGCGCCTGGGCGGAACACGCTGAGCACGATTCGAATCAGCAGCCCTCCAACGTCGCGGTGCGGGCGCTCGTTGTGTCTCATCTTCGTCCGCGCGGTGCGCGACGTGCGCGAGGTCTTCGTCCTCTCTCGCTACCTCCCCCTGAGCCGGCGGAGCCGGCGATTTGGGGGAGGTCGACGAGCGGCGAAGCCGCGAGGCGGGTGGGGGCACCTTCTTCCTCACTCCACGCGACCGACGATCCGAAGAAGCCGTTCGGCACGGTGGGGTGCACGAGCGGGATCGGCGCCGAGGGGCCGAGCGTGCCGCCGAGGTAGAGCTCCGCGTCGCCGCTCCAGTTGTTCGCGTCGGGCGCACCGGTGAGAAGATCGTCGAAGCCGTCGCCGTCGACGTCCCACGCGGCGCCGAGGCACCCCTGCCGGAAGAGGATGTTCTGACCGAAGATCGGGAGCGGGATCCCTTGCGACGCCGAGCCGGTCGGGCCCCCGTAGAAGACGAAGCTCCCGTGATCGATGGCCGAGAGCATGTCGTCGTAGCCGTCGCCGTTGACGTCCCCCGCGGGCCCAACTGCAGCGCCGAAGCCGGAGCCGGTGTCGGCCGTCGGGTTGACCAGGCGGACCGGCGCCGTCACGAGGCCCGCGGCGCTGCCGAAGTAGACGTAGGTGCTCCCGGTGTTGTTGTAGTTGTCGCCGTCGCCGGGGGCGCCGATGAGGATGTCCGCGTAGCCGTCACCGTTGACGTCGCCCGTCCCGGCCACGCTGAAGCCGAAGCCGGGGTTCTGATCGATCTGCCCCGGGTGGTGTGGTGACGGGAGCATGGTCGGTGGTCTCGACAGTCCCGCGGCGCTCCCAAGGTAGAGGAAGGCGTAGTTGCCTCCCCACGATCCCATGATGACATCGGCGAAGCCGTCGCCGTTCACGTCGCCCGCGCTCGTCTCCGAAGCGCCGAGGTAGGCCGTCTGATTTCCCGGGATCGTCTCGGTGGTGAACACGGTCGGCGCGCCGGTGAGGCCGCTCGGTCCGCCGTAGTAGACGAAGACGCCGCCCGCGCTGAACGGCGCACCCACGAGGACGTCGGCGTAGCCGTCGCCGTTGATGTCACCGCCGCCGGCCACGTTCCATCCGAAGCTCGAGTCGACGCCGCTCGGCGCCGGGAGCACCGTCGGGGTCGTCGAGAGGCCGGACGCGCCGCCCTTGTAGATGTGCACGGCGCCGACCTTCGCGTTGGGATCGGGCACGCCGAGGAGCACCTCTTCGAAGCCGTCGCCGTCGATGTCTCCGGCGCTGGCGATCGGGTCGCGGTAGTAGCCGTTCGGGTGGTTCGCGTACGTCCACGAAGTGGGCGTGGTCGCGAGCCCGCCGAGCCCGCCTTGGTAGAGGTAGACCGTCTCGCTCGCCCCCGAGACGTTGGAAGAGCCGATCATCACCTCGGCGAAGCCGTCGCCGTTGACGTCGAGCACGCTCCCCCACGACGTGCTCTTGGGCGCGTTCTCCACCCCGACGTGGAATTGCCACACCGGGCTGTTCACCGTGCCGACGGTGTCCCCCAACGCGCCGCGCGCTCGCCAGAAGTAGACCCCCTGCGCGAGGGCGACCGGCGGGATGGCGCTCGAGCCGGTGACGGTGAACTTCGTCACGAGCGTGGTGCACGCGCGATCACGGCAGATGTCGATCTGCGCACCGTCGGTCCCCTTCGCGAGGAGCCAACGCAAGACGGGGGAGTGAGAGGTGACCCGCTCCGTGGAGAGCGGCGCGAGCAGGCGCGGCGGCGGCTCGGGGAGCGGTCCGCTGTCGTGGCTCGGACTCGCGTCCAACGCGCTGGGCGCGTCGCTCGCCGTCGCGCCGTCGCTCTCGGGATTCTTCGATCCGTCGCTCGCGCCGAGCGCGTCGGCGAGGTCGCCGTCGAGCGCGCCGCCGTCGGTGCCGCCGTCGTCCGAGATGTCGGAGCGAGCGCCGCACGCCAGCGGGACGAGCAACGCGGCGAGCGCGAGAAGCGCGCTTTGACGGCCCCGACTCCCCATTCGCCCAGCCTAGCCGAGGACGCGACGCGTGCGCTTGTCGACGTCGCGCGTGATACGATGATGAAGATGCGGCGGCGGGGGACCGGTCTCGCGCTCGCGTTCGTGGCGGCGGCGCTCGCGTGGGCCTGCGGCGGCTCGATCGACGACGAGGCGGGCCCCGGGATTGGGGCTTCGGAAGACGCGTCGGCGGATCGCGCGGGCATGGACGCCACGGACGACGGCGGCGCGAGCACGGACGGCGGGCGCGACGATGCGCCCCACGACGCGAACGCGGACGTCACCCGCGACGGCGCCGATCCCGACGCACCGAGCTGCATCGGCCCGTGCCTCCCCGGAGAGTCGGCGTGTCTCGACGGTCAGCTCGTCACCTGCGCGAAGGACACGCTCGGCTGCAACGTGTGGAGCGCGCCTGTCGCGTGCGGCTCCTTGCACGTGTGCGCGAGCAAGCTCCACACCGCTTCGTGCGTGTGTCAGCCGGGGACGTTGCCGTCGGGATCGTCGTGCGTCCTGGCCTTGTCGCCGCCGCGGCCGCTCGCTCCGCTCTCCACGTCGACCGCCACTTCGCGTTCCCCCGCGCTCCACTGGGAGCTCGCGCCCAGCACGGACGGCGCGAAGGTCGAGATCTGCCACGATCGTCCGTGCACGCAGGTGGAGGCCACCTTCACGGTCCTCGGGAGCTCCGCGGCGCCTCCTTCACCGCTCGCGCCGGGCGTTCACTTCTGGAGGCTGTTTGCCACCTCCTCGGGGACCGTGGGGACCGACCCGAGCCCGGTCTGGCAGATGAACGTCGGCGCGCGCACTGCGCCCCACGACACTTCGTTCGGGACGAACCCCGACGTCGACGGCGACGGCTACGCCGACGTGGTCGTGGGTACCGTCACCTCCGGCGGCAACGCCGACTACTTCGTCTACCCCGGCGGAGCAGGCGGGCTCTCCCTCTCTCCCACCGTCGTTCACGGACCGACGACCGGCTACGGCTCCTTCCACCTTCGCAGCGTGCGTGTGGCGAGCGCGGGCGACGTCGACGGCGACGGCTACGGCGACATCGTCACGTCGACGTTGGGTGACAACGCCAACGGCGCGAACGTGGCCATCCTGCACGTGTACCTCGGCGGCGTCGCGGGGCTGTCGAGCACCTCCATCGATCTCGTGTCGCAAGGGGGAGGCTACAGCGCGATCGCGGTAGCACCGGCCGGCGACGTGAACGGCGACGGATACGCCGACATCATCGCCACCTCGTCGACCTACACCGCCGACGCCTACGTCTTCCTCGGCGGCCCCGGTGGTCCTTCGGCCGTTCCCTTCACCATCACCGAGCCGCGCGACATGAGCACGAGCGTGGCGGGCGTGGGCGACGTGAACGGCGACGGCTACGGCGACGTGCTGGTGAGCGCGCACATGTACAACGGAGCCCAGTGGACGACGTTTCTCCACTTGGGTGGGCCGAGCGGTCCGTCGTCCGCGCCTCTCATCGTCCCGTCGAGCATCGCGAGCGCGGCCGGTGACGTGAACGGCGACGGGCTCGCCGACATCTTCGGCGCGGGGAGCATCTATTACGGTGACGCGACGAACGGTCTCGTCCTCACGCCGGTGCCGCTCCCGGCGGGCGGGAAGGGGGTCGTGACCCCGGTCGCTCCTGCGGGCGACGTCAACGGCGACGGCTACGGAGATCTCCTGGGCGGCGTGCCCGGTTCGAGTCCCGGTGCCGGTCACGCGTACGTGTTCTTCGGGAGCGCGACGGGGCTCTCGGGACCTCCGAGCCAGGTCGCGGGCTCGGCCTCGTTCGGGGGCGACGTGTCGGGCGCGGGGGACGTGGACGGCGACGGATTCTTCGACGTGCTCGTCGGCGCGCTCCAAGACGGCAGTGTGATGTTGCTCCCAGGGAGCGCGTCCGGGCTTTCGAACACGCCCGTCGTGCTCCAGACCTTCGCGTCTTACGGCTTTGCGTTGCTCGAGCTCGGCCCGCGCCGTCGCCCGCGCGGCTGATCACTTGCAGAGCGGCGCCCACTTCACCGGGATGTCCGGCGGCGGCACGTGGTGGTCGAGCGCGTAGACCGCGCCCGCTTTCACCGCGAAGCCCAAGTCGGTGCACGCCTTCCCGCACAGCCGGACGCGGCCGTCGTCGATGTTGAAGCCGTAAGCGGGCGAGCTCTCCGCGCAGTCGGCGGCGAAGGGGATGTCGACGCGATCGCTCTTCAGAGGATCGAAATAGGAAATCTTGGCCGTCGTGAGGTCGGCGCCCGCGAGCTCGCTCGGCGCGTCGTACAGGCAGAGGCCGAGGTCGCTGATCGCCGCGGTGATGGCGTCGGTCGTCAGCGAAGGATCGAACGACGTGTCGATGAAGGCTCCGCCTCCGGCGCGCGAGAACGTCACCGCGTCGATGTACGGATCGCGCCCCCCTTGATCGGTCCCCGGCGGCGCGGCCAACAAGATCGCGCCGGTCGCGAGCTTCTTCGTCTGTTCGGCGGTGAAGGCCTCTTCGTTCGGGAGACCCACCGCCGGCGCGCAGTGCGCTGCGAAATCGCGGTTGCCGAGGAAGAGCACCTCGCGTCGAGGGAAGGCGCGGGCGTCGCCCATCGCCGCCAGCGTGTCGTAGGCGCCGCCCGAGTTGCGCAAGACGGCGTCCACCAGCGCGGGCGGATCGTTCGGCATGACGTTGCCGAGATCGGCGAGCAGCCCGTCGGCCGCGGTCGCGGCTTGTGCCGGTGCCGTCAGACCGAAGCCCGCGGGTGCGGCGGGGGCGGCGAAGGCGTTGGGCGATGCCGCGCAGTCACCGCCGCTCGCCGGGAAGAAGTGGAACGCCACGCGGCTCGAGCGAAGGAGCGGGGATCTCAGCGCGAGCCCCAGCTTCTCGTGGATCGCGTTCGGCCCTTGGCCGAAGAAGCCCTCCATGCTGCGCGATCGGTCGACGAGCAAGTAGAGGCCCCCCTTGGCGGGCGCGAGGTCGGCGCTCGAGGTGCAAAGCTCGGGCGCTTCGGCGGGGATGCGGCCGCCGTCCACGAAGGGCTCGTTCTGGCACATCGGGTTGAGCGGCTTCTTCGAAGGGCAGCCGACCCCCACCGAAATCGAGGCGATTTTCCCAGCGGCGTAGCGGGCGCACAGGCTCGGCGCGAGGCGGAACTGATCGGGCACCGAGGCGTCCACCGTGTAGCCCTCGACCGGATCGAGATCGAGCACCTCGCGCGAGAGGTTGTCGTTCACGAGCTCGACGTTGATCCCTTTGTCGATGGTCACGTCCGCGGTCAGTTGGAAAGTACACGCTTTCGGATCGAGCAGGAGCGCGGGGACGCGATCGTCCAAGCAGAGCCCGCGCGAGAGACAGAAGCTCGTGCCGCCGAAGAGGAGCGCGTCGTCGTATTCGACGAGGCCGTTCGAATCGACCGTGTCGCTCGCGCACGCGCCGCCGAGGCACGTCTGGCCGGCGTCGCAGGTGACGCCGCTGCACGTGTACTTGAGCGGCATCGGCAAGTAGAGCGACTCGCCGGAGACGAAGCGCGTGGTCGCACGGCGGACGACGACCGCGCCGGTGAGATCGTCGCACGCCTCGGGGGGCGGGCCGGCGAAGGCGGCGACAGTGACGGTGATCGCGCCGTTCCCCGTGGCGCGCACGGTGCGGGGGAGGGGGGTCGCCACGAGATCGATCGTGGCGCAGGTGGCGGCGGCCCCTTCGGGCTCGAGGCGCACGCGCGCCGAGCGGATCTCCTTGGGGACGCGCATCTGCGTGGAGACGCCGACGACGATCTCCGGATCGGGATCCGACGCGCAGGCCGCGAGCGCGCGCACGCCGCCGCCGACGAAGAGCGCGCACGCCGCGAGGCTGGCGACCGAGAGCAGCGCGCCCTTCACCTTCGCCCCCACGACGCGCCTCCTCACTTCGACGCGGGCGGGCTCGTGGCCGGCGGGCGCAGCGACATGGGCATCGGCGCTTCGCTCGCGCCGGCGGTCTCCACGCGATTTCTGCCGTGCTGCTTGGCCCGGTACATGGCGATGTCGGCGCGGCCGAGCATGGCTTCGGCTGTCTCGCTGCGGTTCCATGTGGCGATGCCCACGCTCACCGTCTGCGCGATCTCGAGCCCTTCGCCCACCGAGAGGCTCGCCTCTTCGAGGCTCACGCGGATGCGCTCGGCGGAGATCTCCGCTTCGCTGCCCGACGTGCCCGGCATGATCAAGATGAACTCTTCGCCGCCGCGCCTCACGAACACGTCGATGCGACGCACCGTGCGGCGCACGCGGTCGGCGAACTGACGGAGCACGACGTCGCCGATGGCGTGGCCGTAGTCGTCGTTGATTCGCTTGAAGTGATCGAGGTCCATCAAGAGGACGCTGAGCGGCTTCTCGGTGCGGCGCGCGCGCTCGACCTCTTCGTTCACGCGCGGCATCAAGTAGCGCTGGTTGTAGGCGAGCGTGAGATCGTCGGTCATCGCCAAGCGACGAAGGCGCGCGCGCTCGATGGGCGGCGCCGAGCAGTTGGCGAGGAGTCGCACGAGGAGCTGGTCGTCCGAGCCGAAGGCGTGCGGGTCCGGGGACGAGATGGAGAGCACGCCGATGACGTTCCCCGCCGACCACAGCGGCTCGGCGAGGAGCGACTGCACGCTGAAGCCTTGCGCGCCGGGGCGGTTGTCGTGCTTGAAGCGCGGATCGACGCTCGCTTGGTCGATGAGGATCCCGTCGCGCTGCTCGACGACCCAGCCGATGAGCCCTTCGCCCTTGCGAAACGTCATCGGCGGGAGGTCACGTCCCGAGCCCGAGCGCGCCCCCGAGAGCAGCTCGGAGTGCGAGCCGTCGAGCAGGCGGATGGACGCGTGATCGCCGGACACGAGCTTCAAGGCGGCATCCGTCACCGCTTGGAGAGACTCCTCGAGCGGGCGGTTGTCCGTGAGCTCGCGCGTGAGCCCGAGCAGGACGACGAGCGCTTCGCGCTCTTTGCTCATGTCGGCCGGCATCGGGTGCTGGGCGCCAGTATAGCACTCGGCCTTCCCGGCATCCCGTCCGCTCGACAGGTCGGCTTTTCGCCGCGTGGAAGGGGGGGCGGAGGGCACTAGCGGGTGATCGGGCTGGTGAGTGGGCTCGTGGCCGGATTGGTCGCGCGGACCTGCATCTCGGCGAGGTCGCTCGCCACCTTGAGCGTCGGCTCCGTACGCTCTTGGACGTCGCGCGCCGAGACGCCCGGGGCGACCTCGCGGAGGAGGAGCCCCTCGGCGGTCACGTCGATGGTGGCGATCTCGGTGATGATGCGATGCACGACGCGCCGCCCGGTGAGGGGCAGGTTGCACTCCTTCAGGATCTTCGGGCTCACGGTCTTGCCGTCCTTCGACTTGGCCGAGTGCTCCATGATGACGACGACGCGCTTGGCGCTGGCGACGAGATCCATGGCGCCGCCCATCCCCTTCACCATCTTGCCGGGGATCATCCAGTTCGCCAGGTCGCCGTGCTCCGAGACCTGCATCGCGCCCAAGATGGCGAGGTCGATGTGCCCGCCGCGGATCATCGCGAAGCTCTCGGCGCTGGAGAAGAGCGCCGAGCCCTTGAGCATCGTCACCGTCTCTTTGCCGGCGTTGATGAGATCGGGATCTTCGGTGCCGGCGACGGGGTAGGGGCCGATGCCGAGGAGACCGTTCTCGCTCTGGAGCACGACCTCCACCCCTTCGGGGATGTAGTTGGCGACGAGCGTCGGCATGCCGATGCCGAGGTTCACGTAGTAGCCGTCCTTGAGCTCGAGCGCCGCGCGCTGGGCGACTTGCTCGCGGGTGAGGCCGATCGCTTCCGTGCTCATGCGGCACCTCCCTTCGCCGTAGCGGCGCCGGGTGCGGGGCGCGTCGTTCGGCGTTCGATCCGCTTCTCGTAGCCTTGACCGAGCACCACGCGGTGCACGTAGATCCCGGGGGTGTGGATCTCGGCGGGGTCGAGCTGGCCGACCTCCACGAGCTCCTCCACCTCGGCGATGGTCACCTTGGCGGCGGTGGCCATCATCGGGTTGAAGTTCATCGCCGTGTGGCGATAGACGAGGTTGCCGAAGCGGTCCCCCTTCCACGCCTTCACGATGGCGAAGTCGCCGGTGATGGCCGGCTCGAGCACGTAGGTGCGGCCGTCGAACTCGCGGAGCTCCTTCTTGGGAGAGAGCTTCACGACCTTGCCCCCTTCGCCGTACTTGAGCGGCAGACCGCCGTCGCTCACCGCGGTGCCCGCGCCCGTAGGCGTGTAGAATGCAGGTATCCCGGCGCCGCCGGCACGAATGCGCTCGGCGAGCGTCCCTTGGGGGCAGAGCTCGACCTCGAGCTCACCCGAGAGGTACTGGCGCTCGAACTCTTTGTTCTCGCCCACGTAGCTCGAGATCATCTTGACGATCTGCTTGTTCCGGAGGAGCACCCCGAGACCGAAGTCGTCGACGCCGCAGTTGTTCGAGACGAAGGTGAGGTCCTTCGTGCCGAGCTCGCGGAGCGCGCGGATGCAGTTCTCGGGGATGCCGCACAGACCGAAGCCGCCGGCGAGGATCGTGGCGCCTTGGGGGATGTCCGCGCACGCGTCGCGCGCGCTTTTTTGCACCTTGTCCATGGCGCGAACGCTAGTCGAGCCCGAGGCGGTTGCCCACCCAGGATTTCCTCGGCTTGAGCCGCGCCTCGCCTGCGCTACCCTCCGCCGGTGCGCGCCGCGTCCACGCTCGTTTTGGCTTCGTTGCTCCTCGCGGCGGCGTGCGGCGACGACACGAGCGTCCCCGCGAGCGGGGACGCCTCCGTCCAAGGGGGCGACGCGGCCGCGGCCGACGGCGGCACGATGGGCGACGCGCGCGCGAGCGACGCCGGAGCTCCCGTCGACGACGCCGGCCCCGCGGTTCCGCTCCCCGCCGTCCCCTTCCACACCGACAGCCGGTGGATCCTCGACGCCAAGGGGAAGCGCTTCAAGCTCGCGAGCGTGAACTGGTACGGCGCGGAGGAGAAGGACCACGTCGTCGCCGGGCTCGATCGCGCCGAGCTCCACGCCGTCGCACGGCTCATTCGCGCCGAGGGGTTCAACTCGGTGCGGCTCCCTTGGTCGAACGAGATGTACGAGCTCGATCCGCTCGTCGACGACGCGCGCGTCGCCGCGAACCCGAAGCTCCGCGGTCTTCACGCGATGGAGATCTTCGATCGCGTGATCGCGGCGCTCGCCCACGAAGGGCTCGTCGTCGTGCTCGACAACCACACGAGCCGCGCCGACTGGTGCTGCTCGGGCAGTGACGGCAACGGCCTCTGGTACACGAGCGACTACCCCGAGGCGAGCTGGCTCGCCGATTGGCGCGGTATCGTGCAGCGGTACGAAAGCGAGCCGGCGGTCATCGGCGCCGACCTCAGGAACGAGCTGCGTGCGATGGACGACGGGCGCACGCCGACGTGGGGCGGCTCCGACACGACACTCGATTGGCGGGCGGCGGCGATGCGCGGGGGCAACGCCGTGCTGGGGGTCAACCCGAAGCTCCTCGTGTTCGTCGAGGGGCTCGCCTACGCGACCGATCTGACCGGCGCGTACTCGAACCCGATCTCTTTCGCCGTCCCCGGTCGTCTCGTCTACGAAGCACACGACTACGCGTGGTTCCACACCGGGATGACGAGCTACTCCGATCTGTCGACCGCGCTGGGGAACGCGTGGGGCTTTCTCCTCACGCAGAACAAGGCGTTCACCGCGCCGGTGTGGGTCGGCGAGTTCGGCACGCAACACGACGCCACCAACGTCGACGCCGCGAGCGGCGCGGGGCTCTGGTTCAAGAGTTTCCGCCAGTACCTCGCCAACGCCGACATCGACTGGTCGTATTGGGCGCTGAACGGCACCGCCGCACGCGGGGCCACACGCACCACCGACACGGTCGAGACCTTCGGCGTGCTCGACGCGACGTGGAGCGCGCCGGCGTCGAAGGATCTCGACGACGCGCTCCACCCGCTCGAGGCGGCGACCCAAGGGCCGCCGTGAAGCGCGTTACTTCAGCGTGACGGAGAGGGTCTTCGACGTCTCGGCCCCCTGGTCGTCGACGACGACGAGGGTGTAGTCGAGCTTGCCGGCCGGCGCCTTGCCGTCGATCTGAAGCTGCACGGGGACGCTCTTGAAGGTCGACTGCGCGGGCGTCTTGATCTCGTTGTTGGCGAAGCCGGCGATCTCGATGCGCGCCTTCGCGATGGTGCCGTCGTCGTCGTGGCAGCTGACGGTGATGGTCATCTCGTAGTTCCCGCTCGATCCCTTGCTCGCGGTGTCGGGGGCCTGCACGTCGTCGATGACGGGGGGCTTGTTGGCCGCGGAGGAAGAAGAAGAGCAGCCGGCGCTGAGGGCGGCGGCGGTGGCGAGGCAGGCGAAAAGGAGTCCGGTTCTCATGGGCGCCCGCTTAGCACGCGCTGTGCCCAGAGGCCCGCCCGGGGGAAACGGGGGAGGTGGCGCCCGAGCGTGTACGCGCGTTGACAGCGGCCGGACTCGCGCGTCAGGCGAGGGGCCGCTCGCGCACGTCGGCCTCCGCGCCCCGGCCGCGAAGTTGGCCCGCTGAGCGCGCGCGTGGTTCGGTCGGCCTCGTGCGTCACCTCCTCGCCCCCGCTCTCGTCGCCGCTCTCCTCACGACGTCGGCCGGCGCCCTCGCCGGTCCCCGCGCCTCGGCCAACACGGTCGGCACGTCGGCCGCCATGCGCTTGGGAAAGAGCGTCGGCTCGCCGACGACCGGAAGGCTCATCGGCGGGTCGCGCCTCGAGGAGACGAACTATCTCCGCGTCGTCCCCGTGCACGCCGACGAAGACGTGCGCTGGGGGCTCGGTCCGCTCGTCTCCATGATCGACCGCGCCGCGCGCCAAGTGCGAAGGCAGTTCCCCGAGTCGGTCCTCACCGTGGGCCACCTCTCTCGCGCCGGCGGCGGGGAGATCGATCAGCACGCTTCGCACGAGAGCGGGCGCGACGCCGACGTCCTCTTCTTCGCCAAGAACAAGCAAGGGAAGGGGGTTCTCCCGGAGCGCTTCGTCGCCTACCGCGGCGACGGCACCGCGCCCACGTGGCCGGGCGCTTCCTTCGACGACGCACGGAACTGGTTGCTGGTCACCGCGTTCCTCACCGATCCGGTCGCTCGCGTGAGCCACATCTTCGTGGCGAGCCCGCTCCGGGCGCGCCTCTTGGCCTACGCCGAGAAGATCAAAGCGCCCGAGTCGCTTCGCGCGCGCGCCGCCGAGCTCATGGTGCAGCCGCGCGGCGTCTTGCCGCACGACGATCATTTCCACGTGCGCATCGCCTGCCCCGAGGGGATGAAGGAGTGCGTGGAGAACCCGCTCCCCAAGCGCCGCGCGCCCGTCGCCAAGGCGCAGCCCGCGCCGCAGCGTCATCGCGGGGGGCCGACGTCCGCCACCGCGCCGGCTGGCTCACCGCTCGGCGTGCCGGTCGGGCCGCGCCCCGCCGTCGAGCCCGCCTCGTCGCGGGTCGCGGGAGACGCGCAAGGGACGAACACGCCGCCGCCGGCCCCCGCCGCCGGCGACAAGGGGCTCGACATCCTCCCCAAGGCCGTGGGGCCGACGCGCCTCGACGGCACGCCGCCCGAGGGGATCCCCGATCCTTCGACCCCTTCGCTCCCCGCGGTGCTGGGGGCCCCCAACGCCCCCGTCGAGGACTCCGACGGCGAGTGAAGGGCGAGTGAAGGCGAATTCGTCGGCGGATCGCCTGCCGACGCGCGCACGAGGGCCCATAGACGCGAAATGCGTTCGCGATCCTCCACCTCGCCACTACACTGGCGAACGATGGCGGAGAGGCTGAGCCTTCCACCGGGCGGCGGATACGGTGTCGCGGAGCGTCGCGCGGTTCTCGTGGGCCGTGCCGGCGAGATGCACGAGCTCGACGACGCGTTGCGCGCCGTGCGGGACAAGAAGAAGCCGCGCGCGATCACCCTCACCGGCGCCGCCGGCCTCGGCAAGACGCGCCTGGTGCGCGACTTTCTCGTCCGGCTTCGCGGCCTGAACGACAAGGCGCCGCGTGTCTTCCGCGGCGCTGCGCGCGAGCAAGAGGCGGCCTACGGCGTCTTCGCCCGCGTGCTCCGCGCCCGCTTCGGCCTGAGCGAGGGGATGGACCCCGAGGCGGCGAAGGCCGCGGTCCACGCCCAAGTCGCCAAGGTGATGGAGGATCGGAAGGTCGGCGACGTCTGCTACTTCCTCGGCCATCTCCTCGATCTCAAGTTCCCCGACTCGCCCCTCGTGCGCGCGGTCGAAGGGGACCCGGCCGAGGTCGTCGCGCTCCGCCGCGTGGTGCTCAAGCACTTCATCGAGGCCGACGCCGCCTCGGGGGCGACGCCGCTCGTGCTCGTGTTCGAGGACCTCCAGTTCTCCCACGACGACTCGCTCGCGCTCCTCGGGTACCTGCTCGATCAGCTCAAAGGGCCGATCCTCATCATCTCGGTCGCGCGCACCGACATGCTCGCGCGTCGCGACGGATGGGTGCGCCACGGCGAAGGGCACCACTCCGTGCTCGAGCTCGAACCGCTCTCGGAGACCGACTCTTCGGCGGTCATGCAGGATCTCCTCGCCCCCTGCGGCGAGTCCAAGGAGGTCGACGAGCTCATCGAGTCGGCGTGCACGATGGCCGGGGGAAACCCCGCTCTCCTCGAGCAGATGGTCCGCATCTACCTCGACATGGGGGTGCTCGAGGTCGAAGACCCGCTGGCCGAAGAAGAGCGATGGACGATCCATCCCGAGAAGCTGGCTGGCGTGTCCTTGCCGCTCACCGTAGAGGACGCGGTCGAGGCACGCATCGCTTCGCTCGCCCCCGAGGAGCGCGATCTCCTCGAGCGCGCCGCGGCCATGGGCGGAGTCTTTTGGCTCGGTGGCCTCGTCGCCATGCACCGTCAGGATCACCCGGTGCCGGCGGTGTGGGGCGCGGGCGAGATCGCCGACATCGCCGCGCTCCGCGCCTCGCTCGAAGACCTCATCGATCGCGACTACGTGCTGAAGCTCCCGGACAGCTCGGTGGCCGGCGAGGAAGAGTACGTCTTCAAGCACAACCTCGAGCGCGAGACCCTGCTGCGCCTCACCCAGCAGAACAAAGCGCGCAGGTACCACGCCGCCATCGCCGACTGGCTCTCCTTCAAGGAGCACGTCCGCACGCACGAAGAGTACGTGGCCACCTTGGCGCGCCACCGCGAGCTCTCGGGCGCGCTCAGCCAAGCGGCGGCCGCGTACCTCGACGCCGCCGACGTGGCCCGCGCGCGCTACGCGAACGTGAAGGCGGTCGAGTACTACGCCACCGGTCTCGCGCTCCTTCGCAAAGGCGAAGAGGAGCAGGTGCGCCGTCGCGAGGGCCGCGGAACGGGCGAGCCGGCGGCGGTCGAGGCCGACCAAGAGCAGTGGATCCGCTCGCTCCACCACTACGGCGACGTCCTCCAATCTCTTGGCAGAAACGACGAAGCATTGGCGGCCTTCCGCGAGATGCTCGCGCGCTCCTACCGGCTCGACCAGCGCACCAAAGGGGGGGCGGCCCACAGCCGCATCGGGCGCCTTTACCGCGAGACCGGGCGGCTCGACGACGCAGCCGCGCACCTCGAAGCGGCGCTGGCGCTCTTCGAAGAGGCGCACGACGATCGCGGCATCGCCAGCACGGTCGACGACGTCGGCAAGCTCCACTGGCTCCGCGGCGACTACCCGAAGGCGCTCGAGTCGACGCAGCGCGCACTGGCAGCGCGCCGCAAGATCGGCGATCGCCGGTCGATCGCCCTCAGCTTGAACAACCTCGGTCTCGTCTACCAAGACTCGGGGCAGTTCGTGCAGGCGCTCGACTGCTTCGAACAAGCGCTCAAGATCCGCCGCGAGATCGGCGATCTCGTCGGCGTCACCATCTCGCTGAACAACCTCGGCACGGTGGCGCAGGATCAGCGCGACGACTCGCGCGCGCTCGCCCTCTTCCAAGAGGCGTACGAGGTGGCCAAGGAGACGGGCGATCGCAACCGCATCGCCCTCGTGCTCACGAACCTGGGCGAGACCTACAACCGCCTGGGCGATCCGACGCAGGCCATTCACTTCCTGAAGCAAGCCGAGGAGCTCGCCGACGAGCTCGGCGACAAGATGGGCCTCGCCGAAGCGGTGCGCGGCCTCGGGAAGGCGTACCTCGCGCAGCGCGAGTACACGAAGGCGCGCGAGTGCACCGCCCGCGCGGTGGAGATCTTCACCGAGATCCAGAGCAAGGTGCAGATGGGCGTCGCGCTCCGCTCGCTCGGCGAGGTGACGGCCGCGGCCAGCGCCGGTGGCGAGGGGCTGAAGAGCGCGCGTGGCTACTTGAAGCAAGCCATCGCCATCTTCGAAGAGATCGGCAACGACGTAGAGCTCGCGCGAAGCTGCCGCGCCTACGCCGACATGCTCCGCGGCACGACCGAGTACCAGACCGATCCCAACGTCATTCGCGAGGCCTCGGCCTTCGCCAAGCGCGCCGACGAGATCTTCGCCAAGCTGAAGATCAGCGCCTTCGGGCTCGAGCCCGACGCGTTCTTCGCCGGCACCTGAGACGCGCCGTTCGCCCTCGCGCGCGCTTCGGTGCGGGCCTCAGGCGGCGGGAGCGCTCGGGGGCGGCGCTTTTCGGTGACGATGCTGCGCCTCGGCGATGCGCGCCAGCGCCTCGCGCCCGAGGGCGCGGTACGCCGCGACGAGGAGATCGGTCGCGGCGACGGCGCGCTCGGGGGCGCGCGGCGTCGCGAGGTGATGGAGGTCGTGACCGAGC
Source organism: uncultured Polyangiaceae bacterium (assembly GCA_964531795.1). Lineage (GTDB taxonomy): Bacteria > Myxococcota_A > Polyangia > Polyangiales > Polyangiaceae > CAZHHD01. The sequence continues at coordinate 332,724 of CAZHHD010000001.1, read as the reverse complement.
GCGAGGGCCTCGACCGGTTCGCCGCTCATGCAGTCGGCGCGGGCCTTGTCGACCCAGCTTTGCCATACGTCGGGAGGGGCGCGGAGGAGCTTTCGCGCCGCCGCCGGATCGGTCTCGGCGTAGCGCCGACCGAGGCGCTTGCCCGGCGCCCAGAGGCGCGCGCCGGTCGACGTGGCCACGCGGACCGCGTCGTCGTAGGCGGGGGGCGCGCCGATCGGCGGGCGGGGGAGGGGCAAGCTCTCGGCGATGACACGCGCGCGCGCGAGCATCGGCGAGGCGGGGGCTTCCCCGGTCTCCTCGGCGGAGTTCGCGTAGGCGTCGTCGACCGCGCGGCGCAAGGCTTCGTGGAGCGACGTGCCGGCGTAGACGAGGGTGGCGTCGTCCCCCGGCGCGTAGCGCATGAGAAACGAGGGGGCGAGCCGGTCGTCGTCGTACCAGAGGCCGATACGCGTGCCGTCGCTGGCGAGCGCCACGAGGAGAAATTCCGGCGGGTCGAGCTCGTGCCGCGCGCGCAGACAAGGCTCGACGTCGCTCGCCACGCGGGCGCGCGTGCTCGCGGTGAGCTCGGCGAGGACCCCCGCGGGGGTGAAGCCCACCGCCGCCTCGACCAAATCGTGATCGGCCCGCGGCAGCGCCGACCAGCGCGCGGCAAAGTCGAGGAGATGCTCGGGGAGCGTGAGGCCGTGCGTGCGTCGCACCTCGGCGCGGAGCGTCTCGGGGGCGATCCGCTGGCTGATCTTGCTCGCCGCCTTCCCCGTCGCGCTCACACGGGTCGTGCTCGCTCGGGGCGCCTTGGCCTTCGCGGTGGTGCGTTGGCTCGTGGCGCGCTTTCGAGCGCCGACGGTTCGCCCCTTGGCCATGGGGTGCATCATAATGCGCGCAATGGATCTCCGTGTGATTCTCTCGACCTTCGGGGCAGTCTTCCTCGCCGAGCTGGGCGACAAGACGCAACTCGCCACCTTCACGCTCGCCGCGGGCTCTTCGGCCCGCTGGTCGGTGTTCGTCGGATCGGCCGCAGCGCTGGCCACGAGCTCGCTCGTCGCGGTGACGGTCGCCGACCAGGTCGGAAAGTACGTCTCGGGGCGGTGGCTCCAGGGGGCCGCGGGCATCCTGTTGCTCGGCGTCGGCGCCTTTTACGTGGTCGGAGCGCTGCGCAAGTGAGCGCGCGCCCCCGCGCCCTCGCCTGTGCCGGGGCGCTGGGGGTGTCGCTCGTCGTGCTCCTCGCGCGCGTCGTGCCGGCGTGGCCGGAGGACTGGGACGGCGTCGGCTTTCTCCTCGCGGTGAAGACCTTCTCCCTCGAGCGGTTCACGCCGCATCCGCCGGGCTACCCCGTCTACGTGGCGACGCTTCGTGCGGTGGCGGCCCTCGGGGCGACGCCGCTCCTGGCGGCCGAGATCGTCTCGGTGGGCGCGGGTCTCGGCGCCGTGGTGCTCGCCTTCCGCGCCTCGCGCTCGCCCCGCGCTTCGCTCCTCCTCGCCGCGGCGGTCATAGGGACGCCGCTCGCGCTTCGTAGCTTCACGACGGTGGGGACCGAGGGGCTCGCGACCCTCTTGCTGCTCCTCGCCCTGCACGCGTATTACTTGCAGACTGCACCGAATGCGCCGCAGCGTCGTGCGTGGCCGGTTGGGGTGGCGGCGGGGCTCGGCCTGGGCGTGCGGCTCTCGTGGGCTCCGCTCTACCTCGGGCTCTTCGTGCTCGCGCTCGTCTCTCGGCCACGCGAAACAAGCGAGCCAGAAGGGGCCACGCGACGCCGCGAGAGCGCTCGCGCGATCCTCGCGTTCACCGCCGCGGTCCTCGCGTGGGCCGTGCCGTTGACGATCCTCACCGGCCCCGAGCGCCTCGTCTCGCTCTACGCCGCGCATCTAGGTGGTCACGCCACGCGCTGGGGAGGGACGGCGCTCACCGAGCCGACCCGCGCGCGGTATTTTCTTCGCGACGTCTTGGTCGACGGGCTGGGCGTGGGCCCCGACGCGCTCGGCGTGGCCATCGCCCTCGTCGCCCTCGTCCTCGCCGTGCGCGGCGTCGCGCATTGGATTCGTCGCGGCGCACCCGCGCGTGGACCGCTCGCCGTGCTCGCTCTCTACGCTGCGTGGATCGCCGTCGGTCAGAACCTCCGCGAAGAGCCCCGCCACGCGCTCCCTTTGGTGGTCGCGCTCGCCTCCGGGCTCGTGCTCGCCGGCTTCGTGCGTTCGGGCGGCCCGCTCACCGCCTTGGGGCCCTACCTCGCGTGGGGCTTCGTCGGTCTCACGTCGCTCCGCGCGGTGACCGATGCTTCGGAGCGTCGCGCCATCCCTCCGGCGGCGGCGCAGCTCGTCGAGCTCACACGCCACGATCCCGACGTCCTCGTCTTCGGCGGACGGAGCGCGCGCTTCTTCGACCAAGACGGCGCGGGAGGCGCGGGGCGGAGCGCGGCCACGCTGGGAGACGTGGTCCTCGCGCTCGGGCGCGAGCGCCGTCTGCCGGCGCGGGTCCTCGTGACCGACGAGCTCACGGGGCGTGCGTCGTCGCCGTATCCGCTCGTCCCCGTCGCGACGCTGTGTCGTCCCGAGCGGCTCGATCGTCGGAGGCCGTGCCTCGAGGTCGACGAGCTCCGCGCGCCGTTCCTCCCGCACTGAGCGCGGCGCGAAGCCGGTCCAACCCCTCGCGCTGTCGCGGCGCGCGACGCACCCGACACGCTACGGCGAGTGGAAGTGAACCTCGCTCGCCATGACGCTCCCCTTCTTGGCGTCGTCGATCTCGAGGACGCAGTCTTGGTCGCGGTCGCTCGTGTGGACGCCGTTGTCGTCCTGGCCGAGCTCGCCGGTGAGCGCTTGCTCGCCGAGCTGGAGCCGTCCCGCCAAGCACTCGGTGGCCGTCGCCACTTTCTCGTCGCCGTCGAGATCGTCCCAGCCGTTCAAGAAGAGCTTGTTCACGCGCGCCACGCGGTCTTCGAGCACGTCGCGACCGAGGAGCGGATCGCCCGGCACGTGAAGCACCTTGTACGTCTCGCGGAGCGCGCTCTGCAGCCAAGCAAAGCGCTCGGGGGTCATGCTCACTTCGTCGGCGCCGCCGAGCACCCCGCGGTACATCCGCGCGGGGGCGCTGTAAAAGTCGCTCGTGAGCTTCTTGGCTACGGCGCGCGCGCGATCGAAGAAGGTCGCGTCGCCGGTGACGAGGAACGCTTCCACGAGGGCGCGCACGGCGGCCGATTGGCTCTCGAGCGTCGTCGGGGTCGTGGTCGGCGTCGCCACGCCGCTCGACAAGGTCGCGCCGTTGGCCACGCTGCCGTCGCTCTTCGTGAGGACGTCGCGCACGAACGCGCCGTTGTCGACGACGAGCTTGCGCACGCGCGTGCTGAACGCCGCGCCGAGGATGCCGCCCTGATCGGCGGTGGGGCTCGGATCGGGCGCGCCGTATTGGCTGATGGAGCCGTTCACCGCGAGGAGCGCTTGGCGAAGCCCGAGGATCACGTGGGCGAGCGACGTGGTCGTCACCGTGGATCCCGGCGTGGCCACGCCGGAAGACACGGTGGCCCGATCGGTGACGACGTGCGCTCCCTTGTCGGTGTGCATGCGATCGAGATCGACGAGAGCGACCTTGAGCACCGCGAGCGACCGATCGTGCACCGTGGCTTCGCCGTCGGCGAGGCCGTTGTCCGCGGGGAACGGATCGCCGTCGAAGGTGAGCTCGAGGCCGAGGCGCTGGCCGATGCCGGCGTTGCGCGCGTCGCTCATGGCGAAGAGCATCGCGTGGCCGATCAAGAGCCCGGCGAGATCTTCGGCGTGGCTCGAGGCGTCGTCGATGGCGAGCCCCGTGACGAGCGGGAAGACCCCCGACGAATCTTCGGTGACGTGCACCGCGGCGGGGAACCAGCGCAGCGGCGCGCCGTCGTCGTAGGCGAGGGCGTCTCCGCGCGTGGCGAAGCCGCCGAGGGCCGCGCCGTCGGTCGTGGTGAGCGAGCTGGTCAGCCACTCGGCGAGGTTGTCCATCTCGGCGAGCATCGTGAGGCCCCACATCCCTTCGAAGGGGGTGCTGCCGATGTACGTCCCGGGCCAGGCCGTCGCCGGGTTCGTGCCGCGGACCACGTTGTTCAGCGTGCCGACCTTGTCGCGATCTTCGTCGGCCACCGCTTCGACCGGGTTGTCCTGGCCGTCGTGCAAGCGCCCCACGAAGTCGATGGACCAGAGCGCCTCTTTCCACGCGGCGAGACCGAGCACGCCGGGGGAGATCTTCTTCGTCACCTGGCCGTCGCGATCGGTGAGGTGGAGCGAGTTGTAGGCGCACTCGTACTCGGGGGTCTCTTGGCCGATGGTCGGGATGCCGCCGTAGCCGCCGGAGAAGGTGCACGAGCGCACGACCTGGTCGTGAGCGTCGATCGTCGGATCGAAATCGACGAACGGCGCGAAGCTCGGCCAGAGGCCGGCGAAGCCGAGGACGTTCTGATCGTTCGTGGGTGGCGGGGGGACGAGCGCGATGCCTCCGACGTCGGCGCCGCCGGCGGTGAGCAGCTCGGTCATGCGCCCCTTGAAGCGATCGAACGGCGTCCCTTCGGCACGCGCGATGACGATGGGACCGTTCATCAGCGAGACGCCGGCCGACGACTCGTTGACCAGCGTGTTCATGTGGTACTTCGAGTACTCGTACGACTCGACGGCGGTGGAGAAGCCGAACAGATCGGTGACGGGCTTCGGATCCTGCGCGCCGTTGTCGAGGATGTACTGGTCCGTCGGCAGGTACGCGCGATCGTAGTTGGCGAGGTTGCGCCCCGCGAACCCCTCGGCGAACGGCTCGCCGCTGATTTGCATTTCCCCGGCGGCGAACAAGAGCTGCCGCGTATCGACGCGCGAGCTCACCGTCTCGGCGTGCACGGGCACGCGCGGCACCCCTTGGCCGGTCGCGCCGTCGTACGGCACCTTCGGATGATCCCACGGTGCGTCGGCGGAGGCATCGGGGCCGCCGTCGGCCGGTGCGGTGCCGCCGTCGTCGCCGCACGCGGCCGCAAGGATGAGCGCGAGGAGCCCGGGGCCGGCGAAGGCGAGGGCGCGACCGCCGCGCCGCCTCCGGGGACGAATCTCGACACGATCGCCGTACATTGCCGGTGCACGGTACCACCGAAGAAGGCGGCTCGGGGCCCCTTGCAGTGGCCTCGGGTCGTCGTTACTACAGCCACTTCACGACCGAGCGATCTGCCGCGGACGCTCCGCGATCGACGCTCCCTCGCGCCCCCAAGCGGGCTTCTACTTTTCAAGGAGAGACGCCATGTCGATTCGCCTCGGCAGCCTTGCCCCCGACTTCACCCAGGAGTCCACCGAAGGCACCATCAAGTTCCACGAGTGGCTCGGCAAGTCGTGGGGCGTGCTCTTCTCGCACCCGAAGGACTTCACGCCGGTCTGCACGACCGAGCTCGGCACCGTCGCCAAGCTCAAGCCGGAGTTCGACAAGCGCAACGTGAAGTGCATCGCGGTCAGCGTCGACGACGTGAAGTCCCACAAGGGCTGGGTCGGCGACATCGAAGAGACGCAGCACACCAAGATGAACTTTCCGATCCTCGGCGACGCGGATCGCAAGGTGGCCGGCCTCTACGACATGATCCACCCCGAGGCGAGCGACACGCTCACCGTGCGCTCGGTGTTCATCATCGATCCGAACAAGAAGGTCCGCGCGACCATCACGTACCCGGCGTCGACCGGCCGTCACTTCGACGAGATCCTCCGCGTCATCGACTCGCTCCAACTCACCGACGGCTACTCGGTGGCCACGCCGGCGAACTGGCAGCAGGGCGGCGACTGCGTCATCGTCCCGTCGCTCCAGGACCCGGAGGTCTTGAAGCAGAAGTTCCCCAAGGGCTTCACCGTCGTGAAGCCGTACCTCCGCATGACGCCGCAGCCGAACAAGTAAGGCGAAGAGAAGAAGAGCAGAGAGGGGTGCCCCCCCTCGTCCGCGCTTCGCGCGGCCGGTCCCCCCCAAAGCGCGGCTTCGCCGCGCAGGGGGGGACACGCGTTTTGTGGGTGTCGCGCCCCTCCCGCGCGCGCGCCCGCGTCACTCCTCGTTCGTGCGGACGCGCCGCCGACGCACGACGACGAGCGCGCTCATCGCCGTGGTCGCGAGGAGCCCCGTGAACCCGAGGCTGGAGCCGGGCACGCGCGGGCCCTCGTTGGTGTCCTCACCCGATTCAGGCGTCGTCGACCGGAGTGAAGGCTCGAGCATGTTCCCCTCGACCCCCTTGCAACGATCGTCGCCGTAGGCGCGATTCGCCGCCGTCAACGTGGCCCCGCAGTTCTTGCTCAACAAGGCGCGGATGGCGAGGGGCACGGGGACCGGCGGCGGACGTCCGCGCACCGCGAAGACCTCACAGGCCACGCGACCCTGCGCGTCCACCTCCTTCTGGGCGAATCGCCGCTCGCCGCTCGCGACCACGTAGGGGACGAGCAGCACCTTTCGCCCCTCGAGCGGTCGCTCGCGCTCGTTGTAGAGGTACGAGAGCGGGAGGGTGTCGCCGACGGCCTCGCGATCGGTCACCCCGTGCACCTTGTCGACGCGCGCGACGTACGCACCTGCGTCTCCGGCGACCACGGTCGTTTCGAGAACGGTCTTCGTGCCGACGCCCGCGTTCACGCACACGCAGTTGGCCGAGCTCCAGCAGTAGCTCGGCTGCACGCGCGCCGCTTCGTCCAGCGTGAGGCCCCACGTCGCGAGCCAGGAGAGGAGGTCGCGATCGTTCGCGAGCGAGCGCACGCGCGCGTGATTGGCAGACCGCGCGACGCGCGCGACGAGATCCTCTCCGCCGTGGAGCTCGATGAGGTGGGCCATCGCGCATCGCGTGCCAGCCGCGTCGATGAAGGAGGGGACGATCTCCCCGCGGTGCTCGAGGTTCCGCGGATATCGCCGCGCCTCGGTGTACTCGCGCAGCGCCCCGATGAGCCGCCTCCGACGTCGAGACCCTCCTTTCGCCGAGACGACGGCGAGGGCCGAGGTGAGGTGCGCGTGCACGCGTTCGGTTTCGTCCATGGCGTCCTTGGACGAGCGACCGGCGGAAAAGTTTCACCGCGCCGCGCGCCCAAGCCTTTGGCGCGTGAAGGGTCGAAGCGGGACGTGCGCGGTCTCCTCGCCCATGGCGACTGAATCGTGGGCGCGCGGGCGCGTCCAAGCGACTCGGGAGAGAGACATGAAGGGCTGGCTTCGAACGTGGTTTTCAGCGTCGTCGGTTGCGGTCGTCGTCGCTCTCGGCGCCCGTTCGGCGCAAGCGACCATGTGCAGGTGGCTCGATGGCACCCACGCCCAGATGGCCGCCGACCTCCTCAAGAACGCCCGGGAGGTTCGGCTCTTCTGTGCCTCGTGTGGCGATCGGAGGCCTTTGGCGCTTCGCCTCGCGAAGGTGGAGGCCGACCGCGCGGACAAGACAGGAGAGCGTCTTCGCCTCACCGATGCGAGCGGCAAGGTTCACGTCGCGGCGACCGACACGGTCTACATCCCCCACGGGCCGCCCGACGATCGGACGTTCCTCAACGTCGGCGACATGGCCACGTGCGCGCCCGTGTCCTGGCCGTGGCCGAGGAAGATCGGCGCGTCGGCTCCTTTGCCGTTCGACGACCGGGCCGCCCACGCGGTGCTCACGCAGAGGTCGGTGCGCGAGTGCGACACGACGCGGGGTCAAGACGTGCAGATCACGGTCACCTTCGCGCCGACGGGACTGGTGACACGCGTCGATGTACCGGCCTTCTTCGCCGGGACACCGATCGCCGCATGCATCGACGCGAGGCTGCGCCCGGCGCAAATCTCGGCGTTCTCCGAGGTCGTGGACCGAGCCGTCACCCAGTCGTTCGTGCTCGGGCAAGATCCGCACTGAACCGGACGCGCCCCTCGCTTCCTCCTTGTTGGGCGGCCGCGCAATCGATGCGCAACGCCTGCCGGCAGGCGCTCATGCTGCGCTCCTCGAGCGCACGTGACTCCGCGCTCGCGCGGGGACGCGCGCTGAGGATTGTGCCGCTGCACGCGCGCGCATCGAGGCACGGTCCGTGCTCTTCCGTGGGTCACCTTGCATCACCCCCCCGCCGTGGCCATCGACTCCTCCCCCGGACTCACGACCGTGGAGGCGGCGCGTCTGCGCGTCGAGCACGGGCCGAACGCCTTGCCCGAGACGCCTCCCGTTCCGATCTGGCGCCGCTTCGTGCGGCAGCTTCGCAGCCCGCTCATCTACATCCTCCTGTTCGCCGTCGCCTTCGACTTCGGCGTGTGGATCTACGAGCACTGGGAGGGTTGGCCGGTCGAAGGCTTCGTCATCGCCGTCGTCGTGCTTCTGAACGCCGGGCTCGGCGCGTTCCAGGAGTACCGCTCGGACCAGGCGCTCAGTCAGCTCAAGGCGCTCACGGCGTCCGAGGTCTGGGCGCTCCGCGACGGCAAGCTCGTACGAATCCCCAGCGTCGATCTCGTGCCCGGCGACGTCGTGCGCGTCGAAGCGGGCGAGCGAGTCCCCGCTGACGGCACGTGCGTCGAAGGCGAGGGGCTCATGACCGACGAGGCCGTCCTCACCGGCGAGTCGCTCCCGGTCGAGAAGACGCTCGGCGCCGCGCTCCACAGCGGCACGCTCCTCGTGCGCGGCAAGGGCGTCCTTCGCGTCTCCGCGACGGGTCCGAAGAGCGCGATGGGCCAGATCGCGACGATGCTCGGAGAGATCAAGGCGGAGCAGACGCCCCTCGAGCGCCGGCTCGGGACGCTCGGCAAGCACTTGGCGATGTGGGTCTCCGGCCTGTCGCTCGTCCTCGTGGTGCTTGGGGTCCTCACCGAGGGCATTGGACGACTCGACGAGGTCGTCATGTTCGCCGTCGCCCTCGCGGTCGCCGCCATTCCCGAAGGAATGCCCGCCGTGGTCACGCTGACGTTGGCGCTCGGCGTGCAGCGGATGGCGAAGAAGAAGGCGCTCGTCCGCCGCCTCAGCGCGGTGGAAGCGTTGGGATCGGTCACGGTGATCGCCACCGACAAGACCGGCACGTTGACCGAGGAGAGCATGACCGTGCACGAGCTCGCCTCCGACGACCCCGACGCCGCTCTCCGCGCGATGGTCCTCGCGAACGACGCGGATGCCGAGGCGGCCGCGGGCGATCCGCTCGAGCTCGGGCTCCTCGAGTATGCGCGCGCCCAAGGGATGGATCCTTCGGCCGAGCGACGCGCTCACGAGCGCGTGGAGAGTCGGCCGTTCGACAGCGCGTGGAAGTACATGCGCGTCACCTTCGCCAGCGCCGGCGTCCGAACGAGCTATCTCAAAGGCGCTCCCGAGGTGCTCCTCGATCGATGCACGCTCTCCAGCGAGGTCCGCGCGCAATGGAACACGCGCGCCCTGGCGGCAGCCACCCGCGGGTACAAGGTGCTCGCGCTCGCGCGGTCGGAGGCCGACGGCGAGCCCGAGGACGGCCTCCATTTTCTTGGCTTGGCGATGCTGTGGGACCCGCCCCGTGCCGAGGTCGCCCAAGCGATCCGAACCGCACAAGGCGCCGGCGTCCGTGTCCTCATGATGACCGGCGATCATCCGGGTACCGCGCGCGCCGTCGCCGAGACCGTGGGCATCGCCTCTCCGACGGTCCTCTCCGCCGACGACCTCGACGCGTACTCCCCCGAGGAGCTTCGCGAGGCGGTGCGTACCGCCAACGTCTTTGCCCGTGTGAGCCCCGCCCACAAGCTGAAGCTGGTCGAAGCGCTCCAGGCGGCGGGCGAGATCGTCGCCGTGACCGGCGACGGGGTCAACGACGCCCCCGCGTTGAAGCGAGCGGACGTCGGGATCGCCATGGGCCAACGCGGGAGCGACGTGTCTCGTGAGGTGGCCGACCTCGTGCTTCTGGACGACAACTTCGCCACCATCGTCTCGGCGATCGAAGAGGGGCGGGGGATCTACGAGAACATCCAGACGTTCATTCGCTTCACGTTCTCGACCAACGTCGCGCTGATGGTCCTCGTGGTGACGGGGGCCTTCGTCGCTCACGTGAATGGATTCCGCGACGCCGAAGGAATGCTGCTCGTGCCCCTCACGGCGCTCCAGCTCCTTTGGATCAACTTCCTCGGGGACGGCCCGCCGGCGCTGGCGCTCGCCCTGGATCGCACTCCGGGGCAAATGGATCGTCCTCCTCGCCCGCCGTCGAGCGGGCTCTTGGACCGCGCCTCGAGCCGCTTCATCCTCGCGACGGGGGCGTTCAAGGGGGCGCTCGGCATCGCGCTCTTGATCCTGCTCCCGGCGTTCGGTGTCGGTCTCATCCTGACCCAGACGGTCGTCTTCCTCTACGAGTCGGTGGGAAAGCTCGTGAGCGTGTATCCGTCACGGTCCATCGTCCGCGGGCGCCCCAGGAACTGGGTCCTCCACGCGTCGATCGTGGCCGGCGTCGCCTTGCAGGCGCTCGCCGTCACCGTGCCGGGCCTACGCCATTTCCTCGGCCTCGAGGCGCTCGACGGCAGGACCCTCGCGATCCTCACGCTCGCCGTGATCGCCACGTGGACGTTCGCCATGATCACGCGACGAGCCGTCTCGGGGAGCCATCGCGCGCCTCACCCCGGCGGGCCCAAGTGGGTCCACACGTTGCCGGCGCGATGAGCGCTGGGAGCGATCCATGACGGCATCCCCGACCAAAGCGATGAGCGCGCTGACCCTTGCGCTGTGCCTTGCCGCGTTGGTGGTGTTCGTGCCGGTGTGGGCCCCCCTCGTGTTGGCGGCGTGGTTCGCGGATCTGCTTCATCCCGTGGCGCGGAGGCTCGAGCGGCTGCTCCGCGGGCGTCGTCGCGCGGCGGGGGCGCTGGTGGTCCTCGTCCTCTTCGTCGTCCTTCTACCGCTGGTCGGCGTCGGCGTCGCGCTCACCCACGCGGTCCAAGCAATCCTTGGCCAACTGCGCACGGCGATCGAGAGCGGGGGCTCGCTGGGAGTCACTCTGCTCCGCGGGGATGGTGGGGGCGCCTTGTCGGACGTCCGCGGCTGGACGGACCTCCTCGGCCGCGTCGGAGCGAACGCGTGGCTCGCCGTGAGCACGTTCGTGCGCGCGTCGGCGACCGCGGTGATCGGAGCTCTCGTCTTCACTACGGCGCTCTACACGTTCACGGTCGACGGCGAGCGGGCCTACGCGTGGCTCGAAGCGCGCATGCCCCTCCCGCGCGCGCACCTCGCTCGCTTGGCCGGCGCCTTCCGCGAGACGGGGCGCGGTCTCCTCGTGGCGGGCGTGGGGACGGCGCTTCTTCAGGGGGCGCTCGCGACCATCGCCTACGTCGCGATCGGCGTCCCACGGGCGCTCGTCTTCGGTCCGCTGACGGCGGTCGCTGCGCTCGTGCCGGCCGTCGGCACGGGGCTCGTCTGGGTTCCGCTCGCCGCCGAGCTCGCGGTCACCGGTCACTACGGGCGAGCGATCGTCCTCGCCGTCGTCGGCGCCGGGGTGCTGAGCCTCGTCGACAACTTCGTTCGCCCCATCCTGGCGCGCTACGGACGCTTGAACCTGCCGACCTTCGTGGTGTGGATCTCCATCCTCGGCGGCATCGGCGTCTTCGGCCCCACGGGCGCGCTCCTCGGACCGCTCCTCGTGCGACTCTCGGTCGAGGCACTGGCGGTGCTCGCGGAGGCGCAACGCCGGCCCGATCCTGACGTCGCGAGCGAAGCAACGTGAGACGCCGGCCCTCCTCGCGAAGGCGCGCGAGAGGGGCGAAGCGTGCGCCGCTTCACCCCTCGTCGAGGAACGCGGCGATGCGCGGGTCGCGCGCAGGGTCGAGCACCTCGTCGGGCGTGCCGTCGGCCACGATCTCGCCGCGCTCGTGGAAGAAGAGGACACGCTGGCTCACCTCGCGGGCGAAGGCCATCTCGTGCGTCACGAGCAGCATGGTCATGCCCGTCTCGGCGAGCTCGCGGAGCACGGCGCGCACCTCGCCACGTCGTGAAGGATCGAGCGCGCTCGTCGGCTCGTCGAGGAGGAGCACCTCCGGATCCATCGCCAAGGCACGAGCGATGGCCACGCGCTGCTGCTCGCCGCCGCTCATCTCGTGGGGGAACGCGTGCTCGCGGTGCGAGAGCCCCACGCGCGCGAGGAGGGCGCGCGCGCGGTCGACCGCTTCGGCGGGGCTCTTCTTGCGCACGTGGATGGGCCCCTCGGTGACGTTCTCGAGCGCCGTTCTGTGAGCGAAGAGACAGAACTGCTGAAAGACGAAGCCCACCCGGCGGCGCACCGCGGCGAGCGACCTCGCGCTCGGGCGCCCGGCATGCAGCGGATCGCCGCCCACGTGGATGGTGCCCGCGTCGAAGGTCTCGAGCCCGTCGATGCAGCGAAGCAGCGTGGACTTGCCGCACCCCGACGGGCCGAGGAGCGACGTGACCGCGCCCCGAGCGAAGTCGAGGCTCACGCTGTCCAGGACCACGCGCCCTTCGTAGGCCTTGGTGAGCTCCGAGACCTGCACGAGGGCTTCGTTCGCGTCGCTCATCGCTTGGCCTCCGGCGCCTTCGTCGGCGGAGGGGTCGGTGTTCGCCGCGGCGCGCGCTCGAGGCGACGCGCCAAACGCGCCAACGGATAACTAAGTGCAAAGTACAACCCTGCGCAGAGGAGGCCGGGGACCATCCACCCGCGCACGTCGACCGCGGTGATGGTCATCTGCTTCGTGAGCTCGACCACGGTGATGACGCTCACGAGCGAGCTGTCCTTGAGGAGCGCGATGAAGTCGTTCGTCACGTTGGGGAGCGCGAAGCGGAAGGCCTGAGGCAAGATCACGCGGCGGAGGGCGAGGGGGATGCTCATGCCCAGCGCCTCGGCCGCCTCGAGCTGACCTCGCGGCACCGCTTGGATCCCGGCGCGGTAGACCTCGGCTTCGTACGAAGCGTAGTTCATCCCCAGGCCGATGATCGCGGCGGCGAGCGGTCCGAGCCGCACGATCGGCGCGAGCCCGTAGTAGAGCACGTAGAGCTGCAAGAGCACCGGCGTGCCGCGGTAGATCTCGATGTACGTCGCCGCGAGCCACCCCGCGCTCTTCGGCCCGTAGAGCCGCGCGAGCGCGAGCAGCACGCCGAGGGGGATGGCGAGCGCCATCGCCAACGTCGAGACGAAGAGCGTGACCGCGGCGCCGCGAAGGAAGAGGCCGACGTGAAACATCGTCACGTGGCGTGGCGGGCTCTCGCGGCTCGCGCCGTCGTCTCCCCGCCCATCGCGTGAGTCCTCGGAGCCGGCGCCGCCGTCACCAAGGCCCGCTTCCCGAGCGCCGCCGTCGGCGGAGGTCGCGTCGTCGTCGGGTGAGCCGATGCGCGTGCCGCGCCAGGCGTCGAGGTGCTTTTGGCGCGCGTTCCAGATCCCTGCGTGGCGGAGGATCTTCTCGAGCTCGCCGTGCGCGGCGACGCGGGCGAGGGCGTCGTCGATGGCCGCCTCGAGCTCGGGCTCGCTCGTGCGAATGCCCGCGGCGTAGGCCCCCTCGGCGACGTCGCCCACCACGTCGAGCTCCTTGTGGAGCCCGCCGTAACGGGTCGCGATGATGTCGTCGAGCAGCACCGCGTCGGTGCGCTGGTTCACGAGGTCGATGTACGGCTCTTCCGTCCCTTCGTAGAGCACGATGACGGGGCCGCGGCCCTTGTCTCCGCCGCTCCCCTCGAGCTCGCCCCCTGCGCCGCGAAGCAGCTCGTGGGCCAAGCTGTTCGACAAGGTCCCCACGCGGAGCCCGGCGAGCGCGGCGAGCGAGGCGTGGACGCGCGCGTCGCCACGCCGCGCGACGAGGCGCTCGGCGAAGAGGTAGTACGGCTTCGAGTAGCGGATGTGACCGCGCTGCGCCTCGGTGATCTCGAGGCCGTTCAAGACGATGTCGAAGGTGCCGCGCTCGAGCGAAGGGACGAGGCTCGACCAGTCGTTTTGCACGAACTCGGCGCGCACGCCGAGCTCCTTGGCCAGTGCGTCGGCGAGCTCGACCTCGAAGCCGACGAGCTTCCCTGTCGCGTCTTGGTAGGCGTACGGCTCGCCGCCTTGGAGGTCGCCGCCCCACTTGAGCACCCCGGCGTGGTGGATGCGATCGAGCGCCGGACCCCGCGGCGGCTCGTCTTCGGCCCGCGCGGTGTGGGCGAAGAAGAGCGTGAACGCGACGAAGAGAACGAGCTGGCCGAGGGCCACGCGCGAGGGGCGCGGAGCTCTTCGCGCGGCGTCGTCTTGCCACAGGCGTCGCATCGGAGGCGCGCGAGGGTACATCTTCGCCGCCGTCTCGGGCTATCCTCGCGCCCCCATGGCCGCTGCCACCTCGTCTTCCGTCTTTTCCGAGAAGAGCCCGCTCGACGGAGCCGCGCTCGACGCCGTCACCGAAACACCGCTCGTCGACGTGGCCGCCGCCGTAGCGCGCGCTCGCGCCGCGCAGCCCGCGTGGGCGGCGAAGACCCCATGGGAGCGCATCACCGCTCTTCGCGCGGTCAAAGATCGCATCCTCGACCGGGCCGCGCGCTTCGCCGAGGTAGTGCACCGCGAGGTGGGCAAGCCCGAGGCCGAAGTGCTGCTCGGTGAGGTGCTCCCCACCGCCGACGTGGTCGCTTACTGGAGCGATCGCATCGAAGAGCTGCTCGAGCCGAGCGAAGTGACGCTCGATCCCATCTCCTTTCCGGGCAAGCGCGGCGTGCTCACGAGAGAGGCGCGCGGCGTCGTCGCGCTCATCACCCCGTGGAACTACCCGGTGGCCTTGCCGCTGCGCACGCTCGTGCCCGCGCTCCTCGCAGGGAACGCCGTGGTGTGGAAGCCGAGCGAGGTGTCGCCGCGCTCGGGCGCGCTCGTGGCCGATCTCTTCGAAGGGATCGTTCCCGAGGGGATCTTCCAGATCGTCCAGGGGGGCCGCGAGGCCGGCGCCAAGCTCGCCGAGGCCGACGTGGATCTCGTCGTCTTCACCGGCAGCGTCGCCGCTGGTCGCAAAGTGGCGCACGCGTGCGCCGAGCGTCTCTCCCCGTGCTCGCTCGAGCTCGGTGGGAAGGACGCGGCCATCGTCCTCGCCGACGCCAACCTCGAGCGCGCGGCGCAGGGGGTCGTGTGGGGCGCGCTCACCAACGCGGGCCAGAACTGCGCGGCCATCGAGCGCGTGTACGTCGAAAAGAGCGTCGCCGAGGCGTTCACCACGCGCGTCGTCGAGATCGTGAAGTCGCTCCGCGCCGGGGCCGACGTCGGTCCGCTCGCGACGCTCGCCCAGCGCGACATCGTCGTCCGTCACGTGGACGCCGCGCGGGAGGTCGGCGCCAAGGTGCTCGTCGGCGGCGAGAAGGGGGCAGGCGAGGGCTACGCCTATGCGCCGACCGTCGTGCGTGTGGACGACGACAGCTCGGCGCTCGTCCGGGACGAGACCTTCGGCCCGGTGCTCCCGATCGCCGTCGTGGAGAACGCGGAAGAGGCTGTGCGCCGCGCCAACGATTCGCGCTACGGCCTCACGGCGAGCGTGTGGACCAAGAGCATCCGCCGCGGCGAGGAGATCGCGCAGAAGCTCCGGGTCGGCGTCGTCACCATCAACAACCACGCCTTCACCGGCGCGCTCCCGGCGGCGCCGTGGAGCGGGCACGGCGAGACCGGCTACGGCATCACCAACTCGCCGCTCGCGCTCGACGCGCTCACGCGCCCGCGCTTCGTGCTCGTCGACAAGAACCGCGCGAAGCGCGAGCTCTGGTGGTACCCGTACACCGACACGGTGAAGACCATCGCGCTCGCCTTCGCGGTCCTCCGCAGCGGGACGCGGAACATCTTCGCCAAGATGGGCGCGTTCTTCACGCTCCTGCGCGCCGTCCCCAAGCGCCTCGCCGGCGGCTGACTCGCGTTCAGTCGGCGCCGGCGTCGCTCGGCGCCGCGTCGCTCGAGGCGTCGATCGTCGCGTCTCCGGCGTCCCCGCCGTCGCTCGCACCGGCGTCGCTCACGCCCGCGTCGGGCGGCGCGTCGTCGTGCACGAGGCTCTGGACCCAATCGCCCACGCTCGCCGTCGCGGCCAGATCGAGGCGCGTGTGCCAGTTGGTGAGGCTCACGCCGACTCGGTCGTTGGGGTCGAAGTTGTAATAGGAGTTCACCCCGACGATGACGCGCTGGGTGCCGTCGTCGCGGTACACCGGACCGCCCGAATCGCCGGGGCACAGGCTCGCCGTCGCCGCGTCGCCGCCGAGCGCGACCCCCGGCGTGAAGAAGTAGTTCTCCCCGGTGTGCGCCGCCGGATTCGGCGCCGGGTTTCTCCCCGGCGCGAGCGCGTCCGCCGGATCCATCGCCACGGTCGACTGCACCTTGAGGCGCGCCTGGCTGTAGTCGAAGCCGGTGTAGAGCCCGGTCTCGCAGCCGTAGCCCATGACGACGACCTTGTCGCCCGGGAGGACCGGCTTCGTGTCGACGTGCGCCGTCGGGATGTTCGACAGCAGCGGCTCGGACTCCTTGGTGAGGAGCACGATGGCCACGTCGGCGGAGGGGGTCGCGCCGAGGTTCAAGCCGGTGCTCTGCGTGCTCACCCAGGTCGGATGCAAGAAGGTCTGCTCGACCGTCACGGCGAAAAACGCCGGATCCGCCTCGCTGGTGTTGTTCGCCGCGTGCTTGTTCGTCAGGTGCATCGTCGCGCCCGGCGCGAAGAACGGATGCGAGGGGAGCCCCGGG
Source organism: uncultured Polyangiaceae bacterium (assembly GCA_964531795.1). GTDB lineage: Bacteria > Myxococcota_A > Polyangia > Polyangiales > Polyangiaceae > CAZHHD01. The sequence goes on along the minus strand of CAZHHD010000001.1, from coordinate 316,171 downwards.
TACATCACGCAGTGTCCGGCGGTCAGGATGTGACGCGGCCCGATCTTCGCGGCGGTGCAGTTCGTGGCGATGAGGAGCGTCGACGGGAACTCACCGTCGGCCGCGGGCCTCCCGCCGATGAGCGAGTCGTGCGTCGCGTCGTCGGTGCTCGACGTCGCGCTGCACCCCACCACCACCGCGCTCGCGGCGAGCAGCGCGGCGACCCCGACCATGCCCCGGACCCGCCAATCGCTCCGCCCGCTTCTCTCGAATTGCCAAGCCATGCGGCCTGCCCCAGCAAGAGTCCTGCCTACATCTCCCGACAAAACAGAATTCTGCGATGAGAGATGAGATGTGATGTCTAGAGTTCGGAATTATCGACGCAAAATCGATCTTCCGGAGCTGGGCCGAGGCGGCCGCGCGTGGCGACAAGTCCCCCCGCCACGCGCGCCGTTCTGGCCACGCGATCCACCCCATGGGCCTCAGCCCCTTCGGGCGCGCGACCGCGTCAGTAGCAGATGACGCTCTCGACCCGCACCGGCAGGAGCCGCTCGCGGCCGCCGAGGAACGAGAGCTCCACCACGAACGCGTAGGCGACGACGTAGCCCCCTTGCTTGTGGACGAGCTCGGCTGCCGCGCGCGCCGTGCCGCCGGTCGCGAGCAAGTCGTCGACCACGACCACGCGCGCCCCTTCGGGGATGGACCCCTTGTGCATCTCGAGCGTCGCCAGGCTGTACTCGGTCTCGTAGTCGACCTTGTCCGCCGCGCCGGGGAGCTTCCCCGGCTTTCGCACCGGGACGAAGCTCGCGTTGAGACGCGCCGCGAGCGCGCCGCCGAAGATGAAGCCGCGCGCCTCGACGCCGACGATGGCGTCGACGTGCTCGCCGATGAAGCGCTCGGCCAGCGCGTCGAGCACGATGTGGAACGCGCGCGGGTTCGCGATGAGCGGCGTGATGTCTTTGAAGAGGATCCCCGGCTTGGGAAAATCCGGGATGTTGCGGATCTTGGAAGCGGCGAAGGCGAGCCCGTCGCTCGGCTTCGGCGTCTCGGCGGTGGGGGCGCTGGCGGCGGCGAGCGGCGCGCGAAGCGGGGGTCGGCTCGCGACCGGCGCGGGGACGCGCGGCGCGGGGGCGACCTTGCGCGTGGCGGGGCGGGGAGCAGGTCGCGGCGCGGGGCGCTGCGTCTTGGGGGTCGCCTTCGCCTTGGGGCTCTTCGTGGGTCGCTTCGTCTTCTTCGCCATGAGGGCGAAGGGACGTCAGGTGCCGGCGCGCGTCAAGATGGCAGCGACGCGATCGTCGCCATCGCCGTCGGTCAGGTCGAGGCGCAGCGCGGTGACTGACGCCACCCCCTCGTCGTACGCCGCGGTGTCGCTCCCCGGATCGTGGCGGTGCGAGACCCCCGGCCCGCCGAGCCAAAAATACTCGCGCCCGCGCGGGTCGACGCGGAAGTCGACCACCTCGTCGTAGACACGCGCTCCCAGCCGCGCCGATCGCACGGCGCCGTTCCACCCTTTGGGGACGTTGAAGTTGAGGAGCGTCGCCGGCCCGGGCACGCGCGTCGCGACGAGGGCGCGCGCGAGGTCCGTCGCCATCTTGCACGACGCCTCGAAGTCCGCCTTGGGGTGCGCGCTCGTCGCCAGCGCCGGGATCCCGCGGAGGGCCCCTTCGCGCGCGGCGGCCACGGTCCCCGAGTAGAAGACGTCCTGGCCGAGGTTGAGGCCGTGATTCAGCCCCGACACGACGACGTCCGGGGGCCTCGGGAGGACGCGGCCGCCGTGAAGTGCGACATACACGCAATCGGCGGGGGTGCCGTCGATGGCGAAGATCCCCGGCTCCACCTCACGAAGGCGAAGCGGGCGATGCAGCGTGAGCGAGTGGCTCGTCGCGCTCTGCTCGGTCTCGGGTGCGCACACCACGACGTCGGCGAAGGTGAGGAGCGCCTCGCGCATCGTGCGGATGCCGCGGCTCGTGTAGCCGTCGTCGTTCGAGAGGAGGACGAGGGGGCGGGTCGTTGCCGAGGAGGCGCTCAATGGCTCGCCGTGGCCTTCAGCATCGTGAGGCATGCCTTGTCGTTCGTCTTCTTGCAGAGCGCTTGCAGAAAATCCTTCTCGTCTTGCGAGGCGATGCCGGTGGCGATCTTGTTGGCGATGAGCTCCTTCGCCTTGCGCGGCTCCTTCACGGCGAGCTTCTTGGCGATCTCGAGATCCGTCGGGCCTGGCTTGCCCGCCGTCGCCGGCGCCGGCGCGGTGGGGAGCGCGGCGAGGGTCTGCTTCGCTTGGGCGCGGAGCTGGGGATCGACGACCGGCGACTGCGTCACAGCTTCGAGCGCCCTACGCCGCGCGAGGAGGTCGGGATCGTTGCTCGCCCCGGCGATCGTCGAAGCCGCCCAGCGGTTCTCGAGGTCTTTGAAGTCCTGGCTGGCGCGCACGGGGGAGTTCTGCGGGAGCCCGACGGCGAGGCGCTCGTGCGCGGTTTGGCAGTCGCCCGCGGCGCACAAGTTCTTCGCCTCGGTGAGCTCGCCCTGCTCGATCGACGCGGGTGTCGTCGGAGGAGCCGGGGCCAAGGTCGTCCCCGGGTCGGCCGCTACGGTCGACGTGTTGTGGGTGCACTTGTCGAGCGGGGACAAGAAGACGAGGCCCACGGCCAGGGTCCGTAACGTAAGCATGCAAACCGCATCATCTTCCACTCTGGGCCGGAGGGGAACCGCCGTTGTAACGTGGCACCCATGACCGAGCCCGTGCGCCCGCGCGAATTCGACCATCGCGCCTCTTCGAACCGCCTCGCGGCGCGCGCGGCGTCTCGCGCAGCGAAGCTCGCGTGTCTCTGTTTCCTCGCCGCTTGCGGCGGAGAACCGAGCGCACCGCCTGCGTCGCCCCCCGTCGCCGCGAAGCCGCCCAAGGTGTCTCCGCCCGTGGAAAGGACAGCTCCCTTGCATACGCGTAAGGTCGACGTGGTCGACGAAATGTTCGGCACCCGCGTCTCCGATCCGTACCGCTGGCTCGAAGACGGCGACACCGACGAGGTGAAGCAGTGGACCGAGCGCGAGAACCAGGCCACGCGCGCGCTGCTCGATCCGCTCCCGGGGCGCGCGGCGCTGAGATCCGAGATCGCCGATCTCTTGCACGTCGGCTACGTCACCGGGCCCGCGGTCCTCGCCACCCACGGCGGCAAGCGCCGCTACTTCCACACCAAGCGCGAAGGCGAGGCGAACCAGCCGACGCTCTACGTGCGTGAAGGCCACGACGGAAAGGACCGCGTGCTCCTCGACGTCTCGACCCTCTCCGCCGACGGCACGACCGCGCTCGACTGGTGGTACCCGTCGTGGGACGGCGCCCTCGTCGCCTGGGGGCGGAGCGACGCCGGCAGCGAAGAGAGCGTGCTCCACGTGCGCGACGTCGCCACCGGGAAGGACCTCGCCGACGTCATCCCTCACACGCGCCACGCCTCGGTGGCGTGGCTGCCGAACGGCAAAGAGTTCTACTACTCGCGCTACCCGGCGGCGGGGACCGTGCCGAAGGGGGACGAGAACTACGGCTCCAAGATCTTCCACCACGTCCTCGGTAAAGACCCCAAGGACGACGCGCTGGTCTTCGGCGACGGCCGCGAGAAGACCGACGTGCCGCAGGTCATGGTCTCGCCCAACGGGCGCTGGCTCGTCGTGCGCGTTCACGAGGGGTGGGACAAGAGCGAGGTGTACCTCCGCGATCTCTCGCTCGGCGAGAAGGGGAAGTGGATCGAAGTCGCGGTGAAGGCGCACGCGGTGTTCGACCCGACGCCGAAGGACGACCGCCTCTACATCCTCACGAACGACGGCGCGTCACGCTACAAGCTCTACGCCGTCGACTACGCGCACCCCGAGCGCGCGGCGTGGAAAGAGGTCCTCCCCGAAGCCGCCGACGTGCTCACCGACGTGACCTTCCTCGGTCACGAGATCGTCGCGACGTACCTTCATCAAGCCTCGACCGAGCTCAAACGCTTCACCCTCGAGGGAAAGCCCAAGGGCGAGATCGCGCTCCCCGCGCTCGGCACCGCCACGGTCAGCGGCCCGCGGGAAGGGGGCGAGGCGTTCGTCGACTTCGCTTCGTACGTCACGCCGTACCAGGTGGTGCGCTACGATCTCGCGAGCGGAAAATCGTCGATCTGGGATCGCGTCGGCGAGAAGTTCTCCGCCGAGGGGGTCACCATCACCCGGCTCGAGGCGACGTCCAAGGACGGCACCAAGGTGCCGATGTTCGTCGTCGCCAAAGAGGGGCTCGTCAAAGACGGGAAGGCCCCCACCGTGCTCTACGGCTACGGCGGGTTCAACGTGAACCAGACGCCGGCCTTCAGCGCGCGCGCGCTCACCACGGTGCGGCGCGGCGGCGTGTGGGTCGCGGCGGTGCTTCGCGGCGGCGGCGAGTTCGGCGAGGACTGGCACCGCGCCGGCATGCTCGAGAAGAAGCAGAACGTCTTCGACGACTACATCGCCTGCGCCGAAGAGCTCGTGCGTCAGAAGATCACGAGCCCCGACAAGCTCGGCATCATGGGCGGCTCGAACGGCGGGCTCCTCGTGGCCGCGGCGGTCACCCAGCGCCCCGAGCTCTTTCGCGTCGGGCTCTCGCTCGTGCCGCTCACCGACATGATCCGCTACCCGAAGTTTCGCATCGCCAAGTTGTGGGTGCCGGAGTACGGCGATCCGGAGAAGAAGGACGACTTCGCCTGGCTCTACGCCTACTCGCCGTACCACCACGTGAAGGAGGGGACGCGCTACCCGGCGATGCTCTTCACCAGCGCGGAGAGCGACAGCCGCGTCGACCCGATGCACGCGCGCAAGATGGCCGCGCGCGTGCGTGAGGCGCAGGACGCCGCCGGTGCCACCGCCGAAAGGCCGATCCTCCTTCGCCTCGAGAGCAAGGCCGGCCACGGCGCGGGCAAGCCGACCAGCAAGCTGGTGGACGAGCTCACCGACGAGATGAGCTTCCTGTTCCACGAGCTCGGGGTGAAGCTCGACTAGGGGCTGTCGCTGATTGTCGACGATGGGACAGCCGCTGCGCGGCGCCTCGGCGGGGGTGTCTTCCCGAGAACGATCACGCAACATACTGCATCCCGATACTGCGACACATGCAGTATGTTGCATGTGACTCGTGGCGTGGAGAGGCCTCGGCGCGGTGGGGCGCGCGGTCACTTCAGGGCCGCCAGCGCCTCCTCGAGACCGCGCTTGGCGAACGACGTGTCCTTGGCGGCGGCGCGGCGGAGCGCCGGCTCGGCCTCCTTCGCGTGAAGGGCGACGAGCGCCTTGGCCCCGGCGAGGCGCGTGTTGCCGTTGTCGTCCTCGAGCATCGCCGTGAGGGCAGGGATGGCGGCGCGGTCTTCGAGCAGGACGACCGCGTCGGCCGCTTCCATCCGCTCGAGGGGGCCCGCCTTCGGGCCGAGCGCGCGCTCGAGCCGAGGAGCGCTCGCGTGATCCTTCACCTTGCCGAGGTACGCGATGGCGGCGATGCGCACGCGCTCGTCCTTCGCCTCGAGGAGCTTTCGCGCGGCGACGGTGAGCGAAGGGCGCGGCGCGCGAAAGAGATCGTCGAGCGCTTCGTTCGGTGGATCGGAGGCGAGGAGGAGCGGCAAGAGCAACGCGAGCCCGTCCTCGCCGCCGCGGAAGGCGAGCCCGGCGATGGCCTCGTCGCGGACCATTCGATCGTCGTCGTGAAGCAGCGGGCCGAGGCGCGTGGCATCGAGCACGGGTTGCATCGCGTAGCTCTTCGCCGCCGCGCGCCGTACCCACGAGTCGGTGTCGCCGAGGAGCGAAGCGAGCGCCTCCGCCGAAGCGGGCCCCCACGCGGTGCCGAGCGCCGTCGCCGCCGCGGCCCGCGTGTCCTTGTTCGTCGAGCGCGTCAGGGGGATCACGCGAGGCGCGTCCTTGGGCAAGCCGACCTTGGCCAGCGCACCAAGCCCCGCCTCGTCGAGCGGCGGCTTCTCGTCGAGCCACGCGAGCGCGATCTCACGCGCTTGTTCGTCGCCGTCTTGCACGACCGCGCGAAGCGCCGCCGCGCGCGTCTCGGGGAGGACCGTCGCGTCCTGCGCCGCGCGCACGAGGAAGGCCGTCCCCCCTTCGACCGGCTTCCATTCGAGCGCGTGCACCACCTCGACACCGACCAGGCTCTCGGCGCCGATGCAGCCGTTCTGCGTCACGATCGGCGTTCCGTCGGCGAGGAGCGGGTAGAGGCGTTCGAGCGCGTCGGGTTGGGTCGCGAGGAGGTGCTCGGCGAAGTACAGGCGCACGACCGGGCTCGCGTGCGCGAGGAGCGCCCGCGTGTCGCTCGCCGAAGCCTTCTCCGCTGCGCGTTGGTAGAGCGCGTAGATGCGGCTCTTCGCGCCGTCCTCGCCGATCCCTTCGGAGTCGACTCGGTGCTCTCGGGCGAGCGCGTCGACCCGCGCGCGAAGCTCGGGCTCTTGGACGAGCTCCTCGGTCGAACGAAAGCGCGTCGCCGCGTCGACCGCGGCGACGGCGAGGGGCGTGCTCGCGTCGTGGGCCTCGCTGCTCGCGCGGGGGCCGCGGCACCCGGCGCTCGCGCCGAGGACGGCGAGGGCTGCTCCCAGGGCGAGGGGGAGGGGGCGCATGCGGCCTTCAGGGTGCCACGCTCCTCCCGTCGTGCCACCGGCGGTGATCTGGCCTACCTTCCGCAGGCCATGGAGGACGCGAGCTGGGGATCGACGCGCGCCACCGCCCTCGATCCGTCGATCTGGATCGGCGCCCTCCTCGTCGCGACCCCCTTTCTTCCCGGCGTGCTCGGCCACCTCGGCTGGACGCACGCAGCGGAGGTCCTCGACCAAGCCTGGGCGCCGCTCTGCCACCGCATCCCCGAGCGCTGCCTCGACTTCCTCGGCGCGCCGATGCCCATGTGCTCGCGGTGCTTCGGCCTGGTCATCGGCCTGGGCGCCGGGCTCGTGGTGAAGCGACCGCACCTACCGCCGCGCCGCCTCCTCGCGGTGGTCGGTGTGGCCGCGCTGGCGATGGCCCTCGAGCTTGTGACCCAGGAATTCGGGCTCCATCGGGTCTTTCACGCAACCCGGTTGCTTTCCGGCCTCCTCTTGGCATATCCCATCGGCGCTGCAGCAGGCGCGCTGGCCGCGGAAACTCCCGCGATTCGCAGCGTCCCGAAAAATCGACGCGGCTAACTGGACAGGTGTTCAGGCAGCGTTTAGGGTCCGGCCATGAGCTACGACACGACCGTTCTTCGCGCCATGCTCCGTCTGGCTCGCCGTCGCTCCCCGAGCGACCGCGAACAGCTCCTCGTGCGGGTCGGCGGCAGTGAAGCCGAACTCCGTGCAGCCCTTCGTCGCCTCGAAAAGACCGGCCTCGTCGAGCGTACCGGTCCCGTCGCGGGCCGGCTCACGTTCCAGGGTCTCGCCGTCGCCGTCGCCACCGTGGCGGCCACTCGTCCGGCTCGCCTCGCGCGTCGCACCAAGCCCGTGGTGCGCGCGAAGAAGAGCGCCGCCTGACGCCCCCGCCCCCTCCTTCGCCGCCGAGCCCGCGCTCGGCTTATGAGGAGGGGCGGAAGGCCCGGGCCGCCGATCTCGCGCGCCTCGAGGGGCGCGCCCGTTCCATCGGCAACTTTCGTCTCTTCGTCGCCGTCGGCGCCGTGGTCCTCACCGGCGCGGTCGTGTGGGCCAAGGTCCCGCGCGGCACAGGCTTCGGAGTCGTGTTCCTCGTCCTCGCTTTCGTCGCCCTGGCCATCGTGCACGCCGGGGTCCATCGAGCCCTCGAGCGCGCCGCGGCGGGGGTAAGGTTTCACGAGCGCGGACTCGCCCTGCTCGACGGCAAGTGGTTCGAGCCGGTCGAGCCCCCGAGCACGTCGAGCGGACAGGGGGGCGCGCGCCCGCTCACCCGCGGCGGCGAAGCCTTCGCCACGGCGAACCACCCCTACGCGGGCGACCTCGACGTCTTCGGGCCGCGCTCGCTCTTCCGTCTCCTCGATCGCACCGAGACGCGCTTCGGTGCCGCGCATCTCGCAGCGTGGCTCAAAGGGGCGGTGGGCGCGTTCCCCGGGGAGGTCCGCGACCGCCAAGCCGGCGTGAAGGATCTCGCGCCGCGTCTCGCCTTTCGGGAGCGGCTCTCGGTCGAAGGAGCGCTCCTCGGCGAGGACAAGCCCGATCCCGAGCCGTTCCTCGCCTGGGCCGACGGCGGTAGCCCGCTCCACGTTCCGCCGCTCGTCGTGTGGGTCTTGCGCCTTCTTCCGGTCGCCACGGTCTCGGCGCTCGTGTTCTATCGCCACCTCCCGAGCGCCACGTGGCTCGGTCTCCTGGCGCTACAGTTCGTCTCGGCGGCGCCCTTTCGCGCGCGCGTCGCGACCATCGCTGCGGCGGTCTCGTCGAAGGAGCGTCACCTCGCGCGCTACGCCGACGTGCTTCGCGTCGTCGAAGAGGAGCGCTTCGACGCCTCGTCGCTCACGCGCCACCGCGAGACTTTGTTCGCCAGCGGCGTGCACGCCACGCGCGAGATGGGCCGCCTCGCGCGCATCCTCGGATTCCTCGACGCCCGACAGAACGAGGTCTTCCGTGCGTTCGTCGGCCCGCTCCTCTTGTGGGACTTCCACTGCGTCGTCGCGCTCGAGGGCTGGCGCGTGCGCGCCGGCTCGCACGCGCGGCGTTGGTTCACCGCTCTAGGGGAAATCGAGGCGGTCGCCAGCCTCGCCGGCTTCGCCTTCGATCACCCGGAGCACGCCTACCCCGAGCTCAGCGAAGCTCCGTGCTTCGTCGCCCGTGGCCTCGGCCATCCGCTCCTCGCCGCCGATCGTCGCGTCGACAACGACGTCGCGCTCCCTTCGCGCGGTCACGTCTTGCTCGTCACCGGCTCGAACATGTCGGGGAAGTCGACGCTCCTCCGCGCCATCGGGGTGAACACCGCACTCGCCCTGGCCGGCGCTCCGGTGTGCGCGCACGAGCTCACCGTCGGCCACCTCCGCCTCGTCACCAGCATGCGCGTGGCCGATTCGCTCGAGCGCGGCGTCTCCCATTTTTATGCCGAGCTCACTCGCCTCAAGATGGTGCTCGACATGGCCCGCGGCTCCAAAGAGGGGCCCCGCGCCGTGCTCTACCTCCTCGACGAGATCCTCCACGGGACGAACGCCCGCGAGCGGCTCGAAGGAGCGCGCCTCTTCGTGAAGGACCTCATCGCTCACGGGGCCATCGGCGCCGTGTCGACGCACGATCTCGGCATCGCGGAGCTCGGGGACGAGCTCCCGGAGAAGGTCGTCAACGTGCACTTCGAAGAGCAGGTCGAGAACGGCGCGATGACGTTCGACTACAAGCTCCGCGAGGGGGTCGTGAAGAGCTCGAACGCGCTCGCCCTCATGCGCATCGTCGGTCTCCTGCCGAAGGCGTGACGCCTACCCGCCGATGGCGCGGATCGAGACGTGCGCCGCGCTCGGCTCGGTGCAGCCGCGGAAGGTCTCGCCGTCGGGCTTGGCTTCCCACGCGCGGGCCACACGGGCGGCGATCTCGTCGGGATTGCCCGATCGCGCCGCGTCTTCTGCGCCCACGCCGTCTTCGGTCGCGAGGCACGGCCGCAAGGTGCCGTCGCTCCCCACGCGCAGCCGATCGCAGCCGGCGCAATAGGTGTCGCTCGTGCCGGTGATGAAGCCGACGCGGAGCCGCGCGTCACCCTTGGCCTGGACGTACTTGGCCGGTCCGCGATCGGCGTCGCGCTCGGCTTTTTGATCCTCGAGGAGGTGCGCGAGGCGCGCGCGGATCTCGGCGCCGGTGACGACGCGGTCCTGCACGTTCGCCCCTTCGCCCACCGCCATGATCTCGAGGAAGCGCGGCGTCATTCCTCGCTCCCAGGCAAAGCGCGTGAGCGCTTCGAGCTCGTCGTCGTTCTCTCCCCGCACGACCACGACGTTGAGCTTCAGCTCGTCGAACGACGCAGCGCGCGCCGCCTCGATCCCCGCGAGCACGCCGGCGAGATCGCCACCGCGCGTGATGCGCGCGAAGCGATCGGCGTCGAGCGTATCGAGCGAGACCGTGAGGCGGCGCAGACCCGCTTCCCGCAGCGGCCGCGCGAGGGGGGCGAGGCGCGTGGCGTTGGTGGTGAGGGCGATGTCCTCGAGGGGGAAGCGGGTGAGACCGCGCACGACGTCGACGACCTCTTTGAAGAGGAGCGGCTCACCGCCGGTGATGCGCACGCGCCGCACGCCCGCGGCGACGAGCCCTTCGACCATCGTCATCCACGAAGCGACGTCGAGGCGATGATCGAGGTAGCCGTCGCTCCGGCTCGGCCGGCAATAGATGCAGGCGAGGTCGCAGCGATCGGTGAGCGAGATCCGCACCGACCGCGGCGAGACGCGCGTGACGGCACCGCCCTGGGGACGGGGCGCGCGAGGCGGGGCGGGGTAGAGCGGGAGGGACAACACGAAGGGGTGATCGTACTACGCCGGACGCCGTCAGCGGTTTCGCGGGTGGAGGCGCGCGCCGATCTCCCGAAGAACGCGGGAGTAGCCCTCGCGAAAGCGGGGGCTCGTCGGGCCGTCGCCGGTCAGAAAGCGCACGAACTGAGGCATCGTCCAGGGGAACGTGCAGAGCGCGATGAGGGCGAGCAGCGTGTATTCGGGGTCGAGATCCTTGTCGAGCCGGCCCTCCTTTTGCGCAGCGCGCATCCGCTCCACGCTCTCGCGCAAGTGGGTCGTGCGCTCGGCTTCGGCGATCGTCGGCTTCTCACCGTAGGCGAGCGCCTCCCAGAGCATGAGCCGCGTCCACTCACGGTCCTCGCCCCCTTGGCGGAAGTAGAAGGCGAGGATGTCCTCCATGTCCTTGGGAGCGGAGCCCATGGCGTTGCGCTTGTCGCAGAGCCGCGCTTCGACCGTCGCCTGGAAGAGCTGCTGCTTGTCGCCGAAGTAGTGGTAGAGCATGCGCTTGTTGATGCGCGCGCGCCGGGCGATGGCGTCGACGCGCGCCCCGGCGAAGCCCTTGGCGGCGAACTCGCGCACGGCGGCCGAAAGAATGCGCGCGCGTGTCCGCTCGGGGTCCCGTACCACCCTGGGATCGCTAGCGGAAAACCAGCGAGTGTCAACGGGAGTAACCGCGGAGTTACCGGCGAGCGCAAGGGCTGCGGCCGAGTTGGGGCGCGCGGCCCCCGCGCGTGGTAGCAAAGAGCCCATGGGGCAAGACGAAGCTCTCGGGCAGGGCATCAAGGTCGTCACCGTCACCGTGAGCGATTCGCGCACGGCCGCCAACGACGCGTCGGGGCGCGCGCTCGACGAGGCGCTCACGAACGCGGGGTGCGTCGTCCTCCGCCACCGCTTCGTCAAGGACGAGGTCGCCTTCATCCAAGAGCTCGTGCGCACCGAGGCCGATCACGACGGCGACGTCGTCGTCCTCACCGGCGGGACGGGCATCGCCCCGCGCGACGTCACCGTCGAAGCGCTCGAGGAGATCTTCGAGAAGCGCATCGACGGCTTCGGCGAGGCGTTCCGCCGCCTCTCGTGGGACGAGATTGGCCCTCGTGCCATCCTCTCCCGCGCCACCGCCGGCGTCGTGAAGAAGACGCTCGTCGTCGCGCTCCCCGGGAGCACCGCCGGCGCGCGCTTGGGGGTCGAGCAGGTCTTGCTCCCCATCCTCCGCCACGCCGTGGATCTCGCGACCGGGCGCCACACGCACCACAAGGGCTGAGCGTGCGCGTCCAGGTTCTCTACTTTGCCGCCGTCGCCGAGCTGTCGGGACGCGACGAAGAGAGCCTCGATCTCCCCCGCGAAGTGGGGACCGTGGCCGATTTCGTACGGCACCTCGAGGGGGTGCACCCAGCGCTCGTCGGGAGGCTCGCCGCCGTGCGGGTCGCGCGGAACGAGGTCTTCGCGCGCTCCGACGAGGCGCTCGCCGAAGGAGACGTCCTCGCCCTCATTCCCCCTGTCGCGGGGGGGTAGACGGACGCTCGCGCGGCGCGTCCCCGTGCGCATGGGGCGCGTTCGCGTCTCGCGCGTCATGTGTGTGGCCGCCGTCGTGCGCGTGCCCGTCGCCGCAGCGTGCGTCCACCCATCCGACCCAGTGCGCTCCCTCCGGTCCGTGCTCGCGCTTCCAGATCGGGACCGTCGACTTGATGCGGTCGATGAGCAGGCGGCACGCACGGAACGCCTCCCCGCGGTGCGGCGCGCTCGCGGCGCACACCACGGCGACGTCGCCGACACCAAGCTTCCCCACGCGATGCAACGCCGCCACGCGCACGCCGGGGATCTCCTCTTCGATCCCCTGGGCGATGCGCGCGAGCTCGGCGCGGGCCATCGACGCGTAGGCCGAGTACTCGAGGAGCACGACCGACTTTCCTTCGTTCTCGTCGCGCACCACGCCGAGGAACACGTCGACCCCACCCGCACCGGCGTGGCTCACGTGGGCCAGCGCTTCGTCGAGCGAGAGCGGCGTGTCGCGGAGATCGACCAACATGCTCGGAGTGTGGCACGGATCGGGCGCGCCCGGGCCACGCCTCAGCGGCGGTAGACGCCGCTCTTGCCGCCGCGCTTCTCCTCGAGCCACACCTCGAAGGAGATGCCGCGATCGATCGCCTTCAGCATGTCGTAGAGGGTGAGGGCGCCCACCGAAGCGGCGGTCATCGCCTCCATCTCGACGCCGGTACGGTCGCGCGCTTCGGCGGTCGCGGTGATGCGGACCTCGCGCGTGCCGATGTCGATCTCCACGGCGACGCGCGTGAGCGCGACGGCGTGGCACAGGGGGATGAGCTCGGGGGTCCGCTTGGCGGCTTGGATCGCGGCAAGGCGAACGGTGGCGAGCACGTCCCCCTTGGGGGTGTCGCCTGAGCGAAGGCGCGCGAGCGTCGCCTCGGCCATGCGCACCACCGCCACCGCGCGCGCGACGCGCGACGTCGTGGCCTTCGCCCCCACGTCGACCATGTGCGCGTGCCCCTTGGCGTCGAGGTGCGTGAGGCGTGTCGCGCCTGCCGCGCGCTTCTTCCCCGGCTTCGTGACGTTCTTCTTCCCGCTCACAGGCCGAGCTCCCCGGCGAGGTAGACGTCTACCGGAGCGCCCGCCTCGAGGTGCGTGCAGTCTGCATCGATCATCAGGAGCGCGTCGGCGGCGGCGACGCTCGTGACCGCGCCGCTCGCTTGGTTGGGGAGTGGGGTCGCGACGAGACCGTCGGCGCTCGCTTCGAGCCGCGCGCGCGCGAACTCGGTTCGCCCGGCTTGTCGCCGAACCTCGACGCCGAGCCGCGCGCGCGTCGGTTGCGGGAGGGGATCGCGCTCTCCCTCGAGGGCGCGGAGCAGCGGGGCGGCGAAGAGGGCGAAGGTGACCATCGCCGAAGCGGGATTCCCCGGGAGCCCGAGCACGAGCGAGCGCCCGCGGCGCCCCACCGCCAGCGGCTTGCCCGGCTTGATGGCGACGCGGAAGAACTCCAGCGTCACACCGATACGCTCGAGCGCCGGGCGCACCACGTCGTGATCGCCCACGCTGACGCCGCCGATGCTGAGGACCACGTCGCTCCGGCCGAGCGCCTCGTCGAACGCGCGGGCGGTGGCCTCGAGGTCGTCGGGGACGAACGGAGCGACGCGCGCCTCGGCGCCGGCGTGGTGCGCCATGGCGCGAAGCGCGACGCAGTTGCTCTCGGCGATGGTCCCCGGGCGGTCCATGGTGCCGGGGGCGCGGAGCTCGTCGCCCGTGGCGAGGAGCGTGACCCGCGGGCGTGCGTTCACCGTGAGCCACGCGAGATCGAGGGCGGCGGCCAGGCCGAGGTGGGCGGGGCGCAGGCGCGCGCCGCGCGCGAGGGCCGTGGCCCCGTCGGCGAGATCGTCGCCGCGGCGGCGAACGAACTGGCCGGCGCTCGGTCGCTTGGCGAAGCGCGCGGCCCCCTCCGCGGTGCGCTCCACGTCTTCTTGCATGACGACGGCGTCGGTCCCTTCGGGGAGCGGCGCGCCGGTGAAGATGCGGCACACCGCGCCTGCCTCGGCGTGCGGCACCTCGCCGCCGGCGCGACTCTCGCCGCGCACGGGGAACGTCCAGGTGGGGCCGTCGCCGGCGAAGTCCGCCGCGCGGACCGCGTAGCCGTCCATCGAGCTGTGGTCGAAGCGTGGGAGCGCGACCCTTGCGACGACGTCTTCGGCGAGCACGCGGCCGTGACCGTCGTCGAGCGCGACGCGCTCCGCCGGCAGCGGGTGCGCGAGGGCGAGGATCTTGGCTTGGGCGTCGCGAAAGCTCAGCATGCGGCGACGAAAGCTACAGCTCGTCGTCGGCGAAGGCCATCACCTCGCGGATCGAGGTCGTGCCACATGCGAGGGCGACGAGGCGGTCCAAGCCCACGGCATTACCACCGCTCGGAGGCATGCGCCCGAGTGCTTCGAGGAAACGCTCGTCGATGGGATAGAGCGGAAGGCCTCGCTCGCGCCGGGAGGCGAGGTCCTTCTCCATCCTCGCGCGTTGCTCTTGGGGATCCGTCAGCTCGCCGAAGCCGTTGCAGATCTCGACGCCGGCCACGTAGGCCTCGAAGCGCTCGGCGACGCGCGGATCGCGCGGCGAGGTGCGCGCCAGGGAGGCTTGCGACGCGGGGTACTCGGTGAGGAGCACTGCGTGATCGAGCGCGGCGAGCGCCGGCTCGACGACCTCGACCAAGAGCCGAAAGAACCTGTCTTCGTCGTGCTCGGCGATGCGGAGCGTCTCGCTCTCGTCGAGCCCGGCGTAGCGCGCGTAGGCTTCGCACACGGTCATGCGGGCGAAGGGGGCCGCGGTCGCGACGCGCCGCGCGCCGTGGTCCAGAGTGACGGTGCCGCCGGTGACGTCGGCGACGAGCTCCTCGGTGTCGCGCATCACGTCGTCCACCGAGGCGTTCGCTCGGTAAAACTCCAGGATGGTGAACTCGGGGTTGTGGCGCGCGCCGAGCTCGCCGCGGCGGAAGGCGCGAGTGATCTGGAAGATCTTCTCGTGGCCGTCCGCGAGCAGGCGCTTCATCTGGTACTCGGGCGAGGTGCTCAAATAGCGCGGCGGGCTGGCGCTCCTGGAAGCCCCTGCGCTGCTGGTCACGACCTCGAAGGCGTCGAGGTGGAGCTCGAGCCCGGGCGAGGGGAGGAGCACCGGCGTCTCGACCTCCAGGAAGCCGCGGGCGACGAAGAAGGCGCGGACGCGCGCGACGATCTCGGCGCGCCGCGCGAGGAGCGGCTTCACGGCGCGAGGCCGCGCAAGAAGACGTCGGCGAGCTGCCGCGAGGCGCGCGCCAAGGCTCCTTGCTCGGCGCGGCCGAGGGCCCACGTGAGCGCGATGCCGTCGAGGGCGCCGAAGACCGCGCGGGCGACGAGGTGCGGCGAGACGTCCTTGCGGAACTCGCCCGAGGCTTGCCCCTCGCTCACGACCTTGGCGATGGCGTCGAGGTACGCGGTGAAGCGCGGCGCGGCGAACTCCTTCATGAGCTTCGTCGACTGGCGCAAGATGACCGTGAGCACCTCGGCGAGCTCGCGCTCGCCTTCGAGGAGGCCGAGCTGGAGCTCGAGCACGCGCCGGAGCTTGTCGCTCGCACGCTTCAACTTGGGGAGCTCCTCCTTCAAGTACGCGAGGAGCCGATTCACCCGGTCCTCGAAGAGCGAGGTGAGGAGCTCCTCCTTCGACCGGAAGTAGAGGTAGATGGTGCCGTCGGCCACGCCGGCGGCTTTCGCCACCTCGCTCACGCGGGTCGCGTAGAAGCCGTTCTTGGCGAAGACACGCACCGCCGCGTTCAGGATGCGGTCGCGCTTGTCCCCGCGAGCCGCCCGCGTGCGCGCGGGAGCTGCGTTTTTTCGGCGTCCGCCGCGACTGAGTGAGGATTCACTCATTCCCCTCGTGTACCAACGGCGCGCCCGCGGGTCAACGCGTGGGCGGTCAGACCCCGGCCAGCAAGAAGACGCGCTGGGCGAAGGCGCCGATCTCGTGGCCGATCCACGGCGCGAGGAGCGCCAGGGCGAACACCACCGCGACGAGGCGCGGCAGGTGGGCGAGCGTCGGATCTTGGATCTGCGTGGCGGCTTGGAGCGCCGCCACGATCATCCCCACGAGCGCCGCGATCGCGACGACGGGGAGCGAGAGCGCCGCCACGAGGAGGAGCGCTTCCTCTGCCGATCCGAGGAGCACGCTCAGGGGCATGCGATCACCCGCCGTCGTCGGCGGCGTCGGTCACGCTGGCTTCGTTCGTGTCGGCCGGCGCGTCTTCGGGCGCGTCGCTCCCGCCGTCGCTCGCCGCGGCGTCACCGCTGCTCGCGTCTCCAGGGGGAGCCGCGTCGCTGCCAGGGGTGGACGACAGCGCGCACACCGAGGTCGTCGCTTCGGCGCGGTTTTGGGGGCAGCAGCGATCGGCGTTGCCGGCGCCGTTCAACAGGTTCGCCTTGGTGCAGATGAGGCCGCTCTGGCAGTCGTCGTCGCCGCGGGTGTCGCAGCGATCCCCTTCGGCCTGGTTGGCGCAGGCAGGGAGCACGAGCCCCACGCCGAGCGTGACGGCGAAGGCAAGGGCGGCGGCGATCTTCTTCTTCACGGGTGTGTCCTCGATCTCGCCGGGGAAACTCCCACAGGCGCGCGTACTTGGAAAGCAAGAAAGTTTGCCGCGCCGGGGACCGCGTGGCTCGATCTCCCCATGTGGGGCAACTCGCTCGCCCATTTCGGCCATCTGCGGCTCGCCCTTTCGTACGTGGCGCGCCACACCGGGATCCCGGTGGTGGTCGTCGCCGGGATCGCCATCGTCCTCTCGTGGCGCCTCGCCCGGAAGCTCGCCCGGCTCTTCCTCGAGGTTTCGCTGGCCGCGGCGTTCGTCTTTGCCCTCACGCAGCTCGGGCTGATCGCGTGGTAGAAGTCTCCCCAGGAGACTGACCATGAAGCTTTCCGACCTCAAGATCATCGTCACCGGCGGCGCTCAGGGAATGGGCCGTCACTTCGCCCAACGCCTCGTCGAGGCCGGCGCACAGGTCGCCATCGGCGACGTGAACGAGGCCGGTCTCGCCGAGACCAAGGAGCTCTGCAAGGGCCCGG
Organism: uncultured Polyangiaceae bacterium; assembly: GCA_964531795.1. Taxonomy (GTDB): domain Bacteria; phylum Myxococcota_A; class Polyangia; order Polyangiales; family Polyangiaceae; genus CAZHHD01. The sequence continues at coordinate 299,241 of CAZHHD010000001.1, read as the reverse complement.
GTAAGCTCCACGCGAAGAAGCTCAACGTCGCCGACGAGGGCGAGGTGGGAGCGTTCGTGGCGTGGGCGAGCGAGGCGATGGGGGGCTTGAACGGCCTCGTGAACAACGCCGGCATCCTGCGCGACGGGCTCCTCGTGAAGAAGGACAAGGAGACGGGGCAAGTGAAGACCCTCTCCAAGGAGCAGTGGGACGCCGTCCTCGCGGTCAACCTCACCGGCGCGACCTTCATGGCGCGCGACGTGGTGAAGAAGATGGTCGAGACCGGCACCAAGCCCGGCGTCGTCGTCAACATGTCGAGCATCGCGCGCTACGGCAACCGCGGGCAGTCGAACTACTCGGCGGCCAAGGCGGCCCTCGCCGCCAACACCCGCACCTGGTCTGCGGAGTTCGCTTCGTTCGGCGTGCGCGTCGGCGCGGTCGCGCCGGGCATGATCGAGACCCCCATGACCCAAGGGATGAACCAGAAGGCGCGCGACGCGCTCGTCTCGGCGATCCCGGTGGGTCGCATCGGCGTGCCCGAGGACATCTGGCTGGCGGTGAAGTTCGTGCTCGAGTGCGACTACTTCAACGGTCGCTGCATCGACGTCGACGGCGGTCTGAACTTCTGATCGCGCGCCCGGGGGGCTCGTGCGCGAAATAGCGCGCGAGCCCGCGGATCGTTCACGCCTTGTCGGGGGGCGGTTCGCGCCCCTCGCTCGCCCAGCGCGCCGCGTAGGCCACGAGCTCGGTCGCCGATTGGAGGCCGAGCTTTTCTTTCAAATGCGCGCGGTGCGACTCCACGGTCTTCACGCTGAGGCCGAGGCGCGTGGCGATCTCGCGCGTACCGACGCCGGCGCCGAGGAGGCGGAGCACGTCGATCTCGCGGTCGCTGAGACGCGAGCCCTTGCTCGCTTTGGTGGCGCCCGAGGAGACGAAGCTCCGGAGGAGCGTGGTCCCCACGCGCGCGCTCACCCAGACGTCGCCCGCCAGCACCTTGCGCACCGCGGCGAGGAGCACGTCCGTCGCCTCTTGCTTCGTGACGTAGCCGCGCGCGCCCGCGCGCAGCGCTCGCTCGGCGTACACCGTCTCGTCGTGCATGGAGAGCACCAAGATCGCCACCGAAGGGAAGGTGCTGCTCACGGTGCGGACGAGCTCGAGGCCGCCGTCTTGTCCGAGCGAGAGATCGGCGATGACCACGTCGGGCTGCTTTTCGCGCACGAGCTTCAGCGCCGTGCGCGCGTCACCCGCTTCGCCGACCACCTCGAGATCGTGCTGCCGGTTGATGAGCTGCGTGATCCCCTCGCGCACGATGGGATGGTCCTCGACGATGATGGCGCGTCGCTTCGCTGTCTCGTGCCTCGGCTCTTCACTCGTCTCGGGCTCCATCGGCGATCTTCCCTCTCGTCCTCTTGCGTCCACGGTTCCCCCCCCCACGGGGCACTTCTTCAGCGTCCCACGTCTTCTTCGCCCCACCAGGCGCAGCGCACCGCCGCCCCGCGGGGTGATCGGCTCTCGACGTCGAGCAGCCCGCCGATCATGCGCGCCCGGTATCTCATGTTGACGAGGCCCATGCCCGTTGCCGGCGCCGAAGGGTCGCTGCGGAACCCGATGCCGTCGTCCTCGATCGAGAGCACGTGACGCCCGCCGTCGGACATCGTCATCAGCTCGACGTGCTTCGCGCCGCCGTGACGGACGGCGTTGGAGATGGCCTCGACGGCGATCATGCAGAGCTGCAGCCTCACGGCGGGGCTCGTGTCGATGGCGATCCCCGCGGTGCGGCATTGGATGCCGAGCGTCGCGGCGCTTCGCTCGGCCACCTCGCGCAGTCCCTCTTCGAGGGTGTCGACGGCGAAGGGGAAGGGGGCGAGCCCCTTGGCGAGGTTGCGCACCTGACCGATGGCCTCGGTGAGAAGATCGAGGAGTCGCGCCCCGCGTGGGCGCAGCGACGGCGGGAGGTCCTCCGCCAGGCCTTGCGCCATGAGCGCGATGCCCGTGATGAGCTGGCCGACGCCGTCGTGCAGGTCTTGCCCGAGCCGGACCTTGAGCGCCTCGGCGGCCTCGAGGATCCTCCGATCGACGTCACGTCGCTCGGTCACGTCGCGCACGACGGCGATCATGATTCGCGGGTCTTGCGTGACGCTGAGCGCGATCTCGACGGGGATGAGCGCTCCCGTGCGGTGGCGACCCACGGTCTCGTGCGACACGCGTACACCGCCGGCGGTCACGGCGGCGCGCTTGGGCGAGCGTCCGAGCTCGGGGACGATCGTGCTCGCGGGGCAGCCGACGAGCTCGTTCGCCTCGTAGCCGAACATGCGCTCGGCGGCGGGGTTCACGCTCTCGATCTTGCCGCGCTCGTCGAAGGTGACGATGCCGTCGGCGGCGGCGTCGAGGATCCCGCGCAAGCGCGACTCGCTCGAGCGGAGTGTCTCCTCGGCGCGCCTTCGGTCGGCGACGTCGATGCACGAGCCGATGTATCCGGCGAAGGTGCCGTCGGCGAGGTACCGCGGAACGCCGGTGTCGAGCAGCCATCGGTACTCGCCGTCGGCGCGGCGAAGGCGGTATTCGAGGCGAAACGGGCGGTGCTCGACGAACGCGTCGAGGTACCCGCTCATCGCGGCGTGGAAGTCTTCGGGGTGAATGCCCGCCGCCCAGCCGGAACCGAGCTCGTCTTCGAGCGGGCGCCCGGTGAAGATGAGCCAAGGTTGATTGAAGAAGGTGCAAAGCCCGTCGGGGCCGGCGATCCAGAGGAGCACCGGCGCGCTGTCGGCCATGATGCGGAAGCGTTCGTCGTCGGCGGCGCCCCCGGTCTGCGAGTACTCGACCACACGAAGCCGCGCGTGGACGTCGTCGAGGTCCGATCTCAGGGTCTTGAGATCCTGGCCGCTCACGGCGCCCCCTCCTTGCGCTCGGGGACGGCGAGGCCGACCGCGCGCCACTCGGTCTTGCAGGTCGCGGCGATTTCGGAGAGCGCATCGGAGAAGGCCCCCGCGGCGGCGGGCCCGAAGGCTGCGGCGAGCGCCTTCACGGCCAGCAGCATCGGCTCGGCCCACGCGGCGACGATGCGTTCCATCGCGACGCGGTTCGCTTCGCCCTCGGCGACCATGACCTTCGCGAGCGCGCGCGACCAAGCCGCCTGCCACTTCTGGTCTTCACGCAACGTGAAGGTCAGAGTCCCGTAGGCGCTTCGCATCTCTGGCGCCGCGAGCTTCGTGACGAGGAAGAAGAGAAAGCCGTCGAGCATCGGCTTCACGACCAGATTCATCGCGACGAACGCCTCGGCCCAATCGTAGGTCACGAGCAGGCGCTCGACGATCCTCCGCATCGGCTGCCACATCGGGTCGTTCTCCCAGAGAGCGCGGGCGTCTTTGCCGAAGTCCGCTTGCTCGGTTTGATACTGGCGCATGCGGAACGCGAGGACCTGGACGAGGCGCAGCTGGTCGGCGGACTGGAAGAGGCCGGCGAGAGCGATGCGGCTGCTCGGGGCCATGCTCGCCATGTACGACGAGACCATCTGCAGCCCGTGGTACGCGTAGCGCCCTGGGGGGAGGATCTTCTCGATGACCTCGAGCCACTCCGGGCCGATGCGGGCGGTGAAGCTGTTGTCGGAGAGGAGGCGCGTGACGCCGTCCATGAACTGCTCGGCGGCTGCTTGATGCGCCACGTAGCTCGCGTACGTGGTCTCTCGCGGGTCGCGGAAGGCGTCCCAGTCGCGACACGAGATGCACGAGCCCTTCTGATAGCGCGCGTACCAGCGCGCTACCGGGGTCTCGACCTCGAACCCGCGCTCGCAGTAGGGGAGCAGCGCCGAGGAGGCGATCTCGTAGGCGCTGGGCTTGCGGCCGGCTCCCTCGAGGTGGTCGAACGTGCGGCGCCCGCTCACGACACGCTCCCCACGAACCAGGTCGCCGCGTCGGGCGAGAGCTCGAGGCGACCTTTGAAGGAGGGCATCACCGCCTCGAGGTCCGCCGGAATGCGAAACGCGCGCCCGATCTGCGCTTCGATCGCCTGACGCGAGACCGTGCATTTCCCAGGAACGAGCACGCGCAGGTAGGCGCCGCGGTCGACGACGACGACGTCTTGGTTCTCTCGGCGAATGGCGCGCACGATGGCGTCCGCCACTTCGCCGGCCTCGAGCACCGGCCCCACCGCGTCGTACGAGCTCTTCTCGCCGTTGGTCGTCACGAGGCTGCCTCTACGTCGACGAAGATCTCGTCGCCTTCGACGCGCGTCGCGAAGCGGCGCAAGCACGCCTTGGCCGGGTTCTTCCCCGTGCCGGTGCGGGCGTCGTAGGTCCACTCGTGGATCGGGCACGTGAGCACGACCCCGTCGAGCCTCCCTTGGTGCAGCGGCATGCCTTGGTGCGCGCAGCGGTTCTCGTAGGCGAAGACACCCTCGTCGAGCCGCACGAGCAGCACGCTTCGCCCGCTCACCGAGCACGCGGTCATCTCACCGCGCCACAGATCGGGGAGACTGGCCACGCGCACGAAGGCCATCAGCCGTCCTCTCCGCGAACGAGATCGATCCGAGCGAGGGGCGTGACCCCGGCTTCTTCGAGCGTCAGATCGGGCGCGAGCTGTCGTCCTGCGAGGAAGACACGCGCCGAGCGCGCCACGGGGATGCGAACCGCCGCCGCCGACTGAATGTCGTTGGCGAGCGTGGCCACGGTCTGGTTCCCGCTCGCGAGGACCAAGAGAACGCACGCGTCTCCCTGCACGAAGGCGTAGAGGGGGAGCGTCACGGCTTGCTCCCCGGCGTGCTCGAGGGATGGGGGACTTTCATCCACGGGTAGTCGCCGCTTTCGACGTCTCTCCCCCACGTGTCCTCGGTGAGGCCGAAGTAGCTGCGGACGAGCTCGATCAAATTCGCCGGCGCTTCTCCGCTGAGGATGCGCTGTACGACGTCCTTTTGGTTCACGTAGCGCGTCGGCTCGGCGAGGAAGATCCGCTCGCACGGCTCGGAGCAGAAGACGCGCGTGACCCCTTCGTGCTCGATCATCCGCGCGTCGTTGCCCGGCATGGCGCCGTTGCAGAGCACGAGCTGGCACAAGTGGCAGAAGCCGATCGGCACCGTGCCGTGCGTGTACCACTCCACGCCCGGGCCGCTCTTCTTCCAGCGCGTCGTGATCTGCGTCCACATGGGGTCGATGCCCGGCCACGTGTCGGGATACTTCTCGCGGAGCCACGCGCGCTCTTCCGGCCCGGGCAGAGGGAAGTCGAACCAGGTCGTCGCCCGGTAGGTGTACGCGGCGGCGTAGACGCGGTGATGGTACGTCCCGACGGCCTCGATGAACTTCGGCCAGTACCAAGGGACCGAGAGCCCGTGCTCGGCGAGCAGTCGACGAAATTGATCGATCACCCACTCGTCGACGAACTCGCGGAACGACGTCTTCCGCTGGGCCACGGGGGTGAAGTAGTCGAGGGAGAAGCCAGTCACGACCGCGAAGAGGAGCCAGCTCCGCCAGAACCACTTGTCGACGAGGCGCTGCGCGCGCGCGGGATCGTGGCGCACGAGCGCGTCGATGGTCGCGGGGCCGATCTGGGCGTGGCGCGCTTCGTCGGTCTGGATGCTGGCGAGCATCTTCTCGAAGAGCCGATCGCCCACGCTCCGCGCCGCCGTGCCCAACGCGACGAACTGCAGGTTGGTGAACCCGGTCTCGAAGACGAAGTTGGTGGCGACGGCGAACTCGATGGGATCGGAGAGGAGCAAGAGCTCGTCGGACCAATGACGCGCGGCGATGCCGATCCAATTGTTCGAGTGATAGAGCCGATGGATCCAGGTGAGGCCCGGATCGGTCCGCACGAGGTCGTGCATCAAGAGGAGCGGGAGCTGGGCGTGGCGTGCTTCGTCGAGCGCGCCGAGCAGCGCCGTCGAGCGCCACGCCGCGGTGCGACCGAAGCGCGCGGCGCGGAGATTCCCGATCACGGCGGCGAACTCGGCGAGGGGGAGCGTCGCCGCGTGGAGCTTCACCGCGCTCCGCCACCCCGGATCGAGCGCGCGATAGGCTTCGGCGCCACCGACGGCGTCGCACACGGCGCGCACCGAGAGCTCCTTGTCGTGCTGCCCGACGACGTAGTCACGGAAGGAGGTGCGGTACGGCTCGTCCCATCCTGCCCACGCGTCGGGAGCCGAAAGCGGCGCCCCGCTCACGTCTTCGGGAAAGAGCTCCGCCTCGGTGACGTACGACGGCGTCCACTCGAGCGCGCGCGCCAGATCGAGCCAATCGCCACGCTCGATCCCTCTCGGGCCCTTCCCATCCGGCACGCCCACCAGTCTTTCACCTCCGTGTCGCTGCCAGCAAGAGGGCCCGCGTGGTGCGCCTCAGCCCTCACGCGCGCACATCGGTTCGCCTCGCCGCGCGCGTGCGCGATCGTCGTCCATCGCCGCAGAATCGCCGCGCCGACGCACGGTCCTCGGTGGCGCGTGCACATGCTGCGCAGCTTGCGCGCAAGGTATGCGAGGCGCCGGCGCTCCGCAGCTCCGTCAGAAGCCGAGGTTCGCCGGGTTCGCCTTGGTCGCGGTGTGCTCGGTGGGCGTGGGTCGCGTCGGTACGTGCGTCGTCGTCGCGGCAACGTGCGGCGCGGCGCTCGAGATCGTTCTCGGCGCGGAGACGCTTGGCGCGCTCGTCGGGACGGTGCTCGCGATCGGATCGAGCGGGGGGAGCGTGGCGAAGGTCGCGACCGGCGCGGGGGGCGTGCTCGAGGGCGAAGCCGAGGGCTCGGGCGCGCGGGTCACGAGCGCCGCGTCCGGCGCGTGTGCCGCCGAGGTGCGGCGCCACTTCGTGAAGGCGAGCCCGCTCACGAGGATCCCGACCAAGGTCGCCGCCGTCGCGCCGAGGAGGACGAGCGCGAGCGTGACCCCACGCCCGCCGCTCGCCGCGTGAAGCGTCGTCCCCGCCGGCGCGGTGGCGACAGGCGGGGGCAAGCTGGGGGCCACGGCGGGAAGGCCGCGCGGGGTCTCGCCCGCCCCGGGGGCGACGCTCGGGACGGGGAGCGCGGTGTCAGGAAGCGACGCGGCGGCGCTTCGCATCGTCGTCGCGCGGAGCTGGGTTTGAATGAACTTGCTCCGCTCGGCGCGCAGGTCGCGAAACTCGTGGGCGACGTAGCCGCCGAGCGCCTCTTGGGTCGCGTTGTGGAGCTCGTCTGCCAAGAACGTCTCGAGCTCGTTGCGCAGCTCGACCGAGCTCGCGTGACGCTCTGCGGGATTGAGCGCCATCGCCTTGAGAACGATGGACGAAAGGTGGGGGTGCGCCGAAGGGTTCACGGTGCGCGGCGGCGGAATCCTTCCGGTGGTGACCGCGAGGACGAGATCGGCGTCGCCCGTGCCGTGCCAGAGCCACCGCCCCGTCGCGACCTCCCAAAGCACGCACCCCATGGCGTAGACGTCGGCGCGCCGATCGACCGGCCGACCGGAGAGCTGCTCGGGGGACATGTAGCGGAGCTTGCCTTTGCGCTCACCCGCGCCGGTCTTGATCGACGTCGCGTCGATCTTGGCGACGCCGAAGTCGAGCAGCTTCACCTGTCCGTCGTAGGTGACGACGATGTTCTGCGGAGAGACGTCGCGGTGGACGAGGCCGAGCGGCGTGCCGTCGAAATCTCGGAGATCGTGGGCGTACTGGAGCCCGCGGAGGGCGTCGACCACCGCGCGCACGCCGAAGCCGAGCGGCACCGAGGCGCCGCGCGCCATGGCTCGGGAGAGGATGCTCGAGAGCGCGTGCCCCTCGAGGTACTCCATGACGAGCGCCGGCGCGCGACCGAGCCCCGTCACCTCGTAGACCTGGATCACGTTGGGGTGATTGAGGCGCGCGGCGACGCGGGCTTCTTGGAGGAACATCTCGCGCGCGCGCTCGATGGCGAAGAGCTCCGGGCGCATCGTCTTCAGGACGACGAGCTTGGTGAACCCGCTCGCGCCGTGCGCCGACGCGAGGAAGATCTCTCCCATCCCGCCAGCCCCGAGGCTGCCGAGGATCCGATACTCGCGCCCGACGAGGGCGTCGGTCATCTGGCCGCGGCCGCGAGCTCCTTGGCGAGCTCACCCGAGGCGTGCATCTCGCTCACGATGTCGCACCCGCCGATGAACTTCCCGGCGATGTAGAGCTGAGGGATCGTCGGCCAGTTGGAGAAGTCCTTGATGCCTTGGCGCACCTCGGCGTCGGCCAGCACGTTGACCGTCTCGAAGGGGACGTTCTCCTTCTTCAAGATCTCCACTACCGCGCTCGAGAAGCCACACTGCGGGAAGCTCTTCGTCCCCTTCATGAAGAGGAGCACCTTGTGCTGCTCGACGAGCCCCTGGATCCTCTGACGAACGTCACCCATGTTCCTTTCATAACCAGGGTAGCCGCCGGTGGCGAGGGGGACCTTGCGCGGTCCCCGACGTGACCGCGCATCCCAGCGGAATTCAGAGGATCTGGACGGTGCAGATCTGATGGGCGGGGTTCAGGTCGACGTGCACGTGATCGCCCTCGCGGTAGACGAAGTTGAACTTCGCCGCGCAGGCCGCGTCCGAGTAGACCTTGGTCGGGTAGACGCCGTGGTCGGCGGCGTCGCCCCAGCTATGCCGCGAGCGCGTGGCGCACTGGGGGGGGCAAGCGTCCATCCCGCAGATGCTGCGGCACACCGCGCGTTGGTGCGCCGGCGAGCGGTAGCCGCTCGTGATGTTCACCGACTTCCCCAGGTTCATGCGGTAGGCGTCGAGCTTGGCGATCAGCGTGGGCGAGAGCAGCACCTTGTGACCGTACGAGAGCTCGGTGCCGACCATCTCGGCGAGGGAGAAGTACTTGCCGACCATCACGTTGATGTCGTGCACCTGGCCGGTCGTCGGATCGTAGAGGTCGTCGATGTCGATGAAGCACTTGGGGAGCGGGTAGTCGCCGGTATCGGAGATACTCGTGTATTGTGCAGTCATCTTCGCGTCGGGCTTCGTCTGCAGCGTGACGCCGGAGGGGAAGGCGAGGGCCGGGCAGCCGTTCGGCGGGCGAGCCGGGCCGGCGTCCGCTTTGCCACCGTCGCTCGGCGGCGGCGGCGGCTTGGCGCCCGCGTCGTCCTCACCTTCGACCGGCGCGCCCGGGCCGGGGGTCTGGACGGTGCCCCCCCCGTCGTCGCCCTCGTAATCGGTCCCTTCGGGCGGGGCGTCGGACGAGGAGCAGCCGAGACCGCTGAGCGCGGCGACCACGAAGAGCAAGGTGAGCGAGATCGCGACGAGTCGCGAGCGAAGCGGGGAGCGGGGCGTAAGAGGGTTCACGACCCCTGGGATTGCAAGCATCGCTCCGTCACGTGGGATTCCTGGCCGAACGGAAGATGCGAGCGAGCGCGGACTCGACCGGGCTCCAAGGCCCCGATCGAGCCCCCGAGGGCTGCTTCGTGGGCGATCCTGGACGTGACAGAGTCCGGTGAGGCTTTCCCCTGACCGCGGCGCGTGCCAGTCGCGACGAGTCGCGAGTCGCCGAGCCTTACGAAACTCCTGTATTTTTCTTGCCTAACGTCCCGGCGTCGCGCATTCCTTTAAAGGAGTCTGAATGGCTGCAGCGCAGGTAAGTACATCGTACGCGAGCGCCGTGGCCGAGACCGGGGCGGAAGCGGGCGAGGTACGCGTCGGAATCCACGACGCCAGCCGGCTCGAATGGAGCGTCTCGGTCCCGCTCCCCGAGGACGCGCCCCTCGACTATTCGATCAAGGTCGAGCTCGAGATCCCGTCGAACGCCTTCGCGCGCCACGCGCCCTGGGACCAGCTCCAGTCGTTCACCCGCCTCGACGGCCCGGCGGAGACCATCCGCGCGGGAGACGCCGTCACCATCGACGCGCTCCGTCGCGGCGCCATCGCCATCGCCAACCGCCTCTCGCGAGCGAGCGACGGCTTCGCGCGCCATTGCCGCCTCGCCGCTTCGCTCCTCACGCAGGGGCCGCCGGAAGATCTCGAGAGCTCGCTGGGCATTTGGATCGACGGCGCCGTCGCCATGGCCCGCGACGCCCGCGCCAAGCTCGTCGCTCCGCTCGACGGTGAAGCCGCCGAGCTCGTGCGCGAGCGCGCCCTCGTCGACGAGTACGTGAGCGTGCGACTCCTCGAGCTCTTGGCCGGGGTCGAGCGCTCGCTCGCCGGCATGCTCGACTCGCGCTCTCCTCACGCCGAGCACTTCCCCAAGGCCGTCGCCGCCGTCGAGGACAAGCTCGCCGACGTCCTCGCCGACGAGCTCGCGTACCGCGAAGAGAAGCACTTCATGCGCGCCGACCCCAACTCGCTGGCGGCGCTCGAGCGCTACCTCGACAGGTCGAGCCTCTTGAAGAAGCACTTCCAAGAGGTGCTCTTCCTCGAGCCCGAGATGTACCAAGTGGCCGAGCGTATCCATCACTGGGTCGCGGCCTTCGTCGCCGTCGTCGCCTCCACGTGGGCGTTCGCCTGGCAGATCGCCCTCATGAATCGCGCCCCTACCGCGGCCACCTCGGTCGGATCGGGGATCTTCGTCCTCGCCGTCATCGCCGGGCTCGTCTACGCCGCCAAAGACCGCATCAAAGAGGTCGGGCGCACGTGGATCGCCGGCAACGTGCACCGCTTCTACGCTCAGCGCGTCGCGCGCTACCGCGCGCCCGCGCGCCGCATGCCGGCGCGTGACGTCATCGTCTTCGCCAAGGAGTCGTTCGAGCAGGTCACGAGCTCGCGGCCCGATCCGTTGAACCCCATGAGCGGCGCGCAGCTTCGTGGGACGGTGCTCCACTACACGCACCGCGGCACGGTGACGCCGACGCGCGCCCTCACCGAGTCCGGTGTGCGCCGCATCAAGCACGTGTTCCGTTACGATCTCTCGCCGCTCTTCGCCCGCCTCGACGACGCGGTGAAGCCGGTGCCGGTGCTCGACGTCGCCCCCCGCCGCGTGCGCTTCATCGACGCGCCGCGCTGCTACCGCTTGCCGGTGCGCGTCCGCGTGGAGTGCGCGGGGACCGAGACCGAAGAGCAAGCGACGCTCGTCCTCCACAAGCGCGGGCTCGACCGTCTCGAGCGCGACAGCGAGGTGCTCGAGCTCAAAGAGACCGGCATCGAGCCCGATCACCACCCGACCGCGGCGTGAGCTTCGATCGCGCGCGGGTTTGGCCGCATCTCCCCGAAGGTTGCATTCTGCACGAGGACGACGCGCTCCTCGCGGTGAACAAGCCCGCGGGCGTGCCCAGTCAGGCGGCCGATCCCGAGCGCCCCGACGATCTCGTCTTCCGCTTGAAGCGTCACTTCCAGGCCACGGGGAAGAGCGACTACCTCGGCGTGCACCAGCGCCTCGACAAGGACACGTCGGGGGTGCTCGTGATGACGCGTCGCCGCGACGTGAACGCCGCCATCGCCGCGCAGTTCGAGGGGCGCACGGTGGAGAAGACCTACCTCGCCGCGGTGACCGGGTGGCCGCGTGGCCGCGCGCAGGCGACCCTGCGCGACCAGCTCGCGCCGGGGGACGGCGGCCGCTCGCGCGTCGTCTCGCGCGGAGGGCAGCTCGCGGTGACGCACGTGAAGGAGCGCGCGCGCCACGGAGACCGCGCGCTCCTCGAGCTTCGCCTCGAGACGGGGCGCATGCATCAGGCGCGGGTGCAGCTCGCGCACGCGCGCGCTCCCATCGCCGGCGACGTCCTCTACGACGGCGCGCCTGCGCCGCGCCTCTTGCTGCACGCCGAGTCGATCACCCTGAAGCACCCCGCAGGGCGCCGCGCGACCTACCGCGCTCCCGCGCCGCCTGTGTTCGAGAGTTGGCTCGCGCGCGGCGACGTCGGCGAGGCGATCTACGACGACGAGGCGATGCTCGCCTCGGCCATCGACCTCGCCGTCGAGCGACGCTTCGGGCTCGGGCACGCCGAGCTCGGACCGCGCGCGACGACCGCGTTTCGTCTCGTGCACGAAGAGGGGGACGGGCTTCCTGGGCTCGCCGTCGATCTCTACGGAGCGCACCTGGTCGTGCAGTTCTACGGGAGCGACGGCGTGTGGAGCGATCTCGCGCGGCGCGAGCGGGTGATCGACGCGCTCGTGCGGCGCGTGGCCCCCGACGGCGTGTACGTGAAGATTCGCCCGAAGCAGGCCAACACCTTGGTCGACACGCGTCGCGAAGAGGTCGCGCCGAAGCTCCCCGTGCGCGGGGTGCCGAGCGACGACGAGCTCGTCATCTTCGAGGAGGGCGTTCCGTACCGGGTGCGTCTCGCCGACGGGCTCTCCACAGGGATCTTCCTCGACCAGCGCCAGAATCGCGCGCGCCTCCGCTCTTTGGCCGCGGGCAAGCGCGTGCTCAACCTCTTCTCCTACACCTGCGCGTTCACCGTCGCCGCCGTCTACGGAGGGGCGACGCACACGGTGAGCGTCGACGCGTCGGCCGCGGCCCTCGAGCGCGGGCGCGCGCAGCTCGTCGCGACCGGGCATCTCGAGCGCGGTCAGCACGAGTTCGTCGCCGAGGACGCCTTCGCCTGGCTCGCGCGCGCGGCCAAGAAGAAGGAGCGCTTCGATCTCGTGGTGCTCGATCCGCCGAGCTACTCGTCGACGAAGGCGCGTCGTTTCGTCGCCGGGAGCGACTACGCCGAGCTCGTCGGGCTGACCGCGGCGCTCGTCGCCCGCGGGGGGCGCCTGCTCGCGTGCACGAACCGCCGGGGGACGGGGTGGGGGAAGCTCCGCCACGCGGTCTCCGACGGAGCGCGCGCCGCCGGTCGCAGCCTCGCCCAGCTGAAGGACATGGCCGATCCGGCCGATTTCCCCGTGCCGCCGGGGGGCGAGGCGACGATGAAGAGCGTCCTCGCGACCTTCGCCGACTGAATCGCAGCCCCGACTGTAAGGTCCACCCGGGCGCGGCGTTTTCCTCTCATCGGAGGGCGTCATGCGAAGGTTTTGGATTCTTGCGGTGGCTCTGGTTCTCGCGGGGTGCGGCGGTTCGGCGGCGAAGGAGAGCGCGCCGGCCCAGTACGGCGGCACGGGCGCGGCCCAGTACGCGCCCGGCTCCGATCTCGCGCCTCAATCTGAGTCGGCCGGCGGAAGCGCCGCCCCCGCGCCGGCCACGGCGAGCGTGGCCCCGCCCGCGGACTCGCCGCGCGCCGACAAGTCGTCGCAAGATCGCGAGGCGCGCGAGCGCCCGGGTCTCGGCACCGAGTGGGGCGAGACTCGCGCCTCGCGCGTCCACGACGTGACCTTCGTCCGCGCCGACGAGGATCGTCCGTTCGCCGTCGCCACGCTCCACTATAACGATCGCACCGGCGTCGAAGCGCTCGCCAGCTACCACGCCGATCGCGCGCCGCGCTTCCGTGAGATCGAAGAGGGGAACGGCGCCATCACGGTGTCGATCCTCGATGGCCGCGGCGATCCGCTCGAGGCGCTCAAGCTCGGTGACCGCACCTACGTCATCGGCACCGCCGGTGACCGCTACACCATCGCGCTCACGAACCACACCGGGCATCGCTTCGAGGCGGTGGCCACGGTCGACGGCCTCGACGTCCTGAACGGCAAGCCCGGCACGCTCGAGAGCCGCGGCTACGTGCTGAACCCCTTCGCCACCGTGACCATCGACGGCTTCCGTCAGAGCCACGAGGCGGTCGCTGCCTTCCGCTTCGGCACGGTCTCGAACTCGTACGCGGCCCAGACCGGGAGCGCCCGCAACGTGGGGGTCATCGGCGTCGCGTTCTTCAACGAGGCGGGCGATCGCTTCGACCCGTACTCGCAAACCGAGCTCCACACGCGGGACACGGCGAGCCCGTTCCCCGCGGAGCCCGGTCGCTTCGCCCGCCCGCCGCGCTGAACCGAAAGTCGAGAGGTTCGAGGAACGGCGTGAGCGCTTCGGCGCTCGCGCTGTTTCGCTTTAGGAGGCGAGGGGATCGATCTCGACCGCGGCGAGGGTCACCTTGGGGCCGCGGAAGCGATGACGAATCCATGCATAGTCCACGATTCCCAGGACGACCGCGAGCGCCGTGACCGTGGCGCCGGCCGACCAGTTCGGCGGGAGGCCGCACACGACGAGGACGAAGAGCGCCCACACGACCGCGCCCCAGGCGATGACGACGCCGAAGGGGCCGAGATGAAACGGCCCGCGCTTCGTCCACGCTCCGCGATGGCGCGCGACGGCCCCGAGCCCGATGGGGACGGCGTAGGAGACGTAGAGCGCCGTCGTGGCGAGCGAGGCGATGGCGAGGAACACCGCGTCGCTGAAGGGGAGCGTGGCGAGCACGAGGAGCAGCGGGGCCACCACCGCCACGGCGATGGCCACGAGCGGCGTCCCGTGCTTCTCGTCGACGGCGCGGATGCGCGCCGAGGCGGGGAGCCCGTCGTCGCGGGCGAAGGCGTAGAGCGTGCGCGACGCGCTCGTGACCGAGGAGAGCCCGCAGAACCACATGGCCACGATGGCGAGACCCATCGCCAAGTTCCCCGCGTGCTCGCCGAGCACCGTGCGAAGGATGAAGAGCGGAGGTTGCGCGTCGGCGGCGGTCGCCGAAAGATCGCCGATCGACAAAGTGAGCGCGGCGATGAGGGCAAATCCGGCGACGGCGCTCACCACCACCGAAGAGAGGATGCCGAGGGGCGCGCGACGCGCAGGATCGTGCGTCTCTTCGCTCACGTGCGCCGAGGCGTCGTAGCCGGTGAAGGTCCACATCCCGAGGACCAAGGCGTTCATGAAGCCGAGGCCGTAGCGATGATCGTCGCGCGTCGTGAAGCCGGTCTCGGCGAGGTAGCCGAAGGGGCGCGCGTGTCCGGCGGAGAAGAGGAGCCCCACGAGGAGCAACACCCCCACGATGTGCACCGTGGCGGAGAAGCTGTTCAGCCACGCCACGAGGCGCACCGAGAAGGCGTTGATGAGCCCGTGGGTCACGAGGACGAGGGCGTAAATCGGCGTCGCGCTCCACGTCGGCAGGCGAAGCGTCGCCGCGAGGGCTTGTGCGCAGCCGAAGTCGATCGCCGCCACGATGGCGCACTGCCCGGCGAGGTTCATCGCCGCCGTGAACCACCCCCAGGCCGGCCCGCCGAGGAGCGCCGACCAATGGTAGAGCGCGCCGGCGGTGGGAAAGGCGCTGGCGAGCTCGGCCATCGCCAGGGCCACGATCAAGGTCCCCACCGAAACGAGCGGCCACCCGAGGCCCAAGGCCGCGGGGCCTCCACCGGCGATCGCCGCGCCGTACGTGGTGGTGATGCCGGTGAGGACGCTGATGATCGAGAAGCTGAGGGCGAAGCTCGAGAAGCCCCCCATCGCGCGGACGAGCTCCTGCGCATACCCGAGACGCGAAAGCGCGCGCGCGTCGTCGGCGTCGTGCGCGTCGACCGGCTTCATGGCGTCGGATGGTAGACGCGAATCTCGCTCCCAGCAGAGGTCATTCGCACGGAGCGCTTGACAGGAGGACCCCCAAAGGGTGTCTGCTTCCCCGGCAAAATGAGCGCCGCCGAGACGAGTCCGACCACCGCAGGAAACGCCGCGACCGACGAGACCCCGAAGGGCCACCCCCTCGGGCTCTACATCCTCTTCGGCACCGAGATGTGGGAGCGCTTCTCGTACTACGGGATGCGCGCGCTCCTCGTGCTCTATCTCGTCGAGCATCACGGCTTTCAGCCGCAGCAATCGTCGAGCGTTTACAAGTGGTACACGAGCCTCGTCTACCTCACGCCGCTGCTCGGCGGGTTCTTGGCCGACCGGTTCCTCGGCATTCGCTCGGCGATCATCATCGGCGCCGTCTTGATGGCCATCGGCCACTTCCTGATGGCCTTCGAGCCGCTCCCGATCTTCTACATGGCGCTCGCCTTCCTCATCGCGGGGAACGGCTTTTTCAAGCCGAACATCTCGACCCTGGTCGGCAAGATGTACAAGCAGGGCGATCCGCGACGCGACGGGGCGTTCACCATCTTCTACATGGGGATCAACCTCGGCGCGTTCCTCTCGCCGCTCGTGTGCGGCCAGTGGCTACGCGCCCACTACGGCTTCCACTACGGCTTCGGCGCGGCCGGGGTCGGCATGGTGCTCGGTCTCCTCATGTTCGTCTTCGGACAAAAGTGGATCGTGGAGGCGGTGCACGCGGCGGGCAACAGCCTCGCCGTCGCCGCCAAGGCGGCCAAGGCCGCGGCGCACCACGCTGCCGCGGGGACGGAAGACGCCAAAGACGAACAAGCGGCGGAGAAGCAGGTGGAGACCGAGCTCGCCGACGAGAAGGCGCCCGCGGCGACCGGCATCCCTGGCCTCGTGGCCAAGGTGCTGCCGATCCTCATGCTGGTTCTCGCGGTGGTCGTCCCCATTCGTTACGTGATTGCTTACGTAAGTCACACCGCGACCGTGTCCGAGCTCTTCATGCCCGTCGCCTTCTCCGGAATCGCGGCGTGGATGGCGGTGACCCTCTTCACCATCAAGGGGGCGGCGCGCGACAAGAGCATCGTCATCTTCGCGCTCTTCGTCTTCGTCGTCCTCTTCTGGATGGCCTTCGAGCAAGCGGGGAACGCCCTCAACCTGTGGGCCGAGTTCTTCACCGACCGTCAGATCGGCCCGGTCAACGTGGCAGCCGAGGCGTTCCAATCGGTCAACGCCATCCTCATCGTCATCTTCGCGCCGCTCTTCGCCATGCTCTGGCTGCGGCTCGCGCGTGCGGGGAAGGAGCCCTCGACGCCGATGAAGATGGCCATCGCCATGGTCCTCATGGTGGTGTCCTTCGCTGCCATGGTGGCCGGCGCGGCCTTCGAGGCGCAGGCCGAGTCGCGCGCGCCGCTCGCCGCTGTCCCCGCCGGGCTCGACCTCGCGTCGCTCAACGCCGGGCGCACGACGTACGACGCGGCGAAGCACGAGATCGTGGTCCGCGGCGTGCTCCCCGAGTACGGCATCAACGAGGCGCTCCAGGCCTCGGCGGGGAAGGGCTACCTCGACAGCGTGAAGAAGCTCACCGAGGCCTCCCAAGCGGCCAAGGCGGGCACGCCGGTCGAAGGGGTGCTCGAAGCGGCGCCCGAAGGCTTCGCGCCGCCGTGGAAGGGCGAAGACGCCACCAAGCTCGGCGCCACGTGGGACGCCGAGCACCACACGCTCCGTGTGACGTCGGCCATCGACGCCAAGCAGCAGGTCGAGCTCTTGAACGCCGGCGCGCCGCGCGAGTTCCGCGAGGCCGTCGACGCCGTCGCCGCCACGAGCCAAAAGGGGCGCGTCTCGAGCTTCTGGCTCTTCCTCTCCTACTTGCTGGCGACGCTCGGCGAGCTCTGCCTCTCACCGGTAGGCCTCTCCATGGTCACGAAGCTCGCACCGGCGCGCTTTGCCTCGCTCTTCATGGGGGTTTGGCTCCTCTCCAGCTCGGTGGCGCAATACGCCGGCGGGAGCATCGGCGAGTCGTGGGGGCGCATCACGCCGACCGCGTACTTCAACCTCTTCGTCGTGACCTCGCTCATCGGCGCGGTCGTGCTCTTCGCGCTCGTCGCGCCTCTCAAACGCTTGATGCACAACGTGAGCTGACGGCCGGAGCGCCGCGCGGAAGGCGGGGCTCTTCGGCTACTTCGAGGGCGCCTGGGCCTCGAGCTCTTCGATCCGCGCCGCCAAGAGCGGCGTCTTCGGCGCGCGGCTCTCGGCGCACCGTCGTCGCTCGAGGGCGATGCCTTGGACGTCGTTCCGCAGCACCGCAGCCGCGAAGAGGTGCACGTGGGCCTCGAGCTCGAGGCGCGAAAGACCGAGTCGGCTGGCCAGCGCCGCGCCGCTCGCGGCGAGCGCGGCTCCCTCGGAGAGATCGCTCGAGCGAAGCAGCGCGCCGCCGAGGTGCACGGTGGCCTCGGCCATCGCCAAGTGATCGTCGACCTCGCGCGCGTAGCGAAGGGCGAGCTCGAGCGGCTCGCGCGCTTCGGCCGCGCGACCACTCCACAGGAGCGCCTGGCCGGTCCCCGCGAGCTCGCGTGAGAAGAACGACCACTGGCTGAGGGCGCGCCCGAGCTGGAGCGCCCAGTCGAAGCCCTCACGCGCGGCTTCGGTCTCGCCGAGGTCGAGCGCGGCCCGCGCCGTGGCGTGCGCCGCCTGCGTCGCGAGGTGAAGGTGACCCTTGGCGCGGGCCTCGTCGTGGATCTTCTGGCACGTCGCGCGGGCGGCTTGGAGCGCCTCGCGATCCGAGGCGAGGCTCGCGGCGACGATGGTGGCGCGTGCGGCGCGCGTCGGATCCTTGGCGGTGAGGGGCGCCACGTCGTCGAGCCAGCGGCGCGCCTCGGGGATCTCTCCGCGTTGCGCGTGGAGCGCGGCGAGCTCGAGCGCCGCTTCGCAGCGCATCGCCGCGTCTTCGGTGCCGAGGAACACGCGCTCGAGCTTCTCGCGCGCCGCCGCACCCTGACCGAGCCACGCGAGCGCGCTCCCGAGCCAGTAGTCGACGGTGAGCTGCGTACGCTCGGGGAGGCTCGCGCCGTGCTCGGCCAGGACGAGACGGGCCTGCGCCAGCGTCGCCGCAGGGAGGCGCAAGCGCCCTACGGCGACGAGCTTCATGAGATCCATCGGCGCGCGCGCCGAGGTGACGGGGCGCGACGTGGCCGGGAGCTCCTCGACGCATCGGTGCCAACGATCGTAGAAGTGGCGCGCTTCGCTGTAGAGCGTGGCGCGCATGGCGGCGCGCGTCGCCACCTCGTAGCCGCGCGCGGCGCTGGCGAGCTCGCCGGCGCGCTCGCGGTGGGCTGCGACCTGGGCGGCATCGCGGGCGGCGTCGTAGTCGGGGCGTCGCTCGAGCGCTTCGGCGATGCGGCGGTGGATCTCGCGGCGCTTCTCCTCGGGGAGCGTGCGGTAAGCGGCGGCGCGCGTGATCTCGTCGCGGAAGGTGTAGCCGCGCTCCGTGGCGGTGGCGAACTCGGGGGAGATGACGCGCTCGGCCTCGAGGTTGTCCATCGCCCAGCCGAGCGCTTGCGGATCCAGCTCCACGCCGCTGACGAGCTCGAGCATCTCGCGCGAGAAGCTCTCGCCGATCACGCTCGCGGCGCGCACGAGACGTCGCTCGACCTCGCCGAGACCGTCGAGCTGGGCCAGGGCGGCGCTCGCCGCGGTCGCCGGCACGACGTCGTCCAAGAGCGCCAGCCCGCCGCGGGGAGGCGAGACGAGGCCGGCCCGCACTTGAAGGAGCTCCCGATCGCGAAGAAAGCGCACCACGTCCACCAGGTGCGCGGGGTTTCCGCCGGTGCGTCGCTGAAGGAAGGCGAGGAGATCCTTGTCCACGGCCGTTGCCCCGAGCTCGTAGAGCACGAGCGCCTGCGCTTGCGAGTCGGTGAGCGGGCCGAGGGTGACTTCGTCGTCGAGCGTGCGGCGGAAGGACTCCAAAGACCCCACTTCGGGGAGGTACGTCGCCAGGAGCAGGAACGGGTGCTTTCGCGAAATGCTGGCGTAGCGCGCCGCCAGATCCATCGTCAGGCTGTCGGCGTAGTGGAGGTCCTCGACCACGTAGAGGATGGGCTCTTGCTCGATTCGCTTGGCGCTGAATTCGAGGATGGTCGACAAGACACGCTCGCGCGCCTGGCTGTCGGCCAGATCGACGAGCGCTTCGTTCCTGCCGTCGCCCCCGTGCGGCTCGAGGAGCGCCATGAGCTCTTCGGCGCCACCGCGGAGCCCGTACGGCTCGAGGCCGCTGCGGATGCGGGCGCGACGCGTGAGCTCGTCCTCACCGCGCGTGAGACCCAGGAACGCGGAGAACATCGCGATGACCGGCGCGAGCGGTTGAGTGGACGTGGCAAAGCGACAGCGACCGACGAGCCCGAGCCCGCCGCGACGCGTCCACTCGTCGACGGCGCGCGAGAGGAGCGCGCTCTTGCCGGTGCCCGGCTCGCCGGTGATGCCGACGAGCCGTCCGCCTTCGTTCCACGCTCGATCGATGCTGTGAAATACACGGTCGATCTCGCTCGCGCGCCCCGCCAAGAGACGCTGGCGGCCACGGGTCTGCACGTAGTGAGCAACCCCGTCGGCAGCAGAGTGGATCGCGGCGACGCCGAGCGCCTCGGCGCCGTGCACGCGGAAAGGTGGGCGCTCGGTGGAGGAGAACTCCCCGCGCACGGAGCCGTAGACCGTCTCGGTGGCGAGCACCTCGTACGGCTTGGCGGCGTCGCAGAGACGCAGCGTGGTGGTGACGGCGTCCCCAACCACGGTGATGTCGTGACGGTGCTCGCTGCCGAAGGTGCCGAAGTACACCTGACCGCTGTGAACGCCTGCCTGCATCGTGAGGTTCGGACCGATGGACGCGATGTAGCTGCGGACGCGCGCCGAGGCTTCGAGCGACGCGAGCATCGCGCGCTCGCCGTCGTTTTGCGAAGGGAGGTGCAGGCCGAAGAGCACCATGATGCGCTGTCCGCGCTCGGAGAGATCGGTGTGGCAGACGATGCCTCCGTACTTGCGGTAGGCGCGCAAGAACGAGCGCGAGAGATCGAGCATCGTCTGCGCCGGCATGTCGTGGGGGAAGCCGGCGACCTCGGCGAAGACGACCACCACGTTGCGGAGCTCGCCCTCGATGCGCCATCCGCGCGGTGTGCTCTTCAAGCGCGCGGCGAGGGGAGGCGGGACGAACGGCTCGAGGAGGGCGATCTTGGCGTCGAAGGTCTCGGGCGCGCCGAGCACGAGCGGCTTGATGGGCTGCCGCGAAGGGACGAGACCGAGCTCACCGAGGACGTGGACCCCCTCTTCGAGCCCTTCGAGGCGCCGCGCCGCGAGCTTGGCGTGGGGACGGAGAGCGGTCGCAACCGCCGCGCTCACCAGGGTCTTCCCCGGCTCGGCGCGCTCGGCCAGCATCGCCGCGGTGTGGGCCGCGAGGCCGCCGACGAGCGCCGAGCGCTGCACGACGTCGCCGAGGACGAGGTGGCGCACGGTCCCCGAAGCGATCCCGATGCGCGCGAGGAGCGGCGAGGTGGTCGCCGTCGCCTCGGGGTCGAAGGGGAGGGTGTCGGTCTCGGCGGACACGACCTGGAGCTGCACGGCGTGCGCGGCCGCGGCGGCGCGGAGCGCGTGGTCCTCGCCGAGAAAGATGGCGGTGAGGGTCTCGCCGCCGAACTGCATGACGTAGCCGTCGAAGGGGAACAGCGCTTCGTCGAGCAAGGTGGCGAAGAGGCGGCTCAAGATCGCGTTGAGCCGCTCGAGGCCGCCACCTTCGACGCGCGCCAGGCGCTCGCACAGCGAGGTGAGCCCCACGACCTTGGCGTGAAGCACCGTGCCCTCCACGTCACGGGAGCGAACGGCGTTCTCGGTGGGATCGGCGAGGACCGCTTCGACCACGCTGAAGGGGACCGCGCGACAAAGTGCTTCGAGGTACGCCTGTCGATCGCCCGGGGCCATGGAGGCATCCAGCTTACCGCGCCGGGAGGCCACCGCTAGGCCGCGCGGGGCTCCGTCGTCGACGAGAGCGTCCGAGAAGGGCGAGGCGCGAGAGGCCTCGCTCAGCGCACGAGCGTGAGGCGCGGGCCGCAGCCGAACGACACGAGGTGCCCGCTCTCCTCGGCGACGTAGACGTCACCTCGCTCGTCGACCCGGAGAAGATCGGGGATCGCCTCGCAAGGGCCGATGGTGCCGAGGGTCGCGCCGTCGCTCGGGCGGAAGACGTGCACGTCGACGTGGGGGACGAAGAGCGCGCCGGAGCGAAGGACCGGCTCGAGGCGCCGCGGGACGTCCGCCTCGAGCACCGAGCCCAGGAGGTGACGGTAGCGGAGGGTGCCGGTGTCGGCCTCGATGGCGAGGAGCTCGCCGGTGGGAGAGTTCCCGAGGAGGAGGTCGTCGACGACCAGCCACGACGTGCCGATCGGGGCGACCTGCGCCTCGCTGTTCCAGAGCATCTCGCCCGTGTCGCGCGCAAAGGCGGCGAGGCGAAGTCCGTGACGATCGCGCAAGGTGACGGCGACCACGCGCCCGGTGACGAGCGGAGTGCCTTCGACCGTGCACGGCGCGCCGTCGGCGGCGGCGCTGGTCTTCCAGCGCACGTGGCCGGAGAAGGGGTCGACGGCGACGATCTCGGCGGGGGAGTTGGCGCCGCCGGCGAGGGCGACGAGGACGTCGTGATCGACGACCGGCGCCGAGCGAAAGCGAAGCCGATTGCGCACGCGCCATACGACGCGGCCGGTCTGTACGTCGAGGGCCGTGAGGCCGCTGTCGCCGGAGGCGAGGTAGAGCAACCGGCCCGAGCGCTTCATGCGCAGAGCGCCGGCGCGGCCGGCGGAAGGCGAGCTCCACGCGAAGCGCCAACGCGGCTCACCGCTCACGAGATCGACGGCGCAGAGGTGACGCTCACCCTCGGTGACGATGAGGAGACGGGGGAGGCCGGGGAGATTCACCACTGCGCCGGCGGGCGGACCGCCGAGGCGCGGGGCGACCCGCGTTTGTAGGGTAATTTCCCCGTTTCCGAAGTCGTGCACCGCGAGGTCGCCCTCGGGGGAGAGGCGCGCGATGCCGCCGGGAGTGACGACGCTGGTGGCGCGCGTCGTGGGGACGCGCCAGAGCACCTGGCCCGTGGCGCGCTCGAGACAGAACGTCTCCGCCGAGGCGCCGACCACGAGACGGTCGCCGCAGAGGAACGTCGCGCGGAGGTCGATCCCCGGCACGAGAGCGCGCCACCTCTGCATGTAGCGAAGGCGACCGCCGAGCTGGGTCTCGCGCTCACGGGGGTTCGCCCGCTGCGAAGCGGCGAACGCGCGGTAGGGCTCGGGGCTCGGGTTGATACGGGCGTCGGCGCGGCACGCCTCGCGGAGCGCGTCGCTCGTCTCGCGGAGGCGGCGGCGGAACGACGTGAGGCGCAGGTTCACGCACTGCGAGCGATCGCGGCGGAGGAGCGCCCGCGAGATGGCGCGGCCGAAGCCCAGCACCGCCTCGCCGAGGTCGGCCACGCCGAGGCAGGGGAAGGTCGCGATGGCTTCGCCGTGCGCGCGGCCGAGCGTGAGCGACGCGTCGCCGGAGGCGGAGACGCGAAGACCGATGGTGTAGCCGCCGGAGGTGCCGCGCGCGTAGAACGCACGACCCGCCTCCCACGCCTCGAGCGCCTTGCGCGCCATCGCCAAGAAGCGCTCGGCGAAGAGGAAGGGGTGCCCTTCCCCGAGATCGATGCTCCGCCCGCGGACCTCGGCGCGGACGCGACCGCGGAAGAGGAGCGCGTGGACGTCGGGGCGTTCGACTTGAGCCTCGGCGTCCTCGGCGGCGGCGCCGTGGCTCGAGGGGCAGGCGCGGAGAACGAGCTCGGCGCCGAAGGCGATGGGGACGTCGCGATCGAGCTCGACCACCACGTGCGACGTGGCGAAGGCGTCGTCCGCTTCTTCGACGGCCGGGGAGGGGGGGACCGCGAGCGCCTCGGCGGCGGCGGCGAGCTCGGGGGCGAGCGCCGGCGGCGCGCGCAAGATGAACGCACCGAGCGCTTCGCGAATGGCGTCCACGACCTCGTGGAAGGGGACGCGCGCGTCGTAGACCGCCACCTCGGCTTCGGCGCCGGCGCGGTACACACTGAGCGCGGCGAGCTCACCGCCGCGCTCCACGCAGAGCTCCCACGGCTCGTCGTAGAAGCGCACGATGCGCTTGCCGTTCCCCTCTTGGGCGAGCTCGGCGACGGCGACAGCCAGGTCGCGCAAGATCGCCGGAGCGTGCGCGTCGGTGACGCGCGCGGTGACGTTCGCTCCGCCGACGAAGACGTCGAGCACGTCGCGCGCGCGAGGCCGAGCGACGCGGCGGAGGTGCGAGGAGGGGGCGCCGGCGCTCAGCGGGCCGGAGGCGGCCTCGCCAAGGGGGAGCTCGTGGGGGGCGGGCCCTTCGGCCACGAAGATCTCGAAGCTTCGCATCGTGGATGGTTCTGGGGGGCGGGACGGCGGGGCCGCGAAGGTGCGCCTCGCGGACGACTCGCGTCCCGACATGACGAATCGTAGAAAGACGCGGCCCCGAGGCGGTAGTTTTCGGGTGGAAATGGCAGAGACTGGACAAGGCGCCCGCGCGTTGATAGCGCCCGCCGAAGACGCGTCCGGAGCTCGCGAAGGGCTGTTCGGCGCGCGCGCGATGGGGGCCTACGCTCTCATGCTGGCGCTCCTCGGCGGTCTCGCCATGTGGGGATTCACCGTCGACGACGCGTGGATCCCGGTGCGCTACGCGCGTCACGTTGCGAGCGGCGCGGGCTATGTCTTCAACGCCGGTGGTCCGCGGACCGACGGCGTCACGCCGCTCCCGTTCCCTTTCGTGCTCGCCCCTTTCGCCGGCGGCTCCGCGGCGGCCGTCCTGATACGTGCAAAGTGCATGGGACTCGCCGCGTGGACGCTCGCCGCCTACGCGCTCGGGCGGCGCGTGGGGCGCGCGCCTTCGCCGCTCTCGGCCAAGCTCGTCGGGC
Source organism: uncultured Polyangiaceae bacterium (assembly GCA_964531795.1). GTDB lineage: Bacteria > Myxococcota_A > Polyangia > Polyangiales > Polyangiaceae > CAZHHD01. The sequence continues at coordinate 275,026 of CAZHHD010000001.1, read as the reverse complement.
TCGCCGTCTTGGCGCTCGCGGTGCCGACGGCGGCCCACGCCGTGTCGGGGCTCGAGACGGGCCTCGCCATCGCCCTCGCGACCTTCGCCGTCACCGCGCTCGATCGCCCGCTCCTCGCCGCCGCGCTCGCGGGGGCGGTGGCGTCGCTCCGCCCGGAGATGGCGCCGTGGGCGCTCGTCCTCGGCGCGGGGGCGGCGGTCTCCGCCGCGCATGCGGGCGGCCTCGCCGGCGGAGCGGCGTGGCGGCGGGTGTCGCTCGGGGCCGCGGTCGCGCTCGTCCCCTTTGCCGTCTGCGTAGCGCTGCGTCTCGTGGTCTTCGGCCGCGCAGCGCCGCTCGCCGTCTGGGCCAAGCCGAGCGACCTCGAGCACGGTCTCGTCTACGTCGCGGTAGGGGCGGTGGTGACGCTCACACCGATCCTCGTCCTCCCCTCACGCGCCCTCCTTCGCGCGCCGCCCGAGGCGCGGGTCGTCGTGCTCGCGGCGCTCGTGCACCTCGCGGCGGTAGCCGCGGTGGGCGGCGATTGGATGCCGTACGCGCGCCTCGTCGCGCCGATCGCCCCCTCGCTCGCGCTCGCCTTCGTGCTCGCGGCGCCGACGATGAGCCGATGGGCGTTCTGGCTACGCGGTGCGCTCGCGCTCGGCCTCGGAACGTACCTCGCAGTCGTGGCCGCTCCCGCGGGCCGGCAGGTGACGCGCGATCGCGAAGCGCTCGCCGCGCGCGCGGCTCCTGAGCTTCGTCATGCGCGTCGCGTGGCTGCGCTCGACGTCGGCTGGCCCACGGAGGTGACCGAGGCCGAGATCGTCGACCTCGCGGGGCTCACCGATCCGGAGATCGCTGCGCTCCCCGGCGGGCACACGTCGAAGAGGATCGACGTCGCGTACCTGATCGCCCGCGCACCCGACGTCGTGCTGCTGTACGTGACGGGTGGCGTCGACGGAGCGAGCCTCGATCGCTGGCGAGATGCAACTTACACGCGTCTCGTCGAAGCTCGCTTCGCCGAGAGCGACTTGTTCGCCGCCCACTTCACGCCGCGAGCGTTCTTCCCGCTCGGAGCGCAAGGGGCCGGCTATGTGGTCCTCGCGAGGGTCCCCCCCTGAGCGCGCGCAGGCGCTTGGCGCCGAGCACGCGATTTGGGGGGGACCGCGGCGCCGTCAGGCGCCGCGAGGGGGGGCAGCTCTCTTCGGCTTCGGCTCAGCGACGACCGCCGCGGGGGCCGCCGCGGTCACCACCGCCGCGACCGCCACGGTCGCCACCGCGCTCACCGCCGCCACGGCGCGCCGGCGGACCGGCCTCGCGCGCGGCCATCATGCGCTCCTTGGCGCGCTCGCCCTCTTCGCCCTCGGGGAGCGGGAGGAGCTCGCGGCGGGTGAGGCGGATCTTGCCGTCGCGATCGACGGAGAGGACCTTCACCTCGACGACGTCGCCTTCCTTCATGACGTCTTCCACGCGCTCGACGCGCGTGTGCGCCATCTCGCTGATGTGGAGGAGGCCGTCGGTGCCGGGGAGGACCTCGACGAAGGCGCCGAAGTCGGTGACGCGCGAGACGGTGCCCTTGTAGACGGCGCCGACCTCGGGCTCCGCGGTGAGCCCCTTCACGATGTCGATGGCGCGCTTCACCGCCTCCGGATCGCTCGAGGCGATGTTCACCGTGCCGTCGTCCTCGACGTCGATGGCGACGCCGGTCTGGTCGACGATGCCCTTGATGGTCTTGCCACCGGGGCCGATGATGATGCGGATCTGGTCCGGCTTCACCTTCAGGGTGGTGATGCGCGGCGCGTACTTGGAGAGCTCGGTGCGCGGCTCCTTCAGCGACTCGAGCATCTTGCCGAGGATGTGGATGCGGCCTTCGCGGGCCTGATCCAGCGCCTTGGTGAGGATCTCGCGCGAGAGGCCCGAGATCTTGATGTCCATCTGGATCGCCGTCACGCCCTTGGCCGTGCCGCAGACCTTGAAGTCCATGTCGCCGAGGTGGTCCTCGTCGCCGAGGATGTCGCTCAGGATGGCGGTGCGCTTGCCGTCGGAGATGAGGCCCATCGCGATGCCGGCGACCGGCGCCTTGATGGGGACGCCCGCGTCCATCATGCAGAGCGAGCCGCCGCAGACCGCGGCCATCGACGACGAGCCGTTCGACTCGAGGGTCTCCGACACGATGCGGATCGTGTAGGGGAACTTCTCTTGCTCGGGGATCATGCGCGAGAGCGCGCGCTCGGCGAGGGCGCCGTGGCCGATCTCACGACGACCGGGGCCGCGCATCGGCTTGGTCTCGCCGGTGGAGAAGCTCGGGAAGTTGTAGTGGAGGAGGAAGCGCTTCCAGCGCTCGCCGGTGAGCGCGTCGATCTTCTGCTCGTCGGCGGAGGTGCCGAGCGTCGTGGTGACGACGGCCTGCGTCTCGCCGCGCTGGAAGAGCGCCGAGCCGTGCACGCGCGGGAGGAGACCGACCTCGGTCATGATCGGCCGGATCTGGTTCATCGCGCGGCCGTCGATGCGCTTGTTCTCGGAGAGGACGTAGTTGCGGACGACGACGTACTTGCGCTCCTCGAACTCGCCCTTGATGAGCTTCTCGTTCTCGGCGAACTTCTCGGCGCCGAGCTCGGCGGTGAGGGTCGCGACCATCTTGTCTTTGACGGCCTTGTACGTGTCGTAGCGCTTCGCCTTCTCCTTGATGAGCGAGGCCTCGAGGATCCCGCCGTCGCAGAGCTCGCCCACGCGCTTGCCGATCGCCTCGTCGAGCTTCTTCGGCTCGAAGACGCGCTTCGGCTTGCCGACGGCCGCCTTCATGCGCTCGATGAGCTCGATGATGGGCTGCGCCGACTTGTGCGCGAACATGAGGGCGTCGATGAGGTCCGCCTCGTTCACCTCGGCGCCGCCGCCTTCGACCATCACGATGGCGTCCTTGGTGCACGCCACGATGAGATCGATGTCGGCCTGGGCCTGCTCCTCGAAGGTCGGGAAGATCTTGAGCTCGCCGTTGACGCGGACGACGCGGACGCCGGCCAAGGGGCCGTCCCAGGGGATGTCCGAGATCGAGAGAGCCGCGCTCGCGCCGGTGAGGGCGAGGGTGTCGGTGCCGTTGACCTTGTCCGACGAGAGGACGGTCGCGATGATCTGCGTGTCCTTCTTGTAGCCCTCGGGGAAGAGCGGACGGCAGGGGCGGTCCATGATGCGACAGACGAGGATCTCCTCGTCGCGGAGGCGCCCCTCGCGCTTGAAGAAGCCGCCGGGGATCTTGCCTGCAGCGAACGTCTTCTCGACGTACTCGCAAGTCATGGGGAAGAAGTCGAGGCCCGGGCGCTCGTCACCGGAGACGGCGGTCACGAGGACCACGCTCTCCCCGTAGGTGATGAGGATCGAGCCGTGGGCCTGCTTGGCCAAGCGACCGGTCTCGAGGGTGAGCGGCTTGCCGTTGATGAGGACGGATTCGCGAACGAAGGACATGGGGTGCTCCTTGGAGCACGCGTTGGCCCGAAGGGCGCGCGCGCTCGGAAACCCGGGCGCACGGTGCGCCCAGATGGAAACCCGGGCGTCGCAACCAGCCTTCGCCTTTGTCCTCGGTCTCCGCCGTCGAGGGGCCGCGTGAGGCGCGGGCTCGTGGGCAAAAATCGAAGAGCAAGGCGCCGGGACGACGATGCTCGGGGAAAGAAGTTGAAAAAGAACGAGAAGCGAAGCGAGCGAAAGAAAGCGAACGGGGCGCCGCGAGCTGGGCGGCGCCCCGAAGGGAAGTTACTTGCGGAGGTTGAGCGCGCCGACGACCTTGCGGTAGCGATCGAGGCTCGACTTCTTGAGGTAGTTGAGGAGGCTGCGGCGCTTCGAAACGAGCCTGAGGAGTCCGCGGCGCGAGTGGTGATCCTTGACGTGCGTCTTGAAGTGCTCCGTCAGGTAGGTGATGCGCTCGGTGAGGAGGGCGATCTGCACTTCGGGCGAGCCGGTGTCGCCGTCGTGGGTGCGGAACTTCTCGATGAGCTCGGACTTCTTTTCGGTGTGAAGCGGCATGAGGCGTCTCTATTCTCGTGGAGATTCGGGGCGCCGACAGGGCGCTCCGGCCGACCCCCAGCCCGCGTTTCCCGGGGCGCGCGGTGGGCGCGAGCCGAGGAAAAGGCAAGCCGGCGAGAGGCGCGCGCAGTATAGGCGGCTCGGCTCCCCCGTCAACGTGAAGCTACCGGGGCCCGGCGAAGCTCTGTGATACCTTGGAGCGCCATGTCGAATCCTTCGTCGGGACAAGGACGCGGAGACGGACCGCGTATTCCGACGAGGCCGCTCGAAGCAGCGAGCCGGCCCGGTGTGCCCCCTCCTGCGCCGCCGATGCCTGCGCATCCGGCCAGGCCCGCGCCGCCTTCGATGCCGCGCCCGCCGTTGCCCGCGCCGGCTTCGGCCACGCGCTCGGGGGAGCCCGCGTCGGGCGTCTCGCCCACCGTCCCCGCGCCGCCGATCCCGAGCCCCTCGGTGGTGGTGGTCCCGCCGTCGTCGGCGACCCCGGCGCCCGTGGCGCTCCCCAAGCGGTGCTCGGTCTGCAACGAGAGCTACCCGGCCGACTTCCTCGTCTGTCCGCGCGACGCGAGCCCGCTCAGCGAAGACGGTCCGACGTCGGAGGTCGATCCGCTCGTGGGCCGCGTCCTCGGCGACACGTACCGCATCATCGGCGTGATCGGCGAAGGGGGCATGGCCCGCGTGTACGAAGCGCGGCACCTTCGCCTCGGCGATCGCCGCCTCGCGATCAAGATTCTTCATCCCGAGTTCGCGCGCGATCCGGACATCGTCGTCCGCTTCCAACGCGAGGCCGAGAGCGCGAGCGCCATCAACCACCCGCACGTGATGGACGTCTTCGACGTTCACAAGACGCCCGACGGACGACCGTTTCTCGTCGGGGAGTTCCTCGAGGGCCAAGAGCTCGGCGATCACCTCGACAAGGTCGGGCGCCTCGACGTGCCGACGGCCGTCGCCCTTACTCGTCAAATTTGCCGCGCGCTCAACGCGGCGCACGCCCGCGGGATCGTGCACCGCGACGTGAAGCCGGAGAACGTGTTCGTCATCCTGCGCGACGGCGAGCTCCACGCGAAGGTCATCGACTTCGGCATCAGCAAGGCCGGCCACCGGGAGACGCACCTCACGCGGACGGGGCTCATCATGGGCACGCCCTCGTACATGGCGCCCGAGCAGGCGCGCGGCGAGAAGGTCGACCACCGCGCCGACGTCTACGCGGTGGGGGCCATCCTCTATGCCGCCCTCACCGGGCAGAGGCCGTTCGAGAGCGACGATCCGACGACGATCCTCGGCATGGTGCTCACCGAGGAGCCCAAGCGCCCGCGCGAGATCGAGCCGAGCATCCCCGCGGGGCTCGAGCTCGTGATCCAGCGCGCGATGGCCAAAGATCCGCGCGATCGTTACCAGTCGATGACCGAGCTCGATCAAGCGCTCGCGCCGTTCGACGACGCCGACGCGCCGCGCTCCGAGGCGCTGTCGCAAGCGCTGCAAAAGGGCGAGCCCACCGGCATGCACCGCTCGCCGGTGCGTGACTCCTCGCGCACCATGGCCGCGAGCCAGAGCGGCGCCGAGCGGGAGGCGCGCGAGGCGCGTCTCGCGCGTCCGGCCATCGTCGGCTACGGCGGGGCGGTGGCGGTGTGGTTCGTCGGCGGCTTCGTCGACGCGCTTGGCGGCGCGGTGCGCTTCTTCCGTCAGGGGGAGCTCACGCCGACCGAGACCGTGCTCTTGGTGCTCGGGACCTCCTTTCTCGCCGTGACGCCGGCGGTGCTCGCCGTGCTGCACGTGAAGAAGGTGGTCTGGCCGAACACCATGAGGAGCGTCGAGCTCGCGTCCGACTTGAAGCGCACCGTCGCCGTCGCGCTCGTGGCGTACGGCGCGGCGGCGGTCGTCTCGCGCGTGCTGTTCACGGTCTTCCTCCGTCACACCGGGGAGCTCGTGAGCGGAGCGTGGGACGCCGGGCTCTTTCTCGTGAGCCTCCTCGGCGCGATGGTCGCCGGTGGCGTAGGGCCTGTCGCTCGCGCCTTCCGCCGCAAAGCGAACGGCTGAAGAAGGCCGCCTAGAGCACGATGCCGGGGCCACCTTCGCAGAAGGCGGTCGTCGACGAGGTCTTGTTGCACGTGCCCGCCTTGAGCGCGGAGCAGGTCGCGTCGCTCGAGCACACCGGCACGCACCCCTTGGGATTTCCGAGGTCCGACGTCTGTCGGCACGACTCGGTGCTCGCGCAATCGCCGGCTCCGTTGCACGATTTCACGCACCAGGCGCTGTGGTTGTCCACCGAGACGACCGTGAGGCAGCCTTGGGCGCACGTCGATTTGTTGTCGCTCGGGAGGATCGTGGGGCTGGTACATGCCACGGTGCTTCCGCCGCCGCCGCCCCCCGAGTCGGTGCCACCGCCACCGCCGTCACCCGAGGACGAGCTCTGGCAGCTCTGAATTCCGTCGCAGGTGGTGATGCCGTCGACGCACGTCTTCATGTTGTCGTCCCAACCGGCGCACGCGTTGGCGCAGGTCGCCGGAGTCTGGCCGCACACTTGGCCGACGTGCGCGCAGATGTCCGAGCACGCAGGGACGCTGCCGCCGCCGCCACCGCCGCTGGCGCCGCTCGACGAAGACGTCGACGACGAGCACGCGATGCCGAGCGCGAGAGAACCTACGGCCAAGAGGCCGACCACGAGATGACGCGAGAGATGCATGCCGCTCTCCTGAGAGAAAGTTGCGGCGTAGCGCGCCGCACGCAAAGCGGCCGAACTCTACTCAAGAGCGCGCGCGTGTCTTGTGGACAATTGTCCACCGCCCGCACTTCTTCCGCGCGGTCGGGACGTGAGGGGCGAGGCGTCGCGCTACGGCGCTGCTTCGGCGTGCTGTCCGCGACCGGGCACGCGCATCGCGGCGGGATCGGGGGCGCGTTCGGTCGTCCAGTGCAGGCCGGTCGAGCCGCTCTCTACCGTCACGGTCCCCTCGAGATCCGTGCGCGCGACCTCGACGTGATGCTTCTCGAGGCGAGCGAGCGTCGGCGCGTGCGGGTGGCCGTAGTCGTTCCCTTGGGCGCAGGAGATGACGCCGAGCCGCGGCGCCACAGCGTCGAGCAGCGCATCGCTCGAAGCGAAGCGCGACCCGTGGTGCGCGACCTTGAGCACGTCGGCGTGCAACGAAGCGGGGTCTTTGAGCAGCCGCTTCTCGGTCGGCTCTTCGGCGTCGCCTTCGAACAAGAAGCGCACGTCGCCTTGGGAGGCGCGATGGGAGATGCGCACGACGACGCTGTTGGCGTTGATGTCGCTCCGCGTGTCCTTCAGAAAGGGCTCCTCGGGCTCGAGCACTTCGATGCCGACGAAGGCGCCGAGGTCGAAGTGATCTCCACGACGGGCGATCCTCCGCGCGATGTTGCGCTCGGTCACGTGCTTCAGCGTCTCGGCGTAGGGGCGGAACTTCACCCGCTCGAAGCCGGGGTCGAGCCACACGTGGATGCTCAAGGTGCGCGTGAGTCGCTCGAGCGCGCCGAGGTGATCGGCGTGCGCGTGCGAGAGGATGACCATGTCGAGCGGTTCGCCTTGCAGGGCCGTGCCCAGCGCCGCGTCCAGGCGCGCGGCGCCGTCGGGCGGTCCGGCGTCGATGAGCATCGCGTGATGATCGCTGGTCGAGAGAATGGCGGCGTCGCCCTGGCCGACGTCGACGAAGCGCACGGTCAACGTGCCGCCGCGCTGTCCTACGTCAGCGGGGACCGATGCGGAGGATGCCGCGGGAGCAGCGGCGGTCGCGGGCGGGGGACTCGAGGCGACGGGGCGTGCGACCGGGGCCGAGCACGCGCCGAGCACGAGGGCCCCCGCCAAAGCGAGGCGGGCGATCGTGCGTTTCTGCATTGGGGGCAAGGTAACGTATCCTGACATCGTGCGCTGTGCGGCGTGTGGTCGAGAGCTCGTGGCGTTCCCTGGAGGGACGCTCGTCTGCCCGTGCGGGCGCGAGGAGCCGGTGCCGGCGGCTTCGCGCGAGTCGGGGCCCTACCGCGCCGCGGCGCCGCTCCCGGTGTCGTTCCCCGAGCGCAAGATCCCCGGCTCGCGCGCCACGCGCCACATCGAAGCCGTCCCCCACTGCCCGCGCTGCAACTCGGCGCTCCACGGCGCCCACGGCGAGGTCGACTCGGTCGCGGCGGTGCTCGAGTGCGGCTCGTGCCGAGGGCTCTTCGTTGCGCACTCGGTGCTCGAGGACACGCTGCGCGAGCGGCGCGGCGGCGTGTACGAGGTGGGCGCGCCCGTCGACACGATGGAGGTGCGCTACCTCGCGTGCCCGCGCTGCGCCGAGCGGATGTCGCGACGGCTCTTCGGGCGGAAGAGCGGGCTCGTCGTCGACGTGTGCAGCATGCACGGGATTTGGTTCGACCGCGGCGAGGCCGAGCAAGCCGCCGACGTGCCGCCCGAGGCGCGGACCGAAGTGCCGCTCCCCGGCGCGCCGCACCGCCCGCCGCACGCGGCGAAGACGCCCGCGCTCCCGCCCGAAGCCGCGCGTGCCTGGGCCGCTGCCGAGACCGAGCTGCGCAAAGAGAGCATGCGCGGCACCGGGCTCGACGCCGACGGCGCGCCGAAGGACCTCCTCGAGGTCCTGATTCGCCTGTTTCTCGGGTGAATCGAGGGCGTGCGGCGGGGCGCTGGAGTGCTCTAGTGTCCTGAGTCCGAGGTTCGTCGCCTTCGGCGCCGAGCCTTCTGACTCAGGAACTAGAACCGCGCCTGCGCCGCGAAGCCCAAGCCGAGGCGATTCGGATCTTGGAAGACGCGGAGCGAGGCGGTGCCTTCCGTCGGGTCGCGGACGACGAGCGTGCCGTTGTTGTCGCGAACGAACTGGCCCCACACGACGAGGCCGAGCATGTCGGAGAGCGTCCACTTCACGCTGAGGCGCGCTTGGATGATGGGCGTGCGATCCTTGTCGTACGGGAGGATCGACTCGTCGCCCTGCTGGCGAACGACGATCGTGCGCGAAGCGGGGACGCCGCCGTCGGTGAACTCGCTGCGGAACGTCGACGGGAGCTGGAGGCCGGCGCCGATGCCAGGCGTGAGGTGCGCCGCGGCGATGTAGTAGTCGGCGGCGAGCGCGCCGAAGAGCTCGGCGTCGCTCGAGGCGTTCTTCGGCAAGGTCTCGAAGGGGATGAAGCCCGGGACGTTGCGGACGACGAAGTTCAAGTTGCGGTAGATGCCCGACACGCTGACGCGCGCGTAGCCCGCCTTGAGCACCGCTTGCACGGCGCCGGCGTAGGCCGACTGGTTCTTGGTCGCACCCGCCGTGTCGAAGTCCTTCAGGTGCTGCTGGAGGAGCGAGCCCTCGGCCGAGACGCTCCACGCGATCTCGTGGGGATCGTACTTCTCCGGCGTGAAGAGGATCTGCGGAGCCATCGGGTCGTTCCGGTAAAGCTGGAAGTCGACGGACTGCGGGACCGGCATCTTGTCGTGGATGACGAGGCGCGTGGATCCGCCGTACGTGTAGACCGACTGCCCGCGCACGTCCTCGAGGTCGAACTTGCCTTGCTGGAAGTAGCCACCGCCGGCGTCGAGTCGGATGTGCTTGATCGGGTCGACGCCGAAGCCGCCGAGGAAGCCGAAGTTCGTCTCGCCGACGCGCACGGTCTCGACGTCGTTCTCGCCGCCCGGGTTCAAGACCTGCTGGGGCTGCACGATGGTCGCCGTCTTGAAGCCGCCGAAGGCGTAGAACTTCTCGGCGTCGAACTGCACCTTCATACCGGGCGAAGAGCCCTGGATACGCGGGAAGATCGACTGGTTGATGTACGAAGCGGTGCCGCCCCAGCTGATGTCGTAGAGGTAACCGAGACGGAAGCGATCGGTGTCGAGCGGGAAGAAGACGACGCCGAGGCCCTCTTTCTCGTGGGCCTGGTTCGTGTTGTAGAAGAGGCGGATGTACGAGCCGGCGTCGTAGAGCGCCGAGTTCACGTTGTTCGTGTTGGCCGCGAGCGCTCCGAGATCGAAGCGCAGCACGAGCGACGCTTCCGTCGAGAGGCGCGGAATGAACGACGGCAGCTTCTTGTACATCACGAGGTGGGTGATGTTTTCGCGACCGGAGAAGCGCGAGTTCAGGGCGTCGAAGAAGAGCCTGTACTGCGGCCTGTCGCCGATGGAGAAGGTCGGGGAGAGCGGGACGAGCTCGCCGGTGCCGTGGAGGAAATCGTCGTCGCCGAAGGCCCACGACAGACGCGTGTCCATGAAGTTGCCGTAGTTGACGCCTGGCGGCGCCATGCCCGCGGCGCGCGCGCCGGCGGAGCCTTGCGTGTCGTAGCCGGGGTCGGGGTTCGCCTTCACGCCGTTCGTGTCCGCGGCCGCGCCCGTGGGGGCGTCGGTCGTCGCGTTCGCCGTCCCCGTGCCGCCCGCGCTCGCGCCGGTAGCCGGGGCCGTCCCCGTGGCCGGTGCCCCCGCGTCCGCGCCTGCTGCGGCGCCGCCGCCGATGGAGACGCCTGCGCCGCCGCCCGGTTGCTGCGCCCCTGCCGGCACCGCGAAGAGGATCGCGCTCGCGAAGGCCGCCGACGAAAGAGAGGTGAAGAGGAGGAACGAACGCATGGGGTGGAGAGCTCCTGACGGACGAGGACGGACGAGAGAGAGAGCGGAAAGAGAAGCGGGCCTCAATTGCCCAGCCCAGTCTGCGCGCCGGTGACGATGACGCACGCCTGGTCGCTGGTGAGCGGCTCCTTCTTGGCGTCGAGGACGATGTCGTCGGGGCAACGGGCTTCGATCGTGAACTGCGACCCGCCGGAGAAGTAGCGGAGCGTGCCGGTGAAGGCCTTGATCGGTTGACCGCGCAGCTTGAGCGGATCGATGACCGAGGAGGTGGAGGCGTCGACCTGGATCGTCGCCGGCGGCGACCCCTTGTCGTCGGTCACGACGACGCGGAAGGCCGAGCGCCCTGCGTAGTTCGAGTACTCGGTGCACTCGACGTCGTTCGTGCAGTTGGTGGCGCAGGTCGCTTCGTCCGTGCCCGCGGTGAAATCGACCTTGCTGTCGTGGTTGATGTCGCAGTTGCTGGCGGTGTCGGTGGGGACGAGATCCTTCGGAATGTCGGGGCCGAAGTGACCGCCCACGTGCACCTGCGTGTGGATCGTGGTCTTGGGATCGAGCTGCACGTCTCCCGAATACAGGCGCACCATGGCGCTCTCGTACTTGAGGCGCGTGCCGCTGTCGGCGAGGCCGGTCGGGGTGAAGACGAAAGGCTCGGGCACGCGACAGCCGCGCGCGGGCTGCTTCGGATCGGGGACCCAGTGCTCGATGGCCCAGGTGGGGAATCCGAGCTCGGTGAAGCCGAAGAAGTCCGCCGCCGTCCCGGTGAGGGACGTCAGGCGGTCGCACACGCCCATGTGGGGCGGCGCCGAGAAGGTGAAGGCGAAGACGCTCGAGTAGCCGCGCGGATCGTCCACGTCGGTCACGTAGAAGCCGTCTTGCGCGATGCGCGTGACGACGACGCTGTGCGAAAACTCGTTTTTGACGAGGTCGTAGCCGGTGTCGACCGCCACCTGAGCGTGAGGGAAGGGGGTCGCCGCGCCGCCCTGCGCGACGCCGCGGACGTCGGCGATGCGGGGGAGCACGAAGTAGATGGTGGGGCTCACGCCGGCCACGTACGTCCCGTCCTCTTCACTGTCGTCGTTGGCGAAGGCGCAGCCGTGATCGGCGGGGAAGTCGATGGCGCCGTCGCCGTCGTTGTCGATGCCGTCGGAGCACTGCGGCGGCGGCTTGCGCGTCGGGTTCGCCGGCACGTAGCCGAGGTCTTCGAGCCAGAGGTACGAGTCGCCGTAAGAGCCGACGAGGTCGACGCCGATCTTGTCGGCCACGCCGTTCTTCAGGAGGACGTTGCGGCCACTCGTCCCCGGACCCTGGAGCCCCACGACGGTTCCCGGCTTCACGGTCACGCGGACATAGCCGTTGAAGGTGTCGTCGATCGAACCGTCGGGCCGATGCGCCTCGAGGTGCACGGTGAGGTGCGCCGGCTCACTGAAGGAGATGGCGATGCGCTTGTCCGGGCTGCCGGTATTGCCGTCTTGCACGGTGACCGAGAGGCTCGAGCTCGGGCGCACGACGCCGAAGCCGTCGCTGCACCCGACCAGGGCAAGCGAGGCGAGGCAGGCGAACGCAAGAGCGCCGCGGAGCCACGGCCCCGCCGAAGACGCGAGCGCGAGGTGCCGAGCCTTCCGTTGCGTCATCGGCCCACCAAGTCGATGCGGTTGTCGGTCGCCGCGCCGAGGTTCTGATCGACGCACGAGAGGACCTTGCACTCTTCGCCGGCGATGGAGCACGCGTTCAAGTCGTTCACGCACCCGTCACGCGAGGGCGACGAGTTGCAGGACTTGTTGTGGAAGGCGGCGACGTCGTCGCGGCACGGCCTGAGGATGCAGCGCCCGATGCCCGGATCGCAGGAGTGCTTCGAGCTGTCGCAGACAGGAACGCCGTCCTTCACCGTCGCGTCGACCTGGCTCGGGCACGCGCAGACGAAGTCCCCCTCGCTTGCGCAGTCCTTGTCCGAGCCACACGGCTTGAGCCCTTCGGGCGTGTTGAAGACCGGCACGGGCTTCTTCGTGACCGGATCGGGCGCGAGCTTGTAGCCGCAGCCGTGACCCTGGCGGATGTAGTCGATGAGCGCGTCGCGCTGCTGGATCTTGGTGTCGAACTGCGTCGTGTTGCGCTGGAGCACGCGGAAGCCCGAGCCACCGCCGGCGAGGTAGTTCGAGGTCGCGAGCTCGTACAAGTTCGTCGGCGTGATGCGCGAGAGGCAGCGCTGCGTCCCCTTCACGTCGCACTGTCCGATGTGCACCGTGCCGTCCGTGTCGGCGCAGTCCTTGTCGAGCGTGCAGGGGCGGTCGGTGTTGCCGATGTACACGTCCTCGGCGCAGGCCGTGATGATGCACTGTTGCTTGGCGAGGTCGCAGCCGGTGCTGCCCGTCGGGCAGTCGGCGTCGGAGGTGCACGCCGGTCCGGGGCGCGAGCACCCGCCGCAGTTCAAACGCACGCGCGCGCCGGCGATCTGCGCTTGCGAGACGCACCCACGCTCGCTCGAGCGGCGCGCCACGAAGTCGAACATGTCCTGCACTTCGACGCCCGAGAGCTGCATCTTCGAGATCGAGTTGTCGAACGGGAAGATGTTGTACATCTGCTCGATGTTCACCGGCCCGGGGTTCAGGTCGGTGCGGATGCCCGTCGTGTTGGTGAGCGAGAAGTCGGTCTGCACGCCGAGGCGGAGCCAGGCCGCGGTCGCCACCAGGTTGCCGAGCGGTGAGTCGCCTCCTTGCGGCGCGGTGCGCTTGGCGCCGCCCGGCGAATAGCCGACCAGCAGATCGAGGTCGGCCACGCGGTCGAGGATGCGGTGGTACGGCTCGAGGAGCTCCACCATCGTCGGATCCTCGGGGATCTGATCGTCGACGGGGAACGCGGTGTACTTGCTGGAGACGACCTCGAAGCCGTTGATCGGATCGTAGTCGTTGGGATTCGCCGTCGGGCTCGCCTCTTTGGGCGTGTTCGAGAGGACGAGGTCCAGGCGACCGAGGTACTTGGCGAACGCGCCCGAGTGCGTGATGAGCACCTTGCGCGGCTTGCACAAGCGCTTGCGCATGTACGGGTGATTCACCGGATCACGGCAGGTGGGGTCGGTGGGGTTCCCCTTCTCGCCCGTGACCGGGTTGTCGTAGCAAGGCGGTTCGCTCGGCGCGGGCTTCGACGTGTCGTAGGGGATGTCGGGATCGACGACCCACACGAAGCCCGGGTGGAAGGCGTCCGCCGAGCAGTCGGTGAGCTCCTGCGGGGGATTGATGACGATGTGATTGTGCCCGCCGAGCACGACGTCGATGCCGGTCGTCCCGCGGACCATGTCCTCGTCCACCTGGAGCCCGAGGTGCGTGAGCATGACGATGACGTCGACGCTCGGGCGGAGGAGGTCGACGTAGAACTGCGCGACCTCGGCGGTGTTGAGCGGCGTGACGCCGAGGCGGTTCGGCTGATCGAAGATCGACGTCAAGCTCGAGAGGTTCCCCATGCCGATGACGGCGACCTTCAGCCCCTCTTGGTTGAAGACGGTGAAGGGGCGGGTGATCGTCGAGAGCTTCGGGCTGTCGGGGTTCAGCGGGTCGTCGAACTTGTAGTTGGCGACGAGGAGCGGGAAATTCGCCCACTTCGAGAACTGGTTCGTGACGTTGAGCGCGCCGCGATCGAACTCGTGGTTGCCGATGACCGCCGCGTCGATGCCCATCATGCTCTGGGCCCGGACCTCGGGCTCACCGGAGAAGAAGTTGAAGACCGGCGCGCCCTGGAAGCAGTCGCCCGAGTCGAGGTGGAGCACGCGATCGGCGCGCGCGCGCTCGCGGCCGAGCAGGTAAGCCACGCGGGCCACGCCGCCGACGTTGTGGATCTGCCCGAGCGTTCCTAGGCCGAGGTCGGAGTCGATCTGCGTGACGAGCAGATCGTACGGGTAGAGGCGCGAGTGAATGTCCGCCGTGTGAAGGAGGGTCAAACGCGCTTGGCACGTCTGTCCTGGCGGGCACGGGGCGCTGATGGGCCCGCCGGGGGTCGTGCCTCCGCACCCCGTGTTGCTCGCGGCGGCGAAGAGAGACGCCCCCACGGCCAAAAACCCTGCGGCGATCCCTCGTCGGAAAACCTGCGCCATGCGGCGCGCGAAGCTAGCACCAACGTGGCGCCGGGTGGCGGCCAAAGCGCAAGATCCGCGGCGTGCGTCCGAGGCGACGAATCGCCGCGATTCGAAGGGGTAGTGGCGCGTCGTGGCTGCCCGACAGCGCGGGCCGGCGGCGGCGCGCTCGCCTCACGAGCGTCTCGCTTCGCCCGAGGGGCATTCTTCCTTGGGGACGACGTGCACCAGGCCGTGGATCGGGGCGTTCTCGGCGGAGAGGTGCGACTCCATCGCCGCTCTCTTCGCTTGGAACGGAAAGATCCGTCCAGGTCGCTCACGAATTCCACCGTGCCCGCAGTCGTCCCGCCCCACGGTACGTGTGGACGATCGTCGACGAGCGGCGCGGGTCTTGCTGAGCGACGAGCGACACGTCTTGAGCGCGTGAGCGAGGCGCACTGCGCGCCTCCCAACGGCTCGGCCAAGCATCCCGGCGAAGATCGTTTGGAAACGATCGATACGCAGGGATCTATTTATTTTGGTATCCCACCATGGTGACGGATGGGCGACGATGTCGACGATCCTCGTGAATTTGCCTGCAATTTTGTCTCGAACTCGTCACGCAAGATAAATCGTACTCATTTATTTTGCGCCCACATCGGGCTTTACGGTTAGCTCCTCCGCCGTCGCGCGAAATCGCGCTCCTCTCGCACGAGGGGCGCACGCGCGGGTGGGAGGTTCTTCCGATGTACCGACGTCTTGCCCTCGTCACGCTGCTCTCGCTCCCGATGTTCGGGTGTTCTTCGTCGTCCGAGACGACCGACGGTGTCCCGTCGCACAGCACCTTCACCGACGACTCGGGCGCCGCCGAGCCCGAGCACGACGCCGGCGCACAAGCCGACTTCGTCGAGGGGGGAGCGGCCGACGACGCTGGGGCGCCGAAGGTTCTCTTCTACGCCAACACCGACGACACGCTCTATTCGCTCGACCCGAACGATCTGACCGCGCCGCTCGTGACGGTGGGGAAGTTCGATTGCGTCGGCACGGCGAACGGGACCTCGGTCATGACCGACATCGCCGTGAGCAAGACGGGGAAGATCTACGGCGTGAGCGCCGCGGCCGCGTGGCCCATCACGTTGCAGCCGAACGGCGTCGTGCACTGCGACGCGAAGTGGTCGCTCCCCTACGACACGCACTTCAACGGGCTGACCTTCGCGCCGGAGAACACGGTGCAAGCCGCCGAGGCGCTCATCGCTGCCAACGCCAACGGCGAGCTCTATCAAATCGATCCGCAGACCGGCGGCACCACGCAGGTGGGGACGCTCGGCACCGACACGACCACCGGCAAGCCGTGGTCGCTCTCCGGCGACATGGTGTTCCTCGCCAACAACGGGAACCCCATCGGCTTCGCCACCGTGCGCACCTGCTCGTCGCCGACCTCGTGCGTCGGCACCGACACCCTCGCCGAGATCGACGTGAGCGCGATCCACGCGGGCACACAGAGCGTGCTCAAGGTGGTGCGCGGACCGGTGAAGCGCGGCGCGTGGTGCCAGAACGCCGCCTCGCCGACCACCTTCGGCAGCATGTTCGGCATCGTCGCCTGGGAGGACCGTGTCTACGGGTTCTCACGCAAGGGGGACGTCGTCGAGATCCACAACGACGACGGCTCGGGGTGCCTCGTGGCGCCGTACGCTTCGCTCGCCTTCGCCGGCGCGGGCATCAACACGCTCGCTCCCGTCGTCGCGCCGCCGCCGAAGTGACCGCGGGCAGCGTCCGGGAGAAGCGGCTACATCGCTTCTTCCGGGCCGCCGGCGAGCAGGTCGAAGAAGCGCGTGGCGAACTCACGGGCGACGAGCGCTTCGACCCCTTCGGCGCTGTCTTGAGCGACGGCCTCGAGCGCCGCGTTCTCGCACTCGGCGAGGCTCACGCGACGGAGCGCCTCTTTGATCTCGGGGATGGCCGCCGCTTCCATGGACAGCTCGCGCACGCCGAGCCCGACGAGGAGCGGAGCCGCGAGCGGATCGGAGGCCATCGCGCCGCAGAGCGAGACCGGGCGATTGTGCTCGCGGGCCACCCGCGCCACGTTCTGAATCAGCCGTAAAATCGAGGGATCGAAGGGCGAAGCGAGGTGCGCGAGGGTGCGGCTCGTTCGGTCGATCGCCAGCGCATACTGGATGAGATCGTTCGTGCCGATGCTGAAGAACTCGGCCTCGCGGGCGAACACGTCGGCCATGAGCGCCGCCGAGGGGACCTCGACCATCATCCCGAGGGGGATGTGCTCGGCGCAGGCGAGCCCTTTGCCTCGGACCTCGGCGATGGCGCGATCGAGGAGGACGCGCACCTCACGCATCTCGCGGATGCTCGCCACCATTGGCACCATGATGCGCACCGCGCCGTGCGCGCTCGCCCGCACCATCGCCCGGAGCTGGGTGAGGAAGACCTCGGGGCGGCTCAGGGCCAGGCGCACCGCGCGGAGACCGAGCGCGGGGTTCATCTCCGCCGGGAGCGCGAAGGTGCTGGCGAACTTGTCGCCGCCGATGTCGAAGGTGCGCAGCGTGACCGAGTGGGGCGCCACCGCCTCGATGACCGCGCGATAGAGCTCGTACTGCTCGTCCTCGCTCGGGAGCGACGAGCGATCGATGTAGAGAAACTCGGTGCGGTAGAGGCCGATGCCGTGGGCGCCGTGGTCGATGGCCAAGATGGCCTCGGCCGGGAGCTCGACGTTGGCGCGAAGCACCACCTCTTCGCCCGAAGCGGTGACACAGGGGACATCGCGTGCAGCGAGGAGGCCACGAGCGAAGGAGAGATGGCGCGCGCTCCTGGCGTGCGCCTCGGCGATGGTCGCCTCGTCGGGGTGTACGACGACGGTGCCGCGGAGCCCGTCGACGATGATCGTGTCGCCGGTGCGGATCTGCGAGAGCGCGTCGGCGACGCCGACCACCGCGGGGATCTCCAGGGCGCGGGCCATGATCGACGTGTGGCTCGTGCGCGTGCCGACCTCGGTGACGAAGCCGAGCGCCGGCTCGCGGACCATGCCGGCGGTGTCGGCGGGGGAGAGATCGCGCGCGACGATGATCATCGGCTGATCGAGGCGGGGAATGACTTGTCCTGGCTCACCGAGGAGCGCGCGGAGCAAGCGGTCGCACACGAACTCGACGTCGTGGCGGCGCTCGAGGATGTACGCGTCGTCGCTCCCGGGCCGCGCCGGGGTGTCGGGGCGCACGGCGAAGAGGCGCAAGATGTCCTCGCACGAAGCGGCCACGGCCCACTCGGCGCACTTTCGCTCGACGCGGATGCGCTTCTCGACCCGCTCGTGGAGGAGCGGATCCTCGAGCATGAGGAGGTACGCCTCGAGGATCGGTCCGTGGTCGCGCGCGGCTTGAGCCCCCATGCGCGCGCTCACCTCTTTGAGGCTCTCTTTGGCGCCCTCGACGGCGCGGCGGAGGCGAAGGACCTCTTCGTCGGCGGCCGAATGGGGGATGTGACGACGCGTGTAGGCTGCACGCATCTCGCCGATGACCAGCGCCGGCCCCACGGCCACGCCCGGTGATCCGGGGAGCCCCTTGATGAGGACCTTCTCCAGCGTCGCCGACCCCGAGGAGGGCGGGGGAGGGAAGGTGAGCGGCTTCGGTCGATCGGTCATGCGCGCCTCAGCTCGCCTCGCCGAACTTGGCGGCGATGAGGTCGCCTATGGCGCGCACGCACTCTTCGGCGCGGTCCCCCTTGGCGAGCACGTCGACCACCGTTCCCCGCGAGCCGCACAACAGCAGCACGCCCATCACGCTCTTGCCGTTGGCGCTCTGACCGTCGCGCGAGACCTCCACCTCGCACGGGAAGGTGGAGGCGAGCTGCACGAGCTTCGTGGCCGCGCGGGCGTGGAGGCCCAAGGCGTTCACGATGGTGAAGCGACCGGTCGCCGAGCTGCTCATCTCAGCCCCTTCCGCGTGCTCGCGGTGATGGGCGCGGGGGTGATCGACCCGCGGAGCTCGATCTCCGGTGTCTCGTCGCTCGGCGGCATGCTGTCGTTCGGGCGCCGCGTGCTCGTGGGCGCGACCTCGCGCGGCTCCTTCGAGTCGCGGCCGAGATCGCGATGCGCGACCAGCACGCTCGCTCCGCCGAGGTCTTTGGCGAGCTGCTCGGCCAGCGCCACCGAGCGGTGCCGCCCGCCGGTGCAGCCGAGGGCCAGGGTGAAGTAGCTCTTCCCCTCGCGCTCGTACTTCGGCATCACGAAGGCGAGGAGATCCCGCGTCTTCTCCAGGAAGCCTTTGGCCTCGGGGAGCGAGAGCACGTAGCTCGAGACACGTGGGTCGGTCCCGGGGAGCGGCTTCAGCTCGGGGATGAAGTAGGGGTTGTCGAGGAAGCGGACGTCGAGGAGCACGTCGGCGTCGACGGGCGTGCCGTACTTGAAGCCGAAGGAGAGGATGCGCGTGAGCATGCGCGTCGCTCCCGGGGCCGCCGGGCCGAGCTGAGTGACGATGGCGCGACGAAGCTCGTGGACCGAGAGGTGCGTGGTGTCGAGGACGCGCGTGGCTTGGGCGCGGAGTGGCGCGAGTCGCTCGCGCTCGAGCATGATTCCGTCGAGGACCAGCGTCGCCCCCGAGGCGTCACCCCCCGCGGTGATCGTGCTCACCGGGTGCGGCCGCCTGGACTCGCTGAAGCGGCGGAGGAGCGCGTCGTCCGACGCGTCGAGGAACACCACCTGGACGTCGCGCCGCCCGCCGTCGCCGAGCTGCTCGAGCACGTGCCCCATGGCGCCGAGGAAGGCGCGAACGCGCACGTCCATCCCCAAGGCGACGCGCGTCATGCCCCCCTCTTCGCAGAGCTTCACCGCTTGCGGAGCGAGCAGCGTGGGGAGATTGTCGACGCAGAAGAACCCGAGGTCTTCCAGCGTGTGGAGCGCCGTGGTCTTCCCCGCGCCGGAGAGGCCGGTCACGACGACGACGGTGGGGCGCCCCGCGCCCGCGGCGGTCATTCGTCGTCTCCCTTCGGCTTGGGACGCACCGCCGGGATCCACGCGGAACTCTCGTTCGACGAGGTCCACGCGTGGCGGCCCGGTGTGTCGAGCGTCTCGCGGCGCGGCGCGCCTGGGACTCCCGGTGAGGTCGGGGCGGCGGCGGGGGGCGTGTCGGCTTCGGCGGCGGCCTCGGCGCGGGCGACGAGCTGCTCCTCGAGGCGCGTCATGAACTCTTGCGACGAGTTCGTCCCCGCCCGGCGGAGGAGCTCGTTGCGCGCGGCGATCTCCAAGATCGTCCCCATGTCGCGCCCCGGCCGCACCGGCACGGTGAGCTCGCGGATCTTGGCGCCCAAGATGTCGAGGTGGTGCTCTTCGAGCCCGAGGCGATCGAACTCGGCGCGGTCTTCCCAATCGACGAGGCGCACGACGACGTCGATGCGCTTCTTCTCGCGCACGCTGGTCACGCCGAAGAGCGCCTTGATGTTCAGCACGCCGAGGCCGCGCACCTCGATGTGATGGCGCAAGAGATCCGGCGCTTCGCCGACGATGTATCCCGGCGGACGCCACACGCACTGCACCACGTCGTCGGCGACGAGGCGGTGGCTACGCAGCACGAGCTCGAGCGCGCACTCGCTCTTGCCGATGCCGCTCTGGCCAAGGAGGAGGAGCCCCACGCCGAAGACGTCGACGAGCACGCCGTGGACCGAGGTCGTCGGCGCGAGGCGATCGTCGAGCAACGCGTGGAGCGCGTTGATGGTGCGACTCGATCGCGCGTCGGAGACGAAGAGCGGCGTGCCCGTGGCTTCGGCGGCGCTCTGCAGCGCGCGGCTCGGGGCGTGGCTCGAGCTCACGACGACGCAGGAGAGGCCGAGCGAGAAGAAGCCGCGGCAGGCGTTGCTCTCTGGATCGGCGCCGAGCGAGTCGAGATAGGACATCTCGGTCTCGCCCAGCACCTGCACCCGCGTGGGGACGACGCCGTGGTAATGGCCGGCGAGCGCGAGCCCCGATTTCTGCACGCGCGGATGGCGAATCGGACGAGAGAGGCCGGTCTCGCCGGCGACGCGCGTGAGGACGATGGAGAGCTCGGGGTCCGAGGCGAGGGCCTCGACGCTGATCTCTCCCCCCTTCGGCGCGCTCCGCGCAGCCTCTCCCGACGAGATCACCGGACTCCCCCCACAGGTGGCGGACCGGCCCCCCCGGTCTCCTCCAACACGATCAGATCGTACGCCTCTTTTCCGGTTTCGGCAGCCAGGAGACGTGCCCGAAAACCACGGTTCCGAAGGAGGCGGGAAATCCGCGCGAGCGTCTTCAGGTGCTCGCCCGTCGCCCGCTTGGGACCGATGAGGGAAAAGAGGAGGTTTACCGGCTCGCCGTCGATGGCGTCGAACGGCATCCCGCCGGGGACGATGAGCAGCGCGGCGCGCTGCGTTTCGATTTCGAGGAGGGCGCCGTGTGGAATGGCTACCCCCTCACCGATGCCCGTCGACTGGAGAGCTTCGCGCTCGGCCAGGACGCGCTTGACGGTCGCCGTGTCGACGGCGCCGTCGTGGGTGAGCAGATCCGCGAGGAGCGCGATCGCGGCCCCCTTGTCGGGAAGGTCGGATCCCGCCCGTACCGCGACTCGGTCGGGTGTGAGGAGATCGTTGAGCATGAGGCTGAGAGGCGGTGAGGGGAGCGCCCATCGCGACGCGCCGTGCGCCGTGACGATGAGCCTAGGCCGTCAGTCCTCGCCCGATTCGTCGACGAGCAGGTGATCCGAAGCGCGGTCGCCGCCCTTCTTCGCCTTACGCTCTTCGTTCCTCGTGCGGATTTGTCGCTCGACCTTGTCCACCACGCGATCGATGGAGGCGTACATGTCCTCGCTCGTCTCGTGCGCGTGGAAGTGTTCGGAGCCGGCGTGGATGTCGACTTCGGCGCTGTGCGTGCGGTGCTGCGTGCTGAGCTTTGCCTCCGCCTTCATCGGTTGGCGGAGAAACTTCTGGAGTCGGCTGATTTTTTCGGTGGCGTATGTCTTGACAGCGTCGGTCGATTCCATCTGACGGAACGTGATCGAGATGTTCACTCGGACCTCCGGCGGCCCAATGAACCGTGGCGGCGGACGGAACGTCCGTCCGACCGCGCGGGCTCACGGCGTGTGGGTTCCATGACCAAGCAGGCACCCTTAGGATAGCCCCCTCGGGGCCCCGCACAGGGGATTTTAACTGCGGATTTTCCTGGTGCCGGCGTCGTACACGCGCACCAGGTGGTCGGCTGGGCTGGTGCTCAGAAGAGCTTCTTGCGCTTGCTCGAGGCGAGGATCCCCAGCATTTCGCGGTATTTTGCCACTGTGCGGCGGGCGATCTGGATGCCGTCGTTCTTGGCGAGGATCTCGACGATGGCCTGATCGGACAGGGGGTTCGCCTTGTCCTCGGTGTCGATGATCTTCTTGATCGACTGCTTCACGCTCTCGCTGGCGATGTCGTCTTCGCTCGTACGCCGGATGGACGAGTTGAAGAAGTACTTGAGCTCGAAGAGCCCTTGCGGCGTGTGCACGTACTTGTTCGTCGTGACGCGGCTGATGGTCGACTCGTGCATGCCGACCGCGTCGGCGACGTCACGCAAGATCATCGGCTTCAAGAAGCCCACGCCGCCCTCGAAGAACTCGCGCTGCTTCTCCACGATGCACTCGGTGACGCGGATGATGGTCTTTCGTCGCTGCTCGATCGCCCGAATGAGCCACTGCGCGTTCCTCAGCTTCTCGCCGATGAACTCTTTGGCCGTGGGATCTTTGAGGAGCGACTTGGTGAGCGCTTCGTTGATGTAGAGACGCTGCACGCCGCGGTCGTTGTCGGTGACGACGAACTTCTCGCCGTCCTTCACGACGTAGACGTCGGGCGTGATGGCGATGGTCTTGTCGTCGGTGTCGGTGAAGTTTCGCGCGGGGCGGCTCTCGAGCTTCTGGATCTCTTTGACCGCCTCGTAGACCTCTTCGACCTCGATCTTCAGATCGCGGGCGATCGCCTGGTAATTGTGCTTTTCCAGGTTGTGGAGGTGCTTGGAGATGATCTGGATGTCCAGGTCTTCGTGCCCGTAGACCTCGGCCTGCACGAGCAGGCACTCGCGTAGATCGCGCGAGCAGGCGCCGACCGGATCCCACTCCTGCATGATGCGGAGCACTTCGAGCGCGTCCTCGGGATCGAGGCCCGCCTCGGTGGCCATCTCTTCGATGGTGAGGTCGGGGGTGCGTGTGCCGTCTTCGCGCTCGATCCCTTTGAGATCGAGGAACCCGTTCTCGTCCAGGTTGCCGAGGACGAGCTCGGCGAAGCGCCGCTCGTCGTCGGTGAAGTCACTCATCTGCAGCTGCCAGCGCAGGTGGTCGACGAGGTTCGCCGCCTTGGTGAGGTTCTGCTCGATGGGCGGCAGCTCGTCGAAGCCGCCGCGGTTTCCGGCGATCGGCTGCTGCTGGCTGCGGTTCTCGATGAACTGCTCCCAGTCGATCTCCTGCGCCTTCTTCTCCGAGTCGTGCTGCGCCGGATCCTGATTCCGGAGGCGCTCCGAGGTCTCGAGCCGCTCGGTGCGGTCGTCGTTGGCGATGACCCCTTCGGCGGCCTGGGTGGGGACCTCTTTGCCGCGCGCGCGGGGCTCGATCTCGTCGTCGGCGAGGACGGGGTTGCCGTCGAGCTCCTTCCGGATTTCGTCGATCAGCTCCAGGCGCGAGAGCTGCAACAGGCGGATCGCCTGCTGAAGCTGCGGCGTCATCACCAGCTGCTGGCTGAGTTTGAGCTGCTGTTTGATTTCCATGGTTTGGGGTCACCCCTCCAAGGGCGCTCGGCACGGCCGGGGGGTGTTCACTCCTGCCGCGCTCGGGTGAGCCAATCTCAGGGTAACACTGCGCGGCGGGTCGCGAAAGCGACAACCATGCCAGCCGGACCGTTCTTTCTTTCCAGCACTTGCAGGCAACGATCGGCGCGCTCGTGCGTAGGATCCGCCCATGCGTCGACCCTTCTCCGCTCTTCGACTTTGGTCTCGGGTTCGCTTGGGATCTCGTTCGGCACCCGTCCTCCACCACGCGCTCGCGCTGGGCGTCCTCGTGGGCGCTCTCGCCAGCGTCGGGTGCGGGCGCTCGGCGCTCGTGAGCTCGGCGCTCCCGCTGAAGCGCGTCGTGCTCTACCGAAATGGCGTCGCGTACTTCGAGCGCGGCGGTCACGTCGACGAGGACGAGGTGCGCTTCAAGATGAAGGAGACCGAGGTCGGCGATTTTCTCGCGACGCTCGCGGTCATCGAACAAGGGGGCTCGAGCGTGCGCGCGGCGGCGTTCCCGCTGCAGGCGGACGACGACGGCGAAGAGCCGAAGCCGCGCAGCATGATGACCGAGGACGAGAAGAAGGGGCTCAAGACCGTCGTCCTCTCGCTCGACGGCAAAGAGCACGATCTCGCCGTCGGCTACATCGCTGCGTCGCCGGTGTGGCGCCCCTCGTACCGACTCGTCGTCTACCCGAACGGCCAGGCCGATTTGCAGACCTGGGGGATCGTGCAGAACCTCTCCGGCGAAGACTGGAAGGACGTGCGCCTGTCGCTCGTGGCCGGCGCGCCGCTCGCCTTCGAGGCGCAGCTCGGTACTCCGGTCATCCCCGAGCGCCCCATCGTGACCGACAACGGCGAGGTCATCGCCTCTGTGCCGCAGAGCGAGACCACGCTCGCGCGCGAGGACCAAAAGGGCAGGCCTCCGCCGAAGGCCGCCAAGCCGAGCCCCGAGCCTGCTGCCGACATCGACCACGACGGGATCCCCGACAGCCAAGACGAGGAAGAGGCGCCGCTCGAGAAGGCCGACAAGAAGACGACGACGCGTCACGCCGCAGGTCCTTCGGGCGCCGGCCGGTCCGGCCGCGCCTCCGCACCCCCGGCCTCGCCCGCACAGAGCGTGGCGCCGATGGGTGGCGCGGCGCTCGCGCGTCGTGATGCGCCGATGGCGCCGCCGCCGCCCCCGCCGCCTGGACCTTCCGGCCCGCGGAACCTCCGCTCGCTCGCTGCCGTGGCGGTGGCCGGCGGATCGACGCGTTACGACCTTCCGAATCCCGTCACCGTCCCCGACCGCAGCGCGACGATGGTCATGCTCCTCGCGCGCCGCGTGCCGGGCGAGTCGCTCTTCCTGTTCGCCCCCGACGGCGGCGTGCCCGACTCGGTGAGCCATCCCTTCCGCGTGGCGCGGTTCGCCAACAAGAGCGGGGGTCTCCTCGAGCGCGGTCCCATCGCCGTCTTCGAGCAGGGCTCCTTCCTCGGCCAGGGGATGGTCGATCCGCTCCCCGACGGCGCCTCCGCCACCGTGCCTTTTGCCCTCGAACGTGGCCTCGCGGTCGAGCGTGAGACCAAGGGGGACGAGCTCGGCGAGCGCATCGCCAAGATCGAAAACAGCGAGCTCACCATCGAGCGCGACGCCGTCACCTTCACCACCTACCGCGTGCACAACGGGCTCGACCACGTGGCCAAGGTGCTCGTGAAGCACCCGCGCATCCCCGGAGCGCGCCTCAACGCGCCGCCGAAGGGAACGGAGGACAACGTGGGGACGGGCGCCGCGTTGATCCCCACCACGGCGCCGATCCGCGGAAAGGTCGAGCTGGTCGTCGACGAGCGTCAGACCACGCGTCGCACGACCGACTGGTTCTCGCCCATCGCCGACAACGCCATGAAGGCGTTCCTCGCCGATCCCAAGACCGATCGCGCGCTCGCGGCCAAGCTCTCGGCGGCGTGGCAAGTGCGGAACGAGATCGTCGCGCGCGCGACCGCGCGACAGAAGGTCGCCGAGGAGCAGAGCACCTTGTCGGCGCAGACCGAGGAGACGCGGAGGAACCTCAAGGCGCTCGAGAAGAACAAGACCGCCGAGGCGCTCCGCCAGAAGCTCACCCAGCGCCTCGCCGAGTCGGCGAACCGCCTCGAAGAGCTCACGAAGCAGACGGTGGAGATCGACTCGAAGCTCGCCGAGCTTCGCGTTCAGTTCAAAGAGGGGATCCGCGAGATCAAGTACCTCGCCCCCGAGCCTCTGCACGACTGACCGTCTCGCCGCGCGCCGCGGCGCCGAGC
Organism: uncultured Polyangiaceae bacterium; assembly: GCA_964531795.1. GTDB lineage: Bacteria > Myxococcota_A > Polyangia > Polyangiales > Polyangiaceae > CAZHHD01. The sequence goes on along the minus strand of CAZHHD010000001.1, from coordinate 249,448 downwards.
TCCACGTGGCGCGCGCCGGCACGGGTCGCCAGCTCGACCAAGTGCTCGTGGCACGTGAAGAAGAGCACCTGGTTTCGTTTGGCGAACGACGCGAGCGCGCGGAGCGTGGCCCCGGCGCGTGCTGCGTCGAAGTTCACGAGCACGTCGTCGAGCACGACCGGGAGCGGCTCGGCCCCCTTGGCGTAGTGCTCGACGAACGCGAGGCGGATGGCGAGAAAGAGCTGCTCGCGGGTGCCGGTGGAGAGCTCGTCGGGCGCGAGCTTCTTGCCCGATGCGCGCTCGACGAAGAGGTCGCCGTCGAGGCGCTGGCCGATGGCGCGATAACGTCCCGCGGTCATCTCCTCGAAGAAGCGCGAGGCCTCGCGGAGGAGCTCGGGTTGGCGTTCGGTCTCGAAGCGCTCGATCGATCGCTCGAGGATCTCGCCGGCGACAGCGAGCACGGCGTAGCGCTCCACCAGATCACGTAGCGCGGCGCGCTCCGACGTCACCTCGGCGAGCGCCTCGGCGGCAGCGGCGCTCCCGTCGACTTCGCTCCGCGCGCGCTCGGCGAGGGTGGCCTCGCCGTCGAGGGCCCGCGCCTCGCGCTCGATCTCGGTCAGCGCCTCGCCGGTGCGATCGAGCTCGGCGCGCAGGATCTCCGGCGTCGCCGTCGCGAGCGCCGCGAAATACGCCTCGCGCTCCCAAGGGCCGCGAAGGCGGAGGAGCGTGCGCGTGTGCTCGTCGACAGCTCCCCGCAGCTCGGCCGCGCGTTTGGCGAGGCGCGTCGACGCGTAGACCTCGGCGTCGTCCGTCGCGCGCGCCGTCTCACGGAACGCGCGGATCTCGGTCTCGTGCTGGGCGCGCTCGCTCTCGAGCCGCGTGAGGCGCCTTCGCGCTTCCTCGCGCGCCTCGGCTTGGGACGCGCGCCGCGCGCGCGCCGCTTCGGCTGCGCCGAGTCGCACGTGCAGATCTTCCACCGCGTCCGCCGGATCGCGCGCGTCGGGGGCGAGCGCGCGGGCACGCGCTTCGAAGCGCGTCACGTCGCGCGTGAGATCGTCGCGGCGTGCGGCGAGCGGACCTTCGCGGAGGACGAGCCCGTCGCGGAGGGTCTTCAGCGCCTCGACCAAGAGGCGCGCCGCCGGGACGGAGAGCGTCGTCTCGAGCCCGATGGCCACGAGCGCGCGCTCCCAGCTCTCCTTCCACGTCGCGGCGTCGGCGTGGAGGCGCGCCAGGCGCTGCTCGGCCTCTTCGAGCGCCGCCTGCTCGCGCCGCGCGTCGCGCTCGGCCTCGACAGCGCGCGCGCTCGCTAGCTTCTCCGCTTCGACGCGTCGTTCGGCCTCGGCGCGTAAGGCGATCGGCGCCTCCTTTTGCCCGAGCGCCTCACCCCCCGCGAGGGCGAAGGCGTCGCGCGCCCGCTCGCGATCTTGGACCGTGCGCTCGGCGCGCGCGAGCTCGAGGCCCAGGTCGACGTACGCGCGGTGCGTCCCCAGCCACGCGCTCATGGCGTGCGGAGAGAGCGGCACGAAGCCCGACGCTGCGTAGAGCGCGCGGTGGCGCTCGTGGACGCTCTCGCACGCCGCGACGAGGCGCGCCCGATCTTCGACGAGCTGACCGCGGCGTCGCTCGGCGCGCGCGCGCTCGGCCTCGAGGTGCGCGCGCTGGTGCACGGCGTCGGCGCGGGCGCGCATGGCGTCCACGGTACGATCTGCCTCCTCGACGCTCTTCTCGTAGGCACGAGGCAGCGAGCGCTCACCGTCGTACGCGCGCGCGTCCTCGTCGGCGAGCTCGCCGGCGAGCGCCCGAAAGAGGAGCCTCAGGCCGGCGTCGCGGCGCTGGCGCGCGTGGGCGAGCTCGTCTTCGCTGGGGGCGTGCCCCGCTTTGGAGAGCGCGGCGAGCCCGTCGTCTTGATGGGCGATCGCCGCCTCGACCTCGACGATCTGCTCCTCGACGCGCGCGAGCTTGGCCTCCGCCCTGGCGAGCTCGGCCTCGCAAGCGCGCACCTCTTCGAGCGGCGGGAGGGGGAGGCTCGTGGGATCGGGACCGTCGACGGGGTAGGGCGGGGAGAGCCGCGCGCGGACAGCGTCGCGCTGCCGTGCGAGATCGTCGCGACGCGCGGTCTCGAGCCGGAGCTGCTCTTCGAGCGCCACGAAGCCGGAGAATCCCTCGAGCCACGCGCGTGCGGCGCTCGCGTCGGGGGCCTTGGGGAGGGCGTGAAGCCGTCTCGACGCGTCCTCGACGCGCGCGCGGAGACGCACGACCTCGGCCTCGGCGTGCCGCGTCGCGGTGACGGTGGCGTCGTGAGCCGCGGCGGCCGCCTCGAGATCGGCACGCGCCGCGTGATCCATCTGGGTCGCGCGGAGCTTCGCCAGATCCCACCCCGGGCGCACCTCGCCGAGCTGTGCCTCCGTCGTGCGGAGGAGGAGCGCGAGCTCGCTCACGCGCTCAGGGAGCTCTTTTCTCGCGCGGGCATAGGCCTCGAGCTCGCGGTAGAGCGCGCGTATTTCGTCGGCGCTGGCGGCGAGCCCCTCGTCTTCGAGCGGCGTCGAAAGCACGCGGTCGAGCTCTTCGATCGCGCCGCGGGTCTCTTCGATCTCGCGCGCGGTGCGTGCCGCTGCTTCGACGAGCGTGCGGTAGCGTGGTTCGGCGTCGGCCCCGAGCCCTTGGGGCGCGTCGATCTCGGCGAGCTCGGCCTCCGCGGCGGCGAGGTCTCGGTACGGCTCCACGCCGGCGAGGAGCGCGGAGGTGCGCTCGCGTTCTTTGGCGAGCGCGTCGCGCGCGGCGTAACGCGCGGTTGCCGCCGCCTTCTTCCGCTGCGCATCGCGCTCGAGATCCTTCAGCGTCTCCGACGGCATGCTCGCGTGCGCGGCGCGCTGCTCGGCCTCGAAGATCCGCCCCGCCGACACGTTGATGGGGCGCTTGGCCGCCCCCTGTCCGAAGAGCGCGTTCTTCTCTTCGCGGAGGGCTTCGAGCACCGCCTGCGGCGACACCCCGCCGAGCCCTGCGCCGTAGACGACGCTCCGCACCTCCTCGCCCGAGAGGGCGTCGGCGCCGCGCGCGAGATCGTCGAGCGAGAACGCAAAGACGCTCTCGAACACCTCCTGATTGGGGTGCCCGAGGCGCTGCATGAGCCACCCCTCGTCGTACTCGTCGCCTCCGGCGAGCGCCCGGCCGACGAGCCGCTCGGCGGCGCGTCGCGGAGCCTTCGGCGCGGCGGGGGACGCCTTGCCCTTGCCGCGCACGCGCGGGCTCTTCTTGTCTTCGCCGCCGCCACGACGACGACTCACCTCGACGAGCGCGCCGTTCGACAGCTCGAGCAGCGCGCCGACCGACACCTCGCTGGGATCGACGCCGTGGGCCAGACGATCGACGTGTCCGAAGAGAAGGCGCCGGATCGCCGCGAGCGTGGTGCTCTTGCCTGCCTCGTTCTCGCCGTGCACGACGGTCATGCGCCCTTCGCCGGCGTCGGCGAGGGCGATCGCCGCGTCGGCGAAGGGGCCGACGTGGCGAAGATCGAGGCGGAGGATCTTCACCCGTCCCCCCGCGTGAGGCGCTCGACGAGCAGCGCCTCGGCGTCACGGAGCACGTCGAGGAGCCACTCCGGATCGTCGAGATCGAGGCCCAACTCTTTGGCGAGCTTGCCGAGCTCGCGCGCGACCTGCGTGCTCTTCTTGAGCGGCAGAAGCACCTTCGCCAGCCCCGCGAGATCGGCACCTGCTTCGGGAGCGCGGAGCGCGTCGATGTCGTGGAGCAGATCGGCGAGGACGCCTTTGGCTTCGCGAAGATCGTCGATGGCCACGAGGGGCGAGGTGCCGAGATCGATCTTCTCGAGCCACACGTCGGGGAGGCCGAGCGCGTCGCTCCTGAGCTGCGCCACCATGGCCTCGTGGTTCTCGACGACCTCGGCGTGCGCGCGCGCGGCGCCGCGGATCTTGAGGCGCACGGCAGCGAGCCGACGGTCGGCGCGCTCGACGACGTCCTCGAGTCGGCGCACGACGCGACCGCGCAGCTCGTCGACGCCGTCGTCGGCCTCGAGAGCGATCTCCTCCACGAAATAGCGCATCACGTCGCAAGGGACGAAGCGGAAGGAGGTGACGCTCCGCCCTTCGATGCCGACGACGCAGCAGCCCTTCGCGCCCGGCTCGCGGACGCTCCTCGCTTGCGTGTTCCCCGGGTAGACGACCCACGGATCTTCGTGCAGCACCTTGTGCTCGTGCACGTGGCCGAGCGCCCAGTACTGGTAACCGTGAGCCACGAGCTCGGCGACGGTGCACGGCGCGTAGGCGGCGTGCTGCGAGCTCCCGGTGGCGTTCGTGTGGAGCACGCCGACGTTGAAGACGTCGGGGAGGGGCGCGGGGTAGCCGGGGAGCAGGCTCTCTTTCACCTGGCGCGAGGCGTAGGAGATCCCGTGGAAGGCGATGCCGTCGAACGCGTAGGTCGTGCGATCGCCCGGCGTCGTGCCGAGCTCGTGCACGTGCGCGGGATACCGGAGGGAAGAGGTGAGGTCGAAGTCGTGGTTTCCGCGGAGGAGGATCACCTGGCATCCGCTCGGCCTCAGGCGCTCGAGCTCGGAGACGAAGAAGAGCCCCGAGTTCATGTCTTTCCACTCGGAGTCGAAGACGTCGCCGGCGAGCACGAGGTAGCGCGCGCCCTCCTCGAGGCACGTGTCGATGACGCGGGAGAACGCGCGGCGCGTCGCCTCTCGCACGCGCTTCTCCGGCGCCCCCTCGTAGCGGGAGAGCCCGAGGAACGGGCTGTCGACGTGCAGGTCGGCCGCGTGCACGATCTTCATCAAGGCCAAACGTAGGATACTTGGTCCTCGCCGACGTGGAGATCGACCTCGCCGCCCGCCTTACCCCTGCGTTCTTCGCTCGCGACGCGCGCGTCGTCGCGCGAGCGCTCGTCGGCTGTCATCTCGTCCACGAACGGCGCCGCGGGGTCTACGCGGCGGTGCGCATCGTCGAGACCGAGGCCTATTGCGGCCCCAAAGACGCCGCGTGCCACGCGCGCGTCGGTCTCACGGCGCGCACCCGCACGCTCCTCGGCCCGCCGGGGCGCGCGTACGTGTTTCTCATCTACGGCATGTACGACTGCTTCAACGTCGTGTGCCTCGGGGAAGGGGAGGGGCACGCCGTGCTCGTCCGCGCCGGCGAGCCGCGCTTCGGGATAGCCGAGGGCGTGCGCACCGATGGTCCCGGTCGCTTGACCCGCGCGCTCGGGCTCACGCGGGCGCACGACGGCGTCGACCTCGTGGGCGGCCGCGTGTTCCTCACCCCGCGCGCGACGCGACCGAAGATCTCCGTCACGGCCCGGGTCGGCGTCGCCTACGCGGGAAAAATTGCCGAAGCACCGTGGCGCTTTCTCGACGCGACGAGCGCGCACGTATCGCGTCCGAGCCCACGGCAGATCGGGCTCGGCGTCGCGCGCTGACGTCAGTGCGACGACCAGGCGACGAACCGGACAGCCCCTTCGCCGGCGTTCTCGAGACGAAGCGTGTGTCCGCGCGTGAAGCACACTGGGCCCCCACGTCCGAGCCGACCTGCGACCCCTGTCGTTTGCGCCAGCGCGCCCGCGTCGCGCGCGCCTTCTTCGGCGACGACGAGCCGCGCGTTGGGCGACGTCGCGCCGTAGACGATGCGCATGCACGTGTCGCCCGTCGTCCCCTCGGGGAGGATGCGCGCTTCGCCGCTCGCGAGGTCACCGCGAACCGCTTCGCGGAGGCCGGGCGCGACCTCGGGCGCGAGGGCGGCGAGCGCCTCGAAGGAAGGGAGCGGCTCTCCGCCCGCTTCGCGGGGGGCGTCGGCGCGCGCGTCGCTCGCCCCTCCGTCGACCCCTGATCGCGGCACGGTGGAGACCGCTGCACGCGGCTCGCTCGTGGGTGCGCCGCAGCCCGCGGAGGTAGCGACGCCGACGACCATTCCGGTGATCGCGGCGAAGAGCGCGCGCCTCATGTGGCGTTCTGCGAGAGGTCGCATCGCCTGGGCTCGCGCGGCGTGCACGAAGCGCTCAGGCCGTCGGCTGGCCCGCGGCCTTCGCCGGCTTTGCCGCCGGCTTGGCGCCGTCGATCGGATCCATGCGGCAGCTCCCTTGGAACTCGACCCCGCGATCGAGGAACACCGACGGCGAGTGGATGTTGCCGACGAGCTTCCCCGGCGCGTGGATCTCGAACGCGTTCTTCGCGCGCACGTTGCCGTGCACCGTTCCGCCGCGCACGATGACCGTGGCCACGTCGATCTCGGCGTGGACCTCGGCGCCGTCGCCGATGATGAGCGTGTCGTCGCTCTTGATCTCACCCTTGAAGACGCCGTCGATGCGGACGCGTCCTTCGAAGTGGAGCTTCCCTTCGAATTGGGTGCCGCGCCCGAGGAGGGCGGTGATCTCGGAGGCGGGGAGATTCGAGGCTTCCATGGCCGAGCGAGTTAGCAGGCAAGGGCCGTGGATGGCAACGCACGCCGGGGGGCCCGCGGCGGCGAAGGTAGCGAGTCGGGGGGCGAAGGGGGCGGCGAGGGCTGCACGAGACGGTGGCCGAGACGCTCGGGATGCAGCGAAAGGCCATGTCGGGAAAAGTAGCAGTCCGACACAGAATTGACCCCGACCTCCGCTCGCGCCCGTCAGCGATGTGACGGGGGCCGGAAGCGCTTATGGAAGCACATGGAATCAGCTATGTATTCCTGCTCCTGGCCGAGGAACGGTCCATGCATACGCGTCACGAAGGTTCTCGGGGGACGTGCGCCACGTAGCGGGCGAGGCTCTTCGGGACCCTCTCGACGACAAAGCGGAAGCGCGTCGTCGAGCCCGACTTGACGCCGACTCGGAACAAGGGCACTCGCCCCCCGAACACTTCGGATCCACCGAAGGAGTAGCCGATCGTGAACACCTTCTCCTCTCGCCTCACTCGGGTCGCGCTGGCCGCGGCCTCTGCCACTCTCACCACCGTCCTCGCGGTTCCTGCCTTTGCGCAGGGCGACGCGACTCCGCCCGCGCCCGCGCCGGCGGATCCCGCGCCGGCTCCCGCCGCCGCCCCTGCGCCGGCCCCCGAGCCCGCTGGCCCGTCGGGCGCGCCTGAAGCAGCGCCTGCCGCCCCCGTGTCGGCGGCCCCGGCGAAGGACGAGGCCCAAGCGGCCAAGAAGCCGGACGAGAAAGAGGAGAAGAAGCTCCCGTTCCGCGGGTCGACCTTCCTCTTCGATCAGAGCCTCACGACGCAGACGGCGCAGCTCGAGACGTCGCCGCAGCAGTCGTACGTGCCGACCTACGAGTGGTGGTTCTCGTTCCGCCCGCGTTGGTACTTCACCGACAAGCTCTCGTATTCGCTCCGCGCCGACTACTACAAGGAGTTCACCAACTCCAACAACACGACCCAGTACCGCGAGGACGTGTTCGGCGACATCTGGAACACGGTCGGCTACAAGACGCCGCTCGCCACCGACGGGACCTGGAAGAACACCAAGGTCAGCGTCTACGGTCGCGCGCTCCTCCCGACGTCGAAGGACAGCCAGGCCGCGGGCGTCTACGTGACCGCGGGCGCCGGCGGCGGCGTCGAGCAGAAGTTCAACATCAACGGCGAGTCGGCGAAGTTCTTCAACGACGCCCACATCGGCCTCTCGGCCGGCTACTCGCACCCGTTCTCGCGCGCGACCACGCCGACGAGCAACGACTTCCAGCAGTCGCGCCAAGACACCGAAGGTCGCTCGTTCTTGAGCGATCAGGTCCGCGGCTCGATGCTCGCGAACCACCAGGTGCTCGGCATCCTCGACACCGGGATCTCGATCACGCCGAAGTTGAGCCTCTCGCTCGACATGATCACGATCAACGCGTGGAAGTACGCGCCGAAGGACAGCGTCAACGTCCAGACGGCCACGGGCAACGTCGCCGTGCCGCGCAACAGCGACTCGACCCTCTTCACCGAGTCGACGTGGTTCATCGGCAGCCTCGACTACGACATCATCGACGAGGTCTCGCTCGGTGTCGGCTACTACAACCTGGCCAACCTCATTGCCCCCAACGGCGTGCGGCGCGGCTTGGTCGGCGGCGACAACATCTGGTGGAGCCCGGACGCACGCGTCTTCTTCGACATCACCGCCAACCTCGACAAGATTTACGAGGCGGTCGCCGGCGCGCGCGAAGACAAGTCGAAGCCCCTCAATCGCTCGCAGCAGCGCACGTCCGAGAGCACGCCGAGCGGCCAGAAGAACGCTCAGCGGATGCAGCAGCTCTGATCGCGGCGCCGAAGCCTCCGCCAGGAGGCTTCGCGTCACCGAGAGAGCCCGCGCGACGACACCGTCCGCGGGCTTTGCTTTGTCGAGCGAAGGAGCGGGCCGCCTCGTCTCGCGCGAAAATTGGGCGGGGGCTTGGCCCCATGCTCTACTTCAAAACGTGGCACGTCCGCATTTCTGGCTCGCGCTCGTCCTGACGACACTGCCGACCGTGGCAGCGGCCCAGGGATCCGCCCCCGCGGCCCCGGCCACCCCGGCGCCGGCTGCGGCCCCCGCCACTCCGCCCGCCGCGCCAGCGACGCCGCGCGCTCACAAGCGCGCGAACAAGGCGCACGGCCCGGTGGCGACGCTCCCCGGCTTCGAGATGCAGGCCGACGGCAGCTCGCGCATCTTCGTCGAGGTGACCCAGCAGGTCGAGGTCACCGAGAAGCACGCCAAGGGGAAGCTCGTCTACGTCCTCAAAGGGGCGCGGGTCGCCAAGCGGAACAACAGAAACCCGCTCGTGACCGTGCACTTCAACACGCCGGTGGTACGTGCGCGTCTGGTCCCCGCGGGGGCCGATCTTCACGTCGTCATCGATCTGCGAAAAGACGTGGCGGCGACCTTCAAGTGGGCGGCGATGAAAGATGGCGCCGCGATGCTGCAGATCGATTTCCCCAAGGGAGACTACCTCCCCGCGGGACCGCCTCCGCCGCCGCCCGGTGCGGGAGACGAAGGCGACGACGGGCAGGGCGGCGACGCCAAACCCGAGCCGAAGTCGCAGCCCGCCCCCAAGGGGCCGAACCCGGGGTAACCTCCCGGCCGCGTGAAGCGGCTCGTCGCGACGATCGGCACCGCGGCGCTCGCCGTGACGGCGCAAGAGGCGCGGGCGGACATTGCTCCGCTCGACGCGCACGCCGACGACGTCACGCTCGACGCGCAGAAGCGCGAGGTCGATCTCCGCGGCAACGTGCGCGTCGACTCGCCGCCGTTTCACCTCACGAGCAACGCGCTCAAGCTGCGTCGCGGTCCGCGCGGCGTCGAGGTGGAAGGCTCGGGGAGGCTCGCGTTCTGCCCGTGCCTCGGGACGCCGCTCGCCGTGCCTTTCGAAGGAGCGATCGTCGCGCCCCCCGGTGATCTCGTCCTCAAGCGACCGCGGCTCGAGATCTACGGCGTGCCGGTGATGTGGCTCCCGTACTTCTGGCTCCGCTCTCCCGCGCGCACGGGGCTACTCCCGCCCGACCTCGCCTACCGCGGCGCCGACGGGCTCTTTGTCGGCGACGGCGTGCACGTCCCTTGGCGCTACGGCGACATGACCAACGGCCTCGATGTGCGCGCCGGCGCGTACCTCCGCGGCGGCGTGGGGCTCGGCGGGACCCTCCGCACGCCGAGCAGCACGACCGAGGTGCGGTGGGATCACCTCGCGCCGAACAGTGCTTCGCGGGGGCCTTCGCCCGCGGACGGCCTGACCGTCGACGCGCGCGGCGCCGCTGTGACCGACGTGCCGGCGATCACCACCGCGTGGGACATCGACGCGATCCGCGGCGAGCGAGGTGTCCTCGCGACCACCGACCTCGACGCTGCCGCGCGCGTCTACGATCGCGCCGCCGCCGACGTCGCCTACCGCGACGGCGCGCTGACGGTCGCGAGCGGCGTGCGCACCACCTCGCTCCGCGGGGGGGATCTCTACGGGTTCGGCGCGAGCGGCCCGGTGGCTTCCGTCCGCGGCGCCGAATCGATCGGCGAGGTCGGCGCGTGGGACGTCGCGCTTCACGGCGGTGCGCTTCACGACGAGCTCACCGCGCTCTCCTTGGCGTACGCGCGCGCCGAAGCCGGAGCAAAGATCGGCGGACGCTTCGGCGCGCTCGGCGCCGAGGTCTCGTCGCGCGCCGCGGGGGATCTCGTCGACGGCGGGCTCGCCGCCGAGGGGGCAGCGGGCCGCGACGGCGCCGTCTCGGCGCGCGCGTCGCTGGGGCTTCCGCTCGCGCGCGCGTACGAATCGGACGATCCTGGCGATCCGTGGCGGCACCTCGTCGAGCCGCAGATCGCCGCGAGCGCGCTCGTGGCCCGCGGCGACGATCACCTCGGCGTGCGGCCGGTGCGCGGCTTGGCGGAGGTCGCGGGGGGCGCGTGGAGCGCCGAGGCGGGCGCGTCGACCGCGTTCGGTCAGTGGGGGAGCGGCGAGACGTTCGAGGCGAGCGCCACCACCGGCGTCGTCGGCACCGACACAGTCCCCAACGCCGCGGCGCGCTTTCGCGCGGCGGCGACGGCGGCGTGGCTCGGGCTCTCGGCGGAGGGGGCGCACGTGCTCCGGCTCGCGGCGCGAGGGCCGGGGATTTCCGGCACGGGGAGCGTCGTGGCCACGCGGGCGCGTGTCGGCCCCGCGCGCGGCCTCCATCTTGGTCTGCACGCCGCGGGCCGCTCGGGGGTCGACCCGGTGCTCGCGCGCCTCCTCACCGACGCGCCGCTCGAGCCTTCGCAAGGGCTACTCTCCGCCACGGGGTGGGGCGGGGGGGCCACGGCGGTCGTGCCGTGGGTCCACGCGCTCGCGACGCGTGCGGGGGTCGACGCGGATCTCACCGCGCGCGTGCTCCTCTCGGCGCGCGCGGGGATCGAGCTCCGCGATCGATGCGAGTGCATCGCGCTGCGGCTCTCCGGCGCGCACCGGCTCGGGCGCGACGGCGTCGACGTGTGGGTCACCCTCGATCTTGCGCCGAGCGGCGTCCGCTAGGGGGCGTCCGTCGGCCCGCCGCCCCCTTTCCGCGTCCGAGAAGCCCGCCCGAGCGCCGGTTGCATTCGCCGCGCATCGCTGGTCCAATCGCCACCGAAACGGAGGCTCAGCTTGAAAGGCGACGCGAAGGTCCTCGATCTGCTCAACGAAGTGCTCACCGGCGAGCTGACCACCATCAACCAGTATTTCTTGCACGCGAAGATGTGCTCGAACTGGGGTTACAAGAAGCTCGCCGAGAAGATCCGCAAGGAGTCGATCGACGAGATGAAGCACGCCGACGAGCTCATCGAGCGCATCCTCTACTTGGACGGGCTCCCCAACCTGCAGCGCCTCGGCAAGCTCAACATCGGCCAGACCGTGCCCGAGATCTTGAAGAACGATCTCGCCGCCGAGCACCTCGCGGTGCCGCTCTTGAACCGCGCCATCCAGGTGTGCCGTGACGTTGGCGACAACGGATCGGAGCACCTCTTCACCGAGATCCTCGTGAGCGAGGAGGAGCACGTCGACTGGCTCGAATCGCAGCTCGAGCTCGTGAAGCAGATCGGCGAAGCGCACTACCTCGCGCAGCAAATTCACTGATCCGGGGCGGATCGGCCCCCCCCACAGGTCGGAACATTTCCAAGGAAAACGGCAACTTGGCCGCTTCGGCGGCCGGGGCGCATTTTCACCCTGGAAATGAAAACGACTTTCATTATGCTCAAGGGGTAGCCAGGAACGCCGTGCTTCGGCTCGCCGAGGCCGAAACGCCAAGGAACGCATGTTCGTCTGCGTCTGCAACGCCATCACCGAGACCGAGGTCCGCGCCGCCATCGCCGACGGCGCTTCCACGCGTGAAGCGGTCACGCGCGCGTGCAGCGCGGGGGGCGACTGCGGCGCGTGCCACGAGATGATCGCCGACATGATCGAAGCGCACGCCCCGTGCACTTCCGAGCGCAGCGGTCCGCTCCTCGCGGCGACGGCCCTCGTGCGCGAACGCGAACGCGCCGCCTGAGCGCCGCGCGATCGCTCGACCTGCGTGCGCGAGACGCGCAGCGCGCCCTTCAGCCGGCTTCGTCCTTCACCGCCGAGAGTCGCTCGACGAGGAAGGAAGCGACGTCGCCGGGCTTCGTCCCCGGTCCGAACCCGGCGTCGAAGCCGAGCTCGAGCGCCAGCTTGTGATCGATGCGCGGCCCGCCGAGGAGGAGCAAGACCTCGTCGCGCCAGCCCTGCTTCTTCGCCAAGTCGACGAGCGCGGCGGCGTTCTCTTTGTGACAATTGCGCTGGGTGATGACCTGGCTCACCAAGATCGCGTCGGCCGCGAGCGAGCGCGCGCGCGCCGCGAGTTGATCGTTCTCCACCTGCGCGCCGAGGTTGTAGGCCTCGAAGCCTTTGTAGCTCTCGAGCCCCTTGTCGCCGGCGTACCCCTTGTAGTTCAGGATCGCGTCGATGCCGACGGTGTGCGCGTCGGATCCGGTGCACGCGCCGACGACGATGATCTTCCGGCCGACGCGGGTCTCGATACGGTGCTCGATGTCCTCGCGCGAGAGCGCCTCGGTGCGCACCTCGGGGACCTCGATGGTGGCGATGTCCACGGAGTGCTTCGAGTGTCCGTACACGACGAAGTACGAGTACCCCTGGGCGCACTCTTCCATCGTGGCCACGAGCGGCTCGGAGAGGCCGTGCGCTTCGGCGAAGTGCTTGGCGGCTTCTCGCGCGCGGGCCGAGGGCGGCACCTCGAGCACGAAGCTCAGTTGCACCATGCCGTCGCCTTCGCGATCGCCGTAGGCGCGGAGCGGGCGGGGGGGATTCTCAGGCGGGCGCATGGCTCTCGAGCGCCTCCAAGATGGGGTTCGTGTAATCGGGCGCGCGTTCGACCACGCCGGCGTAGCCCTTGCCGCCGGTGCGCGTGCGCTTCACGTCGGCGAAGGCGCCCTGACCGATGGCGTCCCAGATCCCGTCGCGGTCGACCGCTTCGAGGAGCTCCACCGCTTCGGCCAGGACCTGCTCGGCGCGCTTGGCGACGCGGCCGTTGGGCTTCCATTCGATCTCTTCGCCGAGGTGCTTGGCGGCGTTGAAGACGTAGCGCGTCGCCTTCAAGGAGAGGTAGCGATCCATCAGCATCGGATTGTGGATCGCCTCGCTGAACATGCCGAGGAGCTCGATCGATTGATTCGTCGTCACGCCGACGAGGTTGAACATCGCGTCGTGCACGTGGGCGAAGAAGATGTCGCCGACCTTGTGCTTGGTCGGCGGCATCCACTTGATGGGGTGCTTGTCGAAGATCTGGCGAACGAGCTGCGCCTGGGCGATCTCGAGGAGGAAGCTGTCCTCGATCCACGGGTCGATCTCGTAGGCGTGGCCGAGCCCCATTTGCTCTTCTTTGAGGCCGGCGCGGAGCGCGAAGGCTTCGTTCACGAACTGACTCGCCAAGACGGTGTGCGCCTTGTCCACGGCGTCGGCGGTCGTGAGGTAGTTGTCCTCGCCGGTGTTGATGACGATCCCGGCGCGGGCAATGAACCTCCGCGCCACGTACTGGTCGACGAAGTTCCGGCACATGTTGATGTCGCGGAAGAGGATCCCGTACATCGCGTCGTTCAAGAGCATGTCGAGCCGCTCGACCGCGCCCATCCAGGCGATCTCGCTCATGCAGAGACCGCTCGAGTAGTTCGTCTGGTGGATGTAGCGGCCGTGCTCTTTGGTCGCTTCGTCGGTCGCGCGACGGATGATCTTGAAGTTCTCCTGGGTGGCGAAGGTGCCGCCGTAGCCCTCGGTGGTGGCGCCGTGGGGGACGTAGTCGAGGAGCGACTGCGCGGTCGCGCGGATGACGGCGACGATGTCTGCGCCGGCGTAGGCCGCGGCTTTTGCCTGCACTGCGTCGTCGTAGATGTTCCCCGTGGCCACGATGACGTAGCGGAGCGGGTTCGGCCCTGCGGGCGTGCTCGCCTTCAGCGCTTCGCGCGCTTTTCGTGCGTCGTCGATGCGGGCGAGCGCCGTCTTCACGTGCGGCGCGAGCGCTCCTTGGACCGCGGCGAGGGAAGGGGCGCCGTCGGTGCTTGTCCCCTCGAGCTCGTGGCCAAAGGCGAGGCGCTCGGCGGCTTCCTGCACGTCGCGTGCGCCGGCGAGGAGCGCGCGACCGAGGTAGTAGCTGATGCCCCGCCCGAGGAGGCCGGCCTTTTGGTAGCGATCGATGGCCAAATTGACCAGCGGCGCCCCCTGGTCGTCGACCCCCTCGGCGCCGAACGCGCGAAGGATCGTCCGCTCGACCCCCACGCTCGTGTGGCCATCGATGTACCGCTGCACGTCGTCGGCCACGTGCGCCGCGAGGGCACGGCAGGTCGCGACCTTCTTTTCGTCGACGGGGACGCGAGCCATGCCCGCTCTTTTGCCACAACCCGCGCCGGAACGGAAATCAGCGCACGCTCGTGAGGGCGAGGAGCGCGAGCCCCACCGCCGAGACGGCCCAAGCGAGGCGCGCAGCGCGGAAATCCGGCCTTCCGAGGGCCACGAAGGCTCCGCCGAAGAGGAGCAGCGCGCCGGCCCCGAGCGCGAGGTACGCGAGGGGCCTTGGCCGGTCGTCGGCCGCGAGCATCGCTTGGACCTCCTCGGCGCGCGGCGGCGGCAGGGCGAGGGGGGCGTCGGGGCGCACGCGGGCGGCGAGGCGCGCGAGCCCGCTCTCCGCCGCGCGGCGATGGTCGTCTTGTGCGCTCCCCAAGGCGCGCGTCGCCTCCGCCGCGCGGCGCATCGCGCGGTACGTCGACTCGGCTGTCGCGACGTCGTTCCGTGCTTCGGCCTCTTGGGCGATCGCGGCGAGGCGATCGAAGCCCGCCTCGGAGTACGGGCTCCCCGGCGCGCGCGCTTCGGCCGCTTCGCGCGCGCGGGCGATGGCCGACGAGTCGTCGTGCGCGAGACGTGCCGCGTCGCATGCGGCGACGGCCCGCGCGCCGCGCGAGATCTCGCGCGCTTCGGCGGCGGCGAAGGCGACCCCCAAGGCGACGACGACGGCGCGTGCCGCGGTGCTTCGCGGGAGGGCAAGACCCATCACAAGAAGTCGCGGCGGCGGAAGATCCAGGTCGCGAAGGCGAGCACGACGGCGGCGTACGCCGCCGCGTGGAGCGAGGCCATCGACACGAACGACCAGGTCGGGCTCTCGGGGATCTGTCCGAGCAGGAGCGGGCGCGGGGGGACGTAGAGCTGGAGGTTCGGCACCACGTGGGAGATCCCGCGGCCGAGGCTCCGCACGAGGTCGCCGAAGTACTTCTTGGGAAGGTTCGCCAGCGTGTCGGCCGATCGCCCGACGACGAAGATCCCGAGGGAGAAGACCGCGGTGAGGAAGGGCGACGAGAAGGCGGCGAAGAAGGTGGCCACCGCGGCGACGATCGCCGACTCGGCGAGCGTGAGACCGGCCGAAGCGAGCACGAGCTGGCGATCGGGGCCGGCGGGGGCGGCGAGGAGCGCCATCGCGGCGAAGAGCGCAAACGCCCAGGGGACGACGACGTAGACGCGGGTGAAGCGCGCCCGAAGGAGCCCGACGGCGAGGATCACGCCGAAGAGCACCAGCGTGGTGATGACGATCCCGACCTTTTGCTTCGCCTCGAGGGCGAGGAGCGCGAGGATCACTGCGCCGTCGAGCGCGACGAAGACCGCGAGCGTGGCCACGGCGCCGAGGTACTTGCCGATCACGTACTCGTGACGCCGAAGCGGGCGCGTGAGAATGGGGAAGAGCGTCTTCAGCTCGATCTCGCGGTGGAGCGAGGTCGCGCCGAGCACGATGGCCACCAGCGCGGCGAACATCGACATCGAGCCGGCGCCGAGATCGGCGACGACGCGGACCTCCTGATGCAAGGACAGCGTGCCGACGAGGACGGCGTAGGCCGCCGCGGCGAAGGCGAGCGCCAGGAGGCCGTACAGCACGCGGGCGCGAACCGCCTCGCGGTAGGCGTTCATGGCGATGGCAGTGATGCGAAGGGCACTATCCATGGGCAATCTAAGGGGTGTCGCGACGCGGAGGGCGCGCGACGTAGTCGCGGACGCGCTGCGGTACGGTGAGCATCGCACGTGCGACACGCTCTTCGTAAAGCGAGCGCAGCATGCCGTCCCCCAGGTCGACGACGGCGCCGTACACGAGGAGAAGCCGCGGCCTCGCCGGTACGGGGACGAGCTCTTCGTAGCGGAAGAAGCCCCACGCGTCGGCGATGTCGTGCGGGCGGCTCAGGTCCATCCAGAAGCGAACGCGCTGCACGTCGGGCTCGCGCTTGAAGTGCAGCGTGTAGGCCGCGTCGACGAGCGCGTTCCCTTGATGGAGCTCGACGTAGAGATCCTCGCCACGCCGCGCGAGGCGCTCGGCGTACTTGGTCTTCGGGAGCACCTCGCGGAGAGCTTCCGGGTCGTCGAGGACGGCGAGGATGTCGGCTGGAACGGCGTCGACCAGCGTGTACGTGACGCCGCCGACGTAGCGCCGCCCCCCGGTCTCGAGGACTTGGGGGCGCACCACGGTCTCGCCGCGGCCGAGGCGCTCGACCTCGTCGGCGGAGAGCTGGTCGGCACGGGCGGCGCTCGAGGCACCGGCGAAGAAGAGCGCCCCGGCGAGGAGCGCAGCGGCTCGCTTTCCCAGGATTCTTCGCATCACCCGGGAAACCTAAGCCACTTGGTCGAGCCGGGGCAAGCCACGCGAACCCCCGCGTCTCAGGTGCCGACGACGATTCGCACCCGCGGGCCGATCGAGAGCTCGAGCTCGCCGCGCGTCTCGTGGAGATCGCCGTCGATCATGTAGCGCATGGTCCCCGAGACGTCGCGCACGCGGGCGTGGGAGACGACGGCCTCTTCGGTCTTCTTGTCGCGCATGGGCTCGGCTCGCCAGATACGCGGGAGATCACGCACGAAGCCGAACGGGCTCGTGTGGATCCCGAGGAGGTGAAACGCCCCTTCGCGCTCGCCGTACCGATAGAACGGGCGGAAGCCGAGGCCGATTTGGTCGATGGTGCCGGCGGCGACGGCGAGAAAATCACGCTCGGCCCAGGTCGTTCCGTCGTCGAAGGAGACCGAGCCGCGGAACGGGCGCGCCATGCGCTGGATCATCTCTCCTTGGACGAGCGTGCTCCCCACGCCACGGAGCAGCGTACGCGCCGCGACGAGCGGAGAGGGCTCGCCGCCTTGGTAGTACTCGGAGAGGAATCCGTAGACGACGCCCGTACCGAAGAGGAAGCCGTAGTGCTCGCCGATGCGCATGACGTGGCGCTCCACGTTGCGGAGAGGGCGGCCGGCGCGCTCGGCGTAAGCGCGGATCAATCGGCCGAGGAGCCCCTCGGGGCGGCCGTGGCTCACGCCGACCGAGTTCGCCACGGTGTTCATCGTGCCCCCGCGAAGGAAGGCGATCTCGGGGAGGGTGGCGCCGCCGTAGACGTTCAAGAAGCCGGTGAGCGTGACGTGGTTCGTGCCGTCGCCCCCGCTGATGCCGAGGACGTCGATGTCGAGCTCTTTGAAGTCCTCGGCGATGCGGTGGAGATCCTCGATCGAGCGCGCCTCCCGCACCACGCCGTGGTCGCCGAGCGCGCGGGCGAGCCGGCTCGTGGCGCGCGGATCCCGGAGGTTCTTTCGGCTCCGCGGGTTGACGACGACGCCGATCCCGGACATCTCGAGGGTCCTTCCCCGCGCGGGCCTTATCTTCCCGGCGGATGCGACTTACTCTACATGGTGTCGGTCGTGCGCGCCCCCGCGCCGTGACCTTTCCCCGAGAGCCCCCCCTTTGAGCCATTCCGTCGAAGAGCAGCTCCGCGCCGCGCGCGGCCACGTCCTCGTTCACGAGGACCCCACGGTCGCGACCTTGGTCGTCACCGGCGGGGATCGCGTCGCGTGGTTGAACGGCCTCCTCACGTGCAACGTCGCGACGCTGCCCGAAGACGGCGCGGTTTACGGGCTCGCGGTGACGCAAAAGGGGCGAATCCTCGCCGACGTCGTGGTGGTGGCGGACGGCGCGCGCCTCGTGCTCGTCGTCCCCGCTTCGCAGCGAGAGGAGCTCCGCGCAGCGCTCGACCGCTACCTCGTCATGGAAGACGTGGAGCTCACCGAGGGCGAGCACGTCGTGTTTCGTGCGGACGGCCCGCTCGCGGCGTCGCTCCTGCCGGCGGCGCGCGCCGCTTCGGCGGTGGCGGCGACGCTCGACGTGACCGGGCTCGGTGGCGTCATCGTCGTTGCCGACGCGCGTGCGCGTGAAGCCGTGCGCGGCGCGATCGCCGACGCGGCCACGGCGGCGGGCGGTGTGCTCGGAGACGACGCCGGCTGGGAGGCGCTCCGCCTCGAGCGCGCGCTGCCCCGCTACGGGAGCGACTTCGATCTCACGACGTACCCGCAAGAGGCTGCGCTCGAGAAGCGCGCCGTCTCGTTCGACAAGGGGTGCTACCTCGGCCAAGAGGTCGTCTGCATGCTCGAGATGCGCGGGCACGTGAAGCGCAAGCTCGTCTCGCTCGTCGTGGCCGAAGGGGCAGGGGTCCCGCCCCGCGGCGCCGAGCTGCGCAACGCCGCCGGCGCGGCCGTCGGTCAGATCACGAGCGCCGCGTTCAGCCCCACGCTCGGCGCGCCGGTGGCCCTCGCCATGGTCAAGGCGGCAGAGAGCGCGCCCGGCACGGTGCTCGCGCTCGACGGCGCGAAGGGGACCGTGACCGAGATCCCCGCCCCCTGACGGCGTGGCAAGGCAGAGCTCGTGACGAAGCGCTTCGCCTCGCGTAGGCGTCGGCTCCGCACCAACAAAAGCGCGCGGGCCGCGCCCTCGTGAAGAGAGCACGGCCCGTGCACACGGAGCGGACGGAGGTCAGCTCTTGTTCGCGGGGGCCACCGACGGGGCCGCAGCCGGCTGCGCGGGCGGCGGAGCGGTGAACTCGTAGACCCAGCTGCCGTCGCCCTGACGCGCGTCGGGGGGCGTGAGGCCGAGGCCGGTGAGGTTCTTGGTCACGCAGTCGGCGACCGGCGCGGGGGCCGTCGTGTTCGCCTTGTCGACGGCGACGTTCACGATGTTGCCGTGCTCGGTCTCGACGCTGAAGGTGATCGCGACGCGACCGCCGACGCCCGGCGTCGCCTTGAGGACGTCGTCGTAGCAAAGGCGGATGGCGTCGTTCTTGGTGACGAGCACCTTCTGGGTGTCGTCGCGGTACATGTCCGGGCTACGCGCGGCGACGCTGCAGCCGGCGAGCAAGGAGAGGGCCGCGAGCGCGGCGCAGGTGAGCGTCGTCTTCATCACTTCTTCTCCTCTTTCTTCTCGGGAGCCTTCGTCTGCGCGCCGCTCCCCTTCTTGGTGCCGGGGGCGGTCGCCGGCTTCGTGCCGGCCGGGGGCGGAGTGGCGGGAGCCGCCGAGCCCGAGCCCGCGGGGGCCGGGGTCGCTTCGGGCGCCTTCTCCGTGGTCTTCTGCTCCTCGATCACCTTCTCCTTGCCGGTGACGGGATCGATCTCGACCTTCTTCTTGGTGACGTCCTGCTCGAGGACGAGGAACTCGACGCGGCGGTTCTTCTCGCGTCCTTCTTCGGTCGCGTTGTCGGCGATCGGCTTCTCCGAGCCCCAGCCCTTGGCGGCGAGGCGGGCGGCGTCGATGCCCTCCTTCTTCACGAGGTGGTCCATGACCGCCTTCGCGCGCTGGTCCGAGAGCTTCTTGTTCGCGGCCGCGTTGCCTTCGGCGCTGGCGTGGCCCTCGATCGAGAGCTTCTTCACCTGCGGGTTCTGCTTGATGACCTCGGCGATGTCGTGGAGGAGCGAGAAGCTCTCTTCCTTGATGATCGCCTTGTTCACCTCGAACTGGATCTTCTCGTTGAAGTTGATCCGGTTGTCCTTGAGCTCGACGCGCGGGGGGGGCTTCGGAGCCTCCGCCATCTTCTGCGGTGGCGGGGGCGGAGGCGGCGGCGGCGTGCCGGCAATGGCGAACGGCTGACCGCCCGCGAACTGGGTGGTGCCGCCGCACGCGGCGAGGCCGACCACTGAAGAAGCCATGAGGAGGGGGAAGAGGAGGCGTCGGGAACGCATGGCCCGCACCATAGATCCGCTCGACCTCCGCGAGAAGGGGCTATTTCAAAGCTTTCTATCCAGCTTGAAACGCCGATGGGGGCCGTTCGAGTCCAGCTCGGTGACCCGAAGCATCTCCAGCGCGATCTCACGGATGCGCCCGTCTTTGCCCACTTTCAAGTGCAGGCGATCGCCGTCGCTCTTCAGCACTTCGCAGCGTCCGAAGGCGAAGTGCTCGACGATATCGCCCCCCTCGGGGAAGACCGACTCCTCGACCACAGCCGCGGCGCGGACGGGGCGCGGCGGGATCGCGGGCCCTCCCGCGTTGGTCGAGGCGGCTCGCAAAGGAGGCGCGCGGTCCTCGTCTTCGCTCGCGCGCACGGCGTCGGCCCACGCTGCCGGCGGACCCTTGGGCGCGGCTTCGCGGGGGGCGCTCTCGCTCGCTTCGCGCTCGCGTGGCGGGCGGGGAAGCTCGCCGCCGCCTTGGCGCTCGCCCTCGATCAACGTGACGCCGGCCGTGCGATCGTAGGTGCGGCCGATGGCCACGTCGTCGAGCGCGGTGACGAGCGCCTCGAAGCCGAGCACGCGCGCGCCGACGATTTCTCCCGACAAGGTCTCCATCCCGCGATCGGTTTCGCGGGCGATGACCGCGCGAAGTCCGACCGAAGGCTCGCCCTTGGCGAGGCCGACGCTGCCGTCCAGCGTGAGAACATGCACCGTTCCCGAGAGCTTGCGCGTGGCGCCGAGGCCGGCGATGTCGGTGCTGAAGGTGCGGAGCTCGACCTCCTCGAGCACACCGCTGCCTCGTAACCACCCAGCGGTCACGCGCTCTTCGCGGAGCATGTCGAGGATCACGTCGGGGAGTCGCTCCCCCGTCGCGCAACGGACGAAGAGGTGGCGCGCTCGCTCGGTCGTCGTCGTCTTCACGGGGCCTCGTCGTGTCGCCGGATCATCCCCCGGGCGGGATCGCCGGAGGGGGCGGCGGTGCGGTCGGTGTCGGCGGCGTCGTTGCTGCGGGGGCCATGGGCGGCGGCGGCGGCGCGGGCGGCGGCTCGGCGGGGGCCGGCGCGGGGCAGCCGGGCTGCGTGGACGCGCGCGGACCGGGGATCGACGGGCACGCGTCGACGCTGTCGAGCACGCCGTCGCCGTCGGAGTCGAGACCACGCGGCTCGACCGAGACGCCGAGCGTGAAGCGGAAACGCGGCGAGGTGATGGCCGCTTCGCCGCCGAAAGGGATCGCTCCGCCGCCGCCGAGCTGCAGCGCGAGATCGCCGCCGCCGAAGGGGGCGCTGCGCACGCCCACCATCCACTCCGCGGGGACGATGTGCGATCCGTTGGGCGTGCTCGTGTAGCCGGAAGGGCCCGGCTTGACGTCGAGCTGCTCGGCGAAGGTCGGGAGCGCGCGCGCCTCGGCCATCGCGCTCAACTTCTGGTGCGTGAGGACGTCGAAGCCGACACCGAGACCGAGCGAGGCTTGCGAGCCGACGCGCGCGCCGGCGAACTCGGCCACCGGGCGGAGGCGCACGCCGACCTCGGCGCCGGCGAACCAACGGCCGCGGCGATAATCGGCGGCGACGGTGGGGGCGAAGACGGCCGCGCGTTCCCCGGCGAACTGCCCGCGATCGCCCGTGGGGGCGACGACGTCGAAGCGCGCGGTGACCGCCATTACCCGCGGCGGCGGACGCCCCGCTTCCTTGGCGAGGGAGGGCTCCACGCGCTCCCGCGGGATGAGCGCGTAGGCGAGGCCGAAGCGCATGTCGCGGACGACGGTGTCGCGAAGATCGTCGCCGCCGGTGAGCGAGCTCGTGCCGCTGCCGCCCTGTCCGAGCGTGAGCGGGAGCACCACGCCGACCTGGAGCTTCTGCGTGACGCCGTAGGAGAAGGCGAAGTTCGTGTCGAGCTGGTCGTTGATCGCGTTCTCTTTGGTCCCCACCGGCCCCGGCGAGGGGGAGGTGAGGACGATGGGACGCGAGAGATACGTGGTGATGAGCGAGAAGCCGACCTTGCCGGGCGCGGTCGTCTCGGCACCGCCGACGCCGATGAACTGACTCGGCCCCGGGTGCGGCCAGAAGTTGTCGCTGTCGATGCACGCGCTGAGCACCGGCTTGTCGCAGCTCCCCGCGCGAGCAGGGCGCGCCACGAGCGACGTCAAGACGGCGAGGGGAAGGGCGAACGCGATCGCACGCGGGCTCCGCATGGGCGACGCCACGCTACCACGACGCGCGCCGCCCGCGCGCCGGAAGAAGGGGACGCGACGAGGCAGAGCTTCTGCCGCCGTCCCCGCCGTGGCGTGGTAGACGACGGCCGTGCTTCGTCCGATCCGGTCCGACACCCCGCTCGTCCTCGGGAGCGGCTCGCCCCGCCGCAAAGAGCTCCTCGCGGCGCAAGGGATCCCTCTCGACGTCCGCGTCCCCGGCGCCGACGAGACCGAGCGCGCCGGCGAAGATCCGGGAAACTACCTCGCGCGGGTCGTCTCGGCGAAGCTCGAGGCGGCGACCCGCCTCCTCGCGCCTCACGAGGGGGCGGCGCGGGCAGCGGTCCTCGCCGCCGACACCATCGTGCTCGACGGCACGACGATCCTGGGGAAACCCGAGAGCGAAGAGCAGGCGAGCGAGTTCGTGCGACGCCTCGCCGGACGCACGCACCACGTGTGGACCGCCTTCGCCGTGGGCGACGCCGAAGCGCCAGGCTCGCCGCGTCACCTCGAGATCGTCCGCACCGAGGTCACCTTCCGCGCGCTCGACGAGGCGGAGGTCCGCGCCTACGTCGCCGTCGGTGAGGGGCGCGACAAGGCCGGTGGTTATGCCGTGCAAGGGGTCGGCGCAGCGCTCGTCGCGCGCATCGTCGGCTCGTACACCAACGTGGTCGGCCTCCCCATCGCCGAGGTGGTGACGGCGCTCCGCGCGTTGAGCCTTCGCTGACTTCGTTCGCGGCGACGCATGCGACGTCTCCACCACGACCTCGTGACGTTCGGCGTCGCGCTCCTTGGTCGACTCGCCGTCGTACTTTGGGCCGCGTCGCGGATCCCGCCGGCGGCCGACGGCACGTACTACCAGACGCTCGCCACGCGCCTCGCCGAAGGGCACGGCTACACGTGGCTCTGGCCCGACGGCGCGGTGACCTACGCCGCGCACTACCCGGTGGGCTATCCGGCGCTGCTCGCGCTCGTCTACGCAGCGGTCGGCGTGCGCCCAGTGGCGGCGATGGTGCTGAACGCGCTCGTCGGCGCGCTCGCGGCGGTCGCCGTGCGTCGCGCGGTGCTCCCGTTCGGCGAGGGACAGCGCGGCGCGCCTGTCGCGCTCCTCGCCGGCCTGTTCGTCGCGCTTCATCCGGCGCTCGTCCCCTACACACCGGCACTCATGACCGAAGGGGTGACCGCGGCGCTCTTGGCCATCGCTGCCGCGTGCGCTGCGCGCGGGCGCTTCACCGTTGGCGCGCTCGTCCTCGGGCTCGCGACCTTGGTGCGTCCGCAGTCGCTGCTGCTCGCGCCGCTCTACGGCGCGCTCGTGGGCGTGGGCAGCCTGCGCTTCGCCCGGCTGCGAGGCGCGCTCGTCGCTCTCGCGATCGCCGTCGTGTGTTGCTTGCCCTGGACCGCGCGCAATTGCGTGCGCATGCACAAGTGCGCGCTCGTGAGCGTGAACGCTGGGTGGAACCTGCTCATCGGCGAGCAGACGGACAGCGGCGCGTGGCAGGAGATCGCCGTCCCCGCGGGCTGCCGCGAGGTGTGGGACGAAGCGGCCAAGGACGATTGCTTCGCCCAAGCGGCGCGGGCGGAGATCCTCGCGCACCCGCTCGCCTGGCTCGCGCGAGCGCCGGCGAAGGTGAGCGTCACCTTCGACTACTTCGGCGCGGCTCCGTGGTACCTCCACGTCGCCAACGCCCAAGCCTTCACCGAGAAGGACAAGCTCGCGCTCGCGGTCGTCGAGACGGTGGCGACGCGCGTCCTGCTTCTCTTCGCGCTCGTTGCCGCGGCTCGTCGCGAAGGCCCGCGCGTCCGCGCGCGTCGCGTGGTCGCGGTGATCGGCGCGCTCGCCGCGCTCACGCCGCACGGGGCGATCGGCTACTTGGCGCTCGCGGTCGCGCTCCTCCTCGCGAGCCCACCGCGCTTCGCGTGGCGCCGCGAAGACTTCCTGCTCCCGTGGACCGCGGGAACCCTCCTCGTCACCGCGGCGACGCACGCCGTGTTCTTCGGCGCCGGGCGCTACGGCGTGGTCGTGTTGCCGCTCGTCGCCGCCGTCGCCGCGCTGTCCTTTGCGCGCACGGCGAGGCCGGAGCTCTCGAGCGTGTCGCGCAGCATCTCCTGAAGGAGCTCGCTGTTCTCGCGCTTGAGGGCGCGCTTCGCGTCGGACAGTGTGGCGCGCGTCGCGTGACGACCGAGCGCCTTGTACTGGTAGAAGCGCACGACCGCGTCGTCGTCGAGGCGGACGTCGATCCCGCCGAGCCACGTCGCGTCGGGCGCAGCGGCCATCGCCAGCGCGTTCCACGCGGCCGCGCGGGTGTACGGCTCGGGGCTCGTGAGGTCCTTCTGCGCCGCGCGGGCGGCGTCCTCGGTCGGCGTGAGCGCGAGCGGGCCGAGCGGTCCGTCGTCGAGCCCGGCGCTCGCGCGCTGCGCGTCTTCGTTGGCGAAGGATCGCTGCGCGGCCTTCCCCCGGAGCCCGAGCACGCGCACCGCGAGGTCGGCGGCCATCTCCCGTCCCGCGTCGGAGACGAGACGATCGGCGAAGCTTTGCACCATCTCGTCTTCGCCGGGGTAGTCGGTCTTCTTCGCCGCCGTCGCCGCGCGACCACGGAGCTCGCCCCGCCACACGACGGCGTGATCGGCCTTGCGCGACACGGTGCAGTCGGCGTCCACGTAGATCGTCGC
This sequence comes from uncultured Polyangiaceae bacterium, assembly GCA_964531795.1. GTDB lineage: Bacteria > Myxococcota_A > Polyangia > Polyangiales > Polyangiaceae > CAZHHD01. The sequence continues at coordinate 224,724 of CAZHHD010000001.1, read as the reverse complement.
CATGCCGGTGGTGATCTCGGTGCCGAAGCGGATCGCGAAGCGATCGAGACGGCAGCGTGCGGCGTAGCCTCCCGGCTCTCCGCCTTCGAGGACGCGCCCCGCGAGCTCGGCGCGGAGGGCTGCGGTCATCACGCCGTCGGGGGAAGGCGGATCGAGCTTGCGCGGGCTGACCGAGGCGAACGCCGGTCCCAGCGTCATCGGCTCGATCTCGATCTCGGTGTGCGCGGGGACGGTGGAGCACGAGGGCGCGTGCAGGGGGAGGGGAGCGCTGCCGCATCCGATCGCCGCGAACGAGGTGGCGCTCGCGAGCGTCCACGCGAGGTGGCGGCGCGTCGCTCGTGCGCCCGAGGTGCTTCGCGTCGCTCTCGCCGCAGCGTGTCGCGTCGTCGTCATGCGGGCCGCACTCTTGCGTGAACGCGGGGAGAGTGCCAGCATTTGTTCGTCGACGCCGAACAGGCGATCGCCGGCCGCGCGGCTCGCCGCGCAGCGGGAGGAAAGTCCGAGCTCCGAAGAGTGCGATGCCGGGTAACGCCCGGTGGCGGAGACGCCGAGGAGAGTGCCACAGAAAACAAACCGCCCTCCGCGCGCTCGTCGCGCCGAGGGTAAGGGTGAAAAGGTGGAGTAAGAGCCCACCGCGTCGGCGGTAACGTCGACGGCATGGCAAACCCCATCGGGAGCAAGGCCGCGTAGGCAGGCGCTCCGAGGGCCGCGAGGTCCAAGGAAAAGAGCGACTCGCTCGAGCCTGCGGGTTGGCTGCTCGAGGCGTCCGGTAACGGCCGCCCTAGAGGAATGATCGGCGCCGCGCGACGAGCGATCATCGCGCGGAACAGAACTCGGCTTATGGACGACGTCGACCGGCGCGGCTTACGCGAGAGCGTGAGCCGCGTCGCTTTTTGTGGGGCGAAGTCGCGAGCGGGGCGCGCCGCGCGAGGCGCCCTCTCACGCCGTCACGCGAGGAGCGCGCGCCGCCACGAGCCGCGCCCGGTGCACGAGCACGAGGCGGTCGCCACCGCGTCTTCGACCGCCTCTTCCGACCGCGCCTTCCCTGCGCGCGCGAGCGACACGGCGGTCACCGCGAGCCCGGCGGTGCACTGATGGCAGCGCGTGGGGCGCTCTTCGAGGAAGGCGTGCGCTGCGCGCTCGGCCTCGGGATCGTCGTCGATGTCCTCGTAGCCCTCGACGCGGGCGCCCTCTTGGACGTCGCGGAAGGCGAGCGCGCACGCGTTCACCGCCGCGCCGTCGACGAGCATGCGGCACGCGCCGCACGTGACGTCGCGGCAAGCGCGCGACGCAGAATCGAGCCCGAGCTTGTTGCGCGCCACCTCGAGGAGCGACGCGCTCTCTTCGTACTCGACGACGCGCAACGTCCCTTCGCCTCGTCCCACGCGGAGCGAGACGCGACGCAACGTCGACACGACGGCGACGAGAGAAGGCTTAGACGGAGAACGAGGAGCCGCAGCCGCAGCTCCCCTTCACGTTCGGGTTGTTGAACTTGAAGCCCGAGCCGTGCGCCCCTTCGACGTAGTCGATCTCGGTGTCTTCCAAGTACTGATGGCTGAGGGGGTCGACGTACAGCTTCACGCCGTTCGACTCGTACTCCTCATCCATCTCGCCGACCTTGTCCTCGAAGTAGAGGTCGTAGCTGAAGCCGGCGCAGCCGCCTCCGACCACGCGAAGCCTGAGACCCTGGCCCTCGAGACTCTCGGCGGAGGCGATCTCCTTGACCTTGACGGCGGCCTTGTCGGTGATGGTGATCATCTTGCTAGGAGTATACGCACGGTGCTTCCGGAGCGCCAGAGCGGCCCACGCCGGCGTCAGGTGCCGTCGATCGCGACGACCGTCCCCGAGTCGCAGGCGACGATCATCCCCCCCGGGCGGCTGGGGACGAGGGCCACGATCCCGGTCCCCGAGGCCCCGGCGCCCGACGGCGCTTCGCCACGGCCTGTCCCCCACACCCGCGCGCAGGGGAGATCGGCGAGGAGCTCGGTCGCCCCCTCGGCGCTGACCACACCGACGTGCCCGTCGGGTGTGGCGAAGGCAATGGCCCCGGTGCGGTCGACGAGGGGGCCGACGTGCGGACCGACCACCAGGGTGGGGGCCCCTCCGTCCGGCGGGGCGGTGAGCGCGGCGCCGGGGAGCAAGATGCGATGCGCCTCTTCCCCGCTCGCGCGCACGCCGAGGAGAAAAGACCGACCGGGGGTCATGGAGAGGATCTCCGCCGTCCCGTTGCGCGTCGCCGGCGGCCCCAGGTAGAGCCCACCGTTCGCCGTGCTCCGCGTGGAGGTCGTCCGATGCGTGAGATCGAAGGCCACGAGGCGCGTCCCGTCGACGACGGCGAGGAGGGTGTTCTCGTCGGCGAGCGCTCCGCCTCCGTCGGCGAGCCCACCGAGGGATCCGAGGCGCTCGGGATCGCGCCCCGGCGTCCACGCGTGGACCGCCCCGCTCGACGTGAGGGCGAGGACGCGCCCCCGCGTGGCGAGTGGCGATGCGACGACGACCTCGGAGAGGCTCGCGCGTGCCCGCACGCCGCCGCGCGCGTCGAGGGCGACGAGCTCGTCGCCGCTCGCGACCACGGCGCCGCCGTCGTCGAGAGGGAGCGGCGCCGCGCGCGAGAACGCGCCGCGATCCCCCACGTGCGCACGAAAGCGGATCGCGCCGGCGCGTACGCCGATGGCGTCGCCGCCCGACGTGACGACGACGACCGTGCCGTCCGAAGTTGCGGTGGGCGGGCTGGCCGCCGCGGCGCCGATCGACGTGCGCGATCGCTCCTCGCCGTCGGCGCGGAGGACGACCAGATCGCTCCTGCCGGCGACGAGCGCGATGTCGCCCCCTTCGATCACCAGCGGCGCGCTCTCGAGCGCCTGGCCGAGCGCCTTCCGCCAGGTGACATGCAGAGCGCCGACCGGCAGCCCTTGGCGCACGAGGCCTCGGCGGCCCGGGTCCACGCGATCGGTGGGCGACGCCCCCTCCGGTGCGCCGACGCGGAGCGTGAGCGGCCGACGCGGATCGATGGGCTGCGCGAGGGCGACCCCCGCGACGAGCCCCAAGCCCGTGGCGATCGCGATCGCGCGTCGCCCGAGCGCTCTCACGGGCCTTTCCCGCGGACGAGGAGATCGGCCTCGATCTCGGGGACGGTCTTTCCGTCGGTCGTGCTCACCGCGCGCGTGACGCGGCCGTAGGCGCGCACCACGTCGCCGGCTTTGAGCGTGTCGTCTTCGCCGTGCACCACGCGCGCGACGCACGGTCCTTTGGCGCAGCCGCGCTTGTCGTTCAAGACGATGACGGTCTGGTGGTTCTGCCCGCGCGCCTCGAGGACCGAGCCTTCGAGCGCGACCGGCTTCCCCGCGTTCCCCGCCACGTCGGCGGCGATCGCGTCGTACGTGAGAGGCGACGTCGCCTCGCGCGCCTTCGCCTCGACGTCGAGGTGCTCGACGCGATGCACGACGAGATGCACCGAGCGCGCAGCGACTTGTGGGGCGGTCGCCCGCACGTCGATCGACGTCTCACCGAGGGGAACGTCCACCGCGAGCGAGAACGCGCCGGTGGGCGTCATGTCGGCGGGCTTGCCGTTCACCGTGGCGGATCCGCCCTTGGACGTTCGCCCAGCGACCCACACCCGCGCGGCCTCGGTCACGCCCTGGCTCGTGGGTGCGTCGACGCGCAGCGGGATCACCCCGACGCGAGCGGCGACCGCTCCCTTCTCGGTGACGACGCCCCCTTTCGCGTTCTTGTCTTGGCGCTCGACCTCGTAGGCGATCGTCCGCTCGATGACGTGTCCTTCGTCGCTCGGACCTTGCGTGTCGGCGGCGAGGCTCACGACGTGCGTGCCGTGCCCTTGCGCGTCGAGCGCGACGTCGGCCCCTTCGACGCGCACCTTGGTCCCCGTGACGGCCTCGACGCGCACGTCGATGACCGGCGGATCGGCGCCGATGTCGGCGAGATCGGCGCGCACGCGGTAGGAGACGGGCACGACGGCGCTCACCGATTCGTCACGGCCTACGCCCGGTCGATCGAGGGCGATCTCCACCGGGTTGTCGCCGAGCTTGAGCGGCGTCGCCAGATCGAGATCGGTCTCGTGAGCAGCGAAGGTGCTCTTCGCACCCCCGAGCGACGCGGTCGTGCCGTCGGCGCAGCTCTCGCAAACGAGGTGCAGCTGTTCCTTGCCGTTCGCGGCGAGCCGCGGCTGCACGAGCAACGCGGGGCCCCCCTTCCAGAAGACGACGACGGCGACCCCCACGGCGAGCACGAGCACGAGCCCCGCCCCCGCGACGGCGGCGAGCGGCACGCCGCGTCGTGCGACGCGCTTCACCGGCGGCGGCGGGAGGCTCTCGTCGAGCAGCGGCGGCGGCGCGGGGACAATCGCCGGCACGGGGCGTTGCGGTCGCGAAGGGGATGGCGTCGGCGCGACCATCGGCGCTTCGCCCGCGCGCAGCGGCGCGATCCCCGGGAGCGCGACGCCGAGCATCGTCTTGTTCTCCGGCGGCGGCGTGTGCACCGGCGCGCTCGCCGCGGAGGGGGCGATCCCCGGCATCGCCACGCCGATCATCGTGCGGTTGTCCCCCGCGGCACGCGGCGAAGGGGCGGCGGGCTGACTCGGGAGGAGGCTCGCCGCCGGCATGCCGATCATCGTCCCCGAGAGCTTTCCGCCGCTGGGCGCGACCGGCAGATCGCGCAGCGCCGAGGGGATGTCGACCGCGAGCGGCGTGGGGGCGGTCGCCAGCACGCCACCTTGCGGCGGAGGGAACGCCGCCGCGCCGCCGATCATCGTCTTCATCCCACGGAACTGCGCGCCGCCCGGAGCTGCGGCCGGCGCTGCTTGCGGGGGAGCGGGCGTGGGCTCGGGCGCGCTGGCAAACGCCGCGGGCGGCGGCGCGGCCACGGCTTGCGGGGGAGGCGCGACGGCAGGCTGTGCCGGCGGCGCGGCGGCCACGCTGCGCGGGGTCGCGTCCGGCACCGAAGCGATGCCGACGACGGTCTTCATGCCGAAGCCCGGGGGGCGCGCTTCGGTGAGCGACACGGCTGCCGGAGGCGGCGCGACGGCCACCGGCGGTGGTGCGACGGTCGCGATCGTCGCGCCGCACTGCGCGCAGAAGCGCGCGGCCTCGGGGTTGGCCGTGCCGCATTGCGGGCAGGGGCGGGTCGCGGACATGGGCCGCAGTGTATCAAAGTGCTAAGCACGAGGCGGATGCGCGTTTGGGTCTTGGGGAGCGGGTCGAGCGGCAACGGCTCGATCGTCGAAGCCGACGGGCACCGGCTCCTCATCGACGCCGGGATCGGGCCTCGTACCGCCGTCGCCCGCATGCGCGCGCTCGGGGGCGATCTGTTCCCCCAAGGCGTCTCCGGCATCGTCGTCACGCACCATCACGGCGACCACGTCGCCAAGCTCGAGCCGCTCGCGCGCGCCCTCCGCGCGCCGCTCTTTCTCCACGCCGGCATCGTCGTGCCGCGGGCGCGTCTCAGGTACGAGGTGCGCCCGTACACGCCCGGCGTTCCGTTCGAGGTCGGCCCGTTCACCGTCGACTCGATCCGCGTCCCTCACGACGCGCCGCAAGTCGCGCTGCGGGTCGCGACAGCGACGCGCGCGTTCGGGATCGCGACGGACCTCGGACACGTGCCGCTCGGTCTCGCCGAGCTTCTCGGCGGATGCGACGCCGCGCTCCTCGAGGCGAACCATTGTCCCGACCTCCTGGCGACCGGTCCGTACCCGCCGGCCCTTCGCGCACGCGTCGCCGGGGATTATGGGCACCTCGCCAACGAGCAAGCGGCGGCGCTCGCCGCGGAGCTCGCCGGGACGCGCCTCGCGACGCTCTACCTCGGCCACCTCTCCAAGGTGAACAACGCCCCCGAGCGCGCGCTCGCCGCGGTCACGTCAAAGGCCCGCGGTTTCGCCGTGGAAGTGGTCCCCCACGGCGTGCCGCGGATCCTCGAGATCTCCGCCGGCGCCGCGCGAAAGAGCCCTCGCGGCGAGCAGCTCGGTCTCGCCTTCGGCGCCCCGTCCTGACCCCCCGCGGGCCCTCGGGTCGCGCGGGCCTCGTGGAGCCTCTGGCGGGCGCTTCGCGGAAGGGGTAAACCCCCGCCCATGACCGCCGAACGCATCGTCCACTGCCGGAAGCTCGGTAAGGACCTCCCCGGCCTCTCACGTCCGCCCTACAAGAACGACCTCGGCAAGCGCATCTACGAGGAAGTCTCCAAGGAAGCTTGGGACATGTGGCTGAAGGACTCCGTGAAGTACATCAACACCTACCGGCTCGATCTCGCGTCGCCCGAAGGGCAGAAGTTCATGCTCAAGCAGTGCGCGATCTATTTCGGTTACGAGGAGGGGGACCTCGCACAGACGGCGTACGTGCCGCGGGAGGACGCGTCGAAGTGAGCGCCTCCCCCGAGCTCGTGCTCGGCATCCCTGGTTTCCGCTACGCGGACTTGTTCGAGCCCGCCCGCCTCGCCGAGCTCTCCAAAGCGTTCGAACGCTTCTTCGCGTCTTCGGCCCCCGAGGCGCACGCCACCTTCGAGGCGTACCGCGCCTGTCGCGGCGAAGGCATGACCGCCGAAGCCAAGAGCGAAGCGTGGCTCGCCGCGGCCCCGCACGTGAGCGCCTTCGTGGGCAAGCTGTTCGGCGTCGAAGGCGAGCTCGCCACGCTCCGCGAGGAGGTCAAGACGCGCGATCCGCTCTGGCGCTTCAAGCGCGACTTCGCCAAAAAGCGCGTCCTCTCCGCCTCCGCCGGCAAGGCGTGGCGCGAGGCCGGCCGCGACGAAGCTTCGGCCCACGAGGTCGCGTCGGTGGCCATCGCCGCCGCGCTCCCCAATCGCGAGGCGCTGGACGTCGAGCTCGCGACCGCTTCGGCGGTCCTCCGCCTGCTCGAGGTCGACGACACCGCGCGCAAGGTCGCGAAGGGGGGCGGCGCGTCGTGGACCGACGAGCTCCTCGCCCGCGCCAAGACCGTCGCCGACGCGCTGCGTGAGGACCCTGCGGCGCAGCGCTTCCTCGCCGAGGGGGCCGACGACGTCGCTTGCGTCGCGCTCGCCCTCGATGCCATCGAGGCCTCGTTGGCCGCGCGCCACGCGAACCATCACGACGCCGCGCGCCACTGGCCTTCGCTCCATCAGCCGCACAATTTGAACTACGGCGAGCTCGTGCAGCTCCGTCGTCCGGACGAGCGCATCCCCGAGCTCTTCGTCGGCCCCGAAGACGAGCGCCGCGAGCGCGGCGCGGTCTCGAGCTTCGCGCTCACCGATCGACGCGGCACGGCGCGCGAGATCGAAGAGCAGATCGACTACTGCATCCTTTGCCACAACCGCGACAAGGACTCGTGCTCCAAGGGGATGCGCGATCCGAAGGCGGGCGGCATGAAGAAGAACCCGCTCGGCGTTCCTCTCGACGGCTGTCCCCTCGAAGAGAAGATCAGCGAGATGCACACGCTGCGCGGCGACGGCGATTCGCTCGGCGCGCTCGCGCTCATTTGCGTGGACAATCCGCTCGTGCCGGGCACGGGTCACCGCATTTGCAACGACTGCATGAAGGCCTGCATCTTCCAGAAGCAGGACCCGGTGAACATCCCGCAGATCGAGACGCGCATCCTCACCGAGGTCCTCGCGCTTCCGTGGGGGCTCGAGATCTACGGCCTCCTCACGCGGTGGAACCCGCTCAAGATCGCGCGCCCCGAGGCGCGCCCGTACAACGGGAAGAACGTGCTCGTCGTCGGGCTCGGCCCGGCCGGCTACACGCTGGCGCATCACCTCGCGTGCGAGGGCTTCGGTGTCGTCGCCGTCGACGGCTTGAAGCTCGAGCCGCTCCCCGCGCACGTCGCGCCTGCGTCCGGCGGCACGCCGACGCCGGTGAAGGACTTCGCCGCCATGTACACCGAGCTCGACGAGCGCGTGCTCCTCGGCTTCGGCGGCGTGAGCGAGTACGGGATCACCGTTCGCTGGGACAAGAACTTCCTCACGGTGCTCTACGCGACCCTCGCGCGGCACAAGCACCTCCGCATCTTCGGCGGCATTCGCTTCGGCGGCACGCTCACGCTCGACGACGCGTGGAGCCTCGGCTTCGATCACGTGGCCATCGCCGCCGGCGCCGGCAAGCCGACGATCATCGACATGAAGAACAACCTGGCCCGCGGGATCCGCAAGGCCTCGGATTTTCTCATGGCCCTGCAGCTCACCGGAGCCTACAAAAAAAGCTCGATCGCCAACCTGCAGGTGCGCCTCCCGGCCATCGTCATCGGCGGCGGGTTGACCGCGATCGACACCGCCACCGAGCTCCTCGCCTACTACGTCGTCCAGATCGAGAAGACGCGCGCGCGCTACGAGACCTTGGTCGAAGAGCGTGGCGAGGCCGAGGTGCGGAAGATGTTCGACGCCGAGGAGCTCGAGGTCCTCGACGAGCACCTTCGTCACGCGCACGAGCTCGCCGCCGAGAAGGCGCGCGCCCAAACGGAGAACCGCACACCTCACGTGCAGAAGCTCCTCGACGCCTGGGGCGGCGTCTCGCTCGTCTACCGAAAGACGCTCCAAGAGTCGCCGGCGTATCGCTTGAACCACGAAGAGGTCATCAAGAGCCTCGAAGAGGGCGTGCGTTACGTCGAGAACCTCTCGCCGGTCGAAGCGGTGCTCGATGATCGCGGCCACGTCGCTGCGCTGAAGTTCGAGCGCAAGGACAAGAGCATCGTCGAGCTCCCGGCCCGTACGGTGTGCGTGGCCGCGGGGACGAGCCCCAACGTCACCTACGAGCGCGAGTACTCGGGCACCTTCAAGCTCGACAAGCGCGGGCAGTTCTTCCTCTCCCACAAGGCAGAGCGCGGCCCCGACGGCGTCACCCACGTGGTCCCCGCCGAGCCGGCGGAGGGCTTCTTCACGAGCTACGCGAAGAACGGCAAGACGGTGAGCTTCTACGGCGACAACCACCCGCACTACGCGGGGAGCGTCGTCAAAGCGATGGCCAGCGCCAACGACGGGCACTCGCACGTGGTGGCGCTCTTCCCCGAGATCCACACGCTCGATCCCAAGGCGCAACCCGAACGCGACGCCGCTTGGCGGAAGATGACCGCGCGGCTCGACGAAGAGCTCAAGGCCGAGGTCGTCACCGTCAATCGCCTCACCGAGACGATCGTCGAGGTGGTGGTCAAAGCGCCGCTGGCGGCGCGGAAGTTTCAGCCCGGGCAGTTCTACCGGCTGCAGAACTTCGAGACGCTCGCTCCGGTCGTCGACGGCACGCGCTTGGCGATGGAAGGGCTCGCGCTCACCGGCGCGTGGGTCGACGAGGCGAAGGGGCTCATGGGCACCATCGTCCTCGAGATGGGCGGCAGCTCCCGCCTCTGCGCAGCGCTCAAGCCGGGCGAGCCGGTGGTCCTCATGGGGCCCACGGGGACGCCGACGCACATCGCCAAAGGGGAGACGGTCCTCCTTTGCGGGGGCGGGCTCGGCAACGCCGTCCTCTTCTCGATCGCGCGCGCCTTCAAGGTGCTCGGCTCACGGGTCCTCTACTTCGCCGGCTACAAGCGCGGGCAGGATCTGTTCAAGCAAGAGGACATCGAGCGCTTCACCGATCAGGTCATCTGGTGCACCGACATGGGCACCGAGATTCGTCCGCGCCGAAAGCAAGACCATCACTTCCGCGGCAACATCGTCCAGGCGATGTGCGCCTACGCCAAGGGAGAGCTCGGCGGCGCGCCGGAGATCCCGCTCGCGCAGGTGAACCGCATCATCGCCATCGGCTCCGATCGCATGATGGCGGCGGTCAAAGAGGCGCGCCACGGCGTGCTCGCGCCGCTGCTCGATCCGAAGCACCTCGCCATCGCCAGCATCAACTCGCCGATGCAGTGCATGATGAAGGAGGTCTGCGCGCAGTGCCTCCAGAAGCACATCGACCCGGTGACGAAGAAGGAGACGATCGTCTTCTCCTGCTTCAACCAGGACCAAGAGCTCGACGCGGTCGACTTCGGTCACCTCCGCGAACGGCTCCGCGCCAACTCGATGCAGGAGCGCCTCGCCGACGCGTGGCTCGTGCGCCTCTTGAAGAAGCAGCCGGAAATCCTGCGCGTGTAGAGCGGCGCGTTTTAGCGCACGCCGCCTTGGGTGGAACAACCAAAGGCGATCGCCACCTTGCCGCCGGCGCTCGTCTTCACGTCGTTGCACGTGTTCGAGCAGAGCTCGATCGACTTCGGGCTGGGCAGCGAGTCGTAGTGCCAGCCTTTGCCGCCGGCGCAGTTCGGATCGTAGGTGAGCGTCTGCGGCTGACCGCCGCCGGGCGTGTAGACGACGTTGACCTTGTTGATGTCGAGCACCTGACCCGCGGGGGGCGAGGGGAGGGGGAAGCTGCACCCGGTGCCGACGCTGCCGCGGATCTGCGTGAGCGCCGCTTGGAACGCCGCGTTCGTGCCGTTGGCGTCGCTCACGTTCACGGCGATCGCCTGCGTCGTGCCGCCGGCGGCGGCGATGGTGTTGAGGTTGTTCGTGTCGGTCTGCGTGGTGCCGACGCCGATGACGAAGGTCTTGATCTTCGACTGAGCGAGCGCGTTGGCGGCCTCGCTCGAGACGTTCTGCACGGTGCTCGAGCAGTCGTTGGGCTCACCGTCGGTCACGAGCACGACGACCGCCGCCTCGCCCGGCTTCTGCGTCTGGATCTGCTTCGCGTACCCGATGGCCCCCTGAATCGCCGGGTGCGTGGGCGTGCCGCCTTGCGGGCTGTTGCCGTTCAAGCTCGTGGCGAACTGCGCGCTGGGGAGCGCGGTCATCGCCACCGCCGGGTTCTGGTAGTTCGCGACTTGGCAGTCGGCCGAGTTCCCCTTGGGGTTGCCCGCGTTCTGATCGAAGGCGAAGTACTGGAGCGACGCGCTCATCCCTGCCGACGCCGGATCGTTGAAGAACTTCCCCATTGCGGCGACGACCGGATCCCACTTCACCGGCTTCAGCGGCGCGGACTGAGGATCGTTCGGATCGCCCATGCTCCCGGAGCGGTCGAACATGAACACGAGGTTCACGGGGGTCAGCTGTCCGTTCGCGCTCGAGGTCGCGCACGCGGCGAGACCGCCGAGGCCGCCGCCTGGCCCGCCGGCGCCACCGTCGTCGAACGACGTGTTCCCGCCGTTGTTCGGATCCTTGGAGGGATCGCCGTTCTGCCCGTTGCCGAACTCGGAGTTGTCCGAGCCTCCGCACGCGATGGCCAAAACGGACGCAAACGAACCGAGGACGACGACGACGGAGCGGAGCTTCACCACGGAGCCTCCTTGCGCGTGACGGAAGAAAGAGCGCTGCACCAACGAAAGTGTGCAACGGTCGTTCCAGTGAGGCCAAAGGCTTCTGCGCGCGCCGTCCGATTGGTACGCGACCGTGCGCCCGCGACACACCTCCCCCCCGCGCCCGTTCGCGGGCTGTGCCGCGGCGCGACGCACGGTGGCTCGCGTGGCCTAGAACGCGTTCAGGTCGTGCGAATGACCGCGCCTCCGCGCTCGCCGCGTGCGGCACGCGCTTGTCCAGGGGATCGTTCCGATCCGCCCCGCGCGTTCCCCTCCAGAAACGCCGTGTAGGTGCTTTGCGCCGAGCCTCCGGTGACCCAGAGATGGACAGCGCCTGCACCAGGAGACGGCGCACGGGGGCGCGAGCCTCAGCCTTCGATCCTCGGCTCGTCGCGCGAAATGCGCGCTACTGTCCGCGCGTGCCGTCCGACCCGCCCGCCGCCGCCCGCTTCGCGCACGACGCGCTCTTCTGGCGCAAGCTGGCGCGGCTCGGTGCGCAGCGCGGGCCGGAGTGGTGGGTGCGCTACACGCCGCCGTTCTTCGGTCTCGCGGCGGCGGCGCTCGTCCCGACGGCACGGAAGCAGGTGCTCGAGAACCTCCGTCGCATTCGCGGTGGTCGGCTCCCCGTGCGCGACGCGCTCGACACAGCGCGCACCTTCGTGACCTACGCCGGCTGTCTCGCCGAAGCGCTCTCGACCGGCTCGAAGAACGGGCGCGCTCCCGCCGCCGAGTTCATCGGTCATCACCACTTCGAGGAGGCGCGGCGCGGCACCGGCGGCGTCATCTTGGTGACGATCCACAGCGGCGGCTGGGAGATCGTCGGGCCGCTCTTCCGTCAGTTCTCCGGTCGCGGCATCGTCATGGTGATGGAGGCCGAGCGCGACGATCAGGCGCGCCGCCTCCACGACGAGACGCGCCACGCCGCCGGGCTCGACATCGTCCACGTGGGGCGAGATCCGCTCGCCTCGCTCGAGATCCTGCGTCGCCTTCGTGGGGGCGCGGCCGTCGCGCTGCAGCTCGATCGCGCGCCGCCCGGGATTCGGGCGCGCGAGGTCTCGCTTCTCGGAGCCCCCGCGCGCATCCCCGAGGGGCCGCTCCGGTTGGCCGAGCTCTCGGGGGCCCCCATCGTCCCTGTGTACTGTGCACGCATCGGCTACCGCCGCTACCGCATCGAGGCCTGTCCGCTGGTTCGCGTGCGAAAGCGCGCCACGGACGCCGAGCTCGACGACGCCGCGCAGCGCATCGCCGACGGGATGACCTCGTTTTTGCGCCGGCATCCGACGCAGTGGTTCCACTTCGAGGCGCCGCGGGGCGAAGCGGATCCAGCGGCTCCCGAGCCCCTGGAGAAGGTCGGTCTGGACGTGCCGGCACGGCGCGGATAAAAGGTCGCCCCCTCGGCAATCTCCATGGCCACCCGCTTTCACATCGGCGCAAAAGAGCTTCGCGGCGCGATCGGCGCTTACGCCAAGCGCTTCGATCTGCTCGAGGTGCGCGCCGCCGGTGCCCCCTCGGGCCCTGCCGCGCTCAAGCGCTGGCGCAAATCGGTGCCGCCCCACTTCGAGTTCTCTGTCGTCGCCGGAGCGGCGCTCGGTCGGCTCAAGCCCTCGCCGGAGCTCGACCGCGATCTCGAGGCGACCGTCGCGGCGCGCGACGCGCTCCAAGCGCGGTGCATCCTGCTCCCCACGCCGGTCGAGGTCACGCCGTCGGCGGTGTGGCGCGAGCGGCTCGCGCGCGTCGTCGAGCGTCTCGCGCACGACGCCGGCCACGTCGCGTGGGAGCCGCGCGGGGTGTGGGAGCACGACGAGGCGGCGGCCTTCGCGAAGAAGATCGGCCTCGTGCTCGTGACCGACGCCTCGCGCGATCCGGTGCCGCTCGGCCCCGTCGCCTACGTGCGCCTCCGCGCCCTCGGTGAGACGCGCTCCTACGGCGCGGCCGCGCTCGAGCGCGTGGTGCAAGCCATCGGCGATCGACGCGAAGCTTACGTGGTGCTCGAGACCGATTCGGCGCTCGAAGAGTGCAAGCGCCTCCGTCAGCTCGCGCAGCGCCCGTCGAGCTTCCGTGGCGGCATGGGGCGCGTGGTTCGTCCGCGCGGCACGACCATGAAGGTCCGCGACGACGAGCAGGAGTGACGTTGGCCGCCTCGCGCACCGCGCTCGCTGCCTCGCAGCCCGAAGTCCTCGCCGCGTCCTCGGAGCTCACGGCGCTCGGCAACGCCGTCGACGTCGTCGTCGCGGCGGTCTACTTCGCGGCGGCCGCGAGCCCCACGGTGCTGCTCGGCCCGGTGCAGATCCTCCTCGGCGGCGCGGGGATGGGGCTCCTCGCCGTCGACGGTCGCTTGCGTCAGCCGGGCCGGGGCGCGCAGCGTCCGCGCGGCTTCGTCGCCGGCGATCCGATCCCCCCCGCAGCGCACGTCGCCGTGCCGATGCTCCCCGCGGCGCTGAGCGCGACGCTCGCCCTGGCCGGCGGCGCCACGCTGTCACGCGTGATGGGCCCGGCCCGCGCGTACGCGAAGACCATGGCCAAGGTGCGCGGCCAGGCGCTCGAGCGCATCGCGCGGCGCGGACCGCGCGCGATGGCCGACGGGCCGATCGCCGCCGAGCTCCTCGCCGCCGCCGGGCGCATGGCCGGCGGGACGCTGACCGAGGAGGATCTCTCGAGCGCGCTCCCAGTCGTCGTCCCGTGCGAGATCGAAGGGGCCAAGGGGCGCCGCGTGGCGGTGGCGCCGTGGCGCGCCGAGCTCCCGCTCGCCTCGAGCCTGCACGTCGTGGCCGCCGCCGACGCCCGCGGGCGGCTCGCAGTGGCTTGCTACGAAGCGCCGCTCCACGAGGACGCCGTGCGGGTCGACGACGAGCTCTACGCCCCGCGTGGCGCCGCTCCGGTGCTGCGCGGGCAGACGCGCGTGCCACCGGCCGATCCGCGCCCGACAGCGACGCCGCTCGCGCTCCTCGAGCTCGACGGCGTGCTTCAGGTCGCGGCGGGCGGGGGGGGGCTCGGCAAGCTCTTCGAGCGCTTCTCCGCCGGGCTCCCGCTCGAAGGCGAGGGGCGAAAGCTCGCCGTCACGGGCGTCTTGCGCACACGCGACGGCGGACGCGCGCTCTGAGCGACGCGTGACGTGTGGGGCGCGCGGCACCGCGAGAGCGCAGCGCCGCGACGCGCTCCAGTGATCAGGCGATGCGGGCGCCGTGACGCTTGGCGTACTCGGTCACGCCGATCTTGTCGATCGTGCGGATGTCCCGGGTCGTCAGGTTGAGCGTCACGAAGCGGGCGAGCTCGGGAACCCACACGCGGCGCGTTTGGATGTTCACGTTCTGCCAGCGCTTGGTCTTGATGTTCGAGTGCGAGACGTTCTGCGCCTTGTGCTTGCGCTTGCCGGTGATGTCGCTGCGGGCCATGACGAGCTCGTTTCTTGAAGAAAACCGCGGGGAGACCCCGACAGGGGGTCGCAAACTGAACGAAAGGGGGGCCCCTGTCAAGCAGGTTCCTCGCGGAAACGGCCCCGTTCGCTCGCTTTTCCCTCTTTGTCTCTCCGTCCGTTCGGAGATCTATCCCTCGGAGCTCATCGAGGGCGGGCGCTCGCTTCCGTGCGTCTCCTCGGCGCTGGGGCCGACGATGCGGTGCACGTCGACCTTTCGCGCTTCGTTCGCCAGGAGGGTCGCCAGGAGCTGGAGCACGGCAAAGGCCACCACCATCCCCGAGACGCTGGCGCCGAGCGCGCCGACGAGAAAGCCCCAGCGGCCGTACGGATCGCCCGACTCCACGACGGTCTGGAGCCCGAGCCGAACGGTGTACGCGGCCACGAGGAGCACCGCCCACGCCGTGCACGCGCCGGTCGTCTCTTCCCCCAAGAAGCCGAAGAACGCCGTCAGCGCCGCGCACGCGAGGCCCGCGTCGGCGGCGCGCGCGAGGAAGCTCGCGTCGGGCGAGAGCGCGTGCATCACCAAGATGACGAGGCCATAGGCCGAAGCGGCGAGGGCGAGGACGAGCAGCACGCGGGCTGCGCGGAACGCGCGGTAGCGCGCGCGAAAGAGCAGCGCCCCGGGCAGCAACGTGGTCAAGACGAGCAGCGCTGCGGCGTGACCGGTCCCCTCGAAGCCGAGCGCGGCGAGCGGCCCTTCGCTCCGCACCCCCATCGCCAAGGGGACGAGCCCCGAGACCGCCGCGAGCGACGCGCGCACGGCGTAGGGGACGGGGAGGGTCGCGGCGAGGAGGGCGACGAACGCCGTCGCGAGGCAGCCGGTCACGACCCCCGGCGACCGCGGACCGAAGCCCGCCCACGAGGCCGCAGCGCCGGCGGCGAAGGCGATCGCGAAGGCAGCGAGCCAGATGCGGAGCGCCCCTTGCGCCGGCGCGATGGGCGCGACCTCCTCACGGAGAATGTCCGACGCCAAGACCGGCGGCTTGATCTTCGCCGTGACGACGGGCTCGTCCACGGCGTCGACAGGGAGCGACGTCGTGGAGACTGGAGGCTGCTCGACCGGAGGCTCCATCGACCCGATCAGCGTAGCGCTCTTTGGCCCAGCTCCGCCACCAGGTCACGGCAGAAGGCCTTGACGGTGTCGAAGTTGGTCGTCCGCTCGAGCGACGTTTCATCCATGTAGAGACGGCGCGCGAGCTCCACCTGAACCACGTGCACGTCGTCCAGGGGGCGTCCGTAGTGACGTGTCGTGAAGCCGCCGCGGTAGGGATCGTCGTGACGCACCCCGAGGCCGGCGGCGCGCGCGCGTTCGTCGACGGCGTCGATGAAGCGCGCGGCGGCGGTCGTGCGCCCCTGCGAGCCGGGGACGACGTCGGCGCGTGGGCCGCCGCGCGCTCCGTCCACCGTGCGCGCGTGGCTCGGCATCGAGTGACCGGCGAGGACGACGGCCAGGCCGAAGCGCTTCTTCTTGGCGTCGATCGCGCGCTGCAAGGCTGCGTGGTACGGCCGGTGGATCGTGGCAATGCGGGCGTCGAGCTCCTCGCGCGTGAGCGGACGTGTGAGCGCCGGCTCACCGTCGGCCGTGAGTCGCCACACGAGCCCGCGTGGCATGCGCGGCGCAGCACCGCGCGCGCCGGGCGGCGGATCGCACGCCACGGCGTGCTCGTCCCAATCGGTCTCGGCGCGGTTCAGGTCGACGACGTAGCGCGACGTGCGCGCGACGAGGAGCGTAGCCCCCACGCTCGGCGCTTCGGCGTAGAGCTCGTCGACGTAGAGATCGGCGTCACGACCGAGCGATCGCGCGGGCGCTGCGAGGAGCGCGAGGTAGGGCGGCGGCACGAGGAGCCCGGCGTGCGGGACCTCGACGATGACGGGGGTCTCCCCGCTCGCAGGCTCCGTGAGAGAAAAGAGCGGCTCGGTCACGGCGCGCGGAAGGTAGCACGCGGCGGCGCTCAGGCGCGCGGGTGCGCCCGCTTGTAGGCTGCGCGCACGTGGTCCTGCGCCACGCGCGTGTAGATCTCGGTCGTCCCGAGGTCGGCGTGACCGAGCATGGCCTGCACCGCGCGGAGGTCGGCGCCGCCGCGAAGCAAGTGGGTCGCGAACGAGTGACGGAGCTTGTGGGGCGAGATAGGCGTCGTGATGCCGGCGCCCACCGCGTAGCGCTTGAGGAGCTTCCAGAAGCCTTGGCGCGAGAAGCGCGCGCCGCGCGGCGAGACGAACAGCGCCGTGCACTTGGGCGGCGCCGTCTTGGCGCGAACGTCGCGGAGGTAGCGCGTCACGTGATCGAGCGCGACCTCGCCGACGGGGACGAGCCTTCGCTTCCCCCCTTTTCCGAAGGCGCGCACCACGCCGGTCTGCGTGTCGAGATCGGCCACGGTGAGCGAGCACAGCTCGCTGACGCGAAGACCCGACGCGTACATCAAATGGATCATCGCCGCGTCGCGGAGGCCGCGCGGCTTCGTGACGTCGGGGGTGGCGAGGAGCCGTTCGACCTCTTCGAACGAGAGCACGCGCGGCAAGCGACGACCGAGCTTCGGGCGATCGACCAGCGTGGTCGGATCGGCGCCGATCGCTTTTTCGCGCACGAGGAAGCGAAAGAAGCCGCGGAGCCCGGAGAGCTGACGCGCGCTCGATCGTGCGCCGAAGCCGCGGCGAACGTTGTGCGAGAGGAGCTCGCTGAGATCGGCGGAGTCGATGCGCGTGACGTCTTTGTCGCCGACGCGCGCGGCGAGGGCGTTGAGGTCGCGCGCGTACGCCTCGAGCGTGTTGGTCGCGAGGGCGCGCTCGACCCGCAGGTGATCGAGGTACGCGTCGATCCAACCGGCGAGCTGCACGAGCCGAGCTTAGCGCGCGGTGGTGCGCACGGGAAAATCGCCCGCGCCGCCCAAGCTCGCCGCTTCCTCGCGGGTCGCACGCGTGGAGGCGTGTCAGCGGAGGCGCGCGATCCAGTTGGCGAGCAGCTTCTTGCCCCAGGTGGTGAGCACGCTCTCGGGATGAAATTGCACCCCCTCGACCGGAAGGCTCCTGTGACGGAGCGCCATGATTTCCCCCTCCGCCGTGCGCGCGCTCACCGCGAGGCAGGTCGGGAGCTTCGCCTCGGTGACGACCCACGAGTGGTAGCGGGTGGCGTCGAACGGGGAGGGGAGCCCAGAAAAAATCGTCTCCCCGTCGTGCTCGATGGGCGACGTCTCGCCGTGCACGAGGCGCAGGGCCGGCACGATGGATCCGCCGAAGGCCTGCGCGATCGCCTGGTGGCCGAGGCACACGCCGAGGATGGGGAGCTCCCCGGCCAGCGCGCGCGCGGCCTCGAGCGTCACCCCCGCGCGCTCGGGGGTGGAGGGGCCGGGGGAGAGCAAGAGCCCCACGGCGCCGAGCGTTCGGATGGCCGCCACGTCGACCCCGTCATTTTTCACGACCTTCGTGCGAACGCCGAGCTCGCCGAGGTGCTGGACGAGATTCCAGGTGAAGGAATCGTAATTGTCGACGACGGCCACGGTCTTCATGCGGGAGCGCCCATTGTCCACGGGGAAGGGGCCGCGTGCATCTACGTTGCGTTGACAGGCGCGGGGGGGCGCACGTAAGGTCCCGCCGACGCTGGTCTGAAGGAGACTCGATGGCCGAGGAAAAGAAGCCGAAGATCGACCTCAAAGCGCGCCTGGGCAAGGCGAGCGCGGGGGTCACTCCGCCGCCGGGCGTCGCCGGTCCGGTGCCGGTCCCCGTTCCGCCCCCGCAGCTTGGCAGCCGCCCGCCGCCCCCTGTCGCCCCCACGGGTCAGGGAATCCCCGTCGGGCCGCCTCCCACGTTCGGGAGCGGTGCGCCGCCCATCGATCCGTCGAATCCGCTCGCTGCGGTCGCCGCTCCGTACCGTCCGCCGCCGTCGGTCCCCGTGCAGCCGCCGCAGGCGCAGCGCATCGAGATCGACGAGGTCGCGGTCCAACAAGCGCGCGGCGGGGCGAGGAAGCAGGGGCTCATCATGGGCCTCATCGCCGGCGCCCTCTTCGCCGTCGTCGGCTACGTGGCCGGCGGCGCGTCGCAGCAGGGGGCCGACCGCACCAAGAGCAAGAACGACGCGACCGAGCTCGCCGGCGACGTCGGCAAGGCGAAGGAAACGCTGACCAAGCTGGCCGACAAGCTCGAGGCGGGTCGCAACATGCTGCTCAAGGACCACAAGTTCCCTGATCAGCTCGCCAACGATCTCGGCGGCATCAACGTCGACTTCGACGGAACCAAGCTCGCGGGGCGTCGCTTCAGCGGCTTCCCCACCGAGACCACCGGCGATCTCGTCGCGTTCATCACCGAGGTCCAGACGCTGAACGATCGCAAAGCGGTCGTGAAGGGGCTCCTCACCAAGCTCCAGAAGCCGCTCTCCGAGCAGCTCAACGCTCCGCAAGGGCAGACGACGATCGCGCAGGTCGTCGTCATCGACAAGGACCCGCTCGGCAACGTCTCGGCGCTCCTCGCGCCGCTCGCGACGCCGATCACCTTCGTTCCGCCGAAGCTCGATCTGCCGGGCAAGTTCACCTTTGCCAATCCGATCGGATCGGGCAACGCCGAGCTCCCGGCCTACAAGGCGGGCGACATCTCGAAGAACCCCGGCGCCATCTACGTCGCGCCGAAGACCTTCGACAAGGTGTGCCCCAGCGAGACGTCGAGTCAGACGGCGCAGCTCGCTGCGCAGATCGGCAACGTCTTGCGCGACATCCGCGGCGAGCAGCAAGCGCAGCAGACCGACATCATCGTCAACGACGAGAAGCCCGGCCTCCTGCAGCGCGCCGACAAGCTCATCGCCGGTCTCGGCAAGGTCAAGTAGCGTCGTCTCGCGTGGGGCTCGTGCCCCACACGAGGTCGAGGCCGCTCGCTTCGTCCGTCGTCGCGGCGATGCGCTCGTAGCCCCGCGCCAAGAGCGCGGTGGCGCGGAGCGCGCGCGGGATCTCCGCCGGACCTCCACGAAAGAGTCGCCCCAAGATTCCTCGCGTCGGTCCTGCGCCGAGGAGCACGACGAACGCCCCCGCGGCGATCTCGTCGGCGGCGGGGATTTGCGCGGCGATCTCGGCGACGGCGCCTTCGCCGCGCGCCTCGCTCGGGGCGAGCTCGAGCGCGATCGACGTCGCGTCGTCTTGGAAGGCGGCGAGGCCGAAGGGGGGCTTGGGCGCACCGCCGCGCGCGCCCGCAGTCCGCACGAGCCGGAGCGCGGTGGGACGCACCCCCTCTCTGGGAGCAGGCGCGGGGCTCACGGGCCGGGCGCCGTCGCCGGCGGCGGGTGCGGGGTCTCGGTGCGCACGATCTCGACCTTCACGACGCGCGTGGCGTCGGCTTCGCGCACGATGAATTTCAGGCCGTCGAGGGTCAACGTCGAGCCCACCTCGGGGACCTTCCCCGCGCGTTCGATGAGCAGCCCGCCGAGCGACTCGAACTCCCCTTCGGGGAACGTTTGTCCGAGCCGCGTCGAGAGATCGGCGAGCGCCACCGCGGCGTCGGCGACGAAGCGTCCGTCGTCCATCTCTTGGATCTGCGCCTCGGCGTCGGTGTCGTACTCGTCGCGGATCTCGCCGACGATCTCCTCGATGACGTCTTCGAGCGTGATGACGCCCGAGGTGCCGCCGAACTCGTCCGAGACGATGGCGAGGTGGAGGCGTCGCGCGCGCATCTCACGGAGGATGCTCAAGATCGGCTGCGTCTCGACCACGAAGAGCACCGGCGTGTGCACGAGGTCGGAGAGCTTGGTCGCCGCGAGACGCCGCTCCTTCACGAGCGCGAAGAGATCCTTCGCGTAGAGGAGCCCGACGATGTTGTCGAGCGTCTCGCGGTAGACCGGGTAGCGCGAGTGCCCCTCGCTCGCGACGAGGGCGAGCACGCGCTCGAGCGGCGTCGACGCCTCGATCCCGGAGATGCGCCGCCGCGGGACCATGACCTCGCGCGCGGTGCGGTCTTTGAACTCGAGCACGTTGCGGATCATCTCCGCCGGCTCGTTCCCGATGGCGCCGGCCTGCTCGCCTTGGGTCACGACCCACTCGACCTCGGTCTCGGTGGTGCGGGCGTCGGGCGGACGCTTGGGCGCGTAGCGGCGCCCGATGAATCGGCCGAGGAGGGCGAGGGGCTCGGCCAGCGGCACGACGGCCCACTCGAACGGCCAGAGGTAGGTCAGGGCCATCGCCCCCACGACCTCGGGCCGACGCCGGGCAAGCGTGATGAGGATCTCGGTGAAGGTGCCGTAGGTGAGGACGGCGCCGAGGACGGCGAAGAGGACCATCGCCCACGGGGTCTGGAGGGCTCGCTCCGCAGCGAAGCTGTAGAAGACGGCGGCGAGGCTCGTGAAGACGACGCGGCAGACGAGCCAACGGGAAAGGACCCGCTGGCGGTCCTCGAGGTAACGCTCGAAGACGCCGCCGGTCGTGTCCGGCTCCTTGTGCAGGGCCTGGAGGCGCGCCTCGGGGAGGGCGACCAGCGCCGTATCGGCCGCGGCGAAGAGCGATCCCGCGGCAGATGCCGCGACTGCCCCCAGAATCCACGCTTCGACGCTACCTGGGCTCCCTTGCACGTCTCTCCGAACCGCTGGCGGGCGTGGCTCGGTCCCCCCGTGTCGGCCCTGAACGGCCGGCGGCCGGCCAGAAGGAAAGGCTATCCCACCCTGACCCACGGTCAAGGTGAGCGGGCTAAAACCAGATAAACATTCAAAATAACAAGGATAAGCCGACCGATCCTTCACCCCGGGACACTTCGCGGGCCGGCCTTGCCCTGCCTTCAAGGGTCTGACCGCGTCGAGGGCGGCCCGGGCAACTCCGCCGCGCTCCCGGTCGATGGGTCGGCGTGACAATCTCCACGAGCCCTCCCGCCGCCGCTCACTCGATCCACGTGGGCAGCCGCTCCGCGAGCCTCTCGCGCGGCGCGCTCCCGCTGGCGCGCCCCGCGACCGCGTTTCGCGCGTTGCTCATCCCGGGTCGCTGCGCTGCCGCCGTCGCCCCCGCGCACCCGCCCGCTCCTCCACGTCCCCCGGTCGCCGCCGCGACCACCCATGCTGCGACGACGCGCGGCTCGGGCGAACGGACGGGCCACGGCACGCACCACGCCGACGATCCGCTCGACCCGCAAGCACGGAGGAGCGCCCAGATCGCCCCGCCCCCCGGTGCGGGCGCGCCGCCCCTCGCGCTGCAGGCCCCGGCGCCGGTCGAGGCCGCGGCCCCCTCGCGCGCGCGCTCGCTCGAGGAGATCCTCCCCGAGCTCGTGCGGCGCATCGCGTGGTCGAGCGAGCGGGGACGAGGTACGGCGCGCCTCGAGATCGGTCGCGGCGCGCTCGCCGGCAGCGTGCTCACGGTGCACGCCGAAGAGGGGCGCGCCGTCCGTGTGCACCTCGCCGCGCCGCCCGGGTCGGACGTGGACGCGTGGCGCACACGCATCGACGCGCGCCTCCGCGCGCGCGGGCTCGACGTGAAAGAGATCGAGATCGGCTGACGCGCGTGTCGCCGCAGGCCGTGCCGCACGAGCGACGGCGTCTCGAACGAGACGCCAGCGCCGCCTACGCCTCGGCGAGGACGCGCATCGCGTTCTCGCGGAGGATCTTGCCGATGGCCCGCTCGGACACGCCCGCGGCGAGGAGCGCGTCGGTGAGGAGCGGGAGGCCACGCGGATCTTTGAGCTCCTGCGTCGGCACGATGAAGCCGTCCCAATCGCTCCCCAGCGCCGCGGCGTCTTCCCCCACGACGTCAAGGATGTGGAGGAAGTGACGTACGACCGGCTCCAGCCCTTCGCCGCCGACGAAGCGCGGGCAGAAGATGACGCCGACGCAGCCCCCCTTGTCGGCGACGGCGCGGAGCTGCGCGTCGTCGATGTTTCGCCAGTGCTCGAACGCGCCGAGTACGCCGGTGTGGCTGACGATGGGCGGCTTCTTCGCTTGCGCGCAGGCGTCGAGGAAGCCCGCGCGATTGATGTGCGCGAGATCGACGATGACGCCGGCCGCTTCGCATCGCTCGACGAGCGCTTTGCCCCAAGGCGTGAGCCCGTCGTCGCTCTTGCCGCGACCGTAGGCCGGTGAGCCGGCTTCGTTGGCGGAGAAGTGGAGGAGACCGAGGTAGCGGACGCCGCGCCGCGCGAACGCGTCGAGGCGATCGAGATCGCCTTCGAGCGCGTGGGCCCCTTCGATGCCGAGGAGCGCGGCCACCGCGCCGTCGCGTCGGCACGCCTCCACGTCCTCGGCGGTGCGCGCCAAGCGGAGGGCGCCGCCGCTTCGTTCCATCGTCGCTTCGAGCGCGTCGATTTGCTCGTCGATGACGCGCGCGAGCCCGCGTGCGCGCGCGTTCACCGGAAGCGAGACGAGGCCGAAGAACTGCGCGCCGGCGCCGCCCTCGCGGAGGCGCGGCACGTCGACGTGACCACCGAGCGCGGCACGGGGCAGTGGCGGCTCGTGATGCGCGAGCAAGTCGTAGCCCACCCACCGCGTCCACATCAGCGAATCGGCGTGCAGATCGATCGCCGGATGCTCGGCGTGAATCGCGCGGGCCTTCTCGGAACCTGTCGTCACTGCCACGGGAGCCGTAGTAGCATTTCGCGAGGTGCATGAACGTCTCCTCGCGTGACAAGCCTGCGCTTCCGCCCGTCGTCGTCGACGACATTCTGGGCCTCGTGGGAGCGACGCCGCTCGTGCGACTTGCGCGACTCGGGCTCGCGCCGGGCGACCCGCCGCGCGCCGATATTTGGGCGAAATTGGAGCAGGCGAACCCCGCCGGCTCGCTCAAAGATCGCATCTGTCTCGCGATGATCGAGGCCGCAGAGAAGAGCGGCGTGCTTCGACCCGGCGGAGTGGTCATCGAGCCGACGAGCGGCAACACCGGCATCGGCCTCGCGCTCGTCTGCGCGGTGAAGGGCTACCGCTGCATTCTCACGATGCCCGAGAGCATGAGCCTCGAGCGTCGCCAGCTACTCGAGGCCTACGGCGCCGAGATCGTCCTGACCTCCGACCACGGTCAAATGGAGGCCGCCATCGCTCGCGCCGAAGAGCTGGCGAGAGAGATCCCCGGCGCCTTCACTCCGCGCCAGTTCGAGAACCCCGTGAACCCCGACGCCCACGCGACGACGACGGCGAAGGAGATCCTCGTGGCGATGGACGGCCTCACCATCGACGCGTTCGTCGCGGGGGTGGGGACCGGCGGCACGGTCTCGGGCGTGGGGCGCGCGCTTCGCCGCGAACGCACGTCGCCGCGTCCTCGCATCGTCGCCGTCGAGCCCGAGTCGTGCGCCACCATCTCGCGCGGCGAGCGCGGGCCGAGCAAGATCCAGGGGCTCGCCGCGGGGTTCGTCCCCAAGAACTACGACGCGAGCGTCGTCGACGAGGTGCGCACGGTCGACGACCGCGACGCGTGGGAGACGAAGCTCCTCTTGGCCAAGCGCGAAGGGCTCCTCGTCGGGATCAGCTCGGGTGCCGCCGTCGCTGCCGCCCTCGTCGTCGCGCGCGCGCTCGGGCCGGGGAAGAACGTCGTCACCGTGCTGTGCGACACCGGCGAGCGCTACTTCAGTCTGGAAGAGTTCTTCCCCCAGGAGGCGAAGTGAGCGAGCAAGCGGCGCGTCGGCGCGCAGCGCGCGTGCTCTTGGTCGGCGTGGGCGGGCTCGGATCTCCCGCGGCGATCGTGCTCGCGCGCGCCGGCGTCGGGCACTTCGGCATCGCTGACGACGACGTGGTGGAGGAGAGCAACCTCCACCGTCAGATCCTGTTCGAGGACGAGGACGTCGGGCGGCCGAAGGTCGAAGCGGCCCGCGACGCCATCCTGCGTCACGCGCCGAGCGCGCGCGTGACGATGCACCGGACGCGTCTGCTCCCGGAGAACGCGGCCGAGCTCGTCGCCTCCTACGATCTCGTCGTCGAAGGGAGCGACAACTTCGCGACCAAGTTCCTCGCCGCCGACGCGTGTCACCTGGCGCGCCGCCCGGTGGTGCACGGCGCAGCGGTGCGCTGGCACGGAACGGCGCTCGCGGTCTCCGCCGGCGGTCGCCCTTGTTACCGCTGCCTCTTCGAAGACATCCCGCGCGAAGAGATGCCCAACTGCGCCGACGCCGGCGTCATGGGGCCGGTGGTGGGGGTCGTGGGCGCGCTGCAAGCCGATCTCGCCCTGGCTCTACTCGACGGGCGCGACGTCTCGGGGACGCTCGTGACCGTCGAGCGCACGCGCGTACGGACGCGACGCATCGCCCCCCGCGCCGCGTGCGCGCTGTGCGGCGCGAAGACGATTCACGACACGGCCCGCGCGCGTTACGCCGTGAGCTTCGTCGAGTAGCACGCGAAGACCCTCTTCGCGGAACCCAGGATTCGTTCGATTGTCATTGGAGGAGAAGAGAAGCATGGACACCATCGTGCGCATTCCCGCAGCGCTTCGCACCATCACCGCCGGCCAAGACGAGGTCACGGGCCAAGGCGGCACGCTCGGCGAGCTGCTCGAGGATCTCGAGAAGAAGCACCCCGGGCTGAAGGACCGGCTCCTCGACGACAAGGGGGTCCGCCGCTTCATCAACATCTACGTCGGCGAAGAGGACGTGCGCTTCCTCCAAGGGCTCGCGACGCCCATCAAGAGCGGTGACCTCATCAGCATCGTCCCCGCCATCGCCGGGGGCTGAGGTGCCCGAGGCGAAGGTCGATCACGCGCGTCGCTACGCGCGACAAGCGCGCCTCGGCGAGATCGGCGAGGCTGGGCAAGCTCGACTCTCGGCGAGCACGCTCGACGTGCCTCGTGCCGGCCTCTCGTCGGAGATCGAAGCGCGCTACCTCGCGCGTGCGGGGGTTCGCGTCACGCGCTCGACGGAGGGGGCCGCTTCGCCAGAACTTGGCCCCGCCATCGATCGCGACTTCGCCGATCCGGCGTCGCGCGACGTCGCCGAGGGGGCGCTTCGGGCCGTCGCTCGGATCTGCGATCTCCTGGAGCGCGCGTGAGCCGTCCCGTTCGTCGGCTGGGATCGGTGGCCGAGGCGGTGGGGAACACGCCGCACGTGCGCCTGCGGAACGTCGCCAAGAACGCGCCCGGCGTCGAGGTGTACGCCAAGCTCGAGTTCGCCAACCCCGGCGGCAGCGTGAAAGATCGCGCGGCGCTCCGGATGATCCAAGACGCGCTCGCCGACGGGCGCCTCACGCCCGGCAAGACACTCATCGATTCGACGAGCGGCAACACCGGCGTCGCGTACTCGATCTTCGGCGCCGCCCTCGGCATCCCGGTGAAGCTCGTGATGCCTTCGAACGTCTCCAAGGCGCGCAAAGACATCGCGCGGGCGTTCGGGACCGAGATCATCTTCTCCGATCCGATGGAGGGCTCCGACGGCGCCATTCGTCACGTGCGGCAGATCGTCCAAGATGCGCCGGAGCAATTCTTCTACCCCGATCAGTACGCCAACCCTTCGAACCCGCGCGCGCACTACGACGGAACGGGGCGCGAGATCCTCGCCGCCTTCGGCGACCGCCTGACGCACTTCGTCGCCGGCTTGGGCACGAGCGGCACGATGATGGGGACGACGCGGCGCCTGAAGGAGCACACGCGCCCGATTCGCTGCGTCGCCGTCGAGCCCGACGGTCCGATGCACGGCCTCGAAGGGCTGAAGCACATGGGCTCGTCGCTCGTGCCGCCCATCTACGACCCGAAGGTCCCCGACGAGCTCTTCGCCGTCACCACCGAGGACGGATGGGACATGGCCGACCGGTGCGCGCGCGAGGAAGGGATCCACGTGGGTCACTCTTCGGGAGCGAACATCTTCGCGGCGGTGCGCATCGCCGAAGACCTCGCGCGGCGAGGGGAAAAAGGCTGCATCGTGGCGATCGTTTGCGACCGCGGGGACCGCTATTTTGCCCCCATGCGATGGGAGCGGCGCTACGTTTGGTAGCCGCAGATGGTCGACGCCGCGAAACATCCCTGGGTGCGCGGAGGGCTCGTGGTGAGGCGCGAGGTGCTCGAGCGCGTCTTCCAGGAAGCGCGTGACGCCTACGGACGCGACGAAGAGAGCTGCGGCTTTCTCGTTGGCCCCGCGAGTGAGCCGCTCCTCCTCGACGACGCCGTTCCCATGGAGAACCGCGCCAACAAGCTCCACGCCATGGACCCCGAGACCTATCCGCGGACGGGGCGCATGTACTTCGACATCAACCCGGTGCGCTTCGAGCGCGAGGTGAAGGAGCGCGAGGCGGCGGGGCGCCCGGTGAAGGTGCTCTACCACTCGCACCTGGACGTGGGCGCGTACTTCTCGCCGACCGACGCTTCGGCGGCGACGATGGGGGGCAACGAGCCGACGTACGCGATCGCCTACCTCGTCACGAGCGTGCGCAAGGGCGAGGCTCCGGGCGCACCGCCGCACGTCGACGACCACAAGCTCTTCGTGTGGGACGCGGCCTCCACGTCCTTCGTCGAGTCGCCGATCTCGGTCCTAGAGGAATGAGCAAAAGAGGCGCGCGCGCCCGCCCTCGCGGCACGACGGCCGGCGCGCTCTCGGTGCTGGTCGCGCTCGGTCTCTCGTCGACCGTCTCGGTCGCCTACGCCGACTTGCGCGACGTCGCCTACCGCGCGCGCGCCGAGTGGCACGCCGCCGGCGGAACGCTCTTCGACGTGCCGACGCGCTTTCTCTTCGAGGACGAATCGATCGCGATACGACTTCCGCCGGGCGCGAACGAGCGGTGCACCTCCATCGGCCTCGTCGGCTCGCGGGGAATGAGCTTCCATGTCGAGGTCCCGGGTGAGCACGAAGGCGACGAAGCCGTCGCGCGCGCTTCCAGCGTCGCCGGGATCCTCGAGCTCTCGCGCTGCAACGGCACGTCGCTCGATCGCTTCGTCGTGACGAGCGACGCGGGCCGCGGGGCGATCGAGATCGTCGTCGCGCGATCGCGCGCCGAGCTCCCTTCGCTTCGCAGCGTGTACCCCGAGCGCACAGGCGGCCTCTTTCCCCCGATGCCCGAGCCGGGCGCGCTGCCTCCGTTGCCCTCGGCGGAAAAGCGCGCCGACGCGGCCGAAGCGCGCGTGCGCCCCGACGGCGCGGCGGTCCTCCCGCGAAAAATGGTCCGCGCCGAAGACGACGGTACCGGCGGCGAGGAGATTCACCTCGAGACGGGGTGCCATCGCCTCGAGCTCTTCGCCACCGAGCTGCCGACCGCGCATGGATCGCGCCGCGCACGCCTCGACCTCGACGCCGAAATCCGCGACTCCGACGACGACACGCTGCTCGCGCGCGATCGAAGCGAAGCGGCCGACGCGCGACTCGAGACGTGCGTCGGTGGTCCGACGCTCGGTGAAGTGGTCTTCGCCGGGACCACGCCGGGCGGCCAGGTTCTCCTGACACACGCCGCGTGGCCGCTCCCGGATCTCTTGCCGCGTCTCTTCGGCACCGCGCCGCGCGCGAGGATGGGGCGAGCGCTCCTCGCGCGACATCTCCACGCGCCGCGTGAAGAGCCGCTCGTGGTTGCCCAGGGGCCCGCGGGGGCGACGCCGGTCTTCCTCGACGTCGAGCCGGGGGCTTGCTACCTCGCCGTCGCCGCCGTGGTCCGGGGGAACTCGCGCGGGCTCGGCCTTCGTGCCGTCGTCGGCGCGACCGAGAGCCAAGACGACCACGGCCCCGGCGACGACGCGGCCGTCGTGGCGTTCTGCGCTCGCGACCAGCGGAGGGCGCGCATCGAGGTCGACGCCCGCGGCGCGTCGCTCGCGTGGGGCATGGCGGTGTACCGAACGATGAAGGACATGTGGGAGGCGCCGCGATGAGCGCGCGCGTCTCACGCGTGGCCCTTTGCGCTCTGCTGCTCGCGTCGCTCGCGGGGTGCGGCGGGGCGGGGGGCGCGCGGAGCGGCGGGACGCACGCGGCCAATCAGGGAGAAGCGCCGCACGTGGTCCCCGGAGCGCTCGACGCTCGTGGGCTCCTCGGTGATTTGCCGATGCGCGCGTCGAAGCTCGGAGCGGGGCCGCTGTCGATCGTGGCCACCGGCGTCTCCAGCGCCGGCGAGCGCATGGGCGCCTTCGTGGAGGTGCCCGAGACGTCGTGCTTGCTCGGCTACGCGCGCGCTTCGAGCTCGGTCGAAGACCTCGACGCCGCGGCGCTCGCCGAAGAGGGGAGCCCACTCGCGACCGACGAGGCGCCCGACGCGCACCCGACGATCCTCGTCTGCCCGCCGCACCCCGCGCGCATCTATCTCTCGGCGCACACCGTGCTCGGGGAGGGGCTCGTCGCGTTGGGGGCGCAGTTCGTACCGCGAGAGCTCGCGCCCGAGATCACGCACGCCCTCGGAGCGCGGGGCAACGGTGGCCTTCGCGCGGCCGACGCGTGGCCCGGTCTCGACGACGAAGTGAGCGCGCATCGTCGTGCCCTCGGCGGGACGTGGGAGGAGCTTCGTCGCGTCGCGCTTCTCGTCGACACGCGCGCGCCGAGCTCGGTCGGCTTTCCCGTCGAGGCGAACCAGTGCATCGACGTGCTCGTCATTCCCGACGACGACGTAGCGGCGCTCGACGTCGAGGCGCTCGACGGCGAGGGGCGCGTGGTCGGGCGCGTGCGCGACGGCGACCGCGCGCGCAGCATGGTGCTCTGCTCGCCGGTGGCCTTCGGCGGATCGCTCGTGGTGCGCCCGCACGGCGGCACGGGGGTCGCGGCGGTGGTGCTCGGTCGCGCGAAGGCCGAGGTCGCGCGGGACATCTCCACACGTGTGCAGATTGCATGGGTCGGCGCGGCCGAGCCGCTCGAGTCGGCGCTCCGGCAGCGCCACGCCGAGCTTGCCAAGGCGGGGTATGCGGAAGGCTCGCCGCCAGTGCGCGGCGCCCTCGTCCTCGGGCGGCGCTCCAAGGTCGTGCTCGATCTCCCCGGTGGAGGATGCCACCGCATCGACGTCGTCGGCGGCACGCCCACGGCGCTGCTCGAAGGGAACGTGTGGGACGCGAACGGCGCGCGCGTGGCGTGGGCCGAGGGCTCGTCGGGGCTGACGGTCTTCTCGTGCGGCCATCCCAAGGTCGATCTCGAGGTCGAGGCGCGCGGTCGGCCGGGGCCGTTTGCGGCCGTGGCGCGTCCGGAGACATGGAAGGATCCTGCCTTCGCGGCGCACCCGCTCGCGGCGGCGCGCATGCTCACGCGCGCGGCGCCGGCCACAGCGGGAAAGCTCGACGGGGTCCCACTGGCGGTGCGCGCGCTCGCGGTCGACGCCGCCCATCGCGGGGCCTTCGTCGAGACCGTACGGCCGGGCCAGTGCATGACGGTCATCTTGGGAGGCGAGGGGGAAGGGACGGGGCTCGAGCTCCGACTTCTCGACGCCACGACGGGCGACGACTTGGATCGCGCGTCCGGCGAGCTCAGCGTCGCTTCGCGTGTGTGCGCCGGTCCCTCGGGGGCGAAGATCCGCGCCGAGGTGCGCGCAGCGGGCGGCAAGATGGACGTCGTCGTCGGCGAGCGTCTCGCGCCGCCGTGACCGAGCCCGTGCTCGGCGTTCAGCGCGAGCCGGAGAGGATCGCCAGCGCCGCGTCGGCGCGGGCGATGTCGACCGCCGAGACGCAGAACGAGGGGCCGCGCTGGGGGACGAAGAGCACCCTGCAGCGCCCGCGCGTGGTGGGGAGGATGCTGCCGAGGACGAAGTCGAGCGCCACACCTAGCGCGACGATCAAGAGACCGGTCGCGAGGAGCGAAGGCGAAGCCGCGCGGACACCGTCCACGAGCGTGGCCACGCCGAAGTAGCTGCCGACGGCGAGCGCCAAGAGGCCGGCGTAGAAGGCGATGCGCGGGTAGCGGACCTCACGCCCGGCGCGGACGAGGCCGCCGCGCTCGATCAGCACGCTCCCCTCGCGCAAGGTGCGTCCGAGCAGCAGCGTGCGCGACTCGATGCGCACGCCGTCCTCCGAGAGGGTGACCGACGTCGGCCGCTGGTAGCGAAGCGCGAGCTTGCCGACGAGCCGGGCGACGTGGAGGACGAAGAGGATGCCGGAGAAGGCGAGGGTGGCCGTCGCCAGAGGTCCCCGCGGCGGCGGCGAGAGCTCGCCTTCGAGGTGCGTGGTCGCCGTGGCGGCGCTGTCTTGGCGGAGGACGAGCGCGACCGCCGGATCGCTCACGCTCTTCACGAGCGAAGCGGAGAGCTTCTTGGCTTCGGCCGAGGAGGAGAGCCCGAGCGCAGCGGCGGCGACGAGCGCTTCGCCGCGCGTTCCTCGCGCGTCTTCGGTGATGCGACGCACGCGCTCGGCGATCGCCGCCCACACGTCGCCCGCGCCCTCACCGAGCGCGCGATCCAAGAGCGAGAGCGCGTCGAACGGAGTGAAGGTCGCGAGCCACACGAGCCTCTCGGCGGTGTCGTCCTCTTCTTCGCGCTCTTCGGGCGGAGACTCGGCGAGGACATGCGCTGCGAGCGCCGCACACAGTTGGCGCTCGGCGGCGTCTTCCGGTCCGCGATCGAGCACCGCGAGCGGATCGCCGAAGGGGGTGGCGACGTCTTCGGCCGAGAGGTCGAGCTCGCTCGCCTTGGCGCGCGCGCCCGAGGTCCACTCGGTGCGCTTCGACGCGGCCATGGCGTCCATCACGCCGCGCGTGAGGCCCACGAGATCGGAGAGACGCGAGAGGCCGGAGACCGACTCGAACGCGCGCAGATTTCCTTCCAACGGCGGCAAAGCTCCCTTCGATTAGCTGAACGCGCGTCGGGGCGCCACTATTTCGGGGCGTGTTCTCGGCGCCAAAACTTGGCCCGCGCGAAGACGCTCCGGTATCGCCAAAGCATGCGCACCAAGACCGAAGTCGTCAGCGAGCTCCGTTCCATGCTTCGCGCCATCTTCGCCGCCAAGGCCGCAGGTGAGAACTACGGTCGCCTCGCGCGCGCTCACGGCTACGTCGACGGCTACATGCGCGCCGTCCTCGAGACCGGCACCGCCACGAAGGAAGAGCTCCTCGAGATGGTCGCGACCGAGCGCGAGAAGGCCTCGGGCCCCGCGATGCGTCCGCTCTCCGACGTGGCCGTCACGACGTCGACGCCCACGCCCGGGTTGAGCACGCGCGCGGCGTAGCTTTCGAGCGCGCGGCCGTCGCCTTTGGCGACGACCGCTGGCTCGAGAGCTACTACCACCCTGGTGGGGGACGTGCCGTCCCCCCTCGCAGCAGAGCTGCGAGCCTCCCCCCGCTCGCCTATCGGCGGCGCACGCTCGCTGTGCGCTCGCGTGCGATTTACTGGCACCGCAGTTTCGGTGGACGCGTGCAGGGCGTGCGTGGAATCAGGCGCGGACGGCAGGGCGGTGCCAGTGACCGGCTCGTGCGCAGCACGAGCTCGCCGAAGGCGAGGCCAGGGGAGGCTCGCTCGCGGCAGCGGAGCGCAGCGCAGCGAGCGAGCGAGGGGGGACGCCAGTCCCCCACCAGGGTGGGTAATTGCAGAGTCCACGCGTCGTCGCCAAAGGCGACGACCGTGGACTCGCAATTACGGAGTCACGAACGCGACGTCGCCGGAGACGTCGCCGGTCGCGTGGTCGATGGATCGCCACCAGTTGGCGATGAGCGCCTGCCCGGGGACGTATTGGGGGAAGAAGCCGGCGAAGCGGCTCGGTTGCGGCGACGACTTCACCGTCCACGTGTGGCCGTTCGCGCCCGGCGCGCCGGTGGCGACGCGGAGCTCGCCGCTCGTCGCGTCTTGGTAGAGCACCGTCACGTTGCCGGCGTCGTCGACCAGGATGCGTGAGTCGTCGCCCACGATGTGCTTGCCGTCGGGGAAGGGGGGAGAGCCCTTGCCGAGCCCGACGCCGTCGTCGACGATCTCCGGCTTCAGCGGGGTCTTGCCGCCCGGCACCAGCATGTACTTGAGCGACTCGCTCAAGCCGTCGACGTAGGTGATGTGCCAGTCGCCGTTGGCGGTGATGGCGAGCGACGCGCCGATGCCGACGTCGCCGGTGTCGACCGCGTTCTTCGCGGCACGCGATCCGGTCTCGCCGTCGAGGATCTGCGAGGCCCAGGTGCCGCTGGTGTTGTTGTAGGCGACGAGGTTTCCGTGCACGCGATCGTAGGCCACGAGCCCCACGCCGCCGGGGCCGTTGGCCATGCTCACGTAGTCACCGATGCCGTTGGGATACGACTCGACGTAGCCGGTGCCGAGCACGTCGGAGCACGTCGCCTTGCCGTTGACCGTGACGCATGCCTTGCCCGATCCGCAGTCGGCGGGGGTGCAACCGCCCACCGTCGGCGCGCACGCGCCGGTCGTGAGGCAGGCTTGGCCGTCGTCGCAGCTGAAGGCGCGGCACGGTCCGTCCTCGTTCGCCGCGACGTCCTCGAACGTCCAATCGGTGGCTTGGTGCGGGCTCGGGTTCTGCGCTTTGGCCAGCGTGATCTTGGAGCGCACCGCCCCGCCGTTCCCCTTCTCGAGGACGGCGAAGGCGACGACCGGGTTGCCGGCGAGGATCATCATCTTCGCGTAGCGACCGGCGTCGCTCCCGGGGATCCCGCCGG
Source organism: uncultured Polyangiaceae bacterium (assembly GCA_964531795.1). Lineage (GTDB taxonomy): Bacteria > Myxococcota_A > Polyangia > Polyangiales > Polyangiaceae > CAZHHD01. The sequence goes on along the minus strand of CAZHHD010000001.1, from coordinate 191,691 downwards.
CGATCGGGTACGAGCTCCACTTGTCGCCGTCGAGGTAGGCGATCTTGAGCGCCATGTGCGTGGCGTCGTAGTAGGCGATGAGCGGGTGGTCGCTGTCGTCGAGCTGGATGCTCGTCCAGAGCCCGACGTCGTCGCCCGACTCGGTCTCGCCGCCGCGCCATCCGTTGCGATCGTTGTCGGGGCACGAGCCGTCCGTGCGCGCGAAAGTTCCGTCGACGGTCTGCCAGGCGACGGTCCCCTTCGCCGGATCGTACTTGCCGGCGACGAGATCGCCGTAGAGGTAGTTCCCGACGTCGCTACCGAGCGCCGCGTCGTCGTAACCGGCGACCCAGATCGTGCCGTCTTTGGCGGTGGCGACCGAGGTGTACGCGCCGATCATCCCCATGGGGAGCGGCGGGCCGCAGGTCTGCTTGCAATCGGATCCACACCCGACCGCGGTGATGTCGTTGCCGTCACCGCCGCACGAGCAGCCTTGGGTGATGGCTGCGAGGACGGCGAGGGCGCCGAGCCCGATGGCCGCGGCGCGGCGCATCACGCTGCACCTCCGCGGTCACCGCGTCGCGAGCGACGCACGAGCGCGGCGAGCCCGAGGCCGAGCGCGCCGAACGCGGCCCACGGCGCGTCGGGTCGATGGCCGGGCGTGCTGCAGCCGCATCCGCCGGCGGCCTTGAGCGAGTCGTCGGCGCGACCGCGAATGAGCGCCTGGCTCGTGGAGCCGACGTTCCCCTCTTCGTCACGCACCTCGACGTCGATCGCGGTGGCTTCGGTGGGGACGGTGAGGGCCGCGAGATCGGCGAGCGGGCGGAAGTCGCCGAACTCGCCGGTCTTCGTGCCGGTGGTCACGCGGTAGCGCGCGACGAGATCGGCGTCGTGGCTCACGAAGTCGTGCGCGAGCACCTGGACCTCGCCGGCGCTCTTCCCCTCGGTGACCTGGATGTCGGGCGCGAGGGTGTCGATGGTGAAGGGGGCCTCGGCGGGGCTCGAGTCTTCGCTCAGAGGCTCGCCGACTGCGCGCGCCCAGACCTTGAGCACGTGCTTGCCTTGGAAGAAGAGGTAGTCGGTCTGGACGGTGAGGTCGCGCTCACGGAGCCACGGGCTTCGCGAGCCTTGGTCGATGGCCCACGCGTACTCGACGGCGCGCGTGCCGTCGTCCTCGGGCGAGGAGACGAGCACGTGGAGGCTGGGGAGGAGATCGCGACGCGCAGTCGAGAGGCTCATCGCCTCCGGGTGCACCGTCTTGTCGACGATGCGCGCGTTCGTGTCGAGCTCCTGCGTCGCCGGCGTCGCGGTGCTGAGATCGGCGAAGATGGCGAGGAAGTCGTCTTGCCCCTTCGTGAGCTTGCGGATGCCGCCGTCGGGGACGGTGAGGCCGAGGCCGTAGCTCTTCACGAAGCTGCCGATGTCGATGGGCTTGATGGCGCCGGTGAGCTGCGAAGAGAGCCCGCCCAAGATCTGCGCGAGCGCGTCGCCGATGACCTTCGGATCGTCGCTCAGGAGATCGTTGTTGGTGACGACCGGGTTCTTGATGCTCAGCTCGCCGAGCGTGGGGAGGAGCCCGCCGTTCGGGTTCGTCTTGGGATCTTTGCCGGTGGTGAGGTTCACCGGGATCGTCGCGTCACCGGTGAAGGTGAAGGCGCGGACGTAGCGATCGTCCGACCACACGTAGAAGTCGACCGCCAGCTGCTCGAGCGCGATGCTGAGGAGCGGATCGGTCTTGATGTCGGTGCCGCCGCCGAGCTTCAAGGTGGGGGGCTTCTGCGGGCGCGTGGAGATGGCGACCGGCGCCGCCTTTTGCTCGAAGGTGAGCGTCTTGATCGAAGGGATGAGCGCCGAGAGGAGCCCGCTCTGGAGCTGTTGGAAATTCTCCGTCCCCACGCCGAGGCAGAGGAGCCCGCTCGAGTACACGCTGCCGAGCGCGTAGTTGAGGAAGCGTCCCGCGAGGGCGATGCCCACGTGGGGACCTGTGGGATCGGCTGCCGGCCAGTTGGCGAGCTTGTCCTTCAGCATCTCGTCGGGGATGGGGATCCCTTGCGGGGCGACGTTGTTGAAGGCGGGCACGCAGCTCGAGACCGGGTTCGGCGCCGCGCCGCCGAGCATCGTCAGCGTGAGGCCGTTCGGCGTGTGGCCGGAGTAACCGACGTTGTCCGCGGCCGCGCCGGGCGCCGGGTTCGCCGCGCCGCCGGCGGCGAGCACGAAGTTGAAGCCGCCGCTCGTGCCGGGCGAGATGCCCGAGAGCGCGCTCGAGAGATCGATGTGCCCCTCGGTGCCGAGCTCGGTGGGGACGCACGTGTCCGGCTTCGACGAGAACACGCACTGCGTCTTGTTGGCGTTCTCGACCGTGCCGTTCGGGCAGGTCGGCGTCGCCGCCGGGTTCGGCTTCGTGCAGAAGGTGCTCTGGAGCTGGCCTTTGATGGCGTCCTGGAGCTTGCCGTAGATGGAGTTGAAGACCTGGTCCTTGATGAACCCGAAGACGGCGTCGCACACGCTCTGCGTGAAGCCGCCGCCGCAGTCCTTGCACACCGCGACGTCGCCCGACGTGACGCCGGGGTTGATGACCGCGTTGTTCACGTCGAGCATCGAGAAGCCGTCGCGCGGGGCGATCGTCTCGTTGATGATCGGGAGGATGATCTCGACCGGGAAGGCCTTGTAATCGAACTGCGGGGTGCCGCCGTTGCATTGCCCCGCGCCGAGGCCCACCGAAAAATCGTTCAGATCCGGCCCGTGCTCGGTCGTCTCGTGCATCGGCAGATCCTTGAGGCGCACCGGCAGCGTGCCGCTCAAGCGGATCTTGTTCGGTGTCACCGCGTCGACGTGGAGCTTCGCCGCGCCGACCTCGACGTCGACGGTGCACGTCGGCGGGTTGGCGTTGGCGTTCGCCCCCGCGGGGCAAATGTCGACGTGAGCGATGACGTCGCAGCAGCTCGTCGGGAGGTCGATGACCGTCGCGTCGATGTGCGACTTCGGCACCTCGAAGTTGAAGGTCTCGTTCTTCAGGTTGAGGATGCCGCTCGCCACGTGCGGTGCGCTCGTCGCGAGGAAGTCGAGGCCCGGTCGCGTGATGCGCACGTCCGCGGCGTTCAGGATCGCTTGGTCACGCGGGAAGCCGCCGGGGATGGGCTCGGCGCAACCGCCGCAGCCGCTCCCACCTGCGCACGAAGCCGCCAGCAAGACGACGAGCAACCCGAGGGCGCGCCCAAGAACGGGCCGACGCGCGGCGCGCGATCGATCGTGAAGCATGTGTCCTCCCAAGCCTCCGTAACGGAACAGCGTGGCGGGCTACACACGACCACGTCGTCGCCCCCCGAGCGGGAGGTGCTTCCGTGCCCACGAGCGCCGCCGTGCGCAGTGCACGACGACCACTCCCTGCCACTACGGAACTTTACGCCAAAGGTGCCCCTCCGCCCAGGGCGCACTGCGTCGAAATGTCATCGACGCGGCCTGGACTAGCGCCCGCGCCTCATCTGAATGACGCGTCGCGTTGTGATGGCGACGAGCCGTTGACGCGCGGGCCCGCTCGAAGCGCACCCGTGGTCGCGGTCACTCGCCGGTGGCGTCGGCGGCGTCGGCGGACGTATCGGCGCCGCTGTCGACCGGTCCGCCGCCCGCTTGGCATTCGACGGTGGTCGAGCCGTCGTTGATCTTCGCCGCGCTCGCCGCGAAGGTGGCCGCGAGCCAGTAGCTGTCTTGGCAGCCGCCGGCCGTCTTGGTGGTGGAGCAGAAGTCGCCCTTGGGGACGATGTGCCCGCCGCCGTCGCGCTGGCACTTTCCGTCGGCGGTCTTGCTCGAGACCGTGCCGGTGAGGAGCACGCAGAGGCTCTCGCTGAGGTCCTGCACGAGCACGCCGTCGGCTTCTTCGAGCGTGATGTAGCCGCCGATCGCGCCGGCGGTCTGCCACTTGGAGCAGGCGCCCGGATCGTCCACGCAGTCGGAGTCGAGCGCCTTGGGCTGGAAGCTGCCGATGCAGTTGTTGTTCGCCGAGATGGTGACGCTGGTGATCGTCGCGTCGGTGATCGGCAGCACGATGACGTTGTTCACGTCGCCGGCGAGGAAGATGGGGATGGGCAGGCTCTTGATGGGCGTCGTCGTCGAGAAGGTGTCGCCGTCGAACTTCACGGTCCCATCGGCAGGGCCGACCTTCACGCCGGTCGTCGTCGTGTGGTTGTAGAAGCAGTAGCCCTGGCCGAGAAAATCGGTCACCGGGGGGGCGCCGCCGGTCTTCAGCGTGTTCGCCGTCTTGTCGAGGCGAATGAGCCAGTTGAACGCGCCGTTGCCGAGCTCGCCGCACTGCTTGGCTTTGAGGTCGATGTTCTTCGTGACGATCGCGTTCTGGATGAGCGGGAGCGCGAGGCTCGGCGGCGCGGCGATGTTGAGGCGCCGGATGCGGAAGTCGAGCGTGGACTTGCCGCCGTTGTCGGCGAGCGGAAGGCACGTGCCGGGATCGCCGCACTTCGAGGTGTCGATCGGGCAACCGGGCTGCGAGCAGTCGTTGCTCGAGTTGTCGCAGTTGGGCGTGGGGAGCTGGCCGGGGTCGGCCTTGCAGGGACCGCCGGGGCCGCTGCCGCCGCCGCCCCCTTCGGCCGTGTTCTTCGCGGGCGGGTCGAAGCCGCACGCTCCGAAGACGACGAGCGCGAGGCCCCCCGTCGTGAGGCCCACGAGGCTCAAAAGAAGGCTGCGGCGAAGGGTCGAAGGGGTCTGCATGGAAAGCTCTTCCAGGAGCCTACCGCACTTTAGTCGGCGAGGGAGAGCGCTCCGCCGTAGTCGACGAGGCGCGTAAAAGCGTCGAGGCGGCGCATCAGCTCGACACGCGAGACGGTGGCGAGCCGCGCGGTGCCGATCTCCTCGACGCAGAAGGAGGCGAGCGCCGAGGCGAAGAACATCGCCTTGCGGAGCGCGAGGGGGGAGGCCTCGCCGTGGTGAGCGAGGTAGCCCATGAGGCCGCCGGCGAAGGTGTCGCCCGCGCCGGTCGGATCTTTCACGTCCTCGAGCGGGTAGGCGGGGGCGAAGAACGTCCCCGCGCCGTCGAAGAGGAGCGCGCCGTGCTCGCCGCGCTTGATGATGAGGCGCGTCGGGCCGCGCTTCAGGATGTCCGCGGCGGCGCGCGGGATGCTCTGGATCCCCGAGAGCTGGCGCGCCTCTTCGTCGTTGATGACGAGGAGATCGATCTTCGAGAGCATCTTGGCGAGCGCCTGGGGCTCGCCCGAGATCCAGAAGTTCATCGTGTCGGCGGCGATGAGCCCGCCGGCCGCGTCCACCTGATCGACGACCTCGGTCTGGAGGTTCGGGTGGATGTTCCCGAGCAGCACGAAGGCGCTCTTTTTGTAGCTCGCCGGGATCTTCGGACGAAAATCAGCGAAGACGTTCAGCTGGGTGTCGAGCGACTCGCGGCTCGAGAGATCGTGGCTGTAGCGGCCGTGCCAGCGGAAGGTCTTCCCCCCGGCGACGCGCTCGACGCCGGTGGTGTCGACGCCGCGCTCGCGCAACGTCGCCAGATGCGACTCGGCGAAGTCGTCGCCCACGACGCCCACGAGGCGCACCGGCGCGAGGAGCGAAGCGGCGTACGACGAGTACGTCGCTGCGCCTCCGACGACGTCCTTGAAGGAGCCGCTCGGCATTTCGAGATCGTCGAAGGCCATCGAGCCCACGACCAAGAGACTGTTCGACTTCGTCACGAAAACCTCCCGGCCGCGCGCACCGGGCGCGGCGGAACACGGCGCGGCACGTTATCAGCTCTTCTTGGGCTTCACGAGCCAGGCGAGCTTCTTTCGCGCGTCGTCGCTGATGGCGTCGGGCGCGGTCATCACGGCGTTCTCGAGCGCGCCCGTGGCGCGGCTCTTCGCCGGGGAGGGGAGGCGGGCGGCGAGGGCGGCCACGGTGGCGCGGGCGACCCCGATGTTCTTCTTCAGCACCGCGACCACCGCCTCCACCGTCACCGCCTCTTCCGAGACGTGCCAGCAGTCGTAGTCGGTGGAGAGGGCGAGCGTCGCGTAGGGGAGCTCCGCCTCGCGCGCGAGCTTGGCCTCGGGCATCCCGGTCATGCCGATGACCGACACGCCCCACGAGCGGTAGACGAGGCTCTCGGCCCGCGTGGAGAACTGCGGCCCTTCGATGCACACGTAGGCGCCGCCGCGGTGGACGCGCGGCGCTTCGCCTTCGCGCTTCGTGTCGGCGATCGCCGCCTCCGCCGCTTGGGCGAGCGCTTCCGCCGTGTGCTCGCACACCGGATCGGAGAAGCCGACGTGACCGACCATCCCCTCGTCGAAGAAGGTCGAGGCGCGGCGCTTCGTGAGATCGATGAACTGATCGACGACGACCATGTCGCCGGGGCGGATCTCTTCTTTCATCGACCCGACGGCGCTCACGCTGATGAGGTGGGTCGCGCCGCTCATCTTGAGGGCGCACACGTTCGCTCGGTAGTTGATGCCGTGCGGGGGGATCTTGTGGCCGCGGCCGTGGCGCGGAAGGAAGAGGAGCTTCGTGTCGCCGAGCTCGCCCGAGACGATCGCGTCGCTCGGCGCGCCGAACGGCGTGTCGACGCGGATCTCTTTCACGTTGGCGAGGCCGGGGAGATCGTAGAGGCCGCTCCCGCCGATGACGCCCAGCACGTACCCGCTCATCGGGGCTCCTTGTGGCGCGCGCGATTCGAAGGCTCGGGCGCGGTGTGGTCCTTGCGAAGGAGATTCTCCGCCACCGAGGCGCGTCGCAGGCGGCGCGCGCGCTCGGCGAGGACGACGCCGCACAAGGTCTCGAAGGCCCGCGCGAGATCGTCGTTCACGAGCACGTAGTCGAAGAGCGCGTAGTGCTCGATCTCCGCCTTCGCGACCTGGAACCTTCGCTGCACGACCTCTTCGGTCTCGCTGGCGCGCCCGCGGAGGCGTCGCTCGAGCTCCTCCATCGAAGGGGGCAGGATGAACACGCCGACGACCTCGGGGAGCTTGGCGCGGATCTGACGCGCCCCCTGGTAGTCGATGTCGAAGATGACGCCGCCGCACTGGCCACGCGCCGCTTCTTCGCGCGCCTTGTCGATCTCGGCGATCGACGTGCCGTAGAGGTTCCCGTGGACCTCGGCCCACTCGACGAAGGCGCCGTCCTCGGCGAGGTGCTCGAACGTCTCGCGATCCACGAAGTGGTAGTCGCGTCCGTCGACCTCGTTGGCGCGCGGCTTTCGCGTCGTGTGCGAGACGCTGAAGCGCAGGTCTTTGAACTTGTCTTGGAGCTTCCGGGTGAGCGTGGTCTTTCCCGCACCGCTCGGGGAGCTCAGGATCAGGAGAAGAAAATCCTGGACCATCTCGGGGGGGACCACTTTACACGGCCCGCGCCCTCGTGGCTCGCGTTTCCGCCTGGGCTCGTCGGACGAGCGCGGCCGCGCTCACTCCACGTTCTGGACCTGCTCGCGCATGCGCTCGAGCTCGGCCTTCATCTCCACGACCGCGTGGGCGATTTGGGCGTCGGGGCTCTTCGCGCCGGCGGTGTTGGCTTCGCGCGCCATCTCCTGGAGGAGGAAGTCGAGGCGGCGTCCGCACGCGCCGCTCCCCTCGAGGAGGGCCGAGAACTGCACGCAGTGGCTCTCGAGGCGCGTGAGCTCCTCGGTGATGTCGATGCGCTCGGCGAAGAGGGCGATCTCCGCCTCGAGGCGCCCGTCGTCCATGAGGAGATCCATCCCCGAGCGCAGGCGATCGGTCCGCTCGCGGAGGCGCCGCCGATGGCCGTCGAGCAAGTCCGGGGCGCGATCGCCCACGGTCCGCGCGAGGCCGCGCACGGTCTCGAGCCGCCGCGCGAGATCGTCGGCCAAGGTCGCCCCCTCGCGCTCGCGCATGGCGTCGAGATCGCCGAGCGCCACGAGGAACGCGCCGCGCGCGGCGGCCTTGACCGCTTCGAGCTCGTGCTCCACCGACGAGACGAACAAATCGGGGACCGCGCCGAGGAGCGAGAGCGGCACCTCGGTGCCGGGGGCGATCTCGTCGCGCAGCTCGCAGAGCGCGCGGTACGCGCTCCTCGCGCGATCGCGATCGAGCACCGCGAGGCCGAGCGGCACGCCGTCGACGCGCATCGCGATCTCGAACCGGCCGCGCGAGAGACGCTCGCGGGCGAGCTGCTCGACGAAGCTCGCGAGATCGGCGAGCTCGCGCGGGAGCCTCACGCGCACGTCGAGGAAGCGGTGGTTGACCGCTCGGATCTCGACCGTGACGCGACCCGAGCCGAGCGCGAAATCCCCCGCCCCGAACCCGGTCATGCTCCTCATGACGTCCTCAGCCTAGCTCGTCAGGAGAGACCGCGCTTCCGCTTCACTTGCTCGAGGACGCGCGCGTACTCCACGTCCCACGTGCGCGACCCCTCGGTCATGTGGCGGAGCTGGGCGCGCACCTCGGCGTCGAGCTCGTCGTCCTCGGCCATGTGGCGCTTGAAGACCTTGGCCATCTTGCGGCGGAGCTCCACGTCCTCGGCGAAGATCTCGTCGACGTGGTTCGAGTGGTGGAAGATCTGCACGACCTGGTCGAGCAGGTAGTCGAGCATCTCGTCGCCGACCTTGATCCCCTTTTGATCGGCGATCTGCGAGCGCACGCGATTGAACTCGGTCATCGCGCGACCGGTGCGCTCGAGGAGCTCCTTCGTACGGTCGTTCACCTCGCGCTCGTCGCTCAAGTACGTCTTGAGCACGGACTCGACATCGGCCACGACCTCGCGCGGGGACTCCGCTTCGATGTCTTGGTCGGCGGTGAGGACGCGCACGACCTCGGAGGCGATGGGACTGATCCGGCTGGAAAACAGACGCATGAGGGCCGCACCGTAGCAAGGTGTCCCCCACGCCGCCCACGGGAAACGGCGCGATCGGCTCGCCGGGCGGCGCTTTTTTCGCGGTATCCTCCCGACCATGCCCGCGTGCCCCGCCTGCAAGGCGCCCCTCCGTGCCGGCGCCAACGCCGGAGGCGCGTGCCCGCACTGCGGCGTCGCCTTGCCTTCGGCCGCGGCCGAAGCGCCGGCGCCCTATGCCGCGCCGCTCCCGGAGTCCCCCGGCTTCGACCTCGCCGCCGTCCCCGATCTCGAGCTCCCCGCGTCCCCGGTGGCCCCCGCGCGCCCGCAGGCTCCGCCGCCCCCGGCGCGTCGCTCGTCGCGTCCTCCGCCCCAGAAAGTGAGCGCAGCGGGCGCGGCCGTGGCCGCCGCCGGCGGTGGGCGCGATCTCGACGACGACGTGTTCGGTACCGGTGCGGGCGATCTCGGCGCGCTCGAGCTCGACGTCGCCGCGCCGCCTCCCTCGGCCCAGGCGCGCGCCGTCGAAGCGGTCCCCCCCGCGCCGCCGTCGTCGGCCTCGGCCGTCTCGAACCCGCGCCTCCCTGTCGCGCACCTCGGCGGGGTGCCCGCTGCAGCGCCGAGCGCCCCGGCGGTGGAGGCGCCGGAGATCGATCCTCGCGAGGCGCGCGCGTTCGCCGGCTACGAAGACGCGCCGTCGGCCTTCTTCCTCTGGCCCGTCTACGCGTTCCAGGTGACGCGGCGTCGCATCGAGCTCGCGCGCGACGCCTCGGCGATGCGACGCGCCTATGCGCTCCTCCCCGCGGGCCCCGCGGCCGAAGAGCAGCGAAAGCGCATCGCGCTCACCGAGGCGGCGCTCGCGGCCCACGACGCGCGCGCCTTCGTGTGGGGGTGGTCTTTGGCCGTGGGGAGCGTCGTGCTCGTCCTCGTGGTTCTCTTCTTCCCGCTTCTCTACCGCGCAATCGTGCACGTCGAGCCGCCGCGGCTCGAACCGCCGCCGCCGGGCTGAGCGTCGACGCGCGCGAGCACGCCGGCCGCGCTCTTCGCGCGCGCTACTTCTTCCGCTTCGCCGTGGGCGTCGTGGGGGGCGGCGCGGGGATCTTCGGCGGCGCGGCCGGCGAAGCGGGCGGTGTCTTCATCTCGCGCATGCCGAGCTGGAGCCTGCGGATGACGGCCTTCTTCTGCCGTTCCTTGTACTTTGCATGCGACGCGTCGCCCTGCTCGTTCTTCGCCTCGGTCTCGCGATCGATGATCTGAAACTCGCAGATGACGAAGATGACCGGCCCGAGCGACCACGCGCTCGACGGCGCGCGCTCGAGCAGCCTTCGCGGCAAGCGCACCGGCATGTCGACGACGAAGTGGATGACGCGGTAGCTGTCGGCGCTGAAGCGGTTGTCGCTCGGCGTGAGGTCGTCGTCGGGCCCGGCCTGCATCTCCGGCAGCATCGCCTTGAGGTGCGGGTACGCCTTCGCGTACTGCCGGAAGTTGAACATCGAATTGATGCTCTGTCCGGGCATCACGTAGTTGAAGGGGAAGAGCTTCTTGGTGAGGTACTGCATCACCGGGAAGATGTCGTCGTAGCTCCGCGTGACGATGCGGAAGCGGAGCTTGTCGTAGATCTGCGCCGCCACCGTCTCCTGCTTGGAGAGGAGCTTCGTGTAGAGCGAGTCTTTGTTCTTCCTTCCGCCGATGAACTCGGTGATGGGGAAGCCGCCGGCGAGCATGCTGCCGATGACGCGGTAGACCTTCTCCTCGACGACGTGGAACACCTCCTGGTCGGAGAGCGGGAGCATGAAGAGGAGCTCGCGTCCTTCGAGGTGGTGGATGATGTGCATGCACTTCAAGATCGTGCACGCGCACGTCTGACGGTGGCCCGACCCGCCGGCGATCTTGAGCAGCTCCTCGACGCTGGCGCGCTCGACCGGCTTGGGGATCGGGTACTCGAAGTGACGTCGGAGGAAGCTGATGGCCTCGCTCTTGATGCCGTCCATGCGCGTGCGATCGCCCGGCTGCGAGACGTCGAACTCTTGGGCGGCGATGAACTCGGCGATCTCGTCGTCGTCGGCGAGGTTCAGCCGGTGCCAGTCGATGACCGAGTCGCCGCGGAGAATGAGGCGGACCGACTCGAGGTCGGCGAGGGTGAACTCGTCCAGCGTCTTGAGGCGTTCCTCGCTCATCGTCGGGCGATGCTATCACCTGGGCATGGCCTCGCGACCAACGACAAGGTCGAAGCCGACGCGCGCGCGCGCCTCGGCGCACGGGTCGCGTCGCCCCTCGCCACGTGACGAAGCGCGGGAAAAGAAGCTCAAAGCGACGCTCGACGACGTGCGCGCGCGCTGCGACGCCGAGGCGCGTCGCGCCGCGGATCCAGTCGGCTTCGTGCATCGCTTCGAAGATCCGCTCGACCAAGAGATCGTCGGGCTCGTCGCGGCGTCGATGGCCTTCGGCAACGTCACCACGATTCGTCTGAAGCTCGGCGAGGTGCTCACGCGTGTCGGGCCACACCCTGCGCGTGCGTCGGAGAAGCTCGCGCCGCTCCTCGCACGCCTCGACGGCTTTCGGCACCGCGTCTTTCTCGGCGAGGACATCGCCCGGCTCCTTCACGGCGCGCGTCGCGTCCAGCTCGCCTCGGGCTCGCTCGGCGCGCGCTTCGCCGAAGACCTCGCGGCCGCCGGCGATCTCCGCGAGGCGCTCGCGCGCTTCTGCGACGCGATTCGCGAGGCCGGCGGTCTCCACGCGGGGCGAGGGAAGGGGGCGCGTCGCGGGCCTTCGCACCTCCTCGCCGATCCGCGGGGGGCGAGCGGGGTGAAGCGCCTCCTCCTCTACTTGCGGTGGATGGTTCGCCCCGCCGACGGCATCGACCTCGGCTTGTGGGACGTCGACGCGAAGCACCTCGTCATCCCGGTCGACACGCACATCCACAAGCTCTCGCGAAACCTCGGGCTCACGCGCCGCGCCGACCTCTCGTGGACGACGAGCGTCGAGATCACCCGCGCGCTCGCCCGCTTCGACGCCGAAGATCCGGTGAAATACGACTTCTCGCTCTGCCACCTCGGCATGCTCCAGCGCTGCCCTTCGCGGCGAGACGCCGCGCGGTGCGAAGGCTGCGGCGTAAAGCCGGTCTGCCGACATTGGCCGTTTCCCGATTGAGTCGGAGGGTGGTTCGTGCGAGCGTGGAAAAGCCCCCCACGCAGCGCCCGATGCCCCAAGCTCGCCAAGAATTTCCCCTCGACTCCGTACGAACCGACGGCTGGTTCGAGCGCATCGGCGAAGGGATCGGCAGCTTCCAAGCGCTGTGCGAGATCGTCGGCGAGCGCTTCTTCGCCTTCTCGATCATCGTCGGCGCGCGCATCACGGCGCTCACGGTCGATCGCCGGAGCCCCGATCAGACACTCGTCGACTTCGTCGTCGGCCTGGGCGAAGGGGAAGGGGACCTCGAGCCGCAGAGGCTCACCCTCGCCGATTTTCGCCGCCGCCTCGTGGGCGCGCTCCTCGTGGAAGAGGATCGCGATCCGCCGGTCCCCACGCGCGAGACCGACACGGAAGCCATCCAGCTCTACATCGGCGTCCGCTACTTGCTGCTCGCGCCGCTCTACGGATTTTCGCTCCGCCGCCTCGTGTTCCCCGGCGGCAAAGGGACCGAGCCCGAGCTCCTCGTCAGCCACGACGGCGCCGACGAGGCCTACGACCTCGAATCGTTCCGCATCAAGCTTCGCGCCCTCGTGCGCGAAGAGCTCGAGCGCGTCGCCGCCGGCGCCCGCTCGGCGATCGATCTCTCGAAGGTCGCCGAGGCCGAAGCCGCGGCGCTCCGCAAAGAGTGGCCGAAGGTCGTCGCGCTCCTCGGTGCGTGGCCTGCGCCGTTGGCGATCTTCCTCCGCACCCCCGAAGGGCAGATGCTCGCCCCCGACGCGCGCGGGCTCATCTCGAAGGGGCTCGCGCTCCTCGGATCGGCGTGCGTGCACCTTGGCGAGATCGAGCAAGCGGAAGAAGTGTTCCGCATCGGCATCCAGTACGCGCAAGAAGGCGTGGCCGCGGCCGATCTCTTTCGCCGCCTCGGGGAGGCGCTCCTCTTGAACGATCGTCCGGGCGAGGCCATCGGTCCGCTCCGTCGCTCGCTCGCGTTCGGCGGCACGGTGGCCGAGGTCATGCCGCTCCTCGGACAAGCCTTCATGAAGCGCGGTCGCTTCGTCGCCGCCTACGCGTGCTTCCGCGACGCGCTCGAAGCGGGCGTGTCGGAGCGCGATCTCGCCGACGAGCTCCGCAAGGTCGAGCAAGCGCTCGGCCCCGCCCTCACCGGGTGGAAGGCGAAGCGCCTCGGCACGGCCTGAGCGGCGCCGCGACCTGCGACTTCCCCCCGCGGGGAGGCTCGATCGGGAGAGATGCTCCCGATCGTCGCTTCCCCCATGCACCTGGATCCCCCCGCGGAGGTCGCGCCGCCTGTCGGTGTGACCGTCGATCCGCCTTCAGCTGACGCCGCCTCCCCCGCGCCGGTGAACGACCGCCCCACGTTCTGGACGGGGAGCCCCTACGTGCTCGTCTCGAACCCGACGGCGTCGGCCGATCGCGTGGGCCTTGGCGGCGAGATCTCGCTCATGTTTCACGGGCCTGCGACCTTCGAGAACCTCTTCTGCATGCACGCGTGCACCGGCGTGCTGGTGCAGGCCGAGTCGGTCCCGAGCGTGCGCTTGCCCGAGCGGCGTGTCGGTCGCTTCGCCGTCGCGGGGCAAGAGGCCCTCGGCCCGCTCGGCGTCGAGCTCGGGCCGGCGCTCGAGACGACCCCGAGCGGCGGCGCGCTGCTCGGCGTGCACAGCGCGTTCTTCTTCTCGATCGGGGTCGGATCGGCGGCGCTGCGTCTCTCGGCGTACCCCGGGCGCTTCGGCGAGGCCGATCGGGGCTTCGAGGCGGCCTTCGTGGTGCGCGAGACGATTCCGCTGGCGCTGCCACTCGTCTACGCCCCGAAAACCGGCGACCTGAGCCCGGCGTTCTTCACCCACGCGCTCGGCCGCTTTCCGATGTGACGGGGTCGCCTGGGGGGCCGCGGCCCCCGCTCCCCCTCGTTGACATCCGGACGGGCCACCACTAGAAGTCGAGCGGAATTTCGCGCGAAATTGGCGCCTTGCCGTTCGTTCTACGCGCCCTTCGGGACGCGACCCCTCCGCTCAAGCCCGCGAGAAGGCACCACCCTCATGTCGCTCGTCGAAAAGTACGGCCCGATGTTCATGATGATCGGGGTCGCCACCCTCTTGGCCACCCTGTTCTTCGTCGGCGCCACGCTGCTTGGTCCGAAGAACCCGACCAAAGAGAAGATGCTCCCCTTCGAGTGCGGCTCGGAGTCGAGCGGCGGCCGCCACCTGAAGCTCTCGGTGAAGTTCTACCTGACCGCGATCCTCTTCGTGGTCTTCGACATCGAGACGGTCTTCCTCTACCCGTGGGCGATCCAGTTCAAGTCGCTCGGGTGGTTCGGCCTCTTCGAAATGTTCGGCTTCCTCGCCGTCGTCGTCGTGGCCCTCGTCTACGTCTGGAAGAAAGGCGCGCTCGAGTGGGAATCCTGAGCCCTTCGCGCCCGCAAGGAAACGCATCATGAGCGATCGCACCGTCACCCTCGAAGGGAGCGAGCAAGGCTTCGCCACCACCAAGTTCGAGGCCCTCCTCGGCTGGGCGCGCAAGTACTCGCTCTTCCAGTACCCGTTCGTCACCGCGTGCTGCGGCATGGAGTTCATGTCGGTCGCGAGCCCGCGCTACGACCTCGCGCGCTTCGGCGCCGAGGCCCCGCGCTTCTCGCCGCGCCAGGCGGACTTGCTCTGGGTCGTCGGCACCATCAGCCAGCGCCAAGCGCCGGCGCTCCGCCGCATCTACGAGCAGATGATGGAGCCCAAGTGGGTCATCGCGTTCGGCACGTGCGCGAGCTGCGGCGGCTTCTACGACAACTACACGACCGTCCCCGGGATCGACAAAGTCATCCCCTGCGACGTCTACATCCCCGGCTGCCCGCCGCGACCGGAAGCGGCGTTCGACGGCCTGCTCCTCCTTCAGGACAAGATCGCCCGCGGCGATCGCACGCCGGCCGTCGTGAAGCCGCGCACCGATCCGACGCCGGAGCTCGTGCAGATCCGAAAGAGCGCCGAGAAAGAGTCGAGCGCCACCGCGCGCCAGCGCTGGGAGAAGGCGCAGCAAGACCTCGGCCACGACGAGCACGGAGGCGCCCGCAAATGAGCCGCCAAGTCCTCGAGAAGCTCAAGGCCAAGCTCGGCGCCGCCGTCTTGGAGACGCACTCGGATCACGGCGACGACACCGCGGTCATCGAGGCGAGCACCTGGAAGACCGCGTGCGAGTTCCTCCGGAAGGACGCGGGGCTCGACTTCGACATGCTCGTCGATCTCTGCGGCGTCGATTACCCCGAGCGCACCCCGCGGATGGAAGTGGTGCTCCACCTCTACTCGACGACCAAGCGTCACCGCGTGCGCCTGAAGACGCGCGTCGGCGACGAAGAGATGAACGGCGCCGAGCTCGACAGCGTCACCTCCGTGTGGTCGGGCGCGAACTGGTTCGAGCGCGAGGTCTACGACATGAGCGGCGTGACCTTCCGCGGTCACCCCGATCTCCGCCGCATCCTCATGTACCCGGAGTTCGAGGGGCACCCGCTCCGCAAGGACTACCCGGCGAACAAGACGCAGCCGCTCCTCGAGTACCGCACCGAAGAAGAAGCGGGCGTCATCCTCGAGAAGATCGCCCCCTTCCGCGACGACGAAGGAATGAGCTTCGGGCGCAAGCAGTGGGGCCAGGGCGAGAGCGCTACCGACAAGAGCGAGAGGTCGAACTGACATGGAGCCGCTAGACATCGAGCTGGAAGAAGGCGAGCTCGAGCTCCCCGCCGAGCCGATGCACCTCAACATGGGGCCGTCGCACCCGGCGATGCACGGCACCGTGCGCATCGTGCTCGAGCTCTCGGGCGAGACGATCTCGAAGGCCGACGTTCAGATCGGCTACCTGCATCGCGGCTTCGAGAAGATGTGCGAGCGCGGGACCTGGGCGCAGGTTTTCCCCTACGCCGACCGCCTCAACTACATCTCGCCGATGCTCAACAACGTGGGCTACGCGCTCGCGGTCGAGAAGCTCTGCGACATCGTCGTCCCCGATCGCTGCCAGTGGTACCGCATGATGCTCGGCGAGCTCGCCCGCATCTCGGATCACCTCACGTGCACCGGCGCGATGGCGATGGAGCTCGGCGCCTTCACGCCGTTCCTCTGGTTCTTGAAGGCGCGCGAGATGGTGTGGGACATCCTCGAAGAGGAGACCGGCGCCCGCCTCACCCACTCCTTCGGTCGCATCGGCGGCATGGCCGCGCCTCCCACGCCGGGCTTCAAGGAGCTGTGCAAGGGCGCGCTCCCGACGATCCTGAAGCTGGTCGAAGAGGGGGAGAAGCTCCTCCTCAAGAACCGCATCTTCATCGACCGTCTGGAGAACGTCGGCAACATCAGCGGCAAGGACGCGATCGCCCTCTCGTGGACGGGCCCGTGCCTCCGCGCGAGCGGCGTCGCCTACGACATCCGCAAGGTGCACCCGTACTTGAAGTACGACGAGGTCGACTTCGAGGTGCCGGTCGGCACCAAGGGCGACACGCTCGACCGCTTCCTCGTGCGCCTCGCCGAGCTCCGCCAGTCGATGCGCATCATCGAGCAGTGCGCGGTGCGCATGCCCGACGACGGCCCGGTGAACGCCGACGATCCGCGCGTCATCCTCCCCCCCAAGAAGGACGTCTACACGACCATCGAGGGGACCATTCAGCACTTCAAGCTGATCATGGAGGGGGCCAAGGTCCCCAAGGGCGAGGTCTACTCGTACACCGAAGGCGGCAACGGCGAGCTCGGCTTCTACCTCGTCTCCGACGGCTCGGGCACGCCCTACCGCGTGCGCATCCGCCCGCCGTGCTTCCCCATCACCGCGGGGCTCGGCAAGCTCATCACCGGCTCGATGCTGAGTGACATCGTGCCGACGTTTGGCTCGCTCAACATGATCGGGGGCGAGTGTGATCACTGAGGTGCGAGCAGGGCTCGCGGCCCTCGCGCTGCTCGGCGGTTGCGCTCATCCGCGCGACGCGAAGGCAGATGAGGGCCAAGGCGCGATTGCATCGCCGTCGGCGGCGCAGGAGAGCATCGATCAAGAGGCGCTCCTCCGGTCGATCGTCGAGGCCAAGCGCGACGCGAGCTACCTTTGCCGCACGCGCACGACGCCCGATGTTCGCGTCCGCGTCGACATCGTCATCGAGCCAAGCGGCGCTCCCGCGCTCACGGTGGACGAAGTGGCCGCGGGCCGCGAGGTGGCGGCTTGCGTTCGCCGCGTCATGTCGCCTGCACTGCGGACGCGCCCGTTCGCGGGTTCGCCCGAGCGCATGCGTGCGTACGTCGATCTCGGTCTTCCGTTTGGCGACGCAGGCGCCTCCTTCATCTCTCATCACCTCCCCCTGAGCGCGCGGAGCGCGCGATTTGGGGGAGGTCGGCGCGGCGAAGCCGCGACGGGTGGGGGCACCCTCTCTTTCTCTTCCCCCTCTTCTCTCTTCTCTTCTCGCTCTTCGTAACGGGGACAGCACGTAAACCATGGGCACCTTCAAGTACGACGGCAAAGAGATCCCCTTCGAACCGGGGGAGACGATCATCAAGGCGGCGTGGCGCCAGGGGATCGAGATCCCGCACTACTGCTGGCACCCGGGGCTCAGCGC
Organism: uncultured Polyangiaceae bacterium; assembly: GCA_964531795.1. Taxonomy (GTDB): domain Bacteria; phylum Myxococcota_A; class Polyangia; order Polyangiales; family Polyangiaceae; genus CAZHHD01. Next base: position 174,230 of record CAZHHD010000001.1, on the reverse strand, counting down.
TCCGGCCAACTGCCGGATGTGCCTCGTCGAGATTCTGCCGGCCGCGAACCAGCGCGCGGTGATGCTCGACATCGTCGAGCTCGACAAGAAGACCGGCGAGTACATGCCGGTGAAGAAGCCGAAGCTCCTCCCCGCGTGCCAGATGCCGGCGCAAGACGGCATCGAAGTGAAGGGCGACACGAGCCCCCACGTGCACGAAGCGCGGAAGGGCGTGCAGGAGTTCCTGCTCCTGAACCACCCCGTCGACTGCCCGATCTGCGACCAGTCGGGTGAGTGCAAGCTTCAAGATTACTGGCTCGAGCACGGCCAGTACCAAAAGCGCATGCGCGACGAGCCGGTGCACAAGCCCAAGGCGGTGAGCTTCGGGCCGACCATCGTCTACGACGCCGAGCGCTGCGTCATGTGCACGCGCTGCATCCGCTTCATGGAGGAGGTCGCGCAGGACCCGGTGCTCGACATGCGCGAGCGCGGCAACTTGAACGAGATCGCGGTGGCGCCGGGGCGCGAGCTCGACGGCCACTACACCTTCATGACCGAGCACGTGTGCCCGGTCGGCGCGCTCACCACGAAGGACTTCCGCTTCAAGGCGCGCGTCTGGTTCTTGAAGACGGCGAACAGCGTCTGCCAGGGTTGCGCGACCGGGTGCAACACGCACCTCGACTACGACCCGCGCTACAACAAGGCCTACCGCTACCGCCCGCGCGACAACGAAGCGGTGAATCAGTTCTGGATGTGCGACGAGGGGATGGTCTCCTACAAGCTCGCGCACGACGAGCGCATCATCGAGCCGCGCCTCCGGAAGCCGGGCAAGTCGGAGACGACGGTCGCCAGCCCCAAGAAGGCGCTCGCCGAAGCGGCGAAGCTCCTCGGCCAAGTGCCGACTTCTGCCCTCGCGGTGGTCTTCTCGGCGCAGCACTCGCTCGAGGACAACTGGGCGCTGAAGGAGCTCGCGACGACGCTCTTCGGCACCAAGGCGCTCTACGTGAGCGGCGCCTCGGCCGGCTACGAGGACAAGATCCTCATCCACAAGGACAAGAACTCGAACACGCGCGGCGTGCTCGAGCTCGTCGGCACCGACGCCGCGCACGTCCGCGAAGGCGACGGCCTGAAGGGCTTCCGTCAGCTCGTCGCCGACATCGAAGCGGGGAGGGTCACCCACGTCCTCGCCCTCGGCGGTGCGGCTCCGGGCGATCTCGAGCAAGACGTCATCGCGCTCGCGCCGCTCGGCGCGCTCGTGACCATCGCCGCGCACGAAGGGGCCTTGGCCCTCGCCGCGCACGTCGTCCTCCCCGCCGCTTCGTGGGCCGAGTCGAGCGGCACCTTCGTGAACGCGAAGGGGATGAAGCAAATCGCCGACAAGGCGCTCGAGCCGCAAGGCACGTCGCGCCCCGCGTGGGAGCAGCTCGCCGAGCTCGCTCGCGCCATGGGGCTCGACGCCGGGTGGACGCGCCTCAAGCAAATTCGCGAACGCCTCGCCGCCGCCGAGGCGCCCGCCGCGCCTCCCGCCGCCGCGGCTCCGCCTGCACAACCCGTCGGAGGAGCGAACCCGTGACCGGAGCTCAGGTTCTTTGGGCGATCGTGAAGATCGCCGTCATGATCGGCTTCCTCTTCAACGTGGCCGCGCTGCTCACGTGGGTCGACCGCCGGCAGAGCGCGATGATCCAAGACCGCATCGGTCCGAACCGCGCGGTCTTGAAGATCGGCAAATTCGAGCTCCGCGTCGCCGGCCTGCTCCACACGGCGGCGGACGGCGTGAAGTTCTTCTTCAAAGAGGACTTCATGCCGCCGAACGCGGACAAGTACCTCTTCTCGCTCGCGCCCATCCTCTCGATGATGCCGGTGCTCGCGCTCGCCGCCGTCATCCCCATGGGCGACACCATTTGCCCGGGTGACTTGTGGCGCCACGCGCAGTCGGGCGGCACGTTCTTCCCGCCGGTCCCGCGCTTTGGAACGTGCGGCGTCGACATGGTCGCGAGCGCCGTCGCCGGAGCGCCGAAGGTCCCGGTGTTCCCCATCGATCTCTCGGTGGCTTCGCTCAACGTCGGCCTGCTCTACGTCTTCGCCCTCGCGGGGCAGGGGATCGTCGGCGCCGCCATCGCCGGCTGGTCGAGCGACAACAAGTTCAGCTTGATGGGCGCCCTCCGCGCCGCGAGCCAGATGGTCTCCTACGAAGTGACGATGGGCATCTCGCTCGTCGGCGCGATGATGGTCTACGGCACCGTCCGCCTCGACGACATGGTGCGTTGGCAGGGGGAGAACTGCTGGGGGATCTTCGTCCAGCCGCTCGCGTTCTTCCTCTTCTTCACCGCCGCGGTGGCGGAGAACAAGCGCATCCCCTTCGACCTTCCGGAGGCCGAGAGCGAGCTCGTCTCGGGCTACTTCACCGAGTACTCGGGGATGAAGTTCGGGATGTTCTACTTCGCCGAGTACATGGAGGTCGTCACAGGCTCCATGCTGCTCGTCACGATCTTCCTCGGCGGGTGGAACTTGCCCTTCTTCCACCGCGACGGCCTCTCGCTCGAGATGGGGAGCACGGTCTTCTTCCACGCCTACGTGCCGCACATCTGGATGACGGTGCTCGGTGTCGTCGGCTTCTTCGGCAAGACGCTCGTCCTCTGCTGGTTCCAAGCGGTCGTCCGCTGGTCGCTCCCGCGCTTCCGTTACGACCAGCTCATGAAGCTCGGCTGGCGCGTGCTCCTGCCCGCGTCGCTCGGCAACCTCTTCGCCACCGGGTGCATCTACCTCGCCCTTCAAAAGGCGGGTCCCGGTGTCTCCGACGCGCTCGACGTCGCCGCCGACGTCTCGCAGGCGCTCGTCGCGCTGACCATCACGCTCCTCGTGGCGTGGGGCATCGTCGGGTTCCTCGGCGCCAAGAAGCGCACCGAATGGATCGTCGGCAGCGCCGCCAAGCTCGCGGCGGCGCACGGGGGGACCAAGGAAACCCCGATGCAGGCCTGAGCTCGAACTCGGCGAGCGCACCCGCGCTCGTCTTCCTCGTCCCTTCTCTCGAGACATCCCATGCCGAACGCCTTCCCCAAGAAGCCCCCGAGCAGCGCCCCGGTCGTCCCCGTGACGTACACCGAGATGAGCCCGGTGAACCGCGCCTACTTCCCCGAGATCGCCAAGGGGCTCGGCGTGTCGATGAAGCACTTCTTCAAGAACACGAAGGAGATGATTCGCGGCGAGCGGCCCGATCCCATCACCGAGCGTCTCGACGAAGGGATCAGCACCGTCTCGTACCCCGAGCAGAAGCGCGACTACCCCGAGCGCTTCCGCGGCTTGCACCGCCTCACGCAGCGTGACGACGGGAGCCCGCGCTGCGTCGCGTGCCTCTGCTGCTCCACCGCGTGCCCGGCGCAGTGCATCTACATCGAAGCGGGCGAGTACCCCGAGGGCGATCCGAAGCGCGGCTACGAGCGCTTTCCGGTGAAGTTCGTCATCGACGAGCTCCGTTGCATCTTCTGCGGCTACTGCGTGGAGGCGTGCCCCTGCGACGCCATTCGCATGGACTCGGGCAAGCACGCCGTGCCCTACGACACGCGCGAGCAGTTCATCTACGCGAAGGACATGCTCCTCGCGATGCCCGGCCAAGACGGCACCCACAAGACCGCGAACCCGCGCCACGAGCCGGGGGATCCGGGTCACCCCGGGATCTCGCGCGACCACGCCCACTGAGGCTCGGTCGGACGCGCGCTGAGGGTCGCGCTGGATCCTCTCGGCACGCGGCGCGTTGAGGTAAGATCGAGCCCCGATGGCCGAAGCAGCAACGACACCGGCCATCTCCGTGACCGCAGGCGCGGTGCTCGCGGGAAAATACCGCGTGGAGCGCGAGCTCGGCATCGGTGGCATGGGCGTGGTCGTGGAGGCGACGCACCTTCACCTCGACGAGCGGGTGGCGATGAAGCTGCTCCTCCCGTCGCTCATCCACGACGAGGAGTTCAAGGCGCGCTTCTTCCGTGAGGGGCGGGCGGCGGTGAAGATTCGCAGCGAGCACGTCACCCGCGTGCTCGACGTCGGCGCGCTCGAGGACGGGCAGCCGTACATCGTGATGGAGCTGCTCGAGGGGCAAGACCTCGGTCGCGTCATCGAGCGCGGCGCGCTCCCCATCGCCGTCGCCGTCGACTACGTGCTCCAAGCCGCGCACGCCATCGCCGAGGCGCACGCCGCGGGGATCGTGCACCGCGATCTGAAGCCGTCGAACCTCTTTCTCACCCACCGCGGCGACGGCACGCCGTGCGTGAAGGTGATGGACTTCGGCATCTCGAAGGTCGTCGATCCCAACAAGCCGGACATGTCGCTCACCCGCACCGCCACGGTGATGGGCTCGCCGCTCTACATGGCGCCCGAGCAAATGCGCTCGACGCGCCAGGTCGACGCGCGCGCCGACGTGTGGGCGCTGGGGACGATCCTGTACGAATTTCTCGCCGGCAAGGTCCCCTTCGACGCCGCGACGATGCCCGAGCTCTGCGCGATGATCTTGCAGGATCCGCCGCCGAAGCTCCGCGCGCGCCGCCCCGAGATCCCGCACGACCTCGAGGCCACCGTCGAGCGGTGCTTGTCCAAGCGCCCCGACGATCGCTTCGCCTCGGTCGCGGCGTTCGCCGCGTCGCTCGCCCCCTTCGGCAGCGACGAGGGGCGCGCGCTCTCCACGTCGATCGCCAAGATGGTGCCGCGGTACCCGAGCTCGACGCCGTCGCTCGCTGACGTGACCGGATCGCAGCCGAGCCTGCCGGCGGCGCGATCGAGCGGGGGGCTCGCCGGCGCGCGCACCGAGCCGGGGTGGACGACGCGCTCGCACGAAGCGCAGAAGAACCGCGCGCTCTTCGTCATCGGCGCCGCGGCCGTCGTGGCGTGCTTCGTCGTCGGTGTCGCGGTGTTCGCCGTCACGCGCAAGCACGACGAGGCCAAGCCGAGCGCCACCGCCGCGCCTCCGCCGAGCGCGCTCGCGAGCGTCGCCCCCTCGGCGACCGCCGTCGTTACGGCGACGAGCGAGCCGGTGGTCCCTCCCGCGCCCTCCGCGAGCGTCGCTCTGCCCAGCGCCTCGAGCGAAGTAAAGCACACGACGAAGACCGCACCGCACCCGCATCCGAAGAGCAGCGCGGCGCCGACCACGACCGCTGCACCTTCCGCGACCACGCCCCCACCGTCCAACGGACTCGCTACCGATCGACATGGCTGACGCAAGAACTCATCGCGCTCTCTTCGGCCTCGCGTTCGCGCTCGCGACCACGCTCGCGGGAGCGGCCGCCGCCGACGGCCCCACCGAGGCCGATCGCCTGTTCGACGAAGCCGCGAAGCTCGTCACCACCGGGGACTACGTCGACGCGTGCCCCAAGCTCGAACGAAGCCAAGCGCTCGATCCCGGTCTCGGCACGCAGTTCAACCTGGCCGATTGCTACGAGCACGTGGGCCGCACCGCCAGCGCATACCTCCTCTTTCGCGAGGTGGCGGTCGCCGCGCGCGCCGCAGGGAAGGCCGAGCGCGAGCAGTCGTCGCGCGCCCGGGCCGACGCGCTCGAGGACAAGGTCGCGCGTCTCGTCGTGCACGCGCCGCCCATCACGGGGCTCGAAGTGCGCGTCGACGGTCACGCCGTCACCCCGGACGAGAAGGGGCTCCCGGTCGATCCTGGTCCGCACACCGTCGAGGCGAGCGCGCCCAAGCGCGATCCGTGGCGCTCGCGCGTCGACGTGGCGGCAGGCGCGGGGAGCGTCGTCGCCGAGGTCCCCGAGCTCGCGCACGCCAAGCCGCCTGCGCCGACCATCGTCGTGCGTGTCGATCCTTCGCGCGGCTCCACGCAACGCACCATCGGGTGGATCGTCGGCGGGCTCGGCGTGGCCGGCGTGGTGGTCGGTAGCGTGGCGGGCATCGTCTCGATCGACAAGCACGGCAAAGCCAAAGACGCGTGCCCCGACAAGACGCGTTGTCCCGACGCCGCCTCGGCGGCCTTGTGGACGGACGCGACCACCGCGGGCAACGTCTCCACCGTCGGCTTCGTGGTGGGCGGCGTGGGGATCGCGGCGTCTGCCGTGCTGCTCCTCACCGCGCCCAAGGCCGACAAGGCCGAGCCGCCGAAGACCGCGCGCCTCTCCGGCTTCGCGCCGTGGATCCTCCCGGGGAGCGCAGGCCTCGCCCTCTCCGGGGTCACCCCGTGACGCTGCGACGAAGTCGCACGCGCGCGCTTCTGTCGGCCTTGGCGCTCGCTGCGCTCGCCGCCGGGTGCAACGCCATCCTCGGCAACGACGACGGCGCGGTCGATCCTTCGCTCCACGACAGCGGCGGCGTCGACGTGACGACCATCGGTGACGGCGGCAGCGCCGAGGACGCTACGACCGCGATCGACGCCGAGCCCGACACGGCGTGTCCGTCCAACGTCCTCATCGATCCGGCCAACTGCGGGCGTTGCGGTCACGACTGCGCGGGGGGCGGTTGCGTCCAAGGGGTGTGTCAGCCGGTGACGCTCATCGCCGACGGCGGCGTGCTGCGCTCGATCGCCGCCGACGACACGCGCGTCTATTGGACGAGCACCATCGCCGTGATGTCCATGTCCGCCGACGGCGGCGATTCGAAGGTCGTCTACACGCCGCAGGTCGACGAAGGGGGCACCCCGGCGCGCATCGCCGTCGGTCCGCACGATGTCGTGTGGAGCGAGGTCCCGCCCATCTATTCGCAGCCGTTCCGCACCTGCCCGCTCGCCGGCTGTCCCGACGGGGCCGTCCCCTCGCAGACGGGCGACAAGCTCGGCCCCGTCCTCTCGCTCGCGGTGAACGCCGATACCATCTACTGGACCGAGGTCTCGGCCTCGTTCCACCTTCACGCGGTTCCTCTCGACGGCGCGCCGAGCGTCGACACCGTCGCCGAACCGGTGCGCGGCATCGCCCTCGCGTCCGACGCGCTCTACTGGGCCACGAACGATCCCGACGCCGGCGGCTTCATTCGTCGCGGCGCGCTCGACGGAACCTCGGAGCAGAACGTCGTGACGCGCGACGCGGGCAGCATGTCGGCCGTCGCGCTCGCGCCGAGCGGCGCGGTCTACTGGGCCGGCGGGGAGGGGATCTTCCGTCGCGAGGCCGACGGCGGCTCGTCCCCCATCACGACCGACACGGGCTACGTGCTCGGGCTCTTCCCGGCGGGCGACAGCGTCTACTGGCTCGAGGGGACGAACGCTTTTGCGACGTCCGGGCAGTTGAAGCGATGCCCGGCGAGCGGGTGCCTCGCGCCCGAGACGGTGTGGCCGGTCGCGGTGATCGACGTCGCGCGCACGTCGCGCTTCATTTTCTGGATCGACAAGGCGGGGACGCTGGCGCGGGTGGCGTTTTGATGAGGCCGCGCGCGCGCGCCATCGCGCTCACCGGCGCCGTCGCGAGCGCGGCCCTCGCGTGGTCGGGCTGCAATGCGATCCTGGGAAACGGCGACGGCGAGGTCGCGCCCGTCGAGCAGATCGACGCGAGCTCGGACGCCGTGGCCCAGGACGGCGGAACGACCGACGTCACCCCGCCGATCGCCGAGGCCGGCTGCGACGCGCATCCCCAAGACGATTCGAAGAACTGCGGCCGTTGCGGTCACGATTGCTTGGGCGGTGGGTGCAGCGGCGGCGTGTGCCTCCCGGTCGCGCTCGCCCCCGACGCGGGCTCGACCGCGCGCGCGATGGTCGTCGGCAACGAGGCCGCGTACCTCCTCGACGATCACGGGCTCTGGCGCGTCGACCTCGCCACCTTCGCGACGGCGCAGATCTTCACTCCGAGCGGAGCGGCCACGCTGGGCGATCTCGATCTCGGTCCTTCGCGCGTCGTCTTCGGAGAGATCGGCGGAAGCGACGCCGGGGTGCGCGCGTGCCCGCGCCGCGCCGATTGCATCGACGGGGGCCTCGTCGGCACTGGCTTCGCTCCGTTCGCCGTCACCGCGGGCGCGACCGACGACGTGGTCGCATGGACCGACGGCACGGGCCCGCGCCTCACCGATCCCTCCGGCGGTCCGCCCGTCCCGGTGGCGACCGACTTCGTCAACGGCATCGCCGTGCGCGATCGCCTCTTTTGGTCGAAGAACGCCGCGCTGAAGAGCGCCGCCCTCGACGGCGGCGACGTGCGCGTCGAGTACGCGAGCTCCGATCCCAGCGTCCACCTCTACGCGGTGACCGCCGACGGCTTCTATGTGAACGAGCTCTCCGCCCCGAGCCTCGTCCCCCCCGATGGGGGCGCCTCCGCCCGCTTCGGTGGAGCGACCGCCCCCGCCTTTCGTCGCGTCATCCCCTCGGGCAACGAAGTGTACTGGCTCGACACGAGCGGCCTGCTCTCGACCTGCACCCCGGCTGCCTGCACCCCGCGCGTCTTGAACAACCGCCCCGCCGTCGCCTTCGGGCTCACCGCGACCCGCGTCGTCTGGCTGGAGAACACCGGCCGGCTCGTCGCGCTCGCGCGCTGACCGGGGCCGCTCCGCGGCGGCGCTACTCCACCATCAGCATCGCCATCATGCCGCCCTCGGCGTGATCGAGAATGTGGCAGTGGTACATCCACATCCCCTTCCTACCGTCGAAGGGGATGGCGACTTTGATGGAGCGCTTGGCTACGACGTTGATCGTGTCGCGCCACTCGAGCTGCGAGGCCGCGTTGCCCGAGCCCGTGTCCACCACCTGGAAGCGGAAGCCGTGGATGTGGAACGGATGATCCTGCAGCGTCTGGTTCTTGATCGTCCAGACCTCGGTGGTGTTCGCCGCGACGTGGAGCATGGGGATGTCGGCTCCCACTTGGCCGTTGATGCCCAAGACCCCGCCGACGTCGTCGAAGGTGACGGTGCGCGGCGCCGCACCGCTCGTGTCGACGGCCGTCACGTCGCCGAGGGGTGAGGGGAGGCTCGCGGCGCTCGTCACCGGATCCCCTCGAAGCTCGACGTCGACGATCGGCACGCTCCGAAGATCGGCCTGCGCGTGGAAGCGATCGTACGACTCCCACGTCACGCTCACCGTCTCTCCGTCCGCCCCTTGCGGCACGACGAGGAGCTCTGCGCGCTCTCCCGGCGCGAGCGTCGTACGGCCGTCGGGGCGCTCCTCGGGTGCCGCCGCGTAGCTCTCGTCGCCGCCCAGGCGCGTGACCCGGAAGCTCGGAATGTGGAGCGTCGCGTAGCGGGCACGGCACGCGTTCACGACGCGCCAGCGCTGCGGCAGACCGGGCCGCGCGAGGAGGCGCGCGTGCTCACGACCGTTGACGAGCTGGACGGATCCTTCGCGGCCGAAGTAGTCGCCGAGGTGCCCCTGCGCGTCGCCGGGATCGAGCGTCCCCGCGTCGGTCACGCTCGCGTCGCTGAGGACGAGCGAGAGGACGTCGGCTTTCAGCGTGTCGTTCGGATCGTCGACCAGCAGCGCTCCGTAGAGTCCGAAGCCGACCTGCGCGCTCGAGTCGACGTGCGGGTGGTACCAGAAGGTCCCCGCGTCGGGCGTGACGAAGCGGTATTCGAACGTGCCGCCGGGAGGCACGGGCGTCTGCACCGCGGGGACGCCGTCCATCGCGTTGGGGACGCGGACGCCGTGCCAGTGAATGGTCGTCGGCTCGGGGAGCTCGTTCTTGAAGTGCACGACGAGCGTGTCGCCGCGCTTCGTGTGGATCGTGGGGCCAGGGACGCGCCCCTCGTACGTCCACATGTCTGCCCCGGGCGCGACGGCGAGGCGCGCCGGGCGCGCGGTGAGGTTCACCTCGACGACGTCGGCGGCCGGGTTCGTGTCGGCGAGCTCGGGGATCCTGAGCTCGTCGTCCCATCCCGCGGGCTCGGTGGCCGGGGTCGCGGCGTCGGCCACCCCCCCGTCGGAGCCGGCGCGGGGGGCGACGGCCGACTCGCTCGACGGGCAGGCGCAGACGGCCGACAGGAGGAGCACGCACCACGAGGCAGGCCGGAGGTGGAAACCCACGAGGCGCACGTTCGCAAGCTCCGTACCGTCAGGAAAAGCGCCCGTCGGGGCGCTCGACAGGCGCGGCGGTGCAGGCTCTGCGTCGCCCGGGCAGCCGGTGCACCTCGCGGGGGACGCCGCAGGGGGTCGTGGGGGGGCCGGCCCACTCCGGGCCGGGGGGCGGATCCGGGGCCCGCCATGGGGAATTTCTGCCGCGATCCCCTCACGATGCGGTAAAAAACCGCTCCCAATGTCTCGAAGGCCGTGCGTTCGCGCCCGGCAGGGTGGTTCCTCATGACGGCGACGATCGACATCCTCCGCGGCGAGCTCGAGCGACTCTTCTCCCTCGACGAGATGACCTCGATGTCGCGCACTCTCCTCGGTCTCGATCCCGAAGAGGTGGGCGGCGGCAGCGCCAAAGGGAGCTTCGCCAAAGCGCTGACCGAGCGCTGCGTCGACGGTGAGCGCATCGAAGCGCTCGTCGACGTCATCCTGGCCTCGCGCCACGAGGTCGATCCGCGCGTCCGCGACATCGCCGGCCTCCTCGGCCAGGACGAGCTCGCCCCCGGCCGCGCGCTCGGGCCGTACACCGTCCAGAAGAAGATCGGCTCGAGCGACCTCGGCGTCGTCTACCTCGCCCAGAAGAACGGCAAGGCCTACACGCTGAAGACGCTCCGTCGCGAGGCGGCGCGCGACCGCCGCGCCGTGCACCGCTTCCTCACCGCCAACCGCCTCGTCGCCACGGTGAAGCACCAGGGCCTCCCGCAAGACATCGACGCCGGCGAGCTCCAGGGGACGGGCCACGGCGGCGTCTTCTTCGTCGCCTACGAGCACATCCCCGACGCGGTCCCGCTCGCGACCAAGGTCGCGCGCACCGGGCCGATGCAGCTCGCCGAGCTCCGCCCGATCTTGAAGGGGATCCTCGAGCCGCTCGCCGCCCTCCACAAGGCGCAGCTCGTCCACGGGGACTTGAAGCTCGATCACGTGCTCCTCACGAAGAAGAACGGCGCCGCCGCGGCGACGCCCGACGGCGACGTGGTGCTCATCGACTTCGGCGGCGATCGCCTTCGCCCGCGCCTCGCGCAGACGCCGGGTGGCTTCGGCTTCCTTGCCGTCTTCGGCTCGCCGCGCAGCATCGCCCCCGAGCAAGTGCGCGGTCGCCCCGGCGACGCACGCACCGACGTCTACGCCTTCGGCGCGATGGTCTACGAGCTCGTGTGCGGCAAGCCGGTGTTCCCGGTCGACAGCCCCGCGGACGCGGCCTTCGCCCACCTCGTGCAGCTGCCGGTGCCGCCGAGCACCAAGGGGCCGCGCGGTTGGATCCCGAAGGAGATCGACGACTGGGTCTTGGCGATGCTCGCCAAAGATCCCGGCGAGCGCCCGCGCGACGCAGGTCAGCTCCTCGAGCAGCTCGATCGCCTCCAGCGCATCGTCGTGTCCAAGCCGGGCGCGACCAAGATCTCGCCGGAGAAGCTCGAGTCGTTGATGGGGCTCCTCTTGGCCTCGCCCGACGACACCGAAGCGGCGCTCGCCCTCGAGAAGGCCGTCGACGAAGGGGCCGACGCGGTGAAGGTCGCGAGCGCGTTCGAGAACGCGGCGCGCCACGTCCAGGTCGTCACCGCCGACGACCGCGAGACGCAAAAAGGGCTCCTCTACCGCGCCGCGCGCATCTTCGACGGCGCCGCGCGCGACTCGGCGCACGCCGAGCAGATCTACCTCGCGCTCGTGCAAATCGATCCGAGCGACGACATCGCCATCGCCGCCCTCGACAAGGTGCGGAAGACGCTCGGCAAGTACGACGAGATCGTCGAGATGCTCCTCGAGCGCAGCGAGCAAGCGGCGCCGGGCGAGGACAAGGCGCGCCTCTTGGCCGAGATCGGGCGCCTCTACACCACCGAGCTCGACGACGCCGAGCAAGCGCTCGTCGCCTTCAGCCAAGCCCTCTGCGAGAGCCCGGCCGACGACGAGTACGGCGGTGAGGTCGAGCGCCTCGCCGGGAGCGACGCCACCCGCTGGTCGGAGGTCCTCGCCTCGCTCACCGAAGCGACGAAGAACGAGACCATCACCATCACCGAGCGGTGCGCCGCCCTCGCGCGCGCCGGGCGTTGGTACGAGTCGAAGCTGCATCGCCCCGACCTCGCCCTCATGGCCTACCAGCAGATCCTCGCCCTCGATCCGGTGAGCGAGCTCGCCTACGAGGGGCTCACCACGATCTACCGCCGCGCCCAGCAGTGGCCGGAGCTCGCGGGGATCCTCCTCGCGCGCGCCGACGCCGCGCCGAGCACGCCGCGCGCCCGCGACCTCCGCGCCGAGGCCGCCGAGCTCCTCGAGTCCAAGCTCAACGATCCGAACCGCGCAAAGTCGATCTACGAAGCCATCCTCGAAGAGGATCCGGGGCACGCGCGCGCCGGCGACGCGGTGGCGCGTATCGCCGAGCGGGCGGGGGACTTCGGAGGTCTCGTGCGCCTGCTCGAGCGTCGCGTGGAAGCGCGCCGCGGCTTCGAGAAGGCCGAGGCGCTCGCTCGCGTGGCCGAGGTCTACGAAGACCACCTGAGCGATCTGACCAACGCCGTGCAGCGCTACGAAGAGGCGCTCGCCGTCGATCCGGGGTGCGTCACCGCGCTGAAGGGTCTCGACCGCATCTTCAACCGCACCGGTCGCTCGCGCGAGCTCCTCGAAGTGCTCGAGCGCCAGGTCTCGGCGGCGGCCACGCCGCGTCAGAAGATCAACCTCTACGAGCGTATCGCCGGCCTCCACGACGAGGAGTTCCTCGACCACGCCGCTGCGGCGATGGCCCTCGAGAAGGTGCTCCAGATCGACTCGGCCAACGACAACGCCCTCACCGGTCTCGCGCGGCACTACCGCGCGCTCGACAAGTGGGAAGAGGTCGTGAAGCTCTACGAGAAGCACGCCAGCGTCACCGCCGACGAAGCGCGGCGCGTCGAGCTCACCGTGGCCCGCGCCCGTACGTTGGCCGAAGAGGTCGGCTCCCCCGAGCGCGCGATGCGCGCCTACGAGCAAGTGCTCTCGATGTCGCCCGGCCACGCCGGCGCGCTCGAGGCCTTGGCCCACCTCCGCGAGCTCACGGGCGACGCGCACGCCGCCCTCTCGGCCATCGAGGTGCTCGCCAACAAGGCGACGACCCCCGAGGCGAAGGCCGAGCAGTGGATGCGCGCGGCGCGACTCCTCGAGTCACGCGGCGATCGCGACGGCGCCATCGAGCGTTACAAGATGGCCCTCGAGGCAAACCCGCGCGACACGGCCGCTTCGGCGGCGCTCCGCCAGGCGTTCGCGCAGCGCGGCGACACCGCTTCGGTCGTCGCTCTCATCGAGCGTGAGCTCTCCTTCGCCGAGGGCGACCTCGCCAAGGCGCGGCTCCACGCCGAGATGGCCAAGCTCCAACACGCCGCGCTCCACGACGACGTGCGCGCCGAGGCGACGGCCAAGCGCGCCCTCGAGCTCGACGGCAGCAACGCCGAGGCGCTCATGGTGCTCGGTGACATCGCGCACGACGCCGGTCGCTTCCTCGAGGCGCAAAAGCACTACGAGTCGCTGGCCTCGCGCGTCGGCGTGCTCGCCAAGGACGACGCGATCCGCGTGCTCGTCCGCTACGTCGAGGCGGTCGGGAAGACGAGCGCCGCTTCGGGCTCGGGCCCCAACGTCTCTCCGCCCTCCTCGCTCGATCTCTCGGGCGGGCGGGACAGCGCCGGCCGCATCTCGGTGCCTCCGCCGAGCATCCGCCCCTCGGGCAATCCGCGCATCCTCGCCGCGGCCGAGCAGCTCCAGAAGCTCGCGCCGAACGATCCGGCGGTGCTCGTTCGCGCCGGCCGCGTCGTCCTCGATCACGGCGACGCCGCCACCGCCCGACAGATGTTCGAGGACGTGATGGCCCGTCACGGTCGCACGCTCGTCGGCGCCGACCGCTCCGAGGCGCTCTTCGGCCTCGGCGAGGCGATGCGCAAGACCGGCGATCTCGACGCCGCGGTGGCGCCGCTCCGTGAGGCCGCCGCCGCCGATCCGTCGAACGTGGAGCCGCTCCGCGCCCTCGGCAAGGTGTACGAGGCCAAAGAGAACTGGCCCGAGCTCCTTCGCACGAAGAAGCGCCGCCTCGACGTGGCCAAGGGGGCCGACCGCTTCGATCTGCTCATCGAGATCGGCGACGTCTTCTTCCAGCGCTTGAACGACCGCTCGATGGCTGGGAAGACCTACGCCGCCGCGCTCGAAGAGCGCCCCGACGACCGCCGCCTCCTCACGCGCTTGATGCAGCTCTATTCGGAGGAGAAGGACTGGGGGAAGCTCGTGGAGGTCGTCCTCCGCCTCGCCGACTTCGTCGACGATCCGAAGCAGCGCGCGAAGTACATGCACACTGCAGCTATCGTCTCGGCCCGCCAGCTGAACAAGGTGGACCAGGCGCTCGTCTACTACGAGCGCGCGCTGGAGAACGATCCGTCGCTCGCCAAGGCGCTCGACGAGGCCATCGAGCTTCGTCGGCAGAAGAACGACCACGACGGCGTCGAGCGCCTCCTCAAAGTTCAGCTCGAGCAAGCCAAGCAGGTGCACGACCGCACCAAGCTGCAGACCACGCTCGATCAGCTCGGGGCGCTCTACCAGAAGTTCTTGAACGAGCCCGAGCTCGCCATCGACGCCTACGAGGCGGCCCACGCCTTCGATCCGGAGAGCAAGGAGAGGACCGAGATCCTCGCCGAGCTCTACGCGAGCGACGTGACGCAGTACCTCGACAAGGCGGTGAAGAGCCAAGCGCAGCTCCTCAAGCGGAACCCGTACCGGGTCGAGAGCTACAAGCTCCTTCGCAAGCTCTACACCGAGGCCAAGCGCGCCGACGAAGCGTGGTGCTTGTGCCAGGCGCTCACGGTGCTGAACCTCGCCGAGCCCGACGAGGAGCGCTTCTACAACCGGCACAAGCCGGAGAACGCGGCGCCTGCGCAGGCCGCGCTCGACGACGGGGACTGGGTGCGCATGGGGCACCCCGAGCAGGACGAGATCCTGACGAAGCTCTTCGCCCTCATCCAGCCGACCATCATCCGCGTCCGCACGCAGCCGGTCGAGGCGCAAGGGTACGATCCACGCTACGCCATCGACCTCACGCGCCACCCGTACCCGGTCTCGCAGACGCTGTTCTACGCCGCCGGGGTCCTCGGGACGGCACCGCCGCTCGTCTTCCAGAACCCGAACGATCCGGGCGGGCTCGGCTTCCTCCACGCGCACCAGCCGTCGATCGTCCTCGGCCGCGCGGCGTTCGAAGTGCAGGCCACGACGCAGCAGATGGCCTTCGTCGCCGGGCGCCACCTCACGTACTTCCGCCCCGGGTACTACGTCCGTCACCTCGTCCCCACGGGGACGGGCCTCAAGGCGTGGCTCTTCGCCGCCATCAAGCTCGTGGTCCCGCAGTTCCCGGTCTCGCCGGATCTGCAGGGTCAGGTGAACGAGGCGATGGGGGCCATGGCGCAGGATTTCGTGGGCGTGCAACGCGAGCGCCTCGCGAGCCTCGTCTCCAAGCTCCTGCAAGCAGGCGGCGCGCTCGATCTCAAGCGATGGGTCGCGTCGGTCGATCTCACCGCCGATCGCTCGGGCTTCCTGCTCTCGCACGATCTCAGTGTCGCCACCGAGATGGTGCGCGCCACCGAGGAGGGGAGCGCCGTGCCGGTGAAGGAGCGCATGAAAGAGGTCGTCCTCTTCAGCGTGTCCGAGGAATACTTCGCCCTGCGGAGCAAGCTGCTCATCACCGTCGACTCCTGACGCGCGCCCGCCTCGCCTAACTGCTACGCTCTTCGCCCAGGAGCCCCTCCATGTCGAGACCCCTTCGCTTGCACCCCCGGAGCATCGCCCTCGCGCTCGGCCTCGCTGGCCTCGGCGCACTCGGCGCTTGTCTCCTTCCCGACGAGCACGCCGACCTCCACCTCCTCACGAGCGGCGACGCCGCGACGGCGGGAGACGTGCAGGCCGACGTACCGACCCCCGCGGGCTTTGCCACGCAGAAGGGGCGCATCATCGACCTCGACTCGAAGCAGGGGGTCACCGGCGTGACGGTGGATCTCGGCGGCAAGACCGGCGTCTCCGGCGACAAGGGCGCGTACGCGATCCAAGTGCCGGTCGACACACCGTTCGCCATGATGCTCACCGGGCCCGACCACATCAAGCTCATCGAGCAGGAGTGGAAGCTCAGCGCCGACTTCGATCGCGGCACGACATCGTTCGTCGCCACGAGCACGTCGAACACGCTGAGGAGCGCGCTCCCCGGCTACGACAACACCAAGGCCAACATCGGCGTCGGTCTGACGAAGGTCGACCCCAGCCTCGGTGGCACGTGCGCCACCGAAGGCGGCGCGACGATCACGCTCGAGCTCCCTGGCGGCGGCGCCGACGCGGGCGACGACGCCGGCGCGTCCGGCCCCAAGCTCCTCTACTTCCAGGGCGGCTTCCCCTCGAAGATCGTCTCGACGACCCAAGACGGCGAGGTCACGCCGACCGCGATCTTCTACAACGTGCCTCCGGGCGAGGGGTACAAGATCCACGTCACGCACCCGACGTGCAAAGTCGTCGACTACCCGTACACCGAAGGCCCCATCACCTACACCGGTGGGCTCAGGGCCGAGGGCGGCGACGCCGCGTCCTTCGTGCGTGTCTTCCTCAAGTAGCTCGCGCGTCTCGAGCGTGAAGTCGAGGTTCTCCGCGTTCGTCGTCGCTCTTGCGGGCGCGGCCGTCCTCGGCGGCTGCTCGCACGGCTGCGGAGGAGAGAGTGCGTCGCGCCCCGCACCGGTCGACGAGAATCCGGCGACCGGGCCGCTCCCTCGCATGAACGACGCCGAGGTCACCGCGGCGCCGGCGAAGGAGGCGAAGCGCAGTCCGCCGGCGGATCTCGACGTCGTGCTCATCTCGATCGACTCGCTCCGCGCCGACATGCCGTGGAACGGCTACGAAAGGCCGATCGCGCCGAACCTCACCAAGCTGGCGAAGACGCGGGCCACGAGCTACTCGCACGCCTATTCGCTCTCTTCGTACACGTCGATGAGCCTCGGCGGCTTGCTCTCGGGGAAGCTCCCTGGCGAGGTCGTGCGCGACGGCTACTTCTTCGGCAACTACGGCAAGGAGAACCTCTTCTTCCCCGAGGTGCTCGCGAAGGCCGGCGTCCACACGATGGCCGCACACGCGCACGGCTACTTCAAGGACGCGAACTTCGACCAAGGCTTCGATTCCTGGGAGATGGTCCCCGGTCTCAAGTGGAACAACACCACCGACGAGAACTCCACCGCGCCCGATCTCGAGGGGATCGCCGAGCGTTTGCTCTCCGACCCAGCCAACGAGACGCGGCGTTTCTTCGCCTGGTTTCACTTCCTCGATCCCCACGACCAGTACATGGCCCACGACGGCATCGACTGGGGGAAGGGGCTCCGCGACCGATACGACGGCGAGGTCACCTTCTGCGATCGCTACGTGGGGAAGCTCCTCGACTTCATCGCCACGCGGACGTGGGCCAAGCGCACGGTGGTCATCGTCACCGCCGATCACGGCGAGCTCTTCGGGGAGCATCATCGCTACCTTCATGGCTTCGAGCTCTGGGAGCCGCTCGTTCGCGTGCCGCTCTTGTTCGTCCTCCCGCCGTCGGCGGGTGAGTCGCTGGGCGACGGAGGAGACGCGGTGCCAGGAGAGGCGGCCAAGGGCCCGGTCGATCCCAGTCGCGGTCGCGTCATCGACACCCCGCGGAGCGCACGCGATCTCGCGCCGACGATCCTCGATCTCTTCGGCCTCCCCAAGGAGCCTTCGTTCGAAGGCGAGAGCCTCGTTCCCGAGCTCTACGGTGAGGTAGCCCCGCCGCGCGACGTCGTCATCGATTTGCCGGCGACGAGCGACAACGACAGGCGACGCGCGTTCCTTCACGGGAAATACAAGCTCATCGCCTTCGGCCCGAAGGACGCGCAGATCCAGGTCTTCGACGTCGTCGCCGATCCCGACGAGGCCAAGCCGCTCTCGGGGCCGGAGGTCGACGAGGTCGTGCGCCTCTACCGCGAGCTCGAGAAGAGCGTGAAGGACGTCCCGCCGACCCGGTGCGGCGACACCTGCCTCAACGGCGCGTACAACCACAAGCCGATCGATCCCTGAGGGTGCGGCGCCCCTTTTCGTGCGCGGCTCGGGGCCTTACCCTGCTCGCGCCATGAAGGTCCTCCCCATCCCGTGCCTCCTCGACAACTACGCGTACCTCCTGACGTGCGAAGCGACGGGGGCCTCGGTGGTGGTCGACGTGTCCGAGGCTGCTCCCGTGCGCGCCGCGCTCGAGAAGGCGGGGGTCAAGCGCCTCGAAGCCATCTGGGCGACGCACCATCACGCCGACCACGTCGGTGGAAACGAAGACCTCGTGCGCGCGCTCTTGGTGCCCGAGGTGGTGGGGCACGTGTCCGATCGCGATCGCATCCCCGGGCAAACGCGCTTCGTCGAAGAGGGGGAGACGCTGACGCTCGGCGAGCTCCGCGCGCGCGTGCTGCACATTCCTGGTCACACCACCGGCGCGGTGGCGTACGTCGTCGAAGGGGGCGGCGAGACGTGCGTCTTCACCGGCGACACGCTCTTTCTCGCCGGCTGCGGGCGCCTCTTCGAGGGGACCCCGGCGATGATGCACGCCTCGCTCGAGAAGCTGAAGAAGCTCCCGAAGTCGACGCGCGTCTACTGCGGCCACGAGTACACGCAGTCGAACTTGAAGTTCGCCGCGCACGTCGAGCCTTCGAACCGCGACGTCGCCGCGCGCGCCGCCCGCGTGGCTGAGGCGCGCGCCGCGGGGAAGCCGACCGTCCCCGGCACGATGGAGGAGGAGCTCCTCACGAACCCGTTCCTTCGCGTCGACGTGCCCGAGCTCCGCGCGACGCTCGGCATTCCGCCCACGGCGAACGGCGGCGAGGCGCTCGGCGCCGTCCGTCAGGCCAAAGACGGCTTCCGCTGATCGAGCTACGCGTCGTCGTCGCCGGCTTCGCCCGCTACGTGGGCGAGCACGGCGGCTCGCTCGCGCGCGAGGTGCGGCGCGAGGATCGCCCGCATGCGCGGCGACGACACCCAATGCGCCGAGTGCGTCACCGTGGGGAGAAAGCCGCGCGCGCGCTTGTGCTCGCCGCCGGCCCCCGGCTCGAAGACCTCGAGCCCGCGGGCGATGCACTCGGCAACGCCGTGGTAGTAGCAGACGTTGAAGTGCAAGAAAGGGAGGTCGACGCGCGACCCCCAGTAACGGCCGTAGAGGCGCTTCCCCTTCTCGACGTTGAAGGCGCCGGCGATGATCTCGCCCTGGCGACGCGCCACGACCCAGGCGAGGCGCGGGCGAAAGCGCTCCACCACGAGCTCGAAGAAGCGCGGGTTCAAGTAGCGCCGCCCCCAGCTGAACTTGTCGACGGTCGACACGTAGAGCTCGTACATGGCCTCGGTCGTCTCTTTCGTGTACTCGCGCTCTTCGAGCCGCGCGATGCGCACGCCGTCCTTCGCCGGCTGCTTCATCTCGCGCCTTAGCTGCGTGCGCTTCTTCGAGGGGAGCGTGGCGATGAAGTCTTCGATGTCGCGGTAGCCGTGATTGCGCCAGTGGAACTGCACCCCCATGCGCCGCAGGTAGCCCGCTTGCTCCCAGCCTTCGGCTTCCGCCTCGGTGGGGAAGAGCGTGTGCGCGCCGTGCGCGCCGGCTTCTTTCGTGAGCTCGATGATCGCCTTGGCCATGATGGGCACGAGGCGCGCGCGGTCGGCGCCGGGACGCGTGAGGACACGCGCGCCGGTGGCGGGGGTGAAGGGGACGGCGACGATGAGCTTCGGGTAGTAGTCGAGCCCCATGCGCGCGGCGAGATCGGCCCACGAGAAGTCGAAGACGAACTCGCCCTCGCTGTGCCCCTTCACGTAGGCCGGGCTCAGAGCCACGAGCACGTCGTCTTCGTAGAGCGCGGCGTGCACCGGCAGCCACCCGGTCCCAGGGCCCACGCAGCCCGCCTCTTCGAGGCAATCGAGCCACGCCCACTCGACGAAGGGGGAGTCGTCCGGCCCGACGAAGGCGTCCCACTCGTCTTCGGGGAGCTCGCTCACGCGCGAGAGGACCCGCAGCGAGAAGGCCATCAGCGCATCGCGAGGAAGTACGCCACGGCCACGGCGAGCGTGACGGCGCCCACGGCGAAGAGCGCCCACCCGGGGTGGAGCTTCGGCGTGGCGCGTGGCGCCTTCTTGTAGATCTGCGCCCAGGCCGAGACCTCGGCGGCGTCGGTGCCGCCTGCGGCCTTGAACTCGGGGCCCGAGCCACGTGCTTCGTCGTCGAGCGTCACTTCGACCGGGGTCGCCACCGCGAGGCGCGCGACCATGGAGTCTTCCGACGTCTCGAGCTTCCCCTTCAAGCGGTCGGCGCGGTCGGCGTCCACGAGCGCGGTGAAGCGCCCGAGCCCGCGCTCGAGGAGCAGCGCGCCCGACTCTTCGGTCATCGGCGCGAGGTCGCGTTCCGTCGCGCCCGGCGCTTCGATGGCCATGACCACCACCGAGCGGCGCTCTTGAGCGCCTTCGGTGAGGCGCGCGCGGCAATCGGCGCATACCGCCACGTGGAGCATGGCGTCGGCGAGATCGTCGGAGAGATCGCCGTCGCGGAGCAGCGTCAGCAACGGCTCGGCGACGTGCCCCTCGGGCTGGCAGATCGATCCGGTGAAGGAGGCGAGCGCGAGGAGCTTCGCTTCACGCCGGGCCTCGGGATCGGCGGGCAGGCGGCGATCGGCCAGCATCGGCTCGACCTCGGCCTTGGTCGCGGCTTCGAGGATGCGAGCGCGCGCGGCGCGGATCTCTTCCGCCGGGCGGGAGATGGCGGCGGCGGCGCGGGCCTCAGGGAGAGCGTCCTCGATGAGGAGCGCGAAGATCAGACGATCGCGCGGGGCGAGGGCGCCCTGGACCTTGTCGAGGGTCGCGCGAGCGGAGGCGAGGTCGGTGTCGTCGGTGCCGTTGGGGAGGGGAGGGAGATCGGCGTCCAGCGCCGCGAGGTCCTCGGAGACGGCGCGAAGGTCGTCCCCGGCGGCCACCTGCTTGATGAGCGTGGCGCGACGCTTCGCGCGCCCGACGGCGTACTTCACCACCGTGCGGAGGTAGCGATCGGGCGGGACCTTCTCGAGATCGAGCCCCGTGCCCTGGAGCTGCACGAGGATGAGCTCGAGCTCCTTGGCCACGTTCTCCGGCGTGATCTTCTCCGCGTTCGCCTGAACGTAGGCGCGCGCGTGCTTGATCAGAAGCGCGCGGTGGCGAACGACGAAGGGCTCCACGGTCCTTTTCGTATCACGGATCTTCGCGGCAGAGGACGAACCAGGCGTCCATGAACGCGCCCTTCTTTTTGGCGCGTCCGATGCTCACGTGGGTCGAGATTCCGCGCATGACGTCGATCATCCCCCCGTAGACCACGCCCCCCAGGCGGGTGCTGTTGGGGACGACCTCCGGCCAACCTTCGGGGAGGCGCGCGCCCGGCCCGGGGACCGCGCGGTAGTCGATGTCGACCTCGCCTTCGCCCTCACCGGCGTGGACGACGAAGTAACCGGGCCCGGTCGCCCAGTCGAGGTCCTGGTGGTTGTAGCCCCAGAGCTCGGGCTTCTTCTCGCCGGTCGCCGCCGCCTCGTCCTTGGCATCTTTGAACGCCGGCTTGCAGAACCGCTTCTGGAAGTGGGTGAAGGCGGGGAGGGTGTTCTTCCCGTGGTGGATGACCTCTTTCGCCGGCTCGACGCCGCTCGGGACGAAGTCGTCGAGCGACATGGGGCGGAAGCCTTTGGCGGCTTCGAAGAGGATCGCCTGCTCCTTCTTCCCCCAGCGACGAATGCTGTCGACGCGCCCGACATGGCCGAGTTCGTCCAAGACCTTCGCCAGGCGCGGGAGGTCCAGCTTGGGTGCGATGAGCAGCTCGAGGTGCACGCTCCGTTTCTAGACCCGGCGGGCGCGCGCTGCAACCGCGGCCGGGCTCGGCGCGCGGCGCAAAGTTGTCCGGCGCGAGCGACCGGGTGTACGTCGGGTGTCGGAGGATTCCATGCGAGCTCACACCACCAAGATTGTCCTCGGGATGATCACCTGCGCCCTCGCTGCCGGCTGCGCGGACAAGAAGCCGATGATGAAGGCGAAGACCCCCATCGACTCGGCCTTCAAGAGCCATTGGGACGATCCGGCGAACGGCGCGGCCAAGGCCGACCAGGGCGCGACCGCTCCCGGCCTCGACACGCCGGGCCTTCACGTGTCCGACGAGATCGCGCGGCTCTGCGGCCTCACGGCCACGACCTACGCGCCGAAGTTCGACTTCGACGCCACGACGCTGGCCGACGAAGATCGCACGCTCCTCACTGCGCTCGCGCACTGCTTGAGCGACGGAGCCCTCAAGGGGCGTCACGTGGCCCTCGTCGGTCGCACCGATCCGCGCGGCGAGGCCGAGTACAACATGTCGCTCGGTGAATCGCGCGCCGACTCGGTGCGCCGCTACCTTCACGACATGGGTGTCGGGCTCGAGCGCGTGGCGGCGAGCTCGCGCGGCGAGATCGACGCCACCGGCACCGAAGAGACGAGCTGGGCGCTCGACCGTCGCGTCGACATCGCGCTCGCCGAATAGCCCTCGCGCTTACGCGACGCTCGGAGGCATGGAGCGTCGCCACGTCCCCAGGTAGCGCCCTTGCACCAGCGGGTGCGACGCGAACTCTTCGGGCGAAGCCTCGACCGCGACCGCGCCGTCGAGCAAGAGGAGCGCGCGCGTGCAGATCCCGAGCGCCTCTTCGACGTGGTGATCGGCGAGCAGCACGGCCACGTCGTCTTGCGCAAGCGCCGCGAGCAGCTCGCCGAGCTTCCCCGCGCCGATGGGATCGATCCCGCTGAAGGGCTCGTCGCACACGAGCACGCGCGGCGTGCGCACGAGCGCGCGCGCGAGCTCGAGCCTTCGACGCTCGCCGGCCGAGAGCGAGCCGGCGGCGACGTCGAGGCGCTTGTCGAGATCCACGCGCCGCGCGTCGGCGTCGACATCGCCGATTTCCCCATGCACGACGCGGTGAAAGGTGGCGAGGTTCTCGTGGACGGTGAGGTCCCAAAGGACGCTCGGCGACTGCGGAATGTAGCCGATGCCGAGGCGCGCGCGCCGAAAGAGCGGCCAACGCGTGACGTCCTCGCCGGCGAGCTCGACCTTGCCGGCGGTCGGCGCCGCCTCGCCCACGAGCGCGCGGAACAGGGTGGATTTCCCCGCGCCCGAAGGGCCGAGGATCCCTAGCACCTCTCCGGGCGAGGCCTCGACGTGCACGTCGCGCAGGAGGACCTTCCCTCCGCGCTCGACCCGTAGACCGCTCGCTTTCAGGAGCGGTGCGGAGGTCACGGGCCCCGCGGCGGAACGGGGATCGAGCCTTTGACCTGGGTGAGGACGACCTTGGCGGTCGCGATGTCGATCGTCGCGTGGTCCGCTTGGAGCCAGCCCTGACCTCGCGTGAGGCGGACGCCGCCGCGCAGATCGAGCTGTTGCCTCGCTAGATCGAGCTCGACCTCGGGGGCTTCGGCGTGGACCCCCTTCACGTCGGCGACGACGCCGCCCGAGCCCCGCGCCCAGCTCACGTGCGGGGTCATGTCGAACTTCAAGTCGATGCGCGGGCAGCTCACCTTCAGCCCGCCCTTCGCGAGGCTCACGTTCCCGGTGAGGACCGCGCTGCCGGCGCTGACGTCGACCTCGAGGCGCTCGGCTTCCACTTCCATCGCGTCGCCGCCGACGGCGAGCAGCGGATCGGCGTGCGCTTCGTGCGCGCTCGGGGTGAGCACGAGGGCCGCGAAAGCCGCGAGCCCGACGAAGCGGCGAAGAATCATGACTCTCTACTTCTGCGTCAAGAGCCGCTTGCATGCAAGCGGGACGTCAGCGGTTCTCCGAGCGCCTTCTCGAGCGCGGCGAGCTCCTCTTCGAGCCCAGCCGCCGGATCGGCGGTCTCTTTGGCCGTGGCGCGCGCCGAGAGGTGCTCGACCAGAGACGCCACCGCCGCCCGCGCCAGCGACGGGCCGTCGAGCTCGGCCCCCGCCGCGTCGGCGAAGCCCGCCGTGCGGACGAGCGTCCGGGCGAGCGGGAGGAGCTCGAGCGTCGTGACCGTGGCCCCGGCCGCGAGCTCGACGAGCCCGGCGGCGAGCGGGGGGGCGACATGGGCGAGGCAGCGCTCGACGCGGTAGCGGGCCACGAGCGGATCGGCCGCTGCGACCTGACGATCGCGACCCGTGACGACGAGCTCCATGTCGCGTCGCCACGCGAGGAGGCTCGGCGCGAGCGTCTCGCTCAGGCGGCGCGTCGCCTCTTCGGCGTCGCGGTCGAGGTGCGCCGCCGCGGTGGCGAAGGACTTGGCGCGGGCGCTCGCCGACTCGCCCTGGACACGCGCCGCCTCGGCGCGCGTCTTGGCCGCGACCGCCAGCTTATTCACGACCCCGGCGGCGCGACGCCGCAGCGCCCGCTCTTTGAGCTCCTCGCTCCGCGCGACGATCTGCGCGTCGAGGAGCGCTTGAACGGCGGGCCACCCCGAGCGGGCGAGCGCCGCTTCGTCGCCGAGGCGCCCGGCGAGCGCGAGCCGCGCCGAGAGGGCGAGGGGGGCGCTCCACGAACGGATCCCCGTCTCGCCGAGCGACGTCACTACCAGGTCCATCACCCGGGCGAGATCGGCCTCGGACAAGCGGTCGGCCTTGTTGACCAGGATTTGCACGGGGATCCGTGCGCGCTCGGCCTCCTCGAGGATGGCGCGCTCGGTCTGCTTGAGCGCCTGGGCGGCGTCGAGCAGCCAGATGACCGCGTCCGCCTCCTCGAACGCGCCGTGCGCCGCTTCGGTGTGCCGCGCGTCGGGAGCGTTGAACCCGGGGGTGTCGAGGATCTCGACCCGGGTGAGCGAGGCGATGGGGAGGAGGATCTCGACGCGCGTGACCTGCGCGTCACCGATCGATTTCAGCGTCGCGCGGAGCTCGGTGACCGGCACCACGCGCTCGGGCGGCTCGCTCCCTCGCGGGAAGATCACGCGGGCGATCGGATCGGGGGCATAGCGAAGATGGTGAAGCGTCGCGGTGGTCGGGAGCACGCCGGTCGGCGCGACGTCCGCCCCCATGAGCGCGTTGATGAAGGTGCTCTTTCCGGCGTTGAACTCGCCGACGATGGCGACGCGCACCGGCCGGCGTCGCTCCGCGGCGAGATCGGCGATCCGCGCCGTCGCGTCGAGATCGTGGAGCTCGCGCGCGTGCGCGTCGAGCCGCGGGAGGAGCGACGACCAGTGCGCCGGCGCCGCCGCGGGGATCCACGCTTGCGCGACTTGGGCGCGGAGGGCCTCGGCCCAGGCAGAGACCCGCGCGCTCGACCGACCGTGGAGGGCGTCGAAGGCCCGCGCGGCGGCGCTCGCCACGTCGTTCGCTTCGGCGCCGGGCGTCGTCGCGAGCTTGGCGTCGGCGACTGGGAGCCGGCGCGCCTCGGCGACGAGCGCGTCGTCTTCGGCCGCGGGGAGGGCGAGGAGAGCTTCGGCGAGCGCCTCGTCGTCTTGATCGTCGATCGCCGCGTCGAGGAGCGGGCGCGCCGCCGAGGCGTCCCCGCCGGCGAGGGCGTCACGGAGCGCGCGACGCGCCTCTTCGCTCCTCCCTTCGGCGCGCGCAAACGCCGCACGGAACCGCGCCAGATCCATCTCCCCGCGATCTTCGACGACGAGCCGCACGCGCGCTCGCGTCGCCTCGTCGGTGGGGATCCACGCGAGCGACGACGAGAGCAGCGTGCTCGCGCCCGGCGCTTCGAGCACGTACGCCCGCAGGATCGCGGGAAATCCCCGCGGATCGCCGGCGAGGGCGAACGCCCGCCCGCGGGTGAGCGCCATGCGCGGATCTTTCGGATCCCCTTCGACGTTCTCCACGAGCGCGCGCGCACCCGCCGCGTCGCCCAAGAGGAGGCGCGCCTCGGCGCGACGGAGCACCACCTCGGCGCGCTTCTCGTCGGCCACGCGATCGAGCCACAAGTTCGCGCGTGCGCCGTCACCTCCGGCCAGATCGAGATCGGCCAAGCCAAGCAGCGTCTCGAGGCGCGCATCGCTCCCCGCCTCGGCGACGGCGAGGGCACGAACGTAGGCGTCGCGCACCTCCGCGGTCGCGGCGCCGGTCTTTTGCCGCGCGCGGGCGAGCCGCACCCAGATCTCGGCGCGCGAGCCCAGGCGCTCGGCGAGCTCCTCCAACGTGAGCGCGAGCTCGGCGTCGAGCCCACCGAGCTCGCACGCGTCGGCGAGGAGCGCGAGACCGAAGGGGGAGCCGGGGACGCGATCGAGCACCACCCGCGCGAGCACACGCGCGCGCATCGGTTCGCCCTTGGCGATCGCCTCTTCCCCTTCTCTGAGGACTTCGTCGGCGCCGGCGAGGACCACCTCGACGCGTCCGAGCCAATGGCTGATGGTCTCGAGGAGGCGCACGGAAGGCTACTTTCTGGGATTCCGCGTCGGCGCGCAATCGGCGAGGTCTTCGATCTCGGAGGCGAGGAGCCGCTCGAGCCGCGAAGCCTCGATTCGCAGGCCGAGCACGTGCTCGCGATCCACCACCACGAGCCCCGGGGGGGATTTTCGCGGCTTTCGCACGTAGCGACGGGCCGTCCAGCTCACGTCGACGATGGTCTCCCCTCGCGCGCCCGAGAAGTGCGCCGCCAGGTGCGCGGCATCGAGGAGCTGCTCGGGGAGGAGCTCGCGCCCCTTCTCGACGAGGGCCACGACGTGGGCACCGCTGTCTCCCTTCGCGTGGAGCCACACGTGATGCGGTCGCGCGACGTGGAGCGTGAGCTCGTCGTTCTGCTTGGCGCCGCGCCCGACCAGGATCGAGAGGCCGGAGCTGCCGACGAACGTCCGATACGGCGCGCGCTTCCGCGCACGACCGCGAGTCCCTTCGGCGGCGGCGCGCGGCAGATCGCGCGGCGCGACCTCGTTCGCGCGCGCGCGGAGGGCGGCGAGCTCCTCCTCGGTCGCGGCGGCGGCGACCTCGGCGGAGAGGTCTTGGAGGAGCGATTGCAGAGTGCACGCTTCGTCGAGCCGCTTCTCGGCCACGGGGCGTCCGCGACGGAGCCTCCGCGCGCTGCGAAAGACGGCGTCCACTTGCTCGCGCGCCCCCTTCGCGGGGTCGAGCGGGAACACCCACGACGCTTCGGTCCCCGTCGACCAATCGCGGACGACGAGCTCCTTCGCCCCTCGCGGCGCTCGGCTGGCGAGCGGTACGAGCCACGAGGCGCGCGCGACCCACCCCTCGGCCTCGTCGATTTTGGCGAGATCCCGGCGGAGGGCTGCCTCGCGCCGTGCCAGGCGCTTCTCCGCCCGGGCCAGGGTGCGCGCGAGCTCGAGGCGCTGCTCTTCGAGGCCCGCGGGGGACGAAGGGTCGGGCGCGGAGGCCTTGGCCGGGTGCTCCGCCGGCCGGGGTTCCCCTGTCGAGCCCATGAGGAACGGGTATAGTCGAAGGAAGGGCACGTGCATCGTACGAGCTTCCCGACCGGTCAGATCAGCGCCGCTTTTCCCAAGGCGCTGCTCATGCACCTCGACGCCGCGTCGGGCCCCGCCGAGGCCGATCGCTGGCTTCGCGCCACGCATTTGCTCCGCGACGATCTCGCCGACGAGACGCGCCAGATCCCGCTCGTCGCCGTGCACGACGGCCTCGTCGCCTTTGCCGAGCTCGCCTCGCGCGAGGCCATCGCCGACGCGTGGCGCTACTTGATCGCGCCGGAGAATCTCGGGATCTGGATGCGGGTCCTCCGCGGGACCAGCCAGCCGCGTGAGGCCTTGGCGCGCGTCGGCGGCGGCGACAGCGAGTACGCGCGCACCGTGCGGTGGGAGACGATTCGGCACGCGCGCGCCGGGTGGTGGGGGCGCGCGATCATCCTCCACGATCCGCAGCTCGAAGAAGACGGGCTGCTCACGCTCCTCCGCGTCGCCGAGCTCAAGGCCATCCCGGCGCTGTTCGGCTTCGGCCCCGGGGTCGTCGTCGCCGAGGGGGCGACGGGGGCGGTGGGGGGCGATCTCGCCCAGGGCTACGCGGTCACGTGGGAAGAGCCGAGCACGGCGCGCGCGGCGATCACCGGGGGCGTGGCCGGCGTCGCTGCGGCCGCCTTCTCGTTCCTCGCGCCGATGCCGACCTTCGGCGCCAGCGCGCTCACGGTGCTCGGTGGCGCGGCCGGCGCGGTGCTCGGCGGCGGCTTCGCGCGCGAGAAGCGAAGTCGCGCGGATGGAGCCGCACAAGGAACGCGCGTGCGCGTCCTCGAACGCAACGTCGAGCTCCGCGAAGGGCGCGATCGTCGCGCGGGCGGCGATCTCGAAGGGACCGTCGTCGCCGGGCAGTACCGCATCGGCGCGCGCATGGGATCGGGCGCAACGGGCGTCATCTACGAAGCGATCCGCGTGCGCGACGGCCTCCCCGTCGCGGTGAAGCTCCTTCGCGCCGCCGCGGCGCACGACGCCATCGCCTCCGATCGCTTGCGACGCGAGGCCGAGGCGCTCGGACTCGCGTGGCACCCGAACGTCGTCGAGATCATCGATCACGGGCACCTCCCCGACGGCACGGCGTACCTGGCGATGGAGCTCCTTCGCGGCGAGTCGCTCGCGCTGCGCCTCCGCAACGCGGGGAGACTCTCGGCGCGTGACACGATCCACATCGTCGACCAGGTGTGTGAGGCGCTCGTCGCCGTGCACGCCGCGGGGATCGTGCACCGCGACCTGAAGCCGTCGAACATTTTCCTCGAGCGCCGCCCCGACGGAAGCGAGCGGGTGAAGCTCCTCGACTTCGGCATCGCGCGCGTCGAATGGGAAGAGACGCGCATCACCAACATCGGCGCGCCCGTCGGCACGCCCGGCTACATGTCGCCCGAGCAAGAGGTCGGCGGCGAGGTCGACGCGCGGAGCGATCTGTTCGCCGTCGGCGCGGTGCTCTACGAGTGCCTCGTCGGCGAGCCGCCGCCGCCCACGCCGAGCGGGCTCTGGCTCTCGGGCCCAGAGAAGGGGCAGGCGCATCGTCGCGCGCAAGTGGAGGGGGCGCTCGCCGAGCTCGCCCCCGGGTGGCAGCCGATCTTGGAGCGAGCCCTTGCGGCTGTGCCGCGCGATCGCTTCCCCGACGCGCGCGCCGTTCAGCAGGCGCTCCGCGACATCGACCTCGCCCCCGCCAAAGCCCAGTAGACCGCGCGATTTGCCCCGATCGTCGGTGCCCGCCCGCCGCGCGCGAGTTGCTCTAAGATGCATCGCCGATGCGTCGCCTCGCGCTCTTCGCTCTCCTCGTGGTTCTCACGTCGTCGTTCGCTGCGTGTGCCTCGTCGCCTTCGTCGCCGAAGACCACGCAGCAAGGGGCCTACGGACAGCCGGCGTACGGTGCGCCGCAGCAACCGGGCTACGGTTACCCGCCCCAAGCCGCGCCGCCGCAGGGCTACCCGCAGCAACAGGGCTATCCCCAACCGGGCTACCCGCAACAGGGCTATCCGCCGCCGCAAGGCGCGCCGCAAAATCCTCCGCAACGACCGGCACAGCCCGCGGCGGCGCCGCTCCTCGCTCCGCTCTATGGCGCGCAGGCGTGGCAAGCGGAGACGCGCGGCATCCTCGCGGAGCTCATCGCGCATCTCTCGGCCGACAAGGCGAACCTCGTCCGCAGGATCCCGCTCGTCTTCGATCCCAACCCGGCCGAGATCAACGCGTACGCGGGCTGCGACGACAACGGCGCGCCGTTTCTCGCGGGCACCGAGGGGCTCCTCGAGGCCGTCGACGCGATCGCGCAGACCAAAGCCACCGACGAGCTCTTCGGCACGCAGACCTACGAGGCGTACCTGAAGGTCGGGCTCCCGCGCATCCTGCAGCCGAAGGGGGCGAGCGCCGCGCTCCCTCCTGGGATCATCCCTGCGCAGTACGTGAACGATCCGCGTCGCCTCTCGCACGCGCACGAGCTCTTCGACGACATCGTCGCCTTCACCTTCGGGCACGAGCTCTCGCACCACTACCTCGGTCACACCGGGTGCGCGAACGGCCAGGGCGGCGGCGGCAGCGGACCGAGCCCGGCGCTGCTCGGTAGCCTCGTCACGCGCCTGCCGCTCTTCAACCAGGGGGCCGAGCTCGCGGCGGACAACTTCGGCTGCGTGAACGTGCTCGACACCGGGCGCGCGCGCGTGCCGCAGTACCGCTGGAGCGAAAAGGGAGGGCTTCTCCTCCTCGGCTTCTTCTCGCGACTCGAAGCGGCGGCGGGTATGGCGGTGTTCTCGCCGATCGGTTTTCTTCGCACGCACCCGCCTTCGGCGATCCGTCTCCCCGCGGTGCAGTTCACGGCCAACACGTGGCACGCGCAGCACCCCGGCTGATCTCGCGTGATCGCGGGGCCCGCGCGCTTTCTTGGCGCTCGCGTCTCGCCGCCGCCGTGTGGCTCGCGTGCGCCGCGTGCCACCGCGACGCGCCTTCGAGCGACACGCGCGAAGCTCCTTCCGCCGCGGCGAGCGCTTCACCGAGCGCCGCATCGAGCGCGAGCGCCGCGCCGTCCTCGACCGCGAACGACACGGCGCGCGGCCCCGACGCCGCTTCGGCCCAAGCGAGCCCCGACGCCATCGTGCGCGAGGAGCGCGAGGTCGTGGTCGACGGGGTGAAGGAGCGCTGGCGTCTCGAGTGGCGGCACCCGCCGGTCCCCACCTGCGTGGACGACGCGTGGTCGTCGTGCGCGTGCGCCGGCTTCGCCTTCGGAGAGCGCGGCGAGCTCGATCTCGTGCGCACGCGCCCCGACGCGCCGGAGGAGCGCATGCACCTCGCGCCGCTCTTCGACGACAGCGAGGCGCGCCTCACGCGGTGGGCGCCGCTCCCTCAAGATCGCAAGAAGCGCCCTGGCATGGCCGAGCTCGCGACGCGCCCGCTGGCGCCGGTGATGAAGCTCGGCGACTACGATCACGACGGGCGCGCGACCGAGATGGTGCTTCAAGTCGCCGCTTACGCATGCGGGCACACGCCTTCGATCGTGGTGGGGATCGATCGCCAGCGCGGGCTCCACGCCTTCGCCTCGACCGAGCGCCCGAACGAGCCTTATACGCTCGAGTCGCGCGAAGCCTGGGAGAGCGTGGCGAAGAGGACGCCGACGGATCTCGCGTTCGTCCCGTGAGAGGCGCGCGCGTTACTGGACGATCTTCAGGCTGCGGCCGACGAGGACCTCGTTGTGGCTCCCCGTGCGGTAGCCCAAGAGATCGAGCGTGACGTAGACGAAGCCGTAGCGCTTGCCCGCCTCCACGATCGCCTCGCGAAGCTCGAAGGCGCGCGCGAGCTCGTCTTTGGCCACCTCGATGCGTGCGAGGGCCGTCTCTTTCACCGCGGGCGCGCCTTCTTTGGCGGCCGGGACGGCGCTCGACGCGTGCCAGCGGACGCGCACTTGCCGGAGGCCGAGCGCGTGGAGCTCCGCCTCGAGCCCGCCGATCTGCGCGAGGCGCTCGCGGGTGACGCTGGTGCCGAAGGGGAGGCGGCTCGAGAGACACGCCGCCGCCGGCTTGTCCCAGACGCTGAGGCCCACCGCCGAAGCGCCGCGTCGCACGTCGGTCTTGTGGAAGCCGCACTCGACGAGGACGCTCCGCACGTCGGCGTTCTTCGCTGCCTCGAGCCCGGGGCGGTAGTCGCCGAGGTCGTCGAGGTTCGTGCCGTTCACCACGTGCGCGAGCCCCCACGCGACCTTCTTCACCGCGGCGATGCGATAGAGCTCCGACTTGCAGTGAAAGCAGCGATCCGATCCGTTGACCTGGTAGCTCGGATCGTCGATCTCGTGCGACTCGACGAGCTCGTGGCGCGCGCCGATCTGCTTGGCCACGCTCACCGCCGCTTCCTTCTCGAAGGGGGCGAGGCTCGGGCTCACCGCGGTCATTCCCACGGCGCGTGGACCGAGCACTTCGTGAGCGACGGCGAGGACGAACGCGCTGTCGACGCCGCCCGAGTAACACACGAGGACCGAGCCCATCTCGCGCAGCGCGGCGCGGAGACGCTCGAGATGCGCGTCGCGCACACCGGCTTCCGCGTGCACCGCGGGGCTCGAAGAAGAGGATTCCATAGGCAGGTGGGTGTGGATCTAGCACAGCTCCCTGGACACTGATAAAGTGTTCAGTATGGCTGCCGCGACGAAGCTCTCGCTCGAGGATCTCCGCGCTCGTTTTCGCATCGCCTCCGCTCCCCTCGAGACGAGCGACGACGTCACGTCCCGACCCACGTCGCTCGCCCTCGACTGGCCCGATCTCGACGCGATCCTCCCCGACGGCGGGCTCCCGCGCGGCGTGGTCGAGCTCGCCGCGCCCCACGCGCTCGGCGGCGGGACGTCGATCGCGCTCGCCGCGGTGCGCGCGGCGCAGGCGCGCGATCCCAAGAGCTTCTCTGCGTGGATCGACTGCGAAGGGACGCTCTACGCGCCGGGCGTGGCGCGTCGTGGGGTCGATCTCGCGCGGCTCTTCGTGGTGCGGCCGCCGCGCGAGGAGCTCTCGCGCATCGCCGTGAAGGTGGCGGAGGCGCGCGCGTTCGACGTCATCGTCGTCGACATGGACGCGCTCGCCTTCGTGGTCTCGCTTCGCGGCGCGAAGGGATCGCCCCGTCGCGGCTGGCCCAAAGAGGTGCTCGTCCGCAAGCTCGCGCTCCTCGCCGAAGAGAGCGGCGCGACGGTGGTCTTGCTCACCGACGCGCGCGCGCCTCGCCCGCAGCCGTGGCCGGTGGCGCTTCGTCTCGAGCTCTCGCGCGATCGCGAGGCCATCGGTGTGCGCGTGGCCAAGGAGCGCTACGGGCGCATGACCCTCGCCAAGCGCGTCGTGCACCTCCCCGAAGCTTGGCAGTGACGTGTCGCCCCCGTCTGTCCCCGAGGGAGCGGCCTCGGGTCCGAGCCGTCGTATCGCTGCCATTGCCCTCTTTCGTGTGCGCGTGGGGATCGCACGCGCCAAAGAGCCCGACGACGATCGGCCGCTCGCCGTGGTCGTTTCGCGCCCAGGCTCCTCGGTAAAAGACGAGACCTCGCTCCTCGGCAACACGCGGCTCGACGAGGTCTCGCGCGAGGCGTGGGAGCTCGGGGTGCGTCCCGGATCGACCATCGCCGCGGCGCGCGCGCGCGCTGCCGATCTGCGGGTGCGCGTCGTGTCTTCGAGCGCGGTCTCCGCCACGCTCGCCCGCCTCGCCGAAGCCGCGCTCGCCTTCGGCGCGACCGTCGCCTTCTCCGAAGAAGAGGACATGGTGTGGGTCGACGTGACGGGGTGCGGGCACCTCTTCGCCACGAAGGAAGATCCCTCGGGGGAAGCGACGCTCGCGGCTCGCCTCGGCGATCGCGTGCGTGGCCTCGGGCACATCGCGCGCGTGGCCGTCGCTTCGGGCCCGCGCCTCGCCGCGGCCTTCGCCCGTCACGCGCCGCATGTCCCCGGTCACGCGTTCGCGCCGGTGCTCGTCCCTTCGCATCGCTCCGAGGCGGCGATGGCGCGTCTCTCGATCGCTGCGCTCCCGCTCGACGAAGGGACGCGCGCGTGGCTCGGCAAGCTCGGCGTGCGCACTGTGGGGGACGTTCGCGCGCTCCCCGAGGACGCCCTGGGGACGCGGCTCGGCGGGGAAGGGGTCAAGATCCTCCCGCTCGCGCGCGGAGAAGATCTCGCGCCGCTCGTCCCCTACGTTCCGCCCACTTCACCCGAGGAGCGGATCGAGCTCGAGTACGGCGTCGAAGCCACCGCGGCGCTCCTCTTCGTCGCGCGCACGCTCGCCGATCGCATGGCCGCGCGGCTCGAAGGTCGGGCGCTCGCCACCACGCGGCTCTCGCTCTTCTTCGAGCTCGATCGCGCGTTGCTCCCGCGCGACGCTCCTCATGAAGCGCGCGCGCTCCACTTGAACCTCGCGGCGCCGATGCAACGCGGCGCGGAGATTTTTGCCGTGCTCCGCGCGCGGCTCGAGTCGGGGACAGAGGCGCCGCTCGCCGCGCCGGTGCGCGCGGTGGTCCTTCGCGCTGCCGATTTGGTGGCGCCTCACGCCGCGCCGCTCGATCTGTTCGTCCCCGAGGCGCGCGCCGAGCGTGCGTTGCCTCGCCTCTACGAAGAGCTCGCCGCCGAGCTGGGCATCGAACGCGTGGGGCTGCTCACGCTCGAGAGCTCGTACCGCCCCGAGGCGCGCGCCAAGCTCGTCCCGCTCCCCACGCGGAGAGCGACGAGCGAAAAGAAAGCGCGCGCGGTCGTGGTCTCTCCCGTGCGCGCCACGCTCGTCTCACGCGGCGTCGAGCCCACGCGCCTCTTGCCGGTGTCGGTGCCGTTTCTCGCGCCGCACGAAGGGGTCGAGTCGTGTCACTTTCTCGGGCGGCTCGAGGCGGTGGAGTGGTGGCGCGCGCCGCTCGCTTCTCCCGCGCGCGCGCCCAAGCGTCGCGAAGAGGGTGCGGTCGATCTTCTCGCCGTGTGGCTCGAAGAAGAGCAGGGGATGGCGTGGGTCGAGGTCGACCGCGCGACCGGCGTGGCGCTCGTACGCGGCTGGCTCGAGTAGAGAACGCTCAGGAAGCGGCGTGGAGCCGGTTCCAGGCGTCGCCGAGCTCGCTCACGACTTCGTCGAGGCTGCGCGCTTCGAACGGGTGCGGAACGACGTTGTCTTTCGGCTTCAGGATGCTGCGCCACGGGCTCGCGACGA
Source organism: uncultured Polyangiaceae bacterium (assembly GCA_964531795.1). GTDB lineage: Bacteria > Myxococcota_A > Polyangia > Polyangiales > Polyangiaceae > CAZHHD01. Next base: position 139,766 of record CAZHHD010000001.1, on the reverse strand, counting down.
GACGGGGACCGTTGGCGCGCCAGACGACCGGGAACTGCCCTTCGGCGCCGCCCACCGTCTGAAAGACCGTCGGACCCTTCGCGCGACGCGGCGACTGCGCGACGAGGAAGAGCAACGAGAGATAGTGCCCACCGAACGACGCTTCGCCGTCGACGAACTGGCTGACGGCGCCCACCGTTCCGCCGCGGGTGCGGGCCCACGCGGTCTCGGCGGCGCCGAGGCGCGCACCAGCGACGTGACGATCGATGTCGATGCGGGTCAGGGTGACGATGCGTCCACCTTCCCACCGGCAGCCGGTCTCGAGCGGAGCGGCGACGACGATCAAATCCGAGACGGCGATCAGGTCGACGACGTCGACGTACGCGCGACGCGCGACGATGCCGGAGATCGGCTGACGCGCGAGCGAGGGCTCGCTCTCGCGCGCGGTCGCCAATTTTCTTCCCCGCCCGCTGTGGTTCACGTCGACGCTCCCCATGCTCACTCGAAGCTACGCTTCGCACTGCCCGCGCGATCGTGTCCGTCTACGCGCGAGCACCCCCGAGACGAACGGCCGTTCTTAGCGCGAATGCTCGCGCGTGAGAACCCTCGAAACGGGGGTGCGTTCATTGCGTGACGCGGCGCGCAAGTGGGTCGAGTCGGGGCTTCGTCGCCCATGGCGACGAAACCCGACTCGGACCACTTGCTCCACCCTGGTGGGGGACTGGCGTCCCCCCTCGCTGCTTCGCAGCGAGCCTCCCCTGGCCTCGCCTGCGGCGACTCCCTCGTGCTGCGCACGAGGGGGGAGCGGAGAGGGAAGGAGCAAGGAGGGCAAGCGCGCGGCGAGCGGCCGCGACGGTGAACACAAGAAGCGCCGGAGAGGACGAAACGCACCCTCGATCGGCTTGAAATGCGGGGCGGGATGGGGATACTGAAGATATGTTCAGTATGGTGCGGACGAGGATCGACCCGAGCTCGCGGATGCCGCTCGAGGTCGAGGCACCGGCGCCTTTGCGGGGGCCTCGGGAGCCACGGCGCGCGGGGGACTACGTCGAGCTCGCCGCGCGGTCGAGCTTCTCTTTTTTGCAGGGTGGCTCGCCGCCCGATCGGCTCGTCGCGCACGCGGCGTCGCTCGGCTACGAGGCGATGGGGCTCGCCGATCGCGACGGGCTCTACGGCGCCGTGCGCGCGCACGAAGAGGCGGTGCGTCACGGGCTGCGTCTCGTTCTCGGATGCGAGCTGACGATCGAGCGCGAGGTCCAAGCTCCGCCTGCGCGACGCTTCACCACCATGACGGTGCTCGTGGCGAGCCACGTCGGCTACACGAATTTGTGCCGCATCCTCACCGAGAGCCACGCGCGCCATCCGAAGAGCGACGCACGTGGCGCTGCGCGCGGAGAAGACGACGATCGCCCGAAGAACGTCTTCGCCGGGCTCCCGCTCGCGCGCGTGTGCGACCGTGCCGAGGGGCTCTACGCCCTCGTGCACGATCTCGAGCACGAAGAAGAACTCGCGATCGTCCGCGAAGCCTTCGGGGCGCGCGCGAGCCTCACCTTGCATCGTCACCTCGACGGCGAGGACGTCTTGCGCACGCGTCGTGCGCTCGAGGCTTCGCGCGCGAGCGGCGTCCCCCTCGTGGCGACCAACTTGGTGCGCTACGCGGAGCGCGCCGACAAGCGCGTGTACGACGTCCTCCACTGCATTCGTGAGGGGACGACGCTCGATCGCGCCGGACGCGCGCTCTCACCCAACGCCGAGGCGCACCTCAAGTCGCCGACCGCCATGGAGAAGCTCTTTCGCGATTTGCCGGGGGCCATCCACCGCACGCGCGAGATCGCCGAAGCCTGCCGCTTCGCGCTCACCGAGCTCGAGTACCGCTTCCCCTTCGAGCTCGATCGCGTGGAGCACGCCCCTGCCTCTCGCGGCGAAGCGGCGCCTTCACCCCTCGGCCCCGCGGCCCGCGTCGGAGAGTCGCCGAACGAAGCGCTCCGCAGGCTCACCTACGAAGGGGCGAAGCTCCGCTACGGCACCGTCGAACGCAGCGCCGACGCGCGTGACGAAGGCGCAGGCGCGAGCGCGCTCCCCGCGGCGAACGTCCCCGCCGCGGTGCGCGCGCAGATCGAAAAAGAGCTCGCGCTCATCGCCAAGCTCGACGTGGCGCCGTACTTCTTGAGCGTGCGCACCATCGTGGAGATGGCGCGCGCGCGCGACATCCTCTGCCAAGGGCGGGGGAGCGCGGCGAACAGCGCGGTCTGTTATTGCCTCGGCGTCACCGCGGTCGATCCCGCGCGCACGAACCTGCTCTTCGAGCGCTTCCTCTCCGCCGAGCGCCACGAGCCGCCCGACATCGACGTCGACTTCGAGCACGAGCGGCGCGAAGAGGTCATTCAAGAGATCTACGCGCGCTACGGGCGCGACCGCGCCGCCATGGTGTGCGAGATCATCTCCTACCGCGGAAAATCCGCTCTGCGCGAGGTGGGGAAGGTCTTCGGCTTCACCCTCGAGCAGGTGGAGCGTCTCTCGTCGCTCGTGAGCTGGTTCGACGCCGTGCGCGGCATTCCCAAGGAGCGCCTCGTGCAAGCGGGCTTCGATCCGAAAGACGATCGCGTCGTCCGTGTGCTCGAGATGGCGCAAGCGATCCAAGGCTTCCCGCGTCACCTCTCGATCCACGTGGGGGGCTTCGTCCTCTCCGCCGAGCCGCTCGATCGCGTGGCCCCCATCGAGCCGGCGACGATGCCCGATCGCACCATCATCCCTTGGGACAAGGACGATCTCGACACGCTCGGCTTCTTCAAGGTCGACGTGCTCGGCCTCGGCATGCTCACCGCGATCCGCAAGGCGCTCTCCCTCGCCGCCGAAGAGGATCCGCGCCTCGTCGCCTCCTCGGCCATCGAGCAGCTCACCACAATCCCCCCCGAGGATCCGGTCGTCTACGACGCGCTCTGCCAGGCCGACACGGTCGGAGTCTTTCAGATCGAGAGCCGCGCGCAGATGGCCATGCTCCCGCGCCTTCGCCCCCGGAGGTTCTACGATCTCGTGGTCGAGGTCGCGCTCGTCCGCCCCGGGCCGATTCAGGGCGGCATGATCCACCCGTATTTGAGGCGGCGAAACGGCGAAGAGCCGAGCGCGCCGCCGCACGCGATCCTCGAGCCCATCCTGCATCGCACGCTCGGGGTTCCGCTCTTTCAAGAGCAGGTGATGCAGATCGCCATCGTCGGCGCCGGCTACACCGGGGGCGAGGCCGATCAGCTCCGCCGCGACATGGCGGCGTGGCGCAAGACAGGGAAGCTCGAGCGACACAAAGAGCGTCTCCTCACGGGCTTTCGCGCGCGGGGGATCGCCGAGGAGTTCGGCGAGCGTCTCTACGCGCAGATCCAAGGCTTCGGCGAGTACGGATTCCCCGAGAGCCACGCGGCGAGCTTCGCCCTCCTCGTGTACGCGAGCTCGTGGCTCAAGGTGCATCACCCCGCGGCCTTCGCCGCCGCGCTCGTGAACAGCCAGCCCATGGGCTTCTACTCGGCGAGCACCATCTTGCAGGACGCCGTGCGCCACGGCGTGACGCTCCTCCCCATTTGTGTGCAGGCGAGCGCGTGGGACTGCACGCTCGTTGCGCAAGAAGGCACGGGGCGCGCGCTTCGCGTCGGGCTTCGTCAGGTGAAGGGGCTGGGGGAGGCGTGCGCGCGGCGCATCGAAGCGGCGCGTCGGCCGTTCGCCAGCGTGGAAGCGTTCGTCGCCGAGGTGGAGCCGACGAAGCTCGAGCTCGAGGCGCTCGCCGAGGCCGGCGCGCTCGACGCCTTGGTCCCGGGGAGGCGCGCGGCCTTGTGGAAGGTGCGCGCCCCGCGCGACCAAGGGCTCCTCGCCGGTGTTCCTCGTTCGAAGGACGATCCGCCCAAGCTCCCGCTGCTGACGCGCGGCGAGCAGCTCGCCCTCGACTACGAGCGCACGGGGATCTCGGTCGACGACCACCCGATGAAGCTCCTGCGCGAACGCTTGCCCAAGAAGCTCAAGAGCTCACGGGATCTCTTCGCCGCGCGCCACGGGAGCCGCATCTCGGTGGCCGGTCTCGTCATCTGCCGCCAGCGTCCCATGACCGCCAGCGGGGTGGTCTTCGTGACGATGGAGGACGAGCACGGGTTTTTGAATTTGATCCTCTACAACCGGATCTTCGATCGATTCCGGCACGTCGCCACGACCAGCGGGCTCCTCGTGGCCCACGGCAAAGTGGAGCGCGCCGACGCCGGTGCGGTCGATCCCTTGCTGCGCGAGGCGAAGCACACGAACTCTCCGCCGAGCGCGACGAGCCCCATGCTGGGCGGACAGGTCGTGTACGTCGTCGTCGAGCGGCTCGAACCGCTCGAGGCGAAGACCCCCGATCTCCCCTCGATGAGCCGCGACTTTCACTGACGCGCCAACGACGCCCGAACCGGCGCGCCGAAGACTCGACTCAGGCGCCGAGCACGGCGACGCCGCATATCCACGAACGAGCAAAGCTGCTTGCCGAGCGTTTCATGACTCCCTCCTCTGGGCATCAAACCCGCTGTCTACCCCGTCGATTCCCCTGACCTCAGGCAAAGATGGGACGTCCGCGCGCGACTCTTCGCGCGTGTGCACGCTGCTCTGACGCGTGTAGGCGATTCAGTGCGTGTGGGCGATGCGACGCTCGATCGCGCGGAGCGAGTCGATGATCTCGGCGTACTGCCCCTGCACGATGGCGCGCACCTCGGTCGGGAGCGTGTCGAGCGGCACCTCGCCGATCGCGCGATCGTAGGTGCGCCGCGCCGCCATCTCTCCCTGCCGACACGCGTCGAGCACCATCAGGTCGCTGCGACCCTCGATGCCGGCGCGGACTTCCAGCCACCCCCTGTGGAGTGCACCGCGCAGCGTCCCCTCGTTCTCCGGGAGCGAGCCGAGTCGGCTCACCGCCTTCTGCAAGGCGCGCACGAAGCCGGCGCGATCTTGCGCGCGCGTCATGAGCTCGGCCTTGAGATCGTGATCACGCGCGTCGGCGGAGGCCTCGGCGTAACCCTTCTCGGCGTCGATCCCGACCTCGATGAGCGTGTTGAGGAGACGAATGATCTCCGGACGGGTAGCGGTATGTGAGCTGGTGGTGGGCATGGCGATTTCCTCCGCGCGAGGAGCTTCGTCTCCGAAGGCCTCGCGATGACCTCACGTGGTGGTGCTTTGCAGATCGCGTGCCGCACAGAGTGGCCCGGGCGTGGCGTTCCTTTCGTGGCCCGATCCTTGGAGAGGAGAGGGGATGCCGCGTCGCGCGCGCCCGAAGCGCGCGTTCCGCGCCGCAGAGAGCGCAAGACATGCGCTTCTGCAGCGATTGCTGCGCCGAGGAGTGACCATGACCGAAGCCTCGACCGTTCTTCCGTTTCAGATGGGCAAGCGCCCCGACGACATCACCGTCCTGGCGCGGAGCTCGATCCTCGCGCCGCTGACCCCACGTGATCTCGGCGTCGTCCTCGACTACCTCGACCAAGTCGCGGTCACCCCGGACACGATCATCGCAAGCCAGGGGGGGAGGTCGGAGTACCTGTTCTTCGTCCTCGAGGGCGAGGCGCGTCTCGAACGGGGCGGGCTCGAGCTCGGCGTCCTCGGTCCCGGCGCGAGCTTCGGAGAGATCGCTCTTCTCGGCGGGCTCCAAACCGCCACGGTCGTGGCCACACGGACCTCACGCCTCGCGCGGCTCTCTCGCGCGCGCTTCGCCTCCATGGCGTCGAAGCACCCCCAAGCGACGATGCACGTGCTCCAGTCGCTGCTCAACGAGACGAGCGAGCAGCTCGCGGTGATGACCGACCGCGTGAGCGGTCTCTTTCGCGAGCGGTCGATCCCGCGCCGCGCCGAGGTCGTCGTGCAGCGCGCCGACGAGAGCATGCGCGTCGCTACCGGCACGCTCGTGATGGAGCTCGTTCCCCGCGACCTCGCCGGCGATCCCGTGGTCGCTGCGCTCCTCGATCGCCGGCCCGTCGCCCTCGACACGCCGGTGACCGCCGACGGGCGCGTGGAGCCGATCGCGCGGAGCTCCCCCGACGGCCAGGAAATCTATGCGCGAAGCGCCGGTCTCGCCGTCCTCGAGGCGGCGCATCGCATTGCCCCGGAGCTCGACGTGCGCCTCGGCGCCCCCGCCGCCGGCGGACAGGTGGTGGCGATCGCCGGCGATCTCTCGGAAGCGGAGCGTCGTCGCTTCGCCGGGCGACTCGAGGTCGCGCTCGCCGCGCTGGTGCGGGCCTCGGCGCCGTTTCGCCAAGAGCTCTGGACGGTCGAGGAGGCGCGCCGTCATTTCGCCGACACGGGATGGCGCGACGCCGCGTCGCTGCTCAAGAGCTCACGCGAGCCCGCGGTGCCGCTCGTGAGTTGCGGAGCCGTGTACGGCTTGTCCTTGGGGCCGGCGCTTCGCGACACCTCGCGCCTCGGAGCCCTCGCCGTCTACCCGCACCCTGCGGGCGTGTGGCTCGATCTCGGCGCGCACGACGCCGCGTCGCGCGCCGCGTTCGAAGAGGAGAGCGCCTCGCCGTGTCACGGCAGCGACATGGCCGTCGCCCACCGGGCCTGGCTCGCACGGATGGGGATCGATTGTGTTGGGGCGTTCAACGAGGCGTGCGTGAGCGCCGACGTCGCCGAGATCGTCCGTGTGAGCGAGGGGTTTCACGAGAAGCGCCTGGGTCTCGTCGCCGACCAGATCGCCGCGCGTCGCGACAAGGTGCGCCTCATCACCGTCGCCGGCCCTTCGAGCTCGGGGAAGACGACCTTCATCAAGCGCCTCAAGGTGCAGCTCGAGATCAACGGCATTCGCCCGCTCCAGCTCTCGACCGACGATTACTACGTCGATCGCGAGAAGACCCCGCGTGACCCCGAGGGGGGCCTCGACTTCGAGGCGCTCGAGGCCATCGACCTGCCGCTCCTCCAAGACCACGTGCATCGCCTCCTCGCAGGGGAGACGGTCACCACCTCGCGGTATGATTTTCTCTTGGGGAAGAGCCTCCCCGCCGGCGGCGTCGCCCTCGCGGTCGCGCCCGGCGACATGCTCCTCGTCGAGGGGATCCACGGGTTGAACCCCGCGCTCTTCGGCGACCGCGTGCCCGAGGAGGCCATCTACCGCGTCTTCATCCAACCCTCGACGGCGCTCCCCTTCGATCGACTGACCGCCGTCGACCCCGCCGATCTCCGCCTTCTCCGGCGCATCGTCCGCGATCGACGTCACCGCGGGTACCGCGTCGAAGAGACCATCGCGCGCTGGCCCTCGGTGCGCCGCGGCGAGCGCCACATCCTGCCGTTTCGTCGCCACGCCGACGCGATCTTCGACTCCGCGCTCGTGTACGAGCCGGCGGTGATGAAGGTGTTCGCCGAGCGCTACCTCCTCGAGGTGCCGCCCGAGGATCCCACCTACTCGACGGCGTTCCGCTTGCGGCAGCTCGTCGATCGCTACGTGAGCATCTACCCCGACCACGTCCCCCCGACCTCGCTCGCGCGCGAGTTCATCGGGGGGAGTGGGTTTCAGTACTGAGGCGAGGCGAGGGCTCGGTCAGGCGACGGCGGCAGCCGGGGCTTCGACCTTGGGCGCGCGCCGGCTCTCGTTCGACTCGTTCAGCTTCACGCTGACGAGGCGCGAGACGCCCGATTCCTGCATCGTCACGCCGTAGAGCACGTCGACGAGCTGCATCGTGCGCTTGATGTGCGTGATGAGGATGAACTGCGACCTGTCGGTCATCGACCGGATCATGTCGTTGTAACGAGCGACGTTGGCCTCGTCGAGCGGGGCGTCGACCTCGTCCAAGATGCAGAAGGGCGAGGGCTTGATCTGGAAGATGGCGAAGATGAGGGAGACGGCCGTCAGCGCCTTCTCGCCACCGCTCATGAGCTCGATGCTCGAGAGCTTCTTCCCCGGAGGCTGCGCCAGGATGTCGATGCCGGTCTCCAGCATGTCTTCCGGGTTCGTGAGGCGGAGCGAGGCGCGCCCGCCGCGGAACATCTGGGGGAAGATCTCCTGGAACTTGGCGTTGACCGCCTCGAACGTCTCGGCGAAGAGCCGCTTCGATTCGCGGTTCATCTGCTGGATGGCGCGCTCGAGATCGGAGAGCGCCTTCTCGAGATCGGCCTTCTGCGTCGAGTAGAACTCGTACCGCTTCTCGGCCTCTTCGTGCTCGCGCATGGCGTCGAGGTTGACCGAGCCCATGCGCTCGATGAGGTGCGAGAGCTCCTGCATGCGCGCGCGCGACTCCTCGTCCGGCGGCGGGCGCATGTGGAAGTCGCCGACCACGCGCGGGAGGTGCAGACCGCGGAACTTCTCGGCCACGCCGTCGAGCAGGTGCTGCATCGCGAGCTGTTGCTCGCGGAGCGCCATCTCGTGGGCGGTGAGCTCTTCTTTTGCCGTCTCCACCCGCTGGCGGAGATCTTTGAGCCCCGCCTCGCGCTCGCCGAGCTCGGTGCGGAAGGCGTCGTACTCGGTGCGGCTCGTGGCGAGGGCGTCGGCGGTGAGGCGCTGGACGTCGAGCGCCTCTTCGCGCTTCTCCTTGTGCGCGACGACGAGCGCCGCGGTCTCACCGAGGAGACGCGCACCGGTCATCATCTCTTCTTCGAGGCGCTGACGGCGCGCTTCGAGCTCGGCCACGCTGCGCTCGAGGCGCGTGAGCGTCCCGCGCGCGGCGGTGAGCTTCTCGCGCGCACCGGCGAGGTAGACCTTCTTCTCGGTGAGGGCTTGGCGCGCCTCGTCGACCTGACCGCGCCACGAGGCGGCGAGCGTCTCGGCCTCACCCAAGTGGGCGAGCGCCTCTTCGAGGATCCCGCGCGCCTCGTCGAGGACGCGCTGCGCTTCTTCGCGCTCGGTCCCCGCTTCGGCGAGCTCCTGCCCGAGCCCTTCGGTCTCTTGGGCGAGGATCTCGAGGCGGCGCACGGCTTGACCGATTTGCCCCTCGAGCGCGCGAAGATCCTTCTCCGCGGTGACGAGCGCGAGCTCGTCTTGGTGCGCCTGGTGGCGCGCGCGATCGAGCGCGCCTTGGACCTCGGCGATCGATCCGCGGAGCCCTTGGTGGTGGGCCACGCGCTCGCTCACGAGGGTGTCGAGGCGCTCGACCTCGACCCCGAGCTCACGCGTCTCGCGCTTCGAGTCGAGCATCCCCGCGCCGACTTCTTCGCCGGTGCCGCCGGCCACGCGCCCGTCGGGGAAGAAGACGGTGCCGCTCTTCGTGACGATGGGAGCGTCGTGCAGGACCTCGCGGACGCGCGCTGCCGCTTCGACGTCTTCGACGACGACCGCGTTGCCGAGGAGCGCGTGGGCGAGCCCCTCGTCCTCCGGCGCGTAGCGCACGTGATCGACGAGACGCCCGAGGATGCCTTCGATCTGCGGAAGGACGGCGTGCGCTCCGGCGACGAAGCGCGGGCTCTGCGGGATGATCACCGCGCGACCGCGCTTGCCCTGCGCGAGCTCTTCGAGGAGCTCGACGCCGCGATCCATGTCCTTCACCACCACGTCGGAGAGGTGGCTCCCGAGGAGCCCGGCCACCGCGCCGGTGAGCTCGTGGGGCGCTTCGATGCGATCGGCGACGAGGCCGCACAGGTTCTCGTCCTTCGTGCCGAGGAGCGCCTTGACGCCGGCGCCGACCCCTTCGAGGCGCGCCTGCACCTCGAGGAGCGCGTGGAGGCGCGAGCGCTTCTTGGAGAGCTCGGAGCGCGCCTCTTCCAGGGCGCGCTCGCTGCCGGTGATCTCGACGCGAAGATCGGCGAGGCGCGTCTCGTGCGCCGCCTTCTCCTCGGCGCTCGTCACCTTGCCGGTGCGGAGGTCGTCGACCTCTTGCGCGAGCTCTTTGGCGCGCGCGGTCATCTCCACGTGCTGCCCGGCGAGCTCCTCGCGCTCGGTGAGCATCTTCACGAGGCGCGCCTGCATCTCCTCTTGGCGACGCTCGAAGCCCTTCAATTTGGCTTCGGCGCTGGCGATGTCGGCCTGCGCGCGCGAGCTCATTTGACGGAGCTCGCCCACGCGCGTGTCGGCGGTGGCCATCTCGCTCGAGAGCTCGGCGACGCGGGTCTCCTCGCCAGCGACCTCGGTGGCGTGGCGCTCTTCTTCGTCGGCGCGGGCGCTCACTTCGGCGGCGACGGTCTCTTGCTCTTGGGCGAGCACGAGGCGCTGCTGATCGATCTCCTCGGCTTCGACGCCGGCTTGGGTCTCGCGATCTTTGAGCGCTTGGATCTTGTCCATCGCCCGCGCGATGGCCGCTTCTTCGGTGCGGACGTCGTTCTCGGCGGCGAAGCTGGCGTTGGTCGCCTTCTCGAGGCGCTCCTCGGCCTGGTGGGCGTCGCTCCGCACCCCTTCGAGCTCGGCCTCGCGGGCCACGAGATCGGTCCGGGCGCCGTCGTGCTCCATCGTGAGGCGCTCGACCTCGGAGGCCTCGAGCTTCGTCCAGCCGACGATCTCGAGGTAGCGCGAGGAGGCGTCCCAAAGCGTGAGGTCCTCCTGCTCCTTCCGGTAGGAGAGGTAGCGCTCGGCCTTGGCTGCTTGGCGCTTGAGCGAGCCGAGGTTCCGCTCGATCTCGGCGACGATGTCCCCGACGCGCAGCAAGTTCTGCTGCGTCATCTCCATCTTTCGCTCGGCCTGCTTCTTCCGCGACTTGTACTTGGTGATGCCGGCGGCTTCCTCGATGAGCATGCGCCGGTCTTCCGGCTTGGCGCTCACGATGAGGCCGATCTTCCCCTGCTCGATGATCGAGTAGGCCTTGGTGCCGACGCCGGTGCCGAGGAAGAGATCGGTGATGTCCTTGAGGCGGACCTGGGTCTTGTTGATCAGGTACTCGCTGTCGCCGCTGCGGTGCAGGCGACGCGTGACGGCGATCTCGGGGTAGTCCTTGTATTCGAGGGGGACGTCGGTCGGGTCGTCGTTCTCGAAGGTGAGGGTGACCTCGGCGAAGTCGTGGGCGGCGCGCGAGTCGGATCCGCTGAAGATCACGTCCTCCATGCTGCGGCCGCGGAGGTGCTTGGCGCTCTGCTCGCCCATGCACCAGCGGATGGCGTCGACGATGTTGGACTTCCCGCACCCGTTCGGACCGACGATCCCGAGGACGTCATGGTCGAAGTTGACGACGGTGCGATCGACGAACGATTTGAAGCCGCAAATCTCGAGCTTCTTGATTTTCAAGGCCGACCTCGTGGAGCAAGACCCGCTCGCTCCGGCAGAAAACCCAACGATTTCGCGCCATAACATCCGTCGGGGGCGACTGCCTGTTCCGACGTCACGTGCGGTGCACGTGGCGTATGGTCACTTAACGTAGGGCCACTCGGGTGTACCCCCGTCCCCCCGGAGCTTCAAGGGGAAATGGCGGGGGCTTCCTCGCGGGCGCAGGAACTCCAGGGCGCCGGCGCGTTCCCGAGGTGAGAGCCTGCAACCTACAACAATGCAGGCTGCACGCAAGCGAGCCTTCTCTTGACACTCGCCGCGCCGAGACATACCTGCCCCGAGCGAGATGCCGACTTACGAGTACGCCTGCAAGAGCTGCGGAAACCAATGGGAAGAGATCCAGAAGATCTCCGAGGCGGCGCTCACCGAGTGCCCGAAGTGCAAGCAGCAGACGGCCCAGCGCCAGATCAGCGGCGGTAACTTCATCCTCAAGGGGGGCGGCTGGTACGCCGACCTCTACTCGTCGACCAAGCCGTCGGCGAAGAGCGAGACCAAGGGGGAGAGCACGACCTCGACCCCCAAGGCCGAGACCAAGAGCGAGAGCTCGGGGTCGAGCGCCCCCGCGGCCGCCCCTGCCGCTCCTGCCGCCCCCGCGCCGAGCGGCGGATCGAGCGGCGCCGCGAAGAAGGACTGAGAGGCGCGAGGCGCCCGGCGTTTCCCGGCGACTAGCCGCCGCCGAAAATGAGGGCGCGGGCCGACTCCACGCTGACCGCGAGCTCCTCGGCCAATCGCGCGAGCACGAGCGCCGTGATCCGTCCGCGCGGCGGGGCCGCGACCTCCTGGAGGCGCTCGGACCACGCGCTCGCGTCCCGATCCAGCGTGCCGGCAACGAGCGCCTCTTCGAAGGCGGCGCGGAGCGGGGCGTCGACCTGCTTTTTTCCGCGGAGCCACCGCTTGGCGCCGAGCGCCCCCCGCGCGAGGCGGTGAAAGTGGATGGTGGCGCTCATCCACGGAGCATGGGCGGCGGGATCTTCGGCCGCCCGGAGGAGCGCGTCGTGGCGCGCGGTGAGCACCGCGAGGGGGAGGGCGTCGATCTCTCGTAGCGCGCCGGGGAAGCGCGCCGCGAGGCGAGCCAACGACGGGCGTGGATCGGTGGCGTCGCCGGCGGCGTGCTCGAGCCTCAGACGGACGATCTCGGCGTACTTCCCCGCGAGCTCGCTGAGGTCGCCCTCTGCCGCGCGGGTGAGGCTCAATGCCCTCGAGCTCGTGTCCGTTCGCGCGTTCATCGCTCCTCGATCATGCGCGGTTCCGCGTCACTCGTCCATGGCCCGAGCGGATGCCGCGGCGTAGTCTCGTCCTCGTGGGTCCCGACGCCAGCACACCGCCGACGCCCGTCTACGAGCTCCGGCTCGAGGTCGACGCGCCCGTCGTGGCGATCACCGGCGCCGTAGCCGCGGGCTTCCTCCTCCACTCGCAGCTCGCGCCTGCCTACTGCGCCCCCCTCTGTGATGCGAGCCGTGTCGATGCGCTCGATCGCGGCGTCGCCGGACGCTACGACACGACTTGGGCGCGGAGCTCGGACGTCACCTTGGGCACGATCCTCGTGGGGTCGGTCGGCACCTTGATGCTCGACGAGGGCGCGGGTCCCGGTCTCTCGGATGCGGTGGTCGTGATCGAGTCGCTCCTCACGGCGGACGCGCTCTCGGTCGTCTCCACCACCGCCACACGGAGGCCGCGTCCGTTCATGTACAGCGAGAAGGCCCCGCTCGCCGACCGCAACGACGGCAACGGCGCGCTCTCCTTCTTCAGCGGGCACACGGCGGGGGGCTTCGCCATGGCGACGAGCCTCTTCTCGACCGTCTACCGCCGCCATCGGAGCGGGCCCCTCCCGTGGCTCGTCCTCGGCGCAGGCCTCGGCGCCGCGAGCTTCCTCGGCACGACGCGCGTGCTCGCGGGGCAGCACTTCCCCACCGACGTCGTCGCCGGGGCGCTCGTCGGGAGCTCGGTCGGCTTCCTCGTGCCGGCGCTCCACGGCACGTCGGTGCGCGTGGTCCCCACGAGCACGGGGGCCGACGGGCGCGGCGTCGGCGTCGCCGCCTCGGGCATCTTCTGATCGCTTTTTCAGGGGTGCTTTTTGCCGCACCCCGCGTACAACCGGTCCATGTCGTCGCGCCAGAAGCTGGTCCCCATCGCCTTGGTCCTCGTCTTGGCGCTCCCGGGCTGCAAGAAGATGCTCCGGAAGTTCGCGGCCTCGCGCTTCGACGCCGGCGCGGTGGGGAGCATCTCGCCCGATCCGGTCGACGACCCGCTGGCGAACGGCAACGACCCGCTCACCGGCGATCCCACGGGCGATCCGCTCGAGGTCGGGAAGGGGGGGAAGCCTTCGAGCGTCGCCGCCTACCGCTCGACGAGCGGTGGCTTCTCCATTCGCTTCCCCGGCGGGCGCACCCCCGACCTCGAGGACAAGCCCATCGCCGGCGGCCTCGTCACCTTGCACTTCTTCAAGTCGCAGAAGGGCTCGAGCGCATACATCGTTGGCTACAACGAGCTGCCGAAGAGCGGCCGCACGGCGAAGCAGGTCCTCGACGACGCGCGCGACGGCGCCATCGAGAGCATCGGCGCCACGCTCGAGAAAGAGATCCCGCTCACCATCGACGGCAACCCCGGACGCGAGGTGGTGATGACCGCGGAGAAGAGCGGCATCAACCTCCGCCAGCGGCTCCGCATGTACATCGTCAAGAGCCGCCTCTACCAAACCATCGCAGTGTCGCCGACGTTCGCCCCCCAGCCGGCCGACGAGCAGGATTTCTTGGATTCGTTCACCTTGCTGAAGTCCGGCGCGACCAAGTGACGCCGAGGCCCGACCCGGCTAGGCTCTCCTCTCGAGGATGAGCGACAAGAAGCGCGAGACTGAAGAGCTACGGCAAGAGATGGCGCGCATCGACGCGCAGCTTCTCGCGGCGCTCGACCGCCGCGCGAAGCTCTCACGCCGCGTGGGCGAGCTGCGTCGAGGCGAGCCTCCGCAGCCGGCGCACGATCGCAGCGCGCTGGCCGCGCTGGTCGCGCGTTCCTCCGGCGACATGCCGCAAGAGAGCCTGCGCGCCGTCTTCCGCGAGATCTTCGCGACGTCGGCGGAGCTCGAGCTGCCGGCGCGCGTGGCATTCGTCGGGCCCGAAGGGGGCGCAGGTCACGTCGCGGCGCGCGCGCGCTTCGGCGCCGCGGCCGAGCTTCTCCCCGCCGAGGGGGTCTTGGCCGCGCTCGACGAGGTCACGCGTCAGCGCGCCGACTTCGCCGTGGTCCCCATCGAGACCAAGGGCGAGGGGCCGGTGCAGGCGACGATCCTCGCCCTCACGCACTCCGACCTGAAGATCGTCTCGGCCATCGAATCGGCGGCCACGCTCCACTTGATGAACCGCACCGGCAACCAGGCGGACATCGAGAAGGTGTACGCGACCTCGCACGACCGCGCCGCCTGCCAGCGCTTCCTCGCCGCGCACCCGCAGCGTGTCTCGGTGCTCGACGTGAAGTCGCCGCTCTTCGCCTGTCAGATCGCCGCCGAGGACCACGGCGCCGCTGCGCTCGTGAGCGAAGAGTTCGGCGCGCCGCTCGGCCTCATCGTCGCGCGTCGCAACGTGACCGACGAGGTGCAAGACCGCGTGCGCTACGCCGTCGTCGGTTCGCGCCCTTCGAGCCGCTCGGGCGAGGACGTCACCGCCTTCGTCTTCAGCGTCCAGGACACGCCCGGCGCGCTGCTCGACGTGCTCCGTCACTTCTCCGAGCGCGGCATCAACGTGCTCAAGATCCAGTCGCACCCCGAGGAGACCGAAGGGGGAACGGGTTGGGCGTACCTCTTCTTCGTGGAGGTGTCGGGCCACCCGACGGATCGCCAGCTCGTCGTCGCGTTCGAAGAGGTGAAGCGCGTGTCGCGCTTCTTCAAGGTGCTCGGCGCGTATCCGAACGGCTGACCGTCGGCGCGGCGAGCGAGCTTGCCCAGAGGGAGAGACGCGTGAGGGATCGAAGAACGATGGGACGCGTGCGTGCGTGGAGTTCGTCGTGCCTTGTGGCCGTGTGCCTGGGCCTCACGGCCGTCGCCTGCGGTGGCGGCAAGGACTCGGTGACGGCGAAGAGCGCCGCCGATCTGACCCCCGAGCAAATCGACGCCGACCCCTTGATGCTGCTCCCCGGCTCGGCCACGGCGCTGGCCAACGTCGACGCACGCGCCTTCTTCGACAGCAATTCGTTCGGCGGTCAGGTGGGGAAGATCGTCGAGAAGCTCGTCCCCCTCGGCGACGAAGCGGGCTTCAAAGGGTCGCGCGACGTCGATCGCATCGTCCTCGCCAGCTATTCGATGCAGGGCATCGACGTCGCCGCCGTGCTGACCGGTCGCTTCGACGGCGACAAGATCGACAAGCTGGCCGAGAGCCACACCCCGACCAAAGGCGGCGGCCTCGTCGTGAAGTCGACGTACGCGGCGCGCACGCTCTACACGGTGAACAACGTCGGCTTCGTCGTGCTCACCCCGCACACCGCCGTCGCCGGCACCGAAGCGGGGATCCGCCGCGTGCTCGATCGGATGCGCGACGGCAAGGCGAAGGAGCGGAGCCTCCCCTCGTGGATGATCGAAACCATCGAGACCAAGGGGGCCGCGACCGCGCTCGCCGCCGACTTCTCCGCCCAGGCGCTCTCCAACGTCGCCGTCGGGAGCGTCTCGCTCCCCTGGCTCAAGGGCCTGAAGACCGCGCGCCTCCTCGGGAACTTCCACGACCCCGGCTTGAACGCCGCCGGCACGCTCACCTACGAGACCGAAGACCAAGCCAGAGCAGGCGCCGACGGCGTGCGTCAGATCAGCAACATGGCGAACCTCCTCGCCGTCACCGGCGTCGTCCCGCGCCTGCAAAACCTCGACGTGGCGACCGACAAGGCGAACGTCTCGTACAAGTTCGCCGTCGACGACCAGGCGCTCCGCGCCTTGCTCTCGGTGGTCCCGCAGTACATCGGCTCGTGAACCCGTCGTCGTGCGATCTGCCCGACGACGCAACGTCCGCTTTTGCTAGGATGGCCGCCGGTGACTGATCTTCTCGTACATCCCGCCGAACGCCCCCTCGAGGGGAGCGTCCCCGTCCCCTCCGACAAGAGCATCGGGCATCGCTCGCTCCTCTTCGCCGCCATCTGCCACGGCAAGAGCGAGATCGACGGCCTCTCGTGGGCAGCCGACAACGCCAGCACGGCCGAAGCCCTCCGCGCGATGGGCGTCACCATCGAGCGCGCCGAGAAGGACCGCACCTACGTCACCGGCGTCGGCCTCTTCGGCCTGCGCGCGCCGCCTGGCCCGCTCGACTGCGGCAACTCGGGGACGACGATGCGCCTCTTCACCGGGCTCCTCGCGCCGCAGCCCTTCGCCACCACGCTCATCGGCGACGCGTCGCTCTCGCGACGCCCGATGATGCGCGTCGTCGGTCCGCTCCGCGCGCGCGGTGCCGTCATCGAGGGTGAGCCGCACCCCACGCGCCAAGGCGACGTCACCGCGCCGCTCCGCATCGCCGGGCTCCCCGAGGGGAAGTACCTCGGCCCCCTCGAGCACGACAACCAAGTGTCGAGCGCGCAGGTGAAGAGCGCCATCTTGCTGTCGGGGCTCTACGCGCACGGCACGACGCTCCTCAAGGAGCCGACGCTCTCGCGCGACCACACCGAGCGCATGATGCAAGCCCTGGGGGTCCCGATTCGGACCATGGGGACGGTCGTCGAGCTCGATCCTTCGGGGTGGAAGGGCTCGATGAGCGCCTTTCACATTCGCGTGCCGGGTGATCCTTCGGCGGCGGCGTTCTTGCTCGTCGCAGGTCAGATCGTCCCCGGCTCACGCGTCGCCGTGCGCGACGTCGGCATCAACCCCACGCGCACGGGCCTCCTCGAGATCGCGCGCGACATGGGGGCCGGGCTCTCGATCGAGCCGGCGGGCGAGTCGGCCGGCGAGCCGGTCGCGCTCATTCACTCCTGGTACGGCCCGCTCACGCCGGGGAAGATCGGCGGCGAGCGCGTGGGTCGCGCCATCGACGAGATCCCCATCGCCTGCGCCCTCGCGGCGCGCGCGAACGGCGAGACGACGATCCGCGACGCCCACGAGCTCCGCGTGAAGGAGAGCGACCGCATCGCCACGATGGTGAAGGTGCTCCGCGCCTTCGGCGTGACGTGCGAAGAGCTCCCCGACGGCATGGTCATTCAAGGCAAGCAAGGGCCGCTCGAGCCCGCCGACGTCGAGAGCCACGGCGATCACCGCATCGCCATGACCGCGGTCGTGCTGGGTCTCCTCGCGCGCGCTCCCACGCGCGTGCGGGACGTCGACTGCATCGGAACGAGCTTCCCGCGCTTCGTCGCCACGATGCGCGCCCTCGGCGCGCGCATCGACGTCGAAGGCGAAGGCGGGGAGGGGCTCGCGTGAGTCGCACCCGTCCTATCGTCGCGATCGACGGACCGGCGGGGGCGGGGAAGAGCACCATCGCGCGTCGCCTCGCCGAGGCGCTCGACTTCGTGCTCGTCGACACCGGCGCGCTCTACCGCGCGGTGGCGCTCCAAGCGCAGCGCGAAGGGGTGCCGTGGAGCAGCGAGGGCGAGGTCGCGAAGGTCGCCGACCGCTTGGTGAAGGAAGAGGCCATCACCTTCGCGCGTGATCCCGAGCGCGGGCTCCGCGTGAAGCTCGCCGGCGACGACGTGTCGGAGGCGATCCGCGCGCCCGACGTGGCCATGGGCGCGAGCGCCGTATCGGCGCACGCCGGCGTGCGTGCGGCGCTCCTCGACTTGCAGCGACACGCGGGCAAGGGCGGCGGCGTGGTCCTCGAAGGCCGCGACATCGGCACCGTCGTCTTCCCCGACGCCGAGCGGAAGTTCTTCCTCACGGCCAAGCCCGAGGTCCGCGCCAAGCGGCGCTACGAAGAGCTCCAGGGCAAGGGGCAGAAGGTGACGCTGGAGGAAACGCTCGCCGACGTCTTGCAACGCGACGCGCAGGACACCGGTCGCGCCCACGCACCGCTTCGTCAGGCCGAGGACGCGATCCTCGTCGACTCCTCCGACATGACCATCGACGAGACCGTGCGGTACATCGCCGAGCGCGTCCAAAAGCGCTGAGCATGATCGGCGGTGAGGCGCGGCCTCGTGCGCCGATGCGTGCGAGCGCCCGTGGCCCGGCGCTCATCGCGCTCTTCGCCGTCGCCCTCTTCGCTGCGGGCTGCGGCGCCCCCGCGGCCGCGCCGCCTCCGAAGACGCCGACGGTGTCGCGCCAAGGGGCGCCGTGGTTCGGCGCGGTCGTCGACCCTTCGCGCGACTTCGTCGTCGAGCTCGCTCCGCGGGACTTGCGGCGCGACGCCGCGTACGGGCCGCTCTTTCGTCGCGCGCTCACCCTTGCCGCAGCGAGCGGTGGCCCGCTCCACGGCTCGACCCTCGACGTGCTCGCCGAGGCCGACGACGTGGTGGTCGCGGTGCGCGGCGGTCCGCGCGGTCCGGCGAACGACGTGGTGGTGGTGGTGGCGGGTGTCCCCGCGAGCTTGGATCCGCGGCGACTCCTCACCGACTCGGGCGAAGAGGCGTTCGTCCCGCGAAAGGACGTGCGTCGCGACGGCGACGTCGCCGAGCTCGTGGCGCGTCGCGATCAAGACAGCGAGGAGCCCACGACGCTCTTCGTCGTCCCCGGGCGCACGTGGATCGTCGGCGTCGGCGTCGGCGCTCCTCGCGTGCGTTCGGCGCTCGAGCGCTCGGCACCGGCGACGGCGTATCTCCCCGATCCGCACGCGCTCGCCAGCGTGAGCCTCGGCGCCGACGTGCTCGACCGTGTGCGCGCTCGCGTCGGTCCCGCGCTCGCTCCGATCACGCGCGGCCTCGTGCGCCTCACGCTCGCTCTCTCCCCCGGCGTGGAGGGGCGCCTGACCGCCGAGCTCGTCTACGTCGATGCGCGCGCCGCCAGCGACGCCACGCCCCGCGTGCGTGAGACCGTCGCCGCGCTCGTCGAGCGCTGGCTCCCCGGGGTCGCAGCGGCCGATTGGCTCGACGTGCGGGGCCCGAGCCGACCTGGGGCATCGAGCGTCGAGGTCGTGGCAAGGGTTCCGACCACCGTCCTCGAAGCGCTTGCGCATCCCGACGATCCCCCTTCGCCGCCGAGCGCTCGCGAGAAGCGTCAGGGGGGCGAAGCGCCGTGATAACGTGGGTCCGTCGATGAGCGCACGCGGCGGAGCTCCGGAAGGGTTCACCGTCCAACCGGGGACCCTCTTGGCGGGCAAGTACCAGGTGACGGGTACGCTCGGTCGTGGAGGCATGGGCGTCGTCGTCTCGGCGACGCACACGGTGTTGAAGCGCCCCGTGGCGCTCAAGTTCCTGCTCCCCGGCGCTTCGCAGACGACGGTCGAGCGCTTCTTGCGCGAGGCCCAGTCGGCGGCGAGCCTCCAGAGCGAGCACGTCGCCCGCGTGAGCGACACCGGCACGCTCGAGAACGGTTCGCCGTACATCGTGATGGAGTTCCTTCAAGGGAAGGACCTCGCGCAGCTCCTCGAAGAGCGGGGCGTCATTCGTCTCCCCGACGCGGTCGACTACATCTTGCAGACGCTCGAGGCCATCGCCGAGGCGCACTCGCGCGGCATCGTGCACCGCGACCTCAAGCCGTCGAACCTCTTCATCGCCATGCGCTCCGACGGATCGAGCGTGGTGAAGGTGCTCGACTTCGGCCTCGCCAAAGCCGACATGACCGAGGGGCGAAAGCTCACGCAGAAGGACACGATCCTCGGCACCCCCTATTACATCTCGCCCGAGCAGTTTCGATCGTCGTCGACCGTCGACTCGCGCTCCGACCTCTGGTCGCTCGGCGTCATCCTCTACGAGATGCTGAGCGGCAAGCGCCCCTTCACCGGACGAAGCCCGGGGGAGGTCCTCACCGCCATCTTCGAAGGGATCCCGCGGTCGGTGCGCGAGCGCCGGCCCGACGTTCCCGCCGAGGTCGAAGCCATCGTGCGGAAGCTCCTCACGCGCGACGTGAACGAACGCTTCCAGAGCGCCGGCGAGCTCGCGCAGGCGCTCGCTCCCTTCGGCAGCGGCGCGTGGAACACCGCCGTGAGCCGCGCCGTCGCGCTCCAGACCAAGCCGGTCGTCACGACCTTGATGGTGACGCCCCGCGACAACGAAGCGATCCGCGTCGCCGCGCCCTCGCAGCCGCAGATCGCCGAGCGCTTCGGCCCCGCGCCCACCAGCGCGCCGAGCGGGTTGCTCGTGGGGATCGTGGCGATGGTCGTCACGCTCATCCTCGGCCTCGCGCTCGTCGCCGCCATCTTGGCGCTTCGGCTCCGAAGCTAGCAGCACGAAACACCCGTGCAGCGATCGGGCCCGGGGCCCTTTGACAGCGCTGGGCATGCAAGCTAGAAACCCGCTCCCTTGCGCGGGAATTCTTCGCGCGCGAGGTCACTCACCCCAGAACGTCGCGACCTCCCTTTTGTGGGTCGCGGCGCGAAGCAAGGCAACCCAACTACCTCATGATCAGCGAACCCACGGCCCAGTCCTCGGCTGGGAAAAAGACCGAGGAACTCGGCGGAGGTGACTCCTTCGCCGCCCTCTTCGAAGCGAGCCTCCAAGGCGGCGACTTCAAGAAAGAGGGCGAAATCGTCCAAGGCACCGTCGTCGCCGTCCAGCGCGACAACGTCGTCATCGACATCGGCGGCAAGAGCGAAGGCATCATCGCCGCGAGCGAGTTCGCCGACGCCACCGGCACGGTGACCGTCAAGGCGGGCGACAAGATCGACGTCTACATCGAGAGCCGCGAGAACGACGACGGCTTGGTCACGCTTTCCAAGGAGAAGGCGGACAAGATGAAGGTCTGGGATGAGATCTCGAGCGCGTGCGAACGCGACGAGCTCATCGAAGGGACCATCTCGCAGCGCGTGAAGGGCGGCCTCTCGGTCACCATCCGCGGCGGCGTGAAGGCGTTCCTCCCCGGATCGCAGGTCGACCTTCGCCCCATCCGCAACTTGGACAAGTTGATCGGGCAGACCTACCAATTCAAGGTCATCAAGTTCAACAAGAAGCGCGGAAACATCGTGCTCTCCCGCCGCGTCCTCCTCGAGAAGGAGCGGGATCAAATCAAGTCCCAGACCCTTCAAACCCTCGAGGAGGGGAAGGTCGTCAAGGGCGTCATCAAGAACATCACCGAGTACGGCGCGTTCGTCGACCTCGGCGGTATCGATGGCCTGCTCCACATCACCGACATGAGCTGGGGTCGCGTCAACCACCCGAGCGAAGTGTTCCAGGTGGGCGACGAGGTCACCGTCAAGGTGCTCAAGTACAACGCCGAGACCGAGCGCGTCAGCCTCGGCTTGAAGCAGACCCAGGAAGACCCCTGGAACCACGCCGAAGAGGCCTACCCGCCGGGCAAGAAGGTCCACGGCAAGGTCATGTCGATCACCGACTACGGCGCGTTCGTCGAGCTCGAGCCGGGCGTGGAAGGCCTCATCCACGTCAGCGAGATGAGCTGGACCAAGAAGGTCAAGCACCCGTCCAAGCTCCTCGAGATTGGTCAGGAGCTCGACTGCCAGGTGCTCGAAGTCGACGCCAAGTCGAAGCGCATCTCGCTCGGACTCAAGCAGCTCGAGCCCGATCCGTGGTCGCTCTTCACCGAGAAGTACCACCCGGGCGACAAGATCGGCGGCAAGGTCCGCTCGATCACCGACTACGGTGTCTTCATCGGCATCGAAGAAGGCGTCGACGGCATGGTGCACAAGTCCGACCTCTCGTGGACGGCCAAGGTCAACAACCCGGCCGACATGTTCCACAAGGGCGACGACGTCGAGGCGATCATCCTCTCGATCAACCACGACGAGAAGAAGGTCTCCCTCGGCATCAAGCAGCTCTGGGACGATCCGTGGCCGAGCATCTTCAACGACTTCCCCCCGGGCAAGGTCGTCGACTGCTCCGTCATCAGCGTCGTCGACTACGGTGTCTTCGTCCGCATCAAGCCGGGCATCGAAGGCAACATCCCGCAGAACGAGATCGTGGAGCCGAAGGACGAGGCGGGCGAACCGCGCGCTCTCAAGATCGGCGACACGTTCCAGGCGGAGATCGCCAACCTCGACGCGCAGGATCGACGTCTGTCGCTCTCGATGCGCATCGGCGAAGGTGTGGCCGCGGCGGCGCAAGCCCGCCCGGCGACGCGCGCCTCGGCGGCGCCCAAGAAGGGCGACGGCGACAAGGCGGGTGGCACCATCGGCGAGCTCATCAAGCAGAAGCTCGGCGCTCAGCTCGGCCTCGACAAGAAGGCCAAGAGCGAGGGCGAGGGCGGCGAGGACGAAGGGGAAGACGAGGGCTGATCCTCGCCTCCACGCGGGCATCGCCGGCTTCGGCGAATGACCCGTGACGACGACGGCGGGCCTCCGAGAGGGGGTCCGCCGTTTTTTTTGGCCGCAAGGTCGACTATGGTCGCGCACCGTGAAGACTCGCCCACGCGCCAAGCCGAACGAGGCGCGCGCTCCCCGTGATCCCGACGTCCGCCCCGCGCTCTGGGCGCCGTGGCGGATGGAGTACATCCTCAAGGACAAGAAGGCGGGGCCGTGCGTGTTCTGCGCGCACGCGGTGGCCAAGCCCGCGGCGTGGGCAAAGCAGCACGTGCTGGCGAAGACCCCGCACAGCTTCGTGTGCCTCAATCGCTACCCCTTCGGACCGAGCCACCTGCTCGTCATCCCCCAGCGCCACGTCCCCGACCTCGCCGATCTCCTCGACGCCGAGTACGACGACCTGATGCTCACGGTGCGCGCCGCGCTCGTCAGGCTTCGCGCCGCCGTCCGGCCCGGCGGCGTGAACGTGGGGGCCAACCTGGGCACCGCCGCCGGCGCGGGGATCGCCGACCACGTGCACGTGCACCTCGTCCCGCGATGGGAAGGGGACACGAACTTCATGCCGACGCTCGCCGACGTCCGCGTCTTCCCCGAGCACCTCGACGCCACCTACGAGACGTTGCGCCCGCACTTCGCCGCGCTCACGCTCGGCCGCCGAGCGAGCTCGCACGCGAAGACCTCCCCTCGCGCCCCGGCGAAGCGACGAGGGCGCGCGTGAACGTGAACCTCCCCGAGCTCGCCCAAGGGGGGAAGTGGCAGCGCCCCGTCTTCTTGACGGTCAGCGCGGCGGCCGCGGTCCTCGTCGTCTTCCTCGCGCGCGAGGTCATGCTCCCGTTGATCCTCGGCGTCGTGATCGCCTACGTGCTCACGCCGCTCGTGGAGTGGGTCGAGACGCGCAAGGTGCCGCGCGGTCTCGCCATCGTCGTGGTCTACGTGGGGGTGCTCGGCACGCTCGGCGGCTTCGTGCGCCTCGTGGCTCCGCGCCTCGGGAGCGAGATCGCCAAGTTCGCCCGCGACGTCCCGCACATGACGTCGGAGGTGAAGACGCACTGGATCCCCTCCTTGCAGGAGCGCCTCCAAAACCTCTCCGGCGTCGCGCCTCCGCCGGAGAGCCCGCCCAAGGACGAGCCGCCGGAGCTCGTCGTGCGCCCGCAAGGCGACGGCTCGTTCGCCGTCGAGCTCGAGCACGGCATCGCCGTCCACCACACGAGAGACGGCGGGTACCTCGTCGAGCGGGTCGGTCCGCCCGGCGCCTTCGATCCCGATCGCTTCGTGGCCGAGTCGGTGCAAGGCTCGCTCGCCTACGCGCGGCAAAATGCGCTCGAGCTCGCGCGCATCGGCGGGGCCATCGTCGCCAGCGTGAGTCGGTTCTTCTTCATCTTCGGCCTCACGCTCATGGTGGCGGCGTACTTGATGCTCACGAAGGAGCGCATCGAGCGCTTCTTTCTCTCGCTCGTGCGCCCCTCGGCGCGCCCCTCCTTCGAGCGCCTCATCGACCGCATCGACCGTGGGCTCTCGGGCGTGGTCCGCGGGCAGCTCATCATCTGCCTCATCAACGGCGTGCTCAGCGCCATTGGCTTCGCCGTGCTCGGCGTGAAGTACTGGCCGATCCTCGCGGTCATCGCGACCATCTTCTCGCTCGTGCCGATCTTCGGATCGATCGCCAGCGCGGTGCCGGCGGTGGCCCTCGCGCTCACGCAGTCGTTCTCCAGCGGGCTGCTCGTCCTCGGGTGGATCGTGTGCATCCACCAGCTCGAGGCGAACATCCTGAACCCCAAGATCATGGGGGACGCCGCCAAGATCCACCCGGTGCTCGTCATCTTCTCGCTCCTCGTGGGCGAGCACTTCTTCCACACGGTGGGGGCGCTCCTCGCGGTCCCGACCATGTCGATCGCGCAGAGCGTCTTCATCCACTTCCGCCAGATCGTGCAGGAGATGGATCCGGAGCTCGCCAACGAGCCGGTCGCGTCGATACCTCCTCCGCGGCGGTAGCGGCGGGGCTGGCGAGGGTGTCGCCAACGCGCCAGCAGAAGGGCTTCTGTTGCGCCCCCTTGAGCGGCGAGCTACACGGGGTTCCGTGAGCGAAGAAGCGAACACGACGAAGGGCTCCGTCCCGCCGCCGTCGAAAAAGAAGAAGAAGAGCCCGGCGGACCTCCAGAAGGAGCTCCAAGACCTCGGAAAGTCCAAGGCGCCGCCGCCCGATCCCGGGCCGCAGATCCGCAAGATGGCCATCCGGGTCGGGGCCGCGCTGGTGGTCCTCTGGATCGTCGCGCTGTTTCTCCCGATGTGGGGGAAGATCGCCGCCGCCGTCCTCACGGTGGTCGTCGCCGGCCTCGCGGTGTGGATCCTCCGCTACGTGAAAAAATCGCAGGCCCTGGGGGACATCCTCCGCGGCGCCGAGACCGCCGAGGGGCGCAAGGAAGCGCTCGACCGCCTCGACAAAGAGTTCAAAAAGGGCGACTCGCAGGCGATCTTCGCCCGCGCCCAGCTCGAGATGCAGGAGGACCCGCGGAAGGCGCTCACCACGCTCGAGCAGGTCGACCTCACGAAGCAGCTCCCGCCGATGGCCGATCAGATCCGCGCTCTCCGCGCCATGATCCACCTCCAGCTCGGCGAGCCGACGGAGGCCCGCGCCCTCGTCGACAAGATGGAGATGGGCAAGCAGCAAGAGCCGAAGACGCGCGCCATGTTCGGCACCGTCGCCGGCGAAGCCTGGGCCCGCACCGGCCAAGCCAAGAAGGCGCTCGAAGCGCTCGAGGTCTTCAACCCCGAAGATCCGGAGTACGCCGAGCTTCGGATGCAGATGTGGCGCGCGCGCGCCTACGCCTACGCGTCGCTCAACGACTTGAAGGGGGTCGGCCGGAGCCTGAAGAAGCTCGCCGACATCAACCCGCAGCTCTTGACGATGTTCCTCACCGGCAAGCGCGTGCACCCGCTGCTCGAGCGCGAGGCGAAGAACCTTCTCATGCGCTCGGGGGCCGTGCCGCGCAAGATGGTGCGCCAGCGCATGTAGTCTGCACGTACGGCGCGCGGCGATTCCCGCGCCGCCGGCCGAGTCGCTGGTTCAGCCGATCCCGCCGAGGTGCGCCTTCGCCACCGGGCGGAGCGAGACCTCGGGGAGGAGCTCGGCGAAGCTCACGACCGTCACCTCGGGGTGCTCGGGCTCGAGGAGCTTCCGCACGAAGCGGCGAATGTCCGGCTGCGTGAGGATGACCGGCTTGGCCGCGGCGGTCGCCGCCTCACCCTCGTCGAGCGCGCGGCGGATCGACGCCAGCACGTCGCGCGCCGCCGCCGGAGGGAGCGTGAGGAACGCGCCGGCCGCGGTGCGGGTGATGGCGCGTCGCACCGTGTCTTCGATCGTCGGGTCGAGGAGCGTGACGCCGAGCGCCGGCGCGCCGCGCGTGAGACGGAAGGTGATGGCGCGCCGCAGCTGCGAGCGGACGAACTCGGCGAGCTGGAGCGGATCCTTCTCGGTGGGGGCGAGGGTCGAGAGCGCCTCGAGCACGGCGCGCAGATCGCGGATGCTGATGCGCTCTTCGAGGAGGCGGCGCAAGACGTCGGCGAGGAGCGGCAAGGAGACCGGCTTCGGCACCACGTTCCGCACGGTGGCGGGGGCGAACTGCTCGAGCTCGTCCAGGAGCCGCTGCGTCTCGGCGAGGCCGAGGAAATCCGCTGCGCGCGCGCGGAGGAGCGCGCCCGTCTCGCTCACGAGGCGAGCGACCGTCTCGTGCGCGTCGATCTCCTTGGGGAGCACGAGCGCGCGGGCGGGCACTTCATGAAGTGAGACCACCGCGTGCCGCGCGGGCAATCCTGGCGCGACGCGCACGCGCGGGGCGGGGAGGGGGACGCCGAGCTCGGCGAAGATCTCCTCGCGGAGAGCGAGGATCCGCGCGCGGAGCCCCTCGCTGTCGCCTTCGTCTTCGAGGAGCGGCTCGAGATCGGCGCTGACCTCCACGCTCCACGGAACGACCATGGGGACGAAGGTCGGCCCCTTCTTGGCGCCGGTCGGGGCTTGCGGCACGGGCTCGGTGGCGTCGCGTCGATGGTCCTGTGCCAGCCGCGAAGCGCGGGCGCGCGCGGCGAAGAAGAGCGCGCCGGCGATCACGAGAAACGGCACCGCCGGCAGCCCCGGCACGAGCGCGAGCAAGAGGACGAAGAGGCTCGCCACGCCGAGCGCCTTGGGGACACCGAAGAGCTGGCGCGAGATCTCTTCGCCGAGCGGAGTATCGGGCTCCTCGCTCGCCGTGCGGGTGACGAGGACGCCGGCGCCGGTCGAGAGGATGAGCGCGGGGATTTGCGAGACGAGGCCGTCGCCGATGGTGAGGAGGCCGTAGCGCTTGAGGGCGTCGACCGCGGGCATGCCGTGCTGGGCCACACCGATCGCCAGGCCGCCCAGGATGTTCACCACCGTGATGACGAGGGACGCGATGACGTCCCCCTTCACGAACTTCATGGCGCCGTCCATCGACCCGTAAAATTGGCTCTCCCGCGCCAGCGAGCGCCGCCGCCTGCGCGCCTCGTTGCCGTCGATGGATCCGCTGCGGAGCTCGGCGTCGATGGCCATTTGCTTGCCGGGCATGGCGTCGAGCACGAACCGCGCCCCCACCTCCGCCACCCGCTCGGCCCCCTTGGCGATGACCACGAACTGGATGATGGTGAGGATGAGGAAGACGACGCCGCCGACGACGTAGTTCCCCCGCACCACGAAGTAGCCGAAGGCGTGGATGACCTCCCCGGCGTTGGCTTGAAGGAGAATGAGGCGCGACGAGGAGACGTTCAGCGCCAGGCGAAAGAGCGTCGTGAGCAGCAGGACGGTGGGGAACGTGGCAACCGACAGCGCGTCCGGCACGTAGAGCACCACGAGCAGGATGGCGACCGACCCCGACAGATTCGTCGCGAGCAGCACGTCCAAGAGCCACGTCGGCAGAGGGACGATCATCATCGCCACGACCGACACGACGAGGAGCGCGAGGAGCGCATCGGGGAGGGGAGACCGCCGCCGCTCGCCCGTCCCTCGCCCGCGCGCGAAGAGCTTCCGGCCCCCGCGGGCTCCCCTGGTCTCCCGAACGACCATCTCGCCGCCTCCCCCCATTTCCGCCCCCCCGCGAGGCCCAGCCGGGAGGCGTGCCTCCGCCGAACGTGCGCTCACGCCGGCAGGCTATCCTCCCTCGCCCGGGATCGATATACTCGAAGCTTCGATGCGCCCGTGTAGCGTTAGCTCGAGGCCAAGATGAAGCCTCGCAAGGCGATCGGGCTCTCCGACGTAGGGCGGAAGCGCAAGTCGAACGAGGACGCGTTCTTCCTCGACGACGCGCTGGGCCTGTACGTCGTCGCCGACGGCATGGGCGGCCACGCCGCGGGCGAGGTCGCGAGCCAAGAGGCGGTCGAGACCGTCTTCGGGATGGTGAAGCGCGGGCTCAAAGAGCTGCGCGTGCTCGAGGGCGAGGTGACCGAGGACGAGCGTCGCGCCGCGTGCCGCCTCCTCGAGAGCGCCGTGCAAGCGGCGACGTACATGGTCTTCTCCATGGCCGAGCTCGATCGCGGAAAAACGGGGATGGGGACGACCATCAGCGCCCTGCTCGTCTCCGGCGACAACGCGGTCATCGCCCAAGTCGGAGACAGCCGTGTCTACCGCATCTTCGGCGGCGAGTTTGAACAGCTCACCGAGGATCACACGCTCATCGCGTGGCAGCTCAAACAAGGGCTGATAACTCCGCAGGAAGCCACCGTTTCTCCGCATCGGAACGTCATCACCCGAGCCGTCGGCAACCGCGACTACGTCGAGGTGGACACGCGCCTCATGCCGCTCCGCGACGGCGACCGCTTCCTGCTCTGCAGCGACGGCCTTCACGGCTACCTGCGCGACGCCGACATCGTGCCGGTCACGAAGCTCGGCGGCCAGGCGGCGGTGAAGCGCTTCATCGATCTCGCCAACGAGCGCGGCGGCAAAGACAACATCACCGCCGTCCTCGTCGAGATCGGCTGACGCCTCCTCGCGGAGCCGGCGAGCCCGTGTGGCATCGCGTCGCGATCGGCGCAGAAAGTTGACCCCGCGTCGCGCCGACTGCTACTGGCGGTGTCGGGGGGGAATCGTGGTGTGGGGCGAGAGACACGGGGGTGCTCGCCACGGACTTCGATTCCCAGGGGAAATCGCCCGATGACGCGGCTTCGGCCGTGGCCCAGCGGATGCACCGAGGAGAGCGCATGACGAACCGACGTGTGGGGGTCTTGATGGGAGGGGCGAGCGCCGAGCGCGAGGTCTCCCTGCGCACCGGCGAAGGCGTGGCTGCGGCCCTCGAGGCGCAAGGTCACGACGTGGTGCGTGTGGTCCTCGGCGAGGGTCCCGACGGGATCGATCGCGCCCTGCGCTCCGCTCGCATCGACGTCGCCTTCCTCGCCCTGCACGGGCGCGGCGGGGAAGACGGCTGCATCCAAGGGATGCTCGAGCTGATGCAGATCCCGTACACGGGCTCGAGCGTCATCGGCTCCGCGCTCGCGATGGACAAGCTCAAGGCGAAGGAGCTCTTTCGCCTCCACAACGTGCCGACGCCGCCGTACTACGTCGTCACCGAGGACGACCTCGGCGATCTCGAGGCGATGCACGGGAGCTTCGGCTTCCCGGTGATCGTCAAGCCGCGCAGCGAAGGCTCGAGCGTCGGCGTGACCAAGGTCGACGACGCCGAGGGGCTCTTGCCGGCGATCCACGGCGCGCTCGAGCACGACGACTTCGTCCTCGTCGAGCGCTTCGTCCGCGCCGCCGAGGTGCACGTGGGGCTGCTCCACGGTCGCGTCCTCGGCTGTATCGAGGTCGTCCCCAAGTCGGGCCTCTACGACTACGCGTCGAAGTACACGCCGGGCGCGACCGAGTACATCTCGCCGCCGCGCATCTCGTCGACGCGTGCGCGTGGGGTCATGAACCTCGCCGAGCGCGCCGCTCGCGCCTTGGGCTGCACGGGCGCGTGCCGTGTCGATCTCCTCGTGACCGAGGGGGAGAACGAGTACGTGCTCGAAGTGAACACGCTCCCCGGCATGACGCCCACCTCGCTCCTCCCCAAGATCGCCCTCGCCGCCGGGATCGACTACCCGACCCTGTGCGAAGAGATCTTGAGCGGCGCGACCCTCCACGCCGGCCTCGGTCGCAAAGAGGCGCGCCGCGCGCGCGCTCCGCAGGCCTCGCACGTCGAGATCACCGACTCCGAGCCGGATCTCTCGTTGCTTCGCGCCGTCGGCTGACCGGCGCCGCGTTCGGCACCCTTAATCGCGGAACAAGAGGGCGAGGAGCTCGGCGAGCCGCGCCTCCTCTTCGTCCTCGCGCGCTTCGCCCTTGGCCTCGAGGAGCCGCGCCTCGGCGTCGGCCGACGTGAACTCGGCGGCCGTGAGCAGGGGCTTCTTCTTTCCGAAGTAGACGTGGCGCTCGCGGTAGTCGAGGTAGCGCTTGTGCGTCTCTTGATCCATGCGCCCTCCCATGGCCCGCTTTCGCCCGCGAGGCAAGGGGACTGTCGGGCCGGCATGCCGGAGAAGGGACGGGCGAGGCGGGGAGATGGTACCGTCCTGCCGTGCAGGCGCTCCGCCTCGTCGACGTCCAGAAGAGCTACGGCGCGGTGAACGCCGTCCGCGGCGTGCACGCCGGCTTCGACGCCGGCGAGATCCACGCGGTCGTCGGCGAGAACGGCGCGGGGAAGAGCACGCTCCTCAAGATCGCCGCCGGCATCGTCGTGCCCGATGCGGGGACGGTCTACGTCGCCGAGGCACAGCTCCGCCCCCACACGGCCGCGGAAGCCATTCGCCGCGGTGTGGGGATGGTGCAGCAGCACTTCGCCCTCGTGCCGGTCTTCACGGTGCTCGAGAACATCGTCCTCGGCGCCGAGCCGACGGGGCTCTTCGGGCAGATCGACTACCGCAAGGCGCACCGCCGCGCGCGCGCCGTGCTCGAGGAGCTCGGCGCCGATCTCCCCCTCGCGACGCGCGTGGCGGATCTCAACGTCGGCGAGCGCCAGCGCCTCGAGATCGCCCGCGTCCTCTTCCGCGACGCCAAGACGCTCATCTTGGACGAGCCGACGGCGGTGCTGACCCCCGCCGAAGCCGACGCGCTCTACGCCACGCTTCGTCGCCTGGCTTCGGGCGGACGCGCGGTGGTCGTCGTCACGCACAAGCTCGACGAGGTGGTGCGTCACGCCGACGCCGTCACGGTGCTCCGTCGCGGAGAGCTCGTCGAGACGCGTCGCCTGCCGAAGGTCGAGGAGCGCGCGGGGGAAGCGGCGCGTCTGTCGGCGGCGATGATGGGGGGCGCCGTCCCTCACGAGCCCGCTCGGCCGCAAGGGGCGATCGGCGGACCGGCGCTCGTGTTCAAGGAGGTGACCCTCGCCCCGAGCCTCGACCGCGTCAGCTTCGAGGTGCGCTCGGGGGAGGTCGTCGGCATCGCCGGCATCGAGGGGAACGGACAGACCGAGCTCGTTCGCGCGATCGCCGGACAGCTCCACGCCGAGCGCGGCGTGGTGTGGCCGAAGCCCGACGGCGTGAGCCGCCGTAAGACGCCGGCGGTGGCGATCGTCTTCGAAGACCGTCACACCGACGGCCTCGTCCTCGACGCGTCGCTTCGCGACAACCTCGTGCTCGGCGAGCTCGGGAGCTTCACCGAGTTCGGGGTGCTTCGCGCAGGTGACGTCGACGAAGAGGCGCGCGTGCGCTGCGACCGCGGGGGCGTTCAGCCGCACGATCTCGATCTCGAGGTGCGCGCGCTCTCCGGCGGCAACCAGCAGAAGGTCGTCGTCGCCCGCGCCTTGGCGCGCGTCGAGGCGGGGGCGCAGGCGCTCGTCCTCGCGCATCCGACGCGCGGCGTCGATCTCGGCGCCGCGCGGGCCATTCACGCGCAGATCCTCGACGTCGTCGCCCGCTACCGCATCGGCGTGCTGGTGGTGAGCTCGGACCTCGCCGAGCTCCGCGTGCTTTGCCATCGCATCTTGGTGATGGCCGGTGGTCGCATCGTGAAGGAGCTCCCGCCCACCGCGACCGACGCCGAGATCGGCGAGCACATGCTGGGCGTGACCGCTGACGGCGCGCCGGCGCCGCCGCTCCCCGGGCGTCCGTCGACCTCGAGCTCGCGCGTGGCGCAGGCAGGGGGAGGCACGCCGTGAAGCAAGGCCGTGACCTCCTCGCGCCCCTCGCCGGGCTCCTCGTCGCGTGGATCGCCTTCGACGTGATCGTGTGGGCCTACGGCGATTCGCCGAGCGAGCTCCTCGGCCAGCTTTTGCTCGGCACGTGGGGGACGCAGTACGGCATCGGTCAGGTCCTCTTCAAGGCCACGCCGCTCCTCGTCTCCGGCCTCGCGTTTCATGCGGCGTTTCGCGCCGGTCTCTTCAACATCGGCGCCGAAGGCCAAATCACCGTCGCCAGCTTCGCCGTCGCCCTCTTCGGTTCGCGCCTCGCTCCGGCGGTGAGCCCGCTGTTGGCGATCCCGCTCGCCCTGGTCGTGGCGATGATCGCCGGGAGCGCGTGGGCGCTCCTCCCCGGGCTCCTCCGCGCTCGCTACGGCGCGCACGAGGTCATCTCGACCATCATGATGAACCGCATCGCCGACGCGGGGGTGGGGCTCGCGTTCGCCTACGGGCTCGGCGTGCCGGGGACGGTGCGCACCCTCCCGGTGCGCGAGGCGGCGCGGCTCTCGCGCCTCGAGACCCTCTTCCCCTCGTTCCACGGGAGCGCGGCGAGCTTCGCGCTCGTCGTCGCCGTCCTCGCCGTGGTGGCCGTGGCCGCGCTCGAGATGCGCACCCGCCTCGGGCGCGAGATCGGACTCGTGGGCTTGGGACCGACCGCGTGCGCCGCCGAGCGCATCCCGGTGGCGCGGCGCATCGTCCAAGCCATGTGCATCTCCGGAGCGGTCGCCGGGCTCTGCGCGGCGAGCACGGTGCTCGGCTACAAGGGCTACTACGAGCGAGGCGTCGGCGCGGGGGTCGGCTTCGGTGGTCTCGCGGTCGCCCTCCTTGGACGCGGTCGCCCCGTCGGCCTCGTCCTCGCGGCGCTGCTCTTCGGCACGCTCGCGCAGGGGGGCCTTGTCTTGAACGCGCGCGTCCCGATGGAGACGATGGACGTGCTCCAAGCCGTCATCATCGTCGCCGTGGCGTTCGGGGACGCTCGCTTCCGCGCGGCCCTCGCCCGCGCCGCGCGCGTCATCGTCCCCAAGACGCCGCGTGACGACGCCGGTGAGGCCGAGGAGGCGGCGACATGAGCGCCCTCGTCGCCATCCTCTCCTTCACGATGCTCGCGCAGACGCTCCGCACCGCCCTCCCTTACGTGGGCGCGGCGCTCGGCGGAGTGTGGAGCGAGCGGAGCGGCGTGGTGAACATCGCGCTCGAGGGGCTCCTCCTCGCCAGCGGGCTCGGCGGCGTCATCGTGCAGCACGCCACCGGGAGCGCGTGGCTCGGGCTCCTCGCCGGCGCCGGCGTCGCCGCGGCGCTGGCCTTCTTGCACGCCCTGCTCGTCGTTCACGGGCGCATCGACGCCATCGTGAGCGGCATCGCCATCAACCTCGCTGCTGCCGGCGGTACGCGCGTCGTCTTGCGCGCGCTCTACGACTCGAGCGCCAACTCCCCTGCCGTCGATGGCTTTCGCTTCCGTGTGTTCGCCGGCGGCTCGGGCGGCGAGCTGCTCCTCCGCACGCTCTTCGATCCGGCCACGCTGCTCCTCGTGCTGGCGATGCTCGTCACCGTCCTCGTCTTCGGG
The DNA here is from genome assembly GCA_964531795.1 of uncultured Polyangiaceae bacterium. Classification (GTDB taxonomy): domain Bacteria; phylum Myxococcota_A; class Polyangia; order Polyangiales; family Polyangiaceae; genus CAZHHD01. Next base: position 106,607 of record CAZHHD010000001.1, on the reverse strand, counting down.
ACCACGCGCTTCGGCCTCCGCCTCCGCGCCGCCGGCGAAGAGCCGGTCGCCGCGGCCTCGGTGGGCGTCGGCGTCGCAGGCGTGCGCCTCTTGGCGGTGACCGTCGGCGGGGCCATTTGCGGCCTCGGCGGCGTGGCCTTGGCGTTCGACCAACACCAGTTCCAATCGGGGATGAGCGGCGGGCGCGGCTTCATCGCCCTCGCCACCGTGGTCCTCTCGGGCTGGCGCCCGGTGCGCGCGGTCCTCGCGTGCCTTGTCTTCGCCGCGCTCGACGCGCTTCAAGTCGTCTTGCAGGGGCGCTCGCACGTGCCGCACGATCTCGTCGAGATGCTCCCGTACCTCGTCACCCTCGTCGCGCTCTTCGTCATGGCGCGCGGTGGCGGAGCGAGCGCCGCGCCGGCGGGGCTGGGGAAGGCGCCGTCGTGAGCCCGCGCACGAGTCGCATCGCCGCGGCCATGCGTCCGGGGGTCTTCGCCGAGCTTCAGCGGCACGTCGACGCCTTCGCCGCCCGCGGGGGCGATCTCGTGCCGCTCCACATCGGCGACACCTACGTTGCCCCGCCGGTCGCGTCCGAACGCGCGGTGCCGGCCGCGGAGGTCGCGAGCTACGGTGCGACCCCCGGGCTCCCCGAGCTCCGCGCGAGCTTCGCCGCGTCGCTGACGGCGCGAGGCCTCGGCCCGACGCACGGCATCGATCCCAACGCCGAGCTGGTCCTCGGCTCCGGTGCGACGCACGCGCTCTCGTGCGTGGCGCGAGCGATTTTCGAGCCCGCCGACGAGGTGCTCCTGCTCTCGCCCTACTGGCCGCTGGCGCACGGGATCCTCGTAGGCGCGGGCGCGCGCGTCGTGGAGGTCCCGGTGCCGGAGGAGGCGAGCGAGCTCGAAGCGCGTCTTCGCGCCGCTGTCACCCCGCGGACACGCGGCGTCTATGTCATCACCCCCAACAACCCCGACGGCCGCGTGCTCGGCGAGGCCGAGCTCCGCGCGGTGGCTCGCGTCGCCGAGGAGCGCGACCTCTGGGTGGTGGCCGACGAGGTCTATGCAGACTACACGTACGACGCGCCGCACCTGCCGTTCGCGCGCATCTCGGGGATGGCACAGCGCACCGTGAGCGCCTTCTCGCTGTCGAAGAGCCACGCCCTCGCCGGAGCGCGCGTCGGTGCGGTGGTGGCGCCGGCGGAGGTGATTGCCCTAGCGCGTCGCTTCTCGGTGCACACCGTCTTCAACGTCCCCGTGCCGATGCAGCGCGTGGCCCTCGAAGCGCTCGCCGCGCCGGCTTCGTGGATCGACGCCACGCGCGCCACCTACCGCGCCGCGCGCGACGCTGCGACCAGCGCGCTCGCCCGTGCAGGGATCGGCCATCGCCCGGCGGCGGGCGGCGTGTACCTCTTTCTCGATCTTCGTCCGGTGCTCGCCGGTCGTCCGCTCGAGGCGCTTCTCGCGCGGGCCATCGACGAAGGGGTTCTGCTCGCCCCCGGCGCTTCGTTCGGGGCGGCACACACCGGCTTCGCGCGCCTTTGCTACAGCGCCGTACCCGCCCCGCGCGTGCTCGAGGGCATCGCGCGGCTCGAGCGGGCCATCGCCGCGTTCTGAGAGTCGCATGCGATGCCGCACGCGTGAGCGTCGCCGCGCGCGCTACCGCGCTTCCGCGATCGTGACGCCGCCGCGCACGACGTGGAGCGCGCGGGTCGTCCCCCAGGGCTGCACGAGCGCTCGTTCGTGCGGGAGATCCCACACCACGAGATCCGCCGGGGCGCCCGCCGCGAGGACGCCGCCCGGGACGTCGAGCGAGGCCGCCGCTTCTCGCGTGGCGCCGAGGAGCGCCTCCTCGGGGGTGAGGCCGTAGAGTCGCACCGCGAAGGCGAGGGCCAAAGGGAGGCTCTCGCTCGGCGCGGTCCCCGGGTTGGCGTCGCTGGCCACGACGAGGCGCACGCCGGCCGCGCGGAGCGCCTCGACCGGCGGAGGCGCTTGGCGAAGGGTGAAGCACGCGATGGGGAGCAGCCCCGCGCGCACGCCGGCTTTGGCGAGCGCCGAGATCCCCGCCGGTCCGACGTTCTCGAGATGGTCGGCCGAGCGCGCACCGAGCTCCGCCGCGAGCTCCGCGCCCCCCACGTCGGCGAACTGACCGACGTGAAGACGTACGCCGAGCCCCAGGTCCTTGCCGCGCGTCGCCACGAGGCGCGCCTCTTCCACCGTGAAGGCGCTGCGATCGACGTAGGCGTCGACGAAGCGCGCGAGCCCTCGACGCGCCACCTCGGGCACGAGCTCCTCGGCGGCGCGCCGCACGTACCCCTCGCGATCGGCGCGCGCCTCGGGCGGGAGCGCGTGAAGCGCGAGCAGCGTGGGGACGACGCGCGGCGCCGCGGCGTGTGCGGCGGCGCGCGCGACCGCCTCGAGCTGCTTCTCTTCGAGGGCCGGCGTGAGGCCGTAGCCGCTCTTGACCTCGCACGTCGTGACGCCGAGCGCGGCCATGCGCGCGAGCCTTCGTGTGAGCTCGTCGGCCAACTCCTCGACGGTGATCGCGGCGACGGCGCGGTGGCTGGCGAGGATCCCGCCGCCGGCGCGGGCGATGGCCTCGTAGTCGCCCCCGGCCATGCGCACGGCGTACTCGTCGTGGCGCGAGCCGGTGAAGACGGCGTGCGTATGGGCATCGACGAGCCCCGGCGTCACGAGCCCGCCTTCGACGAGCGTGGTGCCAGGAGGGACTTTGGCGCGCGGGACAACGGCGACGATGCGCCCGTCCTCCACCAGCACTGCGGCGTCCTCTACGACGCCGAGCGGGTCACCGTTCGTCGCACGACCCGCATCGCAGGTGACGACACGCGGCGCGGCGAAGGCCTTCACGCGCGCCCCGCGAAGAAGCGCGCGTCGAGCTCGCTCTGCACCCGGGCCTCGGCGGCGAGCCGCTTCTCGAGCTCCTCCCTCGTGGCCGCTGCCCGTCCGGTCGCGCGGAGGCGGAGGGCTCGAGCACGGGCGTGCGCCTCTTCGCAACGCGCACGAAACGAAGCGCTCGCCTCGGCCTCGCGCACGAGCGCGGCGTGCGCGCGATCGGCCAGATCCTCCGAAGCACACACGAGGAGCACGTCGCACCCCGCGCGCACCGCGAGGACGGCGGTCGACTCGATCTCCGGCGAGAGAGCCTTCATCTCGAGATCGTCGGAGAAGAGCACGCCGCGGTAGCCGAGCTCGCCGCGCAAGAGATCTGTGCAGATTGCATGGGAGAGCGTCGCCGGTGCGCTCGCGTCCCACGCCGGGTAGACCACGTGCGCGGTCATGAGGGCGCCGATGCCCGCCTCGGCGGCGGCGCGGAAAGGAGCGAGCTCGATGCGCGCGAGCTCGTCCTTCGGCCGGTCGACGCGCGGGAGACCGAGATGCGAGTCGACGGTGGTGTCGCCGTGTCCGGGGTAATGCTTCCCGCAGGCGAAGACCCCCTCGGCTTCGAGCGCGCGGGCGTAGAGGACGCCGAGATGCGCGACGCGCGCCGGATCGTCGCCGAACGCGCGATCGCCGATGACCGGATTTTCCGGGCGTGTGTTGACGTCGAGGACCGGCGCGAAGCCGGTGGAGAAGCCGAGAGCCGCGAGCTGCCGCGCCTGCGCCCCGGCGACCCGCGCGAGGAGGGCTTCGTCGTTCGTGTCGGCGAGCCTTCGCATCGGCGGCACGCGGAGGGCAGGGGGGCCGAGGCGGGCGACGCGTCCCCCCTCCTGGTCCACGGCGACGAGAGGGGGCTCGGGGCTCGCCTCGCGGATCGCGCGGGTGAGCTCGGCGAGGTCCCAAAGATCCGGGGTCACGTTGCGTTTAAAGAGGATCGCCCCTCCACGCTCCCCCGCGCGTAGCGCCTTTTCAAAGCGCGGCGGCAACGTGGAGCCGGAAAAGCCCCCCACGACGAGCTGTCCACACACCTCGGAGAGCCGCATGGTCCTCGATCGCTCTATCATGTCTCCCGTGAGGTTGCTCCCGTGTCTCGCCGTCGTCCTCGTCGCGTGCGCCCCCGCGGCGTCGCCGCATCCCGCGGCAACAGGGAGCCGTGGGGCCGAGGGGGGCGCAACCGCTTCTCCGGGGACGGACGCGCCGCGCGCGGCCGGCAGCACGCCCACCACTTCCACGCCGGCGTCGGGGGGAGCCGCGACCCCCGCGCCCTCGACGGCCAAGGGCGGTGCGTTCGTCCCGCGGGATCCGACGAGCAAGCTGTCGGTCGCCGAAGCGCGTCGTTACATGCTGGCCCTCGTGAACCGCGATCGCGCCACCATGGGGCTCGAGCCGGTCGAGCTCGAAGAGGGGCCGGCAGAGGCCGCCGCGCAAGAGCACGCCGACGACATGGCCAAGCTCGGCTACCTCGGTCACTGGGGGAGCGACGGCTCCGTCCCCGAGCAGCGCTACACCGAGCGCGGCGGGCTCCACATCGTGATGGAGAACGCGCTCGGCTTCACCGACACGCACAAGCGTGAGCTCGACCCTGCGCCGCGCGTCGAGGCGGGGGCGATCGAAAAGGCGGAGTCGGCCTTCTTCGACGAGGTGCCGCCCAACGACGGGCACCGGAAGAACATCCTCCGCCCCTTTCATCGCAAGGTGGGGATCGGCGTCGCCGAGCCGCGCGCGACCGCCACCGAGATCGCCGTCCCTTGCTTCGCGCAAGAGTTCGTCGACGACTACGGCACCTACGCCGAGGTGCCCAAGGCGATGCATGTAGGATCCATGCTTCACGTGGAAGGGAGCGTCCCCGCGCCGGCGAAGTTCGCCGGGGTAGGGCTCGCGCGCGTGGAGGCGCCGCGCCCTCTGCCGCCGAGCGAGCTGAACAAGCGCCGGAGCTACCCGATCCCGACGCCGTACCAGATGTACTGGCCCAAGGGCTTCAAGACGCCCATCCCGGTCGTGGTGAGCGGCGAGCGCTTCACGGTCGACGTGCCGGTGAGCGACGGCGGCAAGCGCGGGCTCTACGAGCTCAGCGTGTGGGCCAACGTGCCGGGGACGAAAGACCTCACGATGGTGAGCCTGCGCACGATCCGCGTGGACTGAGCTAGGGGCCCGAGTCCTAAGTTCGTCGGCACGCCCACGAACTCAGGACACTACGGCGTCTTCGGGGCGTAGAGCGCGCTCGCGCCACCCTTCACCGCGAACGTGCTCCCCGGCGCCGTCACTTGCCCGACCCACGTCCCGGCGAAGGAGATGGGCTCGGCCTCCTCGCCGACCTCGGCTTGGGCGCTCGCGGCGAGGCTTATCTGTGTCACTTCCGAGGCGGTCGCGGAGGCGTCGCTAGCGCTGCTCCAGGCGGCGGTGAGCGCGGCGTGGCAGAGCGAGGCGGTGCAGCTCGCGTCGCAGCCGGGATACGAGGTCCCCGCGCCGACGAGGCTCGCCGCGAGCCCCGTGCAATCGACTTGCGTCGCGAGAGCATCGGCCACGGTCGTCGCTCCCGTCACCGCGGTGCGCGCGCGGCCGTCGGCGGCGCGTGTGACGAGCTTCGAGAGCGCGACGTCCAAAGAGCCGGAGAGATGCACCGGATCGTTCGGATCGGCCGTCCAACCGAAGGCGACCGGCGCGGAGAAGCCGGCCTCGTCGGCGGGGAGGGCGGCGAAGGTCGCGAGCGTCACCGTGGCGAGCCCCGGCTGGCCCGAGGCATCGATGCGGAGCGCGAGATCGCCGAACGCGTCGAGGCGACCGGCGACGAGGTACGCGCTGGCCCGATCGTGCAAGCTCGGGGTGTGGGCTTCGAGCCAGCTCGTGACCTTGGTGTCGTAGCTGTTGTCGAGGCGCGCGCTGGTGAAGGCGGTCGTCGAGGTCGCGGGGGCGGCGCCGGCCATGCCGTCGAGGAGGATCTTCGCCTCGGGGACGCCGTTCGGCGTGAAGGCGGCGAGCGCCCTCTGGTTCGCGGCGGAGAGCATCGCGTCCCACGCCACGCGGTCGGCCGGCGCGGGCTCGAACGTGAGCACCGCTTGGAGCGCGGTCTGATCGAGCGCCATCGGCCGATCGAGGATCGCGAGATCGACGCTGCGCACGCTGTCGGGGACGAGCGGATCGAGGTCGACGCAGCCGCTCGCGTAGTGGCCGATGCGCACAGCGACGGCGACCTTGGAGCCGGCGGGGACCTTGCTGAGGACGATGGGGTTCCCCACCGAGCCCGCGGCGCGCGGGGAGCCGTCGCGCAGTGGTGCGGCTTCGATGGCGTCGCATCGCCCGCTCAGGAAGGTGCTCCCGATGATCTCGGTGGCGGGGCGGTGCCCGCCGTACGTGGCTGTCACGCGGAGCGAGGCAAACCCGCTGGCGCTCACCGAGACGTCGAGGCGCGCCTCCAGGTCGTCGGCCTTGGCGTGCAGGGCGAAGGTGGCCGGCGTGGTCGGTGCGTGCAGGGAGACGGTGGTCCGTCCGTCGACGACGTCCAGCTCCCCGGCACCGAGGGACGCGTCGAGGTAGTCCCCTTCCAGCCACACCGAGGCGTGCGCGTGCCCGGGGGGAACGAGGAGCGCCACGTCGAGGACCTGCCCCGGGGCGACGGCGAGCACGCCCCCCTCGACGTCGAAGGCGAGCGACGCAGCAGCGCCGCCCGGCGCCTTGGTGCCGGTCGAGGCCTCTTCTCCCGAGCAGCCGAACGGCCCGGAGAGGGCGAGCGCGAAGAGGAACGCGGCCCGCCGTACGGCGCGAGCCTCAAGCCAAGTCATGGCTAGCAGTATAGCGCGCTACTCGAGCTCGGCTTCGACGTACATCCCGGGGGTGACAGCTGGAGGTGCCACGTTCGACGCCGTTCCGCGCACCTCGAAGGTGCTGAGCACACCGTCGCCGTCGAGGTCGCCGTGGGCCTCGGCCATGAACTGGCTCGACGAAGGGCCCAGCGTGCTCGTGAACGCGAAGGCGAACGCGTGCGGTGCCCCCTCGGGGGCGGGCCGGAAGGCGAGGGCCTGCCAGGTCGGCGTCTCCCACGTCCCCGGCGCATCGACGACGCGCGCTCCGTGCGGGACGAGGCTCGGCGTGAGTGGCGCGCTCGCGGGGAACGCGCTGTCGGTGCCGTGCTTCTCGGCGTAGGCGACGGCCCCTTCGCCGATGTGCTCGAGCCCGTCGAGCGGCTCGGCGAGGTGCGAAGCGTGGAGCTCGCGAACGAACGTGGGGAGCGCGGCGGCGAGGATGGATCCGACGATCGAGACGCCGATGGCGATCTCGATCGCGCTGAGCCCGCGGGAGGCGACGCGGCGGCGCTTACTCTTCGCCATTTTCGCGCTCCATCGTCGTCGCCACTTGCGCGTGAAGCTCGGCGTCGGGGGCGATTCGGAGCCGGTAAGTCGAGAGGATGCCGTCGGCGTCGAGATCGCCCTGCGCGGTGGCCGTCGCCTTCGCTTCGGCGCCGTGCCCCTCGGACTCGAACGAGTAGGCGTAGTACTGCGGCTGCGGAATCGAGAAGTGCATCTCGTTCCACGGCGAGGCCGACCAATCGGCGAGCACGCTCTGGTAGCGCTTCCCACGCACGTCGGCGAGGAGCGGCGGCACGCTGTCGTGCGCCGTCGGCGGGAAGTGCCGCATCGCGCGGGCGGCCTCGGGCTTCGTGCCGGCGGGTTGGTTCTGATCCGACGCGTCGTAGTAACGCGCTGCGCTCTCGGCGAGGGCCTTCACCGAGCCGACCGCCTCGGCCGTCTTGGCGTGACGCACGTAGGTGGCCACGAAGTACATCGCGATCGCGCCGACCACGCAGGTGAGCGCGAGGCCGTTCATCACCTCGAGGAGCGTGAACGCGCGGCGATGGCTCAGGCGCACGGAACCGACCATAGCGCGAAGGGGGCAACCGCGTCACCCACCGTGACGTCACCGTGACGGCGCAGCCTTTTTGCGCCGCCTCTGCTTCCTTTCGGGGCTTCTCTCGGCGCCTCTTTCGGCGGAGGGGGACGAGCTACTTCCCCGCCTACTTTCCTGGCTCGCTCGGGAGGCGGTCCTGCCAGTCGCGCGAGCACTGCGACGCGGGGGCGTCACGACCGGCGCACGCGACCGGGTCGATGAGCGGGCCCGTGAGGAGGTACGCCGTCCGCGTGAGGAAGGGGTACTCGCTCCGCCAGAGCCCCTCGATCACCCGCGTGTTGCGCTCGGCGCGCTCGCGTTCGCCCGCGGCGTCGAGGGCCGCGAGCTTCGCGCCGATTTGCTTCCGCATCTCGGGATCGTCGGTGAGGGCGTACGCGCGCTCGAGCTGCTGGACGGCCGCCGCGCGGTCGCCGAAGCGCTTCAACGTGGCTGCGGCGTTCAGTGAGTTCGAGGGGTCGGCGCCGAGCTCGACGGCGTGGACCAGCGCGAGCGCGCCGTCGTGCCGCCACGTCTCACGCTCCGCGTCGGAGGCGAGCCAGCTCGGCCCGAGGTACGCGATGAACTGCCCGTACTCGAGCCACACCTGGTAGTCGTTCGGTCGCTCGCGGGTGCCGCGCTCGAGGTACTTCCGCGCGAGGCGCGCGTCCGACTCGTCCCCGCCGCTCGGCGGGCGATAGACGAGGAGCGTATCGACGTACTTGTAGACGAGCGGGTAGTCGGGCTGAAGCTCGAGGATCGCGTCGAGGTACTTGGGGCCGTCGAGGAACGCGCGCTTCTCCGACCAATGCATCCCGTACTCGACGAGGAGCTTCGCCCAGAGCATGTCGGCGAGCGCGGCGCGGTAGCCGAGCGACGCGGCGCGGAGCTCCTTCGGGGGAGGGAAGGCGTAGACGTCGTCGCGCATCTTCACCGCGTGCACCTCTCCGGCGAGACGCGGCTGGCTCAGACCGACGACGGCCATGGCGGCGGCGGCGACGAGCGGGGCCAGAGGGAGACGTGAGCGCATCGGTGCCGAGCTTACCTTCCCGCGAGGAGCCCTCGCGAGCGTGTGACAAAAAAAAGAGGGCGCCGCGCGAAGCGACGCCCTCTTCGGGTCGAGACGGAACGGAGGGCTTAGTTGCCTTCGTTCTCGGCCTTGATCTGGGTGTTCGTGACGGCCTGGCCGTTACGAATGTCACCGCCGACCGTGTAGTACGAGTTCAGGGTCGAGTCGCCGTCGAGGTCGCCGGCGGCCTCCGAGATCCAGCCGGTCGCCGTGCCCACGTAGCCGCCGCCGAGCTGCGGGGCCGCGCCCTTCGTGTAGGCGTACTGGAAGTACTGCGGCTCGGTCATCTCGAACTTCAGGCACTTCCACCCGGTCGACTGGTCACCGGTCTGATAGTCGCTCCCCGCCGTCGTGTTCGGCTGGTACTTCTTGTTGGCCGGCGGCGCGGCCGTCGGAACCTTGGTCGAGTTCGCGCAGAGCGCGTGGTTCGCCTGGGCGCTGGTCGTCCCGTCGGGGAGGAGCTCGGACGGCGCGGTCTCGCGCTCGAACGCGGCCACCGAGGCGCGGTTGATGGCGCCGATGGTGTTCGTGGCCTCGGCGCTCTTCGCCGACGTGAGGTACTTCCGCACGCCGAAGATCGCGAGGACCGCGAGGATCCCGATGATGGCGACGACGATCATCAGCTCGATGAGCGTGAACCCCTGCTTGCCCTTCTTCATCACATAACGCATTCGTTTTCTCCTCCCGACTCTCGTGTCGGTTCGTCGTTCAAGATCCTCAAACTTCCGCCCGTGCTTGGTCACCCTGCGCCGCGAGGCGCGTGAAGATCGTGCACGGTGAAAACCTCTCTTTTTACTCCCCTTCGCGATCCACGTACACGGTCGTGGACCACGAGGCCGTCACCACGGTGCAGAAGACGCCGTTGTTGTCGGTGTCTCCCTTGGCCGCGATGGCGAACCAATCTTTCGTCGGCAGCGTGGTGCCGAAGCTCGGCGCGGTCTGCATGCCGCTCGGCGCGGTGGGGAGCGCGTCGCCCGCGTTCCCCGCCACGGTCGCGAACTTGAAGACCAGCGTCTCGTCGGTGCGGACGGGGAGCGTCGACCACGGCGGGGAGCCCGAGCCCGTCCCCTTGCACGCCGGATCCCAGGTCGCCTGCTGACCCGCCGAGAAGGCCGGGCACGTCGTGTCGTCGAGCTTCGCCGAGATGGCCGCGTAGGCGCCCGTCTCGGCGTGGTAGCTCTCTTGCGCGACGCGGATGGCTTGAATCATGTGCGTGGCTTGGCTCGTCTTCGACGCGTTGACGACCTTGCGGTACCCCACCACCGCGAGGATGGAGAGGATCCCGATGATCGCGACGACGATCATCAGCTCCACCAGGGTGAAGCCGCGCTGCCGAGCAGAGGTCGCGCACCCGCGCGCCGAGGTTTGGCAGAAGGACGTCATCTTGGCCGCTCCGCGTGTCGCGTCTCGGCGCATCGCTCGGACATAAAGCAGAGCGCGTGCCAAGCCATGGTCGCATCGTCGCTCAGGTCGCAGCGCCGTGGCAAACTCCTGGCGTCTCCCTCGAATCTCGCGATCGCCTGGTTTTTCCAGGTGCGTACAGTCGGAGGTGGGCCCACACACACCGACGAGTCGACCGACAAATTTGGTCACTCGCCGGACCAGGGGGAGCCGAATTTGGGCTTCGCTCGCTCTCGCCCGCGGAATCGGCCTCGCTTGGGCGGCGACGCGGAACGACGGAGCGGCGGGGACGCGCGTGGGCGTCGGCCCGCTCCTACTTCTTTTGTGCGATCTCGAGGGCCGGTTCGCTCGCCGGCTCATCTTCGTCACTCGCCAGCGCGAGCTTGTGGAGCCGGTAGCGCAGGCTGCGGAAGGTCACACCGAGGAGCTTGGCCGCCTCCGTGCGCACACCTCCGCTCCGCTCCAGCGCTTCCACGATGAGCCGTCGCTCGACCTCGCCGAGGACGTCGTCGAGGTTGCACCCTTCTTCGGGGAGCGCGAGGAGCGCCGGCGTGGGCTGCGCCGCCGCCCCGCTCACCTCGCGCGGAAGATCGCCGAGCCCGATCGTCTCGCTCGTCGCCAAGGTGACCGCGCGCTCCACGATGTTCTCGAGCTCGCGCACGTTGCCGGGGAAGTCGTACTGATCGAGCGCGCGGAGCGCGTCGGGGGAGAACGCGCGCACGCTCTTCTCTTGCTCGGCGGCGCACCGCGCGAGGAAGTGCTCGGCGAGGTCGCGCACGTCCTCACGGCGCTCGCGGAGCGGCGGCACCTCGACGCGAATGACGTTGAGCCGGTAGTAGAGGTCTTGGCGGAACTTCCCCTGCTTCACGTCGTCTTCGACGCTGCGGTTCGTCGCCGCGAGCACGCGCACGTCGACCGGCGTCTCGAACGAGGAGCCGACGGCGCGCACCTTCCGCTCTTGGAGCACGCGGAGGAGCTTCACCTGGAGCGGTTGCGGGAGCTCGCCCACCTCGTCGAGGAACACGGTCCCCGTGTCGGCCTCGCGGAAGATGCCCAAGTGACGCGCGGTCGCGCCGGTGAAGGCCCCCTTGTCGTGACCGAAGAGCTCGCTCTCCATCAGCGCCTCGGGGATGGCGCCGCAGTTGACCACGAGGAACGGCTTGTCTTTGCGCTCGCTCGTCTCGTGGAGCGTGCGCGCGATGCGCTCTTTGCCCGTGCCGCTCTCGCCGGTGATGAGCACGGTGCTCTTCGACGTCGCCACGCGCTGGAGCAGCTCGCCGATGCGTCGCATCGCCTCCGAGCGCCCGAGGAGCCCGCGCTTGTCTTCGGTGACCTTCGCCACCTGCGCTCGCAGCCGCGCGTTCTCGGTGAACATCGCACGCTTCTCGAGCGCCTTGTGGGCGAGCGCGCGGAGCTCGGAGGTGGCGAACGGCTTGGTGATGAAGTCGTAGGCGCCGCGCTTCATCGCGTCGATCGCCGTCTCGACGGTCGAGTGCGCGGTCATCACGATGACCTCGGTGCCGAGATCCCGCGCCTTGATGAGCGACAAGAGATCGAGCCCCGAGCCGTCGGGCATCATCAGATCCGTCACGACGAGCCCGAACGGGACCACGGCGTGCTCGACCGACTCCTTGCCCGAGAGGAACCCCGCCGCCACCGAGACGTCGAAGCCCTCGCGTCGAAAGAGGACGCTCAACATCTCGCGGAGACCGCGCTCGTCGTCGACGACGAGCACGTGCGGTTTCGCGTCGGTCTTCACGCGACCGGCCGCCGCTATTCGCGCAGCTTGCCGATGACGGTCTTCGTCTCGCCGGCGCCGACCGTGACGGTCATCGCCTTCTTCAGCCCTTGCTCGCCGTTGACGAACATGAGGTTGTGCGAGCCGGCGCTCACGCTGACCCCCTTCTTCGGGGTGTTGCCGAGCGGCTTGCCGTCGAGCACGACGGAAGACGCGGGGATCGAGTTGATGTTGAGCGTGGCCTCGCCCGAGGCGCTGCCGCCACCGCCGCCGCTCGACGTCTCGGGCTTCGAGGAGGTGTCGGGCGTCGAGTCGGTCTTGTCGCTCGTGTCCGTGGTCTTCGTCGTCTTGGCGGTCGCGCCGCCGCCGCCGCTCGCGTGCGTCGTGGTGGCCGCGCCGCCTCCGCCGCCCGAAGGCTGCCACGCGGGGGCCGCCGCGCTCTTCGACTCGAGCTCGACGTTGAAGACCTTCTCCGCTTGGCCGTCGGCGAAGCTGATCGGCTGACGGTACTCGTTGAAGCCGGTCTTGGTCGCTTCGAGCGTCCACGACTTCGACGTGTCGATGTCCACCGAGATGGGGAACGCAGGGAGGTCGCGACGGTCCGAGCCCGACACGAGGTACACCTTCGCGCCCGGCGTGCCGAGGGTGATGGTGGCCTTCCCCTTGATGACCTTGAGGCTCACGCTGCCGAGATCGACGGTCTCGTCTTTGGTGATCGAGATGGTCTTGTCGAGCGCTTCGTAGCGCTCCGAGCCGAGGATGCGGATGCGGTGATCGCCCGGCGTGAGATCGTGGAGCTCCTGCGGGAGCGGACCGACGTCACGGTCGTCGACGATGAGCTTCACCCCCGGCTGGTTGCCGGCGACGCGGAGCCCGGTGCCCCCCTTCGAGGAGCCACCCGAGACGACGACGTCGAGCGACACGTCCTTGCGCGACTCGACGGCGACCGAGCGCTCGATCGAGTCGTTTCCTGCGAGGACCTTGACCGTGTGCTGGCCCGAAGAGACCGCGTCGACAGGGCAGGGGGACGTGTCGCACTGCTTCTTGCCGTCGACGAAGACCTCGACGTGGTCGACGTTCTTCCCCTTGGCGTCGGCGACGTTGATCGTGAGCTTCGAGCCGTGGCCGGAGAAGATGAAGAAGCCGGCGACGAGCAGGAAGACGAAACCACCAGCGCCGAGCGCGGCGAAGATCCACGCCTTGGAGCTCTGCGCGCGAACGAGCTGTGTCGCCTCCAGGCGATTCGGCGGCTGCGAGGCGTACGCGTTCCGCGGCGGCGGCGCGCTCGGCATGGTCATCGGCGCGGTGTGCGTCTGACCTTGCTGCGGCTGCTGGGGCGGAGGCGGCTGCGGATAGCCCGGCGGCGGCGCCGACGGATACTGCTGCGGCGGCGGAGGCGCGCTCCCCATCGCACCCGCGTAGGTGACGGGCGGAGGAGGCGGCGGATAGCTCGGCACCGGACCACCGGGCGGCGCCGATTGCTGAGGGGGCGGCGCGACGGACGGCGTCGTCTTGGCGAAGGCGAGGGTGTTCGCTTGGTTCCCCGCGGCGCCGGCACCACCGCTCGGAGGGGCGAACCCACCGGGGCGCGTCATCGGCGGCGGCGGAGGAGGCGCGACCGACGAAGCTGCGTTCGGCGCGGGGCGCGTGCTCGCGGGGCTCGCCGCGGGGACGCGCGCCGAAGGGGGGATCGGCGGCGGGGTGGAGGGGGACGCGGGGGCGGCTTGCACGCGCGCCGCGGAAGACGGGGGGAGCGGCGGAGCTTGGCTCGCACGTCCGACGTCCTTCTTCTCTTTCTCGTCCTTCTTGTCGAAGAGGTGCGTCGCCTCGTCGTCGTCGTCCCAATCCATCTCGAGCTTGCCGCCTTGACCGGCAGCTTGCTGCGCGTACGGAGCGGGGCGCGTGCTCGGCGCCGGCGTGGGCTTCGGCGGGGGCGCGACGTTGGGGAGGCTCTTGCCCGCGGGGGCGGTGCTCGGCGAGGCGCTGTTCGCCATCGCGCTCGGCGGTCCGGACGGGTTCGTCGCCGGCGGCGCCGAGGGGCGCGTCGCCGGCGGCGCCGAAGGGCGAGCGGCAGGCGGAGCCGAGGGGCGCGCCGCGGGCATCGCGCTGCTGCTGGGGCGCGTGGAGACCGGCGCCGTCGGCATGTTCTGCGACGAGGGGGCGTTGGCCGGCCCGGCGACGCCCATGAGCGTCTTCTTCCCGACGGCGGAGTTCACGGGCGGAGCCGACGGCGTCTTCATCGACGAGGGAGGCGGCGGCGGAGCCGAAGCAGCGCGCTGGTTGGGCGTGCTCTTCTTTCCCAGCCCCTCGAAGATGTCGAGGTCCGATCCGCCCTTGTTCTCTGCTGACATCGTGTTCGTCTCCTGCTGCCGTCGTCCCCGAGGTGGTTCCCCTTGGCGCCGTGGAACTGTCGAAGCGCCCGGGGCCCGTGAGGGCTCGCTCTCTGTGGAGAGCTCGGGGAAAAGTCGCCGCATGTAATGCGCGATCTCGTCCCGGCCCGCCATGGCCTGGTGCGTTTCGGAGAAGGAATTTAGGTCTCGGTAGAGATCTTTCGCTGCACGGTAGCGCTCGTTGACATCCTTGGCGAGCGCCTTGAGGACGATTCGATCGAGCTCCTGGGGGACCTCGGGGTTCTTCTCCGAGGGGGGAACTATATTGAGATTCCTTATTTTCTCGAGAACGATGAACTCGTTCTCCCCCGAGAAGAGCCGCTCCAGGGTCAAGAGCTCCCACATGCAAATGCCCAGGGAAAAGACGTCGGTGCGGGCGTCGATGGGGAGCCCGCGGATCTGCTCCGGGCTCATGTAGCCGAATTTCCCTTTGATCGTCCCCACGCGGGTGCGGCTCGTCTTCCCCGCGGCCTTGGCGATGCCAAAATCGATGAGCTTTACGTCGCCCGACAGCGAAACAATGATGTTTTGTGGCGAGACGTCGCGGTGGACGATCGACACCGGCTCGCCGCGCGCGTCGCGCCGCGCGTGGGCGTAGCTGAGCCCCTCGCCCACGCGGGCAAAGATGTGGAGGAGCACCGGCACCGGCGGGCTCTCGTCGAGCTCGATGCTGCGGTTGAAGATCGTACGGAGGTCTTTGCCGTGCACGTACTCGAAGGCGATGAAATACGCCTGATTCACGTGCCCGAAGTCGAGCGTCCGCGCGATGTGCGGGTGCTCGAGCTTCGAGGCGATCGCCGCCTCGTCCTCGAACATCGCGATGAACTCTTCGTCCTCGGCGACGTGCGGAAGGATCCGTTTGAGCGCGACGACGTTGCCGCGCGGATCTCGCGCGCGGAACACCTCCGCCATCCCCCCCGCGCTGATGCGGTCCAGGAGCTCGTAGGAACCAAACGGCTTCCCCTGCACCACGCGCCTCGGGGTGAGGTTCTACCTGCGCGGCCCCCGCGAAACAAGCGAACGGCGCGGCGTCAGGGCTTTCCCGTCCTCGTCGCGGCGGGGGCGCCCGTCCCCGCGGGTCGCGGCGCGGCGGTCCCCGGGGGCCTCGGCGGCGCGCTCGTGCCGGCGGGCCTCGGCGCGCTCGTCGGCGCGGGCGGGGGAGAAGACGGCGGCGCCGCAGCGCTGGTCGACGCCGACGCGCTCGGCGCTTCGTGCTTCTTGGGGAAGTAGCGCACGCGCTGGCTTTGGAGCGGCTGCCACACCGCGGGCGGGACGACCTTGGTGTCGGGGAAGTAGCGTCGCGCCGCCGGTCCTTCACCGCGCACGAGACGCGTGAAGGCGCCGGTCGGGCCGCCCCCCGCCGCCGGGGGAGCGCCGGTCAGATCGACGACGCCCGCCGGTCCACCGAGCCACGCACGCCCGATCCCGGCGGTGGCGACGCGGACGCGACATCCGAGCTTGGCGAGCACGGCGTCCATCGCGTGCGTGCGTGCCGAGCTCGGCGCCTCGCCCGCGGGGAGCTCGATCCAGACGAGCATCCCGTCTTCGTCCTGCACGCCGGCGACCGCCGTAGCGAGCCCCGCGTCCGCCGCGCTCGGCGGAGCGCCGGTCACGACGGGGAACGCGCTCGCGCCGGGAGCCTCGCGCCCCGCGAAGAACACGCCGCCCTGCAGCCAGATCCCCAGCGTGTCGTTCCTCTTCACGACCGGCGCGGCGAAGGAGACGACGGTCGGCGTCTCGGCGGTGGTCCCCGCGCTCGCCGCCGGTACGACGACGCGCGGATCGACACGAAGGAGCAGCGCGCGGAGCTTGGGCGCCGCCGCGTCGATCCGCACCGAGGTGGTGGCGACGGCGTAAGGGAAGCCGTGTTGCGGGAGCCCCTTCACGCGCCACTCGCCTTCACCCGGTTCGTTCGCGCCGAGCGGCGAAGCCAAAGGCTCGCCCGGCAAGAGCGCGCGCGTCGTCAGGTAGAAGAAGTCGCGCGCGTCGACGTGCACGTACTGCGGGAAGTTGATGTGCCCCATCCCCTTCACCATGCGTCGCGCGCGGATCTTGGTGTCGGGGAACGAGTCGAGCTGACCTTCCCACTCCCAGTCGCTCTGGAGCTTGCGCTCGAGCGGCTTCCACGTCGCTGCCGGGCCGACTTTGTAGAACTCGAAGCCGGCGAGGCCGGGGTTCATGTCGAGGTGGATGCCGTAGGCGCAGCGCGCCGCCTTCATGCCGTCGGCGAGCGCTTCTTCCGAGATCTCGTTCCCCCAGAAGTAGCCGACGAAGTTCTCCTTGGTGAGACAGATCCCGCTGCGCGTCGTGTGGATGCGATCTTCCCATCCCGGCGGCGTGCCTCCCCACCACGTGCGGCCCCACGGGTTCTTCACGTCGTCCTCCATCATCGCCGTCATGTTCTGGCGGAAGGAGAGGACCTCGTCGGGGACGACGGCTTCGCGCGGCCACGACCCGAGCGCGGTGGTTCCGTCGCGGAGCTCCATCACCGTCGCGGCGTAGGGCTTTGGCGGGAGGTAGAGCACGCCGCTCGCCTGCATCCCGTACTCGCCGTGGATCGCTTGGAAGCCGCCGTTGAAGCCGGCGACGAGATGGCGCAGCACCTCGGGCGTGCGCGGCACGACGCCAGGACCCGCTTCCCCGGTGGCGCTCACCGGCTCCACCGTCCCCGCTTCCATGTGCAGCGCGATCTGCCGCGGATCCCACAAGGTCACGTAGATGCGGGTCGAGAGGCGCTCTTTGTCCGTGCGCACGAACGAGGTGACGAACGCCGGAGGGAGACCCGGGAGCTGCCCGATGAACGGATCGCGGTCGAGCGGGATCCACGCCCCTTCGCCCGGGAGCGCGGGGAGGATCGTCGGCTTCATCGGCGCCGGCGGCCAGCCGATCTCGGGATCGGTGAAGCTCGGCGCCGCACCTTGATCGCCGAGGCCGCCGAGATCACGCGCGACCTCGCTCGCGCCGCCGTCGCCGCTGACGCGCTCGCGCGCGCGGAGCACCCAGTCGAGCCCGGTGAAGGCGATGGCCTTGAGCCACTGCATCTTCTCGTCGCCGAACCACGGCATGGCGCGCACGCGATCGACCGACCACTGCACGATCCCCGGCGGACGCGCGACCCCTTCGAGCGCCGGGCGCACCCACCCCGAGCCTTCGATCGCCGAGCGGGTCTCGGGATCGATCGTGACGTGGCGCCCGTCGGCTTCGACGCCGAGCATGCCGTCCGCGCTCCACGTGATGTCGGCGTGGGCGGCGGGCGGATCGAGCGTGTACGTGTCGCGCACGACCCCGCGCGAGTGCCCGGTCTGTTGCACCGCGGTCAGCGCGGCTTGCCACCTCTGCACGCGCGACAGCTCGGCGAGCTCCTCGCGCGCGGGGCCGTCGAGCTTCATGAGGTGCACGCCGGTGACGACGCCGTCGAGCGCCGTCGTGTACGCGGCGAAGCTCCCGCGCACGAGCGGGCGCGATTCTTCGACGCCGCTCGTCCTCGTCAGGTTCCAGGTCTCGCCGACCGAGAGCACGACCCCCTCCGGCGAGAGGCGCGCCTCGGCGGCGAAGAGATCCGACGGCTCGCCGTGCTCGGCGCCACGCACCAGCGCGCGCGCGTGGCCCGTCTCGGCGAACAGCACGCCGCGCGGCCCTTCGAGCCACGTGACGTCCCCCTCTTCGCAGGCGATGCCGCGCGCGCGGAGCGCGGTCGCCAGCGCCGCGCTTCGGTTCGGGGCGCGCCCGTCGATCTCGGCGCCGCGCTGTGCATGCAGAATGCACGAGACGCCGAGCGCCAGAAGCACTCGGCCCGTGGGGCGACGCGGAACGAAGGAGAGGGGGGGCATCTCGGTGCGCGCCGACGATCGCGTGCGCGGCGGCCAGCGCGCTCCCTCCGGGGAGCTACCAGCTTCTCCTCCGCGAATCCAACTTGGGGCGGGCCGGGGCGGGCGCGGCAGCCTCGGTGGCGCACCGCCAACTTGGTTGGCGCTTAAGCCGCGTACCAAGCGGAAAAATGCGGTCCGCGCGATGGCGCGCCTCGTGCTACATGGTTGCTCATGCCCTCGGCGCGTCCCTTCGGCCGCTCGCTCTCTGCGATGCTCTTGGCGCTTTGCGCCGTCGTGGCGAGCGCGTGCAACAGCCCGACGTTGCCGCTCCCGCCGCCGTCCACCCCCGGCGCCGAGAAGGTCGACGACACGCACGTGAAGCTCTCGTCGGAGCACGGCGTCGAGGCGAACGCGATCGTCATCATCTACAACCACAACCCGAACGTGTCGTTGAGCGACCGCGTCGAAGGGGCGCAGGCGGACGACGGCGGATCGTGGAGCAAGGTCATCGTCGCCAAGCCCGGCGACGTGATCGACATCTCGCAGCAGTTCGGGACGACCAACAGCTCGACGACGACGTTCGAGATCCCCGCGCTCAAGTAGCGGTCAGCGCCACTCGGTGCTCGAGGCGCCTCCGCCGATGACCTTCAGCGCCACGCGCTTCTTCTTCGGTCCGCGCGGATCTTGGTCGATGACCTCGCCCACGAGATCGTAGTCGCTGGCCTGCGAGACGCGCACGCGGCGGATCTGGCCGGGGAGCACCTCGCCGCCGGAGAGGAACACTTGGCCGTCGATGTCCGGCGCTTGGCCGGGGTGACGCCCCTTCATCACGAACTCGTGCTCTTCGCTCGTCCCCTCGACGAGGACGTCGAGCTCTTGACCGATGCGCGCGGTGTTCTTGCGTCGGGCGATGCGCCGCTGGAGGCCCATCAGCTTGCGGTAGCGGTTGGCGGCGACGAGCGCGGGGACCTTCCCCGCGAGCTCGTGGCTGCCGCAGCTCTCCTCGTCGGAGTAACGGAACACGCCGACGTGCTCGAACTCCGCCCAGCGAACGAAGTCACAGAGCTCTTCGAACTCGGCGTCGGTCTCCCCCGGGTGCCCGACGATGAACGCCGTGCGGAAGGTGAGCCCGGGGATCTGCTTCCTCATGCGCTCGACCACGCGCTTTTGTCGGTCGAGGCCGTGGCCGCGCTTCATGCGCTTGAGCATCGCGTCCGAGGCGTGCTGAAGCGGCATGTCGACGTACGGGACGACGCGCGGGTGGTTCGCCAAGAGGTCGACGAGCTCGTCGTCGATGGTCTCGGGGTAGAGGTAGAAGAGGCGCAGCCAGCCGAGCCCCTTCACGTCCGCCACACGCCGCACGAGATCGGCGAGGCGATCTTTGTCCTTCGCTCCGCCGCGCGCGAGGTCGCGCCCGTAGGCGATGGTGTCTTGCGAGATGAGGTTCGCTTCCACCACGCCTTGCGCCACCAGCTGCTCGACCTCGCGCACCACGTCGTCGACCGTGCGCGAGCGCTGCTTGCCGCGAAACTGCGGGATGGTGCAGAAGGAGCAGGAGCGGTTGCACCCCTCGGCGATCTTCACGTACGCGCTGACCTTGGCGTCGGCGAGCACGCGCGGATCGGAGGCGCGCACGACCCAGTCGGCGGGGTTCCCCACGAGCATGCGCTCGGCCTTGCCCGAGAGCACTTCGTCGAGCTTGAGCATGTCGCTCGAGCCGAGGAAGTGATCGACCTCGTCCATCTGCGCGGCGAGCTCTTCGGGGTAGCGCTGCGAGAGGCAGCCGGCGACGACGAGCTTCTTGCACGCGCCGAGGCGCTTCATCTCCGAGAGCTCGAAGATGGTGTCGATGGACTCTTTCTTCGCCTCGCCGATGAAGCCGCAGGTGTTGACGACGATGGCGTCGGCGCCCTCGGCCTCGGCGACCACGGTGTAGCCGCTCCGCTCGGCCACGCCGAGCATGACCTCGGTGTCGACGCGGTTCTTCGGGCAGCCGAGGCTGACGAAGTGGATCGTCTTCTTCTTCCGCGCGTGCGCTCGCGCGTTCGGCGCAGGGCTCGCCGGCTTGGACTTGTCGGGGGTACGGCTCACGCGCGCTTCAGTAGCAGGTCACGTCGGTGTTGTCCTTGTTCGGCGTGCCCTGAAGGAGCGTCGAATAGGTGTTGAACGAGTAGCTCCAGCGCGCCCAGGTGTCGCGATCGCTCCAGGCGCAGTCGGCGGGGAAGCTGATGGATCGCCCGGCGGGGAGGCTCGAGAAGCGCGGGTAGGTGAGGGTGTCGATCGCCGTCGCCCCCGCGCTCACGTTGATGGTGTCGCCGTCGTTCTTGAGCGCGTCGACGGCGTTCCACGAGAAGATCGGCGTCGGGAGCCCGTGGTTCACGGTCGTGTCGGGCGAATCGGCCACGACGAAGATGCCGTAAGGGGCGAGGATCGTGTCGGTGCCGATCGTCACGCTGTCGGTCGAGACGGTGCCGCGCGGCGAGCCCACGGTGAGCCCTTTGATGTTGAGGCGGCAGCTCCGCGTGCTCTGGAGCTCGACCCACTCACCGCTGTCGTTCTGCCCGGCGACCGAGCTGATCATGATCTCGACGATCTTCACGTCGCCGGCGGCGAGCGCGCCCGAGCAGAGCGGGACGATCACACTGCCGTCGGGGCCGGCTTCGAAGTGGCCGGCGTCTTCGACGACGCGTCCGCCGTCGGTCGGGTTGTTGTTCTTGCGGGCGCCGAGATCGAAGGCGCCCGAGTCGTCGCTCTCGTAGTCGGGCGGTCGCGGCGGCGTGAGGACCGGATCGGTCGGGTCTTCTTCGTACGTGTCGCCGCCGTCGCCCTTTTGGCTCTTGGTCGCCGCGGGGGCGCAGGCGACGAGCGCCATCGTCGTCACCGAGACGAGGGCCGTCGTGACGAGGGTCCCCAAGAGCGCTCTCCGCAAGCCAAGCATCGTTAGGCCTCCACTCTAGCGCGCGCCCAGGGGGGAGGCCAGGTTACATAGGCGCCTATGTAGGCTTTTGCTCCAAGATCGAGCTGGGCGCGGAAAAAGAAGGGGGATTTCATCGGGGTGTGAGCTCCACGCCGCTCGCGGCTTGGACGGTGGCGACCAGGACCGAAACGCTCAGGTTCCGAAGGGTCGTACGGTCGGTGCCTCGCTCTTGTGCCCACGCGAGGGCGAGCGCTTCGACGAATCCGATCCAACCGCGGAGCGCCACGCTGAGGAGCGGCGTGAGCGGGATCGGGATCTCCCCGGTGAGCTCGGTCAGGAGCACGTCGCGCGCGCGGTCGACGATCGCGGCCACGTCGGGATCGGCCCCCACGCCGCTGCGCATCAAGCCGACGTACGCGCCCGCGTGTGTCTCGACGTAGTCGAGGTACGCGTCGAGCGCGGCGACGAGCCGTTCGAGCGGGTTTTTCCCCCCCGCGGCGATCACGCGGCCCACGAGATCGTCGGCGGCGTAGCCGACCGTCGCCGCGTAGAGCTCGCGCTTGGTGGGGAAGTAGTGGAAGACGAGCCCCTTGGAGATCCCCGCGGCGCGCGCCACGTCGTCCATCGACACTTCGTCGTACGAACGCTGGCTGAACTCTGCGAGCGCGACCTCGAGCACCTGCGCGCGGCGCTCTTCCACCTCGAGACGCGTGCGCGGCGCGTCGCGGCGCGGGGCGTGAGCTCTCGTGGGGCGCGCCATCCCAACCAGCATAGCGCGCTCCCCTATTGACTCCCGGTCAATAGACACTAGCCTATTGACCACGGGTCAGTAGTGGCCTCCGCGGACGTGCCCGCGGCGGCGGCGCGCCTTTCGAGCGCGGACGAGGGACCCGCGAAGGAAGAAGGAGGCTCCGCATGAACGCCGCATCCGCCGCTGCACCTCGCAACGCCCCCACGCCGCGCCTGCGCGCACCGCGCTTCGACTTCGACGCCGCCATCCCCCGCGCGTGGTTCGGCGGGAGCGCGCTGGCGAGCCACCTCGTCAACAGCGTGAACCTGCTCTTCCCCGAGGGGGAGCGCTTCTTCATCCGCGCGGTGAACCACTACATGGATCGCATCGACGATCCGGTGCTTCGCGCGCGCGTCCGCGGCTTCGCCGGCCAGGAGGGGCGCCACGCGCACGCGCACGAGCGCTTCTTTCGTGTGATGGAGGAGCAGGGCTATTCGATCGAGGGCTTTCTCCGCGTGTACGAGAAGATCGCCTACGAAGGGATCGAGCGTCACGCCTCGCCCGAGCTGCGTCTCTCGGTCACCGTCGCGCTCGAGCACTACACGGCGCTCCTCGCCTCGGCGGCGCTCTCCGACGGCATGCTCGATCACGCACACCCGACGATGCGCGCGCTCCTCTCGTGGCATGCGGCGGAGGAGATCGAGCACAAGTCGGTGGCCTTCGACGTGCTCCGCGCGGTCGCGCCGAGCTACGCGCTCCGCATGCGCGGTATGGCGCTGGCCACGATGACGCTCTTCGGCTTTTGGGTCGCGGCCTACGGGATGCTGGTCGTCGACGACGTCCGCCACGGGCGCCGCGTGCGGCCGACGCGCGAAGAGCGCGCGGCGTTCAAGAAGGAGACGCCGCTCGGCCCGCTCTTCTTCCGCGGGGTGCTCCGCTACCTGCGGCGCGACTTTCACCCGTGGGAGACCGACGACGCGGCGCTGGCGAGGAGCTACCTCGAAGGGGCTGGTCTCGAAGCGGCGGCGTGAGCGACGCGATCGGCGAAGCGCGCGAACAGATAGAGCGAGTCGTGCGGGCCGGCGGCGGCTTCGGGGTGGTACTGCACGCTGAAGGCGAGGGCGTCCTCGGCTTCGAGGCCTTCGCTCGTGCCGTCGTTCAAGTGCACGTGGGTCGAGCGCACGCTCTTGGGGAGTGAGGCGAGGTCGACGCAGAAGCCGTGGTTCTGCGTCGTGATCTCGATGCGCCCGGTGGCGAGATCCTTCACCGGTTGGTTGCCGCCGCGGTGACCGAACTTGAGCTTGTAGGTCTTCCCCCCGAGGGCGAGCGCGAGCAGCTGGTGGCCGAGGCAGATGCCGAAGATGGGCTTCTTCCCGAGGAGCGCGCGCACCGTCTCGACCGCGTACCCCACGGCGGCGGGATCCCCGGGGCCGTTCGAGAGGAAGATCCCGTCGGGGGCGAGCGCGAGGATCTCGCTCGCCGAGGTGCTCGCGGGGACCGCCGTGACGCGGAAGCCCGTGTCGACGAGGCAACGAAGAATGTTCCGCTTGATGCCGAAGTCGAGCACGACGACGTGGCGCCCTTCGCCCTTCGGCGTGCGCGCCGGCTCGCCGCCGGGGAGGGAAGGCGACCAGGCCGCGCGCCCCTCGGTCCACGCGTAGGGCTTCGCCGGCGTTACCTCGCGCACGAGATCGAGCCCCGTCATGTCGCGCGCCTCGCGCGCGCGGCGGAGGAGCGCGTCCACCGGGCCGTCGCCGATCGCGGCGTTCTGTGCGCCGTGATCGCGGAGGTGACGCGTGAGCTTGCGCGTGTCGACGTCTTGGATGCCGACCACCCCGTGGCGCGCGAGGTAAGCGTGGAGCGTCTCTTCGGCACGAAAATTCGAGGCGATGGGGCTCGCGTCGCGAACCACGAAGCCAGAGACCTTGGGCGCGCCGTCGACCGACTCGGCGTCGGCGTCGTTGACCCCCACGTTGCCGATCTCGGCCGCGGTCATGGTCACGATCTGTCCGCGGTAGGAGGGATCGGTCAGCACCTCTTGGTAGCCGGTCATGGTCGTCGTGAAGACGGCCTCGCCGGTCGTCGTGCCGGCGGCGCCGAAGGGCTCACCGGGGAACACGGTGCCGTCGGCGAGGACGAGATGCGCGCGCGCCGTCACGACGCCCTCTCGCGATGTTCGTGCACGATGCGTCCCGAGACGACGGTCATGGCGATGGCTCCCACAACTTCACGCCCCAAGAAGGGGGTGTTCTGGCTCTTCGAACGAAGCGCGCTCGGCTCGATGCGCCAGCGGACGGCGGGGTCGAAGAGTACGAGGTCGGCGCGCGCCCCTTCGGCGAGGCGCGGCGTGTCGATCCCAGCGATGGCCGAGGGTGCGCGCGTCAGCGCGTCGACCAAGCGCGCGAGCGTGAGGCGCTCTTTGCCGACGAGGGCGTAAAGAAGCGGAAAGCAGAGCTCGAGGCCGATCATCCCCGGCGCGGCGGCCGCGATTTCACAGTCCTTGTCGGCGGGGCCATGAGGCGCGTGGTCGGTCGCCACGCAGTCGATGGTGCCGTCCGCGAGCGCCGCGCGGAGCGCCGCGACGTCTTCTTCTTCGCGAAGAGGCGGGTTCACCTTGCACGCGGTGTCGTAGCCGAGGAGCGCCTCGTGGGTGAGCAAGAGGTGGTGCGGCGTGACCTCGGCGGTGGCACCGATGCCGCGCCCCTTGGCCTCGCGAAGAAGGCGCGCGGAGCCCTCGGTCGAGGCGTGCGCGAGGTGGTAGCGCGCGCCGGTGTACTCGGTGAGGATCAAATCGCGCGCGACGATGACGTCCTCGGCGACGCGCGGCCAGCCGCGGAGACCGAGGCGCGTCGAGATCGCGCCTTCGTGCATTTCCGCCCCCGCGGTGAGCGCGTGCTCTTCGGCGTGCTGGATGAGCGGCAGATCGAAGGTCTTGGCGTACTCGAGCGCGCGCCGCATCACCTCGGGGTTCGTCACGCAGCGCCCGTCGTCGGAGACGGCCACGGCGCCGGCGTCTTTCAGATCGCCCATCTCGGTGAGCGCCTCGCCCTTCTGACCGACGGTGATGGCGGCGATGGGGTGGAGGCGCGATCCGCCGAGGGCGCGCGCCTTCAGGATCATCATCTCGGTGACGGCACGGGTGTCGTTGACGGGGCGCGTGTTGGGCATCGCGCACACGTCGGTGAACCC
Organism: uncultured Polyangiaceae bacterium; assembly: GCA_964531795.1. GTDB lineage: Bacteria > Myxococcota_A > Polyangia > Polyangiales > Polyangiaceae > CAZHHD01. The sequence goes on along the minus strand of CAZHHD010000001.1, from coordinate 81,613 downwards.
GCCGGCAGCGGCGGCGCCGAGCCCGCTGCGAATGTCTTCTTTCCCTTCTTGTCCCGGCTCGCGGAGGTGCGCGTGGAGATCGACGAACCCCGGGAAAAGCCAGGCTCCCGCGCGGGTGACGACGCGCGCCCGATCGCTCTTGGCCGCCTCGGCGCCGACGCCGGGGCCGATCCGCACGATGCGGCCGCGCTCGACGACGACGTCGACGACGCCGTCCAGCCGCTCGGAGGGATCGAACGCGCGAACGTCGCGGAGTACGAGGACCGCGTCGTCCGCGTTCACCGCGATCTCAGAAGCGGCCGAGGGCGCCGACCGAGCCGAGGCCGACGTACGGTTGAACGACGGTGCTGCCGGTCCGCACTTCGGCCTTGGGGGCCACGATGAGGAGGACCGCGCCGGCGGCTGCGCCGACGCCGGCGACGATGAAGCCGATCGTCGAGACGGTGCCGACCGTGTGGTACGAGTCGATGTCCGACTGCTTCGCCTTGTTCGGATCGGTGCAGGTGCCGTCCGGCCCCTTGCAGTTGTTGGCGAGGTCGGCGTGCTTGCTGATGGCGAGCACACCGGCGACGCTGCCGACGACGAGGCCGGCAGCGCCCACACCGAACGCAGCGAACGCCAGCGTCTTGGTCGTGCTCCCGCCGGACGTCGCGGGCGGCGGCTCGCTGGGGCCGGCGCCGTGGCCGTTGCCACCGCCGGGCGGGGGTGTCGGCGCGGCGACCACCGCGTTGGGATCCTTCTCGAGCGCGATGTCGACCGTCGTCGGCGCCGCGGCCCCTTCGGTGACGGTGAAGCTCTTCTCCGCCGGCTTGTAGCCGTCGGCCGTCGCCTTGATGACGTGGTTGCCCGGGTCGATCGCGCGCTTGATGCCGAGCGCTGCCGAAGGGATGGTGATCGCGTCGTCGAGGAGGACCTTGGGCTCGGGGGCCCCGGTCACGTTGACGACGACGCCGCCGATGTGCGGCGTGGCCGCGTCGACCTCCTTGCGCGCGTCCTCGACCGCCTTGGCGAACGCGGCGGGCGCGCCCGGCTGCGAGCCGTCGCGGATGATGCGGTTGTAGTTCTCTTGCGCGGCGACGTAGTGGCCGAGGCCCATCTCCGCGCGCGCGAGGCCGAGGAGCAGCGTGGGCGCGTGCACGTCCTTGCCGCCGCCGTAGAGTTGATCGGCGCGCTTGAACTTGTCTTCCGCGGTTTTGTAGTCCTTCGCGTCGAGCGCGGTCTGCGCCTCGAGCCCGAGCTGGCGGGCGGTGGCGAGATCGGCTCCGGTCCCCTGCGCGAACGAAGTGGCGGGGAGAGCCGCGAGGACGAGGGCGACGGCGAGCGAACCCAGACGCCTGTTCATGCGTCGAGTTCTATCATGGGAGCCGCGCCCTCTGTCTCGCTTTTCAGCGAGCGAACCACACGGCGGCGAGCGCCAGCGCGCCCGGCAGGGCTTGGGTGTAGAGGATGGTCCGCTTGGCCGTGACCCCGCCGTACACCCCGGCCACCACCACGCAGAGGAGAAAGAAGATCTTCACGTCGAGCTCGTGCGCGAAGAGCCCCCACGTGAGCCCCGCGGCGAGAAAGCCGTTGTAGAGGCCTTGATTCGCCGCGAGGGGTGCGGAGAAAGCCGACTGCTCCTCGGTCATGCCGAAGATCTTCCGGCCGACTTTGTGGTCCCAAAAGAACATCTCGAGGACGAGGAAGCCGACGTGGAGGAGCGCCACCAGCCCGACGAGGGCGGCTTCGAGGACGCCCATCACGACCTCGCCGCGAGCCGCGGGTACACCTCTTCGACGAGGACCCGATACTCGTCCGGCGTGTCGCACTCCATGAAGATGCGCTCCTTCGGCAGGAGCGCGGCCTCGACGAGGCCGAGGAGCATCATGCGCTGCGTGATGTCCTCGTGCTCGCTGCGCTTCTTCGCGGTCGAGTAGTCGATGACCCAGTCGGTCACGTGGGCGAGGGTCGCGTGATCCTTCGGCTCCCAGAGCAAGATGCCGGTCGCTTCGCCGAGGCAGGTCGAGCCCTGGACGAGCGGCGTCTCGAGGAGCCCCTTGCCGTGGTAGCGCGGGAGCTTCGCGTTCGACGGATCGGAGAAGACGAGCACCTCTTCCTGCGTGTGGCGGTAGTCCGGGCACACGAGGGTCTTCGAGCCTTCGCCGGGAGCGCGGGCGAGGTCGTCGAAGGCGATCGGATCGTAGAGGATGTCGGCGTCCATCAAGACGACGCGCGACCGGCCGTCGAGGATCTTGTGCTCGCTCTTCCAGGCGAACCAGGTGGAGTGCCCGCTCCCCGAGGTGGAGAGGTCTTCGGTGGGGTTCATGATCCACTCGGCGCGGATCCCGTCGGCCATCGCGCGGAGGCGCGTCCCGTGGGTCACGCGGTTTCCGACGATGTAGATCTCGCGCACGCCGGCCTTGGCGAGGGCGCGGAGGTGCCAGTCGAGGAAGGTGTCGGAGCCGCGCTGTCCGTCGAGCGGCAAGAGCGGCTTCGGCGTGTCCTTGGCCACCGCCGAGATCCGATTCCCGAGGCCGGCGGCGAGGATGACGGCCTTGTCGATGGGCTTCATGAGTGGCCTCAGGTGGGAGGGGCGGGGATCGAAGCCGAGCCGAGATCGCGCGGATCGGACTGCAAGTCACGCGGGAGCGCGCGGCGCCCTTCGCGACGCGCGTCGGCGAAGAGAGCGTTGCAGAGGTAGACGCCGACGAGCATCGTCACGAGACCGTAGCCCACGACCGCGAGCTGGGTGGCGACGAGGCTCCCCGTGAGGAGGCCGAGGTTCATGACGCCGATGACGTTGTCACCGCTCATGAGGCTGATGGCACGCATGCAGCTCATGACCTCGCGGCTCTCGCCGCGCTCGACGAGGTAGGCGATCTCCGGGGTCGAAGTCGCCGGCGGCGTCGGGTCCTCGGCCTCGAGGTGCGCGCGGAAGCCCTCGCGCACCGAAGGCTGGAGCACCACGACCTGCATCCAGTCGAACCAGAAACCGAAGAGGGTGAGGAAGCCGTTCGATCGCGGGTCGTGGAAGCGCTTCCACTTCGGGAGGAGCTCGTCGTAGACGCCGTCCTTGCCCGACTTGAGCGCGCTCGTGAGCTTCCGCTTGTAGAAATCGGTGCTCCACGCCATCAAGCCCCCGGTGGCCATCATGGCGAGGAGCAGCGGGAGCGCGGGGAAGTCCGGCGTCGCCACGTGGATGCGCCAGTACATCGCCGCCGAGAGGCAGATGTACGAGACCGAATCGGCGAGCTCGTCGAGCGTGCGCCCCCACGGCGACGAGACCCCCTTGGCGCGCGCGAGCACGCCGTCGAAGCAGTCGAGCACGAGGCGGATCTCGGAGAGGGCGAACGCCGCGTAGAGGCCGGGCGTCGATCCTTGGGCGAGGCACGCGGCGGCGACGACGCCGAGCCCCATGTGGAAGAAGGTGACTTGGTTCGGCGTGACGCTCGTGTTCACGAAGAGCGGCAAGAGAGCGCGCGCCGCCGGATACCGGTAGTAGCGGTTCAGCGGATCGCCCATCGCCTCGAGGCGCGGCAGGAGCTCGGGCCGCGGGGGGACGAGCGGGCCGGCCGCGGGCTTCGCGACCTCGGTCGACGCGTTCGGAGCCTCAGACATGACGCTCCACCTCGCGCGACGCGCCGGCGCGGGCCGCGAGCACGCCGCGGATCTCGGCGAGGACGCGATCGAGATCGGCGTCGGTGAGATCGCCCATCACCGCCACGCGGAAGATGGCGCCTTGGAAGTTCCCTTGGCCGGCGTAGATGACGAAGCCGGCCTTCTTGAGCGCGTCGTGGAGCGCTTCGTAGCTGTGCCCCTTGGGGATGCGGTAACCGGTGAGGATCGAAGAGAACGCCGACGGCGACTCGAGGAGGATCTCGACCCCCATCGCGCGGAGCCCGCTCATCACCCGCTCGGTGCGCGCGCGGTAGCTGGCGCGGCGCTTCTCCCAGCCGCCTTGATCGGCGAGCTCGTCCAGCGCTTCGTCGAGCGCGAAGAGCGGCTGCACGGCTTGCGTGAACGGCGACCAGCCCTTGTCCTGCTCCTTCTTGTAGCGAAAGAGGTCGAGGTAGACGCTGGTCGCGCCGCTGGTCTTCCCCTCGGCGAAGGCGTCCTTCCGCGCGAGCACGAAGGCGATCCCCGGCACGCCGTGGAGGCATTTGTTCGCCGTCGCCGCGCAGGCGAGGAGGTTCCACGCCTCGAAGCGGATCTCTTCCCCTCCGAAGCTCGACACCGCGTCGAGGAGGAGCGGTACGTCGAAACGCTTGCAGAGTGCACCGAGCGCGGCGACGTCGTTCAAGCGCCCCGTCGTCGTCTCGTGATGCACGGCGACGACGTGGGTGTAGCCGCCGCTCGCGAGCTTCTTCTCCGCCGCGGCGAGGTCCATCGGAGCGAGCCACTCCGCCTTCACGACGTCGTGCGCCTTGCCTTGCGCTGCCAGCATCGCCGCCGCGCGCTCGCCGTAGACGCCGTTGGCGACGACGAGCACCTTGCCCGTCTTGGGCACGAGCGAGCCGAGCATGGCTTCGACCGCGGCGGTGCCCGAGCCGGTGAGGAGCACCGCGACGTGCGTCGTCGAAGCCTCGGCGTAGACGCGCCCGAGGCGCTCGATGACGCTCCGCGAGAGCGCGGCGAACTCGGGCTCGCGGTGGCACATGTCCTCGCGGAGGAGCGCGTTCCGCACGCGCGCCGTGAGGGTGACGGGGCCGGGGTTCAAGAGCTTCACGCCGCACCTCCGGCGTGCGCCTTCGGCGCGAGCGGAGGCGGCGCTCCGAGCCACTTCTCCAGGCGCTCCTTCACTTGAATCGGCGTCGTCTTGGGGCGCGGCAGATCGCTCGGCGCGCCGGGCTTCGTCTTCACGTGCAAGAAGGTTAGCTCACGCGCGGGGGAGGCGAGGCGGTTCGTGAGCTCTTCGAGCGAGGTCACGCGCCATGCCTGGGCGTAGCCACACGCGCGGGCGATGGCGCAAAAGTCGACCGAGTGCGAGACGGTCGATTGCCCGCCGGTCGAGTCGTGCGCTTCGTTGTCGAGGAGCACGTGCACGAGGTTCGTCGGCCTCTCATAGCCGAGCGTGGCGAAGTTCCCCATGCGCATCAGCGCTGCGCCGTCGCCGTCGAGCACGACGACGCGCTTGTCGGGGCGCGCCCACGCGAGGCCGAGGCCGAAGCTCGACGCGCAGCCCATCGAGCCGACCATGTAGAGCTGGTTCTCGTGATCGCCGAGCGCGTAGAGCTCGCGCCCGGTGTAGCCGGTGGTGGCGACGATGGCGTCGTCCCTCCGCGACGTGCCACCCTGCACCGCGCGAAGCACTTCGGTGCGGGTGGGGAGCGAGGCGGGCCACGGGCGCGTGTCGAGGTTCCCGACGTCGACCGGGCGCGGCGAGGGCTTCGTCTTCAGCTTGTAGCTCTCGACCGCGTCCTTCTGCATGACGAAGGCGAAGGGGGTCTTCGTGTTCGTCATGTGCTGAACGGCGCGCTCGAGCGCGGGGGCGATCTTCGACTCCTCTTGGGGAAAGTACTCCCAAGGGATGCGCATCAGATCGAAGAGGCCGGTCGTGATCTGCCCCATGAGCTCGTGTTGCGGCTCGTCGTGCGGGCCGCCGGGCTCGCCGCGCAGCGTGGCGATGACCAACACCGGGATCTTGAAGATGGCGTTCAGCGAGGTGAGCGGGTTCACCGTGTTGCCGAAGCCGGAGTTCTGGAACATCACGACGGCGTGACGCCCGCCGACCTCGGCGCCGGAGGCGATGGCCACCGCGTCGCCTTCGTTGGCCGCGCCGATGTAGTGGAGCTTCGGCGAGTCGATGACGTAGTTGATGAACGGCTTCAGGTACGAGCAAGGGACGCCGGTGTAGAGGGCGAAGCCGGCCTTGAGGCCTTGCTCGAGGAACGCTTCGGCGCGGATGGCCATCAGAACGCGCTCCCTTCGACGACGTCTTCGACGCTGTCGATGTCGAGCCAGTGGCCCGTGGTGTAGATGACCTCGACTTCCTTCCCGCTCTTCACGAGGGTGTTGAGGAGGTCGGGCATCTTGAGCGAGCGCGCCGCTTCCGGCGTGAGCTTCTCGAGCTCGGCCTTGAGCGTCTTCGCCCCCGCCGCGCTCACCTTCAGAAAGCCCATCCACTCGCCCGTGATGGCCTTGTGCTCGGGGTCGGTCACGACGTCCTTGAGCGTGACCTTGGAGAGGACGGCCTTCTTCGAGTTCGGCTCGGAGCAGACGACGTAGTCGGCGAGGCGCCCCTTGTTCTTGCTCTCGCGCCAGTCGGCGTCGACGGCGACGACGAAGTCCGCCTCGCTGTCCATGAGCTGCTGCACGACGTACTTCTTGAAGAGGACGTCGCCGTAGGAGATGACGCACGCCGAGTCGAGCACGCTGCTCGCCTTGGCAAGCGACGCGAGCTCCTGGGTGGTGGCGAAGTCGTCGTTGTCGACGTAGCTCACGCTCTGCACGTTCACCGCTTCCTTCTTGAAGCCACGGACGGCGGTGATCTCCTTGATGCCGGCGGCGCGGTAGCTCGCGGCGATGTGCGCGAGGAGCGGCTTGCCGGCGATGTCGACCATGCACTTCGGGCGATCTTTGGTGAGCTCGCCGAGCTCTTCACCGCGTGAAGCGGCCAGCACGATGGCCTTCGTGTTCTGCGCGTTCTTGGGGAGGTAGAGCTTCTCCGCCGCCTCGAGCTCGCTCTCGCCCTGGATGCGGAAGACCTCGGCCACGCTGACGACCTTGTCCTCCACGCTCAAGAGGTTTTGGTCCTTCCAGATCTTCTTCGCTGTGTCCTGCATCGCGGTGAGCGACGCGCGCATCAAGTGGTTCGCCCAGATGCACACCGAGACCTTGTGCTCGCGGAAGACGTCGGTCGGCGTCGTGTAGTACTTCGTCGGGACGATCACGACCGGCGAACGATTCCCCCACTCCTTGAGGAAGGAGAGGATCTCGTCGGGCTTCCGGAGCGCGCTGTGGATCAAGATCGCGTCGGCGCCGGCCACGCGGTACGCCTCGGCGCGCTTCACAGCCTCTTCGAGCCCCCAGCCGGCGATGAATGCTTCGACGCGGGCCACGATGACGAAGTCGTCGTCGCTCTGCGCTTCTTTGCCTGCCTTGATCTTGCCGGCGAACTCGTCGATCTCGGCGAGCGGCTGTGCGTTGCCGCGGATGAAGCTGTTCGTCTTGGGGAAGATCTTGTCCTCGATGCACACGCCGGCGCACCCGCGCTGCTCGAGCTTCCTCACCAGGCGACGCATCGAGTTGAAGTTGCCGTAGCCCGTGTCGCCGTCGAGAAGGATGGGGACCTTCGTCGCGTCGGCCATGAACTCGACCACCTCGAGCACCTGCGTCCAGCTCGCCTCGTTGTTGTCGCGGACGCCGAGCGCCGCCGAGATGGAGAGGCCGCTCCCCCAGATGCCGTCGAACCCCGCCTCCTCGGCCACCTTGGCGGAGAGGCCGTTGTGCGCCTCCATCAAGAACGCGAGCTCGGGGCTCGTCACGAGTTGCTTGAGTCGCGTCGTCTTCTTGAGGTTCATCGCTCGACTTCTCTCCCTGGGCTCGCGGGCTCCTCCCTGACGTGGGGGAACTGGTTGAACCATCCGCTCACCCGATGAATGATTCAGCAAGGTGCGGGCCACCCGAGGCGCGGGATGTTTAGCCTGGAAAAAGCCTCGCGGCGACCTTCATGCGTCGGTATTTGTCCCGCTATTTGCGCGTCGCCGCCTTCGCACTGCGCAGCCTACGACGCAGGGACGAGGCGCGTCTGTAACGCGCAGTGCACGGCCCGGGTGTGGACCCGGCGAGGCGCTCGGCGTGACTTCGTGCGCCGCTCACGCGTCGCGCGCGCGCCAAACGCAAGGAGAACGAAGTGCGAAGGAGGGGACTTGAACCCCTACAGGTGTTACCCCACCAGAACCTGAATCTGGCGCGTCTGCCAATTCCGCCACCTTCGCGAGTGACGCGTCCTCGACTACCGGGAGCGTCGAGGCACGTCAAGCGCCCTCGCGGAGTTCGTGGAGCCGACGACCCGCTCCTGACTCCATCGAGTTGCGCGCTGGCCCGTCCAACGAGGGCCGGACGTGCGTCGCGGTCACCACGAGGCGAGCACCGGCTCGTCACGGCGGAGCCGCCGGCGGTGGGGTTTCTTGAAACGAACGCGCGTGGCGTGGCAACGTGACCTTTGGACGGAGGACGACGGATGAATAGGTGGCTTAGCGTAGGTAGCTTCTTCGCGTTTGCGGCTCTCGGCGTGGCGGCGTGCGGGGGCTCCGACTCCGACAAGTACCCCTCGCCCGACAGCTTCTGCCAGGCCAAGGCCCAGGCGGAGTGTCAGGTCGCGGCGCGTTGCGGCGTCTCCGCCGACGCGTGCACCTCGGCGCGAAAATCCGATTGCATGACCAAGGTGGCGAAGGCCTCGGCGAATCGCACGTATCGTCCGGCGAACGCCGACGCCTGCGTGAGCCGCACCCAGGACGTCTACAGCTCGAACGATCCGGTGGACCCGAGCAAGCTCCACGACGTCGACGTGGCCGCAGACGACAAGGACAGCATCTGCGCCAAGGTCTTCACCGGCGACGTGAAGACGCTCGCCCCCTGCACCGGCGACCTCGAGTGCGAGGGAGACCTCATCTGCGACAAGAAGTTCTGCGCCGAGAAGAACGAGAAGCCCGGCGGTCAGCCGTGCGGCAACCCCGGCGACGTCTGCGCGTCGGGCTTTTACTGCGACGTCGGCTCGACGCCGGCGCAGTGCAAGGCGGTCGGCGCGGCTGGCGCTGTCTGCGACGAGACGCACCCGTGCGATGCGTCGCTTCGTTGCAGCAACAACTGCAAGGATCGCGTGCAGTCCGGTGGGGCATGCACCACCGACGACGATTGCGCTTCTTCGGCGCCGTACTGCGACCCGAACCTCGGCAACAAGTGCGACGCCGGACAGACGTTCGCCGCCGGCGCGGCCGCGTGCAAGAGCTTCGGCGGGAGCTGACGGCGTCCGCTACTTCAAGACGACGACGGCGATCCACACGCCGATCACGAGGAGCCCGGTGAGGGCTGCGGCGATCGCGCAGCCCAGGCCGGTCACGCCGAGCACCGACGAGCCCGAGGTCGCCAGCGCAGCGGCGCGGAGATCCGACTGCAACATCGCCTCGCCTTGGGCGAGCGAGACGAGCGCGTTGAACGGCCGATCCTGGCGCGTGCCGTCGATGCGCACGCCGAGCTGCGCGCGCTTCCTCGCGCGCTTCGAAGGATCGGCCGGATCGCGCTCGGCGCCGACCGCGAGGCGATCGACCCAGGTGACCGCTCCGCACCGCGCGCAGCGCCGCGAAGGATCGTTGGCGGGCGTGGGGAGACCGCAGCCCGCGCACCCGGCGGTGATGCCGGTCACGTCGTCCACGATCGCCAATCGGTACTCGAGCGCGATGGGGCCGCCGTCGACGCGCGCCCAAGGCTCGGGCCACTGATCGACGAGGACCTCCTCCGCCGAGCCGGTCACGGGCACCCCGCAGTGCGGGCAGGGGAGGGACACGGGCAACTGCGAAGAGACGACGAGGGGAGCGTCGCAGCGCGCGCAGGCGCCGAGGGCGATGCCGGGAGTGCCACGGGTCATGGCGAGCCGCGCCGCCGCGAACCAACGCGCGAGGCGCGCCGCAGGAAACGAGGCGTCGAAGCTCGCCGGCTGACCGTCGGCGCCGAAGGCGAGCTCGGTGCTCGCGCGACACGAGCCGCAGACCACGGGGATCTGCACGTGGGGAGGGTCGCCCAGCGGTTGGGCGCACGCTTGGCAGCGGGCACGAGCGAGCGACATGCGACAAAAAGAAAACGGACCCGCGCAATGTAGCACGGGTCCGCTCTCCCCCTTTCGCGCGCGGCTTCTCAGCCCGACGCGCGCGGGTCGTTCGGGCTCAGTGCTTCATGCCGCCCATCTTGCCCATGGCCTTCGAGCCAGCGCTCGGCGCGGCCGGAGCGCCCGCGTCCGCCGGGTTGGCCGAGCCACCCGCGCCGACCGCAGCGGCCTGGTTCGCGTTCAGCGGCTTGCCGTCCTGCTCTTCGACGTGGAACTCGGTGCGGCGGTTCTTCGCCTTGTTCTCCGGGTTGTTGTTGTCGACGATCGGGTGCGTCTGGCCGAAGCCGACCGTGTGGAGGCGCCCCTTGTCGATGCCCTTGTCGACCAGCCACTTCGCCACGGCCGCGGCGCGGTCGTCCGAGAGCTTCTGGTTGTGGTCGGGGGTACCCGAGTTGTCGGTGTGCCCTTCGACGCGGAGCTTGGTGACGCTCGGGTTCTTCTGCATGAACTCGAGGAGCGTGTTGAGGATCTCCTTCGATTGGGCGGTGTCCTTGATGGTCGCCTTGTCGACGTCGAACTCGAGCTCGCCCGGGATCTTGATGCGATCGCCCTCGATCTGAGCCTTGCCGACGGGCTGAAGCTCCTTCTTGGGGGGCTCCGGCGCGGGCGCGGGCGCGGGCGGCGGCGCCGGCTCGGGCGGCGGCGGCGGGGGCGGCGCGGTCTTCGCCTGCTGATCACCCATTTCGGCGTGGCAGCTGCAACCGTTGAACGAGAACGCGAGCGCCAACGCGGCAAACGCCATGGCGGGGTAAATCACTTTGCGGACCATACAAGTGCCTCCTGGAAAACCAGCTCACGGCACATGGCCGCGTAGCGAAGAGCCGCCCTCCCCAAAAAAATTAACGAGGCGGCGGCGGAGCCTCGAACGGCCGGGAGGGTAGAGGAACTCCACCGCGCTTGGAAGGGGGTCGTGCGATCGCCCCTCCGAGCCACCATGGTACCTTTGCCCGGCTCGTGCCCCCGCCGACCGACAAGACCACGACCCTGGTGACCGCGGAAGCCCTTCGCGCGCGCCTCAAGGCTCACGACGCCGAGCTCCGCGCGGTGCTCGAAGGTGCCCCCGCAGCGCCTCCTCCGGGACGCCTGGCCGAGGACGGGCTCGCGCTGGGCCTTCGTCACGCGGCGTACTACGACGCCCTCCTCGCCGAGCTCTTCGCCGACGCGCTCGCTCGCGGGAAGGGGCGACCGAGCTACGCCCTCGCGGCGGTGGGGAGCTACGGGCGCGGAGCGGTCGCCTTGAAGAGCGACCTCGACGTGCGCCTCATCATCGGGTCGGGGGTGCGGCCGCTCGAAGCCACCACCTTCGCCGAGTCGCTCCTTTACCCGCTCTGGGACGCGGGGCTGTCGGTCGGTCATCAGGTCATCGACGCCGACGACGTGATCGCGCTCGCCCATCAAGACCTCGCGACCGCGACCTCGCTGCTCGATCTCCGTCACGTGGCCGGTGACGGCGAGCTCACGGCGCGCCTCCTCGCCCGCGCGTGGGAAGGACCGTTCGCCGAGGGGCACCTCGCCGACTTCGTCGCTCGGCTCGAAGAGGAGGCGACGGCCCGTCACGAGCGCTTCGGCGGCTCGGTGTACTTGCTCGAGCCGGAGGTGAAGGGGGGCGCGGGGGGGATCCGGGACCTCGACGGCGCGCGGTGGGCGGCGCGCGCGCGCTTCCGCGTCGGTGGTCCCCAGATCTACAAGGACCTCGTTCGCCTCGGCGTGCTCGTGGCGCGTGAAGCGGACGAAATCGAGCGCGCCGAGCAGTTCTTGTGGCGCGTGCGCCAGCGTCTTCACGCGCGCGCCGGGCGAAGGAGCGATCGTCTCTCGTTCGACGAGCAAGAGGCGCTCGGTGTGGCGCTCGGCTACGCGGCGCCGCCGCCGGGGCAAGCTTCGGTCGATCTCGAAGACCCCGACGTGATCGCGGCCGCCGCCGAGCGGCTCATGCAGGACTACTACCTGCACGCGCGGGCCATCGCCCGGGCGAGGGAGCGCCTCTTCGAGCGTGCGCGTCCGCCGCGTCGCCGCGCAGGTCGCCCCACCGAGGTCGACCTCGGCGCGGGGGTGCGTCTCTTCGACGGTCAAGTGACGCTCGCGGGGAGCGCCGAGCTCATGGACGATCCGGCGCTCGCGTTTCGTGTCTACGCCGCGTGCGTGCGTCACGACGCGCCGGTGCTTCCTTTCGCGCGCGAGGCGATCGCGCGCGCCGCGGGGGACCCGGTGTTCGCCGCGAAGATCCGCGCGCTCCCCGAGGCGGCGCGCATTTTCGGCGAGCTCGTGGCGACGGTGCCCGAGGCACGAACGCGACGCGGCTCGATCGTCGGCGAGCTCCACGACGTGGGGCTCCTCTTGGCGATGGTGCCGGAGTTCTCACCGGTCACGGGGCGCGTTCACCACGACGTCTACCATGTGTACACGGTCGACGTTCACAGCGTGGCCGCCGTGGATTGCCTTCGCGCCCTCGCGCGCGGCGAGCTCGCCCACGTGCATCCTCTGGCGACGCGACTCGCCGCCGAGATGACGCGCCCGGTGCCGGTGTTCCTCGCCACGTTGCTCCACGACGTCGGCAAGGGCTACCCCGACGCGACCGGCTCGCGAAAGAACCACTCGCAGAGCGGCGCCGAGCTGTGCGACGTCGTCTTGCCGCGCCTCGGCCTCACCCCCGAGGAGGTCGCCGAAGCGCGCGCCCTGGTCGCGCAGCACCTCGCGATGTACCACGTGGCCACGCGTCGCGATCTCGACGACCCGGCGGCCATCGCCGAGTTCGCCGGGCTCGTGCGCGGTCGCGAGGGGCTCAAGAACCTCTACCTCCTGACGGTGGCCGACATCACGACGACTTCGCCGACGGCGATGACGACGTGGAAGGCGCGCATGCTCGAGGAGCTCTACATCGCGACCGACGCGTTCCTCCGCGGAGGGCACGGCGGCATCGACGAAGAGCGCGTCGACCGCGTGCGTGCCGCGGCCCGCGCGTTCTGGTCGGGGGAGCGCGCGCCCTTCGACGACTTCTTGGCGACCATGCCCGATCGCTACCTCCTCGCCAACGCGCCCGAGTCGATCGCGGCGCACGCGCGCGTGGCAGAGGCGCGCGGCGAAGCCTCGATTCGCGTCGAGCTGGTTCCTTCCCGGCATCCCGACGTCGCCGAGCTGTGCGTCGTCGCCGACGATCGCCCCGGCCTCCTCGCCGCCATCGCCGCCGCCATCACCGCAGGGAGGCTCGAAGTGCTCGCCGCGCAGGTCTACTCGCGGCCCACCTCGCATGGCGGGGAAGCCGTCGACCTCTTTTGGGTGCGCGACCGCGTCGACGGAGCCGCGGGGGCCTCGCGCGCGCTCTCCCGTCTCGTGCGCGATCTCGACGACGTGTGCAGCGGTCGCGTGAGCGGCGACGCGCTCCTCCGCCAGCGGACCAGCGGCGCGTCGAAGTGGCGCGAGCGGAAGACGCCCGCCGTCGCGACCGAGATCGTCGTCGACGATCGCGCTTCGCCGCGTCACACGGTCATCGAGATCTTCGCGCGCGACCGGCCCGGCCTTCTCCACGCGGTCGCGCAAGCGCTGCACGAGCTCGGCCTCACGATCGCGCTCTCGAAGATCAACACCGAGGGGACGCGCGTCGCCGACGTCTTCTACGTGAACGAGCTCGACGGCACCAAGATCATGCCCGGGGAGCGGGTCAAGGCAGTACGAGACGCGCTCGCGCGCGCCATCGACGGGGACGCGAAGGGGGCCGCGCACGGTGCGGCCGAGGCACGAGAGGTTCGAGGAGGAACGTGATGAAGACGAATCGGCTTTGGGTTCTCTCTCTCTTGGTCGTCGGCTGCGGCGGTTCTTCGGCTACGCCGGCGCCGCACACCGGCGGCACGCCGGCGCCCACCTCGAGCGAGGCGACGGCAGCAGCGCCGCCTCCGCCCACGCCCGGCGCCGACGAGAAGGCGCCGATGAGCGAAGAAGTCGTGAAGGGGTCGAAGGCGCTCGAAGCGGGCGACGTCGCCGGCGCCAAGGCGGCCTTCGCCGCGGCCGTCGCCAAGAACGCGAAAGACGCCGACGCGCACTACTACCTCGGCGTGCTCGCCGAGAAGGCGGCGGACAAGAAGACCGCCGAGGCCGAGTACAAGGAGTCGCTCGCCGATCGCCCCGGGTTCGAGCCGGCGGGGATCAATTTGGGTGCGCTCTACATCGATTCGGAGCGGTACGACGAAGCGCTCCTCGTCACCCGTCAAGCGCTGGAGAAGCACCCGAAGAGCCCGAGCCTGGAGCTCAACCTCGCGGTGGCCCTCGCAGGGAAGGGGGACCAAGGGGCCAGCCTCACGGCCTTCGAGGAGGCTCACAAATCGAATCCGAGCGATCCGATGACGCTCGTCCTTTACGCGCACTGGCTCGGCGTGTGGAAGCGCAACGACGACGCGGCGGACAAGCTCCGTCAGGCGAGGCCTCTCGCCAAGTCGGATGTCTCGATGCTCGGCGCGATCGGGCACGAGATGCTCCTCGCGCGCGACGTCGAAGATTGCATTCCAACGCTCGACAAGGCGATCGGCATCAAGGACGGTCCCGATCTCCGCACGGATCGCGGCATCTGCAAGATGGCGGCGAAGAACAACGACGGCGCGGTCGCCGACTTCAAGGCCTCGATCGGCCTCGATCCGAAGTACGCGCTCGCGCACTACTGGCTCGGCGTGCGTCTCGCCGCCGACGCGAAGGACGACGCCAAGAAGGCGAAGGAGGCCATCGCCGAGTTCGAGACCTACGCGAAGCTCGAGCCGAACGGTCCGCTCGCCAAGCAGGCGGCCGACCACGCCAAGGTGCTCAAGGAGAAGAAGCCGAAGAAGTGAACCCGCGGAGCACGCGTCCGCTGCCGTCGGCTTCGATCTCGCCGACGGCGACGAGCGCGCCGTCGGGAGCGAGCCACGCGTGGGGTCCCAGGGCCTGACCCTCGCGCACGAGATCGGACGGCGCGACCCTTCGACCGGCGCGCGCGTCGTCCGTTCCGCGCCCCGAAAGGCGTGCCACCGGAAGGGCGCGCGCGGCGGCGTGCGCGAGCGGAACGAGACGAAGGGCGAGGTCGGGCGCGTCGAGCGGCGCGGCCTCTTCCATCGTGAAGGCGCCGGAGCGCGTCCGCCTCAGCGCCGTGAGGTGACCCACGGTACCGAGCGCGGCCGCGAGATCGCGCGCGAGTGAGCGAACGTAATAGCCCTTGGCTACGGCGACCTCGATCGTCAGCTCGTCCGCGTCGAGCGACGCGCTGGCGTCGAGCGTGCGCACCTCCACGGGGCGCGCAGCGAGCTCGACGCTCTCGCCGCGTCGCGCGCGCTCGTGCGCGCGAACGCCGTCGGTCTTGATCGCGGAGAACGCGGGGGGGATTTGCTCGCGTCGCGTGCGCTCCACCTCGAGGGCGTGAGGGAGTCGCGTGCGCCACGACGGATCGGGCGTTCGCGTCTCGACCACTGTCCCTTCGGCGTCGTACGAGTCGGTGGCGACGCCGAGGACGAGGGTCGCGGTGTAGCCCTTGTCGGCGGCGGTGAGCCACGGCACGAGCTTCGTCGCTTCTCCCACGGCGACGACGAGCACACCGGTGGCCATGGGATCGAGGGTCCCCGCGTGGCCGACCTCCCGCGTGGCGAGAGCGCGGCGCACGCGCTGCACGACGTCGTGGCTGGTAGGGCCGCGCGGCTTGTCGACGACGAGGACACCGCTCGGCGCGCGCTTCTTCATCGGAGCTTGCGTTGCGTCGCGCGGAGTGCTCAGCCGAACCACACCGAGCGCCGCTCGCCGAGGGCGCGATCGAGCGTCGCTTGGATCGTCGCGCGCACGCGCTCGGTCAAGCGACCGACCAAGATCTCGTCGTCGGCCGCCTCGGGGCCGTGCTCGGCAAGATCGATCGGTTCGCCGAAGAGGATCTTCCACTTGGTGGGCGCCGGCGCGAGGCCGAGAGGGCCCAGCAGCGGGAACGTCGGCGTGACCGGGATGTAGGGGAGGCCGAGCCCGCGCGAGAACTGCTCGATGCGAAGGAGCATCGGGCTCGCCTCTTCGCCGCCGACGATGGCCACCGGAATGATCGGCGTGCGCGTGCGGAGGCACAGCTTCACGAAGCCGCCGCGACCGAAGCGCTGGAGGCGGTAGCGATCCTTGTAGAGCTTGCCGATCCCCTTCACCCCTTCGGGGAAGACGCCGACGAGCTGCTCCTGACCGAGGAGGCGCTCGGCGTTCTCCTGGCACGCGCGCACCGCGCCGATGCGGTTGGTGAACGAGCCGAGGAAGGGGAAGTGAAAGAGAAAGTCTTCGGCGAGCCAGCGAAGGTCCCGCTTCTTCGGGTGCTCGCGCTTCACCGCCATCTTCAGCATGATGCCGTCGTAGGGGAGCGCGCCTGCGTGGTTGCACACGAGCGCGGCGCGCCCTTGGTCGGGCACGTGCTCGATCCCCTCGACCTCGACGCGGAAGTACTTCTCGTAGAGGAAGTTGAAGAGCGGACGAACCTTCTGATCGTAGATGGGGTCGTAGCCGAAGTCGTCGACCTCCTCGGAGCGGTTCCGCATCCCGAGGCGCCCCCACTGCCTCAGGTAGTAGGTCGTCGACAGGAGCTCGCGCGCGGTGTCGAAGACCGTGGCGTCGGCGGGAGGCTCGTTCCCTTCGGCCGCGAGCGCGTGGAGCGCGCGCACCGAGGGGGGAGCCGAGGGGCGCGGCGGCGGGACGCGTGCTGCTTCGTCGTCGTGGCCCTCGTCGTCGTCGTCGTCGAGATCGGGGAGCGCGTGCTGCGAGGCCTCGTCGATGAGACGATCGAGCCGTTCCTCGAGGGCGCGGATCTGCGCTTCGACCTCGGGCGCGGGGTGATCAGGAGCCGGCGGGATCGACGAGAGGGTGCGCGGGATGTACGCGACCTCGGGTCGGCTCTCCTCGCTGCTCGGCGGCGCTTCTTCGGCGGCGGCGCTCATGGGCTCGCGCGGAGCCTCGCTCGAACGCTTCGGCGCCACGCTCCTCTTCGGCGGCGTGGACTTGCGGGGCGCGCCGGCGAGCGTGCGGGGGAGCGCCTCTTTCGTCGCGCGCTTCGTCGCCGGTGTGGCCTTCGCGCGCGCCTTCTTGGTCTTCGCCTCGGCGCTCTTCTCACCGCGCGGCGGCGTCCCCTTCTTGCTCGTGCTCATGACGCGGTCTCCTGCAGGAGCTTGACGTCGCGCAGGCGTTGCGCGCTCACGTAGTCGAGGAGCGCCTCGCGGGTCGTGTAGGCCGCGCGGAATCCCATGCGCGAGCGCGCCTTCTCGCCGTCGGCGACGCACAGGAAGCGGAGGTACTTGAGGAAGCTCGGCGGCGCCTCGGCGACCTGCGCGAGCCAACCGAGCGCGCACAAAGACTCGGCGATGGGATGCGGCACGGGGAGGGCGATGCGCCCGGCGAGCTTGATGACCGTGGAGAGCGGGAGGACGCCGTCACCGACGATGTTGAACGTCCCCGGCACGTCGCGATCGATCGCCAGCTTCACCGCGGCGATGGCGTCGATCTCGTGCACGAATTGCAGGAGCGGATCGAAGCCCATCATCGTGGGGACGATGCGCCTCGCGAGGTAGCGCGTGAGGTAGTTGTGCACCGTGGGCCCCAAGATGGGCGCGGTGCGGAGCACGGTGACGACCGAGCTGGGGCTCGTGCGGGCGAACTTGATCGCCTGCGACTCGGCTTCGATCTTGTCGGCGAAGAAGGGCTCCGAAGCGTCGGCGCGCAACGTGTGCCGTTCGGAGAGGAAATTCGGGTTCGTGGGGTGCGCCCCGTAGAGGAGGGTCTGCGACCACGTCACCACTTTACGTACTTGCGCGTGTCGCGCCGCCACCAGCGTGTGCATCGTCCCCACGCTCTCGAGCTCGTGCGCCCAGGCGGTGGCGTGGGTCGGGGAGGCGAGAAAGGCGAGGTGAACGAGCGTCTCCACCTGCTCGGCGGCGAGGATCTCGGCCAGGCGCGCCTCGACGGTGGGCTGGGTGAGGTCGACGTCGTAACTGCGCGTCTTCCCCGCGGCCGTGGAGGGGAATTTCACGTCGAGGGCGAGAATCCTGCCCACGCGGTCGTCCTCCTCGAGGAGGCCGATCAGATTCGTGCCGAGGAACGACGAGGCCCCGGTGACGGCGACGACCGCCCCGCGCCCGCGGGCAAGGCGCTCGCCCGCGCGAGGGGCGAGCGGGTCCGACGTTCGACGCGATCGAGGCGACCTCTCCATGCGCGCGGCGAAGCTAGCGCGAAACCAAGCGTGTTGCTCGGGAATGCGTTACGCTTCGAGTCGGGAAAGTGAGCACCTCGAGCCACCCGGTGCCGCAGAGGCTCGGACCGTACGAGCTGGTTCAACGCCTTGCCACGGGCGGTATGGCGGAGGTGTATCTCGCGCGGCGCGCGGGACCCCACGGATTTCAGAAGCTCGTCGCCGTCAAACGCATCCTGCCGCAGCTCGCCCGCGACACCGACTTCGTCGCGATGTTCGTCGACGAGGCGCGGGTGTGTGCGCGGCTTGCGCACCCGAACATCGTGCAGGTCTTCGACTTCGGCGACCACGACGACGAACTCTACATGGCGATGGAGTACGTCGACGGCACGACCGGGGCGCGCTTGATCCGCGCCGCCGCGATGGCCGGCGAGGAGCTCCCGCTCGAGGTCTCGCTCCACGTCGCGCTCAGCATCTTGCGCGGGCTCGAGTACGCGCACGCGGCGCGCGACGACAGCGGTCGCCCGCTCAGCCTCGTGCACCGCGACGTCTCGCCGGGGAACGTCCTCATCGACCGCAGCGGGGCGGTGAAGCTCACCGACTTCGGCATCGCTCGCGCCGCGGAGTTCGAGCGGCGCACGGACGCCGGTCAGCTGAAAGGGAAGCTCGGGTACATGTCCCCCGAGCAGGTCGTGGGGCAAGAGCTCGACGCCCGGAGCGATCTCTTCACCCTCGGCATCGTGCTGGCGGAGATGGTCACCTTGCGCCCGCTCTTCTCCGGTGGGCGCGAGCTCGACGTGCTCCTCCGCATTCGTGACGCCGACGTCGGCGCCATCGATCGTCATCCGACCCTCCCCGACGACGTGAAGGCGGTGCTCCTCCGCGCGCTCGCGCGCGACCGCGCCCAGCGCTATCCCAACGCCCGCGCCTTCGCATCGGCCATCGAAGAGATCATTCGGCGTCGCCGGCTCCAAGTCGGCCCCGCGCGCCTCGCTTCGTGCGTCGAGCGACTCGGCCTCGGACAGGGGCCGGAGCTCGAGGAGACGGCGGCGAGCTCGGCGAACCACCGCTCCACCGCGGTCCTGTCGGTCGACACGGGGACGCGCGACGCCGTGCGCGACGAGGGGACGTCGAGCCAGCTCGCGCCCCAGATCTACCGCGTGAAGCGCGGCGACGGCAGCATCGTGGGCCCCTTCGCTTACCCGCGCTTGGTCGAGCTCTTCGCCACCGGGCAAGTGGGCGCGCGCCCCGAGCTCTCGCGCGAGAACGGCCCGTTCCGACCCGCCGCGGAGGTCGCCGAGTTCGCCCGCTTCGCGACCAGCCCCGCGCTCCGTTGGGACGAGCCCGAGTCGGTCACCGAGCGGATCCGCATCGAGCGCGCCACGCTCCCATCGCACCTCTTTCAGCTCGCCCTCGAGCGCGAGACGGGGCTCCTCTTGTTTCGCGACGGGCAAAAGCGAAAGAAGATCTACCTCGTCGAAGGGACCCCTGAGTTCGTCGCCTCGACCGATCGTCGCGAGCTCCTCGGCGAGCACCTCCTCGCGCGGGGACAGGTGCTGCGCATGGAGATCGACATGGCGCTCGCGATGCTGCCGAAGTTCGGCGGTCGCCTCGGCGACGCGCTCGTGGGGCTCGGCGTGCTCCGTCCGGTGGAGCTCTTTCGCGCGATCCACGAGCAGACCCAAGCCCGCTTCTGCGAGGTGCTCTCGTGGAAGTCGGGCGAGGTCCTCTTCTGCCGTGGAGCGCGCTCGCACGAAGAGACGTTCCCGCTCGGCGTCGATCCGTTCGAGCTCGTCGCCCGCGGCGTTCGCGACGGCTACGACTTCGCCGAGATGTCCGAGCTCTTGACCCCGATCGAGGACGAGTGCCTCGAACCGGTGACGCATCCCCCGGTCCGCCTCGAGAGCTTTCGTCTCCCCGAGCGCGAGGCGTACGTGATCCGCCGCGTCGACGGGCGCACGTCGCTGAAGCGGCTCATCGCCCAGATGGTGCAGCTCAAGGTCGCCGACCCCGACGAGGTCTTGCGCGCGGTGTTCATCGGGCTCTCGTGCGAGCTCGTGCGATGCCTCAGGTGGACGTCGCTCTACCCCGAAGGGGGCGTGCGGCGCGCGGGGACCTCGCCCGTTCGACTCGGACCTACGACCTAGATCGGCAAGCCGAGCGCGCGAAGCACGAGGAACGTGATCGCGCTGATGGCGGCTGCGCCCGGTACCGTGAGGACCCACGCCCACACGATGCGCCCGGCGACGCCCCACCGCACCGCGCTGAGCTTGCGGACGGTGCCGACGCCGACGATGGCACCGGTGATGGTGTGCGTCGTCGAGACGGGGATGCCCAGGCCGGTCGCGAGAAAGAGCGTGGCGGCGCCGGCGGTCTCGGCGCAGAAGCCGCCGACGGGGGCGAGCTTCGTGATCTTCATCCCCATGGTGCGGACGATGCGCCAGCCGCCGCTCAAGGTGCCGAGGCCCATCGCCGCGTGGCACGAGAGGACGACCCAGAAGGGAATGTGCTGCTCGGCCCCCTTCGCGGCGGCGGCGAGCTGGTGATTGGCGATGAGCGCGGCGACGATGATGCCCATCGTCTTTTGCGCGTCGTTGCCGCCGTGGCCGAGCGAGTAGAGCGACGCCGAGAGGAGCTGCAGCTTGCGAAAGCGCTGATCGACGCTGCGCGGTGACTTGTTGCCGAAGATGCGCATCGTGAGCGCCATGGCGGCGAAGCCGAGCACCCCGCCGATGACCGGCGAGAGCACGATGAAGAGCGCCGTCTTCTTGAAGAACGCGGCGTCGAGCGAGCCGAAGCCGGCCTTGACCACCGCCGCGCCGGCGATGCCGCCGAGGAGCGCGTGCGAGGACGACGTGGGGAGCCCCCACCACCACGTGAGCAGATCCCACCCGATGGCCCCCACGAGACCGGCGGCGACGAGGCCGAGCGTCACGACGTGCGGGTCGACGCCTTTGGCGATGTTCCCCGCGACGTGCGTGCTGAAGACGACGAAGGCGATGAAGTTGAAGGCCGCCGCCCACAGCACGGCGATCTGCGGCGAGAGCACACGCGTCGAGACGACGGTGGCAATGCTGTTCGCCGCGTCGTGGAATCCGTTGATGAAGTCGAACGCGAGCGCGAGGGCGACGATCAGGACGAGCCCGCTCATGCGTACTCCAGCACCACACCCTCGACGATGTTGGCGACGTCCTCGCAACGGTCGGTCGCGGTCTCGAGGTTGTCCAAGATGTCACGCCACTTCATGACCATGAGCGGATCGTTGCCCGGCTTGAACAGCGCGGCGATCGCCCTTCGGTACACGTGGTCGGCTTCGTTCTCCAGGCGGTTCACCTCGACGCAGAGATCCAGGATCTGCCTGGCTTCGGAGAGCGTGGGGAGGAGCGCGACCGACTTGGCGACCGCCTCGCACGAGCGCACGAGCACCTTGGAGAGCTCTGCGGCCTCCGGCGGCGCGACCCGCACCTGGAAAAGGACGACCCGCTCGGACACCGCCTCGATGAGATCGAGCACGTCGTCCATGCGGCTGATGAGCCCGTGGATGTCGTCGCGGTCGAGCGGCGTGATCCAGTTCTCGTGGAGGCGCTTCACCGTTTGGTGGGTGATGGTGTCGCCCGCCGTCTCCGCCTGCTTGATCTTGCCGGCGAGTGCCTTCACCTCGGCGTCGACCTCGCCAACCAGGGCGGTGCCGTCGGCGCGGTAGGGGCTGGCGGTGCCGTCCCCCTTGGTCGCGCCTTCCGAGGTCTGCATGCGACCGAACATTTCGGCGAGCATCTTCGACGCCTCGACGCTGCGCGCCGCGTGATCGGTGAAGGCCTGGAAGAAAGCCGCGTCCTTGCTCTTCGAGCCGAACAACATGCCGCGCAGGCTAGTCGGAGGCGCTCGGATTGTGGAGAGCAATACGTACGCCCGCACACTTGGCGCGGCGGGCGCGGCGCCCTCAGTGCGTCAGGTCGAAGGTGTCGATGACGTCGTCGCCGGCCACGGTCCCCCCGGCGCTCTTCAGGCCATAGGCTTTGACGGTGATCTTCCCGGTATCGAGGGTGAGGAGAAGGTACGTGCCGACGTACGGCGTGCCGCTCCCGAAGGCCACGTTCTTCTCGCGGTAGGCTGCCGGATCGGCTCCCGGCTTGTACCCGCTGGCGCCCGCGCCGGCGCACACCACGTAGGTCGTCCCGGTGCCCACGGTGGGGCTCGCGTACGGGCCGCTCACCGGCTTCGAGCGCTCGTAGTTGTGGTCGTGCCCGTTGAGCACGAGGTCCACGTGGTGCTTGTCCCAGAGCGGCAGCAGCGCGTCGCGCATCTTGCCCACGTCGGCGTCGGTTCCGTGCGTCGAGGTCGAGTACTCGCCGCGGTGGTGCATCGCCACGACGAACGGGTGCGCTGCGCGATCGGCGTCGGCCTGCGTGAGATCGGCGTCGAGCCACGCGAGCTGCTCCTTGGCGACATCGCCGGTGGGGGCGATGGCGATCTGCTCGTCGTCGAGCACGACGAAGTGCGTGTTGGCCACGTTGAACGAGGCGTAGGTCTCGGCGTTGTCGCCGTCTCCCGGCAGGGCGAAGTTGGCGAAGTACTGCGCCGAGTCGTTCTCGTGGTTGCCGGCGACCGAGACGATCATTTGCTGGCCGAGGGTGAGGAACTTGTTCGCGTCTTGCGGATCCTTCCACGCCTTGTCGAGCCACTGCTTGTAGAGCGACTCCTCGGGACCGATGAAGATGAGGTCCCCGCTGAAGAGCTGCATCGCCACCGCCGCGTCGCGCATGCGGAGCTGCACCATCTGGAAGACGTCCGCCGAGTCGCGCGAGTCCCCCGACACGCCGACGGTGACGGGGCCGGAGGCAGGCACCGTGGTGAACGACTGCGTCGCGCTCCACGCCTCGGCGCCCGGCGCGCCGCCGCCGACTTGGTAGTAGTAGGTGGTCCCCGCCTTCAGCCCGCACACGTGGACCTCGTGGAGGCGCGTGGGATCTTCGCTCGCGCCGGGGCCGGTCTCCGGCGGCGGCAGCGTGAAGGAGTAGCCCTTGTGCACGTCGCCGAGAGCTCCGGCCGAGGTCCCGAGGCGCACTTGTGCGGCGTTCACCGGTGCCACGGTCTCCCACGTGAAGACCGCCGTCGTCGAAGGATCGGCGTAGCCCGCGGCGCCGGCCTTTACGCCGCCGCCGAGGCCGATGCGCACGCGCGCGGGGGCCGCACCGGCGACGTCGTCGATCTTCGCGCCGTCGTCGAGCGCCTGCGCCAAGCTCCCGCGCGACGAGGGCTGCGTCACCGTGTAAGCGCACCCTTGGGGCGTGTAGGTGATCGATCCACCGTCGGCGCCGCCGTCGTCACCGCCCGAAGAGGAGCTCGACGAGCTGCAAGCGAGCGGCGCGAAGGGCGCGAGGGCGAGGAGGGCCAGCGGGGTCAAGAGAAGGAATCGGCGCATCGACGGGAGAATGGCACATGCCGCGCCCCGGCGCAGCCCGCCGCGATTCCCTAAAGCACGCGCCGCAGGACGGGGTACGGGCTCTCGCCCGCCACCTCGCGGAAGCCGAGCTCGCGAAAGAGCGCGACCGGCCCGAGGAAGGCCTCTTCGTCGGACAACGGGGTGCTCGCTTCGCGGGGGTAGGCCTCGAGGGCGCGACCGCCCCACGCGCGCACGACCTCCGGCGCTGCCTCGAGCAGGGCCCGCGCGACGCGCTGACGCCGATGCTCGGGGTGCACGAGGAAGCAGCCCACGGCGTAGATCCCGTCGTCGTCCCCTAGATCATGTGCACGATACACAGAGAGGCTCCGGAGCTTCGCCACCGCGCGTCGGGGCGTGAGCTTCATCCACCCCACGGCCCGCTCGTGGTCCCCCGCGCGCGCGAGCGCCACGAGGCCGCGCGCTTCGTCCTCGCCGGCGTGCGTGGCGCGGGCGTGCTCGTCACGGCTCGTCTCGGGTGACATCGCCGAGCGCTCGAGCCACTCGTTCTTCGTGCCGGTGAAGTGCCAGTAGCGGCAGTGGCAAGGACACGCCGCGGCCTCGAAGAGCGCGGCCCAGGTGCCGAGGAGCTCGGGCGTGAGCGGCACGACACGGAGGGGGGCGGCGCTCCCCGTCGGGCGCGGCGCGCTCACGCCGAGACCATGGGACGAAGGCTGCGGCTCGGCGAGCGCGCCTCCCACGCCGAAGCGACGCGGAAGAGGCGCGACTCGGCGAGCGAAGGCGCCATGAGCTGAAGCCCCACCGGAAGCCCTGCCTTGGTCGGGGCGCAAGGGACGCTCATCGCCGGGATCCCCGCGAGGCTCGCGGGGAGCGTGTAGACGTCGCTCAAGTACATCGCGAGGGGATCGTCGACCTTCTCCCCCAGGCGAAACGCCGGCGTGGGCGACGTGGGCGATGCGATGACGTCGACCGAAGCGAAGGCTCGTTCGAAGTCGCGGCGAATGAGCGTTCGGACCTTCTGCGCCTTCCGGTAGTAGGCCTCGTAGTAGCCGGCCGAGAGCACGAAGGTGCCGAGCAGGATGCGGCGCTTCACCTCGAAGCCGAAGCCGGCGTCGCGCGTCGCCCCGTACATCGTCTTGAGATCGCGCGACTCCTTGCGGAGGCCGTAGCGCACGCCGTCGAAGCGCGCGAGGTTGCTCGAAGCCTCGGCGGTGGCCAGCACGTAGTAGGTGGCGACGGCGCTCTTCGTGTGGGGGAGCGTGACTTCGTGCACACTACAACCTTCAGCCTCGAGGGCAGCGACGGCGGCACGGACGCTCGCTTCGATCTCGGGGTCGAGCCCGGCTTGAAAGTACTCGGCGGGGATGCCGACGCGCAGACCGCGGACGCTCGTGCCGCACGCCGCCTCGTAGTCGTCGACCGGCGCGTCGAGCGACGTCGCGTCGCGCGGATCGTGGCCGGCGAGCACCGACAGGAGCCGCGCCGCGCCGCGCACGTCGCTGGCGAAGGGACCGACTTGATCGAGGCTCGAGGCGAAGGCGATGAGGCCGAAGCGCGAGACACGCCCGTACGTCGGTTTGATCCCGACCGTTCCGGTGAGCGCCGCGGGTTGGCGGATCGATCCGCCGGTGTCACTACCGAGCGAGGCGGGGGTCATCCGCGCGGCGACGGCGGCGGCGCTGCCTCCCGACGATCCGCCGGGGATGCGCGTCGGGTCCCAGGGGTTCTTCACCGGGCGGTAGGCGCTGTTCTCGTTCGACGAGCCCATGGCGAACTCGTCCATGTTCGTCTTGCCGGGGAGGAGCGCACCGGCGGCGCGAAGCCGGGAAACGACCGTGGCGTCGTAGGGGGGGACGTAGCCCTCGAGGATCTTGGAGCCCGCGGTGGTCACGGTTCCACGCGTGCAGAGTGCATCCTTTACGGCGACGGGGACGCCGGCGAGCGGGCCGAGCGGCTCGCCCTTCTTCTGTCGCGCGTCGAGCGCGTGCGCGGCCTCGAGCGTCTCTTCGCGCGAGGTGGCGAGGAAGGCGCCGATCTCGCCGTCGACGGCGGCGATGCGGGCGAAGGTGGCCTCGGCCACGGCGAGGGCCGTCACCTCGCCCGATTGCACTTTTTCGGCGATGTCTGTGACCGAGAGCGCGGCGAGGTCCATCACGACTCCACGAACACCGGGACGGCGAATCCCTCGACTTCCGGCGAGCCCGCGCGTCGCGGCGCGCCGCCGAGGGCCTCTTCGTGCGTGAGCGAGGGGACCTCCACGTCTTCGCGAAGCGCGCTCACCGCGGCGATGGGCGAGGTCGTCGGCTCGACCCCTTCGGTGTCGACGCTCGAGAGCTCTTCGACGTAGCGAACGATGGCGTCCATGTCGCGTGCGAGGCGCTCGGCCTCCGCGTCGTCGAGAGAGAGTGCGGCGAGCTCGGCGACGTGGGCCACCCGCGCGCGCGGATCATCGACCATGCGCGGACGCTAGCACAACGAAGAGCGGCGGCTTATAGAGACAACGTGATTTGCGGAGCCCACGAGTCGGTTGCCGGCGGTCTCTACCGCGCCTTCGAACGCGCGACGATCGACGGCTGCGAAGCCATCCAGATCTTCACCAAGAACTCGAACATGTGGCGCGAGCCGAGCGTCACCGCCGAGCAGATCGCCGCGTTCAAGAGCGCCCGCGCGGGCACCGCGTGCCGCGCGGTCCTCGCCCACACGAGCTACCTCATCAACCTCGCCACCGACAAAGACGACATCTTCAAGCGGTCGAAGGACGCCCTGGTGGCCGAGGTCGAGCGTTCGAGCGCGCTCGGCGTCGACTTCGTGGTGCTCCACCCCGGCGCTCACCTCGGCGTTGGCGAGGAGAAGGGCATCACCCAGGTGGCGCGCGCGCTCGACGAGGTCGCCGCGCGCACCGAGGGGGCGACGGCGCGCATCCTCCTCGAGAACACCGCGGGGCAGGGGACGTGCGTCGGTCACGTGTTCGAGCACCTCGGATCGATCTTCGCGCAGGCGGACTCGAAAGACCGCCTCGGCGTCTGCTTCGACACGCAGCACGCGTTCGCCGCCGGCTACGACTTGTCGACACGCGAGGGCTACGAGAGCGCGGTCGCAAAGTTCGAAGAGCACGTGGGTCTTGGGCGGCTTCGGGCGTTCCACCTGAACGACTCGAAGAAGCCGCTCGGCTCGCGGGTCGATCGCCACGAGCACCTGGGCGAGGGGATCCTCGGGCTCGCCGCGTTCTGGCGCCTGGTGAACGATCCGCGCTTCAAGGACGTCCCCGGCGTGCTCGAGACCGAGCCGCGGAACGACGAGACCCCCTTCCGTGAAGAGGTGGCGCTCCTCCGCTCGCTCGTCGGGGGCGACGAGCCGAAGCCGGCGCCGAAGTTCGCGCTCGAGCTCGCGCCTTCGCCTCCTCCGAAGAAGAAGAAGAGCTGACGGCGGGCGGCGCGCTCGCCGCCTTGGTTTCAGGAGCCGGCGTCGATCGCCGGTAGCGGCGCGGGGCCCGGAAGAGGGGCCGCGCTCGAAGCCGGCGGGGCGGCGCTGGCGGCCGGCGCGGCGCTCGCAGGTGCGCTCGCCGAAGGGAGCGGTGCGGCGGGCTCCTCGTACTCGGGCGGCGGGCCTTTGGGCATCGGAGGGGTGCTGCTGCACGCGCTCAGCGCGAGGAGGGCCCCGAAGAGACGGCGCATGCCTCGCTTCATACCGAGCTTACGAGACGCGCGCTAGGGATCGACGGCTCGGACCTTCGCGTCGAGCAGGAAGCCGTCGTCTCGGCTCACGAGCAGCGAGCCGAGACCCAGCTTTCGCAAGCGCGTGATCGCCACGTAGACGCGGCTCTCTTTGGCCCCCTCGCTCTCTTCGGGCCACCCGACGGCGAGGAGGCGCTTCGCGCTGGTCGCGTCCCCCGGCCGCTCGGCGCGCGCCCGCACGAGCTCGGCGAGGATCGCCTGGAAGGCCTTTCGGCGTGTCAGATCGTGGCGCGCGCCGTCCTCGGTCTCTAGCCACGAGCCGTCGCGCGCGACGCGCGTCGAAGGAGCGCCTTCGCCGCGCGACGACGGAGGGTTCGGTGCGTGGTCGGCAGCCAAAGCCCGCCGGAGGACGCGCCCCGCGAGCCGCGCTTGCTCGGAGTCGCCGGGCGGCGTCTCGGCTCGGGCCGCGGCGCTCTTCGCGTGCTGCGCTGCCGCCGCTTCGTCCCCTTCGGCGCGCGCGCTTCGTGCGCGCGCGAGGTCGAGGTGCCCGAGGTGGATGCGCACGCCGAGGCTCGTCGCGCCGTCGCCGCCGGCGCCCGACGATGCGCGCTCGGCCGCCGCCTCCGCCTCGGCGAGCGCGTCCTCGCTGGCGAGCGCCGCCGAGAGCACCGCTGCAGCGAGCGCCGCGTAGCGCTTGTCGCCGGCGTGGCCGAGGAGCCGCTCGGCGCGGCGCAGGTGGAGCACCGCCGCGCCCGGTCGCTCGGCCTCGAGCTCGAGCTCCCCCAGGCGAAGCTCGTGCTGGCCGGAGCCCCAGAGATCTCCGCGCTGTCGTTCGAGCGCGCGGACGAGAGCGGCTCGGGCCTCTGCGACGTCGCCCCGGGCGAGGAGCACGCGGCCCAGGGTCGCGAGCCCGTAGCCTTCGTCGCGACGCGAGGACGCCTCGACGGCGATCGCGATGCACGCCGTGCACGCCTGCTCGGCGCGCTCGAGCAGCCCCAGATCGAGCCACGCGAGCGCCAGCGAGCCCTCGGCCATTCCCTCGTGGAGCCGATCCCCGCGCCGGCGAAAGAGGGTGAGCGCGGTTTGGTAGTGCTCGGCGGCGGCGCGCGGCTCTTCGCGTCGCGTGTGCGCTTCGGCGCGCCAGCCCGCGAGGAGCGCCCGCGTGAGATCGGGGGGAGCGAGCGCCTCGGCCTCGCGGAGGCGCGCCTCGCCCGCCTCGTGCTCGTCGCGCATGACGAGCGCGCCGCCTTCGTACACGAGCGCCAGCGCCTCGACCTCGGCGGCGTTCGCGCGACGAGCGGCGGCGCGCGCTTCGGCGAAGGCGTGGGCGGTGTCGGTGAAGCGCCCTTCGAGGAGCGCGATGCGACCGAGGCCCAGCCGCGCCCGGGCCACGAGGGGCCCTTGGCCGAGCGCGTCCGCGAGGCGCTCGAGGGCCTCCTTGAGGCGCGGCAGCGGCGTGCGCGGGTGCGCGAGGATCGCGTCGAGGAAGAGAGCGGCTTCGAGCCGCGGGGCGATTTCGGCTGTACCTTCGCCGGCCGCGATCGGCCGCTCGGCGATCGCGAGGAGGTTGTCGATCTCGAGGGCGAGGCGTCGCCTTTGGACCACGCCGTTCGGTCCGTCGATGTCCCGCGCCCAAGCGCCGGCGACCTCGAGGTAGTGGCGCTCGTGGGCGCGCACCACCGCCTCTTCGAGACCCGCCGCCCGACGCTTGTCGGCGGCGAACGCGCGAATGCTCTCGAAGAGATGAAGCCGTCGCTCGCCCGGGAGCTCCTCCACCGGGACCGAGCGAAGCAGCGAACGATCGTGCAGCGCTTGGAGCAGCTCGAGCGCCGTGCCGTTCGGCCCGCCGATCACGGCCACGGCCGCTTCGAAGGTGAAACCTCCACGGAAGATCGAGCAACGCGCCAGTGCCTCCTGCTCGAGGGGCTCGAGGGCCGACCACGACCACTCGAGCGTGCGCACGAGCGCGGCGTCCCCTTCGCGCGCCCGCACCGACTCGGTCCGCTGCGCCTCGAGCCGCGCCGAGAGCGCCGCGAGGCCCAGGGTCGCCTCTTGCGCCGCCGCCAGCTCGATCGCCAAGGGGACCCCCTCGAGGGCGCGCACGATCGCCGAGGCGTGGAGCACGTCTTCGGCGCGGAGCTCGAAGGTGGTGTTCGTCGCGCGGGCGCAGGCGACGAAGAAGCGCACCGCCTCGGCCTCGCGGACGACGTGCGCCGGTGCGTCTTCGCGCGCGAGGGCGAGGGGCTCGAGGGGGAGGCACGTCTCGGCGCGGAGGCGGGTTCGCTCACGCGAGGTCACGAGGAAGGCGACCTCCGGTGCGGCGAGGCCGAGATCGGCGAGCGCGGTGCTCGCGGCGTCGACGAGCTCCTCGAAGTCGTCGAGGACGACGAGCGCGCGCCCCCGAGCGGCGAGCGCCTCACCGATCCGCGCGAGGCGGGTCGCGGTAGAGCCGCCGGCGCGGACGTCGAGCGCCGCGCCCAACGTGGCGGTGAAATCCTCGAGGGAGCGGGCCTCGGTCAAATCGACCCAGATCGTTCCGCCGTCGAAGGTGAGCTTGGCCGCGAGCTCGGCGGCGAGGCGTGTCTTCCCGATCCCGCCGGGGCCGGTGAAGGTCACGAGCCGCGCCCCGCCTTCGAACGTCGTCTTCGCCCGGGCAAAGAGCTGCTCCCGGCCGACGAACGGCACGTGCGGGGGACGGAGCAACGGGCGGGCGAGCACGAGTGAAAATTCCTTTAAGTGGCCGCGCAGGCCGACCCGCGGGAAGGCTCGACCTGGTCATGGGAAAGGAGCGGGACATGCAAGGAGCAGCACCGGCGACGTACGACACCGAGCCCATGGGCGTGGCGACGAGCTACGCGAGCGGCCTCCGCCCCGGGCCCATGGGAACGGGCGAGTTCCCCTCGTCCGACGAAGACACGGCGGTGGAGCCCCTCGCGCCCGCGAGCACGCGCGACGTCCTCGCGCTCCGTGCGATGGAAGCGGAGTGGATCACCGCCACGCTCTACCGCGCCGGCTTTCATCAAGTTCCGGCCAGCCATGACCCGGCGGTGTCGGGGATCGCCTGCCAACTGTCCTTCTCCTGCGTGACCTTGCTCGGGGCCATCTTGACCGTCGAGTATCATCCGACGCAGCGCGCGCTGCACCTCCTCGTCGCCGATTCGTTCGGCGGCGTGGCCCGCATGGTCCTCTTCTACAAGGATAAGCTCGGAGAGGTGCTCAAGGCGCTCGTCGATCATCATCAGGGGATCGCGATGGATCGCCTGGTCGCGCGCCTCGCGCCGCTCGTCCAGGTCTGTCCGCAGACCTGGTGGGTCGGCCCGCGGGGCGCGCTCGTCCGCGTTCAGCCGCAATAGACACGAGCGGCGCGCGGAGGCCGAGAGCCTGCACACGCGCCGCGGGGCCTTTGCGCCTTCGCGTGGCCTCAGGGAGCGACGCGGAGCGAGAAGTTGTACTTGCTCGCCTTGTCACCCTGCACGACGACGAGGAAGTTCGTCTTGGAGATGGTCGACTTGCCGACCGCCGAGGTCTCGCCGTTCTGCGTGTACACGAGCGTGTCGGCGTTGTTCAGATCCACCGACGCACCCGCGCCGTCGAAGATGCCGAGCGTCGCGCCCGCGCTCTCCGGGGTGAACGCCGCCTCGAGCTTGCCGGCAGCGGGGAGCGACACGGTGTAGACGTCGACCTCGTCCTTCGCGGCGAAGCCGGCGCTGACGACGCACGGGCCGAAGCTCGCCGCTGCGGCGCCGCACGAGTTGGTGGCGCCGATGAGCGGTTGCGCCGCGGCCTTCGTCGCGTGCGCGGTGTTCTGCTCGGTGACCGACTTGGCGGCGACGACCGTCGGTTCGATCGAGAACTTGTTCCCCGAGCCCGAGCCGAGGTCGAGGGCCACGAGGTAGAGATCGGTCGCCGCGCCGTTCGCGGGGATCGGGAGGACCACCGGCAAGGTGTACGGCGGGACGTCGCCCGGAGTGCCGAAGAGCGGGTTCGCCTGCGCCGGCTGCACCGTCATCACGAGGTCCGACATCTTGCCGCTCGAGGGCATGGCCCAGATGATCGGGTTCGTCTTGTCGGTGGCGGTCGTCTTGAAGACCACGCTGACGATCGACGCCGCGGTCGCGCCCGGCGCGGGGGCGGAGATCTTGTACATCTTCGTGGCGTAGCCGCCGGCGAAGGACTCGGCGCCGAGCGCAGTGCCGGACGTCAGCCCCGTCGGCGCGCGCGCGGCGACCTTGAGCGCGTCGCTCGCGCTGAGGAAGGTCGCGGCCGGCTTGCCCGCTTGGTCGATGTTGGCGGCGGTGAGCTGTTGGTCGCCGACTTTGCCGAGCGGATCGACGAGCAGGAGCTGCTGCGCGTTGGTCGCCGTCACGCTTCCGCCGAGCGGGTTCAGGCCGTCGCCGAGGAGCACGAAGCTCCCTTGAGCGGTGTCGAACGCGGTGGTGTCGCGGTTCACCACGTCCACGACCACGATGCCGCCCTGTTCGGCGCTGCCGTCACTCACCTTCACGTCGAGCGGCGGGAGGACTTCGAACGACTTCGCGCCGGTGACCGTGGTGCCCGAGGCGGTGATCTTCACGTCGCGCGGGCCGACCGCCGCGGCGGCGTCGATCTTGAGGTGCGCGAGGACGGTCGACGAGCTGGCGACCTGGATGTTCGACACCGTCACGCCTGCGCCGAAGTCGAGCTGCGTCTGCGCGTCGAGCTTGAGCGCGTCCGCGGTGACGACGACGTCGGTCTCGCGGTCGAGGAGCCCGACGTGCGGGACCACGAGGCCCGCGCTCGGGTCGACGCTGCCGGCGCCCCCGGTCCCTGCGGCGCCCGGATCGCCCTTGTCGCCCTTCGCTCCGTCGGAGCCGCTGCACGCCGCCAAGAGAGAACCCGCAAGGGTGACCCAGAGACCTAGAGATCGGTTCGTCATGGCGCGGCGTATTGACCTAGAACCGGTGTGGGTGCAAGTGCGTAAGTGTAATTTTCTGCGCCGCTTGACTTGGAACGAGGCTGACGGCATCTTTCGCCCCCCCCTGGGCCTCCCGCCGGTTCGCCGACGGGCAAATCCAGGGGAATTCTCGGATCGGGCGCCCCTCGGGGCGCACGACCGAATCACCAGTCCACACGCCCCCCACGCGCGAAACCGGCCTTCGGTGCGCCCCCCAAGAAACCTTGGGAGCGCTTCGGTCGGATCAGGGGGGCGGAGGCTCAACCGGAAAGGAAGCGCATCATGACTCAGGAAATCTCCGCCCAAGGTCTGCCGCAACTCCGCGGCGACTACCCGTTGCCCTTGAAGTCGCTGCTCGACGCGGGCGTCCACTTCGGCCACCAGACCAAGCGCTGGAACCCGAAGATGAAGCCGTTCATCTACGGCTCGCGCAACGGCATCCACATCATCGACCTCGATCAGACGGTCCGTCTCTTCCAGCGCGCGTTCAACTTCGTGCAGGAGACCGTGTCCCGCGGCGGGCACATCCTCATGATCGGCACGAAGCGCCAGGCGCAGGAGATCGTCCGCGAGGAAGCGACCCGCTCGGGCAGCTTCTTCGTCGTGAACCGCTGGCTCGGCGGCACGCTCACGAACTTCCGCACCATCAAGCAGGGGCTCGACCGCATGCGCCAACTCGAGCGCATGAAGGACGACGGCACCTACCTCCAGCTCCCGAAGAAGGAGGTCTCGCGCCTCGAGAAGGAGCGCGAGCGCTTCGAGAAGTACCTCGGCGGCTTGAAGGCCATGGGCTCGCTCCCGGCGGCGGTGTTCATCATCGACCCGGCGAAGGAGACCATCGCCGTCCAAGAGGCAAAGAAGCTCGAGATCCCGATCATCGCGATCGCCGACACGAACTGCGATCCGGACGTCATCAGCTACCCGATCCCGGGCAACGACGACGCCATCCGCTCGATCCGTCTCATCACCGCGCGCTTGGCCGACGCGGTCGTCGAAGGCGCGCAGCGTCGCAAGGAGTTCGCTCCTCGTGAAGGCGGCGAAGGCGGCGGCGGCGGCGAGCGCCGTGGTCCGCAGGCCGACGTCTACCAGAACGCGCGCCGCGGTCCGCGTGGCGACGCTCCGGGCGGCGACGCTCCGCGCGGCGGCGGAACCCCGGCTCCGAACTGAGAGGCCAAGGTCCGCGTGCGTGCACGCGGGCCGGGCGCGCCGACCGGCGTGCTCTCCGCGAGCGTCGTGCTAGGAGCACGGCGCTCGTGCGGCGCCCGTCCCCTTGCGGGGCGCGGCGACAATGGTGATTGTCTTTGGCTCGCCCGCGTTCTCTCGAACGCCGGCGAGCGTGTCCCAGGAAGAAGAGGGAAGTGTCATGGCTGAAGTCACTGCGTCGATGGTCAAGGAGCTGCGCGAGCGCACGCAGGCGGGGATGAGCGACTGCAAGGCGGCGCTCGTCGAAGCGGCGGGCGACATGGAGAAGGCCGTCGAGGTCATCCAGAAGAAGGGTCTCCTCAAGGGTCAGGCGAAGGCCGGCAAGGTCGCGACCGAGGGCGAGGTGCGCACGCACGTCACCGCGGACAAGAAGCGCGGCACGATCGTCGAGATCAACTGCCAGACGGACTTCGTCGCCCGCGGCGACGACTTCAAGGGCTTCGTCACCAAGGTCTTGGACCTCGCGAGCAAGGCTTCCAAGGGGACGGATCTCGCCACGCTGAAGATCGGCGACGAGACCGTGGACCACGCGCGCCTCGAGCTCGTCGGTCGCACCGGCGAGAACACCGTCATCCGTCGTTGGGACGCGCTCGAAGCCAAGGAAGCGGGCGGCGTCGTCCACGCGTACGTGCACATGGGCGGCAAGCTCGCGGTGCTCGTCCACGCCGAGGCCCCCTCGGCCGACGCGGCGAAGAAGCCCGAGTTCAACGACTTCGTGGAGAACGTCGCGATGCAGATCGCGGCGATGACCCCGCTCGTCGTCGACAAGAGCCAGGTCTCGACTGCTCTCGTCGAGAAGCAGAAGGAGATCTACACGGCGCAGATGCGCGAAGATCCCAAGCCGAAGCCGGAAGCGGCGTGGCCGAAGATCATCGAGGGCAAGGTCGCCAAGTGGTTCACCGAAGTTACCCTCCTCGGCCAGGACAACGTCTGGGCGCCGGAGAAGGGGACGATCGACGCCATCCGTCAGAGCCTCGGCAAGGAGCTCGGCGGTGAGGTGAAGATCCACAGCTTCGTGCGCTTCGGCCTCGGCGAAGGCATCGAGAAGAAGACCGACGACCTCGCGGCGGAAGTCGCGAAGATGACCGCCGGCTGATCGCAGCCGAACGGCGCCCGGGCCAAGCTCGGGACGCCGCCCGCGAACAGCGGGTCACAGAACCGCCGTGGAGCGCCCGCTACGGGAACTTCACGGCGGTCGTGTTTTGTCCGCTCGCGAGGTCGTGGCACGCGTCCTGCTGAGGGCCGGCCCCATGACATCGACGCATCTCTCGATCGCTTCTGCACTCTTCGCTTCGACGCTTCTCTTCGCCTGCGGCTCGTCGTCCTCGGCCGGAGGCGGCGATCCCGGCGACGCCGGAGCTCTTGAAGACGACGGAGGTGTCGTCTCGACGCAGGGCACACCCGACGGCGGCAAGGACACTGGCGCTGCGGGCTCCGACGGAGGCGGAGGCGGCGCGAGCTACAATCCCGTTCCGTTCAACGGAGGCGCGGATGCGCCCGTCGTTGCGTCCGTCGAATACCGCTGCACCGACGGCGGCAGCGGAAACGGCTTCGTCGAGGCGCAGGTCGTCATCACCGATCCGCAAGGGCCGAGCAACCTCACGTCCTTCACCGACGACCACCTGGGGATCTTCTTCACCGATCCGCCGAGCGGCCCCGAGCGGCAAGTGGGCTTCACGCTCGAAGCGTCGGGCGTCCACTGGAAGGTCACCGTGAACGGGTACTCCGACGGGTGGGGGTCGTTCTACTCGAAGCTCGCCGACGACTCGGCCGTCTACGCGAAGATCTGCGCGGCCGACACCTGGCCCATGGACATCCTCGTCGTCGACAACAACGGGCACGTCACCAAGGGGCTCGTGCGCGCGACCCGCGTCACGCAGTAGCGAGAGCGTCAGTCCGCCGAGAGAAATCGGTCGGCGTCCTCGGCCGTGCGCTCGGGCAGCTCCTCCATCGGCACGTGCCCGCCGTCGGGGTAGGTCACCAGCTTGGAGCCGGCGATCCCCGCTTGCAGGCGATGCGCGGAGGTGAGGGGGATCCAAGCGTCACGCTCCCCCCATTCGAGGAGCACGGGGACGTGAATCTCTCGAAGGCGGTCGTCGAGATCCGGATCGGAGAGGTGAGAGAAGCGATCGATCGTCGCCTGCCGATTTCCTTCGCGAAGCGTCATGTCGTAGTAGCGATCCACGACGCTGTCGGTCAGCCGCGCCTTGTCGCCGTAGACCTCGTTCAGGTTGGCGCGGACGACCGCGCGCGGCGTCACCCAACGGAGCAGGCCGTTGAGCACGGGTATGCCCGCCAGCCGAAAGATCGCCGGCAAGCGCTCTCCGCGGAGACCGGCGCTGTCGATCAGGACCAGACGGCGCACGCGTGCCGGCTGCTCGAGCGCGAGCGTGAGCGCGACGCGCCCTCCTAGAGAATTGCCGGCGACGTCTGCCTGGGCGATTCCCAGCTGATCGAGCAAGCCGGCGACGACCTTCGCGTACCGATGCGACGAGTAGTCTTTGTCCGGCGCGGGGCCCGTCAGTCCGTATCCCGGCAAGTCGAGGCGGATGACGCGGCGGTGCACGGACAGCTTCGCCACCCATCCGTCCCACGTGTGCAGCGACGACGACGAGCCGTGAACGAGCACCAACGGCGGTCCCTGGCCTTCGTCGCGGTAGTGAACGTCGACACCGTCGATCTTCGTGAACCGCGAGGCCCCGCCCGCGTACTTGGGCAAGAGCTCGTCCAGCGGGAGGTCGGCTCGAACGTTGACGAGCAGAAGCACGACCAACGCGCCGAGGAGCACGAGCGCGATTCGCGCGGCGCGCGACCGAAGCGGTCGGCGTTTCGAAGTCTCCCGCTCGGCTGCCTCGACCTTCGACACGGCTCGGAGCATCGCCCGATCCCTCCGCCGTCGCAACGGGACTCGCGGCGCTCGTAGGCGACCCTCGTCGCACGCGTGAACGCGCGCCCAAGGACGCCTCACTTGAACTAGTCTCCGCCCGTGCGCCTCTGTGCCATCAGCGTCGACCTCGACGAGATCCCCAACTACTTCCAGATCCACGGCCTCGAGGTCCCTGAAGGGCCGGCGGCGACGCTCGTCTACGATCTCGCCGTGGATCGGCTCACCGATCTCGCCCGGGAGCTCGACGTCCCGCTGACCTTGTTCGCGATCGGATCGGATCTCGCGCGGCGCGAAGCCGCCGATCGCCTCGCCGCCGCGCGTCGCCAGGGGCACGAGATCGCCAACCACTCGCTCGACCACCGCTACGATCTCACGCGGCTCGCGCGCGAGGAGATCCGCCATCAGATCCGCGCCGGCGCCGACGCCATCGAAGCGGCGGTCGGCGAGCGCCCGACCGGCTTTCGCGCGCCGGGCTACACCATCACCGATGAAGTGTTCGAGGTCCTCGAGGAAGAGGGGGTCGCTTACGACTCGTCGGTCTTTCCGTGCCCCGCGTATTACGCCGCCAAGACCGCGGCCATCGGGCTCATCGCGGCGCGTGGGCGCACGAGCCGCTCGGTCGTGGACACCCCCGCGGTGCTTCTCTCGCCCACGCGCCCCTACCGCGTCGGTCGCCCGTACCAGCGCACCGGAGTCGGCGTGCTCGAGCTGCCGGTCCAGGTCACGCGCGGACTTCGCTTGCCGTTCATCGGTACGTCGGTGACCCTCGCCGGACCGGCGCGCGCACGATGGCTCGCGAAGATGTGCGTCGGCGAGCCGCTCGTGAATCTCGAGCTCCACGGCATCGACGTGCTCGACGCCGCCGACGGGCTCGAGGCGCTTCGTCCGTACCAGCCTGACGTGCGCGTGACGAAGGAGTCGAAGCTCGACGCGCTCCGCGCCGTGGTCCACGTGCTTCGCGACGCCGGCTACGCGTTCGTCACCCTGCGCGACGCCGCGACGCAGGTCGCCGCCGCAGCTTGAGGCGCGCGACGTAGCGCGAGATCTCGGCGCTTCCTACGCACGTCGCGAGAGCGTCAGAGCGCGAGGCCGCCGTCGCGCGCGTGCGGGCTGTGCGTCGCGTGCGGGTGAGCGCCAGCGCCGGCGTCCTTGCCGTGACCGAGCGTGCCGCCGTGCGCGGCCCCCGCGTCGCGCGCGCCCCCGCCGCGGAGAAAGTCGTCGAAGACGGGCGCCATGTTGGCCGCGGTGTTGTCGTCCCACGCGTCCGCGCTGAGGCTCTCTTCGACCGTGGCCGCGGCGTCGATCTTGTAGAAGTAGGGGATCGCCTGGGTGAGCATGGACAGGCCGGCGAGCTCGCTCCCGAAGTCGTCGACGTCGATGCGGAAGATCCGCACGTCGCGGAGCGCGCGTTGCATCCGCGGATCGAGCAGCGCGGCGTCGAGCGAGCTGCAGGTCGCGCCGCACCACTTGGCTCGGATCTCGACGAGGAAGCTCTTGCTCGCCATCACCGCGCTGCTCCGCGCGTCGAGGAGCTGGTCGCGGAGCGGCCCTGCGCCGACGTGCGCTTCGACGATCTCCACGACGCCCACGGTGCGCGCGACCGGCGCGGCGCTCCCCACCGGCGGCATCGGCGGCGGTATCGAAGGCGGGGTGAACGACGACGCCGCCCGCCCCGCGGCCACCATCCCGAAGATCATCATGCCGAACGTCGCGAGGCTCATGATGGATCCGAGCGCGCCGGTGACGATGCCGCCGATGGCCATGCCGCCGCCCCCGAGGGTGTTCCCCGAACGCGCGATGTCGCGCCGCGAGAGGAAGCCGACGACGACGGCGGGGATCCCGCTGAAGATGCCGAAGCAGAAGATGCTGAGGAGCCCGAGGACGAGCGAGGTCACCGCCTTCCCCTCGGTGGGCTGGGGCGCGCGGTAGCCCATGTTCGGCGGCGGGTAGCCGGGACCGGGGGGAGGGCCCACGGGCGGGCCGGGATAGCCGGGAGGCGGCCCGTTCATGATCGCCTCTCGGTCGTTGCTCCGCGGTTGTCGGCTCGGCCCACACGCGAAAGGCTAGCCACGTCGACGCCCGACCGCGCGATGAAATCGCGCGCGACCTCGTTTTCGCCGCGTGCGAGCTCGTCGGGCGGGCCGTGGGCCACGACCTTCCCCTTGATGAGGAGGACAGCTTGGTGGGCGATGCGAAAGCAGCTGGCGATGTCGTGCGAGATGACGATGCTCGTGACGTTGAAGCGCTCGCGCATCTCGTCGATGAGATCGTCCACCAAGCGACTCGTGAGGGGATCGAGCCCGCTGGTCGGCTCGTCGTAGACGAGAATGGGTGGCTCGAGCATCAGGGCGCGCGCGAGCCCCACGCGCTTGCGCATACCGCCCGAGAGCTCGCTGGGGAAGAGCCGCTCGACGCCCGGGTCGAGGCCGAGGATCTTGAGCTTCTCGAGGACGCGCTCGCGGATCTCCTTGCTCTTCATCTTGGTGTGCTCGACCAGCGGAAACGCGACATTGTCGAACACGGTGAGCGAGTCGAGGAGCGCGGCGTACTGGTAGACCATTCCGAACTTCTGGCGCACGCGATTGAGCTCCCGCTCCGAGAGCCCGACGATGTTCTCTCCGTCGATCCAGATCTCGCCGCTGGTCGGCTGCTCGAGGGCCACGATGTGCCGGAGAAGCGTGGTTTTCCCCGCGCCCGAGCCGCCGATGAGCACCGTGGTCTCCCCACGGCGCGCCACGAAATTGATCCCCTTCAGCACCTCGTTGTCACCGAAGGTCTTGCGGACGTCGCGGAGGACGACGATTTCCTCGGGAGGAGGCGCGTTGGCGGCGCGCGCCGGCCCCGCGGCCGCCGAAGTTGCGGAAGGCGCCGCGCCTTGCGCGAGCGGACCGAGGTTCCCCCCGAGGGCATCGGTTTTTGCTGCTCGCGCCACGTGATTACCTTATCGTGACCCCACCATGACCGGCGAGCACCTCGACGCGATTCTCAAAGAGGCCCAAGCCAAAGCGGAGAAGGACGGCTTCTCCACGCTCCCCGAGGGCTCGATGATGACCTTGCACGTCGCCCACGACGGCGCGGGGCTGAACATCCCGCGCATCGAGCGGGTGAAGGTGCAGGGGGATCTCGTGTTCGCGCGAAACGCGCGGAAAGAGGTCTTCACCTTCGCCCTCTCGGATCTGTTCGCCGTGGCCCTCGAAGGGACCGTCGGGCAGCCGGTGCGCCGCGCCGGATTCGGCTGACGGGGAGCGCGGACGTGACGGTGTGGGCCCGAGCTGAGCGGGCTCCGTACCTGGGCCAGGCCCGCGGGGGAGAGGGGATCTGGCCGTTCGTCGCGCGGGTCTTCGGCGCGCTCCCCTTCGCCTGGCTCGCGCGTCTCGGCGCTCTGCTCGGCTTTCTCGCCGGCGTCGTGCTCCGGATTCGACGAAGGCACGTCGAAGACGCCATGCGCAGCGCGAAGGTCGCCGACCCGAAGGGAAGCGCGCGCGCCATGTATCGCTCGCTCGGCGCGAGCGCGTGCGAGCTCTTGTGGCTCGGCGGCGCCGCGCGCGAGGTCGACCCCCTCGCGACGATCGAGCCGGCCTCGGCGGCGCGGCTCGACGCGGTCCTCGCGGAGGGACGGGGGGCGATCGTCGCCGCGACGCACACCGGCAATTGGGACCTGGCGGCGTGCGCCATCGCTCGGCGCGCGCCGCTCCTCGTGGTGACGAAGCGCCTCCACGCGCCGGCGCTCGACGCGTTTTGGCAGGGGACGCGCGCAGGCTACGGCGTGCTCCTCGCCCCCGCAGCCGGTGCGTCGCGCGAAGCGACCGCGGTGCTCGCGCGGGGCGGGCTCGTGGCGATGATGATCGACCAAGTGCCGTCGGACACGCGCCACGCCGTGCGCGCGACGTTTCTCGGTCGTGAGGCGTACCTCGATCGGGCGCCGGCGGTGCTCGCGGCGCGGGCGCGGGTCCCGCTCGTGGTGGCCGCTGCTCGCCGCACGAGCTCGGGGACGCAGGAGCTCTTCGTGCTCGACGTGATCGACGACCTTCGCGCCGTCGGGATCGACGACGCGACCCGTCGCGCGAGCCGCGCGCTCGAGGCCTTCGTGAGGAAGCACCCGTCGGAGTGGCTCTGGCTTCATCGACGCTGGAAGGTGCCGGCCGCGGGGAAGACCACGCGCGGGGAGGTCGACGCCCGCGAGGACGTCGGCTAGGAAGAGCGCATGTCGGATCCGTTCGTCATCGCGGGCAAGGAGCTCACGAGCCGGCTCATCGTCGGCACCGGGAAGTACAAGAGCACCGAGGAGACCGAGCGCGCGCTCGACGCCTCCGGCGCCGAGATCGTCACCGTCGCGCTCCGCCGCGTCGACTTGAACGACCGCTCCCAAGGTTCGCTCATGTCGCTCTTCCAGCGCCGCAAGGACTGGACGCTCCTCCCCAACACCGCCGGCTGCTTCACCGCCGACGACGCGATTCGGACGCTGCGCCTCGCGCGTGAGCTCGGTATCGCGAGCATGGTGAAGCTCGAGGTCATCGGCGATCCCAAGACACTCTACCCCGACAACGAAGAGACCCTCGCCGCCGCCAAGATCCTGGTGAAGGAGGGCTTCGTCGTTCTCCCGTACTGCATCGACGATCCCATCGTGTGCAGAAAGCTCGAAGACATCGGCTGCGCGGCGGTCATGCCGCTGGCGGCGCCGATCGGCAGCGGGCTCGGGATCAGGAACCCGCACAATTTGGGGATCATCCTCGAGCACGCGAAGGTCCCGGTCATCGTCGACGCCGGCGTGGGCACCGCGAGCGATGCCGCGGTGGCGATGGAGCTCGGGTGCCACGGTGTGCTGATGAACACCGCCATCGCCCACGCCAAGGACCCGGTGCTCATGGCCACGGCGATGCGCGAGGCGGTCAGCGCCGGTCGCAAGGCGTTCCTCGCCGGTCGCATGCCTCGCTCGCGCTACGCCAACGCGTCGAGCCCGACGGCGGGGCTCATCGAGTGAGCTTCGCGGTGAACCTCGCAGCCGGCGCGCTCGCCGTCGCGCTCTCGCTCGCCCCCTTTCAGTGCGCGCACAGCCCCGATCCCAACGAGCGTCGCGAGGACTCGGCGGGCGACGCGCTGTGGGCTTTGGCCCAAGACTGCCACGCGCACGGCGACACCGCGGGCGAGCGCCGGACGCTCGCGTACCTCGTGGAGAAGTATCCGTCGAGTCGCCACGCCCCCGCGGCGAAGGACGATCTCGCGAAGCTCGGGGGCGGTGAGCCCTCTTCGACCGAACGACCCGCGCCCGTGGGAGGCGACGAAGCCGGCGCGCGATGATCCGTCCGCGGATCTTCCTCGTCACCGATCCTGCGTTCCCCACGGCGCGCGTGGTCGACGTCGTGCGCGCCGCCGCGCGTGGTGTCCCCGAAGGGGCGCTCGCCGTGCAGCTCCGTGACAAGGACGAGTCCGCGCGTCGTTGCGCCGCCGCGATCGCACTGGCGCCGGTATGCGCCGAGGCGTGCGTCCCTCTCGTGGTGAACGACGACCTCGGTCTCGCGGTCGCCGTGCGCGCCGCCGGCGTGCACCTGCCCGCGCACACCTCGCCGAGCGACCTCGCCGCGGCGCGTGCCGCCTTCGCCACGGGGCTCCTCTCGACCGCCGCGCACGACGAGGCGGAGCTCGACCGCGCGCTCGCGGCGGGGGTCGACGCCGTCCTCGTCAGCCCCATCTTCGCGACGCCGGGCAAGGGCGCGCCTCGAGGACCCGCGGCGATCGCCGAGGCGGTCGCCGCCGTCGCACGGGCGGCGTCCTCGACGTGGGTCTACGCCCTCGGCGGAGTCGACGAATCCTGCGTGGCCGCGTGCGCGAGCGCCGGCGCGCACGGCGTCGCCGTCGTCCGCGCGTTGCTCGAAGCCGCCGATCCCGAACGCGTCGCGCGCGCTCTTTACGCACCCTTCGCGTGAAGGATCAGTCTTCCATCGGGCCGAGCTCTTCGCCCGAGAGGACGAAGAAGACCTCGCCGTAGCTCTTCAGGAGCTCGAGCGCCGTGTCCATGTCCTCCTGCGTGTGGCCGCGGGTCACGTTCACGCGGAGTCGCTCTTCGCCGAGCTTCACGCCCGGGTAGGTGATGGGGACCATCAAGACACCGCACTCGAGCAGCGCCACGTGCATGAACAGCGTCTTGCGCTCGTCGCGGCACATGACCGGCATGATGTGCGTGTTGCTCGCGCCGAGATCGAAGCCCGCCTCGGTCAGCTTGCTCCGCATGTAGTCGGCCTTTTGATGCAGCTCGCTCACGAGCGCCGGGCCGTCCGATTCCAGCATGTCGAGGATGGTGCTCGCCGCCGCCACGATGGGGACGGGGAGCGAAGCGCTGAAGAGGAAGGAGCGCGCGTTGTGCTGCACGAGCTCGACGACCTCTTCGCTCCCGAGGAGCAAGCCGCCGATGCCGCCGAACGTCTTGGAGAACGTGGAGACGACGATGGGCACGCGATCCACGAGGTTCTGCTCCTCGAGGATGCCGGTGCCACGCGTGCCCAGGGTGCCGGTGCCGTGCGCGTCGTCGACGATCATGACCGCGTCGTAGCGATCACAAATCTCCACGAACTCCTTCAAGTGCGCGCGGTCGCCGTCGAGCGAGTACACGCCCTCCACGACCACGAGCGCGTTCGGGCGCTCGCGCGTCTTCAGGATGCGCTCGAGGCTCTTCGCCGAGTTGTGGTTGAAGAAGCGGACCTCGGGCGCGCGACCGGGGATGCCGGCCGAGAGGAACGTGCCGTCGAGGATGCACGCGTGCGAGAACGCGTCGAGCACGAGGGTCGTGTCCTTGTCGGCCATCGACACCAGCGTGCCGAGCATCGCCTGATAGCCGGTGGTGAACATGAGGCACTTCTCGAAGCCGAACCACTTGGCGAGACGCTTCTCGAGCTCCACGTGCTCGACCGTCGTCGCTTGCACGCGTGAGCTCGAGAGCCCGCACGCGTACTTGTCGACCGCCTTCTTCGCCGCTTCCTTCACCTTGGGGTGGTTGGTGAGGCCGAGGTAGTCGTTCGAGCTGAAGTTGATGATCGGCTTGCCGTCGATCTGGGTGTGGAGCCCGCCCTTCTCGAACTGTCGGAAGTACGGGTAGACCTGCTTCTCGCGCGCCTCGCGGATGCGGGCGAGCTCTGCGTGGGCCTTCTTGTCGATCCAGCTCGTCTTCATGTGTCTCGCGTCGAATGGGGGTGTCCACGAACGCCGACGTGCGAGCCCGCACGCGAGCGCACTTTGATCAAGGCTTGGTGATGACGATCGCCGAGGCGTTTCCGTAGAAGCCGATCGTCGTGACCAGCGCGGTCTTGGTCGCCCGCCCCTCGCGAAGGGACCCTTGGAGGATGGGGAAGGGGGGCGCGCCTTGGAACCACGCCAGGGTCGCGGCCATGGCCATCGCCCCGCCGGCGCCGAGCGTCTCGCCGAGGACGAACTTGGGGGCCACGAGGGCGACGTCTTTGCCGAGCACGCGGGTCACCCCTTCGAGCTCGGCCTCGTCGAAGGCGCGGAGGCCGGAGGCGCCGGTCGCGACCACGTCGATGTCCTCGGGGCGGACCTTGGCGTCTGCCAAGGCCATCGTCACCGCGTCGGCCATCGCGTCGCGCGAGGCGTGGATGAGCGAGGCGTCGTTCTCCGGCGATTGGAAGGCGGTGCCGTAGCCGACGATGTGCGCCATGACGTTCGCGCCGCGCGCGGTCGCGAGATCGAGCGGCTCGAAGCTCATGAGCGCCGCCCCTTCGCCGAGGAGCGCGCACTCCGAAGGGACACCGAGGCGCAAGAACGCCATGTACAGCGCTTCGCTCATCGCCTCGCCGCCGCCCACGAGGAGCGCGTCGGCCCGGCCGGTGGCGAGGTGCACGTCGCCGCACGCCACGGCGTCGAGCGCGCCGCAGTTCCCGTCGGAGACGGTGACGTTGAGGGCGCGGAGATCTTCCCAGATGCTCACGTAGCCGCTGGCGCTGTTCGACACCGTGTTGGGGAACTTCGCCGGATTGATGTATCTTGCATCTTCCAGCTGGGCGACGCGGTCGAGCTCGGTGATGGCCTCGAGGCTGCCGTAGGCGTTCGACACGCAGAGGCCGACGCGGTCGGCGGCCGACTGCACGAAGGCGCCGTCCTTCTTGAAGCCGGCGTCGTGCATGCCGAGGCGAGCGGCGACGATGAGGATCTTGGTGAGGCGGTCGAGCGTGCGGAGACCCTTGTCGCCCAGGTACTTGGTGGGGTCGAAGGCGAGCACCTCGGCGACGGCGGCGTTCGGGTAGGCGGTGGCGTCGAAGCTCTCGACGGGGCGCGCCGTGGAGGCGGAGAGGCGCTTCGGCTCGGCGAGCGCACGGAAGAACGCTTCGCGCCCGATCCCCACGGTGGAAACGACGCCGAGCCCTGTGACTGCGCGGGGGAGCACGGAGGACCCTTCGTCGCTCAGGAGGAGCGGGGGAGGCGCGGCTCCGGAGGCGGGAGGACGCCGGGGCGCGCGAAACACGTGACGGCGTTGTAGCCGCCGAAGGCGAGCGAGTTGTTGAGGACGACGTCGCTCTTCCCCTTGCGGGCGACGTTGGCGACGAGCTCGACGTCGCACTCCGGATCCGGCGTCTCGTAGCCGATGGTCGGCGGGTAAATCCCGGTCTCGATGGTCATCACG
Source organism: uncultured Polyangiaceae bacterium (assembly GCA_964531795.1). Taxonomy (GTDB): domain Bacteria; phylum Myxococcota_A; class Polyangia; order Polyangiales; family Polyangiaceae; genus CAZHHD01. The sequence continues at coordinate 36,932 of CAZHHD010000001.1, read as the reverse complement.
CAGGCGACCGCTTCCAGCGCGCTCGAGGCCCCCATGCAGTGACCGAGGAGGCTCTTCATGCTCGAGATGGGGACGCGGCGCTCGCCGAAGACGTCCTTCACGACCTTCGCCTCGGCGAGGTCGTTGGCGCGCGTGCCGGTGCCGTGGGCGTTGATGAAGTCGACCTCGTTGGCGGTGATGCCGCTGTTCGAGATGGCGTCGCGCATGGCGGCGATGCTGCCGTGCGCGTCGGGGTGCGGCCGGGTGATGTGGTACGCGTCACACGACAGACCGTAGCCGCCGACCTCGGCTTGCGGGCGGACGCCGCGGCGCATCGCGTGCTCTTCGGACTCGAGCACCACGACGCCCGAACCCTCGCCGAGGATGAGCCCCTGGCGATTCAAGTCGAAGGGCTGGCAACGGCTCTGCGCCATCGCCGCCAAGCGCACGAAGCCGGAGAACTCGAGCTCTTGGAGCACCTCCGACGCGCCGCTGATGACGACGTCGGCGCGGCCGGTGCGGATCAAATCCGCCGCGAAGCCGATGGCGTAGTTGCCGGCGGCGCACGCCGCGGGGAGAGCTAGGACCATGCCGCTCGCGCCGACCGCGCGCGCCACGTGAATCGGGAGCAGCGTGGAGCCGTACTTGGGGAGGAGCGCGCGCTTCACGCCGGTGGGGCCGCGAGCGATCCAGCCGTGATCGAGGTCGGCGATGATGCCGGCCTCGCCCATCGTCGTGCCGATGACGACGGCGGTGCGCGGGCCGCGGAGGGAGCCGTCCTTGATACCGGCGTCGGCCACGGCCATGCGCGCCGCAGCCAAGGTCATGGCCGAGCAGCGACCGGTGCGACGGAGCTCGGCGGCCGTGAGGTGGTCCTTGGCGACGAACTGCTTCACTTCGCCGGCGTACTCGCGCCCGAGGTTCTTCGGGTCGAAGGACTCGACGGGGGAGATGCCGCTGCGCCCCTCGGCCAGGGAGGCGAAGTACTCGTCCTTGCCGAGGCCGATCGAGCTCACCACTCCGACCCCGGTCACGAACACTCGCGGAACGCGCGTCATGGAGCCGGACACCGGCAGCTTATAGCTCTCGGCATGTGGGGTGGGCAACGTCGGTACCTGAAAAAATGACGCGTAGCGGTGTACGCGCGCGAAGGAAAATTCCCGGTCGTCGAACCATTCAGACACTGCGCACCGGGGCGTGCACCCTGGTCACCCGCAAGGCGTGCGCCGCGTCGGCACTTGTACTTGCGTACAGGCTAGTCACGAAGTAAGTCGCGTGCGGCGCAGTGCGGCATTCGCCGCCCGCCGGCGTCGCGCATGACCTCCACGGCACCCCACATCCGACCGGTTCCCCGAACGCTCGTCGAAGCGCTCCACAACTTGGCGCGCCACCACGATCGCGGCTTCACGTTCGTCGCCGCCGACGGGAGCGAGCGCTTCGTCTCGTTCCAGACGATCCACGCCGAGGCCCTGCGCCGTGGCGCGCACCTCGTGGCGCGCGGGCTCAAGAAGGGCGATCGCGTCGCCCTCGTCATCCCCGATCCCGACGAGTTCGTCCTCTCGTTCGTCGGCTGCGTGATGGCCGGGCTCGTCCCCGTGCCCATGTACCCGCAGCTCTCGTTCAAGAACGTCGAGAGCTACCACGACACCGTCTCGCACATCGCCAACGCCTCGGGGGCGAGGCTCCTCCTCACCACGCCGACGACGAAGCCCTTCGTCGAGCCGGTGAAGGCCCGCGCCGAGAAGCTCGAGGCCATCGTCACCGTCGACGAGCTCGCCGGGCCCGCGCCTTCGCCGCTCGACGTGACTGTCACGCCCGACGACCTCGCGTTCCTCCAATTCACCTCCGGCAGCACCTCGCGGCCCAAGGGGGTGATGGTCACGCACGGGAACCTCGCCGCCAACGCGCAGGTGATCATGGTCGACGGCCTCGAGACCATCGAGGCGACCGACAAGGGCGTGAGCTGGCTGCCGCTCTTCCACGACATGGGGCTCATCGGCTTCGTGATCTCGCCGCTCTTCTGCAACATCCAAGTGGTGTTCATGCCGACGGCGAGCTTCGTGCGCACGCCGCGCATGTGGCTGGACGTGATTCACAAGCACCGCGGGACGATCACCTACGCGCCGAACTTCGCCTACGCGCTCGTGGCCAAGCGCGTGAAGGAGAAGGACGTCGCCGGGCTCGATCTCTCGTGCATCAAGATCGCCGGCTGCGGCGCCGAGCCGATTCAATCGAAGACGCTCCGGGACTTCGCCGCGAAGCTCGCCCCCGCGGGCTTCGATCCCAAGGCGTTCCTCCCTTCGTACGGCATGGCCGAGGCGACGCTCGCCGTCACCTTCGTGAAGCGAAGCGCCGGCATGAGCACCGACACCATCGACCCCGCGGCACTGCAGAAGGGCGAGGCCAAGCCGAAGCTCGCGAGCGACGAAGGCGGCACGACGCAGGAGCTCGTCGCTTGCGGGCGCTGGATGCCGCACCACGAGGTCGCCATCGTCGACGACGACGGGAAGCGCCTCGGCGATCGCCAAGTCGGTCAGATCCTCACGCGCGGGCCGAGCATCTCCAAGGGCTACTTCCAAGAGCCCGAGCTCACCGCTGCGGCGTTCAAGGAAGGCCCCGACGGAGCGACGTGGCTCTACACCGGCGACCTCGGCTACATCGCCGACGGCTCCCTCTACATCTGCGGTCGCCTCAAGGACATCATCATCATCCGCGGGCGGAACTTCTATCCGCAGGACATCGAGTGGGCGGTGAGCGAGCTCCCCGGCGTGCGCCGCGGGAACGTCGTCGCCTTCGCCGTCTCGGTCGACACCGAGGGGCGTCCGGTCAGCGACGGTACCGGAGAAGAGCAGCTCGTCATTTGCGCCGAGGCCTTCCAGAGCGACGCCGCCGGGCTCACCGAGCAAATCACGACGCGTGTGGCAGCAGAGATGTCACTCACCGTTCACAAGGTCGTGCTCGTGCCGCAGGGCTCGCTCCCGCGGACCTCGAGCGGCAAGCCGCAACGCCGCAAGACGCGCCAGATGTTCCTCGACGGCACCCTCCCGCTCGCCCGTGCACGCGGTGTGCATGGTGGTGAGGCCGAGGAGAATGCCGCCGACGAGAACGCGTCGCGCACCGACGCACCGTGAAGTGAGCTACGCAGCTGCGTCGTTTCCTTCGCGGAAACGGGCGCGGCTCTTGGCTTGTACGAATCGAACGAAGTCCGCTAAAGGGTTGTAAGGAGAGCGCGAATATGTCGACCAGTCGGGCAGACCTCCTCGAGATGTTTCAGAAGACCGCGACCGAGATCGTGGAGCGTGAGTTCCCGAGGATCGCCGAGACCACCGTCATCAGCGAGCTCGGCATCGACTCGCTCGGCATGCTCGAGATCGTCGGCTCCATGGAGCGCCAGCTCAAGATCCAAATCCCCGACGAGTCGCTCGCGGGCATTCAGACCGTGAAGGACCTGATCGAGCTCGTCGAGAAGCGCCAAGCCATCGCCGCCTCGTAGTTCAACGCCTCGTCGTCGAAGTAGGGACGCAGTGAACCAGGACCGAACCACAGATCCGGCGCGTCAGGAGCGCTTGTACAATTTGTACAAGACGTTCTTCGACAAGGCCGAAGAGGAGCGCCGGTGGAATCCCCTCCGCGACGTTCCCTACGACAAGATCAAGGTCGACGTCCCTGAGTCGCTCGTCGTCGTGGCCGAGACCTTCTGCTGCGTGGAGAGCTACCTGCCGGACTACGTCTCGCAGGGGATCAACATCGTCCGGCCGTACTTCGGTCAGGCGTGGTTCTCCGCCAACTGGGCGTACGAGGAGTCGAAGCACTCGCTCGCGCTCATGGAGTGGCTGCTCCGCTGCGGCAAGCGCACCCCCGAGCAGCTCTTCGACCTGCAGAACCAGCTCATGGGCGTGAAGTGGGAGCTCCCCTTCGCCACTGCGCGGCAGATGACGATCTACGGCTGCTTCCAAGAGATGGCGACGTTCGTCATCTACGTGAAGCAAGAGCAGCGCTGCAAAGAGATCGGCGACGAGTGCCTCGCGACGATCTTCCGCTTGAACGCCCGCGACGAGATCGCCCACTGCCGCTTCTACCAAGACGTGGTGAAGGTCCTCCTCGAGGAAGATCGCCCGGCCACGCTGCGCGACATCGCCTTCGTGGCGAAGAACTTCGCGATGCCCGGCGTGGGGATCGTCCCCAACTACGAAGAGCGCGTGAAGATCATGCGCGAAGAGGGGAAGGTCGACCGCGCGGTCTTCCTGCAGAAGGTCTTCTTCCCCGTCCTCAAGTACCTGAACGTCACCCGTCAGGAGCTGCAAGACGCGGCGATGGAAGATCACAAGCGCGCCAAGGCCGAGGCCGCGGCGCTCGCTACGGAGACCAGCAAGGCGGCGCGCGTCGCTGGGGCAACCGCCGACGCGGTCGTCACCAGCGCCGCTGCCGGAGCGACCCTGGTCCCCGGGGGCGAATAGAGCGTCGATCGGTCACTCGAAAGAAGGAAGCACTGCCATGTCGAACCCCACCTTGAAAGAAGAGCTTCGCGCGTTGATTGCCGAGATCTCGGAAGTCGACGAGATCCCCGACGACAAGCACTTCAAGGATCTCGGCATCGACTCCATGATGGGCGTCGAGATCGTCGCGGCCATCGAGCGCCAGTACAAGATCAAGATCGACGACGGCGAGCTCGCCGAGATCACGACGCTCAACAAATCGTACGACCTCGTGAACGGCAAGATCGCCGCCGCCGCCTAGCACCGCGCGCGAAGCCGATCCCAACCTCGTGACGTTCGTTTCTCGCAGGCACACGCACCGCCTGCGCGTCGGCTACTCCGACACCGACAGGGCACAGGTCGTCCACCACGCCGCGTACCTGCGCTTTCTCGAAGCCGGCCGCGTCGAGTCGTGGCGCGCGCACGGGCTCGACTACCGGAAGTTCGAGGAAGAGACGGGCATGGGGTTGCCCGTCGTCGAGGCCAAGCTCCGCTACCGCGCCGCCGCCCGCTTCGACGATCTCCTCGAGGTCGAGACGTGGGTGGAGAAGGCGACGCGCGCGAGCGTGTGGTTCGGCGGCACGATCCGCCGCGTCGAAGGGCGCGGGCCGAGCCTCGTGCTCGAGTCGAGCATTCGCCTCGCGTGCGTGTCGTTCGCCCACGAGGAGCTGCGCAAGATCCCCGACGTGATCTTGGAGGCGTGCCTCGACCCCGGCTTTCAGGTGTAGGGGCCCGAGTCCAAGGTTCGTCGGCGCGCCGGCGAACTTCTGACTCGGCACGCTCGAGCGAGAAGGCGTCGAGCCCGCCAGGGGGCGGCGCTTTTGGGCTATAACGCGAGGCGCCATGGCCGAGCCTCTCTTCGCCAAAGTCCCCAGCGAGCTGAACTTCCCCAAGGAGGAGCGCGAGATCCTCGCCCTCTGGAAGGAGAAGAAGATCTTCGCGCAGTCGCTCGACAAGCCGGCGGCGAAGGGGGACTTCGTCTTCTACGAAGGCCCGCCCACGGCGAACGGCCTCCCGCACAACGGGCACGTCCTCACGCGCGTCATCAAGGATCTCTTCCCTCGTTACAAGACGATGAAGGGGTACCGCGTCCCGCGGAAAGCGGGATGGGACACGCACGGACTGCCCGTCGAAGTGGAGGTGGAGAAGGAGCTCCGCATCCACGGCAAGGCCGCCATCGAGGCCTACGGCATGGAGCCCTTCATCGCGAAGTGCATCCAGTCGGTCTTCCGTTACACGAAAGAGTGGGAGGACCTGACCGAGCGCGTCGGCTTCTGGGTCGACCTCCAAGAAGCGTACGTCACCTACCACAAGAGCTACGTCGAGAGCGTGTGGTGGGCCCTCTCCGAGCTCTTCAAGAAGGGGCTCCTCTACCAAGGGCACAAGGTCGTCTGGTGGTGGGCGCAAGGCGGCACCGCGCTCTCGAGCGGCGAGGTCGGCCTCGGCTACAAGCCGGTCGACGATCCGAGCGTGTACGTCGCCTTCCCGCTCTTGGACGCGCCGGACACGCGCCTCCTCGTGTGGACGACGACGCCGTGGACCTTGCCGTCGAACGCCTACGCCGCGGTGCACCCCGAGCACGACTACGTCTACGTCCGCGCCAAGGCGAAGGACGGCACGCTCGAGCCCCAGGCTTACGTGATGGCGAAGGCGCTCGTGGAGGGCTTCGCCAAGAAGCTCAAGACCGAGCTCGTCACCGAGAAGGAAGTGAAGGGGAAGGACCTCGTCGGCCTTCGCTACGTGCCGCCGTTCGATCTCTACGCCAAGGGGCTCGAGGGGCCGGCGAAGGATCTCTACTTCAAGGTGCTCGCCGCCGACTTCGTCACGCTCGACAGCGGCACCGGCATCGTCCACATCGCGCCCGCCTTCGGCGAGGACGACTTCGCCGCGCACAAGAAGGAGCTCGAGGCAAAAAGCCTCTCGCAAGATCAGATCGCGCTCCTCTGCGCGGTGAAGCCCGACGGCACGTTCGTCGACGAGCTCCCCAAGTACGCCGGCCGCTGGGTGAAGGACTGCGACAAGGAGATCCAAGAAGAGCTCAAAGGGAAGAAGCTCCTCGTCCTCGCCGAGCAGTACCGCCACGACTATCCGTTCTGCTGGCGCGCCGATTCGGATCCGCTCATCCAGTTCGCGCGTCCGGCTTGGTACATCCGCACGACGGAGAAGATCCAAAACGCCATCGCCAACAACCAAGCGGTGCATTGGCTGCCGGAGCACATCAAAGACGGCCGCTTCGGCGATTTTCTCGCCAACAACGTCGACTGGGCGCTCTCCCGCGAGCGCTACTGGGGCACGCCGCTCAACATCTGGATCAACGACGTCACCGGCCGCATGGAAGCGCCGTCGTCGTGCGAAGAGATCCTGAAGAAGAACCCGCGCGCCTTCGAGGCGTTCCTCGAGGCCAAGGCGAAGGATCCGGAGCTCAGCGAGCACCTCATCGTCCACAAGCCGTGGATCGACAAGGTCACCTGGCAGAACCCCGGAGAAGAGGGGACCTACCGCCGCGTGCCCGAGGTCATCGACTGCTGGTTCGACTCGGGGTGCATGCCGTTCGCCCAGTGGGGCTTCCCTCACAAGGGGCACGACGACTTCAAGAAGAGCTTCCCCGCCGACTTCATCAGCGAGGCGATCGATCAGACGCGCGGCTGGTTCTACACGCTGCTCATGGTGTCGACGCTCGTCTTCGACGAGGAGTGCCAGAAGCGCCTCGACCTCACGCCGCGCTCGTACCCGCATCCTTACAAGACGTGCATCGTGCTCGGTCACGTCTCGGACAAGGAAGGGAAGAAGGAGAGCAAGTCGAAGGGGAACTACACCCCGCCCGAGGTCATCCTCGACGCCGTCCGCATGGACTTCGGCGTGCTCTCGCTCGAAGACGCCGGCGTGACCGGTACCGCGGGGACCGTGCATATTGCACGTGAAGATCTCGAAGGCCTCGACCTTCAAGAGGGGGCGACGGTCCGCCTCGTTCGCGGGGCGACCAACATCGACGTGAAGCTCGCCGTCGGCAAGAAGATGCGCCGCCGCGTCGTGGCGATGCACGAGGCCGACCGCGCCGCGCTCTCTTTGACCCCCACGTCCACGAAGGACGTGAAGCCGGTCGAGGTGCCGTGGCTCCCCGAGGCGGAGCGCGTGAGCCTCGAAGACCCGCGCTCGAGCGCCCCCGGCGCCGACGCCTTCCGCTGGTTCTTCTACGCGTCGAACCCGCCGTGGAGCGCGACGCGCCACTCGCTCGGCAACGTGCGCGCGCTCCAAAAAGAGACGCTCATCAAGCTTCGGAACGTCTACTCGTTCTTCACCATCTACGCGCAGATCGACGGCTTCGATCCGCTCCGGGGGGAGACTTCGAAGCTCGTCCCGAACGACAAGCAGGCCGAGCTCGATCGCTGGATCCACGAGCTCCGCGACTTCACCGTGCAGAAGGTGGGGCAGAGCCTCGACGCCTACGACGTGTACGGCGCCACCAAGTGGATCACCGACTTCGTCGACGCGCTCTCGAACTGGTTCGTGCGAAGGAGCCGCGACCGGTTCTGGAAGAGCGGCTGGGACGACGACAAGAAGAGCGCGTACCAAGCGCTCTACGCCGCGCTCACCACGCTCGCGCGCGTGATGGCGCCGTTCACGCCGTTCTTGAGCGAGACGATGTACCAGAACCTCGTCGTCGGCCCCTCGACGCGCGCCGGGATCCCGGTGCCGGCGAGCGTGCACCTCACCGATTTCCCCGAGGTGCAAGGTGAGATCCCCGACACGCTCCGCACGCACATGGCGTGGGTGCGCGACCTCGTGAGTCTTGGGCTCCAGGTGCGCACGCAAGCCAAACAGAAGGTCCGTCAGCCGCTCCGCTCGGCGAAGATCGTGGTGAGCGATCCTCAAGTGAAGGGGAGCCTCATGGCCCAAGAGGCGATCATCCGCGAGGAGCTCAACGTCCTCGCGGTCGAGTTCGTCGCCGACGATCGGGTGCGCGAGTTCGTGGAGTACCGCCTGAAGCCCAACTTCCGCGCCCTCGGCCAGCGTGGCCTCGGCAAAGAAGCGCAGGAGCTCAAGAAGGTGCTGAGCTCGACCTCGCCCGAGGACAGCGCGGCGATCCACGCCGAGCTCGTGAAGACCGGGAGCGTCGAGGTCGCCAAGGTGCGCCTCACGAGCGAGGATCTCGAGGTCGCCTTCGAGACCAAAGAGGGCTTCGCCGCGGCCGGCGACCGCGTCGGCGTCGTGGTGCTCGAGACGACCCTCGACGACGAGCTCAAGGAGCTCGGCTTCGCGCGCGAGCTCGTGAGCCGAATCCAGACGGCGCGCAAAGAGATGGAGCTCGAGTACACCGATCGCGTCTCGGTCCAAATCTCCGGCGAGGGGCGCGTGCAGGCCGTCGTCCAGAAGCACAAGGACGAGATCGCGCGCGAGGTCCTCGCGCAGGACCTCTCCTTCGTCGTCACGCCCCACGCCGAAGCGCGCGACCTCGACGTCGACGGCGAGCGCGTCACGCTGTTCGTCGCTAAAGTGTAAGCGCGCGCGCGGCGCGCCGAGGAGGCTCGTCGTGACGTCGGTTCCCCATCGCATCTCGCTCGTCGCGCTCGCCGTCCTCGCGGCGGTCGCGTGCGGCGGCGGGGGCGGGGGAGGCGCGAGCTTACCGGCGCACACCTCGTTCGCGGTGGGGAACGCCACGATCGAGGTCGACGCCGACCCTTTCGTCCTGCGGATCAAAGACGCCCAAGGGGCGACGCTCGTCGAGACGCTCGGCGCCGGGGGCGACGACGGAGCGCCGTACGCGTCGATGGCGGCGACGCACATCGAGCCGCGCACCGTGGGGGTCGTGCTCTACGGGTGGGACTACTTCCGAGGCGACGAAGATCCTTGGCGGCAACTCGTGCACGTGACGTCCGTCGCCACGAACGGAGACACGCGGACCTTCACGCTCGCGTCGAGCGACGGCGCGCGCGCGGAGCTTCGCATCGAGGCCGGCGTTCCGAGCGGGGTGCACCTCGTCGCCACCACCACCACGTCGAGCTCGGACGGCGCGGGGTCTGCCACGGCGAGCGCCAACGAGCTCTCCCTCGCGTTCAAGATGCACGACGACGCCGCCTGCGACACGGCGGCGACCTGCGCCCCCGGGGATCACTTCTTCGGCTTCGGCGAGCGCTTCGTGAACTCGGACCAGCGCGGGCATCGACTCACGACGTGGGTCGAAGACGGCGGCTTCGGCCACGGCGAAGGCACGCCCCCGGGGATCGGGAACCCTTCGCCGTCGGGGGAGGGGCAGACGAACTTGCCGATCCCCTGGCTTCTCTCGCCGCGCGGGTTCGCGATGTTGCAGAATACAAGCGCCCGGACGACGTATCACCTCGGCGAGGAGCGTCCCGACGCGTGGCGCGTCGAGCAAATCGATCCCGCGCGCACGGACGGCGCGTCCTTCGACGCCACGATCTTCGTCGATCCCGATCCCAAGAAGCTCGTGGAGGCGCTCACGTCGATCACCGGGCGGCCGCCGGAGATCGCCGATTGGGTGCTGGCCCCGCGGCGGCGCGCGAACCCCGGCACCGACGAGATGGACAAGCTCCGGCAGGCGCACGTGCCGACCAGCGTCATCGACACCGCCGTCCACTACTTCCCCAACGGGGACGGGGGGAAGCCCTTCGCCCCCGGCGCCCTTCGCGCGGTGACGGACGATCTTCACGCGCGCGGCTTCAAGGCCGTCGCGTACTTCTGCCCCTTCGTCGCCGACTCGTTTCACCCCGTCTTCGACGACGCCGTGGCCAAGGGCTTCCTCGTGAAGAAGAAGGACGGCTCGCCCTACACGGTGCTCGATCCTCCCTACAACGCCGGCATGGTCGACTTCACCAACCCCGCCGCCGTCGCCTGGTACCAGGGCTTTCTCAAGGGGGCGCTCGACGACGGGTGGGACGGCTTCATGGTCGACTTCGGCGAGTACGTCCCCTCGGACGCGGTGATGTCCGACGGCACGAGCGGCTACGAAGCGCACAACGCCTACCCGGTGCTCTACCAAAGGGCGGCCCACGATCTCTTCGAGCGCGAGCGCCGCGGCGACTACCTCGTGTTCGTGCGCTCGGGGTACACCGGGACGTCAGGGCTCGTGCCGATGGTGTGGGCCGGCGATCAGAGCACCGACTTCGATCTCGCCGACGGCCTCCCTGCGGCCCTCACCGGCGCGCTCAACGCCGGGCTCTCGGGGATCCCGCTCTGGGGATCGGACATCTCCGGCTACCACTACGTCTTCAATCCGCCGCCGGACAAAGAGGTCTACCTCCGCTGGACCGAGGTGGCCGCTTTCTCCGCCGACATGCACGACGAGAACGACGGGGCGGGGAACGGCCCCTCGAGCGATCGCTGGCAGATCTGGAAGGACCAAGAGACCCTCGACGTCTACTCGCGCTACGCCGCGCTGAAGACACAGCTCGTCCCCTACGTGCAGCTCGCCGTGGCCGAGGCCCAGGCGCGGGGGCTCCCGGTGATGCGCCATCTTCTCTTCGAGGAGCCGAAGAACGTGCGCGTGTACGGCGTGAGCGACGAGTACCTCCTCGGCGATGCGCTGCTCGTGGCCCCCGTGGTCTCGCGTGGAGCCACCACGCGCCGCGTGCACCTGCCGCCCGGGGCGTGGTTCGACTTCTTCGCCCGGACGGCGCGCGTGGTGGGAAACACCGACGTCGACGTCCCCGCGCCCCTCGATGCCGTCCCGGTCTTCGCCCGCGCCGGGGCGATCGTCCCGCTCCTCTGGAACGACGTCGAGACCGTCGCCCCCGTGGGCGACGGGAGCGCGGTGTCGCAAGTGGATCGACGCGACCGCTTGGAGGCGCGGATTTTCGCCGCGGGGGACGCCGACGTGACCCTGCGCGACGGGACACACCTCGTGGCGCACGCTCCGAGCGATCCCTTCGACGTGGGCCCCGCTGCCGATGCGTCGGGGGCGCTCCCCGTGGCGACCTCCGAGGTCGACGCGCGCACCTGCGGAAGGTGCGTGTACGTCGACGGAGCGTCGCGCACGCTCGTGGTCGGCGAAGACGCGACGGCGAGCGGAGGAGCGGTCGCGATCACCGCCGGGCCGCTCCAGGTCTCGGCAAATTCCGCCACCGTCAAGCGATATCTCTTCGTCGTTCGCTACTGAGCGCAAGGTCCGCGCGGCCGACGAAATCCTCCATTCGTCGTGCGATCCGAGTCGCGAGGTCTGGTATCGTCTTTCAGTGACGAAAGTGCGTCGGGGGGAAGTCAAAGAGATCGCGGTGGCGCGCAAGCCCGAGCTCGCGCGTGCCGAGATCGTCGACAAGGGGACGCGGGCCCGCTTCGAAGCGGAGATCGACGCTGCGCTCAAGCGCCGTCCTTCGAGCGAAGTGAAGCTGGCCGGTGCGCTTCGCGCGATCGCGCCGCTGAGCCCCGAGCTCCGCGCCGTGTTGGCCGAGGCGGCGGATACGATGGTGCGCCGCAAGGCGTTTCAACGCGAGCTGTTCGGCACGGCGATTCGCACGCTGGCCGAGGCCGAGGACAAGCGCGCCGTCCCCATCGTGCGGAGCGCGCTCATGTCCGAAGGGGCGGGCGGCAGCGCGACGCTCTCGGCGGCGTGCTTCAGCAAGGATCCTTCGCTCGCTGCGCCGCTCGCCAAGTTGGCGGCGATGCGCCAGTCGCACATGGCGTTCTGCGCCGAGACCGCGCGCGTGGTGCGCGGAGAGTCGAACGGCGCGCACCTCGCGTCGCTCGCGCCGATGATCAAAGAGAGCCACCGCATCGCGCTCTGCGTGGAGATGTTCGTCCCGCTCGCGCGTCGTATCCCCGGGCCGGGCGCCCGCGGGCTCTCGGCGGCGCTCGCCGTCCTTCGCGGCGCCGAGCGTCACCTCGGTCGCTGGCTCGTCCTCGCCGAGGTCTCCACCAAGGCGGGGGATCCGGGACCGGAGCAAGAGGCGCGCGAGCGCTCGGTCGTCGGACCTTCGAGCGCGCGGGCGGCGTGGTCGCTCGTGGCGTGGGCCCTCGCGGCCACGCGCGCCGAGCACGCCAACGAGACGCCGCACCCCGAGACGCGGCCCACGGTCGAGCTCGTGGCGCGTCTCTCGGATCGGCCGAGCGCCGATCGCGACACCACCTTCCTCTTTCGCATGGCGGCGCACGGCGCGCCGGTCGCCAAGGCGATGCTCGAGACCCTCGCCAAAGGGGCCCCGCTCGCCGACGACGTCGGCGTGCGTGCCGCGCTCCACTTGGCGAAGGATCACGGGCGCACCGAGCTCGGCGCCGCGCTCGTGGAAGCGGCGACGACCTCCAAGCGCGAAGAGACGCGCGGCCTCGCGACCGCGGCGCTCTGGGATCTCGGCGAGCGCGATCGCGCCCTCGCGCTGACCGACGAGCTCGTCGCCTCCAAGGTGCTCGGCAACGTCGCGTGGGGGACCTTGGTCCGCTCGGCGGCGGCGCGTCGTCGCAGCACGTCGCAAGGTGAGCCCGTGCTCAACGAGACCGCCCTCCGCTGGATCCAGTGGGGTTGGCTCGAGTAGCCGCCGTCGCGCCGCTCGTCGCGCTGGCGCTCTTCGTGCCGTTCGACGTGGCGCACGCGGCGCGCGGTGAGATCCTCACCGTCGTCGCCGATCGCGACGACGACGACTGCAACGGGAAGGCCGACGCCGAAGAGGACGCTCCCTCGGCTGCGGCGCTCGTCGACGCGCTCCCTCTCGCAGCGAAATACGTCGGCGCTGTGCTCCGCCCGGCCGTGGGGGGCGAGCACGTGCGGATCGTCGTCGCCGGGCAGGTCGTGCCGTGGGGGAGACCGGTGCCCGCGGGAGCGCGGTTGCAAGGGGTGTCGGTCGGCGTCACCGGGCTCTTCGCGATTCGTGGCGCCGACTCCGAAGCGCTCACCGTCCGCGTCGTCGGTCTCGGCTTGCGGGACGGCGCGGGGATCGATCTCGAGCTCGCGCGCGATCACGCGTCCCTCGAGCGCACGCCCCCCGAGCCCGCGCCTCCGCTCCCGACGGCGCACTACGACGATCCCGACGCCCTCCGCGTCGTGCTGCGTTTGCCCGACGAGGCCGAGGCACCGACCTTGTCGGTGGAGTCGGTCTCGGCGGCCGGAGCGGTCGTCGACGTGCTCCCCAACGTGCCGCTCACGCCGCTCCCCGACGGCCGCGCCTTCGCCACCGCGCCGCTCCGCCTCGTCGTCGACGAGATCGAGCGCACGCACCCGGTAGGTCGTGGGCGATCGCTCCGGGCGGAGGTCGGCGGCGCCGTGGTGCTACGTCTCGCCGGGCGGAAAATGCAGGCGATCCGCGTCGCCGGTCCCCGCGCGTCGGGCGCGGGATCCATTGGGCGGCTACGCGTCGCGCTTCGCCCGCTCGTCGTCCGGGTGAGCCCCGGCGGCGCGCCGGCGATCGGAGGGACCGATCCGGGGGCCGTGCTCGCGATGCAAAAGGAGCTGGCCCTCGCCTCGGCCATCTGGGGCCAATGCGGTGTGACCTTCGGCCCTGCCGAGTCGCTCGACGTGCACGTGGTCGATCCGCCGCCGCCGCACCTCGTCGCGTTCGGAGACGACCTCGGCCTCCCGGCCAGCGGAGGAGAGGTGCACGTGCGCGTCGACGGGCACCCCGTGACGTCGCTCCTCGTCAAAGGGGCTTCGCCCGAGCGCGCCGCGCGCGATTTTGCGAAGGCGGTGGAGGCCGCGGGCTTCGTCGCTTCGCTCTCGGCGAACATGCGCATCGGACCAGGGGCGTCGCCGAGCGTGGACGTCTCGGTGCGGCGCCGCGACGGGCGCCTTGCGACGGTCGAGCCTGCGTCGCCCGAGCACTTCTTCCTGAGCGACGCGACGATGACCGTGCGCATCGGCGCCGTGGACTTCTCCGACGGCCTCTCGCACTTCGGCGACATGGACTCGATGGCGGGCACGCTCGAGGAGCGGACGCTCGTCAAGGCTCTGGAAGACGGCGATCCGCGGACCGTGGAAATCGTGGTCGTCCCTGCGTTCGCCGGTGGGGGCCGCATCGGCGAGTCGTTCATTCAGAGCGATTCGTCGAGCGTGCGCAACGTCGTCCTCGTCGATCGCGCGGGGATGCGCGCGCGCCGCAGCAGCTTCACGCTCGCGCACGAGCTCGGTCACGTGTTCCTCGACATGCCCGGCCACCCCGACGACTTCGGCATCGACACACCGACCCTCTTGATGGACTCGGACGCGTCCGACGCTTCCCCCTTCGGACCGCGGCGCCTCACCCTCGACGATTGCGCCCGCGTCGTGCGCGAGTCGGGGCCGAGGGCGCGCGTGCCGCTCTTCACCGAGTGGCCGCTGACGCCGCTCCACTACGCGCCCGTGCGATGAGGGGCGGGCTACGGCGGGGCAGCCTCGAGCTCCGACGGACGTCTCGTAGCGCGCCGTCCTGCGCGACCTCGCGCCGCCCTCGCGTCACTTCACGTTGATGTCGCGGAGATCGGTCCCGCCGGCGTACGCGTAGCTCACGTACGCGTCGAAGCCGTACACCTCGACCCCCACGGGGAAATCCGCCTGAACGTGGTGCACGCCGTCGTTTTGTCGGCCGCTCGTCAGCGCGCCCGTCGCCGGATCGACGGCGGGGAAGGAGAGCTGGCATCGGTACGCGAGGTACGCGCCGTGCGGTGCGCCCCTTAGATTCGGGGTCTTCCCGTCGGTGTCGTGGATCTCGCACGCGGCGTCGTCGAGCAAGCGTCCGTCGAGGTACAGCTTGGCCGGCGTGGGCGCGGTGAGGACGAGGAAGTCGAAGGCGTACTTGTCGGGGGTGAGCAGCACGTAGTCGGAGCGAAACTGCTCGGCCGGCGGCACGAAGGTGAGGCTCGGATCGCCGCCGGGGAGTCCGCGCGGGACGCCTGCCGCTTCTTGGCTCACCTGAATGTCACCGACCACGACCCCTTGCGTCGCGTTCAAGACGAAGTCGTCGTGCGCGGTGATGTCGTGCACCGCCCCTTCGCCGGTGAGGTCGAACAGATCGTCGGGCGGAGGGAGCGACGTCGTCACGGTGGTGATGCCGCCGCGGGTCGCCACGACGCGGTAGATCTCCGGCTCGTCGAAGGGGGCGATCGTCGCGCCCGCCGCGGCCAGGACGCGGGTGCGGTTCGGCATCCGGCCGATCACGTACGTCTTGCCCGCCGAGCGCACCGGTGGCGCTTGCTCTTCGAGGTGATCGGCGCAGCATGAGCGCTCCGAGAGCGTGCTGTAGTAGGGCGCGTCGGAGGCCTCGCTCCCGGGGAAGACCGCCACCGCGCGATCGGCGTCGACGATCGAGCCGGTGAAGTCGGCGTTGAATCCGCCGGTCTCGAGGTTCAAGACCTCGAACGGCTGAAGGACGATGTCGGCCGATTCTCCCGCGGCGAGCCCTTGGGGGAGCGGGCCGCCGGGGATCACGCGTGCGCGCGAGGTGATGTGGACGTGCGTGTCGGGCTGGGTCCCCACGATGGCGAGGAACGCGCGAAGGTCTTGGCCGAAGTTGGTGTTGGGATCGTCGGTGGAGGCGATGGTCTGCGGCCACCCGGCGACGACGTACGCGTGATCGCCCGACGCGCCGCCGAGCGCCGCGGTGGGGAGGAGCTGCGACGCGTCGTTGGAGAAGACCCCCACGTTGGCGAAAGGGTTGAACTGGTAGGCGACGATGGGGAAGGTGGAGCGCACGCGAAACGCGTGACGGGTGAGCGCGGTTCCGGTGCCGCTGTCGTAGGTGCCGTCGAGCGAGCCGTCGACCTCGCGCGAGCCCAGGTTGAACACTTCGAGGTTGTGCGGCGCGATGACGGCCGTGCCCACGATGCGGATCTTCGCCGGCTCGCCGGGGCTCGCGTCGTCGACCTCGACCGTCACCCGCGCGGGGACGTCCGGCTCGGCGTTGGAGAGGACCACGGCGAAGGGCTGGGCGGCGGCGTTTCCGCTCCCCACGACCGCGTTGTCGAGATCCACCGGCCAATACTCGCAGCCGACGTTCGAGCGATGCGCGTCGGCGTCGGCGCAGAGGTCGACGCAGGTCCCGGTGCGGCACGCTTTGCCCGCGCTCGTGTCGCACGTCGTGACCTTGGCGAAGGCGCTCCCGTCGTCACGGCAGACCTCGACGTCTTGGCCGGTGCAACGCGCGAGCCCCGCCGCGCACGGCGTGCACGCGAGGCGCGAAGGAGAGCAGACGTAGCCCCGCGCGCCGCAGTCGTCGATCGTGGTCCACCGCTGACCGGTGTCGTCGCCGTCGCATCGCGCGAGCGCGGCCCCTTGGCATCCGATGGCCCCGACCGTGCAGGTGACGACGGGGGCCGGCGGTGCGTCGCGGTACGCGGGATCGAAGCGGCAGGAGAGTGCGAGCGGAAGGGCGAGGGCGAACGGCGCGATCGCGCCGCGCCACGTGCGCGCCACGTCAGTAGCTCCCCTCGAGCGTGTCGGCGGCGTAGGCGTTCCACGTCCCGCCGTTCAAGTTGCCGAGCTTCAAGCTCGCGTAGGAGAAGCCGTCGAGCCGCCCGACGTACACGTACGTGCGGATCGTCCCCGAGACGAGCCCGACCGATCCGCCGGCGAGACCGCCGTAGCTCGAGAGATCAGGGAGGGCGAAGTCGGTCCTCCCCGTGGGGACGGCGATCGTCCAGCGCACGAGGCCGTTGCCCGAGTCGATCGACACGACGGCCAAGTCGAACGTCGAAGGCGAAGTGAAGGTGACGTGCGTGCCGCCCCACGGGAGCGCCGCCGGCTGCCCCAACGTGGGCACGCCGAGGAATCCGCCCAGGCCGACGGGGTTGTTCGCGTCCGACGTGCGCACGCCGGCGAGCACCGAGAGCGGGTAGCCGAGGTACGGGCCGGTGCCGGCCGTCGCGCTGACAACGTAGCTCTCGCCCGCGAGCGCGTGGTCGAGCGAAGGGAGCCCGCCGAACACGAGCGATCCGGTCGAAGGGAGGAGCGCCGTCGCGACGCCGCTCGGCAAGAGCGCGTAGCCCGAAGAGCCGAGCGTCACGGCGACGCGCCCGGTCATGCGATCGGGCCCGCGATCGCTCCGCGCCGGCGGGGTCGGCGTCACCGTCACTTGATGATCGAGGACGATCGACATCGGAATGTCGACCTGCTGCACGCGCGTCCCCGGCGGGACCGACACTCCGCGCGCGACGCCCATCGCGTAGGCGGTGAAGGTCGGCGGGCTCGCCGTGCGATCTTCGATGCCGGCGAGCGCGTAGAGGGTGATGTTCCCCGGCGGAACGGGCGCGGTGTACGCGTAGCCGATGCCGCCGGGTGCGGCGAGCGTGACGGCCGACGAAGCGCTCGGAAGCTGAAACGGGTAGGTGGCCGAGCCGCTCGCGAAGAAGACGTACGCGGCGACGCGCTCGCTCGGTCGCACGGCGGCGGGGACGTTGGTCCACCCTCCTCGCTTGAACTCGATCCCCGAGGGCCACACGAGCTCGCCGTCGACCTCGCCGGCGTCGATGAAGCCGCCCCCAGCGCCGCTCGAAGGAGGATCGCCTTGGGTCGCGCACGAGATGTCGTAGACCGGGTTCAGATACACGGTGACGGTGTCGACCGGCACGTCGACGAACGTCATCGGCTGGTGGCACTTGGCCGCGACGGTGACGGTGACCGCGCCGTTCGTCCCGCTGAAGGTCGCGCTCCCCGCAGTGTCGGTGGTGAGGACCGCGGCGTTCGGCGCACCGCCGACGATGGCGAGCGCGCCGGCGATCGGCGTGCCGGTCCACGCGTCGAGCGCGTGCACGTGCAAGGTGCCGGCGAGCGTGCCGCCGCTCAAGCCGCCGCGATTGCCGTCCACGCCGTCGGCGTAGGTGAAGGCGTCGCGGGCGGCGAGGGGAGCCCCGGTGGGAGGTGCGACGTTCACGTCGGTGGGGCCGAGCGGGTTCGCCGGCGTCGTGCACTCGAGACGCGAAGGGCTCACGACGAGCACGTCGGTGCACGGCTTCCCCCCGACGGTCACCGCGCTCCCCGGGACGAAGCTCGGTGCGCCGGCGGTCGTGCTCCCGACGAGCGCGATGCGCGTGCCGCCGGTCGTCGTGCCGACCTCGGGCGTCACGTAGAAGGGGTCGTAGACGAAGCCGGCGGGGAGGACGCGCGCGTCGGCGCTCCCGGGATTTTCCACGCGGACGTCGACCGGGCCCGGAACCCCTTCGGGGGTGACGATCGCGGCGCGCGTGGGATCGCTGGCGAGCACCGAGCTCGCGTCGAGCCGTGCGCTGCCGAGGGTCACGACGAGCTGCGAAGAGAATCCGCGGCCGTGGAGGACCGCGCGCGTCCCGCCGCGCCAAGACCCGTGCGAAGGGGTCACGCCGTCGACGCCGAACGGATCGCCGAGATCGACGTCGACTCGGCCGCCGCCGTCGCCCGCTGTGAAGTCGGGCGGCGAAGGTGCCCCCGCCTCTTCGTAGGTGAGGAGCGGCGGGCCGCTCCCCGGGAGACACGCTCCGAGGAACGCGACGAACGCGAGCGGCAGGGCGAGAGGCGTTCGTCGCACGCCTCGAAGATACGCCCTTACGCGCTCGCGAGCACGGTCTCGAGGAGCTCGATCGCGAGCGCCTTCCGACCGAGAAATCCCGCCTCCCGCGGGGGCGCTTCGGCGAGCGGGCTCATGCTCGTCACCCCTTGATCGCTCGGCCCCACGCACGCCGGGCACCCACGCGCGCAAGGGCAGCGCGTGATGAGCTCTTTGGCGCGTCCGAGCAGCGCTCCGCGCTCGTGGTAGATGCGCTCCGAGAGCCCGATACCGCCGGGGACGTGCTCGTAGAGAAAGAGCGTCGGGTTGTAGAGCGGGCCGCCGCCGCCGCGCGGCCTTCGCGTCTTCTCCGGCGGGAGCGCGTGCCCTTCGTCGTCGACGTTGGCCTCGCCGAGCGTCGTGCCGAGGTCGCGCGGATCGCACATCAAGGTGAGCGTCGCCACGGTCTCGAGCGCGATGCCGATGCCGCGTAGAGCGTCGATGACCGCCGCGCGCCCGGCGACCACGCGGTCGCAGCGCTCCTCCGGCACGGTGAGCCAGAAGGCGGTGGTGTGCATTTGCATTTCGGGGAGGCGCACGTCGCCGTAGCCGGCGTTCTCGTGCGTGTAGAATTTGATCTTCTTGTAGCCGACGACCTTCTCGACCACCGAGACCTCGCCCCAGCCGCTCGTCCAGGTCTCGCTGTCTTTGGCGTACGAGCCGCTGTCCGAGGCGGAGCGCTGCGGCTCGCTCCCGGGGACGAGCACGCCCGTCGCGCTCTCTTCGAGCACGGCGATCTGCGTGTAGGTCATCGCGTCGGTGTAGTAGTCGCTCGCGACCTTGCGCACGAAGGCCTTGTGGTTTTCGTAGTCGAAGCGCTCGACCTGCCAGCACTCGCCGTCGTGTTGGTAGATGGCCTGCTCGTGCAGCATCGTGTGGGCGCCGCGGTAGTCGAGCTCGGCGATGGTCTTGTCGTGCTCGACGTCGATGATGACGACGTTGTCCCAGCCCACGCTGCGGAGCGAGACGTGGTTCGCCGGATAGGCGTCGGTGGCCCAGTGGTAGGTGCCGCCGGCTTCGTGGAGCACGTCGTGGCGCGCGAGGAAGCCCAGCGCCTCGCTCGTCTCTTCGACGCCGATCTCGCCGAAGGCCTCGCCCCGGCGGAAGGGGAGCTCGAAGGCGGCGCACTTCAAGTGCTGCACCAGAATCTCCACGTTGCACGGATCGATGCGCGCCTCTTCCACCGGCGCGCCGAGCAAGAACTTCGGATCGTTGGCGAGGTACTGATCGACCGGCGCGCTCGAGGTGACGAGCACGGCGATGCTGGTCGCGCCACGGCGGCCGGCGCGGCCGAAGCGCTGCCAGAGCGCCGCGACCGATCCGGGGTAGCCGGCGCACACGACGGCGTCGAGATCGCCGATGTCGATGCCGAGCTCGAGCGCGTTCGTGGCGACCACGCCGAGGAGCTCGCCTTCGCGGAGCTTCCGCTCGATCTCGCGGCGGGTCTCGGGCAGGTAGCCGCCGCGGTAGCCCATGATGGCGGAAGCCGGGATTTCGTCTGCGACCTTGTCGCGCAGGTAACGGAGCATGACCTCGACGTTGTTGCGCGACTGGCCGAAGAGGAGCGTCGGGACGCGGGCGCGCACGAGGTCGCTCGCGAGCATCACCGCTTGTTTGGCGTAGCTCGCGCGGATGCCGAGCTCCGAATCGACGACCGGCGGATTGAAGAGAAAGAAGCGGCGCTCGCCCCGTGGCGCGCCGCTCTCGTCGAGGAGCGCCACCTCGTCCTCGCGGAGGCCGAAGAGGCGCGCCGCGTGCTCGCGCGGGTTGCCGATGGTGGCAGTGGCGCCGACGAGGAGCGGCCGCGAGCCGTGGAACTCGGCCACGCGGAGGAGGCGCCGGAGCACGTTGGCCACGTGCGAGCCGAAGACCCCCTTGTACATGTGCATCTCGTCCACGACGACGCACGTGAGGTGCTGGAGCGTGCGCGCCCACGCGGTGTGGTGCGGCAAGATCCCGGTGTGGAGCATGTCCGGGTTCGTGAGGATGATTCCTCCGCGCTCGCGCGCCGCGCGGCGCGCGTCGGCCGGTGTGTCGCCGTCGTAGACCACCGCGCTCGACCCACCGATGCCGGCGGAGGTCATGAGCTCGCGAAGCCCCGCCTCCTGATCCCGCGCGAGCGCCTTGGTCGGGTAGAGATAGAGCGCGCGCGCGTCGCGATCTTCGATCAAGCGTTGGAGGACGGGGAGGTGAAAGCAGAGGCTCTTGCCGCTCGCCGTCGGCGTCGCCACGACGAAGCCGCGCGCCTCGCCCTCGCGCCCGCGCGAGAGATCGAACGCGCGCGCTTGGTGCGAATAGAGGCGGTCGACGCCGCGCTCGCGGAGCGCCCGCACGAGGCTCGGATCGAGATCGGAAGGGAAGGGGGCGAGCGAGGCTTCTTGCGAAGCGATGCGCTCGTCGGCGGTGAAGCAGGGCTTCACGTAACGGCTCTCGAGCCAGCGATCGAGCACCGGCTCGATGCCGCGCGGCGCGCTCCACGGATCCGATCCGTCGGGGCGGCGCACCCGCCTTCGCCTGCCGCGCTCGCCTTCGCTCTCGGTCGTCTCGGTCGTGCTCGTGGGGAGGCGCGTGACGGTGCCCATCTCCCGAACTAAACAGATGTTCCGTACGGC
Source organism: uncultured Polyangiaceae bacterium (assembly GCA_964531795.1). GTDB lineage: Bacteria > Myxococcota_A > Polyangia > Polyangiales > Polyangiaceae > CAZHHD01. The sequence goes on along the minus strand of CAZHHD010000001.1, from coordinate 15,434 downwards.
GGCAACCTTGGCGTGGCGGCTCGGGCAAGCCTTCGGACGCCTGTCTTTTCTCGGTGCGGGGAATGGCGAGCGGGCCCCGCCGCTTAGCCGAGGACCCCGGCGCTGGGCGAGCCGCTTCTGCAAGAACGCCCAGAGCTTACGAAATGCGCTCTAGCCCGCAACGCGAGACTAGCGTAAACAGCCCCACTCTCGAAGGCATGGACCCGGAACGACCTCAGACCTCGGAGGCTCCCGCCCCCGACAAAGCCCCCGCCCCGGGTGCGCCCGAAGCGCCCGCCGCCGTCGATCCGGCGAGCGTCGACGTGTTCAGTCTGATCCCGAGCGGGGTCGAGCGCCTGCCGCCGCCCGACGGCGCCTCTCGGTCGATCCCCGGCCATCTAGGCCCGTCGCCTTCGTTCGTCTTCCTCGCGGTCGTCTCGGTCGTGACGCTCGCGTCCGACATCGGCTCGAAGCTGTGGGCCGAGCGTCACCTCGACGCGCTCCCTGGGCCGCTCGACGTCTGGGCCGGCCACCTCGACTTCATCTTGGCGAAGAACCGCGGAGGCGCCTGGGGCCTCTTGCAGTCGACGAACGAGAACGTTCGCCGGCCGTTCTTCTTGCTCGTTTCGGCGGCGGCCATCGCCTTCATCGTCACGCTCTACCGTCGCCTCCTCCCCACGCAGCGCGCGCTCAAGTGGGGGCTTCCGCTCGTGCTCGGCGGCGCGCTCGGCAACGTGTTCGATCGCATTCGCTACGGCCACGTCATCGACTTCATCGACATCCACGTCCTCTACCAAGGCGTCGACCACCACTGGCCGACCTTCAACGTGGCCGACATCGCCATCTGCGTCGGCGTCGGGTTGATGGCCATCGACATGTTCACCTCGCGGCGCCCCAAGCACCGCGTGGTGCTCCCGCCGCCTGCTGGCCCTACGCCGCCGGCGGGCCATGGCGAGCCCCCCGCGGCAGCGATGGGGAGCGAGCTTCCGGCCGAGCCCATCGAGACGAAGCCGGCGAGTTGACGCGATGAGCCCCGAGCTCTTTCGTCTGCTCGAGATCGGCTTCCCGTCGTACTTCGTTCTTCTCGTCACGGGCTTCCTCTACGCCACCGCGCTCGGCGTCCTGTGGGCGCGGCGCATCGGGCAGAGCCCCGACGTCATCGTCGATCTCGGCATCGCGATGCTCCTCGCCGGCGTGGCGGGCGGGCGCATCCTCCACGTGCTCGCCGACGGCTACTTCTGGGACTACGTGCACGTCTGCACCGATCCTTCGCTGGTCAACTGGCCGGTGACGCGCGCCGAGTGTCTCTCGCCCGCGTACGGCGGCGTGTGGGACGCAGCCAAGTCGACGTGTCACCCGGCGACGAGTGACTGCTTCGCTTGGGCGAAGTTCTGGGCCGGCGGCCTCACGTACTACGGTGGCTTCATCGGCGCGGTGATCGGGGCGTGGTTCCTCCTTCGCCGCGACAAGTTCCCGTTCTGGAAGGCGACGGACATGGCGGGCTTCGCCGTGCCGCTCGGCCTCGCCTTCGGGCGCATGGGGTGCCTCCTCGCCGGCTGCTGCTTCGGCGCCCCTTCGAACGCGCCGTGGGCGCTCTCCTTTCCGCCGAAGAGCAGCGCCAGCGAAGAGCAGTTTCGCACGCACCTCCTCGACACCGCGTCGTCGTGGAGCCTTCCCGTGCACCCTACACAGATTTACGAGTCGGCCGCCTGCCTGGCCATCGCCGCCATCTGTCTCGTCTACGTGCACCCGAGGAAGCGCTTCGACGGGCAGGTCTTCGCCGCGTTCCTCGCGCTCTACGCCGTGGCGCGCTTCCTCGTGGAGTTTCTCCGGCGCGACGACCGCGGCGGGCTCCTCGGTCTCTCGACCTCGCAGCTCATCGGCGTCGCGATGCTGGCGGCGGCGTTCGCCATCGTCCGGGTGCGGAGCCGTGCCACGGCCACTGCTCCGGCCGCGGCCTGAGCGCGCCTTCCTGCCGCAGACGGCGCGAGATCGCCGAAATCTTTGGCAGCGGCTCGGTGTGAGCCATACTTCAGGCGTGCGACTCTCTCTCGCCTCGCTCCCCTTGCTCGCGCTCTTCCTCGTCGTCGCGGCTTGCTCGCAAGCGAGCTCGCACCCGCCGGCGAGCGACGGTTGCGAAGGGGTGCTGTGTTACCCGGGATCGAACGGCGGGCACGTGGCGGAAGCGGGAGCTGCGGACACGGGGCCGGTCGGTGACGCGGGCGCAGATTCGGCGCCGGTCGTCGACGCCGCCGGCGAATGATCTCCGCCGCACCGACGACGCGAACGACGCGCTAAGCTTCGGGCGCCATGGAAGCGCTCCTCCTCGACGGAAAGAAGCTCGCAGAGACCGTCCGCGCCGAAGTGAAGGTCGGCGTCGACGCCTTCATCAAGGCGCACGGCCGCGCGCCCGGGCTCGAGGTCGTTCTCGTCGGTGAAGATCCGGCGAGCCAGGTCTACACGCGCAACAAAGAGAAGGCCGCCAGAGAGGTGGGCATCCGCGGGCGCCTCCACACCCTCGCGGCCACGACGTCCGAGGCCGAGGTGCTCGACCTCGTGAAGCGCCTCGGCGCCGACGACGCGGTCGACGGCATCCTCGTGCAGCTCCCGCTCCCCAAAGGGATCCGCGAGCAGCCGATCCTCGACGCCGTCGATCCGGCGAAGGACGTCGACGGCTTTCATCCGGTCAACGCCGGGCTCCTGGCCAGTGGGCGCCCCGGGCTCGTCCCCTGCACGCCGCTCGGCTGCATGCGCCTGCTCGATCTCGCGGAGGTCGATCTCACGGGCGCGCACGCGGTGGTCGTCGGCCGAAGCAACATCGTGGGGAAGCCGGTGGCGCAGCTCCTCCTCGCGCGGCACGCGACGGTGACCATCGCCCACTCGCGCACGAAGGACCTCGCCGCGGTGTGCCGCACCGCCGACGTGCTCGTCGCCGCAGTAGGGAAGGCGGAGATGATCCGCGGCGACTTCGTGAAGCCGGGCGCGGTGGTCATCGACGTCGGCATCAACCGCGTCCCCGCAGCCGACGGAAAGACCCGCCTCGTCGGCGACGTGTGCTTCGCCGAAGCGAAAGAGAAGGCGCGCGCCATCACGCCCGTGCCCGGCGGCGTCGGCCCGCTGACCATCGCCTTCTTGTTGCAGAATACACTCACCGCAGCGAGCCGCAGGATCGCCGCGCGCGGCGGCGCGGCGTAACCGCTCACATCAAGCGGTCGAGGATGCGGTCGAGCGCGTCGAGATCGGAGTAGGGGATGACGAGCTCGCCCTTGTTCCCCTGATCGCGCACCTCGACCTTGATGCCCAAGGCGCGCGTGAGGCGCGCTTCGAGATCGCGAATGGCCGGGCTCTTCTCCGCCCCTTTGGCCGTCGCCTCGGGCTTCACGCCGTTCGCGCGGTCCTTGGCCTTCCGAACGAGCGCCTCGGTGGCGCGCACGCTCAGGCGCCCGCGGAGCACCTTGTCGGCGAGGTCGTCCATCTCTTTGGCGGTGGGGACGCCGAGGAGCGCGCGCGCGTGCCCTTCGCTGAGCTCGCCCATGACGACCTTCTCGCGCACGCGGACCGGCAGCTTCAAGAGGCGCAGGCTGTTGGCGATGGTCGAGCGATCTTTGCCGAGGCGCGTGGCCAAGGTCTCTTGCGTGTGCCCGTGCTCTTCGACGAGGCGGCCGAGCGCCTCGGCGAGCTCGATGGCGTTGAGGTCTTCGCGCTGGACGTTCTCGATGAGGGCGAGCTCGAAGGCGGTGTCGGGGCCGACCTCCTTCACCACCACCATGACCTCGCGGAGGCCTGCCTTTTGCGAGGCGCGGTAGCGCCGCTCGCCGGCGATGATCTCGAAGTGGTCTTGGCCCGGCGCGGGCCGTCGCACCACGATCGGCTCGAGGAGGCCGTGCTCTTTGATCGACGCGGCGAGCTCTTCGAGCGCCGTGGGCTCGAAGTGGCGGCGCGGCTGCCCCTTCATCGGGGTGAGCTTCTCGATCGCGCACACGAACACCGAGCGCTCGCCGGTGGACGAGGTCGGCGACGACGACGCGCTCGGCGCGACCGGCAAGAGGGCGTCGAGCCCGCGGCCCAACGCGCGCTTCTGCGGCTTGATCGTCATCCGTGGCCTTCCCCGGCGGCCTCGGCGGGACGCGCAGCGCGCTTGCCGCGCGGAGCGATGGCGCCCGAGCGCTGCAGCACTTCGCGCGCGAGCGACAAGTAGCCCTGCGCACCCTTCGACTGCGCGTCGTAGAGGAGCGCCGGCTTGCCGTGCGACGGGGCCTCGGAGAGGCGCACGTTGCGCGGGATGACCGACTCGTAGACGAAGAAGTGCCCCTTCACCTCGTCGGCGACCTGGTGCGCGAGGCTGTTTCGTCCGTCGAACATCGTGAGCACGATACCGTCGACCTCGAGCGTCGGGTTCATGCCGTTCTTCACGCGGTCGATGGTGGCCATCAAGTGCGTGAGCCCCTCGAGCGCGTAGTACTCGCACTGCAGCGGCACGAGCACGTGCGTCGCCACGGTGAGCGCGTTCACCGTGAGGAGGCCGAGGGAAGGCGGGCAGTCGATGAAGACGAAGGCGTAAGGATCTTGGGCGAGGAGCTTCGCCACGGCGCTCTTCATGCGCGTCGCGCGATCGGGCTCGTCCACCAGCTCGAGCTCGGCGGCGACGAGGTCTTGCGTCGCCGGCGCCACCATGAGGTTCGGCACCTCGGTCGGCACGATGACGTCCTTCAGCGTGGAGCGACCGATGAGCACGTCGTAGACGCTGCGCGAGACGGTGCGCGGGCGCACGCCGACGCCGGAGCTGGCGTTCCCTTGCGGGTCCATGTCGAGGAGCAGCGTGCGCTGTTCGGCGGCGGCGACGCTGGCGGCGAGGTTCACCGCGGTCGTGGTCTTACCGACGCCCCCCTTCTGGTTGACGACCGCGTAGACGCGGGGGCTCGGGCTGGGACTCGTCATGGGCCTCGCTTCTCTACTGCGATGAGGACCGCGGTGGAACGCTGGGACGAACGCATGCGCTTTTTTGGACGTGGTACGCCAGAGTAGTATGGTGTCGGCAGATGTAGGACATGCCCCGACGCCAAGCGCGGGGGCGTGAGCCGCATCGGTTCTGCGGCGCCCGTGCGCCGTGCGCCCGAGGTCCATCCGTCATGCGCGAACAGCTCAAGAAGGCCCTCTCGTTCCCCCCGACCGATCCCGCGGTCGACCGCATCCTCGCCACCACCTTCTTCTCTCCGCGCCGCACCACCGCCGAAGTCCCCGCGCGCGTCATTCGCTTCCCGAAGTCCCTTCGATCCTTTGCCTGAGGAGACCCCCGTCCATGTCCCTGCCGAAGAACTACCGCAGCATCGAAGAGTTCGAGCGCGAGGAGCTGCGCAGCCAGAACAAGATCGGATTCACCCTGGAAGACTTGGTCCAGGAGACGATCTTCACCGGCAGCGACATGCTCTTCGACGACCAGCACGACGAGTACGACCCCGACGAGGACGACGACGACGAGTACTGATCTTCGGACGCTCGCGGCGCGCCCACGGCGGCGCGCTGCTCGAGCGACCCGCGGGAGCTCTCGCGCTCCCGACTGATTCCGTCCCCTCCCGGGACGCCGCGCCCTCGGACACGCCTCGTCCGGGGGCGCTTTTTTTTTCGCCGCTCGCAAAGCGCGCTTCGCGCACAATGACGAGGTGCAGCCGTACGGCCCGCGTCATGGACCGCGCCCTTACCCGCAGGCGGGGGGACCGCCGCGTCACGGCTACCCGGTCTATCCGTACGCGCAACCGCGCGCGCCGTACGATCCGCGCTACGTCGGACCGGCGTGGGCCGCGCCGGGGCCGCCGCGGCCGCTCCCGCCCAAGAAGTCGGGGAGCGGGTGTCTCCTCGCGCTCGGCATCTTCGGGATGCTGGTCGCGCTCTTCGTCCTCATGATCGTGGTCGTCGCGGTGAGCTCGTCGGCGAGCGACGGCAGCGACGACGAGCCGGTCGACCTCCCCGATCAGCGCGCCGTCTTGCCGGGGGACAAGCCGCTCGTCTTCAAGGCCGATTCGACGACCAACGCCGCGTGGGCCGGCGGCACGTGCGCCGACTTCTCGAAGGAGCGCGATCGCAGCGACTACTACGCGACGCGCAACCGCGGCTCGGCGCGGGCCCTCAAGGGGAGGGTGGCGATGGTCCACCTTCAGATCACGTCGAACTCCTTGAAGTGGACGAAGAACGGCCAGCTCAACGTCACGCGCGCCGGGTACATGTCGCAGCGGTTCGTGCTCGCCCAGGCGGCGCGCTACCAGGTGACTGGGCTCACCTTCGACGTCATCCCCTGGTCGCTCACCACCACGTTCGACCTCCCGCCGCTCTCGACCAACGCGAACAACAAGCTCTCCGACGCGACGATGCGCGAGATCCGCGACTCGTCACGCTACGCGGTGGAGGTCGCGCTCGGCACGCACCTCGAGAGCATCGTCGCTGCGCTGAAGAGGCAGGGCTACGACCAGGTCGGCTTCGTCATTTATTTCCCCACGAAGACGACTGCGCGTGACTTTGCCTTCTCGGCGTACCGGAGCGATCCCGACGACGAGGCGGAGACGGCGTTCCTCTTTGCGCCGCCCACCGATTTTCCTCACTTCGCGGTGACGGTCGCCCACGAGGGCTTGCACCTCTTCGGGGCGGACGATCTCTACCGGCTCGAGCACATCGACGGGACCGACGTCCACGACGTGATGGGCGAGTACTGCACTGGCTTCAAGCAGGTCACGATCCACGACGCGACCGCGTACGCCATCGGCTGGCGCGACGCGGCGCCGGCGCGGCCTTACGGCTTCACGCTGAAGTAGGGCTAACCCCCGTGGGTGAGGATCATCGCGAGGGCGATCCACAAAGAGCCCGCCACCACGGCCGCCGCCAGGTTGCCGCGACCGATTTCCTCCTCGAGGTCGATGCGCCGGAGGACGAGCTTGTCGATCAGCTTGATCGCCAGCGCTCCGACGAAGAGGGTGATCACCCCGAAGAAGAGGTGGACGGTGAGGGAGATGGCGCTCGCGCGAATCAGGCTCAGCTCGGGCATGGTGGCCGGCAACGTACCGCACTCTGCCCGAGCGAGCAGCGGGACAGCGACTCTCCCTTGACCTCGGCCTTCGCCAAAGTATCGTGGCCGCCCCAAATGCAAGAGCTAGAAGTCAAAGTCGAGCGCCTCTCCCCCGTCATGATGGAGCTCTCCATCCAAGTCCCCGCCGACGCCGTGAAGGCGCAGGTCGAAAAGGCTTACGTGAACCTCGGCAAGAAGGCGCACGTGAAGGGCTTCCGCCCCGGGAAGACGCCTCGTCAGGTGCTGACGCAGCTCTTTGGCCCGCAGGTGCAGAGCGACGTGGCGAACGCGATCGTCAACGAGACGCTCCCCAAGGCGCTCTCGGACAAGAACGTGACGCCGGTGTCGATGCCCAACGTGGAAGCGGGGAAGGTCGATCCCAAGGAGAGCTTCTCGTACAAGGCGCGCTTCGAGGTCTCGCCGGAGATCGAAGAGGTCAAGTACGAGGGCTTCGAGCTCTCGCGCCCGAGCACGCAGGTGACCGACGCGATGGTCGACGAGCAGATCGATCGCCTTCGTCAGGGGGCGGCCACGCTCAAGGCGCCGGAGCCGGCGCGCCCGGCCAAGTCGGGCGACGTCGTCACCATCGACTTCACCCTCACCGTCGACGGCAAAGAGATCAAAGACGGCGGAGGGCAGGGGGTGCAGCTCGAGCTCGGCGCGCAGCAGGTGCTGCCGGAGCTCGAGGCCGCCATCCTCGGCAAGTCGGTCACCGACAAGGTGACGGCCGACGCGAAGTTCCCCGACGGCCACCCGCGCCAGGACTTCCGCGGCAAGGTCGGCACCTTCGCCATCACCATCGTCGACCTGAAGGAGCGCGTGCTCCCGGCGCTGGACGACGAGCTCGCCAAGGACCTCGGCCAGTTCCAGACGCTCGTCGAGCTCCGCGCCGACGTGCACACCCGCCTCGAGAAGGCGGTGAAGGATCAGGCGGACATCGCCCTCGCCGAGCAGATCGTCGAGAAGCTCGGGGAGGCGAACCCGGTGGCCGTGCCGCCGTCGCTCGTCGAGCAGCAGTGCCGGGTCATGGAGCAAGAGGTGATGATGCAGGCCCGCCGCTTCGGCCAGCGCATCACCCAGGAGCAGGCGAAGGGGATGCACGAGAAGATCCACGCCGACGCCGAAAAGAAGGTGCGCGCGGGCTTGCTCATGGCCGCCATCGCCCGCAAGTTGGAGATCAAGGTCACCGACGAGGACATGGAGAAGGGTCTGGCCGAGCTCGCCGAGGAATCGGGGAAGAACGTCGCCAAGCTGCGTGCTGAGTACCGAGAGAAGTCGAAGCGCGACATGCTCATCGGCATGATCCTCGAAGACAAGATCTTGGATCTCCTCGAGAGCAAGTCGAAGATCACCGACGCCGCCCCCGGCGAGAAGAGCGAAGCGGGCGACAAGGCCGAGAAGGCCGAAAAGAAGAGCGAAAAGAAGAAGGCCGAGAAGAAGGAAGACAAATGAGCAAGCGCCCCGAGAACCGGAAGCAGGCGGTCGCCGTCCTCGAGCGCGCCCAGCGCGACGATCGAGCGCGTGACTTCATCCCGTACCCGACGGTCGTCGAGACGACGCACCGCGGGGAGCGCAACTGGGACATCTTCAGCCGCTTGCTGAAGGACCGGATCGTCTTCCTCGGGACCGAGATCAACGACGACGTCGCCAACATCATCATCGCCCAATTTCTCTTCTTGGAGAGCGAAGATCCCGACAAGGAGATCATGCTCTACATCAACTCTCCGGGCGGCGTGGTGACGAGCGGGCTCGCCATCTACGACACGATGCAGTTCGTGCGCGCGAGCGTGTCGACGACCTGCCTCGGCATGGCGGCGTCCATGGGCGCGGTGCTCCTCACGGCCGGCGCCAAGGGCCGTCGCGTGGCGCTCCCCAACGCCCGCATCATGATCCACCAGCCGCTCGGCGGCGCGCGCGGGCAGGCGACCGACATCGAGATTCAAGCGCGCGAGATCCGTCACCTGAAGGACGTCGTCGCGCAGATCCTCGTCGACGGCACCGGCAAGCCGAAGGACCAGATCCTGAAGGACATCGACCGCGACTTCTACATGGGGGGCGCGCAAGCCAAGGAGTACGGCCTCATCGATGAGGTGCTCGTCCCGCGCGCGAAGGGCCCCGAGGCCAGCAGCAAGAAGTAGCGCGCACGGGCTGCGCGCCCGGTCGTGCTTCGCGAGCACGCGCCTCATCGCGTGCTCGCGCAACGGGAGCAGAGCGGCGCGTCACCGCGTCATCGAACACGGCTGAGAAACCGCCGGAAGCTTGCGGGGGCTCGTTGGGCCGTCTAAGCTTTTCTCGAACGGAGATTCCACGTGGAGCGCAGGCGCGACGATCACTCGGGCGGCAACTTGAACTGCTCCTTCTGCGGCAAATCGCAGAAGGAGGTGAAGAAGCTGATCGCCGGCCCCACCGTCTACATTTGTGACGAGTGCATCGGGCTCTGCAACGACATCATCGCCGAAGAGGTGGAGAAGGACGAGCCGGCGTACGGCTCGACCCCCGTCCCCAAGCCGGCCGAGATCAAGGCGATCTTGGACGACTACGTGATCGGCCAAGAGCGCGCCAAGAAGGTGCTCGCGGTGGCCGTCCACAACCACTACAAGCGCATCGACTCGCGCGTGGCGGCGGAAGACGTCGAGCTCTCGAAGAGCAACATCCTGCTCCTCGGGCCGACCGGTAGCGGCAAGACGCTCCTCGCCCAGACCTTGGCGAAGATCCTCAGCGTGCCGTTCGCCATCGCCGACGCGACGACGCTCACCGAAGCCGGCTACGTCGGCGAGGACGTCGAGAACATCATCGTCCAGCTGCTCCAGAACGCCGACCACGACGTCGAGCGCGCGCAGCGCGGCATCGTCTACATCGACGAGATCGACAAGATCTCGCGCAAGAGCGACAACCCCAGCATCACCCGCGACGTGTCGGGCGAGGGCGTGCAGCAAGCGCTCCTCAAGATCATCGAGGGGACCGTGGCCAACGTGCCGCCCAAGGGTGGCCGTAAGCACCCGCAGCAGGATTTCCTGCAGGTCGACACGACGAACATTCTCTTCATCTGCGGCGGCGCGTTCGTCGGGCTCGATCAGATCGTGCAGCGACGCATCGGCCAGCAGACGCTCGGCTTCGGCGCCGACATCAAGAGCAAGAAGGACTTCAAGCTCGGCGAGCTCCTCTCCCAGGTGCAGCCGGAGGATCTTCTCAAGTTCGGTCTCATCCCTGAGTTCATCGGCCGTTTGCCGGTGCTGGCGACGCTCCACGAGCTGAACGAAGAAGCGCTCATCGACATCCTCACCAAGCCGAAGAACTCGCTCGTGAAGCAGTTCCAGAAGCTCTTCGAGATGGATGGCGTGAAGCTCAAGTTCACGAAGGGGGCGCTCTCCGCCGTCGCGCGCGAGGCGCTGTCGCGCAACTCGGGCGCGCGCGGTCTCCGCGCCATCCTCGAGCACGCGATGCTCGACATCATGTACGACATCCCCTCGCGCACCGGCATCAAGGAAGTCGTCATCAACGACGACGTCATCACCAAGCGCGAGCCGCCGCTCATCGTGTATCAAAAGGAAGCGGAATTGGCGTAAGTGTGAGCGGCCCACCCTGGTGGGCCGTGCCGGCCCCTCAAAACGCTGCGCGTTTTGAGCCTCCCCCGGCATCGCTTACGCGAACGCCTTTTGCGCTGAGCGCAAAAGGCGGCGGGCGAAGCTGGCAGGCTCGTGCCTAACGCACGCGCGTCGTGGTCTCTTTCGACTGAGGCCCTAACGCCGGTGCGTTAGCGATTTCGCTGCCTGGACGGCTCTGCGCGTTTCGTGCAGAATGCACGACGCGCTTCGTGATCCCCGGCGGGGGAAAACGCGTCGCGTAAGCGATGCGTGGGGGAGGCTCGCGAGCGGCAGCGGAGCGCAGCGTAGCGAGCGAGCGAGGGGGGACGGCACGTCCCCCACTAGGGTGGAGCGGGGGCGGCGGCTAGCGTAGGCACGTGACCGCGACCGCCCCCGCGTGCTCGATGCACTCTTCGGCGCTCGGGCAATAGGCGTAGGTCGCCTTCTTCACGCACGTGCAGTCGGGGGTGCCGGCGCACTCGGCGGGGGCGGGGAGGCACCCTTTGAAGTAGGGGTCGCGCGCGTCGAGCGGATCGCCGGCGTCGGCGTGGGGGAAGCTCAGAAAGCAGTATTCGTTCGGGCCGCACGCCGGCACGCAGTCGCCGCCCGGGAGAGCGTCGGAGAGCGCGTCGAAGGGCTCTCCGCTCGCGTCGTCGGTGCTCGCGTCGTCCGAGGCGAGCGGCGCGTCGGAGGCGGTGTCGCTCCCCGCGTCGCCACCACCGCCGCTGACCGAGCGCTCCGAGCCGCACGCGGCGATCGCAAGGGCGAGCGCGGCGGTGCCGAGCGCCGTGGAGAGGAGCGCTCGGCGCGCACGGATCACGGGCCGCCGCCTTGGGCGCACGTGACGAGGAGGCCTGCGTCGCCGGCGCAGAAGACGGTCCCCGGACAAGCAGGCGCCATGGCGTCGCCGACGCACGCGCACGAGGGATCCGAAGCGCACTGGGGAGGGAGCGCGCGGCACGCGAAGCCGATCTGCGCGGCGGCGTCGTCGCCGGCGTCCTCTGTCGCGTCGAGATCGGCGTCGCCGCCGTCGAGGACATCCTTCGCGACCAGATAGATGTTCCCGTAGCAGTAGGTGCCGGGCGCGCAGCCGTTCGGGCAGTCGAAGGGCGAAGCGCCGTCGAACGATGCGTCGAAGCCCGAGGGGGCGTCGGCGGCGTCGCTCGCGTCGGAGGCGTCGGGGTTCGGGAACGTCTGACCGTCGGGCCCGGCGTCGAAGTCGTCCGGGTTCGTGAAGTCGCACCCCGCGCCCCCCGACACGACGAGGAAGAGCGCCGGCAGAGGGAGGAGCGCGAGGAGAAGGAGGTGCTTCGTACGCATGGGACCGACCTCGAAAGGGTACCAGAGACTACACGCATGACGTGCCGATCATGGGAACGGCCGGGCTCGTCTCGGTGACGCGCGCGCCGCCCGGTGCGGCTCTTGTGGCACCTTTCTTGTAAAGGCGCAGCGGCATGCGGAGACGTCGCTTGGCTTCGTTGGTGCTCGGGGCGCTCGTCGTCGGCTCGTCCGGTTGCTCGGGCTGCTTCGACTTCGATCTCGGTCTCGACCACCTCTTCGAGTGCGACCCTTCGTGCAAGGGAGCGGTGCCAGGCGGGACCCGCGCCTGCGGCCTCTTCGGCGCGTGCACGGTGACGTGCGGCTCCGGTTATGCGAGCTGCAACGGGAGGGACGCCGACGGCTGCGAGACGGTCACCCACGACAACTCAGCCAACTGCGGCGGCTGCGGCATCGTCTGCGGCGCCACCGAGCGCTGCGTCGTGGACGTGTGCGTCGGTCCGGCAGACGCGGCGCCCTCCGCGCTTCGCCTCGCCGAGAACCTCGCCACCCCCGAGGGGCTCGCGGCCGACGGGCAATATGTATTTTACATCGATCGCGGGGTGCTCTACCGCGCCTCGCGCGAGGGGGGCGACACGGTCGCTCTCGGGAAAGGCCTTCACCCCGCCGGCGGCGTCGCCGTCGACGGGACGTACGTGTACTTTGCACAGGTACCCTCCCCGGCGGGCGATGGCGGTCTCGACGACGGGGGAGACGGCGGGGGCGGCGCAGACGGCGGCGTGGCCTTGGGCGGCATGTTCCGTGTGCGCGTCGTCGGTGGCGCGATCGAGCGCGTAGCATCGGCCGATCCGCTCCCCGGCGTGGAGGCGATGGGGGGCTCCGTGTACTTCCGCGATCGCCAGGCGGGCGGCGGGAGCAAGCTCCTCGCGATCCGCGGCGATGCCGGCGGCGTTTCGTTGGCCGATCTCGGCGCTTCGCGCCCGCTCGTGCGCGCGTTCTCGGTCGGCGGGACGGCGGTGGCAGCGATCGACGACGACGCCATCGTGGCGATCCCCTTCGACGGTGGCGCGAAGCAGACGCTCGTCCCCGTGAGCGGCAGCGCCGTGGCCGTCGCTTCGTCCGAAGCCGACGTGGTGTTCTACGGCGGCGCCGCGGACGCGGGGGCGTTCGATCTCCTCCGCGTCGGCAGCGACATCGGAAACCACCAGCTCGGTACGCTCGCGGGGCTCGCCTTCGACCCGCCGTACCTCTTCTTCGCCAACGACGGGGCGGGGGCTATCGAGCGCATCGACACGAGCTCGAGCGGGGCGAGCGCCGTCCTCGTCGCCTCGGGCCAGCCGGGGGTGAGCGCGCTCGCGGTCGACGCGGACTACGTCTACTGGATCACCCGCGCCGTCCCTCAAGAGCTCTGGCGCGCGCCGCGAGGGCCGTGAATCTGCGGCCGCGCGTCGGCATCCAAGGGCTGTGCGACGATCGGCGCGCCCTTCGGCGGCCGGGGGAAGGACCCGCGTGAACGAGTCAGCGACTTGCGAAGACCGGTCGGTCTGGTATGCCCGCCGGACGATGAAGAACGGCAGTGCCCAGGATCGCCCCGTGCTCGGGGCGCCCATGTGGATGAAGGTCTCGGCGGAGGTGTGCAGGCGTCTGCCCATGGGGCGCTTCCGCGTGATGCACTGGCTCGCGGGGCGCGGTCCGTCCACCTTCATCGAGCGCATGCCGGGGACCGAGGGGCGCATCCTCTTCGAGTGTCGCCCGCGGAACAGCCTCGCGAGCGAGGTCTTTTACTGCGGCTCCTACGAGGCGCAAGAGACCGAGCTCGTGCGCACGCTGCTTGGCCCGGGCGACACCTTCGTCGATGTCGGCGCTCACTGGGGCTACTTCAGCCTGCTCGCGGCCGATCTCGTCGGGGCAGAGGGGCGGGTGCTCTCGATCGAGGCGGATCCGCGCATCTTCCGCACGCTGTCCCGCAACGCGGCGCTCAACGGCCTCCCGCAGCTCGAGGTCGTGCACCTCGCGGCGGCAGGGAGCGAAGGGACCATCACCCTCGACGGCTACGAAGAGGAGGGCGACAACTGGGGCATCTCCAAGATCGCCGCCGCCAACCACATGCTCGACGGGAAGAACAGCTTCCAAGTGCGTGCGCGCGCCGTCGACGACATGCTCGACGAGCGGGCCGTGGGGCGCGTCGATCTCTTGAAGATGGACATCGAAGGCGCCGAGGACTTCGCCCTCGACGGCATGCAGCGGGGCATCCGCGACGGGCGCTACCAGCGGATCCTCCTCGAGCTTCACCCCGCCGAGCTCGCCCAGCACGGAAAGAGCGCCGCGGGTGTGCTCACGCGGCTGCGCGCAGCTGGCTACCGCGGGTGGCTCATCGACCACACGCCCGAGGTCGCGCGGCGCGCGGCTTACGGGCGCGACGGCGGAGCGATGAGCTGGCTGCGCCCGCTCCCCGAAGCGATCGACACGGCCAATTGGCCGCACGTTCTCTTGCTCGCACCCGGCGCTTCGGCCCCCGCGGGCCTGCCGCGTCTCTCCTGATCGCCCGCGATTCACCGCACCGGGGCGCGTTCCCCCCGTTGGTGGCAGCGCGCGCAAAGTAGGGGTAACCTCCCCCGGTCCGATGTTCTTCAAAAACGACGCCGAGCCGAAGCACGCCACGGGCCCGAAGAAGCGGGTCGTTCCGCTGCTTCCCTTGCGCGACATCATCGTCTTCCCCCACATGGTGAGCCAGCTCTTCGTGGGGCGGGAGCGAAGCATCAACGCGCTCGACGCGGCGATGACGCGCGACAAGGAGATCTTCCTCGCCGCTCAGAAGAACGCGAAGACCAACGAGCCGACGCCCGAGGACATCTTCACCACCGGCACGGTCGGCACGGTGATGCAGCTCCTCCGGCTCCCCGACGGCACCGTGAAGGTGCTCGTCGAAGGGAAGCGCCGCGCCAAGGTGAAGAAGTACGTCCAAACCGACGAGCACTTCTTGGTCGAGGTCGAGGACGTCACCGAGCAGAACGTGCGCGGCGTCGAGATCGAAGCGCTGATGCGCTCGGTGCAAGCGGCCTTCGAGATGTACGTGAAGCTGAACAAGAAGGTTCAGCCCGAAGCGCTCATGCAAGTGCAGACGATCGACGACGCGGCGAAGCTGTCGGACACGATCGTCGCCAACCTTCCCACGGTGAAGCTCTCCGATCGCCAATCGCTCCTCGAGATGGAGGACGCGCAGAAGCGGCTCGAGCGTCTCCACGAATTGATGCAGGCCGAGATCGAGATTCTCCAGGTGGAGAAGAAGATCCGCTCACGCGTCAAGAAGCAGATGGAGAAGACGCAGAAGGAGTACTACCTCAACGAGCAAATGCAGGCGATCCAGAAGGAGCTGGGTGGCGGCGAGCGCGACGAGTTCAAGAACGAGATCCAAGAAGTCGAGGACCTCCTCAAGAACAAGAAGATGAGCAAGGAGGCCGTCGAGAAGGTCAAAAAGGAGCTCAAGAAGCTCAAGATGATGCACCCGACGAGCGCCGAGGCGACCGTCGTGCGCAACT